>NZ_BSDI01000013.1:19062-322370 GCF_027923225.1 Phytohabitans aurantiacus
AAGTCGCTCTAGCGACTTGAGGGACGCCCTGATCACGAGTTAGAGGGAAAGGGTTTGGGCTACTGCTACCAGGTCGGAGGTGTGGGAGCCGGCCACGCCTACGCCGGGTGGGCGGGGGATGTAGCCGGGGAGAGCCGTCAAACCGTCGCTGCCGTCCATCACGCGGAAGCGCACCGGGGAAGCGGCGGACGGGCGGAGGACCAGGTCCAGCTCGATGCCCTCGGGCGGTGGGGCGTGGAAGACGAGGCCGAAGGACCAGCGTTCGCCCTCCCGGCCTACCGGTGCGGGCTGGCCCGCGATCCGGGCCGATATGACTGTCGCGGTGGCGGCGTCGACGTGCAGCGCGACCATTCGCACCGGGCGCTGGGGGCGCAGCCGGAGCCGGAGAGTCCGTTCGGTGCCCGCTGTCGTCGAGGAGAGTACCTCCAGTGCTGGCGCCGGCAGGGTGGCCGCCGGAGCGGGGCCGGTGCGTAGCGGGTCGGTGCCCAGGGCCGGGAAATCACCGTCCACTGTGGCGCGAGCTGAGACGTAGTGTGAGGTCCAGTCCTGGACGGTTGACTCTTCGCTCAGCCAGCGGGCCTGCCCGGTGCCCGCGTCCAGGGCGTACATCAAGTGTGTCGGGATCGGGTGCGCGGTGTCGAAGCGGTCGGCGCGTAAGCCGGTGCCGGCGAGCACCAGCGCGGCCAGGGTCGCGGCGAGTGGCGGGTACATCGCGCGGCGGCGGGCGCGTGCCGCGTGCATGCCGAGTTGGCCGCCGGCCTCCGGCCACAGTAGATCGAGTATCGGCAGTGCGGCGAGCCCCAGCAGGATGGCGAACAGGGCGGCGGCTCCGCCGGTGGCCATGCCCAGCGCGGGAAACAGCAGGGCGACCGTGGGCACGAGGATCAGGACGGCGACGGTGGAGCCGAGGGTCAGGATCGGGACCGCGAAGCGGGGGAACGCCAGAGCCGCCAACCCGGCCAGGGCACCCGCGAGGCAGGGGAGCGTGGCGAGGTACGCCCCGCCGGGCGTGACCGCCGCCAGTGCGGCGCCTATGACGGCCAGCCAGCCGAGTCCCCCGATCGCCAACGAGCCAGGGCCGAGGCGCCGGCGCAGAAACGCGTACCAGATCATCAGGACCGCGGCGGCGAGCGCGATGACCGCGAGCCTGAACCACAGTGGACGGTATGGGTCGAGCACCGCGGCGTAGCCGGGCCGTACCGCGGTGATGGCGGCCCACAGCAGTTGGGCCGCGGCCGGGCCGGCGGCGACGGGGATGAGCGCGAGGCCGAAGCCGCCCGCGACGCGGGGCCAGGTGGTGAGACCGCGGCGGCGAGCCAGCCAGGCGAGCGCGGCCACCGCGGCGAGGGCGAGTGCGGCGAGCGGCCAGGTCAGCCAGCCCGGGTACCGGATGAGCGCCCCCGGCACCGGAAAGTAGGTGGCGTCGCCACCAGCGTCCAGGGTGGACATGTCGGTGGCGCCGAACTCTCGGGCCAGCCCGAGCGCGTTGTCGCCGTGGTGCTGGAGGCTTGCGCGGTTCATGGCGGCGGGAGTGTCGAGCGGCGTGTGATAGACCGCGCCGCCGTCGATGTAGGCGGAGTTGAGCCCGGTGAAGCCCTTGTCGAGGAACGCGGTGAAGTCGGTGTCGTTGGGCAGCAACCGGTAGACCTCGACGGCGAACGACGTGCCCACCGGGTGTGGGGCCGCCCGGCCGTAGACGCCGACGAGCGCGGCGTTGCGCTCGGACGTCTCGAACATGATCACGGGACCGGTGCTGCCGCGCGCCTCCAGGTTGAGCACCACGCCGCCGCCGGCCGCGAGCGGATGGCTGCCCGCGAAGGCGGCGGCGCCGCACAGGCACGCCTCCTCGGCGTCGGTGAGCACGAACACGATGTCGTTGCGCGGGCGCGGCCCGACGGCCAGCGCCCGGGCCACCTCCAGGATCGTGCCGACGCCGGCGCCATCGTCGTTGCCGCCCGGACCGGTCTGCACGGAGTCGTAGTGCGCGACAAGAAAGAGCCGTCCGGTCGGCGCGGTGCCCGGCAGCAACGCCACGACGTTGCGCACCCGGGCGAACGTGCTGCCGCCCTCTCCGCCGGAGAGTTGCCCGGCCTCCGGTCCGACGGTGTCCTGGACCGACGTGTCGAGGCCCAGGCCGCGCAGTGCGGCGGTGACGTGGTCGCGGACCTGGTCGTTCGCGGCGCTGCCGGCGACGTGGGTGCGCGCGCCGACGGCACTCACATGGGTGAACGCGCGCTCGGCGCTGAAGGCGTCCGCTGGCGCCCCGGCGTCGCGCGGTGCCGGCGGCCGGATATCGAGCAGGGTGACGGCGCCGACCGTTGCCAGCACGAGGATCGCGGCCGCGGCGGAGAGCGCGCGGCGGTGCGGGCGGGCGAGCGCCCGGTCGGCGTTCGGAAGCAGCACGACGGCCATGTCGAACATCATGCTCGGCGGGTGGGTCGCACGCCTCCGGTGCCGTGTCCTAGCGTGTGCGCATGACTCCTGGCTCTCGGGTGTCCGCGACGCAGCCGTATCCACACGGTGGTCGCGGTCCGAGCGGTCGCGTGCCCACAGAGGAACGCTTGCGGGTCCTGCTGGTCGAGGACGACGAAGCGGACGCCTTTCTGGTCGGCGAGCTGCTCGTCGAGGCCGACGCCCGCGTCGACCTGGTGGTAGCGACCAGTCTCAACGAGGCACGCCAGCGGATCGCTGGCGTCGACTGCGTCCTGCTCGACCTCGGGTTGCCCGACGCGCAGGGCCTCGACGGCCTGCGCCAGGTGCTGGCCATGGCGGGGCCGGCGGCGGTGTGCGTGCTGACCGGCCGGCAGGATGAGCACGTCGGCATCGGCGCGGTGGCCGAGGGTGCCCAGGACTACCTGCTCAAGGGTCAGGTCGACGGTGTGTTGCTCGCGCGGGCGCTGCGATACGCCGTCGAGCGGAAGCGCTCCGACGAAAACGCCCGGCGGCTGCGCGAGATCGAGTTGCGCCAGGCCGAGTCGGCACGCCTGGAGCGCGGCCTGCTGCCGCAGCCGCTGATGACCACCGACCAGGTGCGGATGTACCCGTTCTACCGGCCCGGCCGCCACGCCGCTGTGATCGGCGGCGACTTCTACGACGTGGTGCAGACCGGCGAGCGGCTGCACCTCATCGTCGGTGACGTGTGCGGGCACGGCGCCGACGAGGCGGCACTGGGCGTCGAGTTGCGGGTGGCCTGGCGGGCACTGATCCTGGCCGGCGTGGCCGACGAGGCGGTGCTGCCGGCGCTGGAGCAGGTGTTGGTCAGCGAGCGCCGGGCGAGGGAGATCTTCGCCACAGTCGCAACGGTGTGCCTGGAGCTCGCCGAGGGCCGCGCCACGGTCAGGCTGGCCGGTCATCCGCCGCCGCTGCTGCTCTCCGGCGGCAAGGTCGCCCCGGTGCCGGCGCCGCACGGGCTGCTGCTCGGCGTGCAGCCGCGCAAGCCACCGGCGTTCGACCTCGCGTTCGACCGGGACGACTGGTCGCTGCTCATGTATACGGATGGGCTGATCGAGGGTCGGGTCGGGCGCGGCGACGAGCGGCTCGACGTGCCCGGGCTCTGCGAGCTGCTCGGCGAGCCCGAGGCGCGCGAGGTGCCACTGCCGTCCCTGCCGCAGTGGCTGGTCGGGCGGGCCGAGAGCGCCAACGGCGGCCCACTGGCCGACGATGTCGCCATGCTGCTGGTCACGAAGAGCGATGGCCGGTGAAGGAAGGCGGCGGTATCACCATGCTGCTGGTCACGAAGGGTGCTGGTCGTGAAGGGTAATGACCGGTGAAAGAACGGTGGACGCTGCGGCGCCGGGTCACCGTGCTCTGCATCGTGGTCGGCGGGCTGCTGGGCGTGGTCGCGGTGCTGGCGGCCGGCACGGCCGCGGCGACCCGGGGGCAGGTCGACACGCTCGCCGACCGGGCGGGCCCGCTGCGCTCCGACTCGGAGGAGCTCCTCACGAGGCTTGTCGACCAGGAGACGTCGGTGCGCGGCTATGCCGTGTCCGGCGACGTGGCAGACCTGGTGCCCTACAACGACGGGCGGGTTCGCGAAGGCGAGCTGCTCGCTCACATGGCCGAGCTGGCGGCGGGCCACGACGTCCTGCTGGCCCGGCTCCGCGACGTTTCCGCCCGGTCCGCCGAGTGGCGCCAGACGGTGGCCGAGCCGGTGATCGACGCGGTCCGGAGCCAGGGCCCGGCTGCTGGCCAGATCCTGCTGGGCGTCACGGCTCGGGAGAAGTTCGACACGATCCGCAGCGCCGTGGACCTCCTGGAGGTAGAGATCCAGGGGTTTCGGGAGGACGCCTCCAACCAGGCCAAGGAGAGCAGCAACATCCTCGTGCTGCTGTTGATCGCCGCGACAGTGATCGTCGTGGTGGCCGGAGTCGCGCTGATGGTGTCGCTGCGCCGCCTGGTGATCGTGCCGATCACCGACCTCGCGGAGTCGGTGCGGCGCATCGCCGGAGGTGATTACGAACACACCATCAACATGGACGCCGCGCCCGAGCTGGCCCGGCTGGCGCACGACATCGACGGTATGCGCCGCAGGATCGTGGCTGACCTGGGTGAGGTGCGCGAGGCCCGGGAGCGCGTCGAGTGGGTCAACAACCAGCTTCAGTCTCAGGCCGAGGAGCTGCTTCGCTCCAACCGCGACCTGGAGCAGTTCGCGTATGTGGCCTCGCACGACCTGCAGGAGCCGCTGCGGAAGGTGGCCAGCTTCTGCCAGCTGCTGCAACGGCGGTACGCGGGCCAGCTCGACGAGCGGGCTGACCAGTACATCGCGTTCGCGGTGGACGGTGCGCAGCGGATGCAGCGGCTGATCAACGACCTGCTGGCGTTCTCGCGTATCGGGCGGATGACGAGCGGCTTCACCGAGATCGACCTGAACGCGGTCATGTCGGATGTATCCGGGCAGCTCGAATCCGCGCGGCAGTACGCCTCCGGCGAGATCACCTGGGGGGACCTGCCGACCGTAGAGGGCGAGGAGGCGCTGCTCACCACGCTGCTGGCCAACCTCGTGTCGAACTCGCTCAAGTTCCGGCACCCCCAGCGGCCGCCGCGGGTGCACATCTCCGGTCGCCGTGACGGCGACGAGTGGGAGATCACCTGTCAGGACAACGGCATCGGCATCGAGGCGGAGTTCGTCGACAAGATCTTCGTCATCTTCCAGCGGTTGCACGCGAAGGACGCATACCCGGGTACCGGGATAGGGTTGGCCATCGCGAAGAAGATCGTCGAGTATCACGGAGGGCGAATCTGGGTAGACCCAGAGGTGTCGGAGGGCACCGCAATCCGATTTACACTCCCGGTGACCACTTCGCCGGCGCGCTCCGACGCGGACGCCGAGCTAGACGACAAGACCGAGGTGACGACAGCATGAGCGCTCCGACGGGCGAGACATCCCAGATCGAGGTGCTGCTGGTCGAAGACGACCCCGGCGACGTGCTCATGACGCAGGAGGCGTTCGAGGAGCACAAGCTTCGCAACCGGCTCACCGTCGTGTCGGACGGCGTCGAGGCGCTCGCCTACCTCCGGCGCGAAGGCCAGTACGCCGACGCGGTCATGCCCGACCTGATCCTGCTCGACCTCAACCTGCCCCGCAGAGACGGTCGACAGGTGCTCGCCGAGATCAAGGACGACGAGCAGCTCGGCAAGATCCCGGTGGTGGTGCTCACCACATCGCAGGCCGACGAAGACATCCTGCGCAGTTACCAGTTGCACGCCAACGCGTACGTGACGAAACCGGTCGACTTCGACAGGTTCATCGCGGTGGTCCGGCAGATCGACGAGTTCTTCGTCAGCGTGGTGAAGCTGCCCCCGCGTGGCTGACCTGATCGAGTCCGTCGGCGGGCTGCTGCGCGAGGTGGCTGCCACGGTCGTGCTGCCCATGTACCAGCACCTTGCCGAGGACGACGTGGAGGAGAAGGCGCCGGGCGACCTGGTGACCGTCGCCGACCGGCGCGCCGAGGAGCGGATCTCGGCCGGCCTGCTCGACCTGCTGCCCGACTCGGTGGTGGTCGGCGAGGAGGGCGTCGCGGACGACCCCGCTGTGCTGCGCAGGCTCCGCGAGCCAGGGCCGGTGTGGCTGGTCGACCCGATCGACGGCACCGGCAACTTCGCGGGTGGGCGAGGGCCCTTCGCGATGATGGTGGCGCTGCTGCGCGGCGGTGCGCCGGTCGCGGGCTGGATCTACCAGCCGCTGGAGGAGACGCTCGCGGTCGCCGAACTTGGCTCCGGGGCCTACGTCGACGGGGTGCGCGCCACACCGAACGGCGACGTGCTGGCAGCGAGCGGGCTGCGCGGCGCGGCGACGACCCGGTACCTGCCACAGGACCTGCGAACGGCGGTCCGCGACGGCAGTTCCCGGATCTCCGAGCTGCTGCGGCCGCAGCACTGTGCCGGCCGGGAGTACGTCGACATCGTCACCGGGCGCCAGCATTTCGTGATCTTCTGGCGCACCCTGCCGTGGGACCACGCACCGGGTGCGCTGATGGTCGAGGAGATCGGTGGGGTGGTACGCCGGATCGACGGTGCGCCCTACGACCTCGCCGACGACCGCTACGGCCTGCTCGCCTGCGCCAGCGAGGCGGTGTGGGACCAGGTGCGGGCGGTACTGCTCAGCTGACGGCCTCGCTCGCCCACTGCGTGCCCACCACGCTGAGCAGCTTCAACGCCTCCGCCGACGCGCTGCCGGGCGCCGCGCTGTAGATCACGAGGCGCTGGCCGTGACCGGCGATGTCGAGCACCTCGCACTCCAGGGTCAGCTCGCCGATCACCGGGTGCTTGAGGTGCTTGGTCGTGGAGCCCTTCCGCACGCACACCTGGAGCTCCTCCCAGCGCCGGACGAACTCCGGGCTCGCCGCCCGCAGCCGCCGGATCAGATCCTGGATGCCGGCGTCGTCCGGGTACTGTGCCGCGGCGGCGCGCAGCTCGGCCACGCACTCGTAGGCGAACCTGGACGCCTCCGGGTCTGCCAGGGCCATCTCGGAGTGTTCGCCGGCGAAGAGGTTCCAGATCAGGTTGCGCTGGTGCGGCGGCGGCTCGCCCATCAGCGCGGCGGCCATCGGGTTCCAGGCCAGCAGCTCGTACTTGGCGTCGATGACGTACGCCGGGGTGTCGTCGAGCCGGTCGAGCAGGTGCAGGACGCCGGCCGGTACGTCGCGGCTGGGGCCGGTCGGCGGGGCGGGCACCTCGCCGACCAGGTGATACAGGTGAGCCCGCTCGGCGTCGAAGAGCCGCAGCGCGCGGGCCAGCGCGGAAAGCACCTGCCGGGAGGGGCGGGGCCCGCGTCCCTGCTCCATCCGCGCGTAGTAGTCGACCGAGATGCCCGCGAGGCGGGCCACCTCTTCGCGGCGCAGGCCGGGCGTGCGGCGCCGGGTACCGGTGGGCAGTCCCACGTCGGCGGGGGTTACCCGGGCACGGCGACTGCGCAGGAACTCGGCGAGCTGGCGGCGGTCCATGCGGCAATCCTCCGCCGCGGGCGGCGGCGTAACCAGGGACCGGGAGTCCGTGGTTAAGCCGGTCTCTCCTCAACGGGCCGGATCCGCCGCACGGTGTGTCCATGAGCGAAACGAAGGTCGCCCTCGTGACGGGTGCCAACAAGGGAATCGGGTACGAGATCGCGCGCGGACTGGCTGCCGCGGGCGTGACCGTGCTGGTGGGTGCGCGGGACGCGGCCCGCGGGGCGGAGGCCGCGGGAAAGCTGGCCGCCGAGGGATACACGGCGGTGCCGGTGGAGCTGGACGTGACCGACCCGCTGTCGGTGTCGGCCGTCGCGGCGCGCGTCGAGCGGGAGTACGGCCGGCTGGACGTACTGGTCAACAACGCCGGCATCCTCGTCGAGCGCGGCCAGCGGCCCAGCGAGATGCCGGTGGAGGCGCTCGCGCGCACGTTCGCCACCAACGTGTACGCGATCGTGGCGCTGACCAACGCGCTGCTCCCGCTGATCCGGCGATCAGCGGCCGGCCGGATCGTCAACATGTCGAGCGGGCTGGGCTCGCTCGCGGCCACCAGCGATCCCAGCGGTCCCTACGCGGCGTACCCGTTGCTCGCGTACAACGCGTCGAAGAGCGCCGTGAACTCGGTCACGGTGTCGTACGCGAACGAGCTGCGGGACACCGGCATCAAGGTGAACGCGGCCGACCCCGGGTACTGCGCCACCGACATGAACGGGCACGCCGGCCCGCGTACCCCGGCGCAGGGGGCGATCGCCGCCGTGCGGCTCGCCACGCTGCCGGACGACGGCCCCACCGCCGGCTTCTTCAGCGAGGACGGCGCCGAGCCTTGGTGAGTGATCAGGGCGTCCCTATCGCCCTAACGACTTCAGGGACGCCCTGATCACGAAGGATAAGGTGGGCCGCGTGGCGGGCTTTCTTGACGAGCTGTTCTCGCTGGACGGTCGGGTCGCCCTGGTGACCGGCGGCAGCTCGGGGATCGGGCGGACCATCGCGGAGGCGTTGGGCCGAGCCGGTGCCCGGGTCGTGCTGGTCGCGCGGCGGCCCGAGCCGCTCGACGCGGCGGTCGCCGAACTGGCCGGGCACGGCGTCGAGGCCACCGCGGTGCCCGCCGACCTCGCCGACCGCGCGGCGCTGAAGGCCGCGGTGGAGCGGGTCGCCGAGGTGTACGGCGAGCCGGACATCCTGGTCAACTCGGCCGGGATCAACCTGCGCCCGCCGATGTCCGACCTGACCGAGAGCGACTGGGACGCGACGATCGCCGCCAACCTGGACGCGCCGTTCCTGCTCGGACAGCGGTTCGGTCCGGCGATGGCCGCCCGGGGCTGGGGCCGGATCATCAACATCGTGTCGCAGCAGGCCGTGCGGGCGTACGGCAACAGCGGGGCGTACGGCGCGGCCAAGGCGGGGCTCGCCGGCCTCACCCGATCGCAGGCGGAGGCGTGGTCGCGGCACGGGGTGACCAGCAACGCGATCGCCCCTGGTGTCGTGCCGACGCCACTGACCAGGGAGTTCTTCTCCGACGCCCAGCGGGTGGCCACCGCGGCGGCCCGCAGCATGGTCGGGCGCAACGGCGAGGTCGGCGACTTCGCGGGCGTGGCCGTGTTTCTGGCGAGCACGTCCAGCGCCTACGTCACCGGACAGACAATCTTCGTCGACGGCGGGTTCTCCGTGACCTGACCGTTCGGATCTGGTAGTGCAGCGCGGCCTTAATTCTGAGGCTGGAGGGACTTGTGGGGCCGGTGTGTCCGGTACTCTGACGCACCGTGCTTCGTCCTCTAGCTGTGGCGCTGGTCGTCGTCGCGTCGGTCGCCTTCGGTGGCCAGGCGCTCGCGGCGCCCAACACCGACGATGAGGGTGGCACCAAGACGCTGCGCGCCGCTCTCGAAGCCGCCGCCAAAGGCCACGTCGAGGCCCAGACCAAGCTCGACAACTCCAAGAAGCGCCAGCTCGAGCTGAGTGTCGAGCTGACGCGCGTGGAGAACCGGCTGGCCGAGGTCAGCGTCGAGGTGAGCGCGATCGCGGCCCAGTCCTACCGGGTCGGCCGGCTCACACCCATCTCCATGCTGCTCAACAGCGCCTCGCCCGAGGATTTCCTGGAGCGCGCGGCCGGGCTGGAGCTGCTCGCCCAGCGTGACGGTGTGCAGATGCGCGAGCTCAGCGAGGCCCGTGAGTCGGTGACCCGCACCAAGGCGGCCATCGACAACGAGGTGCGTGAGCAGGAGAAGCAGGTCGCCATCATGGCGAAGAAGAAGAAAGACGCCGAGCGGGCGCTCGGCGCCTCGGGCGGCACGGCCACCGGCGGCTTCATCAACGCCAACTCGCCGCTGGCCAAGCCAGCGCCGAAGAACTCGGACGGCTCGTGGCCCAAAGAGTCGTGCACCGTCGACGACCCGACCACCAGCGGCTGCATCACCCCACGCACCCTGCACGCGATGAACCAGGCCCGGGCCAACGGCTTCACGCGGTACCGGTCCTGCTACCGCGGCAGCGGCGGCGGCGAGCACCCCAAGGGCAAGGCGTGCGACTTCGCGGCCGCCCCGAACGGGTTCGAGAACGTCAACGCCACCGGCGGCGACAAGGCGTACGGCGACCGGCTGGCCGCCTTCTACGTCAAGAACGCGAGCCGGCTCGGCGTCATGTACGTGATCTGGTACCGGCAGATCTGGATGCCCGGCAACGGCTGGCGGGCCTACAGCGGCAGCGGCGGCCCGGCGGCCACCCACACCAACCACGTGCACCTGTCGATGCTCTAGAACGGGCCCTGATTAGGCTTCACGGGTGGAGCCCCTGCCTTCCAAGCTCGCCGCGACGCTTGTCTTCCTCGCAAGCGGCGCCGTGCTCGTTCTCGAAACCGTCGCGTTGCGCCTCGTCGGGCCGTACATCGGGGTGACCCTTCAGGTCACCAGCTCGGTGATCGGCATGGCGCTGGGCGCGATCGCGTACGGCGCCTGGCTCGGCGGGTTCCTCGCTGACCGGTACGACCCGCGCAAGCTGCTCGCCCCCGCGCTGGTGCTCGCCGCCATCGCCACCGCCGTGACGCTGCCGATCGTCCGGTACGCCGGCGAGGTACTGCGCGGCGAGGCTGCCGGCGGCATCCTGCTGCTCACCGCCCTGGCCGTATTTGTGCCGGCGGGGCTGCTCTCGGCGGTCACCCCGCTGGTGGTCAAGCTGCAGCTCGGCGACCTGGCCCGCACCGGCCGGGTCGTGGGCCGGCTGTCGAGCATCGGCACGCTGGGCGGCATCACGGCGACCCTGGCGACCGGGTTCGTGCTGGTCGCCGCGCTCTCCACGAGCACGATCATCGTGAGCCTGGCGGCGGCGCTGGGCCTGACCGGGATCGGCCTCTGGCTGTACCTGCGCCGTCGCGCGCCGATTCCGGTCACCCGTACCGGTGCCGCGCTCGCCGCCCTGGGAGTGGTGGGCGCCGGACTGTCCACAGTGGCGCCCAACCCGTGCGACATCGAGACCGCGTACCACTGCGCGACGGTCACCACCGACCCCGCCCGGGACACTGGTCGCACGCTGATCCTCAACTCGGCCAACCACTCGTACGTCGACCTCGCCGACCCGCGGCACCTGGAGTTCGAGTACACCCAGTGGTTCGGGGCGGTGGCCGACGTGATGGCGCCGGCGGGCCAGCGGCTGGACGCGTTGCACCTTGGCGGTGGCGGGTTCACGATGCCGCGGTACCTGACCGCCACCCGGCCCGGCACCGACAACGACGTGTACGAGATCGACGGCGGCCTGGTCGACCTGGCCCGCCGCGAACTGGGCCTGCGCACCGGTCGCGACCTCACAGCCGTGGTCGGCGACGCCCGGGTACTTGTCACCAACCGGCCCAAGGACAGCGCGGACCTGGTGGTCGGTGACGCCTTCGGGCACCTTGTGGTGCCGTGGCACCTAGCCACCCGCGAGATGGTCGTCGAGATCCAGCGCGTCCTTCGCCCGCAGGGCATCTATACCCAGAACGTGATCGACTATCCGCCGCTGCGCTTCATCCGCGCCGAGATCGCCACCGTGGCGGACGTGTTTGCGCACGTTCTGCTGATCGGGGAACCGGCCGCGCTGGCCGGCGAAACGGGTGCGAACTTCGTGATCGTCGCATCCGACGCGCCGCTGCCGCTGGAGGAACTGCGCGCTCGGGTGGGCCCCGGCGTCACCGTGCTCGAAGGCGACGAACTGGCCGACCTCGTCGGCAACCCGCACGTACTAACCGACGAGTTCGCGCCGGTCGATCAGCTCCTGGCCCGCTAAAGCCCTGCGAGAGGCGGGTGTAAGGGGCGCCGCGGGTGGGCATCGGAAGGTAATGACACTCCTTGGCGGCAGGTACCGCCTGGTGGAGCGGCTGGGCACAGGCGGCATGTCGATCGTGTGGCGCGGGTTCGATGAGGTGCTCGGGCGCCAGGTGGCGGTCAAGGTGCTCGACGGCACGCTGGCGTCGGACCCCGCGTTCCGCCGGCGGATCCGGATCGAGGCGAGAGCGGCCGCACGGCTCTGCCACCCGCACATCACCAACGTGTACGACTACGGCCAGTCGGACGGCACGCCGTTCGTCGTCATGGAACTCGTCGACGGCGAACCGCTCGCCGATGTGCTCGCCCGCGACGGCATGCTGCCCTGGCAGGACGCGGTGACGATCTGCGGCGAGGTGGCGTCCGCGCTGGTGGCGGCGCACCGGCACGGCATCGTGCACCGCGACGTGAAGCCGGCCAACGTGATGCTCACCGACGCCGGGGCGAAAGTGGTCGACTTCGGGCTGTCCGCGCTCATCGGCGAGAGCGACGTCGGGCCGGACGGGAACCTGCTCGGCACGCCCGCCTATCTCGCGCCGGAACGGCTCGACGGCGGCGCGGTCTCGCCCGCCGCCGACGTGTACGGCCTCGGCCTGCTCCTCTACCGGACCCTGAGCGGTCAGCGCCCGTGGCACGTGGCATCGATGACCGACATGCTGCGCGCGCACCGGTACGCCGAGCCGATCCCGCTGCCGCCGGTCGACGGGCTACCCGAAGAGGTGGCCGAGTTGTGCGAGCGCTGCCTCGCCAAGGACCCCCACGAGCGGCCCACGAGCGTCGAGGTGGCCGAGGCGCTGGGTGCCGACACGGTCCGGCCCCGCCTCGACGACACGGCGGTCCTGCCCCTGCCGCCGGCCCCCGTACCGGCCGAAGGGGTCGGGTTTCGCAGGCGCGCCCAGGCCGCGCTCGTCGGCGTGGTGCTGATGGCGGCGACCGGCCTGCTCTGGGCGAACGCCGCGCATTCTCCGGGCGGCGGCACGGCCGGCAGCGGTGCGGCAGCGGCGGCGACTCCCACGACTCCCAGCGCGGCTGCCAGCGTTTCCGCCGGCCCAGCGCCGGCCGGGGCGGTCGCTTGCCGGGTCCGCTACGCCGTGCGGCAGGACTCCGGCAGCACCTTCCGGGCCGACGTGACCGTCACGAACGCGGGGCCCAAGCCGGTGGCGGGCTGGCGGTTGACCTTCGCCTTCCCGGGCGACCAGGAGGTCACCGAGTCGGCACGGGTCGCGCAGGCCGGCCAGCGGGTATCGGCGCGCGGCGACGCTATTCCCGCGGGCGGGTCGACGACGCTGGCGCTCGCTGGCCGGTACGGCGAGGCAAATCCGGCGCCGGTCGGTTTCGCGCTCGACGGCATGACGTGCGAGATGTCCGTCGCCGACCTGAGCGCGCCGCCGCCCACGACGGCGTCCGCCGTGGGCGAGCCGGACAACGCCGGCAAGGGCGGTGACAACAAGGGCAAGGGCAAGAAGGGCAAGGGCTGAGCGCTACGTGGCGGCCGCGAATCGCTGGACCTGCTCGGTGGTACCGGCCACGATCAGCAGACTGCCCGACGGTACGACGGTCTCTGGACGGGCGTAGGTGAAGTCGGCGCCGCGTTCCTTGACCCCGACGACCGTCACGCCGAACTTGCTGCGCAGCGCCGCCTCGGCGAGCGTCCGGCCGACCGCGTCGGCCGGTGGCCGGGTCTTCGCGATCGCGAAACCGTCGTCGAACTCGATGAAGTCGAGCATCCGGCTGGTGATGAGATGGGCGACGCGGTCACCCATCGCCGCCTCCGGGTAGATCACGTGCTGCGCGCCCACCGACTTCAGGATGCGGCCGTGCTTCTCGGAGATCGCCTTCGCCCAGATCTCCCGTACCCCGATCTCGGTGAGCGCCAGCACGGTGAGCAGGCTCGCCTCGATGTCGGTGCCGATGCCGACCACGACGCGGGGAAACTCGGCCAGTCCCACCTGCCGTAGAGCCGCCTCGTCGGTGCTGTCGGCCTGCACCACGTGGGTCAGGTCTTCCGACCACTGCTGCACGATCTTGGGGTTTTCGTCGACGCCCAGCACCTCGTGCCCCAGCCGCACGAGCGACTTGGCCACCGTGCCGCCGAACCTGCCCAGACCGATCACGGCGACGTTTTCGTCCGCTGTCGGTGCCTTCGCGTTGTTAGCCAACGATGGGTCTCTCCTCTGGGTATCGGTACAGCCGGCGCCGGGTCTTCAGAGCCAGCGCCGAGGCGACGGCGATGGTGCCCACGCGGCCAACGAACATCAGGACGGCCAGGACGATCTGCCCGGCCTCGTTGAGGGTCGCCGTCAGGCCCGTGGACAGGCCGGACGTGCTGAAGGCGGACATCGCCTCGAAGAGCACCCGGTCGAACGGTACCCCCGACGTGAGCCCGAGAAGGATCAGCGTGCCACCCGCGACCACCGCCACGCCGAGCAGCGCCACCGAGGTCGCCTGGCGCTGGGTCGATTCGGCGATCCTCCGGCGGCCGACGACCACGTCGGGCTCGCCGCGTGCCTCGCTCCAGATCACGTACGCGAGCAGGAAGAACGTCGTCACCTTGATGCCGCCGGCGGTACTCGCGCTGCCCCCGCCGATGAACATCAGCCCCGTCGTCACCGCCAGCGTGTCGGTGTCCATGGCCGAGAAGTCCACAGTGTTGTATCCGCCCGAGCGCGGGATGGTGCCCTGCACGAACGATGCCAGGATCTTCTCGGTCACCCCGAGCGGGCCGAGGGTGCCCGGGTTGCTCCATTCGAAGCCGAGGACCGTCGCGAACCCCACGGCGAGCAGGATCAGCGAGCCCCACACGGTGAGCCGGGTGTGCGTCGACCAGTGAACCGGGCGGCGTAGCTCGCGGGTCACCTCGACGAGTACCGGCACGCCGAGCCCGCCGACGATCACGGCGAGCGTGAGCGGTACGCAGATCCACCAGTCGGCGACGAAGCTCAGCATCCCGTCGCCGCGCAGCGCGAACCCAGCGTTGTTGAACGCTTGTATGGAGGTGAAGGCGCCCTCCCACAGCGCCGCGCCGAACGGTTCGTCGTAGGCGGTCCACAACCGCACCGTCACGATCAGCATGGTGACGAACTCGGTAGCGAACATGATCACGGCGGCCCGCATCAGTACGCCGCGGACCTCGCCGAGCGCGATGCCGGGGCTGGTCTCGACCTGCGCCATCAACCGGCTGCGCAGCCCCAGCCGGCGCGACACGAGCATGCCCAGCAGGGTCGCCATCGTCATGATCCCGTACCCGCCGAGCTGGGTCAGCACGGCGAGCATGGCGTGGCCGAAGCCCGACCAGTACGTGGCGGTGTCGACCGTGGCGAGGCCGGCCGTGCAAATGGCGGAGGTCGCCGTGAACAGGGCGGTGATCAGCGGCGCGTGCCCGTCGCCGGCCCGGGACACCGGCAACATCAGCACGACGGTGCCGACCGCGATCGCACAGACGAACGCGAACGGGACTATCCGGGCGGGGTGTTGCAGGGTCCTGCGCATCCCGCCTGTCTTACCACGGGTGATCAAACCGCAGTTCACCCGGTGGACAGGTGGCGGTCGCCCGGGACGGTTTGACTCCGTCCGAGCGTCCACATCGCGAGGAGAAAATCGTGAAACCCACCATTCCCGTACTCGGCCTTGCCGGCGCGCTGCTGGCGGCTCTGGTCGCCGTCCCGTCCAGCGCAACCGCGCATCGGGAGGAGGAGCCCATCGTCATCGGCCACCGGGGCGCGAGCGGATACCGGCCCGAGCACACCCTGGAGGCGTACCGGCTGGCGATCGCACAGGGCGCCGACTACATCGAGCCGGACCTTGTCTCCACGAAGGACGGCGTGCTTGTCGCGCGGCACGAGAACGAGATCTCCGGCACCACCGACGTGTCGGCGCGCCCCGAGTTCACGGCGCGCAGGACCACCAAGACCATCGACGGTACGGCCGTCACCGGGTGGTTCACAGAGGACTTCACGCTGGCCGAGCTGAAGACGTTGCGCGCCAAGGAGCGGCTGCCCCAGGTGCGCCCGACGAACACCGTGTTCGACGGGCGGTACGAGGTGCCGACGCTGCAAGAGGTGATCGACCTCGCGAAGTCGGAGAGCCGGCGGCTCGGCCGGACGATCGGCGTCTACCCGGAGACCAAGCACCCCACGTACTTCCAGAACATCGGGCTGGCGCTGGAGGAGCCGCTGGTGCGGGTGCTGCGCCGCAACGGGCTGACCAAGAAGAAGGACGCGGTGATCATCCAGTCCTTCGAGACCGCCAACCTGCGCAAGCTCAACAGGCTCACCGACGTCAAGCTGGCCCAGTTGATGGACGCCAGCGGTCGGCCGTACGACTTCGCGGTGGCCGGTGACACGCGCACGTACGCCGATCTCGCCAAGCCTGACGGTCTCAAGTGGATCGCCACGTACGCCGACGGCGTGGGCGTCAACAAGAACCTGATCGCGCCCGGCGGCGTGCCGACGACGCTGGTACGGGACGCGCACCGGGCCGACCTGATCGTGCACGCGTGGACGTTCCGCGCGGAGAACCAGTTCATGGCGGCGCCGTTCCGGATCGGCATGGATCCGAACGCCCGCGGTGACATCACGGCGGAGTACGCGCTCTTCTTCGGTCTGGGACTGGACGGAGTCTTCGCCGACCACCCCGACACCGCGGTAGCCGCCCGAGCCGGCCGCTAACCGCCTGCGGACGTCACGGCCACCGTCGGTCCGTCCAGGTCCGTGGGGTCCGCGGGAGTCCGGCGGCGGTACCACCAGCCGAGCGTCCCCACCGCGAGGACCGCGGCCGCTGCCAGGGCCAGCCCGGCGCCGATCAGCGGCGCGGATGGGCCGCCGGCGAGTCGGTCACTCTGGCTCAGTGCCGGCGGCTCGGTCGCCGCTGGTTCGTCGCCGCCCGCCGGGCCCGGGGATTCCTCGTAGGCGGGCGCCTCGGTTGTGGGGGGAGCCTCTGGAGTGGACGGTGCCTCCGTGGGCTCGGAAGGCATTGGCTCAGAAGGCGTCGGCTCGGGCTCCTCCTCCAGTGGCGGTTCCTCTTCCTCCGCCGGCGGTTCCTCTTCCTCTTCGTCCGGCGGGGGTAGGGCCACGGCGCCCGCCACCACGACCGTCTCCGTCGCGTTGCCGAGCGGCTTGCCCGCGGGCGAACTGACGGCGACGTCGAGCCGGGCCTCGCCGGTCGGTGCCTCGTCGGCGAACGTGATCCGGTACCGGGCGGCGGCCGTGGCGTCGCCACAGATGAGGGTCGCGTCGGCGAGCGGGTCGAGCGCGGTGACCGTGCCGTTGGCGGCGGTCTCGACGAGCACCAGCGGCACGCCGGCGGTCACCCGCTCCACGCGTACGTGCCGGGCCCGGAGGCCGTCCAGGGCGACGGAGACCGTGCGGCGGGTCGGGGTGCAGCCCTTGCCGTTGCGGGCCACCTCGATGTCGAGAGTCACGGGCGTTCCAGCACTGGAAACGCCGGGCGCGTCGGCCGCCACCTCGCAGCACCTGTCCTTGCTCGCGGCCAGCGTCGGCACTGTCAGCGCCAACCCGGTCAAGCCAGCGGCCACCGCGCCGACGCGCGCGAAACTCCGCAGTCCCGACATGTCACCCCCACCTGTGTGGACCCAAACCTATGCGGACGCGCGCTGTCCGTTAAGGCCGCTTTCTCGCACCTTCTGCTGATCAAGGGCCGGCTTAACGCGGACGGTGGTGAACCGGGCACGGGCGGTGATCTTCCCCGGTCACCTGGTAGGAAGGTTCGATGCGGGAAGAGGCGGAAGCGGTACTGCGACGGCTGGCCGGCGAGCACGCGCGGCTCCGGGACGACCAGTGGCGGGCCATCGAGGCCCTGGTGGCCGATCGCCGCCGGGTGCTGTGCGTGCAGCGCACGGGCTGGGGAAAGTCCGCGGTGTACTTCGTCGCGACCGCGCTGCTGCGAGCCCGCGAGACCACCGGGCCCACCGTGATCGTGTCGCCGCTGCTCGCACTCATGCGCAATCAGGTCGAGGCGGCCGCTCGTGCGGGCATCCACGCCCGCACGATCAACTCCGCCAACCTCGACGAGTGGGACGAGATCACCGAGCAGATCCACGCCGGCGCGGTCGACGTGCTGCTCATCAGCCCGGAGCGCCTCAACAACCCAGACTTCCGCGACACCGTCCTGCCCCGGCTCGCCGCCACGACCGGCCTGCTGGTGGTCGACGAGGCGCACTGCGTCTCCGACTGGGGCCACGACTTCCGGCCCGACTACCGGCGGCTGCGCACGTTCCTCGCCGGGCTCCCCGAGCGCACCCCGGTACTGGCCACCACGGCGACGGCCAACGCCCGGGTCACCGCCGACGTGGCCGACCAGCTCGGTGACGCGCTCGTGCTGCGCGGTGCGCTCGACCGCGACTCGCTGCGGCTGGCCGTCCTCGACCTGCCGACGCCCGCTCACCGGCTTGCCTGGCTGGCCGACCACCTCGACAAGCTGACCGGGTCGGGCATCGTCTACACGCTGACGGTGGCGGCCGCCGGCGAGACCGCCGAGTTCCTGCGGTCCCGCGGTTACGCGGTCGCCTCGTACAGCGGGCAGTCCGACGACACCGACCGCCGGGCCGCCGAGCAGGACCTGCTCGATAACAAGATCAAGGCGCTGATCGCGACGTCCGCGCTCGGCATGGGATTCGACAAGCCCGACCTCGGCTTCGTCGTGCACCTCGGCGCGCCGCCCTCGCCGATCGCGTACTACCAGCAGGTGGGCCGTGCCGGCCGCGGCGTCGACCAGGCTGAGGTGCTGCTGCTGCCAGGGCCGGAAGACGCGGCGATCTGGCGGTACTTCGCGTCGCTCGCGTTCCCGCCCGAGGAGCAGGTGCGGTCGGTACTCAACGCGCTGTCCACCGACCGTCCACTGTCGACTCCAGCGCTGGAGCCGATCGTCGACCTGCGGCGCACGCGGCTCGAACTGATGCTCAAGGTGCTCGACGTCGACGGTGCCGTGCGCCGGGTACGCGGGGGATGGCTCGCGACCGGCCAGCCGTGGGAGTACGACGCCGCGCGGCTGCGGCGGGTCGCCGAGGCGCGCACCGCCGAGCAGCGGGCCATGCGGGAGTACGCCACGACGGGCGACTGCCGGATGGAGTACCTGCGCAGGTGCCTCGACGATCCGGGCGCGGCGCCCTGCGGCCGCTGTGACCGTTGCGCCGGCCCGCGCTTCGACTCGGAGGTCTCGCAGCCCGCCTTGGCGGCCGCGCAGGCGTTCCTGGGCCGGCCCGGCGTCGAGATCACGCCGAAGAAGATGTGGCCGACCGGGTTGGAGGCGGTCGGCGTGCCGCTTCGGGGAAAGATCGCACCAGGGGAGCAGGCGGCTTCCGGCCGCGCGGTGGGGCGCCTGTCCGACCTCGGCTGGGGCTCGCGCCTGCGCGGGCTGGTGGGCCCCGAGTCGCCCGACGCGCCGCTGCCCGACGACGTGGCCGGCGCGGTCATCGAGGTGCTCAAGGCGTGGGCGCGGGGCGACGACCCGTGGCCGGCCCGGCCGGTGGGGATCGTCGCCGTGGACTCCCGGCGGCACGGCCAGCTCGTGCGCGGCCTCGCCGAGCGGGTCGCGGCGGTCGGCCGGCTGCCGCTGCTCGGCGCGGTGCGGCGGGTCGGTGGCGGTGCCGGTCCGCGAGGCAACAGCGCCCAGCGGGTACTGGCGCTGCACGACGCGTTCGAGGTGCCGCCGGAGCTCGCCGAGCGACTGGCCACACTGGACGGTCCGGTACTGCTGGTCGACGACCTGGTCGACTCCGGCTGGACGCTGACGATGGTGGCGCGCCTGCTGCGCCAGGCCGGCGCCCCAGCGGTGCTCCCGCTGGCGCTTGCGATAGCCGGCTAGCCCGGCCGTCCGTAGCCGTGGATCGGTTGGTAATCCACGTTGTCGACGCGCACCGGTTCGCCGTGCTGCGGGGCGTGGATCATCTTGCCGCCGCCGACGTACATCCCCACGTGGTGGATGCTGCGGTAGTAGAAGACCAGATCGCCGGGCTTCAGCTCGTCGCGGCTGACCCGGCTGACCGCGCGCCACTGGCGGCGGGCGTTGTGCGGCAGGGGTACGCCCGCCTTCGCCCAGGCCGCCGAGGTGAGACCCGAGCAGTCGTACGAGTTGGGGCCGTCGCTGCCGAACCGGTACTGCTTGCCGAGCTGGGCGTACGCGAACCGCACCGCCGCGCCCGCCCGGCCCGGTGAGAACGTCGGCTTGAAGCCCTTGATCGTGGGACGCGGCTTGAAACCGGTCTGCTCGCGCAGTCGCTCCAGCCGGGTGATGTTCTCCTCGATCTGCTGCTTCTTCGTGGCGAGCGCGAGTTCCTGAGACGCCTGCTGGCCGGCGGCCGCGTCGAGGGAGCGGCGGGCCGCCTCGACGCGATCGCGGGCCGCGCTGAGGCTGTCGATCGCCTCCTTCTGCTCGCTCGCCAGCCGGTCGAGCACGAGCAGCCGGTCAGCGAAGTCCGACGCGGACTCGGCCGAGATCACCGCGAGGGCGGTGCTGACGCCGCTCGACCGGTACGCGGCCGTGGCGATCACGCCCACGCGGGCCCGCCGGGCGGCCAGCTGCCGCTCCAGCGGCCGGATCTCCTCGTTGAGGTCGGCGATCTGGCGGCGGGTGGTGCGCAGGTTGTCGCGGACCTCGTTGTAGTCCTCGATCACCTTCTCCAGGTGCTCGCCGGCCGTGTCGAGCTGGTCGCCGATCGGTGTGGCCTGCGCGGGTGCGGGTAGCAGCACGATCACGAGGGCGGCGATGAGGGCGGTCGTCGGGACGGGGATACGCACGCAGACCTAACGAGGCATCTCGGGCAAAAGCCACGCAAGCGTGATCCCGCATACATGGCTGGCGCGCTGCCAGGGAAGAATCCCACCTATGCCCGCACCCACCGCCCGGATCGCCATCGTCGCCGCCGCCCTGGTGGTCGCGCTGCTGGGCGGGTTCGGTCTGGGGCGCCTGACCAGCGGCGACGGGCAGGGGGCCACGGCCAACCCGCCGGCCGCTACGGACCCCGAGGCGAGCCCTCATTCGCACGGCACCACGGCCGGCCAGGCCACCGCCGATGTGGGCGGGCTCGCGGTCAGCTCGGGCGGATACACGCTGGTGCCCGAGGAGACCGCCTTTACCGCCGGGCAGCCCCGCGACTTCGCTTTCCGGATCGTGGGCCGGGATGGCAAGCCGGTCACCACGTTCGCGGTCGTGCACGACAAGCCGCTGCACCTCATCGTGGTGCGCCGGGACCTGTCGGGGTACCAGCACCTGCACCCGGCGATGGCGGTGGACGGCAGGTGGCGGGTGCCGCTCAACCTGCCCGCGGCGGGCGCCTGGAGGGCGTACACGGACTTCACCGTCGACGTGGGTGGGCAGCAGACGGCGCTGACGCTCGGCGTCGATCTGTCCGTGGCCGGCGACTACGCCGCGCGGGCGCTGCCCGCGCCGGCCCGCGAGGCGGCCGTCGGGGGCTTCTCGGTGAGCTATGAGGGCGCGCCGGTGCCGGGTGCGACCCAGCCGATCTTCTTCCGGGTACCCGGTGCCACGCTGGAGCGGTACCTCGCCGCGTACGGGCATCTCGTGGTGGTGCGCGAGGGCGACCTCGGGTACGTCCACGTGCACCCCGAAGACCGGCTCGTCGACGGGGCCGTGAAGTTCTGGCTGGCGGTGCCGAGCACCGGCCGCTACCGGATGTTCTTCGACTTCCAGGTGGCTGGAAAGGTGCACACGGCGGAGTTCACTCTCGTGGTGAGCTGAGCAGCGACTCAAGTGCCGGGCGCACACCCCACTGCGTGGTGAGCGACGCGTACTCGGCCCGCTGCTCCACTGTGGGCGGTGCGTCGGCGCGGCGGGCACGCAGCATCAGATTGCGCGGAGTGTGTTTGGAGTCAACGAACTCCACAACCTCCACTTTGTACCCGTAGAGGCGCAGGATCGCGGCCCGCAGCGCATCGGTGAGTACGTCGGCGAGGCGCTCGCGCAGGATGCCCTGCCGGGTGATGAGGGGGTACGGCTCAGGCGCCGGCTGGGCGCGCAGCTGCGCGGCGATGTCGTGGTGGCAGCACGGCGCCGCCAGCACCCACCGCGCGTCCCAACGCACCGCTCGGGCCAGCGCCTCGTCGGTGGCGGTGTCGCACGCGTGCAGCGCCAGTACCAGATCGGGCCTCAGATCGACCTCGGCACCGGCGATCGTGCCCGCCACGAACCGCACCTTGTCGGCACAGCCCAGCCGCTCGGCCACCTCGGTGTTGCGGCGCCGCTGGTCTTCGCGCACGTCGACGCCGACGATCCGCACGTCGACGCCCAGCCCGGTCAGGTACCGGTGGGCGGCGAACGTCAGGTATGCGTTGCCGCACCCCAGATCCACCACGTCCAGCCTGGCGGGTGGCTCGGGCAGGGTGGCCGCCAGCGCCCGCAGGAACGCGTCGACCTGCCGGCGCTTCGCCGCGTTGCCCCCGATCACGTCGAACAGCGGGTCACCCGGATCGAGCAGGTACTCCTTGGCACGGTCGTGCTCGGTGTCGGGCGCCTCGCGGGCGGCGGTCGCGCGGTGCACCTGGGCGTCGCCCTTTTTCGTGACCCGCAACTGCACGGTCGCCTCGCCCGTCTCCACATGCCAGTTTCCGAACGGCTCCGCCAGCAGCGAATCCACCGCCGCTCCCGCGTCGGCCCCGGCCACGTTGCGAGTGTGCGGCCGGGCACCGTCGGACGTCACGATCTGCAGGTGTGGCCCGCCCTTCAGGGTGACCGGGCGCAGCTCCGCCCGCACCAGGGAAGGGGTCTGACCCCGGCGCCGCCCCGCGGCGACCGCGCGCACGAGTCCAGGGTCGAGCAGCAGCTCACGCACCTCTGCCAGCGCGTCGTCCAGTTTGACCGGCATCCTCCGAGCCTAGATCTTCTCGAAAGTCGCGTTGAACCATGGGAGCGCGTCCACCGTAAGAAGATGCGAGGCGGACGGCGAAACCAGCCGTCGGACGGCGCTTCTCATCCACCGGCGAGCCCGCGAACAAGTGGCGCGGCTGCCGGCCACCTTAGGCCCGAAGGGTTGGGTTGTCACGCGCATGTCCACGAGCACGCACGAGTACAAGGAACGGCGCACGTTCGGTCGCCGCTGGAAAATAGCCGCCACCGCGGGTGTCGCCGTCGCCCTTGTCGGGGGCGGGATCGGCGTCGCGGCGGCCGGTGGTGAGGCCGCCGCTTCCACGATCAGCTGTCCGACGGTCGCCGACAAGCTGCAGAATGTGCCGGCCTCCGCCCAAGCGGAGGTGGAGCGGAACCTGGCACTGCTCAACACGCAGATCGCCGAGGCAAACCAGCGCCTCGCCACGAGCAAGGGCCAGGGCGGGCCCAACTTCGTCCAGAACGCCATCCTCGGCCCGCTGGCCAGTAAGCGTGGCGCCGCCATCGACCGGATCGCCATCGCGATCGGCCGGCAGGGCACCCGCCCTCAGGGCCTGGAGTCGCTGGCCACGTGCACGCTGGGAACCGGTGGCGGCAGCACCGCGACCGAGCCCGCTGAGCTGCCGGAGACGGCTGCCGGCGGCGCTGCCGCTGGGCCGGGCACGATCGTCTGCCCGGACGTGAAGAGCCAGCTCCCGGCTGTACCGGCCGGTGCGCAGGCGGAGGTCGACCGCAACCTCGCCCAGCTCCAGACGCAGATCAACGAGGCCAACGCGCGGCTCGTCGCGACGGTCGGCCAGGGCGGACCGAACTTCGTCCAGAACGCGATCCTCGGCCCGCTGGAGGACAAGCGCGTCGCGGCGATCAACCGCATCGCGACCGCGATCGGCCGCATCAACGCCCGCCCGCAGGGCCTGGACGCGCTCGCGCCGTGCCAGATCCAGGCGGACGGTGCCGCCGGTGGCGACGACGCGGCCGGTGGCGACGACGCCGCTGGTGGTGACGATGCCGCGGGTGGCGATGACGCGGCCGGTGGCGACGCCGGTGACGGTGGCGCCGCCGAGGTAGGCACGATCAGCTGCCCCGACGTCGGCAGCCAGCTCCCGGCTGTTCCGGCCGGTGCCCTCGCCGAGGTGGAGCGCAACCTGGCGCAGCTCGACACGCAGATCGCGGAAGCCAACGCGCGCCTGCAGTCCACCGTCGGCCAGGGCGGACCGAACTTCGTGCAGAACGCGATCCTTGGTCCTCTGGAGGACAAGCGGGTCGCAGCGATCAACCGCATCGCGACGGCGATCGGTCGGATCGACGCACGCCCCGTGGGTCTCGACGCACTGGCCCCCTGCACGGTCAGTTGACCCACGGCACCTCGGTGCGACCCGCAGCGCACTGAGGACGCAGGCCCCTCCGCCGAGCCCTTGTCGAACCCCCGGCGGAGGGGCCTCCTTACACAAAAGACCGCGCCCGCCGTTTCCGGCGGGCGCGGTCTCGTGTGAACGGTTACTCCGTGGGCGACGCGGCGGGGGAGCGGCGACGGCGACGGCGGCGGGGCTTCGCAGCCGCGGTCGCGTCGGTGGCCTCCGCGACCGGCGCGACGTCGGCGGTCTCAGCGGCGGTCGCGGCGACTGCCGCGTCGCCAGCTACCACCTCGCCGGCACGCCGGCGACGGCGAACGCGGGCCGTCGCGGGCGCCTCGTCGGTCGTCGCGGGCGTCTCGGCCTCGGCGGTGCTGCCGCCACCGCTGTCACCGCTGCCACCGCGGCGGCTACGGGACCGGCTGCGGCCGCCTTCGGCGCGCCGGCGGCCGCGCGTCTTGGGGTTGAGGTCCTCCTCGACCTCCGCCGACAGCCCGGCGCGGGTGCGCTCGGCGGTCGGCAGCGTGCCGCCGACCTCGGACGGGATGTCGAGGTCCGTGTACAGGTAAGGCGACGTGTGGTACGTCTCCGGCGGCTCCGGCATCTCCAAGCCAAGCGACTTGTCGATGAGCCGCCACCTCGGCATGTCTTCCCAGTCGACGAACGTCACGGCCACGCCGCTGGCGCCGGCCCGACCGGTGCGCCCGATGCGGTGGGTGTACGTGTCGGGGTCTTCGGGGCAGTCGTAGTTGATGACGTGGGTGACGCCGGAGACGTCGAGCCCTCGGGCGGCGACGTCGGTCGCGACCAGTACGTCGATCTTGCCGGCCCGGAACGCGCGGAGCGCCCGCTCGCGCGCGCCCTGGCCCAGGTCGCCGTGGACCGCGGCGGTGGCGAAGCCACGGAAGTCGAGGTCTTCGGCCACCCGGTCGGCGGCACGCTTGGTGCGCGTGAAGATCATCGTCAGCCCACGCGCCTGCGACTGCAGGATGCGGGCGACCACCTCGACCTTGTTCATCGGGTGGGTGCGGTAGACGAGCTGCTTGGTCAGCGGTGACGGCCCGGTCTCGGCGGTGTGGCCGGCGTGGATCGTCACCGGGTGGCGCAGGAACCGCCGCGCCAGCGCGACGATCGGGTCAGGCATGGTCGCGGAGAACAGCATGGTCTGCCGGTCTTCGGGCAGCATGGCCAGGATCTTCTCGACGTCGTCGAGGAAGCCCAGGTCGAGCATGCGGTCGGCCTCGTCGAGCACGAGCGCGTGCACGCGGTCGAGGCGCAGCTTCTTCTGCTTGGCGAGGTCCATCAGCCGGCCAGGCGTGCTGACCAGGATCTCCACGCCGGCACGCAGCGCCTCGACCTGTGGCTCGTACGCCACGCCGCCGTAGATGGGCAGGACGCGCACGCCGCGGGTCTTGCCCGCGGTGGCGATGTCCTTGGCGACCTGGAGGCCCAGCTCGCGGGTCGGGACGATGACCAGTGCCTGCGGTACGCCGTCGCTGCCCTCGCTGGGGGCGAACACCCGCTGGAGCAGCGGGACGCCGAAGCCGAGTGTCTTGCCGGTGCCGGTGGGCGCCTGGCCGATGAGGTCGGTGCCGCGCAGCGCGATCGGCAGCGCGTACTCCTGGATCGCGAATGCCCTCGTGATGCCCGCGGCAGCGAGCGCCTCCACCGTCTCGGTGCGCACACCGAGGTCGGCGAAGGCGGGGCTGTCGGGTCGTACGGGAGCTCGCGTGATGGTTTCTTCGGTTTCGCTCATGGAGTTTTGGGGGTGCCCTCTCGTGGTGCGCCCCGTCGCATCCGAGGGCGCTAATTCGGTATGGCGCGGGCCGCACGCGATCGCAGTGGTCGATGCGATCGCGGGCCACACGCGCGCCGCGGGCTGGGGTAATTACTGATCTAGTGCCGCGGCAACAGCGCAATGTTACCTGACAGGCATGAACGGCGCCTCAGGCGTCAGGTTGGCGGCGCCGTGACACCCGTCGAAATGTGGCGCGGATCACGCAACGCTGAGGCGATCGGGTGGGCGAGCGGCGTACCGCGCCCGGCGGTAGCCTGCGGGCGTGTCCCAAGGAACAGAGCCGGCAGGTCCGGAGAGCGCGGCGGTCGTCGACCTGCTCGGCATGGTGGCGTACGCCGAGCTGCTCGCGTTCGAGCGGATGGCGGTCGACGCCCGCCTCGCTCCCGATCTGCGCCGGCGCGCCGTGCTCAGCGAAATGGCCGCTGCCGAGATCGACAACTATCGCCGTCTCGCCGGTCGCATGGCCGAGCTGGGCGCCGACGCGGAGAAGGCGATGGCGCCCTACGTCACGCCGCTGCAGGAGTACCACGAGCTGACCGAGCCGAAGGACTGGCTGGAGGCGCTCACCAAGGCGTACGTGTGGGACAGCATCGCCGACGACTTCGTGCGCGAGGTGGCCCTGTTTCTCGCCTCGCCCGACCGCGACCTCGTGCTCGACGTGCTGCACGACTCGCAGTACAGCGACTTCGCCGCCGCCGAGATCCGGGCCGCGATCGCGGTCGACCCCAAGGTGGCGAACCGGCTCTCGATGTGGGCCCGCAGGCTGGTCGGCGAAGGGCTCTCGCAAGCTCAGCGAGTGGCGGGCGAGCGGGTCGCGCTGACCATGCTGATCATGCAGGGCTCCGGCGACCAGGCGGGCGTGCAGGGGCTGTTCAAGCGGCTGACCGCCGCACATACCACTCGGATGGCGGCGGTCGGCCTGAACAACTGACCCCGAAAGGGCTTAGCGGGCGGTGAAGCCCACCGCACCCACGGTGCGCTCGGCGATCTCTACGTAGGCGAGCTTGTCGACCGGCACGATCACTCGGCGGCCCTTTTCGTCCAGCAGCGTGAGGATGCCCTGGGTCTCAATCGCCTCTGCCACGATCTTCTCGACCTCGGCCTGCGACTGAGCGCTCTCCAGCACCAGCTCGCGCGGGGCGAACTGCACGCCGATCTTGACCTCCACGGAATCCTCCTCAAGGCTTTGCCGCTGCAAACGTTAGCCGACTGTCTGGGGTGGTTGTCAGGCTGACTCGCCTTGCAGCGGGAAGCTCGCGATACCGCGCCAGGTCAGGGTCGCGAGCAGCGCCTCGGCGTCGGCCTTGGGCACCTTGCGGCCGGCGGCGAGCCAGAACTGCGCCGCGGTCTCGGCGGCACCCACCAGACCGGAGGCGAGCAGCTCGGCGTGCGCGCGGCTGACGCCGGTGTCCGAGATGATCGTATCTGTGATGGCTGCGATACAGCCCTTTTCCACCCGCTCCACGCGTTCCCGCACGGCGGGCTCGTTGCGCAGGTCGGACTCGAAGACCAGCCGGAAGGCCTCGCTCTCGTGGTCGACGAAGTCGAAGTACGCCTGGACCGCGCCCTTGACCCGCTCCTTGTTGTCAGACGTGCCGACCATCGCGGACCGCACCTGCGCCACGATGGCGTCGCAGTGCGTGTCCAGGAGCGCCAGATACAGCTCCAGCTTTCCGGGGAAGTGCTGGTAGAGGACTGGTTTGGAGACGCCCGCGCGCTCGGCGATGTCGTCCATCGCGGCGGCGTGGTAGCCCTGCGCGACGAACACCTCCTGCGCCGCGGCGAGCAGCTGCTTGCGGCGCGCCGAACGCGGCAGGCGGGTGGGCCGCCCCGTCGGCGGCGCGCTCCCCGACCCTACGGCCATGCCGTTCACCTCGACTTTCGGTCTCTCTACTATGACTTGCGGCCAATGCGGCGGATCGGTAAACACACCCCGACCGCCGAACTAGCCGGACGTTGCGGCTTATCGCCACTGCAAGCACACGGTAGCCTCAGCGGGGGCGACCGAGGAGCGCACGGTGGACGAAACAGGGCAACACGGTGGCGCCACACCGGGAGAGAACGGCAACGGCGCAGGTCCGCACGGTGACAATGGCGGTCCGGCCCGGCGGGGTGGCTGGGCGGCCGCCGATTCCGCGTGGTCGAACGCGGGCTCCGCGCTGGAGCCGAGTGGCGAGCCGGTGCGGCCGAGCTGGCGCACGTCCGGCCAGCAGCCGGGGGGCGACAGCGCCGCAAGCCGGGGCTGGGCCGACGCGTCGCCGCGCTACGCCGACCTGCTGTCGCCGCTGAGTCCCGCCGCGCCCCTCCGCCCGGTCGCCAACGGCGCCACCTACGAAGACCGGCCCACCGGCGAGCACACACCCATCGCCCTGCGCGTGCCGGCGAGCGCCCCGCCGTACCCGTACGAGGGCGACCTCGAAGACCGCACACCGCCGCCGATTCCGGCTGAGCGGCCGGCACCAACCGTCGAGCGTGACTCGGCACCGGCCCTGCCGCCCGTCGCCGAGGCGGCCCGGCACGCGATCGAGGAGTCCACGCCCTCCGGCGGCCTGCCGCAGGCGTCCCGGGGGGAGCGCCCGCAGGCCGAGCCGCCCGCGCCGCGCTGGCCCGAGCGGCCGGAGCTGCCCCAGCCACCACCGGGCGGGCCCGCCGCTCCCGCTATGCCCACCGCTCCCGCCATGCCGGGCTATGCGTCGTTGGAGAGCCCGCCGGCGTACGAGCCGCCGCCTGGGTTCCGGCCACAGCCCGAGCGCCCCCTCCGGCCGTACGACACCTCGATGTACGAGCGCCCGCCGTCGCCCGGTCCCAGCCGGTCCAACACGCCCTGGGATTGGCGCCCCGAACGGTCGCAGGAGAGCACCGAAGCCCGCCGCGCCGCACCCCCTGAGCCAACCCTGGAGCCACCACCCCCACCTCCAGCGGTTCTGCAAGCACCGGCACCCCCGGCAGTTCCGGCGGCGACCCAGGCGCCGCCCCGACGCACACCTGAACCGGTGCCCGACGCGCTGCCGCAGCGGGTGCCGGCCGAGCCGGACGTGCCCACCGTGCCCGAGCCACCCACCGTCGAGCCTTCCGCCGACGCCCCTGACCTCACCCGCATCTGGAGCCACCTGCGCCGCGACGACGTGCAGCCGCGCGAGCGGCCCGAAGGCTTCGACGTGCAGGCGATCGTCGCCGCCGTGCGCGGCGTCGAAGGTGTCCGTGACGCATCCGTCCGCCAAACCCCGTCCGGAGCGCACAACCTGCGGCTCGACCTCGCCGACGGCGCCGACCCGGCCGAGGTGAGCCGGATGGTCGCGCGCCTGTTGCAGGAGCGCATGGGGCTGGCGGCGGCACCGCGCGAGGTCCCGGCGGCCGCCGCGCAGCAGCAGCCTCAACAGCCCCAGCCCTCATCGGGCTCGTCTTACGTGCCCGCCCAGCCGCAGCCGACCGGTCGCGCGTCGGTGCCGAGCCCGGGCGAGCCGCGCCGGCGGGCCGCACGCCGGGCGTACCAGGAGGACGAGGAGGAGTTGGCGCCGCCGCCGCGGGTGGTCGCGGCTCCGCCGGCCGCCGTCCCGCCGCCCGGGGTGGCGCCTGACGAGCCTGAGGAGCCGGCGTATCCGCTGGGCCAGAGCGCCCCGGTGGAGGCCGCCCCGCCCCGGCCGCTGAAGCCGCTCCCCAACCCGGGCCCGCGCGTGACCATCGACGAGGTACAGGTCAGCACGTTCGGCCTGGACGCCACGGTCGAGGTACGGCTGGCCGCCGACGAGCGGCGTGCCACCGGTCGGGCCAACGGTCCGGCGGTCGACGCGTACGTGCTGCGGCTGTGCGCCACCGCGGCGGCGGCCGCGATCGACGATCTGCTCAGCACCGCCGAGCAGCCCACCGACCGCGGGCGGTGCTTCGTCGAGCACACCGCGGTGGTGCCATTCGGCACCTGCGAGGTCGCGATCGTCGTGGTGCTGCTGGTGTGCGGTGGCTGGGTCGAGCAACTGGCCGGCTCCGCGCTCGTGGCCGGCGACCCCCGGCAGGCGGTGGTGCGCGCCACACTCGGGGCCGTGAACCGCCGGCTGGAGTCACTACTCTCGTAACACGCGGCACACTAGATAGATGAAGCGCGCGGCCCTCGTGGCGGATCAGCTGTTTCCGCCTGACGACGCGCCGCCGCCGTGGCCCGGGCGTTCGGTGCTCCTCGACGGCTCGATCATGTACGTGCGGGACACGCCGGCCACCTCAGCCGGCGCCGAGCCGGCCCTGTACGTCCACGGGCTCGGCGGCTCGTCGACGAACTGGACCGACCTCGCCGGCCTGCTCGCGCACCGGCTCGACGGGCAGGCGATCGACCTGCCCGGGTTCGGTCGCAGCGAGCCCGCCCGCAGTTACAGCATCCCGGCGCAGGCCGCTCGCGTCGCGCGCTGGATCGAGTACAGCGACCGTGGCCCGGTGCACCTGTTCGGCAACTCGCTCGGCGGTGCCATCGCCGTGCGGGTCGCGGGCACCCGGCCCGACCTGGTGCGCACGCTGACCCTGGTGTCGCCCGCGATGCCTTTCCTCGACCCGAGGCGCTCGATGCAGAGCCGCATGCTGCCGCTGCTGGCCGTGCCGCTGGCCGAGCGGCTGGCGACCTGGCAGCTTGCGAAGATCACGCCGGAGGAGATGACCCGCCAGGTGACCGACGCCTGCTTCGCCGACCCGAGCAGGATCAGCGAGCAGCGCCGCCTGGAGGCGATCGAGGAGCTGAGGCGGCGCTACGAGGTCGATCACTACGTGGCCTCCTACCTGCGCACCTTCCGGGGTCTGATCTCCAGCTTCCTCCGGGCGTACCTGCCGGGGCCGGGCTCGCAGTGGAGGGTCGCCGCCCAGATCGGGGTGCCCACGCTGGTGATCGGTGGCCGGCAGGACCGGCTGGTCGACATCCGGGTGGCGCCGCAGGTCGCCAGGGTGATTCCCGACAGCCGGCTGCTTATTTTGGATGGCGTGGGGCACGTGGCGCAGATGGAGGTGCCACGGATGGTTGCCCGAGCTGTTGTCGCGCTACTCGACGAGGTCGGTCACCGGGCTGACGCCCGTTGAACGCCACGCGCGCGATCTTCCTGGCGGCGGCCGGGGTGATCCTGACCGGCCTCGCGCTGCCGAAGCTGGCGGGTGACACCGACACGGCGCCGGTGTCCGTGACGCCAACCTCGGCGGTGGCCACATCGGCCGCACCGTCCCCGACGCCGTCGCCATCACCGGCGGGAACACCACCGCCGGCCGATCCGATCGCGCTGCCCGGGCCGGTGCCGGCCCGTGGGGAGGGCACGTTCCAGTACGGGACGGCGGGCGGGCCGGTCTTCGGGCGCGGGGGCACGGTGCACCGGTACCGGGTGGCGGTCGAGCGCGGCTCGAACGAGGACGTGACGGAGTTCGCGGTGGCCGTCGACAAGGCGCTCGGCGACCAGCGGAGTTGGATCGCGGGCGGGCACCGGATGCAGCGGGTACCGGACGGGCAGGCGCACGAGTTCACGGTGTACCTGGCGACGGGCGAGACGGCCCAGCGGATGTGCGCGGCCGGAGGCGTGAACATCCAGGCGGGCGGCCGGCCGTACACGTCCTGCCGCACCAGCGGCAGAGTGATCATCAATCTGGACCGGTGGCGGCTCTCGATTCCGGACTACACGTCGGCAAAGGTGCCGCTGTCGGTGTACCGCACCTATGTGGTGAACCACGAGGTCGGGCACCAGTTGGGGCGCCAGCACGAGTTGTGCCCGGGAGCGGGCCGGCCGGCGCCGGTGATGATGCAGCAGACGCTCGGGCTGGACGGATGCGCGGCCAACCCGTGGCCGTACCTGAACGGCCGCCGGTACACAGGTCCACTGAAATAGCGTGTTAAATACGGACAATTGAGGATAGTCATGGCACGCTGAACGGACCATGGCGACTCCGGCGACCCGTCCAGTCCGCGCCACCGCAGACCACGTGGCAGCGCCCGGCAGCGTGTCCGATTCTCGCCGCCCGCCAGCACATCGGCTCGAAGGGCGCCGCATCGGGCAGGAACGCATGCGGCACCGGCAACGGCGGACGGCGGTACTCCTGCTGCTGGCATCGGCCGCGGGCCTGGTGCTGATCGACCTCGCGCGGGGCCGGCCGGTGGAGCTGCGGGTCGCGGCGCCGGAACCCACGCCGACCACCGCGGCGTCCGTGGTACCGGCGGCGGTCGCGCTGCGCCCCACGTCGCCGTCGCCGGAGCCGCCGTCGCCCACCCCGGTCGCGGTCGCCACGACGTTCCCGATCACCGGTCCGGGCACCTTCCGGTACGCGGACAGCACCGGCGCGCTCCTTGGTACCGCCGGCACGCTGCGCCGCTTCCGGGTGGCCACCGAAGACGGCCTCGCGCAGGACGCGAAGTCGTTCGCGGCGAGCGTCGACCAGATCCTGGGCGACCCGCGGAGCTGGATCGCCGGACGGCAGTTCCGGCTGCAGCGGGTACCGCGATCCGCCCCGGCCGAGTTCACGATCTTCCTCGCCACGCCGGCCACGTCGGAGCGGATGTGCGCGGCCGGCGGCCTGGCCACCGAACAGTACACGTCGTGCCGCCTGCCCGGTCAGGTGATCATCAACGTGGCGCGGTGGCTCACCGCCGTACCGGACTACGGCGCGCCGCTCGCGGAGTACCAGGCGTACGCGGTCAACCACGAGGTGGGCCACCAGTTGGGCCACGGGCACGAGCGCTGCCCGACGCCCGGCGGACCGGCCCCGGTGATGCAGCAGCAGACGCTCGGGTTGAAGGGCTGCGTCGCCTACGGCTGGCCGTACCTGGACGGGCGGCGGTACGCGGGCCCGCCTATTCCCTGACCGCCCGTGTGCCACGTCATTGCGGAGTGGCGTCGCGGGCGCGCAACAATAGTCCGGTATCGCTGCCGCTAGCTACCGGGAGTTGACCGTGTCGCTGCCCCCGCTCGTCGCACCAGCCGCCGAGCTCACCGTCGACGAGATCCGCCGTTACTCGCGCCACCTGATCATCCCGGACGTCGGGGTGGACGGGCAGAAGCGGCTCAAGAACGCCAAGGTGCTGTGTGTGGGCGCGGGTGGCCTCGGCTCGCCGGCTCTCATGTACCTTGCCGCCGCCGGCGTGGGCACGCTCGGCATCGTCGACTTCGACACCGTCGACGAGTCCAACCTCCAGCGGCAGATCATCCACGGTCAGTCCGACATCGGCCGCCCCAAGGCGGAGTCGGCCGCCGCGTCGGTCCGTGAGATCAACCCGTACGTCAACGTGGTGATCCACAACACCGCCCTCGACCGGGACAACGTCAAGGAGATCTTCTCCCAGTACGACCTGATCGTCGACGGCACCGACAACTTCGCCACGCGGTACATGGTCAACGACGCGGCGGTGCTGCTCGGCAAGCCGTACGTGTGGGGTTCGATCTACCGCTTCGACGGGCAGGCGAGCGTGTTCTGGGCCGAGCACGGCCCCTGCTACCGCTGCTTGTACCCCGAGCCCCCGCCGCCCGGCATGGTCCCGTCCTGCGCCGAGGGTGGTGTGCTGGGCGTGCTCTGCGCGTCGATCGGCTCCATCCAGGTCACCGAGGCGATCAAGCTGATCACCGGCATCGGCGAGCCGCTCGTGGGCGGGCTGACGGTCTACGACGCGCTGGAGATGACGTACCGGAAGATCAAGGTCCGCAAGGACCCGGCCTGCGCGCTCTGCGGCGAGAACCCGACGGTCACCGACCTGCTCGAAGACTACGAAGACTTCTGCGGCGCGGTGTCGCCGGAAGCCGAAGAGGCGGCCGTCGACTCCACCATCACCGCGCGGGAGCTCAAGGACTGGCAGGACTCCGGCAAGTCGATCTTCCTGGTCGATGTGCGCGAGCCGGCCGAGTACGAGATCGTGCGCATCCCGGGCGCGACGCTGATCCCCAAGGGCGACATCCTGTCCGGCGAGGCGCTGGCCAGGCTCCCGCAGGACCGGCAGATCGTGCTGCACTGCAAGTCGGGTGTCCGGTCCGCTGAGGCGCTCGCCGCTGTGAAGGCGGCCGGCTTCAAGGACGCGGTGCACGTGCAGGGCGGCGTGCTCTCCTGGATCAAGCAGATCGACCCGTCCCTGCCCGCGTACTAAACCACCACCGTGATCAGGGCGTCCCTCAAGGCGTTAGAGCGACTTCAGGGACGCCCTGATCACGGTTCAGCGGGCGGCGCGGATCGCCGTCAGGGTGGTGTGCACGTCGAACTGGCGGCCGTCGTCGCTGGGCCAGCCGCCGTCGCTGCGCTGCGTCTCCGAGAGGCGCCGGCGCGCGGCGGCGAGCAGCCAGTCTTCGGTTGCCAGTCCGGCGCGCCGCAGCCGCGCCGCCAGTAACGCGATGTCGGCCGGTGTCATCCGCGACAGCCGGTCGCCCAGCATGATCTGCAGCCGCGCCGACTCGTAGAACATGCCCTGCTGGTACAGGACGCCCGCGCCCAGCCAGGCGCTGACCAGGAACGACGGCCAACTGCCGTCTGGGCCGACGTGTGCGGCGATCACCTGGCTGGCGGCGCGGGCCGGGTCGGCGTACCCGGTCAGGCCGAGCCAGAACGCGGCGTTGGTGGTCAGGTAGAGGCGCGCCTCGGGGTCGCCCGGCTGCGCCCAGGGCGGCGCCTCGCCGGCCAGCGTCTCGTCTTCTTCCCACATGCCGTCCGGCCGCTGCGCGCTCGCGAGCCAGTCGAGCGCGGTGCGCGCGGCGGGACGGTCCAGCGCGCCGAGGTCGTCGAGTTCCGCCAGGCGAAAACACGTCGCGTCCACCGAGGCGACCTCGCCGCCCCAGGTTGCCGGCCAGCCGCCACTGGGCGCCTGCCCGATCTCGGCGTCGGCGAGCAGGTTTTCGCTGGGCATACCGCCCGTACGCAGGTGCGATAGGCGGGCCCGGTCCACGGCGTCGCCGTGGGCTACGACGAAGCCGATCGCGGCGTCCATGTCGACCACGGCGACACGCTACATCCACACCCGCCGCCCGGCGACCGCTCAGGAGCGGATGTGACCATCGCCCGTCACGATGTACTTCGTAGAGGTCAACTCGGGTAGTCCCATCGGCCCACGCGCGTGCAACTTCTGCGTGGAAATGCCGATCTCGGCCCCGAATCCGAACTCGCCGCCGTCGGTGAAGCGGGTGGAGGCGTTCACCATCACGGCCGCCGCGTCGACCCGGGCCACGAACTCGCGGGCGGCCGCCACCGACTCGGTCACGATCGCCTCGGTGTGCTGCGACCCGTACCGGGTGATGTGCGCGACGGCGGAGGAGAGCGAGTCGACCACCGCGGCCGAGATGTCCGCGGAGAGGTACTCGGTGCCGAAGTCCTCCTCGGTGGCGGGCACGACCGTGTCTGAGTACGCCGCGACGGCCGGGTCGCCGTGAACCGTGACGCCCGCCTCCTGGAAGGCTGCCAGTGCGCGCGGGAGGAAGGCGTCGGCGACCGCGGCGTGCACCAGTACCGACTCGGCGGTGTTGCAGGTGGACAGGCGCTGCGTCTTGCTGTTGAGCAGCACGGTGAGCGCCTTGTCGAGATCGGCCGCCGCGTCGACGTACACGTGGCAGTTGCCGACGCCGGTCTCGATGACGGGCACGGTCGACTCCTCGACCACGGTCTTGATCAGGGAGGCGCCGCCGCGCGGGATGAGAACGTCGACCAGGCCGCGGGCGCGCATCAGCTCCTTGACCGAGTCGCGGGACGAGGCGTCGAGCAGTTGGATCGCGTCGGCGGGCAGGCCGGTGGCGGCGACGGCGTCCCGGAGTACCGCCGTGAGGGCCGCGTTCGACCGAGCGGCCGACGAGGAACCGCGCAGCAGCGCGGCGTTGCCCGACTTGAGGCAGATGCCCGCAGCGTCCACCGTCACGTTGGGGCGGCCCTCGTAGATGATGCCAACGACACCGAACGGCACCCGGACCTGCCGCAGCTCCAGCCCGTTGGGCAGCGTGGAGCCGCGTACCACCTCGCCGACCGGATCGGGCAGCGCGGCCATCTCGCGCAGCGCCCCGGCCATCGCCTCGACCCGGCCCTCGGTCAGCGACAGGCGGTCGATGATCGCCGCCGTGAGGCCGTTGTCGCGGGCCGACGAGACGTCTTCCGCGTTGGCGGCCAGGATCTCGCCGGCGCGGGCGACCAGCGCGTCGGCCATCGCCAGTAGTGCCGTGTCTTTGGTGGCCCGGGTCGCGGTGGCCAGCGCGGCGGCGGCCTCGCGGGCTCGCTTGGCCTGCTCGTGAACACTCATTTTTCTCCCTAGAGAAGTACCAGGTCGTCGCGGTGCACCACTTCACGTTCGTATCCCGGGCCGAGCGCGGCGGCCAGCTCGACCGTGGACCGGCCGAGCAGCGACGGCAGCTCGACCGCGTCGTAGTTGACCAGCCCGCGGGCGACCGGGGCACCCGAGGCGTCGACCAGGTCGACAGGGTCGCCGGCGGTGAAAGCGCCGTCCACCGCGGTGATGCCCGCTGGCAGCAGCGACTTTCGCCGGCCCACCACGGCCTGTACCGCGCCCGGGTCCAGGTGCAACCGGCCGCGGGGCGAGGTGGCGTGCGCGAGCCAGAACAGGCGCGCGGTGGGCCGCTGGCGTACCGGATGGAAGAGCGTGCCCACCTCCTCGCCCGCCAGCGCTGACGCGGCGAGCGGCGCGGCCGTGAGCACCACGGGGATGCCGAAGCCGGTGGCGATGCGAGCCGCCTCGACCTTCGTGATCATGCCGCCGGTGCCGACGCCCGCCTTGCCCGCCTTGCCGATGGACACCCCGTCGAGGTCGTGCTCGTCGCGTACCTCGTCGATCCGCTGGGTGCCGGGCCGGCTCGGGTTGCCGGTGTAGAGCGCGTCGACGTCCGAGAGCAGTACCAGCAGGTCGGCGTGGGTCAGCGCGGCGACCAGGGCGGCCAGCCGGTCGTTGTCGCCGAAGCGGATCTCCTCGGTGGCGACGGTGTCGTTTTCGTTCACGATCGGTACGGCGCCCATGTCGAGCAGCTTGCGCAGCGTGCGGTACGCGTTGCGGTAGTGCGCCCGGCGGGTCACGTCGTCGACCGTGAGCAGTACCTGCCCGACGACGAGCGCGTGCCGGGCGAAGCTGGCCGCGTACCGGCCGATCAGCAGGCCCTGCCCCACGCTGGCGGCGGCCTGTTGGGTGGCCAGGTCACGCGGTCGGCGCGGGATCGACAGCGGTGCCAGACCGGCGGCGATGGCCCCGGAGGAGACCAGCACGATCTCCCGCCCGTCGGTGGCCAGGGCGCCGACGGCGTCTACGAGGGCGTCGACACGTTCGGTGTCGAGCCCCCCGGTGGCCGTGGTCAGCGACGACGAACCGATCTTGACGACGATCCGCCGTGCCGCTGTGACTGCTTCGCGCACCCAACCATTCTGCATAGGGTGTGTCCTCGTGACGCCGGAGGAGTACGTCGAAGAGGTGCTCGCAGTGGTCGAGCGGATCCCGTCGGGACGGGTGATGTCGTACGGGGCGATCGCCGACTACCTGGCCGACCGGTCTGGTCGCGCGTCGGCACGGCTGGTCGGCACGATCATGTCCCGGTACGGCGGCCCGGTCCCCTGGCACCGCGTGGTCAACAACGCTGGCCGGGTGGTGCCGGGCCACGAGCTGGAGGCGATGGCCCGGCTGATCGGCGAGGCCACCCCGATGCGCAACGGCCGCGTAGACATGAAGCGCGCGATGTGGTGGCCCGACGAAGCGTGATCAGGGCGTCCCCGAAGTCGTTAGGGCGACTTGAGGGATGAACGGTCCGAGTCGCCGCGCGGCGCTCGCGCACGACGGAGTATGCGACTCGGACCGTTCACAGCCCTGATCATGGGAGGACCGCGCCGACGCCGCCGCGGCGGGGGTCGCCCGCGGCGCCGGCCCGGCCAACCGCGCTGACGCCGCCGAAGTAGTGGTTCATGTCGGGCCACTGGTTGATCGTGTACCCGGCCGCCGACAGCGCGTCCAGCTCGTCCGCCGGGTACCCCAGCTCGGCGTGCACGACGTCGCCGACCACGTGAAACCGGGGCCGGGCGATCGCAGCGGGCATGTCCAGCCCGTCGATGAGTACGCCGAGCAGGGTGTCGACCAGGGCGGTGCGGATGCGGGAGGCGCCCGCCGAGCCGGCCGCCACCACCAGCCGCCCGTCTTCGTCGACCACGACGAGCGGGCACATCATCGACGACATCCGCCGCCCGGGCGCCAGGTCGGGAGTGATCAACTCGCCCTCGCCGAGCATCGAGTTCAGGTTGATGCCGCAGCCGGGCAGCCAGACACCCGAGCCGATACCGAGCGTCGTGGTGATCACGCAGGCGTCGCCCTCCGCGTCGACCACGGAGATGTTGGTGGTGTCGCCGAGGCGCTGCGCCCCGTACTGCCGGAGCGCGTTGGCCACGGCCACGGCCCGGTCCCGCCGGGACATATCGGGCAGCTCCGCCGGCAACGCGGCGATCGTGTGGATCGTCTCGTTCATGTCGTGCCGCGCGTAGATGTGGTTGTGGCCGAGCGTCGCGTGCCCGACCTCCAGCTCCAGCACGCGGTACGCCGCCAGGTCGGCCGGGCCGAGCGCCCCGCCACCCGCCCGTACCGTGTCGACCAGTAGCTGGCCCAGGCGGCCGGTGTAGAAGACGGACGGGCCTTCCTCGGCCATCGCGTCGAGGGCGCTGTCGAGCCCGGGGTGGTGCAGCAGCTCGCCGCCTTCGAGCAGCCGCCCCGTGGGCGCGTAGATGGCGGCTCCCTCGCCGGGCAGCAGGGCCGGGGCCACGGACACCAGCGTGCGGGCCTGGGCGGCCGGAAGCAGTACGCCGCTGCGGGCCAGCGTCACGGCCGGCTCGACGACGCGCTGCCACGGCAGCCGGCCCCAGCGCCGGTGCACCTCGCCGCAGCCGGCGGGTACGCCCGGTACGGCCACGCTGGCGCCGCCGATCGAGTAGATCTGGGGTACGGCCCCGAAGTACACCTCGATCGGGGTCATCGGGTCGGGCGTGACGTCGCCGTCCAACCCGGGCACCGAACAGAAGAAGTCGAGACAGGTGACCGTCTGGGTGGCCGCGTCGAAGTAGGTGGCGAAGCCGCCCCCGCCGATCCCGGTCAGGATGCTCTCGCTGACCGACGTGGCGAGCACAGCCGCCACCGCGGCATCCGCCGCCGACCCGCCCGCCGCGAGGATGCGCAGACCCACTTCGGCCGTGGCCGGGTGACCTGCGGCGACACCGGCGGGCACCCGCATCGCCTCCTCTCTGGGCGGCGCCGAGGCCCGGGCCGTCGCCGTGGGGACAGTAACAGTCACGGGGCGCAGCGTAGATGCATCTGTCCTTCCGCGCGTCCCGATGGCTAACATCCGCGCGCATGAGTACTGGGTTGGCGCGGCGGGTGCATCTCGGGTACGCGCTGGGGTCGCTGGCCACGGGCGCGTTCGGCACCGTGCCCGGGCTCCTGCTGCTGCCGTACCTGACGGACACGCTCGGCATCGCGGCCGGCGTGGCGGGGCTGCTGGTGCTCGTGCCGAAGGCGTGGGACGTGCTGGTCAACCCGGTCGCCGGACGGATTTCCGACCGCTGGGGTGGCCGCCGCCAGTACCTGCTGGCCGGTGGTCTCGCGATGGCCGCACTCTTCGCGGCGATCTTCGCCGGTCCGCTGGGCACCGGAGCGGACGCCGGCGCCTACGCGGCCTTCGCCTTCCTCGCCACCGCGACCGCGTACGCGTTCTTCCAGGTCCCCTACGTGGCGATGCCGGCCGAGATGACCGACGGCTACGCCGAGCGGACCCGGCTCATGACCTGGCGGATCGCCGTGCTGGCGCTGGCGATCCTGATCTCCGGCGCGGTGGCCCCGCTCGTGGTGACCGCCGGCGGCGACGGCATCCCCGGCCATCGCTGGATGGGCCTGTTCGTCGCCGCGCTGATCGTGGTGGGCGTGCTGGGGGTCTACGCCGGCACCCGGGGCGTCGGCGGCGCCAGCGTCCGGGACATCGAGCCGAGCCTGCGTGCCCAGCTCCGGGTCGCCGCCAGCAATCGTCCCTTCCGGCTCCTGCTGACCTGTTTCGTCATCCAGGCGGCGGGCATCGGCACGATGCTGGCGGGCGTCAAGTACTTCGCCGACCACGTGCTCGAACGCCCCGACGACGGCCCGACGGTGCTCTTCGCGTGCTTCGTCGGCCCGGCTCTGCTCGTGATGCCCGCCTGGCGGCGGGCGGGGGAGCGGCTGGGCAAGCTCCGGTCGTTCGCCGCCGCCTCGGTGATCTTCGCGGCCGGGGCGCTCGCGCTCGTCGCCGCGCCCGCGCTGCCGGCGGTAGCCGTCTACCTCCTGGTCGCCGCGATCGGCTGCGGGTACGCCGGGCAACAGGTCTTCGGCTTCGCCATGCTGCCGGACTGCATCGCCCACGACACCGCACGCACCGGACGCCGGCAGGCCGGCGTCTTCACGGGCCTATGGACAGCCGGGGAGACGCTCGGGCTCGCGCTCGGACCCGGGATCTACGCCGTGGTCCTGCAGCTTTTCGGGTACGCCTCGTCAGCCACCGGTCAACCGATGGCGCAGGACGGCACGGCCCGCCTCGGGGTACTGCTGGGCTTCACGGTCCTCCCCGCGGTGGTGGTCGCCGTGGCGCTGGCATTCCTGCGCGGGTACGACGACACTTTCGCCCGTGATCCCGATGTCGTTGCCGAAGGACGGCCTGCCGGCTGAGCAGGTACTCGACGAGATCCGTGCACTGCGCACGGCCGACCGCCCCACCCATGGCGGCCGCCTCTTCGCGTACGTCTACGACCCCGCCGTACCAGGGCTCGACGAGCTGGCGATGTCCGCGTACTCGCTGGCCGCACACGTCAACGGCCTGGACCCCACCGCGTTCCCGTCCCTGCTGGTCATGGAGAACGCCCTGGTCGGCGCGGCGGCGCAGGTGCTCGGCGGGCCGCCCGGCGTGGTGGGCAGCGTGACCAGCGGCGGCACCGAGTCGCTGCTGCTGGCGGTTAAGACGGCACGGGACGCGCGACCCGATGTCGACCGGCCGCGGATGGTGGCCCCGGTGACCGCGCACGCCGCGTTCGCGAAGGCGGCGCACTACCTGGGCGTGGCGCTCGACCTGATACCGGTGGACCCGGATTCCTTGCGGCCGCTGGCGACGGACGTGGCCGCCGCCATCGGACCCGACACCGTGCTCGTGGCCTGCTCCGCGCCGTCGTACGCCCACGGCGTGGTCGACCCGGTGGCCGAGATCGCGGAGGTGGCCGCCGCCGCGGGCGTGCGCTGCCACGTCGACGCCTGCTTCGGCGGCTGGACGCTGCCCTACCTGCGCCGCCTCGGCGTCGATGTGCCGCCGTTCGACTTCGCGGTGCCCGGTGTCACGTCGATCTCGGTGGACCTGCACAAGTACGCGTACTGCCCCAAGGGCGTGTCGGTCCTGCTGCACCGCGACGAGGAGCTGCGCCGGCCGCAGTACTTCGGGTACGCCGGCTGGCCCGGGTACACGATGGTCAACCCCGTGATCTCGTCGACCCGGTCCGGTGGCCCGATCGCGGCGGCGTACGCCGTGCTCCGCCATATCGGCGACAGCGGCTACCTCGCGCTCGCTGGCCGTACCCGGGAAGCCGTCCGCGGCCTGGCGGCGGCGGTCTCCGATGTGGACGGATTGCGGTTGCTCGCGCCGGCGGAAACGACGGTCGTGTGCTTCACCTCGGACGGCGACCCGGACCTGTTCGTACTCGCCGACGAACTCGCCGCGCGGGGCTGGCACACCCAGCCGCAGTTTGCGTTCGGTGACCTGCCGGCGAGCATCCACCTCACCGTGGCCGCCGCGGTGGCGCCGCAGGTGGCGGCGTTCGCCACCGACCTGGCCGTGGCGGTGGACGCGGCGAGGGCGGCCGGCCCGGTGGTCCTGCCACCGGTGGATCCGTCCGCCCCGCTTCCGGAACTGCTGGCCGCCCTGGGCCTTTCCGGGGGCCTCCCGGAGCGCATGGCGACGGTGAACACGCTGCTCAACGCCGCGCCGCCCGCGCTCCGGGAGCGACTACTGATCGACTTCCTCAGCCACCTCCAGCGGCCCTAGAAGGTCACCTTGAAGGCGTCCCCATTGTCGGACTCCTTGAGGTCCCCCGACGGATCGCGGTTGATGTTCAGCCGCATGACCCTGGCCGTTCCGGAGGCAGTGGCCGTCGTGCCGGTTTTCTTCATGCCGAGGGTCAGCGTCTTCGTCTCGCCCGCCCGCATCGGGCCGACCAGGCACTCCAGCGTGATCGGCGGGTGTTCCTTGTTGAGGTTCGACTCCTTGCACGCGGACCAGCCGGCGCCGTCGAGGTCCACGTCGCTGTCGCCCATTTCGAGCCATAGGAAGACGTTCTCGGCATCCACCGGTCCGGCGTTACGCACCGTGACTTTGATGCTGGCCTTGCCGTCGGCGCCGAAGACCACGTCGGTCGCCGTCACCCGGAGGTCCGTCAGCGGCTTGTCGGGAAACACGGTGGGGCCGCCGCTCTGCCGGAACTTGTCACCGTTCCAGGTGTAGGTGCGCCATTGCTTCCGCGCGGCGCTTGCCGGCGTGTCGCAGCAGGGCTGGATGTCACCGACCTGGACCTGTATCGAGCCGGGCGTGTCGATCTTGAGGGTGATGATCCAATCGAAGCCGATGCCGGTGCGGACGACCTGGCCGAACGTGTGAATCTTGCCGGCGGCGTCCCGATCGAACACGACCACCTGCTGCATGGCCGCCTCGCCCGGCCGGCAGCCGAGGATCGCGATCGTCTCCTGCGTGCCGTCGCCGTCGGCGTCGCCGTAGGTCAGGCTCATGAGGCCCGGCCTGCCGGTCTTCGCCTCGGCGTCCAGCCGGACGTCCTTGGTGACGCAGCCCGACGGCGCGTCGCTCTGCCACGCTGGCAGGGTCAGCTTCGCCTTGAGCAGGTCGGCCTTCGTGATCCGGCCGTCGGGCCCGGCCGGCGTCGTGGCGCTCGCGCTCGGCGACGGGCTGGCCGACGGCGAGGGGGACGCCGAGATCGTGGGCTCCGAAGTGGTGCCTGGTGCTGGAGGTGCCGGCCCTCGGCTGAGCGCCGCGAAACCCGCAGCCGGGCCGGCGATGAGTGCGATCGCGAGGGCGGTGCCGGCCGTGACCGCGACCCTGCGGCGCCGCCGCACCGTCATGCGTACCGCATCCGTGCCGGCGGGCGTCACGTCCGCGATCAGCTCGTTGCGGTAGGCGGCGAAGTGGCTGTTCAGGAAGGTGTCGTCGTCGTTAGGCACGGCGGTTCTCCTCGGTGCGCTCGGACAGGTGGACGGCCAGGGCGGTACGGCCCCGGTGAAGCCAGGACTTGACGGTTCCCTCGGGGATGCCTTCCTGGCGGGAGATCTCCGAGATGGGCATGTCGGCCAGGTGGTACAGGACGACGACGCGGCGCTGATTGGGAGGCAGGAGCGCCAGGGCCGCCTCGAGGGCGACGCGATCCGGACTAGGGCCCGGCACATGCTCCTCGCGCTGTTTGCGCAGGAAGCGCTGAGCGGTACGCACGCGGCGCCACCGGCTCGTGGCCAGATTCCAGGCGACCTTGCGGACCCAGGCCACGGGGTCCTCGTACCGGACGATCTTCTGCCACCGCGTGAACGCGCGGCAGAACGCCTCCTGTACCAGGTCCTGGGCGTGCCCCAGGTCACCCGTGTACGCGCACAGCTGGGTGGTCATCGCCCGGTAGTGCGCCTGGTAGAAGGCGTCGAAGTCGACCTCGGTCGACTTCCGGCCGGCGCCTGGCGGTGGTGGCTCGTCGAGGCGCGGCGGTGTGGACAAGTGCACGATCCCTCCCCTGTAGCTCCCGATCACCATCGGGAAGCGCCGGTAACACGTGCGGTCCCCGGGAACGGTTGCGGCGAGTTGCGTTGTGATTGACTTGTGTCGTGCAGTTGCCAGGAGTGCTTGGTGAACCGATCCGGTTCGTCCTGAACTGGGGCCGGCGGTACTCGCTGTGGGTCTTCAACTTTGGCTTGGCGTGCTGCGCGATCGAGTTCATCGCGACGAGCATGGGGCGCCACGACTTCATCCGGCTGGGCGTGATCCCGTTCGCGCACGGCCCTCGGCAGGCCGATCTGATGGTCGTGTCGGGCACCGTCACCGACAAGATGGCACCCGCGATCAAGCGGCTCTATGACCAGATGCCCGAGCCGAAGTACGTCATCTCGTTCGGCGCCTGCTCGAACTGCGGCGGCCCCTACTGGGACTCGTACTCGGTCACCAAGGGCGTCGACCAGATCATCCCGGTCGACGTGTACGTCCCCGGCTGCCCGCCTCGGCCAGAGGCGCTGTTGCACGGCATCCTGCGCCTACAGGAGAAGATCGCCGGCGAGCAGGCCGGCATCGGTGGGGTGTCCCGCCCCGATCCGCTCGCGGTGACGAAGGGCCACGACGCCGAGGCCCTGACCGCGCCCCTGGTGACCGGTCCGGAGCAGCCGCACAAGCGCGTCGTCTTCCCCGACAACATCGACTGGCACCGCACCGTCCCGCCGCCGCTGCCGCCTCCGGTCGGGCCCGACGGCCGGCTGCCCGTAACGGAGATCACCGGCGACCGGCAGGGCGCCGGCGCACCGTTCGGCGACGACCGCGACCTGCCGCTGCCCTCGACCGACCTGGACTACCAGCACCCCCACCCCGAAGACCGCGACTGACCGATCCGTTCGGACGGGCCCGGGGCTGGTCATGGCCGGCTACCGTCCGAATATGGGTGACGACGAGCGGCCCGAGATGATCACCGAGGTGCTGCTGCGCGAGTTCGGTGCGCTGATGGCGATCGACCCGGCCGCGTTCCGGCGCAAGTTTCGCAAGATGGCGGCCTCCCCCTTCGCGTTCTACCGGGGCAGCGCGGCGCTGTTCTACGCCGACGTGACCGGTGACTTCGCCGACGACCGGTTCCTCGACGAGTGGACCAGCCGGGTGTGGATCCACGGCGACCTGCACGCGGAGAACTTCGGCACGTACATGAACGCGTCCGGCCAACTCGTCTTCAACGTCAACGACTTCGACGAGGCGTACGTCGGGCCGTTCGTGTGGGACCTCAAGCGGTTCTGCGCGAGCGTGGCGCTCATCGGGTACGCCAAGGCGCTCTCCGACGCGGTGATCACCGACCTGGTGACCCGCTTCGCCGGGGCGTACCTGACCGAGCTGCGCGCGATCGCGGCGGGTGGCGACGACGCGATCGGCTCGATCACCCTCGACAACGCCGACGGCGTGCTGCGCACCGTGCTCCAGCAGGCTCGGCTGAACGCCCGGGTGGAGTTGCTCGCCACCCAGACCACGATCGACAACTACGAGCGGCGCTTCTCGCTGGGCGACGGCGTGTACGAGATCGACGAGTCCACCAGGGAGGTCGTGGTGGCCGCGTTTGAGCAGTACCTGACGACGCTGCCGGCGGGCAATGAGGCGCACCGGCCGATCGCCTCGCACATCAAGGATGTCGTGCTCCGTAAGGGCGTCGGCATCGGCTCGGCCGGCCTGCCGTCGTACAACCTGTTGCTGGAGGGGCACACCCAGGCGCTGGAAAACGACGTGATCATCTACGTGAAGCAGGCGCAGGTGCCGGCGGTGGCCCGGCACATCGCCGACGAGAAGGTGCGCGCCTACTTCCGGCACCAGGGGCACCGCACGGCGGAATCGCAGCGGGCGCTCCAGGCCAGCGCCGACCCGTGGCTGGGCTTCACCGAGCTGGGCGGCGTCGGCCAGCTCGTCGCCGAGGTGTCGCCGTACGCCGCCGACCTGGACTGGGCCGACGTCAACGAGGCCGACGAACTGGCGGGCGTGGTCACGGACCTCGGCCGGGCGGTCGCCCGGATGCACTCGGTCGCCGACGACGAGTCCAGCCACGACCTGGTCGACTTCTCCACCGAAGAGGCGATCGTCGCGGCCGTCGACCGCGACCCCGACGGGTTCGTGCCACACCTGGTCGAGTTCGCCCACGCATACGGCGCCCAAGCCCGCCGCGACCACCAGATCTTCGTCGACCTCTTCCGCAACAGCCTCCTCCCCGGCCTCTAGTTTTGAGCTGCCGCGACGCCCGTCGCGCTCCATACCGTCGCTCCCGCGGCCGCACCCTCCGCGTCCCCACGACCCACCCCGCCTCGGCGGGGGTTGACCGTGACTCGCGCAGGGCGAGGCTGCGGGCGATCAAGGGCAATCGCCGGGATCAAGGGCGAACGCACGCGGAAAAGCGATCGAACCACGTGCATTTGCCCTTGATCGGCGGAAAGAGGGGGCGGTGGGCGGCGGGGCTAGGCGGAGGCGATTAGGTCGTTGATTTCGGCTTCGTAGAGGAGGGCGGGGTCGAAGCCCATTGTCTGGAAGTGGCCTTCGACCTCCAGGCTCAGTACGCCGTGCATGCGGGTCCAGCCGGTCACGCCCAGCCGTAGCGTCGCACCCGCCCAGCCGGTGTTGCCGTCGCGGTCGGCGAGGCTGGTGGCCAGTTGCCGTTCCAGCTCCGGGTGGCGGGCGGCGGAAGCCAGCTCGGCCAGCGGCTCCAGGAACGCGCTCAGCGTGCGGGTCGCCGCCTGGATCGTGTGCGCCGGTGCGGCGTATCCGGGCACTGGTGTGCCGAACAGCAGCAGGTACCGGTGTGGCTGGGCGAGCGCCCACTCGCGGTACGCCCGGGCGAGCGCGCGGATGCGGTCCGCTGGCGGCTGGCCCTCCACCGCCGCTCCCGCTGTCAGGACCGCGTCGGCCAGATCGTGGTATCCGTCGCTGATCAGCTCGGTGAGCAGTTCGTCCCGCCCCGCGAAGTACCGGTAGAGAGCCGGCCCGGTCATCCCCAGCTCCTTGCCGATCGCGTTCAGCGACAGCGACTGCGGCCCGGCGGCGGCGATCTGCCGTAGGGCGGCCGCCTTCGCCTCCTCGCGTGTCTGAGCGCGGATTCTCTCCCGGCGTGTTGCGTTCTCCACGGATGAGAGTCTAACCTGAGTTAGAGCTTCTAACGTATGTGAGGAGATATAACGATGGAGACGGCGCAGGTGGTCATGCCACACGCGGGCGGGCCCGAGGTCCTGGAGCTTCAGCGGCGCGAGCTGGCCGAGCCCGGGCCGGGCGAGGTGCGGCTGCGCGTCGAGGCGACCGGAGTGGCGTTCGCCGAGGTGCAGATGCTTCGCGGGCGGTACTACGCGCAGCCGAAGTTCCCGTTCGTGCCCGGATACGACCTGGTCGGCCGGGTCGAGGCGGTTGGATCAGGCGTCGCACTGCCGGTCGGCGCGCGGGTGGCCACGATGACGCGCACGGGTGCCTGGGCTGAGCGGATCGTGCTGAAGGCGACCCACCTCGTGCCAGTACCGGATGAGTTGGACGCCGGCGAGGTCGTCGCGCTCATCACCAACGGTGTCACGGCGTACCAGATGACGCACCGCGTCGCGAAAGTGCGTCCCGGTCAAACCGTGCTTGTCCACGGCGCCGCGGGAGGTGTCGGCACGCTGCTGGTCCGGCTCGCGCAGCGGGCCGGCGCCAAGGTCATCGGCACCGCCTCGCCCGGCAAGCACGACACGCTGCGCGCGATGGGCGTGATCCCTCTCGACTACCGCGAGCCGGGCCTGGCTGACCGGGTCCGCGAGCTCGCGCCCGACGGGGTAGCGGCGGTCTTCGACCATGCCGCCGGCCCCGGCCTGCGCGAGTCGCACCGGGCGCTCGGCCGCGGCGGGATTCTGATCGTGTACGGCAGCGCCGCGACCGTCGACGACAATGGCTGGCGCCTCGCGCCGTTCGCGTCCGCGATGGGCAAGATGCTGTGGTGGGCGCTCAAGCCGGACGGCCGGCGGGGCCGCTTCTACTCGATCAACCACGAGCGGCACTTCGACGAGGACCTGGCCACGGTCATCGATCTGCTGCGCACCGGTGAGCTGCGGCCCGACGTGGCTGTCCGCATGCCGCTCGCCGAGGCTCCGAAGGCGCTGCGCATGCTCACGGACCGTGCCGTCGTCGGCAAGATCGTGCTAGAGCCCTAGCACCACCTTGATGTCGTTGTCGTCGCGGGCGTAGGCGTCGGCGTACTGGTCGAGGGAGACTCGGCGGCTGATCAGCTTTTCGAGCCACCGCAGGTCGGCCCGGCCCAGCGCGACCGCCGCCGCCGTCCAGTGTCGACGGTTGGCGTTGACCGAGCCGAAGACGACGTTGTTCTCCAGCACCACGGCCCGGTTGAGGGCTCCCACGTCGACGCCGACCTGCTTGCCGGCCGACGACACGCCGGTCAGGCACACGATCCCGGTGGGGCCGACCTTGTCGATGACCTGCACGACCACCGGGGGAGCGCCGGTGCACTCCACGACGATGTCGGGCTCAAGGTCGAGGTCGGCCACCTGTCCGGTGTGGTAGGTCGCGCCCAGCGCGGTGACGAGCGCCGGTTTCGGCCCGTCGACAGCCCGATCCAGCACGTGTACTTCCAACCCGCGCTGCGCACCCAGCAGCGCGGCGAGCAGGCCGATCGGGCCCGCGCCGGTGACCAGTACCGTCTCCGGCTCCCAGCGGGCCCGGACGCCGACCCGCTCGATGTGCTCCCACGCCTTGGCCACGACACTGGTCGGCTCCAGCAGCGTGCCGACGGACTCCAGGGCGGGATCGAGCCGCACCGCGAAGTCGGGCTCGACCCGCCAGCGTTCGCGGGCGAAGCCGTGGCGCGCCTTGATGCCATGCTCGGTGTACAGGCCGTTGCGGCACATGTCCCACTCGCCGACCGCACAGTTCAGGCAGGGCACCGGGTCGGGGAGCCGCACGATGCCGGCCACGAGATCGCCCGGTTGGAGGGTGCCGGTCGGGTCTTCGATGACCCGGCCGAGCGACTCGTGGCCGATGATCAGCTGGCCGGTACCCGGTGGCGCCTCGCCGTATTCGCCAGCGATGATCTCGCGGTCGGTGCCGCAGACGCCGACGGCGATCGCGTGCACGAGCACCGCGCCCTCGGACTCGGGCGGCTCTGGAGCGTCGTCGACGAGGCGCAGCGAGTTCGGCTGTCCCGGGGTGATCGTGACTGCTCGCACCCCGCCATCATGTCGGATGATCAGGTTGATGAGGGAGAAACCGGGGTCTCCACACAGACGTCGGCCTTGCTGGAGTCGATGACGTTGGAGTAGCCGCCGCCGTCGGGCGGGATGAGTTCGCGGATCTCGGCGGAGCCGGCGCCGACGTACCACGACCGGCAGTCGCCCGACGGGAGCCGCACTTCCAGGCGCACGGTGGGCTGGCCGGCGTCGAGCCGCCCGGTCCCGGAGTCGAAGAGCCGCTGGATGCCGCCCGGGTCGATCTCGTACGACGCCCAGAAGACCCGGATCACCTCGCCGGGGCACAGCTTGCGCTCGTCGCCGGCGTCGACCCGCGCGGCGAGCGTGATCGCGCCGTCGGTCATCGGCTCGGCGATGTCGACCTCGCCGTACTCCCGGCACGTCTTGCCGCCCTGGTTGCCGCCGTCCTTGCGCGGCGTCTGGTCGCCCGCGTCCGGGCGTACCTTGGTCGCGCCGGCCGACGGGCTCGGCGTGGCGCTCGGCGATGGTGAGGTCGCTGGGCTGGCCGAGTCTGTGATCTCCGGTTCCGCGCTGAGCGGCCCGGCGAGCGCGACCCCGGTCAGGGTCAGTACCGCGACCACGGCGACCGCCGCGCCGCTCTGCACAGCGCGCCGGCGGATCCACCGGCGGCGTACGTCGGTCACGCCGGGTGCCTGGAGGTCCGGCAGCGCGTCGGCGCGGAAGCCGTCGAAAGCGGAGCGCAGAGGGTCGTCGTCAGACATCCTCCGTCTCCCTTCCGGCCGGTTCCCGATCAGCCATTCTGATGGCGAGCGCCGCTCGCGCGCGATGTAACCATGATTTGACGGTGCCTTCGGCCACCCCGGCGATGTCGGCGATCTCATTAACCGGCAGGTCGGCCAGGTAATGCAACACCACGGCCTGGCGATGGCGTGGCGGCAACGTCGTCAGGGCCTCCATGAGCGCTATGCGATCTGGGGTCGGCCCGGCGACGGGCTCGACGCGCTGGTGGCGGGTGAGGTCCAGCAGCCGTCGGGCGCGCCGCCACCGGCTGGTGGCGAGGTTCCACGCTACCCGGCGCACCCAGGCGGCCGGGTCGTCGTAGCCGCTCAGCTTCGACCATCGGGGGAGTGCGCGGCTGAACGCCTCCTGCACGACGTCTTGCGCTTCGGTGAGGTCACCGGTGTACGCGTACAGCTGGAGGGTCAAGGGACGGAAGGTCGCGGCGTAGAAGTCCGCGAAATCCCCGTTCTCGGCCACGGCCAAGGGTAACCGCTTGCGTCACGCCCCGTGGGGAGTAATAGTTGACGGAGTCAAAGGAAAGGTTGAGTGGGGCAATGAGCGATCGTGTTGCGGAGATCCGCGCTTTCAACCGCTTCTACACCCGGGTGATCGGCGTCCTTGGCGAGGGCATGCTGAGCACTCCGTACACGCTCACCGAGGCCAGGGTGCTCTTCGAGCTCGCGCACCGGGACTCCGTCGAGGTCGTCGACCTGCGCCGCGCGCTCGACCTGGACGCGGGCTACCTCAGCCGCATCCTGGCCCGCTTCGAGTCGGACGGCATGATCACCCGGTCCCGATCGGCCGTCGACGCCCGCCGCCAGGTGATCGAGCTGACCGAGGCCGGCCGCGCCACCCAGGCCGAGCTGGACAAGCGCACCGACGTGCAGATCGGCGAGCTGGTGAGCGGCCTGGGCGAGGCCGACCAGCGCCGGCTGCTCGGCGCCATGGCCACCATCCAGGACCTGCTCGGCGAGCCGACCCGCCGCGACCTCGTCGTCCTGCGCCCACCGACCCCCGGCGACCTGGGCTGGATCGTGCAGCGGCACGGCGCGATCTACGCACGGGAGTTCGGGTGGGACGCCAGCTTCGAGGCGCTCGTCGCGCGGATCGTCGCCGACTACGCCGCCGACCACGACCCGCGCCGCGAGGCCGTCTGGATCGCCGAGGTCGACGGTGCTCCGGCCGGCTGCGTCATGTGCGTACGCCGCGACGACAAGACCGCCCAGCTCCGGCTGCTGCTGGTCGAGCCGAGCGCCCGAGGCATGGGCGTCGGCGGCCGGCTCGTCGAGGAGTGCCTACGCTTCGCCAAGCGCACCGGGTACGAGCGGATCATGCTGTGGACGTACGACGCGACCAAGGACGCGCACCGCATCTACGAGCGCGCCGGGTTCACGCTCGACGAGCAGCGCGAGGCCACCGCCTTCGGCTTCAAGATGGTCGACGAGATCTGGTCACGGGACCTGTAGCCATGGAACTCCTGATCCTGGCCCTGTTCCTGCTGGCCCTCGGCGCCGCGTCCGCGCTCGGCCTGACCGTCGACAGCCGCGACAGTGCCGACTGGGCGCCCAGCGAGGGCGGGTTCAGAGCACGTCGCCGGACAGCTGCGGGAACACCTTCGCGACCTTCCCGAGCAGGTAGTCGCCGTACGTACCGGTGAAGGCGCGCGGGTCTGCGCCATCCCACCATGGCTCGCCGGCCGCGGTGGTCCGGGTTCGCGCCGGCAGCGCCGGCACCTCGGCGGTGAAGTCAGGATCGAAGAAGAAGGGGTACGACAGCCGGTCGCGCCCGCTCACGTTGCGCACCCGGTGCAGCGTCGAGCGGTACCAGCCGCCGGTCAGCTTCTCCAGCATGTCGCCGATGTTGCACACGAACGTACCGGGAATCGGCGGCGCGTCGATCCAGCCGTCCGGGGTACGCACCGAGAGGCCCCCGTTGTCGTCCTGGGCGAGCAGGGTGAGCAGCCCGTAGTCGGTGTGCTGCCCGACGCCCCAGTCGTCGCTGCCAGGCGGGGAGGGCGGGTAGTGGAAGATCCGGAAGAGCACGGTCGGCTCGGCCGTGTAGCTCGCCTCGAAGTAGTCCGCCGGCAGGTCCAGGCTCCGGGCCACCGCACGCAGTACCGAGTGGCCGACCGAGGTGAGGGCGTCCAGGTACGCCAGCACCGCGGCGCGCAGCTCCGGCACCTGGCGGGGGAAGAGGTTGCGGCCGTGCAGCGGGAGCCCGGCGCGTACCCGGGGGTGGTCGTCGGGCAGCTCGGTGCCGAAGTACACGCCCTCCTTGAGGTCGGGTCGGCCCGACGTCAGCTCGCCGCCCACCGGGAAGTACCCGCGCCAGGCGCGACCGCCGCGGTCCATCGCGATCTCCATCTTGTCCGCTTCGGGCAGCGCGAAGAACGCCCGGCTGGCGGCGTCGAGGCTCCCCAACAGCCCCGGAGGCACCCCGTGCCCGGTCAGGTAGAAGAAGCCGGTGTCGCGGCAGGCCGCCTCGATCTGCCGGGCCGGGCGGTCACCGGGCGCCGAGAGGTCGATCACGGGCAGGGTGGGAGTGCTTGTCATAGCCCTATCCTTGACGCTTGTGACGTTCCTGGTAGTGGGCGAGAGCCTGGTCGATCTGATCAGTCGTGGCGGCAGTTGGAGCTTCGACGCGAAGCCGGGCGGGAGTCCGCTCAACGTGGCGGTCGGGCTCGTCGCCGACGGGCACGAGGTGCGGTTCGCGACCGAGATCGGCGGGGACCTGTTCGGTGGGCTGCTGCGGGAGCACCTCGACACGTACGGCGTCGCGCCTACGGACATCGCGGTCACCGAGGCGCCTACCAGCGTGGCGTTCGCCCGGATCGACGAGGTCGGCGGCGCGACGTACGACTTCCGTTTCGGTTGGGCGTACCAGGGCAAGCCGGCCCTCGACGGCGTCACCCTCCTGCACACCGGCTCGCTGGCGACGGCGGTGCCGCCGGGCGCGGACGCGGTGCTGGAGCTGATCCGGGCCGCCCGGAGTGCCGGCACGCTCGTCTCGTACGACCCCAACGTCCGGCCCAAGCTCGTCGGCGACCGGGCCGACGCGCTCGCCCGGGTCGAGGAGATCGTGCGCACCGCCGACATCGTCAAGGTCAGCGACGAGGACCTGCGCTGGCTGCTGCCCGGTGAGTCCGACGTCGAGGTGGCGCGGCGGTGGGCCGGGTACGGGCCGCGCCTCGTCGTGGTGACACGCGGCGGCAAGGGCGCCGTGGGCGTACACGATGGGCAGGTGGTCGAGTGCGCCGCGCCGAAGATCACCGTCGCCGACACGGTCGGCGCGGGTGACGCGTTCACCACCGGCCTGCTCTCGGCGCTGAGCCGCGCGGAGGGCTTCAGCCCCGAGGCGGTCGGCCACGCCATGCGGTACGCCGTGGCGACCGCCGCCGCCGTCTGCGCCCGCCCTGGCGCGCTTCCCCCGCCGCGCGCCGAGATCGCAGCGCTCCTTGCGTGATCAGGGCGTCCCTGACGTCGTTAGAACGACTTGAGGGACGCCCTGATCACGACGCGGCTTCGGCGGGCCCGAGGGCCTAGACTCCCCTGCATGACGCCGGAGGAGGTCGGGGAGCGGCTCGCCGGGCTGGTAACGGACGGCGTGGCGACCGTATCGGGCGGTGGGGCGTACGCGCGCGGCACCGTCGACGTACCACCGGACGCCTGGGCCGGCGCGCTGACCACCGCGCGCGACGACACCAGCCTCGCGTGCGACTTCTTCGACTGGCTGTCGGCGGTCGACGAGCTGGAGTCCGGGTTCGGGATCGTCGCGCACCTGTGGTCGACGAGCTGGCGGCACGGCGTACTGGTCCGCACGGTCGTGCCGCGCGCCGAGCCCGCCGTCCGGTCGGTCGTGTCGATCTACCCGGGTGCCGCGTGGCACGAGCGGGAGACCCACGAGATGTTCGGCGTCGACTTCGTCGGTCACCCCGGCCTCGCGCCACTGCTGCTGCCACCCGAGTTCGAGGGGCACCCGCTGCGCAAGGAGTTCGTGCTCGCTTCCCGCGTCGCGAAGGCGTGGCCGGGCGCCAAAGAGCCAGGCGAGTCGGGGCACGGCGGCGGCAAACGGGCTCCCATGCGGCCGCCCGGCGTGCCCGCGCCCGGTGAATGGGGGCCTGCCTGATGCCCCTGTGGCTGGAGCTCACCATCCGGGTCGCCGGCGTGGTGGTCGCCTTCCTGACCCTGCCCCTGATCGTCGGCCAGGCCGAACACAAGGTGATGGCGCACATGCAGGGCCGCCTCGGCCCCATGTACGCGGGCGCGTTCCACGGCTGGGCCCAGCTCATCGCCGACGGCGTCAAGTTCGTGCAGAAGGAAGACGTGACCCCGCGCGCCGCCGACCGGCCCGTGTTCCAGTTGGCGCCGCTCGTCGCGCTCGTGCCGTACCTGCTGGTGCTGCTGGTCATCCCGCTCGGCCCCGATGACCTGGTCGGGCAGGCGCTCGACATCGGACTGTTCTTCGCGCTCGCCGTCGTGGGCGTCGGCGTCGTGGCTGTACTGATGTCGGGCTGGGCCTCGGCCAACAAGTACAGCCTGCTAGGTGGGCTGCGGGCGGCGGCCCAGCTGCTCGGGTACGAGCTGCCGCTGGTGCTCGCCGCGGCCAGCGTCGCGATGGCGGCGGGCACGCTGTCGTTGCCGGGCATCGTCGAGGCGTGGGAGCCGTGGTGGCTGCTGTGGCAGGCGCCCGCCCTGGGGGTCTTCTTCATCGCCGGTGTCGCCGAGATTCGGCGGCCGCCCTTCGACATGCCGATCGCCGACTCCGAGCTGGTGTTCGGGTACATGACCGAGTACACGGGACTGCGGTTCGCGTTCTTCCTGCTCGCCGAGTACGTCGGCATCGTGGTGATCGCCGCGCTGACGACCGTGCTGTTCCTGGGCGGCTGGCAGGGGCCGTTCGGCGACGACTACCTCGGCTGGCTGTGGACGCTGATCAAAGTGTTCGCCGTGTCGTTCGTGATCATCTGGCTGCGCGTGACGTACCCGCGGCTGCGCGAGGATCAGCTCCAGCGGCTGTGCTGGCTGGTGCTCGTACCGGTCGCTCTGGCCCAGCTCGTCTTGACCGCCGCCGTCAAGATCGCGACGTAGCTAGTAGCCGGGTGCTCGCGCCGCGGAGTCAGACGGGGCAGGATATGCGGCATGGGCGTGCCTGGCGAGGGGTTGGCGAAGGGGCTGGCGGTCACCCTCAAGACGATGACCCGCCGTTCCCACACACGGCAGTACCCGGACGTCGAGCCTGACCTGCCCCCGCGCTCGCGGGGCGTGATCGCGCTGCTCGAAGAGAACTGCACGGTCTGCATGCTGTGCGCCCGCGAGTGCCCCGACTGGTGCATCTACATCGACTCGCACAAGGAAGAGGTCGTGGTGCCCGGCGCGGCCCGGGCTCGGCAGCGCAACGTGCTCGACCGCTTCGACATCGACTTCTCGCTGTGCATGTACTGCGGCATCTGTATCGAGGCGTGCCCTTTCGACGCCCTGTACTGGACACCCGAGTTCGAGTACGCCGAGTACGACATCCGCGACCTGCTGCACGACAAGAGCCGCCTCGGCGAGTGGATGGCCACCGTGCCGCCGCCGCCACCGCACGACCCCAACGGCGAGCCCTCCAAGGAGGAGACGGCCGCCGTCAAGAAGGCGGCACCGAGGTGACCGCCGCTGACGTGTTGCTGCTCGGGCTCGGTGCCGTGGCGGTGGGCTCCGGGCTGCTCGTGGTCACCACGAGACATCTGGTGCGCGCCGGCCTGTACCTGGTGGTGTGCCTGGGGGCGGTGGCCGGCCTGTACCTGGTGTTGACCGCCGAGCTGGTCGCCTGGGTCCAGGTGCTGATCTACGTCGGTGCCGTCGTGGTGCTGCTGCTCTTCGCGGTGATGTTGACCCGGGCGCCGATCGGGGCGTCCGACGACCTCGACCGGCCCGGCTGGCCGGCGCTCCTGGTCGGAGGCGGCGCGGGGCTGGGCCTGGCGGCGCTGCTGGTCGACGCGTTCCGGTGGACCAAGGTCGACCTGCCCGAGGCCGGCACCGCTGAGCGGCTCGGCACCGAGATCTTCCGCTCCTGGGTGCTGCCGTTCGAGGTGCTGTCCGTGCTGCTCCTGGCGGCGCTGGTCGGGGCCATCGTCGTGTCCCGCCCCGACATAGGGACACGAGAATGAGGCCCGTCATCCCGTACGTCACCGCCGCGCTGCTGTTCGGCCTCGGCGTGTACGGCGTGCTCCGCCGCCGAAACGCGGTGCTCGTGCTGATGTCGGTCGAGCTGATGCTCAACGCCGTCAACCTCATCCTGATCACCGCCGACACCACGGTCCGGGCCGCGCTGCCGCAGACCGGGCAGGTGTTCGCGCTCTTCGTGATCGTGATCGCGGCCGCCGAGGTGGGAGTGGGGCTGGCGATCGTCCTCCAGCTCTACCGCCTCCGGGCGACCGTCGCGGTCGACGACGTACCCCTAGAAAAGGTCGACGCATGAGTGGGGTCGGGTTCGCGCTGCCGGCCGTGCCCTTCGCCGTGGCGCTGATCGGCCTCCTCCTGCCCCTACGAGCCCGCGCGGTGGCGGCCGCCCTCGCGGTGGCCGGTGCGGCGGTGGCGCTCGCGCTGGCGATCTGGGTGCTGGCCGCCGTGGGCGACGGGCACGAGAGCAGCCGGGAGTGGGTCGACTTCGGCGGGCTCGCGGTGACGCTCGGCGTCCGCCTCGATCAGGCGTCCGCGCTGGTGGCGGTCGCGGTGGGCGTGGTGGCGCTGGCCGTACAGGTCTACTCGATCACGTACCTGCGTGACGACGACCGGTACGCCCCGTACGCCGCCCAGGTCAGCCTCTTCACCGCGGCGATGCTGCTGGTCGTGGTCGCCGGCGACCTGATGATGCTCATGGTCGGCTGGGAGGTCATGGGCATCTGCTCGTACCTGCTCATCGGCCACGACCGGCGCCTGCCCGAAGCGCCCGCGGCGGCGGTCAAGGCGTTCCTCGTCACCCGGGTCGGCGACGTCGGGTTCCTGCTCGGCATCGCGGTACTCGGCGTATCGGCCGGCAGCTTCCGCATCGCCGACGTGCTGGCCGCCGACCTGAGCGGCACCACCGTGACGGTCTCCTGCCTGCTGCTGCTCGCCGGGGTGGCGGGCAAGAGCGCGCAGTTCCCCCTGCACACCTGGCTGCCCGACGCGATGGCCGGCCCCACGCCGATCTCCGCGCTCATCCACGCGGCCACGATGGTCGCGGCCGGCATATACGTGGTCGTCCGGCTGTACCCGCTGTTCCTCTCCTCCGGCGCGGCGCTCGCCGTGCTCGGCGTGATGGCGGCCGTCACCCTGCTGATCGGCGCGCTGACGGCGACCGCGCAAGACGACATCAAGCGGGTGCTGGCCTGGTCGACGGTCTCGCAGATCGGGTACATGGCTGGCGCGCTCGCGGTCGGCTCCACCTCGGCGGCGCTGTTCCACCTGCTCACGCACGCCGCGTTCAAGGCGCTGCTCTTCCTCGCGGCCGGCTGCGTGATCCACGCCGTCGGCAGCAACCTGATGTCCGCGATGGGTGGGCTGCGGCGCGACATGCCGGTGACGTTCTGGTCGTTCGCGATCGGGCTCGGCGCGCTCGCTGGGCTGCCGCCGCTCGCCGGCTTCTGGAGCAAGGAAGGGATCATCGCGGTCGCGCGGCACCCTGAAGGGCCGGCGCCCGCGTGGGTGGGCTGGCTGGTGCTCATCGCCGCTCTGGTGGGCGTGGCGGTCACCGCGTGGTACGCGACCCGCCTACTGCGCCGCACCTTCCTCGGGGTGAAACACACATCGACCGCGCACGATCCGCCGCCGCTCATGCGGTGGCCGGTGGTCGTGCTGGCCGTGCCGAGCGCCCTGCTCGGGCTCGCGGCCTTCCTGCCGGCGTTCCGCGACGCGCTCGGCCTCGACGACGTGCACATCGACGCGTGGCTGCTGCTCCCGGTCGCGCTGCTCGCGCTGGGCGTCGCGCTCGGCTGGCGCGACCTGCCCGCCGTCCCGGCCTTCGCCCGCGCGTTCTGGCTCGACGAGGTCCAGCACGCTCTCGTCGTACGTCCGGCACGCGCCCTCGCCGCGGTGGTCCGGCGCGCCGACGAGTCCCTGGTAGACGGAGCGGTCGAAGGCACCGCGACCGGTACCGTGACCCTTGCCCGGCGCGTCGCCGGCGCCCACCGGTCCGCACTCCCGAGGGCCGCCACCGCGGTCCTGGCGGCCGCTGTCCTCCTCGCGGCGGTAGGAGCCTTCCTGTGAACGCGCTGCTCATCGTGGTGCTCGCCGTGCCGGCCGCCGGTGCGGCAGCCGCCGCGCTGCTTCCCGACCGCGTGGGGCGCATCGCCGGCACGGTCGCGGCGGCCGTCGCCCTGCTCGCCAGCCTGCCGCTGTACCGGGACTCGTGGTTCTCGTACGGGCCGGCCGGGGTGCGGCCCTGGCACGAGGTCGACTACTCCTGGGTACCGGCGCTCAACCTGCACTTCCACCTGGGCGTCGACGGTGTCTCGTACCCCCTTGTCGTGCTCACCGCCCTGCTGACGTTGCTGTGCTGCGGGTTCACGCTGTGGCGGGCCCCCGAGCCGGGCCGCGGCAACACGCTCGTCGCGCTGCTGCTGGTGATCGAGGTCGGCATCCTGGGCACGTTCCTGGCGCTCGACCTGGTGCTCTTCTTCGTGTTCTTCGAGGTCGTGCTGCTGCCGATGTACGCGGTCATCGCCGTCTGGGGCGACCGCGACCGGGCGCACGCCGCGCGCAAGTTCGTGCTCTACACGCTCTTCGGCTCGGTGCTGCTGCTGGTCGGCGTGTTCACGGTGGTGGCGAGCGCGGGCACCGCCGACATCGTGGCGCTCACGGGAGGCGGCGAGCTGTCGCGCACCACCCAGCTCGTGGCGTTCACGCTGCTGGCGATCGGGTTCGCGGTGAAGAGTCCGCTGTGGCCGCTGCACACGTGGCTGCCCGACGCGCACACCCAGGCACCCACGGTCGGCAGCGTGATACTGGCCGGCGTGCTGCTGAAGATGGGCACGTACGGCCTGATCCGGGTCGCCGTCGGGGTGGCCCCCGAGGGCGCACGCTGGGCCGCGCCGGTGCTCGGTGTGCTGGCCGTCGCCGCGATCATCATCGGCTCGCTGGTCTGCCTGGCGCAGACCGAGCTGAAGCGCCTGATCGCATACTCCAGCGTCGGCCACATGGGCTTCGTCCTGCTCGGCATCGCCACGCTGACCGCCACCGGCATCCAGGCAGCCCTCATCGGCAACGTCGCGCACGGCGTCATCACCGGCCTGCTCTTCTTCCTGGCCGGCGCCATCAAGGAACGCGCGCACACCGGCGACCTCGCCCAGCTCGGCGGCCTCCGCGAGACCGCGCCCCGGCTGGCGGGCGTGCTCGGCTTCGCGGCGATCGCGTCGCTTGGCCTGCCGGGGCTGGCCGGGTTCTGGGGTGAGGCGTTCGCCGTGGTCGCCGCGATCGACCGTGGCGGACCACTGTGGACGACCCTCGGCGTGGTGGCGGCGGTGGGTGGCGCGCTGACCGCCGCGTACTTCCTGCGCCTGCTCCGCCGCGTCACACACGGCCCGGCGATCGGTTCGCTCGCCCCACCGACCCTGGCACCCGTCGAGGTGGCCGCCTGGGCGCCGCTCGTGGTGCTCGCGCTCGCCGTGGGGCTGGTGCCCGGCCTCGTACTAGGAATGGCCGACGGCCCCGTGCAGGCCCTCTTGGAGGCGCTGCCATGACCCTGGAATTCCACGCTCGCCTCCGCTCGCGGGGATCACGCGCCCCGAAGCCTCCCGGTAGCCGCAAGTCGCTGCGCTCCCTCCGCTTTGTGGCGGCTGCGGGAGGCGGCGCATGACCCAGCAGGTCGACCACGTTGCACTGCTGCCGGCGTATCTGGCGGCCGGCACCGCCGTACTGGCGCTGCTCGCGGATCTGTTCGTAGGGCGACGCGGGGTGGTTTTCGCGTCGGCGGCCCTGGGTGCGGCGGCGACCGCCGCGGGCGCCGTGATCGTGGGCCGGGGCGACGACCGGGCGACGTTCTGCGCGGGCGACGCGTGCTCGTTCCTGTCGACCGACAGGTCGGCGCTGGTGGCGGCCCTGTTCGCGCTGCTCACGCTCGGTGTGCTGGGCATCTCGGCCGCGACCCGCGACATCCCGCCGGGGGAGTACGCCTTCCTCCTAGCCTGCTCGATGACCGGCGGCGTGGTCCTCGGCTCGGCCGGCGACCTGATCACGTTGATCGTGGCGCTGGAGACCCTGACCCTGCCCCTCTACGTGCTGGTGGGCCTGCGGCGGCGCACAGTGGCGAGCGCCGAGGGCGCGGTCACCTTCTTCGTGGTGAGCGTCGTGGCGACCGCCGTGACTCTGCTCGGCGCCGCCCTCCTCTACGCGGTCGCGGGCCGGGTGCACTTCAGCACCCTCGCCACCGGCGACCTGCCCGACCTCCCGCTGACCAGCGTGGCGGTGGTGCTCATCCTCGCCGGGCTCGCGTTCAAGGTCGCGGCGGTGCCGTTCCACGCGTGGGCCCCCGCCGCGTACGACGGCGCCCCGGTCCCCATCGCCGCCTACCTGTCGACCGCCTCGAAGCTGGGCGGCATCATCGCCATCCTGTACGCCGTGGTCGACGGGCTGCGCCCCGCACTCGACAAGTCCGGTCCGGCGCTGGCGGTGCTCGCCGTGCTGACCATGACCGTTGGCAACCTGGTCGCCCTGCGGCAGACCCGGATGGTGCGCCTGCTGGCCTGGTCGTCGGTGGCGCAGGCCGGGTACATCCTGGCGCCGCTGGGCGCGTTCATGCTGGCCGACGGCCGCGCCGAGCTGGGCACGGCGGTCGCGGCGACGCTCGCGTACACCGTCTTCTACGTGGTGCTGGAGCTCGCCGCCTTCGGCGCGGTGGTCGCGCTGCGGCCGGGCGACGACGGCGGGACGCTGGAGGAGTACCGCGGCGCCGCCCGGCAGCGGCCCTGGGTGGGCGCGGCGCTGGTGCTCGCGCTCATCGGCCTCGCCGGGCTGCCGCCCGGATTGGCCGGCCTTTTCGCGAAGGTCGCGGTCGTGCGATCACTGCTGGAAGGCGGTGCCGGCTGGCTCGCGGTCGTCGTCGCACTCAATGCCGTGGTCGGTTTGGCCTATTATGTACGTGTTTCCGCACTCCTCTACGCTCCGGTGATCCGTGCCACTCCGCCTCGCGTGCCGTGGCCGGTCGTCACCACGCTCGCCGCCGTCACATTGATCGTGGTGATCGTCGGATTCGCCCCTCAACTAGTGCTCGACGCGGTTAACAGCTAACTCTCAGCTACGCGCGGAAGATCAGAGGGGTACCCGGTTGTTTGAAGGGGTACCGGAGCCCACAGGCTTCGCGTGCTGAAGGAGTGATCGTGCACAGCTTCCGGAACGGTCTCAAGACGGCCGCTCTGCTCGGCCTGCTATCCGCATTCGTGCTGGCCGTCGGCTACTGGTTCGGCGGCACCTCTGGTCTGGTCATCGCGCTGTTCGTCGCGCTGGCCATGAACGGCATCAGCTACTTCTTCTCCGACAAGATCGCACTGCGCTCGATGCGGGCCCAACCGGTCAGCGAGGCGCAGTTCCCCGCGCTGTACCAGATGGTCCGTGAGCTGGCCACCGAGGCCGGGCAGCCAATGCCCCGCCTCTACGTGAGCCCGACGCCACAGCCCAACGCGTTCGCCACGGGACGCAACCCGCGCAACGCCGCGGTCTGCGTCACCCAGGGCATCACCGAGATCCTCGACTACCGCGAGCTGCGCGGCGTCATCGGTCACGAGCTGTCGCACGTCTACAACCGCGACATCCTGATCGCGAGCGTCGCCGGCGCGCTGGCGAGCATCATCACCGTGATCGCGCACATGGCGATCTTCCTGCCGTTCGGCGGCAGCGACGACGACGGCGTCAACCCGGCAGCCCTGCTGCTCATGCTGATTCTCGGCCCGCTGGCCGCCGGCGTGATCCAGATGGCGATCAGCCGGAGCCGCGAGTACCAGGCTGACGCGTCGGGCGCGAGCCTCACCCGTGACCCGCTGGCGCTGGCATCGGCGCTCCGGAAGATCCACTACGGCACCCAGAAGCTGCCGCTCCCGCCCGAGGGTCAGCTCGCCAGCCAGGCTCACCTGATGATCGCCAACCCGTTGAAGGGCGGCGGCCTGGCGGGCCTCTTCTCCACCCATCCGCCGATGGCCGAGCGCGTCCGCCGCTTGGAGCAGATGGCCGCCCAGTCCGGCCCCATCGAGTACCGCTAACAACCGCCCGCGCTCCGCGCCCCGCTTTGCGGGGCTCCGCGCGGTCCGCGGGCGCGCCGCGCTGGCCGCTCTTTCCGCCGATCAAGGGCGAACGCACGTGGTTTGATCACCGATCCGCGTGCGTTCGCCCTTGATCCATGCGGATGCCCTTGATCGGCGGATGGTGTGACGTCCGGCACCACGGCCTTCGTGCCGGCCAGGCTCTCTGGTTAGGGTCGAAGCGGCAGTTCGCTCATTACATGGGGAGGTTGGCTGTGGCGGCGCTGGGCCGTTACCTGGCGGTATGGCGGATTCCCGGCGCGCCGGTACTGCTCGTCGTGGGGATCATCGCTCGCCTAGGCATCGGCATGACCCCGCTCGCTCTCCTGCTCCTCGTCGAGGACCTCGCCGGCCGGTACACGCCCGCCGCCATCGCGGGCGGCATCTACGCCATCGCCGGCGCCGCGCTCAGCCCGGTCGCCGGGCGCGTCGCGGACCGGATCGGTCCGTCCCGGGTACTCCTTGCCACCGGTATCGCGCACCCGCTCGCCCTGATCGTGCTCCTGGCCGCCACGGCCGCCGAGGCGATGCCCCTGGTGTTCGCCGGCTCGGCGCTGGCCGGTGCGACGTACCCGCCGCTCACCGCCGCGATCCGCGGCGCCTGGAGCAGCCTGACCGACCCCGGCGGCGGCCGTCACCACCTGCGCGGCGCCGCCATGGCTGTGGAAACCTCGCTGTTCGAACTCGTGTTCGTGTTCGGCGCGCTACTGGTCGCCGGCTTCGTACTGGTAGCCAGCCCCGCCGCCGCGATCCTCGGCGTCGCCACCGTCACGCTCGGCGGCACCGTGGCCGTCGCTCGTGGCCGGGCGATGCGGGCCTGGCGCCGCCACCCGGACGAGGCCCAGACGCGAGGCCTCGGCCCGCTCCGCGTCGCCGGCTTTCCCGCCCTGCTCATCTGCGCCGCCGGCCTGGGCACCGCCTTCGGTGCGGCGGCCGTGACTGTACCCGCCTACGCCGCCGCCCACAGCACCGGCGACAGCCTCGGCGGCGTACTGCTCGCCGTGTGGGCGCTGGGCAGTGCGGTGGGTGGCATCTGGTTCGGCGTACTGCGTCCCGCCCGCAACCAGGCCCGGCAGTTCGCGCTCCTGCTCGGTGCGCTGGCGGCCACGTTTGCGGTGTTTCCGCTCATGCCCAGCCCGATCGCACTAGGCCTGGCACTCGCGGTGGGCGGCGCCACGATCGCGCCGGCCCTCACCGTCGAGAACAACATGGTCGGCCGGATCGCCCCGCCCAGCATGCTGAACGAGGCGTACACCTGGATGGTGACCGTGGCCGTGGCGTTCAGCGCGGTCGGCGGCTCCGTCGCGGGCGTGATCGTCGACCAGCCCGGTGGAGTGCCGTGGGCGTTCATCTTCGCGGGCGCGGCGGTGGGCGCCGCTGCCATCGTGACCGCGATGCCATCCGGCGGTATCGCCCGCGCGGACGCCCTCGCCACCGCCCGCCTCGACCAGGCGCTGGCCGCTACCGGTAGTTCGTGAACTGGAGTGCGACCCCGAAGTCTTCCTGCTTCAGCAGCGTGATGACCGCCTGCAGGTCGTCCTTCTTCTTGCCGGTCACCCGCAACTGGTCACCCTGGATCTGCGCCTGAACGCCCTTCGGGCCCTCGTCGCGGATCTTCTTGGTGATCGCCTTGGCCTTCTCCTGGTTGATGCCCTGGAGGACCGTGCAGTCGATCTTGTACGTCCTGCCGGAGCTACGCGGCTCGCCGGACTCCAGGGACTTGAGCGAGATGTTCCGCTTGACCAGCTTCTCCTTGAAGACCTCCAGAGCCGCCTTGACGCGGTCTTCGGTCTCCGCCTGCAGGCTCACGCCTTCCTCGCCTGACCAGGAGATCTGGGCACCCGTGCCGCGGAAGTCGAAGCGAGTGGAGAGCTCCTTCTCCGTCTGGTGGAGCGCGTTGTCGATCTCCTGCCGGTCGACCTTGCTAACGATGTCGAACGACGGGTTCGCTGCCATGATTCATGCTCCTGCTACGTGGCGTCCGTGGGTCTCTGGTGTCCGACCGTACCCGTTTGCAGGGCACCCCGGTGCACCCGCTATCCTTGCTTCCGCTGCCGCGAACGATGCGGCGGCACGCCCTAGGCGGGTTGCCCGAGCGGCCAATGGGAGCGGACTGTAAATCCGTCGCGAAAGCTACAGAGGTTCGAATCCTCTACCCGCCACAGGCTCTCCGATCGGCCCCTGACCAGCGTTGATGCTGGCAGGGGCCGATCTTGTTGTGTCCCGCTATCCGCCGGGCGCTCTCGGTGACAACGTCTGTCCACAGGCGACACGCCTGCGCTGGTCAGGCACGGCCCTTGCGAGTCTGCGCGACCCGCCACCCATCAGCAGCGCCGCTCGATCAAGGAAGATTGCGTTGATCAAGGGCAAATGCACGCGAAAAAGAGATCCAACCACGTGCGTTTGCCCTTGATCGGCGCGCCAGGCGCGCCGCGCGGGGCGGGGTGCGCGGGGCGGGGTGCCGCGCTGCGCGGCGCGGCGGGGAGTGGGTATGGGTGTCGATGGACCTAGGGGTGCTGGTGTCGGTGGGGGTGATCATGGGGGGTGAAGAAAAGAAGTGGTAGACAAACCAGACGAACAGCAAACATCGCCACTACCGCATAAAGCGCTTCCTATCGCCTCTATTGACTCCTCGCAAAACCGGGAAAACCGAACTTTTCTCAAGTGTTGTGCCTGGTCAGCGTGTTCCTGGTGGTGCCAGAAGTGAGCCGTGACTTAAAACTAAGCCAAGGTTGCGGTCAGCCTTTCAGTCAGGATTTTGCGTACTGTGGTGCCAACGGGCGGATGAGTGTGTGTCTCGCCGCCTGGATGTGGCACGATCAGGGGAACCTCTCACTGACCCGTCATATTTGGTCATCCCCCGACAGGAGCGATTCGATGCGCGCAGGCAGACTGGGCCGACTCGCCGGCTTGGTTCTGGCGCTGGCCGCTGTGGTTGTCGTCTCCACCGTGGGCTCCGGCGGTTTCACCACCATGGACTGGGACTGGGGCGCAGTGTGGACCGTGCCAGGTGTTGACGGTGGTTCCGGGGCGGGAGCCGGCAGCATCTTCGGGCTCTGAGTCATGGCCCAACGGCAGCGCGTCGGGCGCCGTTCGGCCAACCAGGCTTGGCTGATCACGGGCCCGCTGGTAGTTCTCGCGACGATCTGGGCAACAGCGATCGGGTTGGTCGACGGCCAACCGGCCGGAGCGTGGGCTGACGCTGGTCTCATCCTGGGCGTCTTCGTGGCCGCCGAGGTCGCGGTCTTCCACTTCGTGGTGCGCCGCCAGGGATACTTCATCACGATCAACGAGATCCCTCTGACGCTCGCGTTCTTCTACCTGCCGACGCTGATGGTGGTGTTCGTCTTCACGGTCGGCGCGATCATCACGCAGTTGCGTCGCCACAGCGCGCCGGTGAAGGCGGGATTCAACGTCGCGAAGACCGCCGCGGCGACGTCGCTCGCAGGCTTGGTGCTGCTGGCATTCCCCCCGATGGAGGGGGTGGGGCCGGGCACCTGGGGCATCCTCTTCGCGGCCGTGAGCACGAGCACCCTGGTTACGTTGGCCGCGGTGGCCGGCGTGCACACGCTGGTACAGGGGACGCAGGCGGGCATCGAGGTCTTGCGCACCGCCGGGATCGGGCTGATCACAGCGGCGATCAACGTGGTGGTCGGCCTGACGATCGTGATCGTCCTATCTGTGACGCTGTGGGCAGCGTTGTTGCTGGCCGCACTCGCCGTCGTGCTGGTGCTGGTCTACCGGTCATATGCGCGGTTCCTGCGCCAGCACAGGATGCTCTCCGATCTGTACGACCTGACCCGGGCGATCAGCGAGGCGCCTCAGGGCGGGTCGCTCGCCGACGCGCTGCTGGGTCGCGTGCGCGCCATGATGCAGGCCGAGTACGCGACGCTGTGGCTGCCCGCGCAGGGGCGGCACCCGGAGGTGTTGCTCTCCGCACGCGTCGATGATTCCGGACTCCTCGACATCGCGCCGGCGCCCGCAGAAGTGCGGGCCCTGGTAAGGAAGGATGGCGGCCAGACGGTCGCTCTCGGCGCCCGGCTCGGTGGCGACGAAGGCTTGCGACAGACGCTCCGCGAGGCGCGGGTCAAGGATGTCATCATCACGCCGCTGCGCTCTGGCCGGGCGGTCGTGGGCAGTCTCGAAGTGGTCAACCGGATGGGCGACCTCGGCCAGTTCACGAGCGGCGACGTGCGGATGCTCGAGACGATCGCCGCTCACACCGGTGTCGCGGTGGAAAACTCGCGGCTCGTCGACCGGTTGCGCTACGACGCCTACCACGACGGCCTCACCGCCCTCGCCAACCGCCGGCGCATCACCGAAGCGCTGGAAGAGTCGGTCGCGGTGCGCGCGCCCGGCGAGGTGGTCGCGGTACTGCTCTTCGACATCGACCGGCTGCGCGACGTCAACGAGTCACTCGGGCACGCCGCCGGCGACAAGCTGCTCGCCGAGGTGGCCAGCCGGCTGCGCCGGCACGCTCCGCCGGCCGCCCTGGTGGGACGCGTCGGTGGCGACGAGTTCGTGGTCAACCTGCGGGCCGAGAGCGCCGAGGCGGCCACCGACCTGGCCATCCAACTGCGCGAGCAGGTCCGCGATCCCATGGTGTTCGGCGCGCTGACGCTCGACGTCGACATGGCCATCGGTGTCGCCGTCCATCCTGATCACGGAAGCGACCCCGCGACGCTGCTGCAGCGTGCCGACGTGGCCGCGACGTCCGCCAAGGCCATGCCCGGTGGAGTCCAGCTTTTCAGCGCGGGCTTGGAGTCGCGGTCGGTGCGCCGCCTGGAGCTCGCCGGCGACCTGCGCCGGGCGCTCGACAACGACGATCTCGAGGTGTACTTCCAGCCGAAGGTGCTGCTGACCGACCGCCGCCTGGTGGGTGTCGAGTGCCTCGCACGGTGGGAGCACCCCGCGCATGGCGCGGTGGCGCCGGAAGACTTCGTCGCCGTCGCGGAGCACACCGGCCAGCTCGGCCGGCTCACCGAAGCGGTGCTCAGGGAAGGGCTACGGCGCTGCCGAGACTGGGCCGACGCCGACCGCCCGCTCTCCGTCGCGGTCAACCTTTCTCCTCGTACTCTCATCGACCCGGGCTTCCCGGCGCGGGTGGAGGCCCTTCTGGGCGAGTACGGGGTGGCACCCGAGCAGGTCACCTTCGAAATCAAGGAAGACAGCGTCGTCGGGCCGACCGAGCGCCCGATGCCCACCTTGCGCCGGCTGCGCGACCTGGGCGTACGGCTCTCGGTCGACGACTTCGGCACCGGGTACTCGTCACTGTCCTATCTGCGCCGCCTGCCAGTACACGAGGTGAAGATCGACCGGACCTTCGTGCAGGGCATGGCGACCGACCCCGGCGACCTGGCGATCGTGCGGGCCGTGGTGGCGCTGTCGCTGCAGTTCGGGCTGACCGTGGTGGCCGAGGGCGTCGAGAGTGAGCTGACGCTGGAGCTGCTCAAGGAGATGGGCTGCGAGGTCGGGCAGGGCTTCCTCTTCAGCCGTCCGCTGCCGTACGAGCGGCTGGAGGCGTGGTTCGGTGCGCGTACCGAATCGGAGCCCACGCCGCTCGGCGAGGTCCGCCGTCTGCGGGCCGTGACTTAGGTCCAGACGTAAGCCTCGACACGGCCTATCCGATTTCCTGTCGCGGAGGCTGCCGTGTACTCTTACCCCTGCGCACGCGCCCCCTTAGCTCAGTCGGCAGAGCGTCTCCATGGTAAGGAGAAGGTCTACGGTTCGATTCCGTAAGGGGGCTCAGCGGGTCACCTTGGGCCCAACGCGGCGGTGTAGCTCAGATGGCAGAGCAAGCGGCTCATAATCGCTGTGTCGCCGGTTCAAGTCCGGCCACCGCTACGCACGAGACGGGCGCCGGTTGGCGCCCACTTTGCGTGTCCGGGTACTCTCGTACGCCGGTAGGTTAGTCCGTTAGCGAGGAAGGCACTCCGCCGTGGCCAAGGCGACCGACGTCCGTCCCAAGATCACTATGGCGTGTGTGGAGTGCAAGGAGCGCAACTACATCACGCGCAAGAACCGTCGCAACGACCCGGACCGCATCGAGCTGAAGAAGTTCTGCCCGCGTTGCGGCAAGCACACCGCACACCGCGAGACTCGATAGGTTGAAAGGGCCTGCTGCCGGTAAGTTCGGCGGCATGCCCTTGGACCCGTCCTTCGCCGGTCGCAGCTATCCGCCGACCGCTTCTTACCAGGTCGGCCGCGAAAAGATTCGTGAGTTCGCGACTGCCATCGGTGCCGCCGACGACCTGCATCACGACCCCGAGGCCGCGCGCGCGGCGGGCTATGCCGACGTCGTCGCGCCGCCCACCTTCGCAGTCGTGATCACGATGGCGGCCAACCGCCAGATCGTCGACGACCCGGAGCTGGGCGTCGACTACAGACGTGTGGTGCACGGCGACCAGCGCTTCGAGTACACCCGGCCGATCGTCGCCGGTGATGAGCTGGTCTCCACCAACACGATCGAGGAGATTCGGTCGCGGGGCGGGCACGACTTCCTGACCATGCGCACCGACGTCGCGTCGGCATCCGGTGATCTGGTGGTCACGGCTTGGTCCAAGCTCGTCGTGCGCGGGGAGGGCTGACATGGAGCTGCCGGTTCAGACGTTTCGCGTGACCCGGGCCGACCTCGTCCGGTACGCGGGTGCCTCGGGTGACTTCAACCCGATCCACTGGAGCGAGCGGTTCGCCACCAAGGTCGGCCTTCCGGGCGTGATCGCGCATGGCATGTACACGATGGCGCTGGTCGGTCGCGCGGTGACCGCCTGGGCCGGGTCCGCGGACGCCGTGGTCGATTTCAGCGTGCGATTCAGCCGGCCGGTGCCGGTTCCTGACGACGACGAGGGCACCGAACTAGAGGTCCGAGGCGTGGTCAAGGGCCAGACCGAGGCGGGGCTGACGCAGATCGATGTCACCGCGACCTGCCGTGGCGAGAAAGTGCTGTCCCAGGCCAGAGCGTTGGTGCGCCGACCCGCCTAGCCCAGGTTGGGAAACTCAGGTGTCTACCCGTACACTGGTCCGCCGTGGGGTAGTAACCCCTGCCCGAGCGCGCCTCGGGCGGGTAACTGCCCCCACAGGGGTGTGGCGCAATTGGCAGCGCAGCGGTCTCCAAAACCGCAGGTTGCAGGTTCGAGTCCTGTCGCCCCTGCGCCTAAGGCCTGACCGGCCCCGGGGTTGGTCCCGCCGGCTGTAGCTGGTCGTGGTCCTTCCTCAGCCGGTGGGTCGCCGCCGCAGTACCCAACGACCCACGGAGGGCGAAGTGGCCGACAGAAATCGGCGCGACGACGACGATGCCGTCGACGACCTCGACGAGTCCTTCGACGACGCTGTCGACGACGACGCCGACGACGAGGATGACGCCGACGAGCCGGTCTCGCGCGGTGGCACCGCCACTCGGGCGCGCCCAAAGGCGGAGCCGACCGACAAGCCGAAGGCCAAGAAAGACGTCTCCCGGGTCGGAATCTTCGGGCGGCTGGTGCGGTTCGTCCGCGAGGTCGTGGCTGAGCTGCGTAAGGTCATCTGGCCGACGCGCAGGGAGCTGCTGACCTACACCGCAGTTGTGGTCGTGTTCGTCGCATTCATGCTGGCGATCGTGGCCCTGCTGGACTACGGGTTCGCCAAGGGCGTGCTGTTCGTCTTCGGCAACCAGGAATAACAACACGGAAGTGAGCGAGCGTGCCTGAGTACGACGAGACCGCTGAAATCGCCGACGAGCAGTCCTCGGTGGCCACCGCCGCCGACGACCGCGTCGTGGCCGACAGCGAGCCGGAGTACGCGCCGGTCGCAGAGCCGGACGGCGACTTCGACCCGGTCGCCGAGCTGCGCCAGAAGCTGCGCTACGCGCCGGGCGACTGGTACGTGGTGCACTCGTACGCCGGCTACGAAAACAAGGTCAAGACCAACCTCGAGACGCGCATCACGAGCCTCGACATGGAGGATTACATCTTCCAGGTCGAGGTACCGACCCGCGAAGAGGTCGAGGTCAAGAACGGCAAGCGCCTGCAGGTGCAGAACAAGGTCTTCCCCGGCTACATCCTGGTCCGCATGGAGTTGACCCCGGAGTCGTACTCCTGCGTGCGGAACACCCCGGGCGTCACCGGCTTCGTCGGTGCGACCGACCGTGCCGATCGCCCGGCGCCCCTGTCGCTCGACGAGGTGCTGAAGTGGCTGGCGCCGGCGGTCGAGACCGAGCAGAAGAAGGCCAAGCCCGAGGTCAAGGTGCTCGACTTCGAGGTGGGCGACTCGGTGACCGTCACCGACGGCGCGTTCGCGTCGCTGCCCGCGACGATCAGCGAGATCAACGCCGATCAGCAGAAGCTCAAGGTGCTGGTATCGATCTTCGGTCGTGAGACCCCGGTCGAGCTCAACTTCAACCAGGTCGCGAAGATCTAATCGGTCTGCGCTACGCTTGAACGTCGGCCTGCGGCCGCGTTGCCTGCATTCGGGCAAGGGTGCGAAGCGCCCGCCCGGGGAGATGATCCGTGCGCGCCCGCGGCCGCCAGTTTGTGTGCTGGCCGTGCGGCCGGCACGTCACCACCACCGCCCAGGAAGAGACATGCCTCCGAAGAAGAAGAAGCTCGTCAAGACGTTCACGCTTCAGCTCCCGGCGGGCCAGGCCACCCCGGCGCCGCCGGTCGGCCCGGCGCTCGGTCAGCACGGCGTCAACATCATGGAGTTCTGCAAGGCGTACAACTCCCAGACCGAGTCGCAGCGCGGCGACATCGTCCCGGCTGAGATCAGCGTGTACGAGGACCGCTCGTTCACGTTCGTGCTGAAGACGCCCCCCGCCGCCCGCCTGCTGATCAAGGCTGCTGGCGTGCAGAAGGGCTCCGGCGTCCCGCACACCGACAAGGTCGGCTCGGTCACCCGCGCCCAGCTGCGCGAGATCGCCGAGAAGAAGATGGCGGACCTCAACGCCAACGACGTCGAGCAGGCCGCGAAGATCATCGCCGGCACTGCCCGGTCGATGGGTATCACCGTCAAGGACTGAAAAGCCCGCTACGTGGGAGGGCCGCGCACCGGCCCGCCAATGACCACAGGAGAAACAAGCAATGCAGCGCAGCAAGAGCTACCGCAAGGCACTCGAGCAGATCGACCGCAGCCAGCTCTACACCCCGGTTGAGGCGATCAAGCTCGCCAAGGAGACGTCGCCGACCAAGTTCGACGCCACGGTCGAGGTCGCCATGCGCCTCGGCGTCGACCCCCGGAAGGCTGACCAGATGGTCCGCGGCACGGTCAACCTGCCGCACGGCACCGGTAAGACCGCCCGCGTGATCGTCTTCGCGGCAGGCGCGAAGGCGGAGGAGGCAGCCGCCGCTGGCGCCGACGAGGTCGGCACCGACGAGCTGGTCGCCCGCATTCAGGAGGGCTGGCTGGAGTTCGACGCGGCGATCGCCACGCCGGACCAGATGGCCAAGATCGGTCGGATCGCGCGGATCCTGGGCCCGCGCGGTCTTATGCCGAACCCCAAGACCGGCACGGTGACCATGGATGTCACCAAGGCGGTTACCGAGATCAAGGGCGGAAAGATCACCTTCCGGGTGGACAAGCACTCCAACCTGCACCTGATCATCGGCAAGGCGTCGTTCGCCGAAGACAAGCTCCTCGAGAACTACGCCGCCGTCCTCGACGAGGTGCTGCGGGTCAAGCCGTCCGCGGCCAAGGGCAAGTACCTGAGGAAGGTCACGGTCGCGACGACGATGGGGCCCGGCGTGCCGGTCGACCCCAACGTGACGCGTAACGTCGCCGAGGTCGAGAGCTAGTCGCCGTTCTCCGTCGATCAAGGGCAAATGCACGTGGTTCGATCTCAAATCCATGTGCATTTGCCCTTGATCGATACGATCTTCCTTGATCGACGCCCAGCCGGGGCGCCGCCCCCTCCAAACCAGAATCTGAGCTACCGCGATGTTCGTCGCGGTCCAGACCGCTGCTCCCGCGGCCTCACCCGCCGCGTGTGGTCGCGCTCACCCCTCTTCGTCGCCTCGCCGCCCGCGCTCAAGGTCCCGACGAAGTCGCTGATTTTTGTTGCCTCGACCGCACTCGAAGGCCGCAGTTTCATGGATCGCGCCGCAACGCGAGCGCGGGGCTGGAGACCGCGGAGGATGCGGCCGCGGGAGCAGCGATCCGGACCACGACGGGCATCGCGGTAGCCCACTATTTCTTGGAAGAGATCGACTACTCCCCAGGCGTTCCCACCGACGGCGCGGTCCCCTGTGATGGGGAACGCGCCGTTCGCGATTTGGAGGCACGCGGGGAGGCCGCGTATTCTTCGATCCGAAACTGGATGATGCAGGCAGGGATTCCCTGCGAGGCATCGTGCAGTTTCTAGAACCACCCGAAGACCGCTGGTCACCACGCATTGCGTGGTCGAAGGTCCCGCCTCGACGGGGCGACCCGCGCAGGGCGGTGTACGAACCGCGTGACCATGTCTCGCCCCGTGCGCCCCTTGCGCCGGGGCGTTTCTCGTTGTCGGGCCTGGCTGCACCAGCCTGGAGCAACGAGAGGAGGGACATGGCGGACAAGCCGGTTCGGGCCGACAAGGCCACCGCCGTCGCCGAGCTCACCGACCGCTTCCGCACCGCGGACGCGACCGTGCTGACCGAGTACCGCGGCCTCACGGTCGCGCAGCTCACCAAGCTGCGGCGCACCCTGGGCAAGACCGCGTCGTACTCGGTGGCGAAGAACACCCTGGCGAAGCGGGCTGCGGCAGAGGCGGGGATCAGCGGACTCGACGAGCTGTTCACCGGTCCTACCGCGCTCACCTTCGTCTCCGGCGATGTCGTGGAAGCGGCGAAGGGCCTGCGCGAATTCGCGAAGGCCAACCCGCATCTGGTCATCAAGGGCGGCGTTTTCGAGGGCAAGGCGATCTCGGCGGCCGAGGTCAACAAGCTCGCCGACCTCGAGTCCCGTGAGGTGCTGCTGGCCAAGCTGGCCGGCGCCATGAAGGCGAACCTGAGCAAGGCCGCGGCCCTGTTCCAGGCTCCGCTTACCAAGACCGCTCGTCTGGCGGCTGCCCTGCAGGAAAAGCGCGAACAGGAATCCACAGCCGCGTAAGCGGCCTACCCGAAGGAAAGGACGCCAGACATCATGGCGAAGCTCAGCACCGACGAGCTGCTCGACGCGTTCAAGGAGATGACGCTGATCGAGCTCTCCGAGTTCGTGAAGCAGTTCGAGGACACCTTTGACGTCAAGGCCGCCGCGCCGGTAGCCGTTGCCGCCGCCGCCCCGGGCGCCGCGCCGGCCGAGGCCGAGCCGGAGCAGGACGAGTTCGACGTCGTCCTCGAGTCGGACGGTGGCAAGAAGATCCAGGTCATCAAGGTCGTGCGTGAGCTGACCGGCCTGGGCCTGAAGGAGGCCAAGGACGTGGTCGAGGCCGCGCCGAAGGCCATCCTGGAGAAGGTCAACAAGGAGACCGCCGAGAAGGCCAAGACCAAGCTCGAGGGCGAAGGCGCCAAGGTCACCCTCAAGTAGGTTTTCGAAGAGCGCCGAGCGTTCTTCGCAGAACAGCGCGAAAGGCGCCGTCCGGACAGGGCGGCGCCTTTTTCGTATCGCGACACGCCGGGGACACGCCGGGCAAAGTGCCTGATCAGCCGCGAGGATGGTGACGTGGCGCCGATCACGGCAGTCCGACCCGCGGCAGAACCCTTGACGCAGCGTTTGCTGACAGGCACGCTGACATCAGCAAGTCCTTCCGCACTTGCAACGGCCACCGGTCGGGCGGCAGCGCTTGAGATCGCAAGATCGCAACGCTGTCGGCGTCTGGCCGGCACACCGCGGTTAGCGCCGCGTTCTGAGCGGCCCGGAGGCACCGCAGAGGTGTTGATGGGAGCGTTCCGCGACGCGCTGCCGTAAGGTGGGCTGGGTGGGTGGACAGCGGTTAGCCGCTCGGCTACACTGCTAGTTTGCGCTGCCTTCCGACTTCAGCCCTGCCCGGAATGTCCGAAACTGGCCTTCTGGATCGGGTCCAGTCGGGGTGCGCGCGCAACGGCCGTTTTGCAGCACCGGTCCTCGGAAGGACGCATCTTGGCAGCTTCCCGCCCTGCGAAGACCAGTCGTACGTCGAGCGCATTCGCTCCGCGCCGAGTTTCATTCGGCAGGATCACTGAACATCTCGAGGTCCCCAACCTCCTCGCCATCCAGAACGAGTCTTTCGACTGGCTGGTCGGCAACGAGGGCTGGCAGGGCCGGTCGGCTGACGACCCGCACGCCCGCTCTGGTCTCGCGGAGATCCTCGAAGAGATTAGTCCTATTGAGGACTTCTCGGGCACCATGTCCCTTTCCTTCTCCGCCCCGCGCTTCGACGAGGTCAAGGCCTCGATCGAGGAGTGCAAAGAGAAGGATCTGACCTACTGCGCGCCACTGTTCGTGACCGCGGAGTTCACCAACAACACCACTGGCGAGATCAAGAGCCAGACGGTGTTCATGGGTGACTTCCCGATGATGACGCCCAAGGGCACCTTCATCATCAACGGCACCGAGCGCGTCGTGGTCAGCCAGCTCGTCCGGTCTCCGGGCGTCTACTTCGACAAGCAGCCGGACAAGACGTCCGACCGCGACCTCTCCAGCGTCAAGGTCATCCCGAGCCGGGGTGCCTGGCTGGAGTTCGACATCGACAAGCGCGACACCGTCGGTGTCCGCATCGACCGTAAGCGCCGCCAGGCCGTCACGGTCCTTCTCAAGGCCATCGGCTGGACCGCAGAGCAGATCCGCGAGCGGTTCGGTTGGTCCGAGCTCATGATGACCACCCTGGAGAAGGACCACATCGCCGGCGTCGACGAGGCGTTGCTGGACATCTACCGCAAGCTGCGGCCGGGTGAGCCGCCGACGCGGGAAAACGCGCAGACCTTGCTCGACAACCTCTTCTTCAACCCGAAGCGGTATGACGTCGCCAAGGTCGGCCGGTACAAGTTCAACAAGAAGCTCGAGGTCGAAGTACCGATCACCACGGGCGTCCTCACCGTCGAAGACATCGTGGCGACGGTCGAGTACCTCTGCCGGCTGCACGCCGGTGAGGAGGGGTACGAGGCCGACGACATCGACCACTTCGGCAACCGCCGCCTGCGCACCGTCGGCGAGCTGATCCAGAACCAGGTTCGGGTCGGTCTCTCCCGGATGGAGCGGGTCGTCCGCGAGCGGATGACCACCCAGGACGTCGAGGCGATCACGCCGCAGACCCTGATCAACATCCGCCCGGTGGTGGCGGCGATCAAGGAGTTCTTCGGCACGTCGCAGCTCTCGCAGTTCATGGACCAGACCAACCCCCTGGCGGGCCTGACCCACCGCCGGCGCCTCTCGGCGCTGGGCCCCGGTGGTCTGTCCCGTGAGCGGGCCGGCTTCGAGGTCCGTGACGTGCACCCGTCCCACTACGGCCGGATGTGCCCGATCGAGACGCCGGAAGGCCCGAACATCGGCCTGATCGGCGCGCTCTCCACCTTCGGGCGCGTCAACCCGTTCGGTTTCATCGAGACGCCGTACCGGAAGGTCGAAAACGGTCGGGTCACCGACCAGATCGACTACCTGACGGCCGACGAAGAGGACCGGTTCGTCAAGGCCCAGGCCAACGCTCCGTTGAAGTCCGACGGCACGTTCGCCGAAGACCGGGTGCTGGTCCGCCGGAAGGGCGGCGAGGTCGACTACGTCGTCCCGGCCGCCGTCGACTACATGGACGTCTCGCCGCGCCAGATGGTGTCGGTCGCGACCGCCATGATCCCGTTCCTCGAGCACGACGACGCCAACCGGGCGCTCATGGGCGCCAACATGCAGCGCCAGGCGGTGCCGCTGGTCAAGGCCGAGTCGCCGCTGGTGGGCACGGGCATGGAGTACCGTGCCGCGGTCGACGCCGGTGACGTGGTGGTCGCCGAGGTCGGTGGCGTGGTCGAGGACCTGTGTGCCGACTACGTGACGGTGCACCAGGACGACGGTCACCGCCGCACCTACCTGCTGCACAAGTTCCGCCGCTCCAACGCGGGCTCCTGCGTCAACCAGAAGCCGGTCGTGTTCGAGGGTGACCGGGTCGAAGCCGGTCAGGTGATCGCCGACGGTCCGTGCACCGACGAGGGCGAGATGGCGCTCGGGCGCAACCTGCTCGTGGCGTTCATGTCCTGGGAGGGGCACAACTACGAGGACGCGATCATCCTGTCGCAGCGCCTGGTGCAGCAGGACGTGCTCACCTCGATCCACATCGAGGAGCACGAGGTCGACGCCCGCGACACCAAGCTGGGCCCGGAAGAGATCACCCGTGACATCCCGAACGTCAGCGAGGAGATGCTCGCTGACCTCGACGAGCGCGGCATCATCCGGATCGGCGCCGAGGTCGTCCCCGGCGACATCCTGGTCGGCAAGGTCACGCCCAAGGGCGAGACGGAGCTGACCCCGGAAGAGCGGCTGCTGCGGGCGATCTTCGGTGAGAAGGCGCGCGAGGTGCGTGACACCTCGCTGAAGGTGCCGCACGGCGAGACCGGCACGGTCATCGGCGTACGCACCTTCTCCCGGGAAGACGGCGACGAGCTGCCTCCGGGCGTCAACGAGCTGGTCCGGGTCTACGTGGCCCAGAAGCGCAAGATCCAGGACGGTGACAAGCTCGCGGGCCGCCACGGCAACAAGGGCGTCATCTCCAAGATCCTGCCGGTCGAGGACATGCCGTTCTTGGAGGACGGCACGCCCGTCGACATCGTGCTCAACCCGCTGGGTGTGCCGAGCCGTATGAACATCGGTCAGGTCCTCGAGACCCACCTTGGCTGGATCGCCAAGACGGGTTGGAAGGTCGAGGGCGAAGACACCGACTGGAAGCGCGCTCTGGCTTCCATCGGGGCCAGCGAGTCCGAGCCGGGCACCAACGTCGCGACGCCGGTGTTCGACGGTGTGAAGGAAGCCGAGATCACGGGTCTGCTCGCCAGCTCGCTGCCCAACCGGGACGGCGTGCAGCTTGTCGGCGGTTCGGGCAAGGCCCGGCTGTTCGACGGGCGCTCCGGTGAGCCGCTGCCCGACGCGATCGCGGTCGGCTACCTGTACATCCTCAAGCTGAACCACCTGGTCGACGACAAGATCCACGCTCGGTCGACCGGCCCGTACTCGATGATCACGCAGCAGCCGCTGGGTGGTAAGGCGCAGTTCGGTGGCCAGCGGTTCGGCGAAATGGAGTGCTGGGCCATGCAGGCCTACGGCGCCGCGTACGCCCTCCAGGAGTTGCTGACGATCAAGTCCGACGACGTCCTCGGCCGGGTGAAGGTGTACGAGGCGATCGTCAAGGGCGAAAACATTCCCGAACCGGGCATCCCGGAGTCGTTCAAGGTGCTGCTCAAGGAGCTGCAGTCGCTGTGCCTCAACGTCGAGGTGCTGTCCAGCGACGGCGTCGCCTTGGAGATGCGCGAGACCGACGACGAGGTCTTCCGGGCCGCGGAGGAACTCGGCATCGACCTGTCCCGGCGTGAGCCGAGCAGCGTCGAGGAAGTCTGAACCGTGGTGCCGGAGCGGGCGACCGCTCCGGCACCANNCCCCCCCCCCCCCCCCACGACAAGGCCTAGAACCCACCCTGCAACACGAAATACGAGGGATAGGACCAAGTGCTCGACGTCAACTTCTTCGACGAGTTGCGCATCGGCCTGGCCACCGCTGACGACATCCGCCAGTGGTCGCACGGCGAGGTCAAGAAGCCCGAGACCATCAACTACCGCACGCTCAAGCCGGAAAAGGACGGGCTCTTCTGCGAGAAGATCTTCGGTCCTCAGCGGGACTGGGAGTGCTACTGCGGTAAGTACAAGCGGGTCCGCTTCAAGGGCATCATCTGTGAGCGCTGCGGCGTCGAGGTGACCCGCTCCAAGGTGCGGCGTGAGCGGATGGGCCACATCGAGCTGGCCGCGCCGGTCACCCACATCTGGTACTTCAAGGGTGTCCCCAGCCGGCTCGGCTACCTGCTCGACCTGGCTCCCAAGGACCTCGAAAAGATCATCTACTTCGCGTCGTACGTGGTCACCGGTGTGGACACCGAGGCCCGGCACCGCGACATGTCGACGATCGAAAACGAGCTTCTCGCCGAGAAGCGGCAGTCGGAAAACAGCCGCGACTCCGAGATCGAGAAGCGGGCCGCCAAGCTCGAGGCCGACCTGGCCGAGCTGGAGGCCGAGGGCGCCAAGGCCGACGTGCGGCGCAAGGTCAAGGAGGCTGGCGAGCGCGAGATGCGCCAGATCCGTGACCGGGCCCAGCGCGAGATCGACCGGCTCGACGAGGTGCTCGACACGTTCCGCAAGCTCGAGCCCAAGCAGCTGGTCACCGACGAGCTGCTGTACCGCGAGCTGCGCGACCGGTTCGGCGAGTACTTCAACGGCGCCATGGGTGCCGAGGCGATCAAGGCCCTGCTCGAAAACATGGACCTGGACGCCGAGGCCGACAACCTGCGCGAGATCATCCGGTCCGGCAAGGGCCAGCGGAAGATCCGGGCGCTCAAGCGGCTCAAGGTCGTCGCGGCGTTCCTGAACACCCGCAACTCGCCGCTCGGCATGGTGCTCGACTGCGTACCGGTGATCCCGCCGGACCTGCGTCCGATGGTGCAGCTCGACGGTGGCCGCTTCGCGACCTCCGACCTCAACGACCTGTACCGCCGCGTGATCAACCGGAACAACCGCCTCAAGCGACTGATCGACCTCGGCGCGCCCGAGATCATCGTCAACAACGAGAAGCGGATGCTGCAGGAGGCCGTCGACGCGCTGTTCGACAACGGTCGCCGTGGCCGTCCGGTCACCGGTCCGGGTAACCGCCCGCTCAAGTCGCTGTCCGACATGCTCAAGGGCAAGCAGGGCCGGTTCCGCCAGAACCTGCTCGGCAAGCGCGTCGACTACTCCGGCCGTTCGGTCATCGTGGTCGGCCCGCAGCTCAAGCTGCACCAGTGCGGCCTGCCCAAGCAGATGGCGCTGGAGCTGTTCAAGCCGTTCGTGATGAAGCGCCTGGTCGATCTCAACCACGCGCAGAACATCAAGTCGGCGAAGCGCATGGTCGAGCGCCAGCGCCCGGTCGTGTGGGACGTCCTGGAAGAGGTCATCGGGGAGCACCCGGTGCTGCTCAACCGGGCACCGACCCTGCACCGCCTCGGCATCCAGGCGTTCGAGCCGCAGCTCGTCGAGGGCAAGGCGATCCAGATCCACCCGCTGGTCTGCACCGCCTTCAACGCCGACTTCGACGGTGACCAGATGGCGGTACACGTGCCGCTGTCCGCCGAGGCGCAGGCCGAGGCGCGGATCCTGATGCTGTCGTCGAACAACATCCTCAAGCCGGCTGACGGCAAGCCCGTCACCATGCCCACGCAGGACATGGTCATCGGGCTGTACTACCTGACCCACCTGAAGCCGGAAGGCAAGGGCAAGGGCCGGGAGTTCAGCTCGGACGCCGAGGCGCGGATGGCCTTCGACAACGGCGAGCTGCAGCTGGGTACGCCGATCCGGATCCGGTTGCGAGGTGTGGTCGAGGTCGACAACGGCGTCGGCGGTGCCGAGTGGACCCCGCCGGAGGGCTGGACCCCCGGCGAGCAGCTCATCGTCGACACCACGATGGGGCGTGTCCTCTTCAACGAGACCCTGCCCCAGGGCTACCGCTACGTGAACTACGAGATCCGCAAGAGCCAGCTCTCGGCGATCGTCAACGACCTCGCCGAGCGGTTCCCGAAGGTGGCGCTGGCCGCGACGCTCGACGCGCTCAAGGAAGCTGGCTTCCACTGGGCGACCTGGTCCGGCGTGACCATCGGCATGGAAGACGTCATCGCTCCGGCGCGTAAGCCCGAGATCATGGAGCGGTACGAGAAGGAAGCCGAGCGGATCGACAAGCAGTACCAGCGTGGTCTGATGACCGCGGAGGAGCGCCGCGGCGAGCTGATCGAGATCTGGACCAAGGCGACCAACGAGGTTTCCAAGGAGATGGAGACCTCGCTGCCGCAGGAGAACCCGCTGTGGGTCATGATCAACTCTGGCGCTCGCGGTAACCTGCTCCAGCTCCGTCAGATCGCGGCGATCCGTGGCCTGGTGGCCAACCCCAAGGGTGAGATCATCCCGCGGCCGATCAAGTCGAGTTACCGCGAGGGCCTGTCGGTGGTGGAGTACTTCATCTCCACGCACGGTGCCCGCAAGGGTCTGGCCGACACCGCTCTGCGTACCGCCGACTCGGGTTACCTGACCCGTCGTCTGGTCGACGTGTCGCAGGACGTGATCATCCGCGAGGAAGACTGCGGCACCGACCGCGCCATCACGATGGCGGTCGGCCAGGTCATCAACGGTGATCTGCAGGTGCACGAGCACGCCGAGACCGGTGTGCACGCCCGCACCCTGGCCGACGACATCAAGGGCCCCGACGGCGCCGTCGTGGCCGAGCGCGGCAACGACCTCAACTCGATCCTCGTCGACCGGCTGGTCGCCGCGGGTGTCGAGAACGTCCGGGTACGCAGCGTGCTTACCTGCGAGTCGAAGCTGGGCGTCTGCGCGGCCTGCTACGGCCGGTCGCTGCCGACCGGTAAGACCGTCGACGTCGGCGAGGCGGTCGGCATCATCGCCGCCCAGTCCATCGGTGAGCCTGGCACGCAGCTGACGATGCGTACCTTCCACACCGGTGGTGTCGCCGGTGAGGACATCACCCAGGGTCTGCCGCGTGTGCAGGAGATCTTCGAGGCCCGGGTGCCCAAGGGCAAGGCGCCGATTGCCGACACCCCGGGGCGCATCCGGATCGAAGATGGCGAGCGCTCGCGGAAGATCATCGTGGTGCCCGACGACGGCAGCGACGAGATCGTGCACGACAAGATCTCGAAGCGCGTCCGCCTGCGAGTGCACGACGGCGACCACGTCGAGGTCGGCGAGAAGCTCACCGAGGGCACCATCGACCCTCACGAGCTCCTGCGCATCCTCGGCCCGCGCGCGGTCCAGGTCCACCTGACCCAGGAGGTCCAGGAGGTCTACCGCTCGCAGGGTGTGCTCATCCACGACAAGCACATCGAGATCATCATTCGGCAGATGCTGAAGCGCGTCACGGTGATCGACTCGGGCTCCACCGAGTTCCTGCCGGGCGTCCTGGTCGACCGGGCGGTCTTCGAGTCGGAGAACCGCCGGCTCGTGGCCGAGGGTGGCGAGCCCGCCGCCGGTCGTCCGGTGCTCATGGGTATCACCAAGGCGTCGCTGGCGACCGACTCCTGGCTCTCGGCGGCCTCCTTCCAGGAGACCACCCGGGTGCTGACCGACGCGGCGATCAACGCGCGTAGCGACTCGCTGATCGGTCTCAAGGAGAACGTCATCATCGGTAAGCTCATCCCGGCCGGTACGGGCATCAGCAAGTACCGCAACATCCGGGTCGAGCCCACCGAGGAGGCCAAGGCCAAGGTGTACTCGATGACCGGGTACCCGGAGACCGACTACGGGTTCGGGCCGGCCAGCGGCCAGGCTGTGCCGCTGGACGACTTCGACTTCGGGTCGTACCGGTAAAGAGCTGTTGGTCAAAGAGGCGCCCCGCACTGTTTCAGTGCGGGGCGCCTCCGCTTTGTAGGCTTGTGGCGTGGTGACGTCGCCGGCCCTGCGCCATCCGATGGATCCGGAGCCGGTGCGCTCCACCAAAGCCGGCACCGTGTTCGCGCTCGGCCTGATCGGGCTCCTCACCGGCCCGATGGTCGGCGGGGTGGTGCCAGCCACCATCGCGCTCGTCCTGTCCATGCAGGCGCGCCGCGAGGCGTACGCCTCCGGGGGCTATCTGACCGGCGGCGCGTGGCTGCGCCGCGGTGAGCGGCTGGCCTGGGCCGGCATCGCGCTGGCCGCGATCACCGTGGTGATCGCGCTGATCATCGGCGTGGTTGACTTCGCGGGCAGCCCAGCCGGGCGCGACTTCAGCCCGACGGTCGACTAGGGGGACAGATGAGTACCGACGGGGCGCCGCCGGACGGGGCTCCGACCCCTACAGATCCGCCCACGGCGCCGCTCTCGCCTGGGCCGGCGGGGTCGACAGACCCGGCACCGGCGCCATCTGCCCAGCCGCTGGCGCCGGAGCTGGCGTGGTCGACGGATTCGCCGTGGTCAGTAGGTGCGGTTCCGCCTCCAGTGCCGCAGCCTGTCCCGACCGCCGGGTGGTCCGGCGCCGCTGGGCCGCCGCACCTCGGCGCACCGGGCCAGGTGGCAGCGGCAGAGCCGCCCGGCGCGCCGCCGCGGCCCGTTCCGCCGCCGCCGCGCGAGGCATGGGCGCGGCCGCGCAAGGTCGAGGCCGTGCCGGGCACCAGCTTCGCCCTGGTACACCTCGACGTCCCGCCGGTCACCTCTGGGCTGGCGGTCGGCGCGCTGGTGGCAGGCATCGTGTCCATCCTGGTTTCGTTCGTCGTCGGCTGCTTTGGTCTCGCCGGCGCGCAGGACGGCTGGGGCGTCTGGGTTGGTGGGGCGTTCGCTCTGGTGGCCGCCGTCACGGGAGGCGCCGGCGTCGTGCTCGGCTGGCTGGGCATGCGCCAGATCCGGCAGGTGGCCCCACCGCCAGCGATCCGCTTCACCGGCCGCGGCGTCGCGATCTCCGGCATTGCCTGCGGCGCTACCGGCCTGGGCCTGACCGTGCTGGGCTTGGCGATGGCCGCCCTGATCCAGGCGGCCTCCTAGCACCTGCCCGCGGGCCGGCGGGTGTGGGCGGGGGATGGGTGCCCCGGGCCGGTGGGGGTGGATCGGGGCGAGGTACACTTGTCAACTGGAGTCGTCCGCCGGTGGGTGGGATGGGGAAGAGGGAGTCCTCCGTTTTGACCTGTGCGCTCACGGTGGGTACTCTTTCCCCTCGTGCCCGGGCTTGCCCGGGCAATCCGTGCGTGCGCCCTTAGAGGGTCGCCGCACGACAACGAGACAGCCCGGTTCACGCGTCAGCGTGCGCCGGAACCGTGTGCCGGACGACACGCCCGACCGCGGGTGCCGGAGAAGCCCGCGAGGGCCGACCCGGAAGCACGACAGAAGGCACACAAAAAGAAGCAAGCAAGGGAGCGGAGAGACCCCGGTGCCCACGATCCAGCAGTTGGTCCGCAAGGGCCGTCAGGCGAAGACGAGCAAGACCAAGACGCCGGCGCTGAAGGGAAGCCCTCAGCGGCGCGGTGTGTGCACGCGCGTCTACACCACCACCCCGAAGAAGCCGAACTCGGCGCTGCGCAAGGTCGCTCGTGTGAAGCTGAGCAGCCAGATCGAGGTGACCGCGTACATCCCGGGCGTCGGCCACAACCTGCAGGAGCACTCGATCGTGCTCGTCCGCGGCGGCCGGGTGAAGGACCTCCCCGGCGTGCGGTACAAGATCGTCCGTGGTTCGCTGGACACGCAGGGCGTCCGCAACCGCAAGCAGGCCCGCAGCCGCTACGGCGCGAAGAAGGAGAAGAGCTGACATGCCGCGTAAAGGCCCCGCTCCGCGCCGGCCGCTGGTCGCGGACCCGGTGTTCAACTCGCCGCTGGTCACCCAGCTGATCAACAAGATCCTGATGCGTGGCAAGCGTCAGCTCGCCGAGCGGATCGTGTACGGCGCGCTCGAGGGCTGCCGTGAGAAGACCGGCACCGACCCGGTCGTCACGCTGAAGCGCGCGATGGACAACGTCAAGCCGACCCTCGAGGTACGCAGCCGCCGTGTCGGTGGCGCGACCTACCAGGTTCCCGTCGAGGTGCGTCCGCCCCGGGCGACCACCCTGGGCCTGCGGTGGCTGGTGACGTACTCGAAGGCGCGTCGCGAGAAGACCATGATCGAGCGCCTGCAGAACGAGCTGCTCGACGCGAGCAACGGCCTCGGTGCCGCCGTGAAGCGGCGCGAGGACACGCACAAGATGGCGGAGTCCAACAAGGCCTTCGCTCACTACCGCTGGTAACCACAGCGGTCACCGACGAGACGAAGAAGTAGGGATTATCGTGGCTGCCGCCGACAACGCGCTCGCCAAGCTTCGCAACATCGGCATCATGGCGCACATCGACGCCGGTAAGACCACCACGACCGAGCGGATCCTGTTCTACACCGGCATCACGTACAAGATCGGTGAGGTCCACGAGGGCGCCGCCGTCATGGACTGGATGGAGCAGGAGCAGGAGCGGGGCATCACCATCACTTCCGCCGCCACCAAGGTGGAGTGGAAGGGTCACCCGATCAACATCATCGACACGCCGGGCCACGTCGACTTCACGGTCGAGGTGGAGCGCAACCTCCGCGTGCTCGACGGTGCGATCGCGGTGTACGACGGTGTGGCGGGTGTCGAGCCGCAGACCGAAAACGTCTGGCGCCAAGCGGACAAGTACAACGTCCCGCGGATGTGCTTCGTCAACAAGCTCGACCGCACGGGTGCCGACTTCTTCCGCTGCGTGCAGATGATGATCGACCGGCTCAACGCCATCCCGCTGGTGCTCCAGATCCCGATCGGCCTCGAAGGCGACCACATCGGCGTCGTCGACCTGATCGGGATGCGCGCGCTCACCTGGCGCGGCGAGACCATGAAGGGCGAGGACTACGCGGTCGAGGAGATCCCGGCCGACCTTGCCGACGACGCCGCCCTGTGGCGCGACAAGCTGCTCGAGACGCTCGCTGACGTCGACGACGCGATCATGGAGAAGTACCTCGAGGGTGAGGAGCTCTCCGGCGACGAGATCAAGGCGGGCATCCGCCGGGCTACCGTCGCTGGCAAGGCCAACCCGGTGCTGTGCGGTTCGGCGTTCAAGAACAAGGGCGTCCAGCCCATGCTCGACGCCGTCATCGACTACCTGCCGTCGCCGCTCGACATCCCCGCGATCGAGGGCACCGCGACGGACGGCGAGACGCCGCTGCTGCGGAGGCCGTCGGTGAGCGAGCCGTTCTCCGCGCTGGCCTTCAAGATCCAGACGGACAAGCACCTCGGCAAGCTGACGTACGTGCGGATCTACTCCGGCAAGCTGGAGTCCGGTTCCCAGGTGATCAACTCCACCAAGGACCGCAAGGAGCGCATCGGCAAGATCTACCAGATGCACGCCAACAAGCGTGAGGAGAAGTCGTCGGCGCAGGCCGGTGACATCATCGCCGTGCAGGGTCTCAAGCAGACCACCACCGGTGACACGCTGTGCGACCCCGCCAACGCGGTGATTCTGGAGTCGATGACCTTCCCCGAGCCGGTCATCCAGGTGGCGATCGAGCCGAAGACCAAGGCCGACCAGGAGAAGCTGGGCACCGCGATCCAGCGTCTCGCCGAGGAAGACCCGACGTTCCGCGTCGCCAATGACGAAGAGACCGGCCAGACCGTGATCTCCGGCATGGGCGAGCTGCACCTCGACATCCTCGTCGACCGCATGCGTCGCGAGTTCAACGTCGAGGCCAACATCGGCAAGCCGCAGGTCGCGTACCGCGAGACGATCCGCCGCAAGGTGGAGAAGGTCGAGTACACGCACAAGAAGCAGACCGGTGGCTCCGGTCAGTACGCGAGCGTCATCATCAGCATCGAGCCCCTGCCGCTCGACAATGACTCTCCGACGTACGAGTTCCAGAACTCGGTCACCGGTGGTCGCATCCCCAAGGAGTTCATCCCGTCGGTGGACGCCGGTGCCCAGGACGCCATGCAGTACGGCATCCTCGCCGGCTACCCGCTGGTCGGTGTGAAGCTGACCCTGGTGGACGGCAAGTACCACGAGGTTGACTCGTCCGAGATGGCGTTCAAGATCGCCGGTTCGATGGTGCTCAAGGAAGCGGCCCGCAAGGCCGACCCGGCACTGCTCGAGCCGATGATGGCCGTTGAGGTCACCACTCCTGAGGAGAACATGGGTGACGTCATCGGCGACCTCAACTCCCGCCGGGGCATCATCCAGGCGATGGAGGAGCGCGGGGGTGCCCGCGTCGTCCGCGCCCTAGTTCCCCTGTCGGAGATGTTCGGCTACGTCGGCGACCTGCGGTCGAAGACCCAGGGCCGGGCGAGCTACAGCATGCAGTTCGACTCCTACGCCGAGGTTCCGCAGAACGTCGCGAAGGAAATCATCGCCAAAGCAACAGGCGAGTGAGAGCTGCGCTAGACCGGGCCTGATGGCCGCACAGTTGCAAGACCAAGCGTACGAACCAAGAAGTCCACAGGAGGACACCAGTGGCGAAGGCGAAGTTCGAGCGGACTAAGCCGCACGTCAACATCGGCACCATTGGTCACATCGACCACGGTAAGACGACGCTGACCGCGGCCATCACCAAGGTCCTGCACGACAAGATGCCCGACCTGAACCCCTACACGCCGTTCGACGAGATCGACAAGGCGCCGGAGGAGAAGGCCCGCGGCATCACGATCTCGATCGCGCACGTCGAGTACCAGACCGAGGCGCGCCACTACGCGCACGTCGACTGTCCTGGTCACGCCGACTACATCAAGAACATGATCACCGGTGCCGCCCAGATGGACGGCGCGATCCTGGTGGTCGCGGCGACCGACGGCCCGATGCCGCAGACCAAGGAGCACGTGCTCCTGGCCCGCCAGGTCGGCGTTCCCTACATCGTCGTGGCGCTCAACAAGAGCGACATGGTCGAGGACGAGGAACTGCTCGAGCTGGTCGAGCTCGAGGTCCGCGAGCTGCTGAGCACGTACGAGTTCCCGGGCGACGACGTCCCGGTCGTGCGCGTGTCGGCGCTCAAGGCCCTCGAGGGCGACGCCGAGTGGACCGAGAAGCTCATGGAGCTGATGGGCGCGGTCGACACCGCGATCCCGCAGCCCGAGCGTGAGACCGAGAAGCCGTTCCTCATGCCCATCGAGGACGTCTTCACGATCACCGGTCGCGGCACCGTGGTGACCGGTCGCGCCGAGCGCGGCATCCTCAAGCCGAACGAGGAGGTTGAGATCGTCGGTATCCGCGAGAAGTCGATCAAGACCACCTGCACCGGCATCGAGATGTTCCGCAAGCTGCTCGACGAGGCTCGCGCTGGCGAGAACGTCGGTCTGCTCCTGCGTGGCGTCAAGCGCGAGGACGTCGAGCGCGGCATGGTGGTCGTCAAGCCGGGCACCACGACCCCGCACACGGAGTTCGAGGCGACCGTCTACATCCTCTCCAAGGAGGAGGGTGGCCGGCACACCCCGTTCTTCCAGAACTACCGGCCGCAGTTCTACTTCCGCACCACCGACGTCACCGGTGTCGTCACGCTGCCCGAGGGCACCGAGATGGTCATGCCGGGCGACAACACCTCGATGACCGTGAAGCTCATCCAGCCCATCGCTATGGACCTGGGTCTGAAGTTCGCGATCCGCGAGGGTGGCCGCACCGTCGGCGCCGGTCAGGTTACCAAGATCATCAAGTGAGCTGGGTAACCCGATTGGACCTGCTGTACGCGAGTACGGCATACTAGTCAGGTTGCGCTTTGCGCGGGGTGGCCGGCTGCCCATTGCAGCCGGCCATCCTCGCGGGTGGCCGGGGGTTTGATACGCCCGGTACCTCGAACCCCGCACCAACCAGATCGCCTCGTTCGCACGGGGCGGAGCCTGGCCAAGGGGCGCGACACGCCCGACCGCGGGGGTCGGACAAGGGGTGCGAAGCCCCTCACCACAGCGGCATCGAGAGAAGGAAACAGAAGCCACCATGGCGGGACAGAAGATCCGCATCCGGCTCAAGGCCTACGACCACGAGGTCGTCGACTCCTCGGCGCGCAAGATCGTGGAGACGGTGACCCGTACCGGTGCTCAGGTCGCGGGCCCGGTGCCGCTGCCAACGGAGATCAACCGTTTCTGCGTGATCCGTTCGCCGCACAAGTACAAGGACTCGCGCGAGCACTTCGAGATGCGCACGCACAAGCGTCTGATCGACATCATCGACCCGACCCCCAAGACGGTCGACTCGCTCATGCGTCTCGACCTGCCGGCTGGCGTCGACATCGAGATCAAGCTGTAGGGACTGCGAACTCATGGACAGGCAAGTGAAGGGCATCCTGGGCGCCAAGCTCGGCATGACCCAGGTCTGGGACAACGGCCGCGTCGTCCCGGTGACCGTGGTTCAGGCCGGCCCTTGTGTCGTGACCCAGGTCCGCACCCCCGACAAGGATGGCTACTCGGCGATCCAGCTCGCGTTTGGCGCGATCGACCCCCGCAAGGTGAACAAGCCGGAGTCCGGCCACTTCGCCAAGTCGGGTGCCGCGCCGCGCCGGCACATCGTCGAGCTGCGCACGACCGACGCGAGCGAGTACGAGCTGGGGCAGGAGGTCACCGTCGAGGCGTTCGAGTCCGGCGCGCTGATCGACGTCACCGGCAAGACCAAGGGCAAGGGCTTCGCGGGTGTGATGAAGCGTCACGGCTTCCACGGCCTGCGCGCGAGCCACGGTGTCGAGCGCAAGCACCGCTCGCCCGGCTCGATCGGCGCCTGCGCCACCCCTGGCCGCGTCTTCAAGGGTGTTCGGATGGCTGGCCGCATGGGCGGCGTCCGGTACACCGTGCAGAACCTGACGGTGCAGCGGGTCGAGTCTGACGACAACCTGCTGCTGATCAAGGGCGCGATCCCCGGCCCGAAGGGTGCGCTCGTGTTCGTGCGCTCCGCGGCCAAGGCGCCCGCGAAGGGTGGTGCGGCGAAGTGACCACGGTTGGCGTTCTGACCCCCGAGGGCACCACGGCCGGCTCCGTCGAGCTGCCGGGCGACGTCTTCGACGTGCAGGCGAACATCCCGCTGATGCACCAGGTCGTCGTCGCCCAGCTCGCGGCCGCGCGCCAGGGCACGCACAAGGTCAAGACCCGCGGTGAGGTCGCCGGTGGCGGCAAGAAGCCGTACAAGCAGAAGGGCACCGGCCGCGCCCGTCAGGGCTCGATCCGGGCGCCGCAGTTCGCCGGCGGTGGCGTCGTGCACGGCCCCGTGCCGCGCGACTACAGCCAGCGGACCCCCAAGAAGATGAAGGTGGCCGCCCTGCGCGGTGCGCTGTCCGACCGGGCCCGCGAGGGGCGGGTGCACGTGGTCCAGGCCTTCATCGGCGGCGAGAAGCCGTCGACCAAGGAGGCGCTGAAGACCCTGCGCACCGCCACCGAGCGCGCCCGCGTCCTGGTCGTGCTGGGTGCGGAAGACGAGCTGAGCTGGCTGTCGCTGCGCAACCTCGCCGGCAACGGCGTCCACGTGCTCGACGCGGGTCAGCTCAACACGTATGACGTGCTGGTCTCCGACGACGTCGTGTTCACCAAGGACGCTCTCGACGAGTTCCTGGGCCGGGGCGCCAGCCAGGCCGAGACCAGCGAGGAGGCGGACAAGTGACCACCATCGCGGATCCGCGCGACATCATCGTCGCGCCGATCGTTTCGGAGAAGAGCTACAGCGTCCTCGACCAGAACTGGTACACGTTCCTGGTCCACCCGGACGCGAACAAGACCCAGATCAAGATCGCTATCCAGCAGATCTTCAACGTCCGGGTCCTGACGGTCAACACCGCCAATCGCGAGGGCAAGCGCAAGCGCACCCGCACCGGATGGGGCAAGCGCAAGGACACCAAGCGGGCGCTGGTGAAGCTGGCTGACGGTGACCGCATCGAGGCCTTCGGCGGCCCGGTCAGCTAAGGGGTTGTCTAAAAATGCCGATTCGTAAGTACAAGCCGACGACGCCGGGCCGCCGTGGCTCCAGCGTTGCCGACTTCGCTGAGATCACCCGGTCCACGCCGGAGAAGTCGCTCCTGGCTCCGTTGCCGAAGAAGGGCGGCCGCAACGCCCACGGCAAGATCACCACGCGGCACCAGGGCGGCGGCCACAAGCGGCAGTACCGCCTGATCGACTTCAAGCGGGTCGACAAGGACGGTGTGCCGGCGAAGGTCGCGCACATCGAGTACGACCCCAACCGCACCGCCCGCATCGCACTGCTGCACTACGCCGACGGCGAGAAGCGCTACATCATCGCGCCGAAGGACATCAAGCAGGGCGACCGGATCGAGTCCGGCCCGGGCGCCGACATCAAGCCGGGTAACAACCTGCCGCTGCGCAACATCCCGGTGGGTACCCAGATCCACTGCGTGGAGCTGCGTCCCGGCGGTGGCGCCAAGATGGCCCGCTCGGCCGGTGTCGGCATCCAGCTGCTCGGCCGCGAGGGCGCGTACGCCACGCTCCGGATGCCCTCGGGCGAGATCCGTCGCGTCGACGTGCGCTGCCGCGCGACCGTTGGCGAGATCGGCAACGCCGACCAGTCAAACATCAACTGGGGCAAGGCCGGCCGTATGCGCTGGAAGGGCAAGCGCCCGACCGTCCGCGGTGTCGCCATGAACCCGGTCGACCACCCGCACGGTGGTGGTGAGGGCAAGACCTCTGGTGGTCGCCACCCGGTGAACCCTCAGGGCAAGCCCGAGGGCCGCACCCGCCGCAAGGGCCAGCCGAGCGACCGGCTGATCGTCCGCCGTCGTTACGCCAACCGGAAGCGGGGTTAACCCATGCCGCGCAGTCTCAAGAAGGGCCCGTTCATCGACGACCACCTGCTCAAGAAGGTGGAAGTCCAGAACGAAAAGGGCTCCAAGAACGTCATCAAGACCTGGTCTCGGCGTTCGACGATCATCCCCGAGATGCTCGGGCACACGATCGCCGTTCACGACGGCCGCAAGCACGTCCCGGTGTTCGTCACCGAGTCGATGGTCGGGCACAAGCTCGGCGAGTTCGCGCTGACCCGCACGTTCAAGGGTCACGAGAAGGACGACCGCAAGAGCCGCAGGCGCTGAGCGGGCAAACGGATTAGGGATCAAGGGGTTTACAGCGATGCCAGTTAAGGGCGACGCTCCGGTACTCCCGGGCGCCCGGGCGGTTGCACGCCACGTGCGTATCTCGCCGACCAAGGCGCGCCGGGTGGTCAACCTCGTCCGCGGTTTGCCCGCGCAGGAGGCGCTCACGGTGCTGAAGTTCGCGCCGCAAGCCGCGAGCGAGCAGGTCTACAAGGTCCTCGCCAGCGCGATCGCGAACGCCGAGAACAACGAGCGGCTGGACCCCGACGCGCTGCTCGTCAGCGAGGCGTACGTCGACGAGGGTCCGACGCTCAAGCGGTTCCAGCCGCGGGCGCAGGGCCGCGCGTACCGGATCCGCAAGCGCACCTGCCACATCACGATCGCGGTCGAGGCCGTGGCGCCCTCGGCGCCGGGTCCTCGCAAGGCTGCTAACAAAGCCGCGGCCAAGGCGGCCGAGCCGGCCGCCGAGACGAAGCCGGCCGAGACCAAGGCCGAGGCTGCCGAGGAAGGGACCGAGTAATGGGTCAGAAGGTTCACCCGCACGGGTTCCGGCTCGGCATCTCGACCGACTGGAAGTCCCGCTGGTACGCGGACAAGCTCTACAAGGACTACATCGCGGAGGACGTCAAGATCCGCCGGATGATGTCCAAGGGGCTTGAGCGTGCCGGCATCTCGAAGGTCGACATCGAGCGGACTCGCGACCGGGTGCGCGTCGACATCCACACCGCCCGGCCGGGCATCGTCATCGGCCGCAAGGGCGCTGAGGCCGACCGCATCCGTGGCGAGCTGGAGAAGCTGACCGGCAAGCAAGTGCAGCTCAACATCCTCGAGGTGAAGAGCCCCGAGTCGGACGCCCAGCTCGTCGCGCAGGGCGTGGCCGAGCAGCTGTCCAGCCGGGTCAGCTTCCGCCGGGCGATGCGTAAGGCCATGCAGTCCGCGATGAAGAACCCGATCGTTCGGGGCATCCGGGTGCAGGTCTCGGGCCGCCTGGGCGGCGCCGAGATGAGCCGCACCGAGTTCTACCGCGAGGGCCGCGTGCCTCTGCACACCCTGCGGGCCAACATCGAGTACGGCTTCTTCGAGGCGCGTACCACCTTCGGCCGGATCGGCGTGAAGGTCTGGATCTACAAGGGTGACGCCGTGCCGGGTCGCGAGGCTCCGGCCGAGGCGGGCCCGCCGCGTCCGCGCCGCGACCGTGGTGACCGTCCCGACCGTCCGCGTCGTGGCCGTTCCGGTTCGTCGGGCACGACCGCCGGCGGCACCGAGGCGGGTCGTGCCGCGGCTGCGGCTTCCGCCGCGGCCGCCGAGCAGACCGCGCCCGCCGCGGAGGCTGCGCCCGCTACGGCGCCGAGTGAGCAGCAGGAGGGCTGACACATGCTGATGCCGCGTAAGCCCCCGAAGGGCTTCCGCAAGCCGCACCACCCGTCGCGTACGGGTGCGAGCAAGGGCGGCAACCGGGTGGTCTTCGGCGAGTTTGGTATCCAGGCTCTGGAGCCCGCCTACGTGACGAACCGGCAGATCGAGTCGGCGCGTATCGCGATGACCCGTCACATCAAGCGTGGTGGCAAGGTCTGGATCACGGTCTTCCCGGACCAGGCCCTGACCAAGAAGCCTGCCGAAACCCGGATGGGTTCCGGTAAGGGTTCGCCGGAGTGGTGGGTCGCCAACGTCAAGCCGGGACGGGTGCTCTTCGAGATGTCCTTCCCGAACGAGACGATCGCGCGAGAGGCGATGCGCCGCGCGATCCACAAGCTTCCGATGAAGTGCCGCATCGTGACGCGCGAAGTGGGTGAAGTCTGATGGCAGCGGGCACCAAGGCCGCTGAGCTGCGCGAGCTTCCGGACGAGGAGCTCGTGGCGCAGCTGCGGGAGGCCAAGGCGGAGCTGTTCAACCTCCGGGTGCAGAACGCGACCGGTCAGCTTGACAACAACCGCCGGCTGCAGGTCATCCGTCGGGAGATCGCCCGGATTTACACGATCATGCGTGAGCGTGAGCTGGGGCTCTCGGCCGCGCCGACTGAGGTGACTGCGTCATGAGCGAAAACACTGTGCAGCGCAACCAGCGCAAGGTCCGCGAGGGCCTCGTCGTGAGCGACAAGATGGACAAGACCGTGGTCGTCGAGGTCGAAGACCGGGTCAAGCACCCGCTGTACGGCAAGGTCATCCGCCGTACCAGCAAGCTGAAGGTGCACGACGAGCAGAACGCGTGCGGCATCGGCGACCGCGTGCTGCTGATGGAGACCCGCCCGCTGTCCGCTACCAAGCGGTGGCGGGTCGTGGAGATCCTCGAGAAGGCCAAGTAGCAAAGCCGACCGTTCCGCCAAGCTCCCTGGGAGAACTGGCAGACATAGGAGTTTGACGTGATTCAGCAGGAGTCGCGACTGCGCGTCGCCGACAACACGGGTGCTCGGGAAATCCTGTGCATCCGGGTTCTCGGTGGCTCGGGTCGGCGCTACGCCGGCATCGGCGACGTCATCGTGGCCACGGTCAAGGACGCGATCCCCGGGGCGGGTGTCAAGAAGGGCGACGTCGTCAAGGCGGTCGTCGTGCGCACCGCCAAGGAGAAGCGGCGGCCCGACGGGTCGTACATCCGCTTCGACGAGAACGCGGCCGTCATCATCAAGGACGGCGGCGACCCCCGCGGCACCCGTATCTTCGGCCCGGTTGGGCGCGAGCTGCGGGACAAGCGGTTCATGAAGATCATCTCGTTGGCACCGGAGGTGCTCTAACCGTGAAGGTTAAGAAGGGCGACACGGTCGAGGTCATCGCCGGCAAGGACAAGGGTGCCCGGGGCAAGGTCATCGCGGCCTACCCGCGGCAGGACAAGGTCATCGTCGAGGGCGTGAACCGCGTCAAGAAGCACACCCGCATCCGCACCACCCAGCGCGGTGCGAAGACCGGTGGCATCGTCACCCAGGAAGCCGCGATCCACGTTTCGAACGTGGCTGTCGTGGACTCCGACGGCAAGCCGACCCGCGTCGGTTTCCGGGTCGACGAGAACGGCCAGAAGGTCCGCATCTCGCGCCGTACCGGTAAGGACCTGTGATGACTGCCCCTGTGAAGACTCTCCCGCGCCTCAAGGAGCGGTACCGCAACGAGATCGTGGCGCAGTTGAAGGAGCAGCACAACTACGCCAACCCGATGCAGGTGCCCGGCCTGGTCAAGATCGTCGTCAACATGGGTGTCGGCGAGGCCGCTCGTGACGCCAAGCTGATCGACGGCGCGGTCCGCGATCTCGCCACGATCACCGGCCAGAAGCCGCTGGTGCGTCGGGCCAAGAAGTCGATCGCGCAGTTCAAGCTGCGCGAGGGCATGCCGATCGGCGCCAAGGTGACGCTCCGCGGCGACCGCATGTGGGAGTTCCTGGACCGCCTGCTGTCGATCGCGCTCCCGCGTATCCGCGACTTCCGTGGTCTCGACGCCCGCAAGCTCGACGGCAACGGCAACTACACGTTCGGTCTGACCGAGCAGTCGGTGTTCCACGAGATCGACCAGGACCGGATCGATCGTGTCCGGGGCATGGACATCACGGTGGTCACCACGGCCACGACCGATGACGAGGGCCGGGCGCTGCTCAAGCTCCTGGGCTTCCCGTTCAAGGAGAACTGAGTTAATGGCGAAGAAGGCGCTGATCCTGAAAGCGGCCGCGAAGCCGAAGTTCTCGGTGCGCGCATACACCCGGTGCCAGCGTTGCGGGCGTCCGAAGGCGGTCTACCGCAAGTTCGGTCTCTGCCGGGTCTGCATCCGGGAGATGGCTCACCGCGGTGAGCTGCCAGGCGTTTCCAAGGCATCTTGGTAGAACTTCTCTTCGCCGTAGGCCCGGCGGGGCTGGGAACCGCGGCGAGAAAGGCTGATTCACACCCATGACGATGACTGACCCGATCGCAGACATGCTCACGCGTCTGCGTAACGCCAACCAGGCGTACCACGACCGGGTGACGATGCCCTACTCGAAGATCAAGGCGAACATCGCCGAGGTCCTCAAGGCCGAGGGTTACATCGCCGCCTGGTCTGTCGAGGAGCCCGAGGAGGGTGTCGTCGGCAAGCGACTGAACGTCGAGCTCAAGTACGGCCAGAGCCGCGAGCGCAGCCTCGCCGGCATCCGCCGCGTGTCCAAGCCCGGCCTGCGCGTGTACGCGAAGTCGCCGGAGCTGCCGCGTGTTCTCGGCGGCCTGGGCGTAGCGATCATCTCGACGTCTCAGGGACTGCTCACCGACCGGCAGGCCCGCAAGCGAGGGGTGGGCGGGGAAGTCCTCGCCTACGTCTGGTGAGGAAGATCTACCATGTCGCGAATCGGACGTAAGTCGATCCCGGTCCCCGCGGGCGTCGACGTCACCATCGACGGCCGGACCGTCAAGGTCAAGGGCCCCAAGGGCGAGCTCTCGCACACCGTCGCCGAGCCGATCTCGGTCGAGCGCGGCGACGACGGCCAGCTGAACGTCATCCGGCCGAACGACGAGCGCAAGGCCAAGGAGCTGCACGGCCTCTCCCGCACCCTGGTCGCCAACATGATCCTTGGCGTGACCGAGGGATACCGGAAGAGCCTGGAGATCGCTGGCACCGGTTACCGGGTCACGGCCAAGGGCAAGGACCTCGAGTTCGCCCTCGGCTTCTCGCACCCGGTACTGGTCGAGGCGCCGGACGGCATCACCTTCACGGTGGAGCGGCCGACCCTCTTCCACGTGGCCGGCATCGACAAGCAGCAGGTCGGCGAGGTTGCCGCCAACATTCGGAAGATCCGCCCGCCGGAGCCCTACAAGGGCAAGGGCGTCAAGTACCAGGGCGAGGTCATCCGCCGTAAGGCTGGAAAGGCAGGTAAGAAGTGAGCGCGACTCTGCTTAAGCGCCGCCGCGGTGTCGCCGCGCAGCGCGCCGTCGGGCGGGCGCGTCGGCACTTCCGCGTCCGCAAGAACGTGCTCGGCTCGTCCGAGCGTCCGCGCCTCGTGGTCACGCGTTCGTTGCGGCACATCACTGCTCAGGTCGTCGACGACACCAAGGGGCACACCCTGGCGTCCGCCTCGACGCTGGACGTGTCCATCCGTAGCGCCGAGGGCGACAAGAGCGCGCTCGCCGGCAAGGTGGGTACGTTGCTCGCCGAGCGGGCCAAGGCCGCGGGCATCTCCCAGGTCGTCTTCGACCGCGGTGGCAACAAGTACGCGGGGCGCATCGCCGCCCTCGCGGACGCCGCCCGCGAAGCCGGACTCGAGTTTTAGGAAGGAAAACCAATGCCAGGTCAGCAGCGCCGCGGCGGCGGGTCCGGTAACACCGAAGGTGGCGGCCGTCGCGAAGGTCGCGGTCGGGGTCGTGACGGGGGCAACGCGCCCGTCGAGAAGACCCCGCATCTCGAGCGAGTAGTCACCATCAACCGGGTTGCCAAGGTCGTCAAGGGCGGCCGCCGGTTCAGCTTCACCGCGCTGGTCGTGGTGGGCGACGGCGACGGCACGGTCGGCGTCGGCTACGGCAAGGCCAAGGAGGTGCCGGCCGCGATCGCCAAGGGCGTCGAGGAGGCCAAGAAGCACTTCTTCAAGGTGCCCCGCATCGCCGCCACGATCCCGCACCCCGTGCAGGGCGAAGACGCCGCCGGCGTCGTCCTGCTCAAGCCGGCCTCTGCCGGTACCGGTGTCATCGCCGGTGGCCCGGTGCGTGCCGTGCTGGAGTGCGCGGGCATCCACGACGTGCTCTCCAAGAGCCTCGGCTCGTCCAACCCGATCAACATCGTGCACGCCACGGTCCGGGCCCTGAAGAGCCTGGAGGCGCCCGAGGCGGTCGCCGCCCGTCGTGGCCTGCCGGTCGAGGATGTCGCGCCCGCGGCGATGCTCGCGGCTCGTGCGGGGGTGGGGGCGTAATGGCACGCCTTAAGGTCACCCAGGTCCGGTCCGAGATCGGCTCCAAGCGCAACCAGCGGGACTCGCTGCGGTCGCTCGGGCTGAAGCGGATCAATGACGTGGTGGTCAAGGAGGACCGCCCCGAAATCCGGGGCATGATCTTCACGGTGAACCACCTCGTGAAGGTCGAGGAGGTCGAGTAATGACGATCATCAAGGTCCACCACCTCCGGCCCGCCCCGGGCGCCAAGACCGACAAGACCCGTGTGGGTCGCGGTGAGGGCTCCAAGGGCAAGACGGCCGGTCGCGGTACCAAGGGCTCGAAGGCCCGGAAGAACATCTCGGCGGCGTTCGAGGGTGGGCAGATGCCGATCCACATGCGCCTGCCGAAGCTGAAGGGCTTCAAGAACAAGAACAAGGTCGTGTTCCAGGTCGTCAACCTGGACCGGCTGGCCGAGCTGTTCCCGCAGGGCGGCGAGGTCGGTCCGATCGAGCTGGTGCAGGCGGGCGCGGTCCGCAAGGGCCAGCCGGTCAAGGTACTCGGCACGGGCGACCTGGGTGGCGTCACGCTCCAGGTGTCGGCGCACGCTTTCAGCGCGTCGGCCAAGGAGAAGATCACTGCCGCAGGTGGCGCGGTCACCGAGCTGTAGCGAGAGAGTGCGGACGTGGCGCCCGATCAGTTGCCTGGCGACTGACGGGCGCCACGCCCTACTATCTGGTGTTTCGTCCCGTTAATATAGTGACCGGTGTATGTCCCCGGGCGCATCTGCCCGAACTCACACCGTACTGTTAGAGTCCGTTCCCAGTATGGATATCGGGCGTCCGCCCGGTGCCCAAACCCGCCCCGCCACCTGAGGCGGCCGCCTCGCGCAGGAGGAAGAAGTTGCTCTCCGCGTTTCTCAGTGCGTTCCGCACGCCTGACCTGCGCAAGAAGCTGCTGTTCACGATAGGTATCGTGGCCATCTATCGGCTCGGCGCGACACTTCCGAGCCCGGGTGTTTCCTACGGCAACGCGCAGAAGTGCATCGAGGCGTTGGAGACCGGCACGCCCGGTGTCTTCACGCTTCTCAACCTTTTCTCCGGCGGCGCGCTACTGTCGCTGTCGGTCTTCGCGCTGGGCATCATGCCCTACATCACCGCGTCGATCATCCTGCAGCTGCTCACCGTCGTGATCCCGCGGCTGGAGCAGCTCCGCAAGGAGGGTCAGGCCGGCCAGGCGAAGATCACCCAGTACACGCGGTACCTGACGCTGGGCCTCGCGATCCTCCAGTCGTCCGCCTTCGTGGCGCTGGCGCGGTCCGGTCAGCTCTTCAACAACCGGTGCAACGAGTGGCCGCTGATCCCCGAGGGCACCGGAATGCCCATGTGGATCACGCTCGTGACGCTGGTCGTCACGATGACCGCCGGCACCGGCGTCGTCATGTGGCTGGGCGAGCTGATCACCGACCGCGGCGTCGGCAACGGCATGTCCGTCCTCATCTTCACCTCGATCGCCGCCCGGCTTCCTTCCGAGGGTTGGTCGATCAAGGAGAGCCAGGGCTGGGACGAGTTCTTCCTGGTCATCGCGCTCGTTCTCGTGGTCATCACCGCGGTCGTCTTCATCGAGCAGGCGCAGCGGCGCATTCCCGTGCAGTACGCGAAGCGCATGATCGGCCGGCGCATGTACGGCGGCACCTCGACGTACATCCCGCTCAAGGTCAACCAGGCGGGTGTCATCCCGGTCATCTTCGCGTCGTCCCTGCTGTACCTGCCGCAGCTCGCGCTCCAGTTCGGCGACCCGAACGACCTCAACAGCTTCGAAGCGTGGATCCAGAACCACCTGGCCAACCCGGCCGACTGGGTCTACATCGTCGTCTACTTCTTCCTGATCATCTTCTTCACGTACTTCTACGTCTCGATCACGTTCAACCCGACCGAGGTCGCGGAGAACATGAAGAAGTACGGCGGCTTCGTGCCGGGCATCCGTCCTGGCAAGCCGACCGCCGAGTACCTCGACTTCATCCTGAGCCGGATCACCCTTCCGGGCTCCCTGTACCTGGGCTTGATCTCGGTCCTGCCGAACTTCTTCTTCATCTGGCTCGACAGCACCGCCTACCAGAACTTCCCGTTCGGTGGCACCGCCGTGCTGATCATGGTCGGTGTCGGCCTGGAGACGGTTAAGCAGATCGAGAGCCAGCTCATGCAGCGGAACTACGAAGGGTTCTTGCGGTAGATGAGGTTGGTATTGGTCGGTCCTCCCGGGGCGGGCAAGGGAACCCAGGCCGAGTTCATCGCCGCACACCTGGCGGTGCCCAAGATTTCGACGGGAGACATCTTCCGGTCGAACGTCTCGCAGGGCACTCCGCTAGGTGTGGAGGCACGGCGATACATGGACGCCGGTCAGCTCGTCCCGGACGAGGTGACGATCAACATGGTGCGCGATCGCCTGGCCGAGCCGGATGCCGCCGACGGCTTCCTGCTCGACGGCTTCCCGCGCACCACCCCGCAAGCGGTGGCGCTCGACAAGCTGCTGGCTGACCTCGGCACCGCGCTCGACCTCGTGATGGAACTCGTGGTCGACGACGACGAGGTCATCCGGCGGCTGTCGGGCCGGCGCACCTGTCGTGGCTGCGGCAAGATCTGGCACGTCGAGTTCGACGCCACCACGCACGAAGACGTCTGCGACCGGTGCGGCGGGCAGCTGTTCCAGCGCGACGACGACAAGCCGGAGACGATCGCCAACCGGCTTGTCGAGTACGCGCAGAAGACCTCGCCGCTGGTCGACTACTACGGCGCGCAGGGCAAGCTGGTGGGCATCGACGCGACCGGCCCGGTCGAAGATGTCACGGTGCGAGCGATCGACGCCCTGCGCTCGTACGGCGGTTAGCCTCAGTCTTATGCGCCGCCACCAACTCGCCATTCAGCTCAAGACGCCGGCCCAGATCGAAAAGATGCGCGCCGCCGGCCTTGTCGTCGCGGCCGCGCTGGCCAAGATGCGTGACGCGGTGGCGCCCGGCGTCTCCACGGCCGAGCTGGACGCGATTGCCGAGTCGGTGATCCGGGAGGCCGGGGCGGTGCCCTCGTTCAAGGGCTACCACGGCTTTCCCGCCTCGATCTGCTCGTCCGTCAACGAGCAGATCGTGCACGCCATCCCGTCGCCGAAACAGGTGCTCCGCGACGGCGACATCATCTCGATCGACTGCGGGGCCGTACTGGACGGCTGGCACGGCGACGCCGCGGTCACGGTACCGGTCGGCGAGGTGCGACCCGAGCTGCTGCGCATGGCACAGGTGGCGGAAGACGCGATGTGGGCGGGTATCGCCGCCGCCGCGCGTGGCGCCGCCTCCGGTCGCGGTCGCCTGACCGACATCTCGTACGCCGTGGAGTCCGCCGTACGGCACGGTGGGCGCTACGGGATCGTCGATGGCTACGGCGGCCACGGCATCGGCACCGAGATGCACCAGGACCCGCACGTGCTCAACCACGGCCGCCCGGGACGCGGTCCGCGACTGGTACCCGGGTTGGCGCTGGCGATCGAGCCGATGATCACGATCGGCTCGCCGCGCACGATGGAGCTGGACGACGGCTGGACCGTGGTGACCCGCGACGGCTCGGTGGCGGTACACGTCGAGCACTCCATGGCGATCCTCGAAGACGGCGTGTGGGTGCTGACCGCCGAGGATGGTGGCCGCAACCGTCTCGGCAACCTGGTGAGCTCGCTGGCTGCCGTCGGTTGACGGGTGAGGCATTCTCGTATGTATGGGAGTGCCGGACGGGATGCGCGCGGGAGACGCTGACCGGCAGGCGGTGGCCGACAAGCTGCGCGCCTCGCTCGACGAGGGCCGGCTCGATCTGCACGAGTACGACGAGCGCCTCCAGCAGGCATACGCGGCGAAGACGTACGGCGACCTGGACCGCCTGCTCGCCGATCTGCCGGGCACCGTGCCGACGGAGCGCGCCCAGGTGGTGCCCGTGCAGCCAGCCCAGCCGCCCGAGGTGGTCCCGGATGCGACCCGGCGATGGCTCGCCGAGACGTGGGACGGGTACTTCGGCGTCGTGGCGGTGTGCGTCGCGATCTGGGCGGTCATCGGCATCATGGTCGGCGACATCATGTATTTCTGGCCCGGATGGGTGGCCGGCCCGTGGGGTGCCGTGCTTCTCGTCACCACCGTAAACGGCCTGGTCACCGGTGAGCCCCAGAAGTGGGCTGCCAAGCAGGCTCGCAAGAAGGCCGCGAAGATCGAGAAGAGGGCCCGTAAGCAGGGCGAACGCGAACGTGAGGCGAGCGAGGGCGCCGACTGACGGCTCAGTTTGCTGTCGATACGTGAACGGGCGTACACTGGCTGATCGGCGCGCAGCGTCCACTCCGGCATGCCCACCTGCGCTCTTGTGGGCATCTGGAGCCGCGGCTGGCGCGGGTCCCTCAACCCGTGAAACAGACGTTGCGAGCCTGTCCGAAGAACCCGACGTCAGGACAGCGGAGGACATGCCCAAAAAAGACGGGGCCATCGAGATCGAGGGCCGAGTTATCGAGCCACTCCCGAACGCCATGTTCCGGGTGGAGCTCGCCAACGGCCACAAGGTACTGGCTCACATCAGCGGCAAGATGCGGCAGCACTACATCCGCATCCTGCCCGAGGACCGGGTCGTCGTCGAGCTATCGCCGTACGACCTGACTCGTGGGCGGATCGTCTACCGCTACAAGTAGTCGGGTTCAACCACTTCAGTCCGGCACCGCGACGCGTCGCGGCCACGGGCGTGGATGAAGTAAAGGCAAACCGTGAAGGTCAAGCCGAGCGTCAAGAAGATCTGCAACAAGTGCCGGGTTATCCGCCGGCACGGCCGGGTCATGGTCATCTGCGCTGACCCGCGCCACAAGCAGCGCCAGGGCTGACGCGCCCAACTGAAAATGCTCGCCCCAGCCGCAGAGCGGTCTACCCCCGGTCGGAGGCCGGGGCCTCACCAGGGCAGGTGAGGGGTGGGGCGGGTCCAGACCTCCGTGAGATACCTGAGGAGTACGCCCGCACATGGCACGTCTAGTCGGCGTCGATCTCCCCCGCGAAAAGCGGATGGAGATCGCGCTCACCTACATCTTCGGGGTCGGTCGCACCCGCGCCAGCGAGACGCTGGCCGCCACCGGCATCAGCCCCGACAAGCGCGCCAAGGACCTCACGGACGACGAGATCGTTCAGCTCCGTGACCACATCGAGACCAACTACAAGGTCGAAGGTGACCTGCGCCGCGAGGTCGCCGCGGACATCCGCCGCAAGGTCGAGATCGGCTGCTACGAGGGCATCCGGCACCGCCGGGGCCTGCCGGTGCGTGGGCAGCGCACTCGCACCAACGCCCGCACTCGCAAGGGCCCGAAGCGGACCGTCGCCGGCAAGAAGAAGCCCGGCAAGAAGTAATTAGGAGCGCATCAACCTATGCCACCGAAGGCTCGTGCCGGGGCCGTCAAGAAGGTCCGGCGCAAGGAACGCAAGAATGTCGCGCACGGTCAGGCGCACATCAAGAGCACGTTCAACAACACCATCGTCTCGATCACGGACCCGACCGGTGCGGTGATCTCCTGGGCGTCCGCCGGTCAGGTGGGCTTCAAGGGCTCCCGCAAGTCGACGCCGTTCGCCGCGCAGCTCGCCGCCGAGGCGGCCGCCCGCCGCGCCATGGAGCACGGCATGCGCAAGGTCGACGTGTTCGTCAAGGGTCCTGGCTCCGGCCGGGAGACCGCCATCCGTTCGCTGCAGGCCGTTGGCCTTGAGGTCGGCCAGATCGCCGACGTCACGCCGCAGCCGCACAACGGGTGTCGTCCGCCGAAGCGGCGCCGGGTCTGAGGGAGAACGAGAGATGGCTCGCTACACAGGTGCTGACTGCCGCCGTTGCCGGCGGGAGAAGATGAAGCTGTTCCTCAAGGGCAGCAAGTGCGATGGTCCGAAGTGCCCGTTCGAGTCCCGGCCGTTCCCGCCCGGGCAGCACGGCCGCGGTCGCACGAAGGAGTCGGAGTACCTGCTCCAGCTCCGCGAGAAGCAGAAGGCCCGCCGCGTGTACGGCGTGCTGGAGAAGCAGTTCCGCGGGTACTACGAGGAGGCTGTCGCCAAGCCGGGCAAGACCGGTGAGGTGCTGCTGCAGATCCTCGAGTCGCGGCTCGACAACGTGGTCTACCGGGCCGGCTTCGCCAAGTCTCGTGACATGGCCCGCCAGCTCGTCAAGCACGGCCACTTCCTGGTCAACGGCAAGAAGGTCGACATCCCGTCCTTCCGGGTCACCGAGCACGACATCGTCGACGTGCGCCCGAAGTCGAAGGAGCTGACCCCGTTCATCGTGGCGCAGGCCGAGGCCGGCTCGAAGACGGTGCCGGCGTGGCTGGAGGCGATCCCCAGCCAGATGAAGATCCTTGTGCACACCCTCCCGGCCCGGCAGGTCATCGACACGCAGGTCCAGGAGCAGCTGATCGTCGAGCTCTACTCCAAGTAAGGCTCGTTGGCCCGGCGCGTCCTGCAAGGGGCGCGCCGGCCATCAGGTTCGCGGTCGTCAAATAGTGGGCGGCCCCGGCAGAAAAGAGAAACACAGTGCTCATCACCCAGCGGCCGACTCTCTCCGAGGAGTCGATCAGCGAGACCCGTTCGCGGTTCACCATCGAGCCGCTCGAGCCGGGTTTCGGCTACACGCTTGGTAACTCCCTCCGGCGTACCCTGCTCAGCTCCATCCCCGGTGCCGCGGTCACCAGCATCAAGATCGACGGTGTGCTGCACGAGTTCACCACGATCCCCGGGGTCAAGGAAGACGTCGTCGAGCTCGTCATGAACGTCAAGGAGCTGTGCGTCAGCTCCGAGCACGACGAGCCGGTCAGCATGTACCTGCGCAAGCAGGGCCCGGGCGACGTCACTGCTGGTGACATCCAGCCCCCGGCCGGCGTGTCCGTGCACAACGCCGACCTCAAGCTCGCGACCCTCAACGGCAAGGGCCGGCTCGACATGGAGCTGACCGTCGAGCGGGGCCGCGGCTACGTCACCGCCGCGCAGAACAAGCAGGCCGGCGCGGAGATCGGCCGCATCCCGGTCGACTCGATCTACTCGCCGGTGCTGAAGGTGACGTACCGCGTCGAGGCGACCCGTGTCGAGCAGCGCACCGACTTCGACCGGCTGATCATCGACGTCGAGACCAAGGCGTCGATCGGCCCGCGTACGGCGCTGGCCTCGGCCGGCTCCACCCTGGTCGAGCTCTTCGGCCTGGCCCGCGAGCTCGACGAGACCGCCGAGGGCATCGACATCGGCCCGTCGCCGCAGGACGCGCAGCTCGCTGCCGACCTGGCGCTGCCGATCGAGGAGCTGGACCTGACCGTCCGGTCCTACAACTGCCTCAAGCGCGAGGGCATCAACACGGTGGGTGAGCTCATCGGGCGCACCGAGGCCGACCTCCTCGATATAAGGAATTTCGGTCAGAAGTCGATCGACGAGGTCAAGATGAAGCTCGCCGGGATGGGTCTGGGTCTGAAGGACTCGGCGCCCAGCTTCGACCCGGCGCACGTCGTGGACTCCTTCGGCGAGGTGGACTACGACTCCGACGACTACCGCGAGACCGAGCAGCTCTAGCGGGTCCCTGAAATAACGAGGAGCACCAACGATGCCCACGCCCACCAAGGGCCCCCGCCTCGGCGGCAGCCCCGCGCACGAGCGGCTGATGCTGGCCAACCTGGCCACAGCGCTGTTCCGGCACGGCAAGATCACTACCACCGAGACCAAGGCCAAGCGGCTCCGCCCGCTCGCCGAGCAGCTCATCACCAAGGCCAAGCGCGGTGACCTGCACGCCCGGCGCCGGGTCCTGACGGTCGTCAGGGACAAGGACGTGGTCTACGAGTTGTTCGACCAGATCGCGCCGCGGTTCGCCAACCGTCCCGGTGGCTACACCCGGATCGTGAAGACCGGTCCGCGCAAGGGTGACGCCGCGCCGATGGCGATCATCGAGCTGGTCGAGGAGCTGGTCGTCGCCGCGCCGCCGGCCAAGAAGACCGCTAAGAAGGCCGCCAAGAAGGCCGCGCAGCAGGACAAGGTCGAGGCGCTCGCCCCCGACGACGAGCCCACGCCCACGTCGACCGAGCCCGCCGCCGAGGCGAGCGACGCCGACGAGGCCGAGGCCAAGTAACGCACGAACCGTGATGGAGGCGTCCTTCGAGTCCCTGTGACTTGAAGGACGCCTCGGTCTTTGAGGAGAGAAGTGACGCGGGTACGGCTGGATGTCGCCTACGACGGCACGGACTTCTCGGGCTGGGCGGCTCAGCCCGGTCGCCGCACCGTCGCCGGCGTACTGGCCGAGGCGCTCGGCGTGCTCGTCGGCCCGGAGCAGGTGGTCGGCCTGACCGTCGCTGGGCGTACCGACGCCGGCGTCCACGCCACCGGGCAGGTGTGCCACGTCGACCTGCCGCCAACCGCGCTGGAGCTGGGCCTGGTACGCCGGTTGGCGGCACTGCTGCCACCGGACGTCCGCGTGCGGGCGGCCACCGAGGTACCGCCGGAGTTCGACGCCCGGTTCTCGGCGACGTTCCGCCGGTACGAGTACCGGGTCACCGACGCCCCATACGGTGCCGATCCACTGCGCCGGCACGACACGCTCGCCTGGCCGCGCCCGTTGGACCTGGACGCGCTCGGCAGGGCGGCCGCCGGACTGCTGGGTGAGCACGACTTCGCCGCGTACTGCAAGCGCAAGGAGCACGCCACCACGATCCGGGCGATCAGCCGGCTCGACTGGCGGCGGGAGGCAGACGGCGTACTTGTCGCGACCGTGCAGGCCGACGCGTTCTGCCAGGCGATGGTGCGCAGCCTGATGGGCGGGCTGCTGTCGGTCGGCGACGGGCGCCGGCCGGTGGACTGGCCCGCCGGGCTGCTCAGCCGCCGGGAGCGCGCCAACGAGGTCATGGTCGTACCCGCACACGGCCTGACTCTTGTCGAGGTTGGATACCCGGAGACGTCCGCCGAGTACGCCGAGCGTGCCGACCTGACGAGGCGGCTACGAGCCTGAGACCGGGGCGGTGGCACGTTTCTCGATGACGCTGCCCCGCAGGTGGGTCTCCAGCAGGTCGGTGAGGATCTGCCCGACCCGCTGGTCGCCGTCCATGATCGGCCTGCGATCGGCGCGGGCGATCACGCAGTACACGAGGTAGTGCCCCCGCACATGCCAGCCGACCTGTGCCGACGAGAGCGCGATGGCCTCGGTACCGCGGCCGGCGAGCAGGCCGTCGAAGCGTCCCTGCTCGGCCTCGACCATCGGTTTGATCTTCTCCCGCGCCCACTCCGCGCCTTCGACGTCGGAGAGGTTGAACACGCCCGCCGTGACCAGGTACCGGCCGTCCGACGAGCGCAGGGTGCCACGTACCACCTGGCTGCACCCGAGTTCGTCGAGCAACTGGGCGACGCGGCCCGCCGCGGCGCCACGGCAGTCCTTGCTCGCGGCGGTGCGCAGCACCAGGTACGGCGGCTGGGCCGGGTCGATGGCGAGCTGCTCGCCGGGGAAGACCTCGGCGGCGGAGAGCGGCTCCGGGTCGGCCTCGCGCGACCCGATGTCACGCGGCACCGCCGTCGGCAGCGCGGCACCGGAGGCGATCGCGTCGCGGCCCTGCCGCTCGTCGGCCACGATGAAGAACGAGCTCAGGCCGCACACCGACAGCAGCGCGACCACCCCGAGGGACGTGATGATCGCCTGCCAGATTTGCCGGGAAGGTCGCCGGGCGCGCCGGCGCGGTTTCCAATCCGCTGGCGGAGCGGGTGTCGGGCAGTGCAAGGGCCGGCGAGCGCGGGCGCCACGGCTCCGCGTGCGGGCACGGGGCAGGGTGCGGGCATGCCTCGGCGGGGGTGACCACCCGCCGGGTCCAACGCTGGGCCCGAACACCATGGACGCCAGGGTAACGGGACCAAATACGCTAGATATCTCGTTTCACAACACACCCCTAAAAGGCGGACAAATTTCGAAGCAGGCTCACGTGTGAGAATTCCAGCCGTGAACCACTACTTCAGCGCCGAGCCGGAAGCTGGCGCGCAGCGCCGCGACATCGCGTTCACGATCGCCGGGCGCGAGTTCTCGCTGGTGAGCACCGGGGGAGTGTTCTCCGCCGACCGGCTCGACCCGGGCACCGCGGTACTGCTGCGCAAGGCCGACCTGCCCGGGCCCGACGCCGCCGGTCCGTTCCTTGACCTGGGATGTGGCTACGGCCCGATCGCTTCCGTCCTCGCGACCGTCGCGCCGCGCGCCACGGTGTACGCGATCGACGTCAACTCCCGGGCGCGCGAGCTGGCCACGGAGAACGCCGCCCGCGTCGGTGCCACCGCCCGCGTTCACGTCGCGGCGCCCGACGAGGTACCGGACGACGTGCGGTTCGCGCAGCTCTGGAGCAACCCGCCGATCCGCGTCGGCAAGCCCGAGTTGCACGCGATGCTCGACCGGTGGCTGCCCCGGCTCGCACCCGGTGGCGTGGCCTGGCTGGTGGTGGCGCGGCATCTCGGCGGCGACTCCCTCCAGAAGTGGATCATCGAACGTGGCTGGCCCGTCGCTCGGCACGCCAGTCAGAAGGGCTACCGGGTCCTGAAAGTCGGATGACCGCGGGCGACGCATCGGGGAGGATGCCGGCGTGGGTTACGTGGACGTCGCGGGTGTCGCGCACGCGCTGCCGGACGGCCGGGAGCTCTTCGCCGACGTGTCGTTTCGGGTCGGCGAGGGTGCGAAGGTGGCCCTGATCGGGCCGAATGGCGCCGGCAAGACGACTTTGCTCCGGATGGTCTCCGGCGACCTGCCCGTGCCCGTGGGCGGCGTTGCCCGTGCGGGTGGGCTGGGCGTCATGCGGCAGTTCATCGGCATGATCGGCGACGAGACCACCCTTCAGGGGCTGGCCATGTCGCTGGCGCCGCCGCGGCTGCGCGAGGTGGGTGAGCGGCTCGCCGCCGCCGAAGCCGCGCTGCACAAGAGCCCTGAGTCCGAGCGCGCCCAGATCGGATACGCCAACGCGCTCGCCGTCTGGGGCGAAGCCGGCGGGTACGACGCGGAGGTGCTCTTCGACACCGTGTCCACCCTCGTGCTCGGCAAGCCGTGGGACGCGACCCGCGACCGGCCGGTACGCACGCTCTCCGGTGGCCAGCAGAAACGGTTCGCGCTCGAACTGCTGCTGCGCGGCCCCGACGAGGTACTGCTGCTCGACGAGCCCGACAACTTCCTCGACGTGCCCGGCAAGCGCTGGCTGGAGGAGCGGCTGCGCGAGTCGGCCAAGTCCGTGCTGTACGTCTCGCACGACCGCGAACTGCTCGCCCAGACCGCCGACAGGGTCGTCACCGTCGAGGGCGGCAGCGCGTGGGTGCACCCGGGCGGGTTCGCGTCCTGGCACGAGGCCCGGGTCGCCCGGCACGAGCGGCTGGAGGAGTCCCGGCGCCGCTGGGATGAAGAGCATCAGAAGCTGCGCGAGCTGATGCTGATGTACAAGCAGAAGGCCGCCTACAACGACGGCCTGGCGTCGCGGTACCAGGCGGCGCAGACCCGGCTCCGCAAGTTCGAGGAGGCCGGACCGCCGCCATTGCCGCCCCGCGAGCAGGACATCCGCATCAAGCTGCGCGGTGGGCGCACAGGCAAGCGAGCCGTGATGTGCGAGCAGCTCGAGCTCGACGGCCTCACCTACCCCTTCGACCTGGAGATCTGGTACGGCGACCGGGTGGCGGTGCTCGGCGCCAACGGCACCGGCAAGTCACACTTCCTCCGGCTGCTGGAGACACCGTCGTCCGTGGCTCACGGTGGGGTGGCCCGGCTTGGTGCCCGCGTACGTCCCGGCCACTTCTCGCAGACGCACGATCATCCCGAGCTGATCGACAAGACGCTCGTCGAGGTGCTCTGGCGCGGCGATGACCACCGCGACGGCATGGACCGGCACGGCGCGATGAAGGTGCTCAACCGCTACGACCTGGCGGGGCAGGGCGACCAGAGGTTCGGCACGCTGTCGGGCGGGCAGCAGGCGCGCTTCCTGGTACTCCTGCTGGAGCTCTCCGGTGCGACGCTGCTGCTGCTCGACGAGCCGACCGACAACCTCGACCTGGCATCCGCCGAGGCGCTGGAAGAAGGGCTGAAGGCGTTCGAGGGAACTGTCATCGCGGTCACGCACGACCGGTGGTTCTGCCGCTCCTTCGACCGGTACGTGGTGTTCCAGAACGATGGCGAGGTCAAGGAGAGCACCGAGCCGGTCTGGGATTGAACCTTTCCGGACGCGCGTCCGAACTACAGGTATGCGTCGCTGGGTGCGGGCCCTGCTCGTGGGGATGTTCCTCGCCCTTGCCATGCCCGCGACCCCGGCCAGCGCCCACGCCGCGCTGGTCGCGACGACACCCACCCAGGGCGCGGTCGTCGGCTCCTCGCCCACCGAGGTGCGGCTGACCTTCAACGAGCCGGTGGGCGTCATTCCCGGCAAGACCCAGGTGATCGCCCCGAACGGGAAGCGGATCAACGAGGGCGATCCGGTCGCTTCCAACGGCACCCTCACGATCGCCGTCCGCAAGGCGGACCGGCCACTCGGCACGTACCTCGTCAGCTATCGCGTGATCTCGGCGGACGGGCACCCGCTGGCCGGTGGGTTCATGTTCTCCGTGGGTGCGCCCTCGCAGACCGCGCCCGAGGCGGCCGGCGACGACAAGTCGGTGACGGTACTGCTCGGCGTCGCGAAGTACCTCGGATATGTCGGCCTGACGCTGGTGGTCGGCCCGATCCTCATGCTGGCGGTGCTGTGGCCGCGCCGGCTGTCCACGCGCGGGCCGCTGCGGCTGATCCGCATAGGACTGGCGGCGCTGGCGGTGACCACGCTGGCGTCGTTGTGGCTCCAGGTGCCGTACCTGTCCGGCGCCGGGCCGTTCGAGGTGTCGGGCGTCGAGCTTCGCCAGGTGCTGACGAGCACGGTCGGCATCGCGCTGCTCGTCCGGCTGGTGATCATCGCCGCGGTGTGGGTACTGGTCCGTCCCCGTCCCGGCCGGCGTCGCGGTCTCCTGCTCGCCGCCCTCGGCGCCGGCGGCCTCCTGACCTGGGCGCTCGCCGGACACCCGGCCGCCTCGCCGATCCCGCCCGTCTCGGCGCTCGCCGACGTGCTGCACCTCGCCGCGATGTCCGTCTGGCTCGGCGGCCTGGTCGTACTGGTCGGGTTCCTCCTGCGCCGCGCCGACCCGCGTGAGCTGCACGTCATCCTGCCCGTGTGGTCGCGGTGGGCGGCGGCCGCCATCCTGTGGCTCGTCGGCGGCGGCGCCGTACAGGCCCTGATCGAGTTGGGTGGGCTCGGCGCGATCACCGGTACCGACTACGGCCGGCTCATACTGATCAAGGTCGGCCTGTTCGGCGCCATCATCGGCGTCGCGTACTTCTCGCGCCGGCTCGTGCTGCGCCGCGGCTCGCCGGGACGGCTGCGCCGGCTGGTCGGTATCGAACTCGGCATGACCGCGATCGTGCTGGTGGCCAGCTCGCTGCTAGTACAGACCACGCCCGGCCGGTCGGCGAACGTCGAAGCCGCGGCGGTGGCCGAGGCGCGCGGCTTCTCCACGACGCTGAGCAGCCCGGTCTTCTCGGTGCAGTTCGAGATCTTCCCCGTGCAGATCGGCGACAACAACACGCTGCACGCGTTCGTCTACACGCCCGAGGGCAAGCCGGTCGACGTGGCGGAGTGGAAGGTCACGGCCGCCCTCCCGGAAAAGGGTGTCGAACCCTTCGACAACCCGATCGCCACGATCCGCGGCAACCAGGGGATCGGCGCGGTGACCTTTCCGTTCCCCGGCAAATGGGAGCTGACCCTGACAATCCGGGTCTCCGACATCGACCAGGCGACGGTAAAGACCACAGTCCCCGTCCCCTGAGAACCCTTTACGGAAGTGTGATGCGGCCCTTACTGTGAGGGCAGGAGTGACCCACGGGAGCCCGGTGCACCGGGCTGAGAGGGGGGCATGCAGCCCCCGACCGTCGAACCTGATCCGGGTAATGCCGGCGCAGGGAGGAGTGTTGCATGCCGTTTCCTCGGCTTCACCTCATCACCGATTCGTTCGCCGTCGCGCGGGCGGCTGTCGACGCCGCTGGGCCGGAGCTGGCCGTACAGGTACGGGTCGAAGACGGCGTCGACGACCGGGACGCGTACGAGCTGGCCGGCAAGGTTGTCGAGCTGTGCGTTGGTGCGGGGGCGTTGTGCCTGGTCAATGACCGGTTGCACGTCGCGCTCGCGGTCGGGGCCGGCGGTGGGCACGTGGGCGCGCTCGACCTGCCCGTCGACGCCGCCCGGCGGGTGCTCGGGCCGGGCGCGGTGCTCGGCGCGACGGCTCGCGATCCCGGCACGGCGAGACGGGCGGTCGCGGCGGGCGCCACGTATCTGGGCGTCGGGCCGGCGTACGCCACGTCCACAAAGGACGGACTGCCGCCACCGATCGGCCCGGCAGGGGTCGCCGCGGTGGCGGCCGCTGTCGGCGTACCCGTCATCGCGATCGCCGGTGTCACCGCCGCCCGGGTGCCCGAACTGCTCGAAAGCGGCGCGTACGGGGTCGCGGTGATCGGCGCGATCGGCCGGGCGCCCGATCCCGGCGCCGCCACGATCGAACTGCTGAAAGCCCTCTCATGAGTACCGACATCGAGGTGGTGGGCGCGGGGCCGATTGGGCTTGCCATCGGGTGGCGGTGTGCGCAGCGGGGCATGACGGTGCGAGTCGTCGACGATGGACGTACCGGTGCCGCGCATGCCGCCGCCGGGATGCTGTCGCCGGTCGCCGAGGCGTACTTCGGTGAAGAGGCGCTCACCGGGCTGCTCGTCGAGTCGGCGAAACGGTGGCCCGCGTTCGCCGCCGAGCTGGGCGACGTCGGATATCGCGACGACGGCACCCTGGTGGTGGCGCTGACCAGCGACGACCTGGCCGAGGCGGAGCGCCTGCGCGCGTACCAGGCAAGCCTGAGGCTGCCGATCACCGCGATGCGCGCGTCCGAGCTGCGAGACCGCGAGCCTCGCCTGTCACCCCGAATCCGCGGCGGCGCCCTCGCCGCCGGCGACCACCAGGTAGATCCCCGCAAGCTCGTTCCCGCGCTGCGCGAGGCAGCGATCGCGGCCGGCGCGTCGATCACCCTCGGCGAGGCCGGGCCCGCGGGGGTCACGGTCGTCGCGGCGGGGTGTGGGTCCGCCGCCCTCGCCGGCGTGCCGGTCCGGCCGGTCAAAGGGCAGGTGCTGCGGCTTCGTGCGCCCGATCCGGGACCGCCGGGCTTCCGGCACGTGATCAGGGGGTACGCCGACGGCCGCCACGTCTATCTCGTGCCGCGAGCCGATGGGGAGGTCGTGGTCGGCGCGACCGTCGAGGAGCTCACCGACTCGGCGGTGACCGCGGGTGCGGTGCTCGACCTGCTGCGGGCCGCGACTGACCTGATGCCGGACATCGCCGAGTACCACCTGGTGGAGGTGGTCGCCGGGCATCGACCCGGTACCCCCGACAACGCGCCGATCCTCGGGGCGCTCGACGGACGGCCGGGCGTCGTGGTGGCCACCGGTCACTACCGCCACGGGATCGTGCTGACCCCGATCACCGCTGATCTGATCGCCGACCTGGTCGAAAAGGGTGTGCCCGACCCGATGCTGGCCCCGTTCACCCCAGCGAGGTTCCTCTCATGAATGTGCTCCTCAACGGGTCCGCGCACGTCCTGCCCGACGGGGCGACCGTAGCCGAGGCGGTCGCGGTCGCCACCGACCGCGCGCGCGGCGTCGCCGTCGCGGTCAACGGCGAGGTCGTACCGCGTACCGGCTGGCCGGATGCCGTGCTGCGCGACGGCGACCAGATCGAGGTGCTGACCGCGGCGCAGGGAGGCTGACCATGCCGTTGACGATCGCGGGCGAGTCGTTCGGGTCGCGCCTGATCCTCGGTACCGGTGGCGCGTCGTCGCTCACCGCGCTGGAAGAGGCGGTCAAGGCGAGCGGGACCGAACTCGTGACGGTGGCCCTGCGCCGGGTCGAGGCGGCGGCCACGATGGGCGGCGGTCTGCTCGACCTGCTCGACCGCTGCGGGGTACGCCTGCTGCCGAACACGGCCGGCTGCTACACGGCCACCGAGGCGATCAAGGTGGCTCACCTGGCGCGGGAGGCGTTCGAGACGCCGTGGGTCAAGCTCGAGGTGATCGGCGACGAGCGGACGCTCCTGCCGGACGGTGTCGAGCTGGTACGCGCCGCCGAGGAGCTGGTGGCCGACGGGTTCACGGTGCTGCCGTACACCACGGACGACCCGATCCTGGCGCGTCGCCTGGCCGATGTCGGCTGCGCCGCGGTCATGCCGGCGGGTGCGCCGATCGGGTCCGGGCTCGGTGTCACCAACCCGCATCACATCGCGCTGATCAGGCAGAACGTCGAAGTACCGGTGATCCTGGACGCCGGGATCGGCACGGCGTCGGATGCCGCGCTCGCGATGGAGCTGGGGTGCGACGGCGTACTGCTCGCGACCGCGGTCACCCGCGCGGCCGACCCGGCGCGGATGGCGGCCGCGATGCGGCACGCGGTCGAGGCGGGCTGGCTGGCGGCGGGCGCGGGCCGCATCCCCAAACGCTTCCACGCCTTGGCGTCCACGCCCGACGAGGGACGGCCAGACCTATGAACGGTGTGGTGGTGTTGACGGATCGGCGGCAGGTGCGCCGCCCGCTTCGCGAGGTGATCCAAAGAGCGGTCGATGGCGGGGCGCGATGCGTCGTACTCAGGGAAAAGGATCTGCCGCGCGACGAGCGTGCCGCGCTGGCGGCGGCCCTGCGGTCCGTACTCGCGCCGGTCGGTGGCCGGCTCGTCGTCGCGGGCCCGGACCCGCTCGGCGGCGATGCCGTGCACCTGACCGCCAGCGGCCCGTATCCGCCGCCCGACCTGGCTCTTGTCGGCCGCTCCTGCCACGACGTTTCCGAGTTGGAGCGGCTCACCACCGAGCACTACGCGATGGTGTCACCGGTCTTCCCGACCGAGTCGAAGCCCGGGTACGGCCCAGCGCTCGGCGTCGATGGCCTGGCCCGGCTGGTCGGGTGCAGCCCGGTGCCGGTGCTCGCGCTCGGCGGGGTGACGCCGCGGACCGCGCGGGACTGCGTCGCCGCGGGTGCCGCGGGCGTGGCGGTCATGGGCGCGGTCATGCGGGCGGACGACCCGGCAGACGTGATCCGGGGCCTGGTGAGTGCGACAGAGTCCGTCGGACCTTTCGCTGACCGGGGTGGAGTGAGGTCATGACACCACCGATCGCCCTCACGGTCGCCGGTTCCGACTCGGGCGCCGGGGCCGGCATCCAGGCCGACCTGAAGGTCTTCGCCGCGCTGCGGGTGTATGGCACGTCCGTGGTCACGGCGGTGACCGCGCAGAACACCCGCGGGGTGCACGACGTGTACCCGATCCCCGGGAACGTGGTGGGTGCCCAGCTCACCGCGCTCCTCGACGACATGCCGCCGCTGGCGACCAAGACCGGGATGCTCGCGAGCGGGGAGGTGGCCGCCGCGGTGACGGCGAAGGCGCGCGCCGGGCTCCTGCCGAACCTGGTCGTCGACCCGGTACTGGAGTCGTCGAGCGGTCGCCGGCTGGGCGTGGTGAGCGCCATCGAGCGGCTGCTGCCGTACGCCCTGGTGGCCACGCCCAACTGTGAAGAGGCGTCCGCCCTGGTGGGCTGGCCGGTCGCCACCCCCGCCGACATGGCCGGTGCGGCGGGGCAACTCGCCGCGGGCGGGCCGAAGTTCGTCGTGGTGACCGGCGGCGACCTGGCCAGCGGCGACGAGGCGGTCGACGCGATGTGGACGGACGCGGGCGTGCGCTTCCTGCGGTACCCGCGCATCGCGACCCGCAACACCCACGGCACGGGCTGCACGTTCTCCGCCGCGATCGCCGCGCGGCTCGCGCTCGGCGACGCCGTGCCGCAGGCCGTCACGTTCGCCAAGCAGTACGTCGCCCGGGCGCTCGCCGACGCCCGGGAGTGGAAGTTGGGCAGCGGCGCGGGTCCGCTCGACCACTTTGGTTTCGACAAATGATGGCCGTGGCTTGGAGGCATGATGGGAAGTCGTCGCAAGGTGTACGTATCCGGCAGCCGGCCGGACATCCAGGTGCCGTTCGCCGAGGTGGACCTGACGGGTGACAACCCGCCGGTCCGGCTGTACGACACCTCGGGACCCGGCTCCGATCCCTCGGTGGGGCTGCCGCCGCTTCGCGGACCGTGGATCGCCGAACGGGGTGACGTGGCGCCGGTGCGGGGCGCGGGTACGCCGCTGGCCGGTACCCGCCCGACCCAGTTGGCCTATGCGCGCGCCGGTGTGATCACGCCGGAGATGGAGTTCGTGGCGATCCGGGAGGGCGTCGCGCCGTCATTCGTGCGCGACGAGATCGCCGCCGGCCGCGCAGTACTGCCGGTCAACGTCAACCACCCCGAGGTCGAGCCGATGATCATCGGCAAGAGCTTCCTGGTGAAGGTCAACGCCAACATCGGTACGTCCGCGGTCACATCGTCGATCGCGGAAGAGGTCGAGAAGCTGACCTGGGCCACCAAGTGGGGCGCCGACACCGTCATGGACCTGTCCACCGGCAAGCGCATCCACGAGACGCGCGAGGCGATCATCCGGAACGCGGCCGTGCCCATCGGCACCGTGCCGATCTACCAGGCACTGGAGAAGGTGGGCGGCGATCCGGTCAAGCTCTCCTGGGACGTCTACCGGGACACCATCATCGAGCAGTGCGAGCAGGGCGTCGACTACATGACCGTGCACGCGGGCGTGCTGCTGCGCTACGTGCCGCTCGCCGTCGATCGGGTCACCGGCATCGTGTCGCGCGGCGGATCGATCATGGCGGCGTGGTGCCTGGCCCACCACGAGGAGAACTTCCTCTACACGAACTTCGCTTCCCTGTGTGAAATCCTGGCCCGCTACGACGTCACCTTCTCGCTGGGTGACGGGTTGCGGCCGGGTTCGATCGCGGACGCGAACGACGAGGCGCAGCTCGCCGAGCTCCGCACGCTCGGCGAGCTGACGAAGGTGGCCTGGGAGCACGACGTCCAGGTGATGATCGAGGGCCCGGGTCACGTGCCGATGCACAAGATCAAGGAGAACGTGGACCTCCAGCAGGAGTGGTGCCACGAGGCGCCGTTCTACACGCTCGGCCCGCTGACCACGGACATCGCGCCCGCGTACGACCACATCACGTCCGCGATCGGTGCCGCGATGATCGGCATGTTCGGCACGGCGATGCTCTGCTACGTCACGCCGAAGGAGCACCTCGGACTGCCGGACCGCGACGACGTCAAGGCCGGCGTGATCGCGTACAAGATCGCCGCGCACGCCGCCGACCTGGCGAAGGGACACCCGGGCGCGCAGGCGTGGGACGACGCGCTGTCGAAGGCGCGATTCGAGTTCCGGTGGGAGGACCAGTTCAACCTGGCGCTCGACCCGGAGACGGCGCGGGCGTACCACGACGCGACGCTGCCCGCGGAGCCCGCGAAGACCGCGCACTTCTGCTCGATGTGCGGCCCGAAGTTCTGCTCCATGAAGATCACGCAGGAGCTCAAGGAGTACGCCGCGAGGGGCATGCAGGACAAGTCCGACGAGTTCGTCGAGGCGGGCGCCCGGGTGTATCTCCCGCTGGCGCAGGGCTAACGCTGGTCAGGGTCGGCCAACCCGCTGACCCAGTCGACGTACTCCTCGTCGCGGCGCGGGATGGGCGCGGGCCCGGCGTCACCGGTCGGTGCGGGTGTCTCCGGGCGCGGCTCGTCCTTGCGCTGCTCGGGCACCTCCACCGGCGGCGGCGCCGCCTTGCGGCGACCGAAGAGGCCACGGCGCGGGCGCTTCTCCGCGCTCTGTTCAGGCTCGGGCTGGGTCGGGGTCAACTCGGGCACCGGCCCCTTGCCGCCCGCGGCCTGCCGGCCGGCCGAGAAGGCGGTCACCGCCCCGGGCGCGGTCGGGTTCCGGGGCGGGCCGCCCTGCTGCTGCCGGCCCACTACCCCCGCCGCCCACTCGGGCGCGAGCGGCGGCCCGGGGACATTCCGATCCGTGCCCGGACGACCTGGCTGGCCGGTCACTGGGCCGCCGCCGGGGTCCTGCCCGGTGTACGGAGAGCCGGTGTAAGCGGGGCCGCTGTGAGGCGGGCCGGTGTAAGGCGGGTTGGTGGCCGCGGGACCGGGAGGTGCGAAGGCTTCGGCGCGGGAGCCGCGCCGGCCCCGCTTCCGTAGCGGCGGCTTCTCGGCCGCGGGAGCGGACGCCGGCGAGCCCCGCGTCGCGGTGCCACGCTCGGGGCCGCCCTGGTCGAGCGCGCCAAGGTCGCGGGCCCGCGGATTCGAAGAGCCAAGATCCGAAGGACCCTGATCGGCACGGCCCTGATCGGCACGGGCCAGGTCTGGACGGCTCTGGTCGGGACGGGCCTGGTCGCGTGCGCCGCGGTTGGGCCCCTCGGGGTCGTCGGCGGAGCCGCGGGCCGTCGACGGGTGGTCGGGAGCGGAGCCGCGGGCCGTCGACGGGCGGTCGGGGGCGGAGTCGCGGGGGCGGTCGCCGGGGGCCCGGTCGGGGCCGGCGTCGGGAGCCGGCGACGGGTCGGCCGGGGCGGGACGGCGGATGGTGGTCGCGAGCATCGAGCCGAGGGCGCCGGCGGCGACGGCCACGAGCGCACCCCAGTACGGCGCGGCCTGGTACTTGTCGGCGTCGGTGCCCGGCCCGGCCACCAGGTACGCGAGCGACAGCGTCGCCGGCCCCACCACGCCAGCGGCGGCGAGGGCCCGCGACGGCCGGCTCAGCCAGCGGCCGAGACCGGCGGTGATGGCGCCAGCGGCCAGCGCCAGCAGGGGCATGGTGATGACACCAAGACGCTGGGCGGTGCCGGTCGACAGCGTGGTCGGGTCGTAGACGCCGAGCCGCACCGCCGGCTGCTCATCGCCGAGCGACTGTCCCATGGAGATCAGGCCGAGGAGCCAGGCGCCGGCCGTCACCACGACGACGTTCCAGAAGAGGGCGTCCTGGCTGAGCACCGCGATCGCCGCGAAGATGCCGGCGATCGTGCCAAGGCCGACGGAGAGTCCAATGATCAGTACCGGGTCGCCGGTGGGCACGTCGGCACCCCTGGCCGGCAGCATCGCGAGCGGCACCGCGACAGCGGCGCCGAGGCTCGCGGCGATCGAGTACAGGATCCGCGAACCGGTCCCACCCTGGTATCCCTGCCGGAAGGCGCGCCGGTCGGCGGCGATGGCGCCCGCGACGGCGGCCACGATGGGGAACCAGGTGACCCAGGCGAGCTGGGCTACCCACAGGTTTTCCTCGGCGGCGGTGAAGGTGCGGTCGAGCCGCACGATCCCGAGACCGAACGCGATGCCCAGTTGACTCGTGCTGGCCAGCAGCCCGACGGCGAGCGCGGTGACCAGCACTCTGCCCCAGGTCCGAAGTGCCATGCCCGGCACGTTACGTCGAGCGGGCCCAGTCCGCCAACACGCATCGATGCCGTTACCCAGAGATACGGGTTAAAGTCCGGTGTGGACCTGGATACGTCGGTGGTCATCGTCGGCGCCGGCCCGGCCGGTTTGACCCTGGCAAACCTTTTGCGGCGATCAGGGCTGAATTGCGTAGTGCTGGAGAAGCAGAGTCGGTCCTATGTGGAGCGGCGCCAGCGAGCCGGCATTCTGGACCACCATTCGGCGAGCATCTTCGAGGAGTGGGGCCTCGCAGACCAGGTCCTCGCCGGCGCGCCATCCGACACCGTCATCGAGATCCGGGTCGACGGGGTGCCGCGGTACTTCGATGTGCCGGGCCTCGCGGGCGGAAAGCACAGCCGGCTGCTGCCGCAGCAGTTCGTCGTCCAGCGGCTGCTCGACGCGTACGTGGACGGCGGCGGCGACCTGCGCACCGACGCGAGCGACGTGACACTGCACGGCATTGACGGCGACCGCCCGGTGGTCACGTACCGCGACGCGGCCGGTGCGGAGCGGCGGGTCTCATGCGAGTACGTGGCCGGTTGCGACGGGCACCACGGGGTGACGCGCCAGAGCATGCCGAAGGATGCGTTCACCACGTACTCCTATGACCACGGCATCGGCTGGATCACCGTACTGGCGGACGCGCCCGCACCCCGGTACCCGCTTTTCGCGGTGAGCCAGCACGGGTTCGCGGCACAGTTCCCGCGCGGCCCGCGCGCCAGCCGGTACTACCTCCAGCGGCCGCCGAGCGACGCGGTGACGGACTGGCCGGACCACAGGGTGTGGAAGCAGTTGCGGGCGCGACTCGGCGACCCTGACCTGCCCGCCGGTCCCATCACGGAGAAGGCGCTGGTCGAGATGCGCAGCTTCGTCGTCGACCCCATGTCGTACGGCCGGCTGCATCTCGTCGGCGACGCCGCCCACATCATCACGCCGATGGGCGGCAAGGGCATGAACCTGGCCCTGGCCGACGCCGACGCACTGGCGAAGGCGCTGGTGGCGGCGTTGAAGGACGGCGATGGGGCGGCCCTGCGGTCGTACTCCGCGACCTGCCTGCGGCGCACCTGGGACTACCAGGAGTTCTCCCGCTGGATGCAGGAGATGATGCACGACGCGGGCGACGACACGGTCACGGGCCCGTTCCGGCGCGAGCTCGCCCGAGCCCGGCTGGATCGGCTCTTCACGTCGCCTGCGGCGGCGACCCTGTTCGCCACGATGATGGCCGGTACGAACTGACCCGCTCCGACCAGCACAATCGTCATGATCAATACGTTTTGCCGTATCGTCCGCTTGATCGACGTGTCATTTTGGTGAATAAAGTCTGATGTGGACACGACAACCGTGGCGATTATCGGTGCGGGGCCCGCTGGCCTCACACTAGCGAATTTATTACAAAGGTCCGGAGTGGACTGTGTGGTGCTCGAGCGGCGCAGCAGATCCTATGTGGAGCAGCGGCAGCGGGCGGGCGTCCTGGAGCACCGGGCGGCCCGGATGTTTCAGGAGTGGGGGCTGGGTGACCAGGTTCTCGCGGGCGTACCGGTCGACGGCCTGCTGGAGTTCCGGATAGACGGCGTGCCGCGGCACCTGGACGTACCGGCTCTGGTCGGTGGACGGCACAGCTGGCTGATGCCGCAGCAACTGCTGGTGCGACGGCTGATCGTGACGTTCGAGACCGGCGGCGGTGACCTGCGGACGGACGCGGAAGGCGTCGCTCTGCACGACATCGACGGGGACCGGCCGGTGGTCAGGTATCACGATGCGGCCGGAAGGAGCCGCGAGTTCGCGTGCGACTACGTGGCCGGCTGTGATGGATTTCTGGGGCTGAGCCGGCGCAGCGTGCCAGAGGGCGCCCTGCGCACGTACACGTACGACCACGGAGTCGGGTGGGTCACCGTGCTGGCCGACACGCCCGCGCCGCGCCACCCGTTGCTGGCGGTCAGCGAGTACGGGTACGCGGCGCAATTCCCCCGCGGTCCGCACGCCAGCCGGTACTACCTGGAGTGCGACCCCGATGAAGCGTCCGTGGCCTGGCCGGACGACCGGATCTGGAAGCAACTGCGACTCCGGCTGGGCGACGACGATCTTCCGATTGGGGAGGTCACCGCGACGTCCATGGTGAAGATGCGCAGCTTCGTTGTCGACCCGATGTCGTACGGGCGGCTGTTTCTCGTCGGCGACGCGGCGCATGTCATCACGCCGATGGGCGGCAAGGGCATGAACCTGGCGCTCTTCGACGCCGAGACGCTGGCCAGGGCGCTGCGCGCGGCGGTACAGGATGGCGATGGCGCGGCGCTGAGTGCCTATTCGGCGACCTGCCTGCGACGGACCTGGGATTATCAGGAATTCTCGCGGTGGCTGCTCGAAACGGTGCACGAGGCCGGAGACGCTTCGCGGTGCGGGCCGTTCCGCCGCGAATTGGCCCGCGCGCGATTGGAGCGGCTCTTCGAGTCTCCGGCGGCGGCCACCGCCTTCGCGGTGCTGCGAGCCGGCGTGGACTGACCGCCGCGATCAGGAGGCGGGCGTCCTCACCCCGTGCGGGCGGTCTCCATGGTGGGCGATTGGAGCTGCCGGCGGCCCGTCCGGGGTGAGCAGCAACTCGTGCAGCTCGGCGCTGACCTGCGCCACCTCTTCGAGGTGAGCGTTGTGGCCGAGCGACCGCGGGCGGGGGATGTTGACCTCGACGACCCGGCGCAGCCGACCCGGGCGCGCGCTGAGCACGACCACCCGGTCGGCGAGCAGCACCGCCTCGTCGATCGAGTGCGTGACGAACACCGTCGTGGCGCCCAGCTCCATGTGGATGCGCTGCAACTCGGCGGAGAGCTCCTGGCGGGTGAGCGCGTCGAGAGCGGAGAACGGCTCGTCCATCAGCATGACCTTGGGCTGCTGCATGAGTGCCCGGCACAGCGCCACCCGCTGCTGCATGCCGCCGGAGAGCTCGTGTGGCTGTCGCTTGTGGAAGTCGGTCAGGCCGACGATGTCGAGCAGTCGCATCGCCCGCTCGCGCTGGCCGCCCTCGCGCCAGCCGAAGATCTCCGCAGGGAGCAGCACGTTGTCGAGCACCGACCGCCAGGGCAGCAACGCCGGTCGCTGAAACATCATCGAGATGTCGCGCCGCGGCTTCGTGACACGGGAATCGGCGACGGCGACCTCGCCACTTGTCGGCGTGATGAGCCCGGCGATCAGCCTGAGCAATGTGGACTTTCCACAGCCAGACCGCCCGATCACCGCGACGAACTCGCCCTCGCCGACCGCGAGGTTGATGTTTCGCAGCGCCTCTACGGTGCCCGAGCGACCCCGGAAGGTGTGCGACACGCCGGACAGTCGAATCATCGTGCTTCTCCCAAATGTGGGGCCGCGTCGTCGGAGGTCAGGTTAGCCGGCCGAGCTTCTGGAGGGTACCGCGCCGTAATGGATCAACCCAATTCCGATCATGTGGATTCGACCGCTATCGTTCCAAACGTCACCGCACTGGAGGTGGGTCGTGGGAGTACTCGGCAAGGCCGCGGCCGCCGTCGCGGTGGCCTTGACGCTGTCCACCGCCGGTTGCGGGGGCGGCGACGCTGACGCGGGTAAGCCGGCGACGGAGAAGGTCACGTACCTGACCGGTGCCGGCGTGCAGGGCCGCGAGGCTTACGTCTACGTCGCCATCGAGAAGGGCTACTTCGCGGCCGCCGGGTTCGACGTCGAGGTGCGGCCGGGCAACGGCACCAACCAGAACCTGCAGCTCCTCCAGAGTGGACAGGCCGACTTCGCGGTCGTCGACATCACGGCGGCGCTCATCGAGTACGGCCGCGGCACCTTCACCGACTTCACCGTCGTGAGCGCGCTGCACCAGCGCAATCTCTCGTGCATCGCGGCGATCGCGGGCAAGGGCGTCGCGCAACCGCGCGACCTGGCCGGCAAGAGGATCGGATACCTTCCGGGCGGCGTGGTGAAGGCGCTCTTCGACGCGTACGCCGGACGGGCCGGCGTCGACGCCAAGTCGATCAAGTGGGTCAACATGCCGGCGCAACAGATGGCGCAGAATCTGGCCGCCGGCACCATCGACGCCGCCACCCAACTCGTGGTGGGTGCTCCCGCGATCGAGGCGGCCGCGAAGGGCCAGAAGGTCGTCGTGCTGCCGCTCAGCGACCACCTGCCCGACCTGTACGGCAACGGCATCGCGGTCGGCCGCGCGGCCGCCACGGACCAGCCCGAGCGGGTACGGCGGTTCAACGAGGCGGTGCTCAAGGGGCTCGCGGACGCGATCGCGGACCCGGCCGAGGCGGGCCGCATCTACGCCAAGTACCAGAAGATCCAACCACCCGCGGTGGCCGCGGCCGAGGTGCGGCTCATGGTGCCGTACGCGACCGGCGGCGCGGCGCTGGGCGCGCTCGACGAGGCGCGGATGACCCGCAACGTCGAGTTGGTCCATGGTGCGGGCGCGATGCCGAAGGTCGTCAAGCCTGCCGACGTCGTCTCGTTCGACCTGGCGCCGAAGGGCTGACATGCCGGAATCCCGGGACGGCCGGTGGTCGGCCGTCGCGGCGATCAGCCTGCCGATGGGTGGCGCGGTCGCCACTGTGGGCCTGTGGTGGCTGGTCATCGTCGCGTTCGGCATCGAGTCGTACGTGGCACCGACGCCGCCCGAGGTGGCCGCCGCGTTCGGCCGGATGCCCGGGTACCTGCTGGAGAACGCCTGGGTCACGCTGGTGGAGACGTTGCTGGGCTTCGCGATCACGGTCGTGGCCGGCGCGCTGGTGGGTGCCGTGATAGCCGGTTCCCGGTCGGTCGAGCGGGCGTTCATGCCCACCCTTGTCGCGCTCAACGCGGTGCCGAAGCTGGCCTTCGCGACACTCCTCATCGTGTGGATGGGGTACGGCCGCGGCCCCAAGGTCGCGATGGTGATTCTGATGTGTTTCTTCCCGATAGTGCTGGCCACCGCGACCGGCCTCACCCGCACGCCGGCCGAGTTGGTGGAGCTGGCGCGAGCGCTGTCCGCGTCCCGCTGGCAGGCGTTCGCGAAGATCCGGTTTCCCGCCGCGCTGCCGCAGGTCTTCGTCGGGTTGAAGGTGGCGATGCCGCTCGCCGTCATCGGTGCGCTCGTGGGCGAGCTGTTCGGTTCCACGGCTGGGCTCGGGTTCGTGATCCAGACCGCCGGCGCCGACACAGCGCTCAGTTTCGCCGCGATCGTGCTGCTCGCACTGATGAGCATCGTGCTCTTTTACGCGCTCGTCGCGGTGGAGCGGCTGCTCGTGCCCTGGGTACCGGAGACCACCGCCTGACCCGTAGGGTCTATGCGTGCGAAGCCCTAGCATGACTTACTCATTCAACAATGACGACGCCGAGGCCGGCGACCGGCACAACTACCTCTCCACCGTGTGTGACGAGTTCTCCTTCGCTCGACTGTCCACAGTGGGTAGTTTGGCCGGGAAGCGGTGCCTGGAGGTGGGCGCGGGCGGCGGGAGCGTGGCGGCCTGGCTGGCCGATCGGGCCGGGCACGTGCTTGCGACCGACATCAACCCCAAGCACGTGCCGGACGGCGCCGGATACGAGGTGCTGCGGCACGACCTGGTCACCGAGCCGGTGCCCGATGGCCCGTGGCACCTGATCCACGCCCGGATGGTGCTGCTGCACATCCCGGAGCGGCGCGAGATCCTGCCCAGGCTCGCGGCCGCGCTGGCGCCCGGCGGCGCGTTGGTGATCGAAGACTGGGACACGTCGTTCGGCAAGCTGGTCCTGGACGCGCCCGACGCCAGGACGGCCGATCTGGTCAACGACTACCAGGACACGTTGATCCAGACCATCATGCCGAGCCGCGGCAACGATCCGGGCTGGGCGACCGAGGTGGGTGCCGCCATGAGCGCCGCCGGTCTGGTCGATGTGGACACCGAGATCCACGCCCGGTCGTGGCGGGGTGGCAGCGCCGGCGCGATGCTGATCGAGGTGAACACCCGCCAGCTCTGGGCCGACTTCCTGAACGTCGGTTGGACCGAGGAGCGGCTCGACGAGCTGTGCCAGGCCGTCGCCGACCCACGGCTGGTCGTGCGCGGCCACTTCGCGTACTCCACGATCGGCTACCGGCCCGCCTGACGCCGCACGAGACAGGGCGTCTCTCCCGTCGTTCCAAACGACCGGGAGGGACGCCCTGATTGTGTGCGGCGGCGGTGTCAGCCGGCGATTTCGCGGGCCCACGGCAGGAGCAGGCGCTCCGCCAGCACGGTGAGGTAGTACAGGCTGACGCTGATGCTCGCGAGCAGCACGATCGACGCGAAGGCGAGCGGGGTGTCGAGGCTCGCGCCAGATAGTGCGATGACCGAGCCCAAGCCGCGATCAGGATTCTGGATCTCCGCCACCACCGCGCCGATGACGGCCAGCGTGATCGCGACCTTGAGTCCCACGAAGATGTGCGGCAGCGCCCACGGCAGGCGGATCTTGAGGTACGCCTGCCACCAGGACGAGGACAGCGCGCGGCTCAGCTCACCCAGGTCGGACGGCGTGGAGGTGAGGCCGGACATCGAGGCCACCACGACGGGCAGGAAGCAGATGACGATGACCAGTGCGATCTTCGGGCCCCGGCCGAAGCCCAGCCACACCACGAGCAGCGGTGCGAGCGCCACCTTCGGTATCGAGTTCAACGCGACGAGAAGCGGCATCGTGGCGCGCTCGATGGTGCGGGACGCGGACAGGATCATCGCGACGGCGATCGCGCCCAGGCAGGCGGCACCATAGCCGATCATGATCGTGGTGAATGTGGCCCACGCCTGCTCGAGCAGGAAGGCGGGCTGCTCGAGGAAAGATTCGACGATCTCGGGCGGCGCCGGGAGGATGATGGAGGTGCGCGAGGCGCTCGCGATCTCACCACACGTGCCGCTGATGATGACCGACGCGCGCCACCGCGACCAGGTCAAGCAGGTGCTGGTCAACGTCGTCGAGCACGCCATGGTCATGCTGCGCGGCGAGCGCGGCAGGGGCGCTCCCGCCCCCGTGGGCTAGCCCTTCCCCGTGATCATTGCGTCATTCAAGTCGCTCTTATGACTTGAATGACGCAATGATCACGGAGGGGGTCAGTCGACAGGCAGGCGGTAGCCGCGCTTCACCACGGTCTGGACGACGCCCGGTGCGCCCAGACCTGCCCGGAGGCGGGCCACCGCCATCTCCACCGCGTGCTCATCGGCGCCCCGCGGCAACGTACGCAGCAGCGCCGCCCGCGAGAGCACCCGCCCCGGCGTACCCGCCAGTGCCCGCAGCACCGCCATCGGCGCCGGCGCCAGCGGCCGCAGCTCGCCGTCGACCACGGCGGCGTGGCCCCGAAGCGTCAGCACGTGACCGGCCACCTTGAGGTTCACCGCCCGCTGCGGCAGCTCGTCGACGATCGTGCGAACCAGCGCGCCGAGCCTGGCCCGCGTCGGCGCCACCACCGGCACCCCGTACCGGCGCAGCGGCGCCGCCGTGACCGGACCGACGCAGGCGGCCATCACGTCGGAGCGCAGCGCGTCGAGCACCGCGTCACCGCCCGCCCCGGCGGCACGCAGCAGCGCGCCAACGGCGGGCGCCGACGTAAACGTGACCGCGTCGACGAGCCGGCCGGTGACCAGGTCGACCAGGCGGTGCAGGGGAGCGGGGTCGGTCGGCGGCGCCCAGCGGTACACGGGCACCTCGATCACGGTCGCCCCGGCGGCCTCCAGGGCGGCCGTGCACTCCGGCTGGCGCTCGCCGTGCAGTTGCATGGCGACCACTTGCCCGGCGACGCCGCGCTGCTGGAGGTGCTCGATCACCTCGTCGCAGCTCTCGCCGGGCGCCGACCACTCGTCGTGCAGGCCGGCGGCCCGGATCGCGCCGCGCGCCTTGGGCCCGCGAGCCACGATGTAGGCGCCGCCCAGCACCGACTTCAACGACTCGGCCAGCCCCCAGCCCTCGGCGGCCTCCAGCCAGCCGCGCATGCCGATGCCGGTGTTGGCCATCACCACGTCGGGCGGGGATTCGAGGCACGCGCGGGTCGCAGCACGCAACTCGGTGTCGTCGGCGAGCGGCACGATGCGCAGCGCTGGTGCCAGTACGACCCGGGCGCCGCGCCGCTCCAGCAAGGCGGCCAGCTCGTCGCGACGCCGGTCGGCGGTCACTCCGACCGTGAAGCCGGAGAGTTCGTCGGACATTAGCGCGAGATCTCGATCATGTCGTCGCGCAACCGGACGTTGTAGACGGGTACGGACACCCCGGGCTCGTCGAGGCACTCGCCGGTGCGCAGGTCGTACACCTGCTTGTGCAGCGGGGAGGCGACGGTCGGCGCGTCGCCCCGGGTGCCGACGATGCCCCGCGACATCACGTAGGCGCCGGCGATCGGGTCGCGGTTGCCGATGGCGTACAGGCTGCCGTCGAACGTACGGAAGATGGCCACCTGCTCGCCGCCGACGAGCGCGGCCACGCCGCGTTCCGGATCCACCCGGTCGTACGGGCAGACGACTGTCCACTGTTGAGTAAGTGTGTCCGTCATTGGCGTGCTCCCATGGTCGGAAGGCCGAGCGTCACCGGGCGGCGCTCTCCCAGAGCCGGGACCGGCTGCCCGCGCTCCACCTCGAAGCTGATCGAGGGGTCGGGGGTGTCCGGCGCGTTGACGAAGGAGGTGAAGCGCCGGACTCGCTCGGGGTCTTCGATGGTCGCCCGCCACTCGTCCTCGTACGCGCCGACGTGCTGGGCCATCGCGGCGTCCAGCTCGTCGCAGAGACCGAGGGAGTCGTCGACGATGACCGCGCGCAGGTGGTCGAGGCCGCCCTCCATGGCCTCGATCCACGCCGCGGTGCGCTGCAGCCGGTCGGCGGTGCGGATGTAGAACATCAGGAACCGGTCGATCAGCCGGACCAGCTCCTCAGTGGACAGATCGCTGGCGAAGAGGTCGGCGTGGCGCGGGCGGAAGCCGCCGTTGCCGCCGACGTACAGGTTCCAGCCGTTGTCAGTGGCGATGACGCCGAAGTCCTTGCTGCGCGCCTCGGCGCACTCCCGGGCGCAGCCGGACACCGCCGACTTGAGCTTGTGCGGGGCGCGCAGCCCGCGGTACCGCAGCTCCAGCGCGACCGCCAGCCCGACCGAGTCCTGCACGCCGTACCGGCACCACGTGCTGCCGACGCACGACTTGACCGTGCGCAGCGCCTTGCCGTACGCGTGACCCGATTCGAACCCAGCGTCGACCAGCCGGCGCCAGATCTGGGGCAACTGCTCGACGCGCGCGCCGAACAGGTCGATCCGCTGGCCACCCGTGATCTTCGTGTACAGGTTGAAGTCGCGCGCCACCTCGCCGATGACGATCAGCTTCTCCGGCGTGATCTCGCCACCGGGAATGCGCGGCACCACAGAGTAGGTGCCGTCCTTCTGGATGTTGGCGAGGAAGTGGTCGTTGGTGTCCTGCAGCGCGGCCTGCTCGCCATCCAGGATGTACCCGCTGCCGAGCGCCGCCAGGATCGACGCCACCGCCGGCTTGCAGATGTCGCAGCCCCGCCCGCGCCCGTGCTCGGCGACGAGCTGCGAGAACGTCCGGATGCCGCGCACCCGGATGATCTCGAACAGCTCCTGCCTGCTGTGGTCGAAGTGCTCGCACAGCGCCTTCGACATCTGTACGCCGGAGACGGCCAGCAACTGCTTGAGCATCGGTACGCAGGAGCCACAGCTCGTGCCGGCGCGAGTACACGACTTGATCGCGCCCACGTCGGTGCAGCCCTCGTGGATCGCGCCGATGATCTGGTCCTTGGTGACGGCGTTGCAGGAGCAGACCTGCGCGCTGCCCGGGAGCGCGGCGATGCCGGCTCCGGTGCCGCCGCCCTCGGACTCGGGCGCGAGCAGCGCGAGCGGCGGGCCGGGCAGCGCGCCGCCGACGCTGGCGCGCAGCGTCGGGTACGCCGTGGCGTCGCCGACGAGAACGCCGCCGAGCAGGGTCTGGGCGTCGTCGGAGAGCACGAGCTTCGCGTACACCCGGGTGGCGGGGTCGGTGAACGTCACGTCGAGGCAGCCCTCGGTGGTGCCGTGCGCGTCGCCGAAGGACGCCACGTCGACACCGAGCAGCTTCAGCTTGGTCGACAGGTCGGCACCGGGGAACGTCGCCTGGCCGCCGAGCAGCCGGTCGGCCACCACCTCGGCCATCGCGTACCCGGGTGCGACCAGGCCGTAGCAGAGCCCGTCGACCGCGGCGCACTCGCCGATCGCGAAGATCCGGTCGTCGGAGGTCTGGCAGGTGCCGTCGACGAGGATGCCGCCCCGGTCGCCAACCGCGATACCGGCGGCGCGCGCCACGTCGTCGCGCGGCCGGACGCCCGCCGCGACCACCACGATGTCCGCCTGGATCCACTCGCCGTTCGACAGCGTCAAACCGTGTACGTCACCGTCGTTACGGGGGCGGATCGCCGTCGTCGCGGCACCGGTGTGCACCTTGACGTCCAGGTCCTCGACGTACCGCCGCAGCATCGCGCCGCCCGCCTCGTCGACCTGTACCGGCATCAGCCGCGGCGCGAACTCGATCACGTGCGTCGACAGGTCGAGCAGGCGCAGCGCGTTGGCCGCCTCGAGACCGAGCAGGCCGCCACCGATCACGGCACCCGTGCGCTTGCCCTTGGCGAAGTCGCGGATCGCCTCAAGGTCGTCGAGCGTGCGGTACACGAAGACGCCGGACAGGTCCCGGCCGTCGATCGGTGGCACGAAAGGGTAGGAGCCCGTCGCGAGTACCAGGGCGTCGTACGGGTACTCGCCGGCACCCGTCACGGCCACCCGCCGCTCGCGGTCGAGGCTGACCACCGGCTCGCCGAGCCGCAGGTCGACCTCGTCGTCCGGGGTGTGCAGGCTCAACTCCTCGGGGCTCACCCCGTCGAAGAACGCCGACAACCGCACCCGGTCGTACGCCGGCCGGCCCTCTTCGGCGAGGACGGTGATCCGCCACTCGCCGGTGGTGTCGCGGGAGCGCACCGCTTCCACGAACCGCTGGCCGACCATGCCGTTGCCGACGACCACCAGGTTTTTCATGCGGCGACCTCCGTCGAGTCCACAGTGGAAAGCCATTCGACGATGCCCTCCACGGCGTCGCGGCACGTGCCGCAGCCCGTGGTGGCCCTGGTCGCGGCGACCACGTCGTCGACGGACCGCGCACCGGAGCGCCAGCAGCGCACCAGTGTTCCCTTGGTGACCGTGTTGCACTGGCAGACCGTCACGGCGTCGGGCATGAGCGCCGGCGACTCCGCCGTCACCGCCGCGCCACCGCCGATGGCACGGCCGAGCAGCAGAGCACGACGGTCGACCGGCACCGGAGCGCCACGGTCGAAGAGCTGGATCACCGTGCCGATCGCCGGGTTGTCGCCGAGCATGATGGCGCCGGTCAGCCGTTCGTCGACGATCGTCAGCTTCGCGTACGTGCCGCGGACGGGGTCGGCGAAGCTCAGCTCCTCCGCCACGGCACCCTCGGGCGCCGGGTTACCCATGGCGGCGAGATCGATGCCCGCGGCCTTGAGCCGCGTGACCACCGGAAGCGGCCGGTACCGTGCCGTCGGGTCGTCGCCGGCCAGCACGCGGGCGACGATCCGTGCCTGCTCCCACGCGGGCGCCACCAGGCCGCTGACCACGCCATCGTGCTGGGCGCAGTCGCCGATCGCGGAGATCGCCGGGTCGCTGGTGCGCATCCGGTCGTCGACCACGATGCCCCGCTCGACGGTGAGGCCGGCGGTGCGGGCCATCTCGGTTTCGGGCCGCACGCCACAGGCCACCACCAGCAGGTCGGCGGTCAGCTCGCGGCCGCCGGCGAGGCCGAGCGTCACGCTGTCGGGGCCGGCGGTCACGGACGACGCCATCGCGTCGAGGTGGGCGGTGATGCCGATGCCGGCCAGTGTCCGCACCAGCACGGCGCTCGCGCCGGGGTCCAGCTGGCGCTCCATCAGGTGCCCGACCGCGTGCACGACCTGCACGTCCAGGCCGCGGGCCGCGAGGCCACGCGCGGCTTCGAGACCGAGCAGACCGCCACCGAGTACCAGGGCCGTGCGCGCGCCGTCAGCGGTGGCGAGGATCCGCCGGCAGTCGTCGAGCGTGCGGAACACCGCCACCCGGTCCGGCAGGTTCGTGGTGTCCAGCCCCGCGAGCGGCGGCACGAGGGCGCGGCTGCCGGTGGCGAGTACCAGGTGGTCGTACTCGATCTGCTCGCCATCGGCGGTGGTGAGCTGGCGCGCGGCGCGGTCGACGGCGGTGACCGTGACCCCGGGGCGCAGGTCGATCCCGTGGCCGGCGGCCTCGGTGATCTCCACGTCGCGCTCGCCCACCTTGCCGGCGAGGACGCTGGACAACATGATCCGGTTGTAGGCCCGGTGCTGTTCCGCACCGAGCACGGTGATCTTCATGTCGGTGCCACGGTCGCGGAGCTCGGCGGCGAGCCGCGACCCCGCCATCCCGTAGCCGACAATCACTACCTTCATGCCAATTCCACCTTGACTGCGCACACCTTGAACTCCGGCATTCGAGACGTCGGGTCGAGGGCGTCGCTCGTCAGTGAGTTGGCCCGGGCCGCGCCGCCCCAGTGGAACGGCGCGAAAACTGTGTCCGGCCGGATCGTCTCGGTCAGGCGGGCGGGAGCCCGCATCTGACCGCGCCGGCTGGTGACCACCACCTCGTCGCCGTGCTCGACGCCGAGGCGGGCGGCCAGGTCGGGGTGCATCTCCACGAACGCGTTCGGCGCCGCCTTGCGCAGCGGGCCGATGCGCCGGGTCTGCGCCCCGGACTGGTACTGGGCCAGCACCCGGCCCGTCGTGAGATAGAGCGGGTACTCCGCGTCGACCTCCTCGGCGGCGGGACGGTGCTCGACCGGCAGGAACCGCGCCCGGCCGTCTGGAGTGGCGAAGGTGTCGACGAAGAGCCGCGGCGTACCCGGTTGGTCCACCGATGGGCACGGCCAGAACACGCCGTCCTCAGCGTCGACCCGCTCCCACGTCACGCCTGCGTAGTCGGCCGTGCCCCCAGCCGAAGCACGCCGCAGCTCCTCGAACACGGCGCGCGGCTCGGTGGTGAACCGGTCGCCGGTGCCGAGCCGGGAGGCCAGCTCAGCGATCACCGCCAGGTCCGTCCTCACTCCTGGCGGTGGCTCTCGGAGGGCGTGGCGCCGCAGCACCCGCCCCTCCAGGTTGGTCATCGTGCCGTCTTCCTCGGCCCACTGGGCGGTGGGCAGCACCACGTCGGCGAGCGCCGCGGTCTCGGACAGCACGAAGTCGGAGACGACCAGCAGGTCGAGGCTCCTGATGCGCTCCTCGATGTGCGCGGCGCGCGGCGCCGACACGACCGGGTTGGAGCCGAAAACCAGCATGGCCTTCGGGCCGCCCGGCGTGCCCAGCGAGTCGAGCAGCTCGTAGGCCGACACACCGGGGCCGGGCAGCTCGTCAGGGTCCACGCCCCACACCGCGGCCACGTGGGCACGCGCCGCCGGGTCGTCGATCTTCCGGTACCCGGGCAGCTGGTCGGCCTTCTGCCCGTGCTCGCGCCCGCCCTGCCCGTTGCCCTGGCCGGTGAGGCAGCCGTACCCCGATCCCGGCCGTCCGGGCAGGCCGAGCGCGAGCGCCAGATTGATGTACGCGGTGACCGTGTCGACGCCCTTGGCGTGCTGCTCGGCGCCGCGCGCGGTCAGGATGATGGTCTTTCCGCCGCTCGCCAGCGCGCGGGCGGCGGCCTCCAGGTCGGCGACCGGCACGCCGGTCATCCGCTCGACCCGGGCCGGCCAGTAGCTCGCGACCGTGCGCCGCACGTCGGCGAACCCGGTCGTGCGGGCGGCGATGTAGTCCTTGTCTATCCAGCCTTCGCTGAGCACGATGTGCAGCAGCGCGTTGGCGAGCGCCAGATCGGTGCCCGGCGTCGGCTGGAGGTGCAGGGTGGCCTGCCGCGCGGTCGTGGTGAGCCGCGGGTCGATGACGATCAGCGTGCCGCCGCGCTGCTTCTGCTCGGTGAGGTAGCGCGCGAACGGCGGCATCGTCTCGGCCACGTTGGCGCCGACGAGCAGCAGCGTGTCGGCTTCGCCGATGTCACTGAGCGGGAAGGGGAGGCCCCGGTCGACGCCGAACGCCTTCATGCCCGCCGCGGCCGCCGACGACATGCAGAACCGGCCGTTGTAGTCGATGTTCTTCGTACGCAGGCCGACGCGGGCGAACTTGCCCAGCGCGTACGCCTTCTCGTTGGTGAGGCCACCGCCACCGAAGACCGCCACGGCGTCCCGGCCGTGCTCGTCCTGGATCCTCCCGATCGCGCCGGCGATCTTGTCGAGGGCCTCTTCCCAGGTGGCCGGTCTCAACGCGCCGTCTTCTCTGACGAGTGGCGTCAGGAGACGGTCGGGGTGGTCGAGCAGCTCCGCCGACGTCCAGCCCTTCTGGCACATGCCGCCCCGGTTGGTCGGGAACTGCCTGGCCAGCACCTCGGTTTTTCCCTCCGGGGTGGCCCGAAGAGTCATGCCGCACTGCAGGGCACAGTACGGACAATGTGTGGCGACCTCCCGGGTCGCCGTCACCGCCTCCGCACCGCCTGTCATGTCTCGAAGCGTGCCGAGCAGCGGTTTCGCCACCGCGTCCCGATTGTTTCGAGCCTGCTAAGAGAGGTTCACTAGCCCTGTTGGCAGACGGTCAGCCCTTCCTGGACGGCGGTTGGCTTGGGGTGACACCTGGTCATACCGGCGGTACGCTTCAGCGCATGACCAAGAAGGTGACGCTGTCGTTCCCGGACGACACCATCGAGGAGGCGCGCCGCTTCGCGAAGCGCGAGGGGCTCTCTTTGTCCGCCTGGATGGATCAAGCCGCCCGCGAAAAGGCGCTCCGCGAGGTCTTCACCGCGCACGCTGCGGCGGTCAACCGTGCCGGCTTCGACCTGGAAGCCGACGCGCTCGCCGACGAACGCGAAGTGGCGATGGTCGACGCGGCGATCTTCCGTGCTTCGTAGGGGCGAGATCTGGCGGGTGGAGGGCGCCCGCGAGCGGCTCGGCCTCGTGATCAGCTCAGACGTCTACAACAGCACCGACGTGCCGATCGTCGTGGTGGCCGAGGTGGTGGAGGAGGAGTTGCTGCGCGACTCGCCGCTCGCTGTGCAGATGGGCCAGTACGTGGTGATGCCCGATCGGCTGTCGTCGCCGATGAAAAAGTGGTTCACCGAGTGCGTCGACTACGCAGACACCGACACCATGAACAAGGTCGCCCGAGCCCTACGCATAATCCAAGACCTCTAACCCGCCCGCCGCGCGGCGCGCCGCGCCGCGTTGCGGGGGCCGCGCCGGCCCCGCGCCCCGCGCGCTCTCTTGCGCCGATCAAGGGCAGATGCACGCGCTTTGATCGCAAAACCGCGTGTTTTCGCCCTTGATCGATGCGACCTTCCTTGATCGCGGCGGCCGTCGGCGTCGTCGCGCGCCCGCGCCGCCGGCGGGCGGCCCTGGGGGCGTTCGGCCCGTACGCCGCGCCGTACGCGGGAGGGCGTCGCCGGTCGATGCCGCAAGTTCCGGGATAACGCGGCATCCCGTAGGGTGCGGGGCCGCAAGTTCGGCGAAGTTGCGGCATCAAGCGATCACCAGCGGACCCAGCCCGGCAGCGCTACACGCTCGCACAAGCCCTTGCACCGCGTTGTCCGCACCGCGTTGTCCGCACCGCGTTGTCCGCACCGCGTTGTCCGCACCGCGTTGTCCGCGCACCGCGCCGCGCCGATCAAGGGCATTCGCATCGATCAAGGGCGAATACACGCGGAAAGAGATCCAACCGCGTGTGTTCGCCCTTGATCGGCGCAAGCGGCGTGGCGACACGCCGTGCCGCGCTCGCCAGGCGGCGCCTGCACGCGGATCGGAGATAGAACCGCGTGCGTTTGCCCTTGATCGGCGAAAAGAGGCCCCCGCCGCGCGGGGCGCGGCGGGGGTAACGGGGGCGCACGGCGGCGGGCCGCCGAGGGGGTGGAGCCGGCCAGCGGGTGGAGCTAGACGGTGGCGTGGGCCAGGCTGGGGACCTGGGCGACCAGGACGCGGCGGCGCATGTAGCACCACCAGGTGACGAACAGGCAGGTCGCGTACATCACGCCGAACCAGGTGAAGGCCGTCGTGATACCGCCGGTCGCGGTGTAGGAGTCGGAGATCGCGCGAGGCAGGTAGAAACCGCCCACCGCGCCGATCGCGCCCGCGATGCCCAGGGTCGCCGCCGACTCCCGCTTGGCCGTGGCCAGGTCGGGGGACTTCGCCGCGAAGATCGCCGGGATCATCCGGTACGTCGAGCCGTTGCCGGCACCGGCTGCCGTGAAGAGCAGCCAGAACGAGGCCAGGAACAGGCCCATGCTCTTGTTGTTGGCCGCGGTCACCACGCCGTACGAGCCGATGCCCATGAGGGTGAAGCAGACGGCGGTGACCCGAGCGCCGCCCACCTTGTCGGAGAGCCAGCCGCCGACGGGGCGGGCGAGGGAGCCGATCAGTGGGCCGCTGAACGCCAACGTGATCGTGGCCGCCCCGATGTGCGCGGTGGGCGCGTCAGGGAACTGCAGCTTCAGGACCAGCGGAAACGTCGCCGAGTACCCGAGGAACGAGCCGAACGTGCCGATGTAGAGGAAGGACATGATCCATGTGTGCAGCCGCTTGACGGTGGCGAACTGGGCCTTGAAGGGTGTCTTCGCGACCGCCAGGTTGTTCATGAAGAAGCGCGCGCACACCGCCGCGGCCAGTACCAGTGGCAGCCACATGAGCCCGCCGTACACCAGCCCGACCGCCAGCACCATCGGCACGAAGAGCTGCATGGTGCTGATGCCGATGTTGCCGCCGGCCGCGTTGAAGCCGAGCGCGGCACCCTTCTTCTTCTCCGGATAGAAGAAGGAGATGTTCGTCATGGAGGAGGCGAAGTTGCCACCACCGAAGCCAGCCGTCGCGGCGAGCGCGAGCACCACCCAGTACGGCGGCTTCGCGGTGATCGCCACCGTCAGGCCGGCGATCGGGATGAGCAGCAGCAGGGCGCTGATCATGGTCCAGGTGCGCCCGCCGAGGCGGGTGACCGCGAAGGTGTACGGGATGCGCATCAGCGCGCCGATCAGGTTGGGCAGTGCCACCAGCCAGAATCGCTGGTCGACCGAGTACGGGAACTGCGACGCCGGCAGCGCGACGACGACCACGCTCCAGATCGTCCAGACCGAGAACCCGAGGTTCTCTGCGAAGATTGAGAAGATTAGGTTACGGCGTGCCACTTTGCGGCCGGTCGTGGCCCAGAAGGTCTCGTCCTCGGGGTTCCAGTCGGTGATCCACCGGCCCTTCGCGGCCGGAGCAGCCGCGGCAGCCGCGGGAGGGGTCAGTGTCGTACTCATGACGAGCAAGTTATGGAGGAGATTTTGCCGCCGGGTTCCACCGGATGTACCCGGGGTGTAAAACTCGGCCTACCAGCCAGGCCGTCAGGGTTGTGAGGAGGACGGTCCGGCCCACTTTGACCCTGGTGCGGGCGACCGGGTATTGTTGCCTGCTGTTGTGCTATGCCGTGAGCGCTGCCCCCGTAGCGGCGGACCCAGCATGCGCCCCAGTCCGACGACGAGACAAGGTAAACCTGTGCGTACGTACAGCCCGAAGCCGGGTGAGATCGAGCGTCAGTGGCACGTCATCGACGCCGCTGACGTCGTTTTGGGCCGTCTGGCGACCCACGCCGCCACGCTCCTGCGCGGCAAGCACAAGCCGACCTTCGCCCCGCACGTCGACACCGGCGACTTCGTGGTGATCGTGAACGCTGGCAAGGTGGCGCTGACCGGCAACAAGCGCGCGACGAAGGTCGCCTACCGCCACTCCGGCTACCCGGGCGGTCTGAAGCAGGTTGGCTACGAGGAGCTGCTTGCCAAGCGCCCCGACCGGGCCATCGAGCTGGCCGTTCGTGGCATGCTCCCGCACAACCGGCTCGGCCGTAAGCTGATCAAGAAGCTGAAGGTGTACGCCGGCCCAGAGCACCCGCACACGGCCCAGCAGCCGGTGCCGTTCGAGATCAAGCAGATCGCGCAGTGAGCGCGGGCGAAGGAAACAGCATGACCGACACCATCGTCCCGACCCCGCCGGCCGCCGACGTCGCTCCGGTGACGGTGGCGCGCGTGCCGCGCGGCGACCGGCCGATCCAGACGGTGGGCCGCCGCAAGGAGGCCATCGTCCGGGTGCGCATCGTTCCGGGCACCGGCAAGGTGACCTGCAACGGTCGCGACATCGAGGAGTACTTCCCGAGCAAGGTTCACCAGCAGCTCATCCGCGAGCCGCTGGTGACCGCCGAGAAGGCGGAAGCTTTCGACATCATCGCCAACCTGCGGGGCGGCGGCATCACCGGTCAGGCTGGCGCGCTGCGCCTGGGCATCGCGCGGGCGCTCTGCGTCAACGACGTCGACGACCGGCCGGCGCTGAAGAAGGCCGGCTTCCTCACCCGTGACGCGCGGGTCAAGGAAAGCAAGAAGTACGGCCTCAAGAAGGCCCGTAAGGCGCCGCAGTACTCCAAGCGCTGACACGCTTGCACGCCTGATCGGACGGCCGGCCCGCCCCCCATCCGGGGCCGCGGTGCCGGCCGTTTCGCTGCCGCCGTACCGGCGCTCCCCCTGGAAGGCTTACGCGCATGGGTCGTCTCTTCGGCACCGATGGAATCCGTGGCCGGGCCAACGCGGACCTCACGCCCGAGCTCGCTATGGCGGTCGCGATGGCGGCGGCGCGGACGCTCGCCGAGTCCGACCGCAGCCACCCGCCGCTCGCGGTGGTCGGTCGCGACCCGCGCGCCAGCGGCGAGATGCTGGAAGCCGCCGTGGTGGCGGGCCTCACCAGCGCCGGCGCCAACGTGGTACGTGTCGGCGTGCTGCCCACTCCCGGCGTGGCGTTCCTCACCGCCGAGGCCAAGGCCGACCTGGGGGTCATGCTCTCCGCCTCGCACAACCCGATGCCGGACAACGGCATCAAGCTCTTCGCCGCTGGCGGGCACAAGCTGCCCGACGAGGTCGAGATGACGATCGAGGCGGCGGTGGAGAGGGGCGCTGGCGGTGCCCGGCCGGTGGCCGGCGGTATCGGCCGCGTGCACGACCTGCTCGACGGCACCGACCACTACGTACAGCACCTCGTCGGCACGGTCCCGCACCGGCTCGACGGCCTGAAGGTCGTGGTCGACTGCGCCAACGGCGCCGCGTCCGAGGTCGCGCCGGCCGCGTACGAGGAAGCCGGCGCCGAGGTCATCGCGATCCACGCCGAGCCGGACGGGCTCAACATCAACGACGGCTGCGGCTCGACCCATCTGGAGCCGCTGAAGGCCGCCGTCCGCGAGCACGGCGCCCACCTGGGTATCGCGCACGACGGCGACGCCGACCGGTGCCTGACCGTCACGGCAGACGGTGCTGAGGTCGACGGCGACGAGATCATGGCGATCCTGGCGCTCGCGATGCGTGACGCGGGCGCGCTGACCGCCGACACGCTGGTCGCGACCGTGATGAGCAACCTCGGGCTGCGGCTCGCGATGGCAGAGGCGGGCGTCCGCCTCGTCGAGACCAAGGTCGGCGACCGGTACGTGCTGGAGGAGCTGCGCGCGTCGGGGCTCGCGCTGGGCGGTGAGCAGAGCGGGCACGTCGTGATGCCGGCGTACGCCACGACCGGCGACGGCATCCTCACCGGGCTGCACCTGATGGCACGGATGGCCGCCACCGGCCGGTCGCTCGCCGACCTGGCGTCCGTGGTCACCAAGCTGCCGCAGGTACTGATCAACGTGCCGGTCGGCGACCGTCAGGCGGGCGCCTCGGCGCCCGAGGTGCTGGCGGCGACCGCCGAGGTCGAGGCCCAGCTGGGCGCGACCGGCCGCGTGCTGCTCCGCCCGTCGGGCACGGAGCCGCTGGTGCGGGTCATGGTCGAAGCGGCGACGGTCGACACCGCCCGCGAGGTGGCCGAGCGCATCGCGGCGGTGGTCCGCGAGGCGTCCCCGGCTAAGAGCTGAGGCGGCGGACCGCTTCCTCGATGACTTCGGGGCGCTTGCAGAAGGCGAACCGCACCAGGTGCTGGCCGGCCGCCGTGTCGTCGTAGAAGACCTCGGTCGGCACCGCCACCACACCGCTGCGCTCGGGCAGCGTGCGGCAGAACGCCATGCCGTCGGTCCCGCCCAACGGGGTGATGTCGGTGGTCACGAAGTACGTGCCCTCGGACGGCAGCACGCCGAACCCAGCGGCGCTCAGACCGGCAACGAGCTGATCCCGCCGCTGCTGGAGGCCGGCGCGGAACTCCTCGTAGTAGCTGTCGGGCAGGCCCAGCGCCACGGCGACGGCGGGCTGGAACGGCGCGCCGTTGACGTACGTGAGGAACTGCTTGACCCGCATCGCGGCGGTCACCAGGTGCGCCGGGCCACTCGCCCAGCCGATCTTCCAACCAGTACACGAGAAGGTCTTGCCGGCAGATGAGATGCGCAACGTGCGGTCGCGCATGCCGGGCAGCGTGGCCAGCGGGATGTGCGGCGCCGCGGCGTCCGTGAAGGCCAGGTGCTCGTAGACCTCGTCGGTGACCGCATAGGCCCCGTGCTCCTGGCACAGCTCCGCGACGAGCGCCAGCTCGGCCGGGGTGAAGACCTTGCCGGTGGGGTTGTGCGGCGAGTTGAGCAGCACCAGCTTGGTGCGCGGGCCGAACGCCGCCCGCAGCGCGTCGGGATCGAACTCGTACCACCCGGAAGCGCCGGGCCGGAGCGTGACCGGCTTGCGCACCGCGCCCGCGAGCGCGATGGAGGCGGCGTACGAGTCGTAGTAGGGCTCGAAGCAGACCACCTCGTCGCCGGCCTCGCACAGGCCCAGGATGGCCGCCGCGATCGCCTCGGTGGCTCCGGCGGTGACCAGCACCTCGCCATCCGGGTCGTACTCGAGCCCCCAGAACCGCCGCTGATGAGCCGCGACAGCCGCGCGCAGCGCGGGGATGCCCGGTCCCGGCGGGTACTGGTTCTGGCCGCCGCGCAGCGCCTCGGCCGCCGCGGCGAGCATCTCGGGCGGGCCGTCGGTGTCGGGGAAGCCCTGGCCGAGGTTGACGGCGCCGGTGCGCACCGCGAGCGCCGACATCTCCGCGAAGATCGTGGTGCCGAAGGGCCGCATCCGCTGGACGCCGACCTCGTAAGCCGTGGTCACGGGTCGAGCCTAGCCAGGCAGCACGAGCTTGGTGCAGGTCGCGGTGGCGAAGGTGCCGGAGGCGGACTTCTTGGCCACCTCTTTGCCGCCGATGGTGAGGCGGCAGTTGACGGCGCCGTTCGACCGGAGACCGCGGGTGGCGGTGACGGTGGCCAGGGCGGCGCTGTCGTCGAGGGTCAACTCCAGCCGCCACGGCAGCTCGACGTCGGACTCCTGCACCACGGTTCGCCCGTCCTGCTTGACGTACACGATGGTGGCCGGGCCTTCGCCGGTGACCTCGTAGACCACCTCGCGGCCACCGTCGCCGTCCGGCTCCTTCGACGGCGGCTCGTTGGTGGGCTCCTTGGCGGGCCGGTCGGCGTAGCCGGTCGGCGTGCTGACCGGGTCATCCGGGGCGTTGTTCTGGTTGACCAGCAGCACGCCGGCCACACCGCTGCCGCCGCAGAGCAGCACGGCAAGCACGATCACGACGGCCAGCAAGGGGCCGTTCGAGCGTCTGGGCCGCGGCGGTTGCGGCGGCTCGTACATCGGCTGGGTATAGGTCATCGGATGACACGGTCTTGCACTCTGACCGGATTCGGCAAGTCGGGTGTCCGATTGTTCCCAGCTGTTCGTCAAACGCTCATGTCGGATGCGCGATAAGGCGACTTTCGAGCAAGCACGATGAGCGATTCTTCGCTACGCTGCGGAGCATGTGTGGAATCGTGGGGTACGTCGGCGGGCGGCCGGCGCTGGGCATCGTGATGGACGGGCTGCGACGGCTGGAATACCGCGGGTACGACTCGGCGGGTGTCGCGGTCGTCGCCGCCGACGAGGTGCTCACCGAGAAGCGAGCCGGCAAGCTCGCCATCCTGGAGAAGGCGCTGGCCGAGGGCGACATCGCCGGTATCGCCCAGGGCACCACCGGCATCGGGCACACCCGTTGGGCGACCCACGGCGGTCCCACCGACCGTAACGCCCATCCGCACCTCGCCCGCGACGGCCGGGTAGCGGTGATCCACAACGGCATCATCGAAAACTTCGCGAAGCTGCGCGCCGAGCTGGAGGCGGACGGCGTCGAGTTCACCAGCGAGACCGACACCGAGTGCGTGGCGCACCTGCTGGCCCGCGAGATGATCGGCGACGGTGCCCAGGCGCTCGCCGAGGGCATGCGTCGCGTCTGCCGGCTGTTGCAGGGCGCGTTCACGCTGCTCGCCGTGTCGGCCGACGCGCCCGGAGCGGTGGTCGGCGCCCGGCGCAACTCCCCGCTGGTGGTCGGTCGTGGCGAGGGTGAGAACTTCCTCGCCAGCGACGTGTCCGCGTTCATCGAGCACACCCGCGAGGCGGTCGAGCTGGGCCAGGACCAGGTCGTGCTGATCACCGCGGACGGCATCGAGATCACCGACTTCGACGGCGAGCCGGCCACCGGCCGCGACTTCCACATCGACTGGGACGCCTCAGCCGCCGAGAAGGGCGGCTACGACTACTTCATGCTCAAGGAGATCGCCGAGCAGCCGGATGCCATCGCGGACACGCTGCTCGGGCGGCTCAAGGAGAACGGCGACATCGTCCTCGACGAGGTTCGCCTCAGCGACCAGGACCTGCGCGACGTCGACAAGGTCTTCATCGTCGCCTGCGGCACCGCGTACCACGCCGGCATGGTCGCCAAGTACGCCATCGAGCACTGGACGCGCATCCCGTGCGAGGTCGAGCTGGCCAGCGAGTTCCGGTACCGGGACCCGGTGCTCGACCGCTCGACGCTGGTCGTGGCGATCAGCCAGTCCGGCGAGACCATGGACACGCTGATGGCGCTGCGGCACGCCAAGGAGCAGAAGGCCCGCGTGCTCGCCATCTGCAACACCAACGGGTCCACGATCCCGCGCGAGTCCGACGCCGTGCTCTACACGCACGCCGGCCCGGAGATCGCGGTCGCCTCGACCAAGGCGTTCCTGACCCAGCTGATCGCCTGCTACCTGGTCGGCCTGCACCTCGCACAGGTGCGGGGCATCAAGTACGCCGACGAGGTGGCCGCGGTCGTCGAGCAGCTCCAGCGGATGCCCGGCAAGGTCCGCGAGGTACTGGAGACCATGGAGCCGGTGCGTGAGCTGGCCCGGTCGCTGGCCGACGCCAAGAGCGTGCTCTTCATCGGCCGCCACGTCGGATACCCGGTCGCGCTCGAAGGGGCCCTCAAGCTCAAGGAACTGGCGTACATGCACGCCGAGGGGTTCGCCGCCGGCGAACTCAAGCACGGCCCGATCGCGCTGATCGACCAGGGCTGCCCGGTCGTGTGCGTGGTGCCGTCGCCGGCTGGGCGGGGCGTCCTGCACGACAAGATCGTGTCGAACATCCAGGAGGTGCGCGCCCGGGGCGCCCGCACGATCGTGATCGCCGAAGAGGGCGACACGGCTGTCGAGCCATACGCGGATCACCTGGTCCGGGTGCCGCGCACGCCGACACTCCTCGCGCCCCTGGTGACCACCGTGCCGCTGCAGGTGCTCGCCTGCGAGATCGCCGCGACCCGCGGCCACGACGTCGACCAGCCCCGCAACCTCGCAAAGAGCGTGACAGTCGAATAAGCCGTGATCAGGGCGTCCCTCAAGTAAACCCAAGCCGGAATTCGGGTCGTTCGCCGTCGTCGGCCACTACGGCTCCTAGCAGGATCCGAAGGTGACCTGGGGCAACTTGAGGGACGCCCTGATCACGGCGGTGGGGCCGATAAGGTGAACGCGTGATCGTGGCTGTCGGCATCGACGTCGTCCTGGTCGACCGGTTCACCAGCGCGCTCGCCCGCACCCCGCTGCTCGCCGACCGCCTCTTCACCGAGGCCGAGCGGCTCACGACCTCGGGCAACCCGCGCTCGCCGGAGTCGCTGGCCGCCCGGTTCGCGGCCAAGGAAGCGGTCGCCAAGGCGCTCGGCGCTCCCACCGGCCTGCACTGGCACGACTGCGAGATCGTCTCGGACCCCGACGGCCGGCCCTGGCTGACCGTCGGGGGCACGGTCGCCGACGCGGCCGCCGAGCGCGGCATCACCCGCTGGCACCTGTCCCTCTCCCACGACGGCGGCATCGCTTCGGCGATGGTGGTGGCGGAACGGCTCCCGGAGGAAACCTCATGAGGCACGCGTGGCGGGTCAGCGACGTGCGAGCGGCCGAAGAGGCGCTCATGAAGACGGTGCCCGAGGGCACGCTCATGCAGCGCGCCGCCGCCGGGCTCGCGCGCCGCTGCGCGCTCCTGCTCCGCGAGCGGGGTGGCGTGTACGGGGCACGCGTGCTGCTGCTCGTCGGCGCGGGCAACAACGGTGGCGACGCGCTGTACGCCGGTGCCCGCCTCGCCGAGCGCGGTGCGGCTGTTCGCGCGCTGCTGCTGGCGCCCGAAAGGGTGCACCACGGCGGCCTGGCCGCGCTCGAACGGGCCGGTGGCCGAGTGGTCGACGCGGTGCCGCACGACATCGATCTCGCCGTGGACGGCATCGTCGGCCTGGGCGGCTCGGGCGGGCTGCGCGAGGGCGCCGCCGAGGTGGTCGAAGAGCTGCACGCGCGCCGCACGCTGATGGTCGCCGTCGACATCCCGAGCGGCGTCGAGGTCGATACCGGCGGGGTACGCGGGCCGGCGGTACGCGCCGATGTGACCGTCACGTTCGGGTGCCTCAAGCCGGCACTGTTCGTGGGGGCGGCGGCGCCGTACGCCGGTGAGGTGGAACTGGTCGACATCGGGCTCGGGCCGTGGCTGCGGGCCGACGCCGCGCTCGCGATACCGGACCGCGCCGACATCGACGCGTGGTGGCCGCGCCTGGGTGCCACCTCTGAGAAGTACACCCGTGGCGTGGTGGGCATCGCGACCGGCTCGGCGACGTACCCGGGTGCCGCGGTGCTCTCCGTCGGTGGCGCGCTCGCCGGCCCCACCGGCATGGTCCGGTACGCCGGCAGCGCGGCCGGTCACGTGCTGCGGCAGCACCCGTCGGTGATCGCCACGAAGCGGGTCGCCGACGCCGGCCGGGTACAGGCATGGGTCTGCGGTTCCGGCCTCGGTACCGACGAAGCCGCCGCCACCGAGCTGCGCACCGTGCTCGCGACCTCGCTACCGGTGGTCCTAGATGCCGACGCGCTGACCCTGCTGGTCGGCGGCCGGATGGCCGATCAGCTTCGCGGCCGCGACGCGCCGATCGTGGTGACCCCGCATGACCGGGAGTTCGCCCGGCTGGCCGGCGGCGACCCGGGCCCGGACCGGGTGGGCGCGGCTCTGCGGCTGGCCTCGTGGATGAACGCGGTCGTGCTGCTCAAGGGCGATCGCACGGTGGTCGCCACCCCGGCCGGCGAGGCGTGGGCCAACCCGACAGGCACGCCGGCGCTGGCCACCGGCGGTACTGGTGACGTGCTGGCCGGGTTGCTCGGTTCGCTGCTCGCGGCCCGGCTGCCCGCCGAGCGAGCCGCGGTCGCGGCCGCGTACCTGCACGGCCTCGCCGGCCGGGAAGCGGCCCGCCGCGGTCCGGTGACCGCGGCGGACGTCGCGCTGGCTCTACGCGACGTGGTGCCGCTGTCCTAGCCCTCTACTTACGGAGGGCGTATTCGGCGATCTCGCCGAAGTCGACGAAGACGCAGGTCTCGTTGCCCACGACCTCCGCGTTGTGCCCCGGGTGGATCGCGACGACCTCGCCCGGTACCAGTTCCTGCTCGCTGCCGTCGGCCATGATTACTCGCATCCGGCCCTCGAGCACGTAGCCCATGTGGGAGACCTGGCACAGATCGCCGCCCACGATCGGCTTGACGTTGCCCTCCCACGACCAGCCCGGCTCGAAGTGCCCGCGAGCCACGGTCTTGCCCCCGACCGTGCAGAAGTCGGCCCAGCCCTTGCCTTCAAATTCGCGCGTCTCGTCCGGCTTGTCGAAAGTCTTGACCTCGATGCTCTTCTTCACGGCATCCACCCCCAACTGCGCAGGCTGACCGGAGCCTCCCCTACCCGGTTCCCCCCTCGGGAACGTCTCAACAGATGGACGGTAACCACCGGTTGCGTAGGCATGTCAAGGCTCCGTCACCGCATGATCGCGGAGTGTGGCCGCTTGGCCGATGACAGACCGCTCAGGAGGAACTCGACGCGCTACGGGGCCGCAATGGGGACATTTCCGTCTCCTTGGCTAAGTAGTGCGGGCGGCGCTTGGCCTCGTAGTACAGGCGGCCGATGTACTCGCCGATGATGCCGAGCAACATCATCTGGATTCCGCCCAGCCCGATGACACTGACGATGATCGTCGTGTAGCCGGGCATGTCGATGCCGCGCACCATCGCGCTCACCACGACCCACGTCATGTACGCGACGGCCAGCAGCGTCAGCGCCAACCCGCCGTAGATCGCGAGGCGCAGGGGGCGGTTGTTGAAGGAGAGCAGCCCGTCGAGCGCGTAGTTGAAGAGCTTGCCGAAGGTCCATTTGCTGCGGCCGCCCTGGCGGGACTCATTCGTGTAGGCGAACACGACCGTGTTGAAGCCGATCCACGAGTAGATTCCCTTGGAGAACCGGTTGGCTTCCGGCAGCGACAGGATGGCGTCGACCGCCCGCCGGGAAAGCAACCGGAAGTCGCCCGCGCCGTCGACCAGCTGCACGTCGACAAGTCTGTTGACCATGCGGTAGAAGGCACGCGAGGCGAGCGTGCGGAAGAACTGGTCGCCCCTGCGGTCGCGGCAGGCGATCACCTGGTCGTAGCCCTGCTCGTACAGCTCCACCATGCGCGGGAGCAGGTGCGGCGGGTGCTGGAGGTCGGCGTCCATGATCACGATCGCCTCGCCGGTGGCGCGTTCAAGGCCAGCCAGCATGGCCGCTTCCTTGCCGAAGTTTCGGCTGAGCGACGTGTACTTGACCGACGAATCGCGCGCGGCGAGCTCGCGCAGGGCTACTAACGTGCCGTCGTCGCTGCCGTCATCGACGAACACGATTTCGACATCCGCGGTCAACGATTGCACGGCGAGGGTCACCGCGGAGTGGAGGCGATCGATGCTCGCCTCTTCGTTGAAGCACGGCACCACGACAGACAGGCGCATTCTGAGATGTTACGTGGCCGGTCAGTAGGCTGAAGAGCATGTGGCAGGCGGAAGTTCGCGTCGACCTCGACGCGATTCGCGAAAACGTGACGCGGCTGCGCGCCGGCACCGGTGCCGAGCTGATGGCCGTCGTCAAGGGCGACGGGTACGGCCACGGGATGCTCCCGGTCGCCCGCGCCGCTCTGGACGCCGGTGCGACGTACCTCGGCGTGTGCACGCTCGACGAGGCGCTGACGCTGCGCCGCGCCGGGCTGACCGTTCCCGTCCTGGCCTGGCTGCTCGCGCCCGGCCTGCCGCTGCACGAGGGCGTCGCGGCCGACATCGAGCTGAGCGCCGCCAGCCTCGACCTGCTCCGCGAGATCGTGGAGGCCGGTCGCCGCGCCGGCCGCCCGGCGCGCGTGCACCTCAAGCTCGACACCGGCCTCTCGCGCGGTGGCGCCACCGCCGCCGACTGGCCGGCGCTCGCCGAGGCCGCCGCGAAGGCACAGGCCGACGGCGAGATCGAGGTCGTCGGCCTGTGGAGCCATTTCGCGTACGCGGACGCGCCCGGCCACCCGAGCGTCGACAAGCAGCTGGCGGCGTTCCAGGAGGGTGTGGCGGTCGCCGAGCGGCTCGGTATCACCCCGCAGTACCGGCACATGGCGAACTCCGCCGCCATCCTCACCCGCCCCGACGCCCACTTCGACCTCGTACGGGCCGGCATCGCGATGTACGGCCTGTCGCCGGTGCCGGGTGAGAAGTACGGGCTGCGGCCGGCCATGACCGCTCGGGCTCGCGTGATCTTGAGTAAGCGGGTACCGGCCGGCGAGGGTGTCTCCTACGGCCACACGTACGTCACGGAGCGCGAGACCACGCTGGCGGTCGTGCCGCTCGGGTACGCCGACGGGGTGCCCCGGCACGCGTCCAACGCCGGCCCGATCGAGTTGGGCGGCCGGGTCCGCCGGATCGCCGGCCGGGTCTGCATGGACCAGGTCGTACTCGACTGCGGCGACGACCCGGTGGCCGCCGGTGACGTGGCGACCCTCTTCGGTGCCGGTGAGCATGGTGAGCCCACCGCCGACGACTGGGCCGAGGCGGTCGGCACGATCAACTACGAGATCGTCACGCGGTTTGGCAGTACCAGAGTCCCCAGGATCTACGACGGAGAGCGCGCATGAATCCGCGGACGAAGCGTGTCGGCCTGATCGGCGCTGTTGTAGGTGTGGCCGCCGCGGGTATCGCGGCGGGTGTGGCAACCGAGCGCGCGCTGGTGCGGCGCACCAAGCGCGGCACGCCCGATCCGTACCTGGATGAGGAGTTCGGCGACCAGGCGTACGACGAGTCGCTCACCGTCACCACCGCCGACGGCACCGACCTGTACGTCGAGGTGGTCGAGCCCGCCGATGGCATCGAGCTGGACGCCGGCTTCGCCGACGGGGAGACGGCATCCGAGCCGACCCTCGTCTTCGTGCACGGCTTCTGCCTCGACATGGGCACGTTCCACTTCCAGCGCAAGGAGCTCACCCGTCGGGGCGACTACCGCATGGTCTTCTACGACCAGCCGGGTCACGGCCACTCCGGCAAGCTGGAGGCCGGCGAGTACGAGCTGCCCGCGCTCGGCGAGGCGCTGCGCGCGGTGATCGACGAGACCGTGCCCGACGGGCCGCTCGTGCTGGTCGGGCACTCCATGGGCGGCATGACCATCATGGCGTTCGCCGAGCTGTACCCGGAACTGTTCGGTGACCGGGTGGTGGGCACCGTGCTGATGGCCACGTCGGGTGGGCGCCTGGAGGAGACCAAGCTCGGCCTGCCCGCGCTGATCGCCCGCGCCGGCGCGCCGATCATGCCGCTCGTCAACAGCGCCACGCGGCTCACGGGCGGTGCCATCGACCGCGCGCGCAAGGCGTCGTCGGACCTGGCCTGGCTGCTCACCAGGCGGTACGGGTTCGGCAACACCCGGCCGAGCCCGTCGCTGGTGTCCTATGTGGAAGAAATGAACTCGCGCACCACGGCCGAGACGGTCGCGCGGTACCTCCGGACGCTCTACACTCACGCGCGGTACCCGGCGCTCAGGGCGCTGCGGGCCACACCCACGCTGGTCATCGTCGGCGAGAAAGACATGATCACGCCGTTGACGCATTCCGAGGAGATCATGCGGCACCTGCCGGACGCCGAGTTCGTCAAGATCCCCGACAGCGGCCACGTCGTGATGCTCGAACACGCCGACGAGGTCAACGTCGCGCTGCTCGCGTTTCTGGAGAAGCTCGAAGGATGAGTCTGCGGTTTGCCACTGTCGAGGACACGCAGGAGTTTGGCCGGAGGCTCGGCGCGATCCTGCGCGCCGGCGACCTCGTGGTGCTCACCGGCCCGCTGGGCGCGGGCAAGACCGCGCTCACGCAAGGCATCGGGGCCGGCATGCGGGTACGCGGTGACATCACTTCGCCGACGTTCGTGATAGCCCGGGTGCATCGGCCCGACCCCGAGCGCGGTGGTCGGGTGGCTCTGGTACATGCCGACGCCTACCGTCTGGGCGCGGCGACCGACCCGCGCGCCGAGATCGACGACCTCGATCTGGACGCGTCGGTCGACGATTCGGTGACCGTGGTTGAGTGGGGAGAGGGCATGGTCGAGCAGTTGGCCGACGCGCACCTTCAGGTGCGCATCGACCGTCACGACGACGACGCGCGGGTTGTCGAGCTAACGCCGACCGGCGGCGACTGGGCCGCCCGGATCGAGGCGCTCTGATGGACCTGCTGCCCCTGCTGCCGGCGGCCTGGCGCACCGCCGTCGAGCCGCACCTCGATCTCGCCCGCACCGCCGAGCTGAGCACCTTCTGCGCCGCCGAGTACGCCGCGGAGACCGTGTATCCGCCGATCGAGGATCTCTTCTCCGCGTACCGGCTGTGCGCCCCTGAGCAGTGCCGCGTGCTGATTCTCGGGCAGGACCCGTACCACCGGGCCGGGCAGGCGCACGGGCTGAGCTTCAGCGTCCGCCCCGGCGTGTCCGTGCCGCCGTCGCTGCGCAACGTCTTCAAAGAACTGGCCGACGACCTGGGCGTCCCGGCACCGCGCACCGGCGACCTGACGGGCTGGGCATCACAGGGCGTACTGCTGCTCAACGCGGTGCTGACCGTGCGCCAGGGCAAGCCCGGCTCGCACGCGGGGCAGGGCTGGGAAGAGTTCACCGACGCCACGATCCGGGCACTCGACGGGCTGGACCAGCGGGTCGTGTTCCTGCTCTGGGGCAGCTACGCGCGCAAGAAGAAGGCTCTGGTGACGAACCCGGCGCACGTGGTGCTGGAGGCCGGCCACCCGAGCCCCATGAACCCGCGCGGATTCCTCGGCAGCCGCCCGTTCAGCGCCACCAACAAGGCCCTGACCGACGCCGGCTTACCCGAAATCACCTGGACCGCCCTCTAAGAGGAGGGCCGGCACGCCGCTCTCCCCGCCGATCAAGGGCAAAGACACGCGGTTGGATCTCTTTCCGCGTGCATTTGCCCTTGATCCATGCGGATCTCCTTGATCGGCGGGAGAGCCGCGCGGAGCGGCGGGAGAGCCGGGCGCGTCCGCGCGGCGTGCGGCGCCGGGCGCGGGTGGGCGTGGCCGCGCAGGGCCTCGTGGCCGAAAAGATAGGGTGCGTACTGTGCTCGTACTCGTGGTGGATTCGGCTACGCCGGCCGTGACCGCGGCTCTCGCCGAGGTCTCCGACGACGCGGTCGTGGTCCGCTCGCAGCGGCGTGCGGTCGATGCCCGGGCGCACGGTGAGCTGCTCGCTCCCGCCGTCGAGGCGGTGCTCGCCGAGGCCGGCGCCCGCCCCCGTGACCTCACCGCGATCGTGGCTGGCCTCGGGCCCGGCCCGTTCACCGGACTGCGGGTCGGGCTGGTCACCGCGGCCAGCATCGGGCAGACGCTCGACGTTCCCACGTACGGCGTGTGCTCACTGGACGCGCTCGGACTCCTCGACGGCAAGGTGCTGGTCGCCACCGATGCCCGGCGCCGGGAGGTCTACTGGGCGGTGTACGAGGACGGCACGCGGCTCACCGAGCCCGCCGTCGACCTGCCCGCGACCGTGGCGGGTCGAGCCGCCGAGCTGGGCGTTGCCGTGGCGATCGGCGAGGGCGCGCACAAGTACGCCGAGGTGCTCGGGGTGGCGGCGCGCGACGAGCCGCTCTATCCACCCGCGGCGGCGCTGGCCGCGCTGGCCGCTGACCGGGTGCGCGCCAAGGCGCCGGGCGAGCGGCTGACCCCGCTGTACCTGCGCCGTCCGGACGCGGTCGCGCAGTCCGTGCGCAAGCCGGTGTTGCCGTGACCCTGGAGCGGTTCCGCTGGTGGCACATCGACGAGGTGCTGACCATCGAGGCGGACCTGTTCGGCGCGGAGCAGTGGTCGGCCGGCATGTTCTGGAACGAGCTCGCGAGCGGCCACTACTACCTCGTCGCACGCGGCGAGGGCGGCGAGCTCGTCGGGTACGCGGGACTGGCCGTCCAGCCGCCCGACGAGGCGTGGGTGCAGAACATCGCGGTACGCCGCGACGCCCAGCGCCGGGGGATCGGGCGCATGATGCTGGAGGCGTTGCTGCGCGAGGCCGCCCGGCGCGGCGCGCGCAAGACGCTGCTGGAGGTCGCGGTCGACAACGCGCCCGCGCAGAAGCTCTACGCCGAGTACGGGTTCGAGCCGGTCGGCGTCCGCCGCGGGTACTACCAACCGAGCAACACCGACGCACTCGTGATGATGAGACGTGATGACTGAACCACTGGTACTGGGTATCGAAACGTCCTGCGACGAAACCGGCGTCGGTGTCGTGCGCGGCCACACGCTGCTCGCCGACGCGCTGGCGTCCAGTGTGGACGAACACGCCCGGTTCGGTGGAGTGGTGCCCGAGGTGGCGAGCCGCGCCCACCTGGAGGCGATCGTGCCGACGATGCAACGCGCGCTCGACGACGCGGGTGTGACGCTGGCCGACATCGACGCGATCGCGGTGACCGCCGGGCCAGGGCTCGCCGGTGCCCTGCTGGTCGGCGTGGCGGCCGCCAAGGGATACGCGCTCGCCGCAGAGAAGCCGATCTATGGCGTGAACCACCTGGCCGCACACGTCGCCGTCGACACGCTGGAGCACGGGCCGCTGCCCGAGCCGGCGATCGCACTGCTGGTCTCGGGTGGGCACTCGTCGCTGCTGCTGGTCGACGACCTGGCGGCCGGCGTGACGCCGCTGGGCGCCACGATCGACGACGCGGCGGGGGAGGCGTTCGACAAGGTGGCCCGGCTGCTCGGGTTGCCGTTCCCGGGCGGGCCTCCCATCGACCGGGCGGCACGGGAGGGCGACGGCGAGTCGATCGTGTTTCCGCGCGGGCTCACCGCACCGAAAGACCTGGCGAGGCACCGGTTCGACTTCTCGTTCTCCGGCTTGAAGACGGCGGTGGCCCGCTGGGTGGAGGCGCGCGAGCGGGCTGGCGAGCCGGTTCCGGTCGCGCACGTCGCGGCGTCGTTCCAGGAGGCGGTGTGCGACGTGCTCACGAACAAGGCGATCGACGCCTGCCGGGAGCGCGGTGTGGAGACGCTGGTCATCGGCGGCGGGGTCGCCGCGAACTCCCGGTTGCGGGCGCTGGCCGAGGAGCGGTGCGCGAAGTACGGCATCACCGTCCGCGTACCGCGGCCCAAGCTGTGCACCGACAACGGCGCGATGGTCGCGGCGCTGGGATCGCATCTTGTCGCTGCCGGGGTAGCGCCGAGCCGCCTGAACCTGCCCGCGGACTCCGCGATGCCACTGACGGTGGTGAGCGTGTAGTGTCCGGCGACGTGATCGTCCGGATGTGGGAAGTGCGGGCCGTGCCGGACCGGTTAACCGACATGATCACCTGGGTCTGTGACACCGCGCTGCCCGACATCGAGGTCAGCCCGTTGCACATCGCGAGCGAGGTGTTCTCCTCGACCGACCACCGGGTCGTGGTCATCTCGAAGTGGCGCAGTCAGCCAGTGGCGCTGCCCGAGCCGCCGGCCGGCTACGCCGCCCGCCCCCCGCACTCCTGGGACTTCACCCAGGTCGACCGCTAGCCGATCCTCCCGGCGAAGGCCAGCACGATCTGCTGGACCGCGGATACGTCGTCGCGCGCCACGAATGTGCGGCCTCCGGTCACCTTCGACACCTCGCCCAGCGCGTTGGCGTCGGCCTGCGGGCCGCACGCGATGCCGATGACGGGGAGTGGCCGGTCCGCCCGGGCAGCGCGTTTCAGCTGGGCGGTCAGCTGCGCAAGGGAGAGCCCGTTCTCGTCCTCGTTCTTGCCGTCGGTCATCACCACGAGCACGTTCTGCGCGTTCGGCTGCCAGGCCTGCTGCATCCGCAGGTACGCGGCGTAGATGGTGTCGTATAGGCCAGTGCCGCCACCGGCCTTCAGGCCCTGGACCGCGCCGGCTATCGCCTGGCGGCGCGGCACGCCGCCGACGGCCTCACTCGCGAGACCAGGCGGCACGAGCTCGCGGTAGTCGGTGGTCGGCGTCTGGTCGATCGAGAACGTCCACAGCCCGACCGTCGTCTGGTTGTTGAGCAGCCCGGATCCGGCGATCGCGGCTCGCTGTATGAGCTGGAGGCGGCTCTGGTTGGTGCCGGGCACGCTGTCGTTCATCGAGCCGGACGTGTCGAGCAGCAGCAGGGCGTTGTTGGGACGCTGGAGCACCGTCCACGTGCCAAGGAGTTGGGTGAGGCCCTCGGCGGTCAGGCCGCGTGACGGGGCGGTCAGCGAGGCGCGGAAGCCGTGGTCGGTCGCGAGCAGGGTCGCGCCGCCGACGGCGTGACCGGGGTCGCGGAATCCGGCCGCCTGGTACGCCCGCCGCCCGTCGGAGCTTTGGAGGAACGTGAGCAGGTCGGCCGCCGCGCGCCGCCGGGTGTCGTCGACCCATTCGGCACGCAGGATCGCGTACGGGTAGTCGGCGTACCCGATGCCCTCGCGCGGATACACGGGCACCAGCGGCACCCGCGGCTTGTTGGCGGCGTACTGCGCGAGCTCCCGCTCCAGTACCGGAAACGCGGCCGGCAGTGGGTTGTTGCCGCCGGTCTCGCTGAACCGGCGCATGAGTTCGGCCGGGTCGGCCGCGTTGATGGTGGTGAGCTGCGAGAGCGATAGGCCGCCGAAGAGCTCCTCGTTGCTCATTGTCTGGTCGTTGTTGGGGTCGAGGATGGTCAGGGCGGCGACCAGGCCGGCGCCCGATTTGGTCGGGTCGACCATCCCGATCTGCAACGGTCCCCACTCCGGATGGCCGTACTGCGCCCACGTCTTGCCGCCGCTGAACGCGCCGAGCAGCCCGGACCAGCCCAACTCCTCGCGCGGCCAGCCGAGCGCCTCGGCCATCGGGCGCTGCATCGCGATGACGGTGGGCGAACTGGCGAGACTCTGCGGGGCGGCCGTCGGCAGTACCGTGGCGGCGTCCTGACGCGCGGCGGCGAGGGTGAGCCAGGCGCTGAAGTCGGGCGCCCATACGTCGGGGCGCGGACCGTCGCGGCGTTCGTCCCAGCCGGGGCCGATCGTGGCCGCGACAGCGCTGGCGGGCATCGAGCGGACGGTGGCCGCGACGCACCGGCCGTCGACGTCGGGCCTGGTGGCGGTCCACTGGTCCGCGAGGCGGTTCAGGACGGGGAACTGGTCGGGTGACGACACGACCGTGAGGCGCACCGGATCACCGGTGCACCCCTCGTCGCCGGCGAGTTGGAGGTATCCGACGGTGCCTGCCCCCACGGCGACCGCCATCGCGGCACCGGCCGCCGCCAACCGCCCGGAATGACCCCCTCGGCGGTGTCGCAGAACAGTAGCCCCCATCGACTGCTCACCCCACATTGCGATGACGCTTGGCACATACACCGTTGCGCACAGTGCGCGAGGGTGACTTCTGGCCAGGTTGGTTGCACAGTGATACGAACATACGGGCTGTGGGGGATGGGTTGATGACCATCATGGTCACAATTCCGCAGGCCAATGGTCACATGTGGGGGCATCGCCAGTGACTCGAACGGTTGGCGGCCGTTACCGGCTGTATCAAATGTTGGCCAACGGTGACACCGGGGAGGTGTGGCACGCGGTCGACGTCGGCACCGAGCGTGCCGTCGCGGTGAAGCTGCTGTACCCGGATCTCGCCGCGGATCCGCGCCTGGTGGACCGATTTCTGCGCGCCCGCACGGAGTTGACCGCTCTGTGGCACCCGTCCATCGCTCGCCTGCTCGACGTGGTGGCGGATGGCGAGGTGCTGGCGCTGGTGACCGACCTGGTGCCGGGTACCGATCTGGGTCGCCGGCTGGCCGACTCGGGACCGCTGCCGCCCGCGCTCGCATCGTCGGTGGGCGCGTCGATGGCGGAGGCGCTCGGCGCGGCTCACCGGATGGGGGTGGTGCACGGCGACGTCAAACCGTCCAATGTGGTCATACCCCCGCCGGGCGAGGGCCCGGCGTGCCTGACCGACTTCGCGGTGGCATTGCTGGTACGCGCCGGCCGCCGTCACCCGGAACCCTTCGAGCGGCTCCGCTATCGGGCACCCGAGGTCACCGACGGGGCCGTCCCGACACCGCCGAGCGACGTGTACGCCCTGGGCGTGGTGCTCGCCGAGATGCTGCCCGACAACCCACCGCACCGATTGAGCCTGCTCGCCAACGCGTGCCTCCGAGACGACCCGGCCGCCCGCCCATCAGCCGCCGAACTCGGCGTAGAACTGGGTGAGCTGGCCGCCGGCCTGAGCGGCAGCAGAGCGGGGGAAGCGCCCCGACCGCTGCCGCCCGCGCGACCGTCGCGTCGGCGGCGTGCGAATGGCTCCCGGCAGGCGTGGCTCTTCGGTAGCCCGACCCGGCTGGTGGCCATCTTCGCGGTCGCGATGGCGATCGTGCTCGGCGCGTTCGTGGTCACCCGGTTCCTCGGCTCGGGAAACGCCGATACCGATCAGGGCGGATCACCCACGACCGGTGCGCCGGGCGGCGCCGCGTCGGTACCCGGAACCGCGGGGCCGTCGCAACCCACCGCGGCCGGCCAGTACAGCCGCGACGGTGGCGAGGCATTCATCCGGTACTGGTTCGACCTGCTCACGTACGCCCAGCGCAGCGGTGACACCACCGACCTCGACGAGGTCACCAACGACCGGTGCGGCGACTGCGGCACGGCGCTCACGACCATCCGCGACGTGTACGCCGAGGGTGGCTCACTGCGCGGCGGCGCGTACCTGGTGCGGCGCATCGCCACGAACAGCCTCTTCACGCTCGACCGCCCGATCTACGAAGCGACCGTCGACCGCAGCCCGCGCGCGACGCTCGACCGGTCAGGTGTGGAACGAGGCTCCCTGCCTGGCCTGACCGTGGCCAACTGCGTGCTGATCCTGGAATGGGCCGGCGACCACTGGCAAGTCCTAGACTTCACCTCCCGAGACTGCGTCGCCTAACCCACGCGCCGCGCGCCGCGCGCCGCGCGCCGCGCGCCGTGCGCTGTGCGGGCGCCGCTCGCCCTGCGCGCGCCGCGCCCCCTTTCCGTCGATCAAGGGCGAATGCACGTGCTTTGATCTCTTTTCCGCGTGCATTTGCCCTTGATCGATGCGATCTCCCTCGATCGGCGCAGCGGGAAGCTGGACGGACGTTTGGAATACGCGCGCTGCCACCTCCCTGCGCTTGCGCGGTGAGGGCCCTGCGTAGCGCGCAGCGCGCGCCCCCGTGCGCTGGGCGGCGCACACAGCCCAAGTGGCCCGCGGTGCGTAACCGGCAATCCGGTCAGGCGTCGGCGCCTCGCGGTGCCCGCGGGCACGCGCGGGTGATCTGCCTTGCCGCGGCGCCGGACCACCTCGCGCATGTCGCCGATCAAGGACATCTCCATGGATCAAGGGCGAATACACGCGGAAAGAGATCCAACCGCGTGCGTTCGCCCTTGATCGACGGAGGTCGGAGGCGGCGTGGCGACACGCCGTGTCGCGCTGGCCAGGCGGCGCCCGCGCGTGGATGGGAGATCAGAGCACGTGCGTTCGCCCTTGATCGGCGGAAATGGCGCCTGCCGGCGAGGAGCGGCCGCTGCGGAGAGGTCGTTCGCGGGCGGGCGTGCGCGGGCTGGGTGCGGTGCTGCAGGGCTTGCAAAGAACTCTTTGCAAGCATAGCGTTGCAAACATGTCTGCGGATCAGATCAGGCTCGACCCAAAGTCACTGCGCGGCGTGGCACACCCCTTGCGGGTACGCATCCTGGGGCTGCTCAGGCAGGACGGGCCGGCCACCTCGACCACGCTCGCTGACCGGCTCGGCCTGTCGACCGGCGCGACCAGCTACCACCTGCGGCAGCTCGCGGCGTACGGCTTCGTGGTCGAAGACACCGACCGCGGCGTGGGGCGCGAGCGCTGGTGGAAGGCCGCCCACCAGCGCACCATTCTCGAACCGGAGACGGTCATGGCGGCGCCCGCTGACGCGGAGGCGTACCTGCGAGCCGTCGCCGCCTCCTATGCCGACGAGATCGACCGCTGGCTCGGCGAACGGCCGGCACTACCGGAGGAGTGGCGGAACGGCAGCACGCTCAGCAACTGGACCCTCCGACTCACTCCGGCCGAGGCGGAAGCGTTGCGCAGGGAGCTCACGTTGCTCGCGGAGCGGTACCGGCGATTCGACGCGCCGGACGCGCCAGCCAACGCCCGGCCGGTGACCCTCCAGGTCCAGCTCATGCCGTTCGCCGGCAGTGAAGCGGACGGCGACGACGAATGAAGCGCGGTCTGATCGGGCTTTTCGTCGCCAAGGCGGTGTCAGCGGTCGGCACCAAGATGTCGTTCCTGGCCGTGCCGTGGTTCGTGCTGGTCACATCGGGCAGCGCGGCGCGCACCGGCTTCGTGGCGTTCGCCGAGATGCTGCCGTACGTGCTGGTCTGCGCGTTCGGTGGTCCGGTGATCGACAGGTTGGGCGCCCGCCGCATCGGCGTGATCGCCGACCTGGGCAGCGCACTCGCCGTCGCCGCGATCCCGATCCTGCACCGCGGCCCCGGCTTGAGCTTCCCGGTCCTGGTCGCCCTCGTCGCCGCGCTCGGGCTGCTGCGGGGCTTCGGCGACTCGGCCAAACGTGTACTGCTGCCGCGTGCGGTCGAGATCAGCGGCGTACCAATGACTCGCGCGACCTCCATCCAAGACGGCATCTTCCGGCTGTCGACCCTGCTCGGCGCGCCGCTCGCGGGCGTACTGATCGCGGCGTTCGACGCACCGACGGTCCTGTTGATCGACGCCGCGACATTCCTGGTCGCGTCCGTGCTGGTCGGGAGCCTGGTGCCGCGCGCGGAGAAGGTGGCCGGCGAGCCCTACCTGCGCGCGTTGAAGGCCGGCTGGAGATTCGTACGTCGCGACCGCCTGATACTCGCGGTCGCGCTGATGATCTTCATGACGAACCTGCTCGACCAGGCGTACGCGGCGGTGCTGATGCCCGTGTGGGGTCGCGACGTGGTCGGCTCGGTCACGGCTGTCGGCTTGCTGTGGGGGCTCTTCGGCGCCGGCGCGGTCGCCGGAAACGTGGTCTTCACGGTGCTCGCGCCGAAGCTGCCCCGGTACACCACGTTCGCGGTCGGCTTTCTGATCGCGGGTGCACCGCGGTTCGTGGTGCCGGCGCTGACCGATGAGGTCTGGATCGTCTGCGTGATGGCGGTGGTGAGCGGGTTTGCCATCGCGGGCGTCAACCCGGTGCTGGGCGCGGCGCAGTACGAGCGGGTGCCGAAGGAGATGCACGCCCGGGTGCTCGGTGCGTCGATGGCCATCTCCTGGGGCGGTATCCCGCTCGGCGGGCTGATCGGCGGCTGGGTCGTCGAAGAACTGAGCCTCACCGCCGCGTTCTGGATCTTCGGCGCCCTGTATCTGGCAACGACGGTGACGCCGTTCCTGCTGCCGGTCTGGAAGGAGATGGACGATCCCGTGTCAACGGGTGACGGCCATGAAGACGCCGAGCAGGATGAGGGTCACGGCGGCTATCGCGAAGATGAGCAGCAGGTCGCGCCGGCCATTGCTGGCGGTGGCGGCGGCAGTGGCCGGCGGCTCGGCGGGTAGATCCTGGGTGAGCGCCGCGAGCTGGCCGAGCGTGCGCGCGGTGTAGACCTCGCCCACCCGCTCGGAAAACTCTTCCAGAGTCAGCCGGCCGGCCTCGGCGTGCCGCTGGAGCGCGGCGACTACCTGTTGCCGGTCGTCGTCGGAGGCTCGCAACTCCACGCTCACGCCCTCAGCGTAGGCGACGCGACACGCCCGGACGGGCGCCGATCAAGGGCATTCGCATGGATCAAGGGCGAATGCACGCGGAAATGAGATCGAACCACGTGCATTCGCCCTTGATCGGCGGGGAGAGGGCGCCGCGGCGGGGCGCGCGCGGGGCGGGGCGCGGGCGCCGCCGGCGCGCGGGGCGCGGCCGCGCGGGGCGCGACCGCGCGGCGCGGTGGGGTGGGGTTAGGTTGAGAGGGGGTCGGCTAGGAGTTGTTCGAAGGCGAGCTCGGCGGCGCCTATCAAGGCGGCGTCTTCGCCCAGCTGGGGGGTTCGGAGGCGGACGCGTTCGCGGGCGGCGGGGAGCGCCATCGAGTTGAGGCGGCTGCGTACCTGGGCCGCCGCCGCTAGGTACAGCTCGCGGAGCGTACCGCCGAAGATGACCATCTCCGGGTTGAAGACGTTGACCAGGTTGGCGACGCCGAAGCCGAGCCAGTCGCCCACCTGGCGTACCGCGGCCTGAGCGCTGGCATCCCCCCGCGAGGCGGCGTCGACGACGGTGAGCATGCCGGCAGTACGCGTCGAGGGGTCTCGTCCGGCGGCCTTGAGCAGCGCGTACTCGCCGATCTCCGTCTCCCAGCACCCGCGCGAGCCGCAGCTGCACGGCCGGCCGTTCGGCTGTACGACCATGTGGCCGACCTGCCCGCCCTGGCCGGCGTGGCCGCTGAGTCGCCGGCCACCGACGATGATGCCGGCGTCGACTCCGGCGTCGCGGTGCAGGTAGATGACGTTGTCGCAGCCGACCGCCGTGCCCCGGGCGTGCTCCGCCAGGGCCGCGACGTCGCCCGCGTTGCCGGCGACGACCGGGCGCTCCACGCCCAGCTCGGTGGCCAGCGCGGCGGAGAGCGGGGCCGCGATCTGCTCGGTGGTGAAGGTCAGCCGGGGGAGTCCGTCGTCCCGGCGCATCATCCGGCACACGGAGACGCCACTGCCGACGTAGAGGGCATCGTCGGGCACCGAGTGGTGCAGTTCCTTGACGAACTCGGCCAGCAGAGGCACGGCGTCGGTCGCCGCCAGCCCGTGCGGGCGCTCGTCGACGCGCAGGTCGAGCACCTGGCCGCCGAGCCCGACGCGGGCGGCGCGGATCTGGTCGACCTCGATGCTGAACGCGTACGCGTAGACCCGCGACGACTCGGGCCGGACGACCAATGAAGGCCGCCCGGCCCGCCCGGTTTCTCGGGGCGCCGCCTCGGTCACCAGGCCCGCGCCCGCGAGGTCCGCGGTCAGCGCGCCGATGGTGCTGCGGTTCAGTCCCAGCTCCGACGTCAGTTCGGCGCGCGACGTCGGTCCATGGATGTGCACGTACCGGAGCAGAGCGCCGAGGTTCTGCCGGCGAACCTCCTCTTGACTCGGTCCGATGCGCATCGCTTATCGCGTACCGGTTGCCGCCGCTCGGCGCCTGGACAGTGCGTCGACGCCCGCCGCCAGCAGCAGCACCACGCCGGTGAACACGAACTTCTGGCCGGAGCTGAGCCCCATCAGGCCCATCCCGTTGTCGATGACCGCGATCACCGCGCCGCCGAGCAGCGCGTCGAGTACCCGGCCCTTGCCGCCGAAGAGGCTCGTGCCGCCGATGACCGCCGCACCGACCGCGTACAGCAGCACGTTGCTGCCGCCGGTGTTGGCGTCGACGGAGTTGGCTCGGCTGGCGGCGACGATGCCCCCGATCGCGGCCATGCCGGAGCAGATGACGAACACCGAGATGCGGATGCGGTCGACGCTGATGCCCGCCCGGCGGGCCGCTTCACGGTTGCCGCCGACGGCGTAGATGTGCCGGCCGTACGCGGTACGCCGCAGGATGAACGTCCAGATGATCAGCAGGGCGGCGATGATCGGTACGACGATCGGCACGCCCTTGAGCGAGACCACCACGACGTTGCGGCTGCGCTCCTGGTTGAGCACGAAGACCGCGATGCCGAGGATGACGGCCAGCGCCGCGATCCGGCCGACGGCTACCGCGAGCGGCTCGGTGACCAACCCGCGCGCGGCTCGCCGGCGGCGGCTGAGGAGCACCACGGCGGCGTACCCGGCGATGCCGATGATCGTGAGCACCCAGCCGAGCCACGGGACGATGTTCTTGTTGGCGATCGCGAGGATGACGTCGTCGCGGATGGAGACGTTCGTGCCGCCCTTGATCAGCAACAGCACGGTGCCCTGGAAGGCGAGGAATCCGGCCAGCGTCACCACGAACGACGGGATGCCGACTTTCGCCACGAGGAACCCGAGCACCAGGCCGATCACGACACCGGTCACGATCGCGGCGAGGACGGCGAGGTACCAGGGTGCTCCCTGCTCGGCCATGAGCTGGGCCAGGATGGCGGCGCACACCCCGCTCGCGAAGCCCGCCGAGAGGTCGATCTCGCCGAGCAGCAGTACGAAGATCAGGCCCATCGCGATGATGGTGACCGCCGCGCCCTGCGTGAAGAGGTTCGCGAAGTTGCCCGCGGAGAAGAAGACCGGCTTCATGATCGCGAAGAACACGCAGAGCACGATCAGACCGAGTACCGCCGGAAGTGCCCCGAGGTCACCGCCGCCTACCCGGCTCAGATAGTCGCGGATGTGGCTGCCGACCGTCGGTTTGGGTGCCACGGCGACCGGCTCGATGTGATGCGCGGTGGTGGTCATTGCTCGGCTCCCGGGGTCGTGAGGGTGTCGGCGTACTCGACCCCGTTGTCGATCTTCTCAGCCGCCAGGCCGAGGTCACCGCTGCGCCCCGCCGTGATCAGCTCGACGACCTGCGCGTGCGTCACGTCGGTGGTCTTGACCTGGGCCACCATCTGGCCGAGGTACAGCGCGGCGATGCGGTCGGACACCGCGAATACGTCGTTCATGTTGTGCGAGATCAGCACGACGGCGAGGCCCCTGTCGGCCAGCCGCCGGACCAGTTCGAGCACCTGGGCGGTCTGTGCCACGCCGAGCGCGGCGGTCGGCTCGTCGAGGATCACCACCTTGCTGTTCCACAGCACCGCCTTGGCGATCGCGACGGTCTGCCGCTGCCCGCCGGAGAGGCTGGAGACGTGCTGGCGCAGCGACTTGACGGTGCGCACCGAGAGGCCGGCCAGCGTCTCCGCCGCCATCTGCTCCATGGTGGGCTCGTCGAGCACCAGGCCGGAGCGCCGCTCGCGCCCGAGGAACATGTTCTGGACGATGTCGAGGTTGTCGCACAGCGCCAGATCCTGGTACACGACCTCGATGCCCAGGCCGGCCGCGTCACGCGGGCCGTGGATGGTCACCGGCTGGCCGTCGAAGAGGAACTCGCCCGCGTCGATCGGGTAGATCCCGCTGATGCACTTGACGAGTGTGGACTTGCCGGCGCCGTTGTCGCCGACCAGCGCGGTCACCTCGCCGGGCGTGACGGTGAGGTCGACATCTTTCAGGACCTGGACGGGACCGAAGCGCTTGTCGATCCCGCGCGCCTCCAGCAGTGGGGTGACGGACACGAGTGCTCTCCTTCGCCATGTGCGCCTGGGCGCCGCCCGGCGGTTGGGCCGGGCGGCGCACCGTGGCGTCTTTCTAGCTGACGCCCGCCTGCGTGCACAGGGTGGCGAAGTTGCCGGTGCACAGTTCGGCCTTTGTCACGAAGCCGTCGGCGACGACGTCCTTGACGGTCTCCTTGGTGATCGCCTTGGGCGTGAGCAGCACGGAGGGCACGTCGCGGTTGCCGTCGGGGTCCTTGACGGTCTGCGTGGTGTCCTTCTTCTCGCCCTTGGCGAGCCCGATCGCCAGGTCGGCGGCCGCGTCGGCCTCCTGCTTGATCGCCTTGTAGACGGTCATGCACTGGTCACCGGCGAGGATGTTCTGCAGGCCCTGGACGGTGGCGTCCTGGCCGGTCACCGGCACCTTGCCGTTGAGGTTGTTCTTCTTCAGCACGGAGATGACCGCGTTGCCGAGGCCGTCGTTCGCCGCGAGCACGCCGTCGATCTTGCCGCTCTTCTCGGTCAGCATCTGCTCGAAGATCGTGCCGGCCTGGGCGTTGTCCCAGTCGGGCACCCACTGGTCCGGACCCTGTACGTAGTCGCCCGAGGTGTACTTGGGCTTGAGTACCGAGTCGTAGCCCTCCTTGAAGAGGGTGGCGTTGTTGTCGGTCTGCGAGCCGTTGAGCTCGGCGACGACCGGCTTCTGCTTGTTCATGGTGGTGAGGCACTGCACGAGGCCCTCACCCTGGAGCTTGCCGACCGCCACGTTGTCGAAGCTGACGTAGTACTGGGCGGAGCCACCCAGGGTCAGCCGGTCGTAGTCGATCGTGGCGACGCCCTGCGACTTCGCCTTGTCGAGCACCGCCTTGCCGGTACCGGAGTCCAGGTTCACGATCATCAGGACGTTGACGCCGCTGGTGATCATCTGGTCGGCGATGGTCTGGAACTGGGTCTTGTCGCCCTGCGCGTTCTGGATGTCGTACTGCACGCCGGCGGCCTTGAACGCCTCTTCGAGGTACTTCCGGTCGGCCGTCTCCCAACGGGCAGACGAGGCGCTGTCGGGCAGGATGACGCCGATCTTCGCCGTCTTGGTGTCCGTGCCGCTTCCGCTGTCACCGCTTCCCGAGTCGTCGCCGCAGGCGGCGAGGGTGCCGGTGATCATCAGGCCAGCGGCGGCGATGGAGAGGATCCCTTTGCGCATCGCTCGGGTCCTTTCGATGGTGGGGTCAAAGGTGGGTGTCAGGTTGTTTTGTTGTGCCCGGCAACGTATTGCGGGCGGATGCGTCCGCACAAGGGCATCGAAGCCGCGAGTTTGTTGGCGGCGATAACAATTCTGCAACGTGATCGACATCTAACCGTCCGTCGCGCCAATTCCCTCGATCTAGGACATTAATCCCGATCGCGGGCGAAGATGTGCGGAAAGTTAAAGCGCGATCGTTGCCACGGTCGCGCCGGTGAGGCGGACCAGGTCGGCGGGCGCCAAGCGCACCTGCAGGCCACGGCGGCCCGCGGAGACGTACACCGCGTCGAGGCTCTCCGCCGACGCGTCGATGACGGTGCGAAGACGCTTGCGCTGGCCGAGCGGGCTGATGCCGCCGCGCACGTACCCGGTGGTGCGCTCGGCCACCGCACGGTCGGCCATGGTCGCCCGCTTGCCACCCGCGGCAGCCGCGAGCGCCTTCAGGTCCAGGTCGCCGGTGACCGGTACGACGGCGACGGTCAGGGCGCCGTCGACCTCGGTGACAAGGGTCTTGAAGACCTGCTCGGCGGGGACGCCCAGCGCGGCCGCCACCTCCGCGCCGTAGTTGGGGGAGTCGGGAGACACCGTGTACGGGTGGGTCGTGTGCGCCACCTTCTGCTTCGTCAGGAGCGACGTCGCCGGGGTTCCCTGCCCTGCCATGCCCTGACCCTACGGCGCGGGCGGGTACGGGGAAGACGCGGAGACAGGTGTCCCGGAAAGGAGCCCACCGGCGGGCCCTCCCCGAACAGGTGCAGCAGTGCGGCGACCGCTCGCTCGGCGGCCCGGCCATCGCCGTACGGGGACACCGCCCGCGCCATCCGTGCGTGCTCCCCGTCGTCGTGCAGCAGTTTCCGGGTCTCCGCCACGATGCGTTCCCGATCGGTCCCGACGAGCCGCGCGGTGCCCGCCGCCACCCCCTCGGGCCGCTCGGTGGTGTCGCGCATGACCAGTACCGGCTTGCCGAGGCTCGGCGCCTCCTCCTGTATGCCGCCCGAGTCGGTCAGCACCAGGTGGCTCCGGTTCATCAGGCGGCAGAAGTCGGCGTACCCGATCGGGTCGGTGAGGTGCACGTTCGGCAGTCCGTCGAGCGCCGGCAGGAGAGCCGCGCGCACGACCGGGTTGCAGTGTGCCGGCAGTACGAGCAGGACGTCCGGTTCGGCGGCTGCGATTTCCGCGAGCGCGGCGGCCACCTCGCGCATCGGGGCGCCCCACGACTCGCGGCGGTGCGCGGTCACGAGCACCACGCGGCGCGGGTCGCGGTCGAGTGCCGCGAGCCGCGCGTCCTGGTACCGGGTCGCGTGCCGCACCGTCCACTGCAGAGCGTCGATCACCGTGTTGCCAGTGACCACGACGCTGTCACCGCTGGCGCCCTCGCCGAGCAGGTTTCGGGCGGCGAGCGGCGTGGGTGCCAGGCGCAGCGCCGCGAGTTGGTCGATGACGCGCCGGTTGCCCTCTTCCGGGTACGGCGAGTCGATGGTGTTGGTGCGCAGTCCCGCCTCCAGGTGCACGACCGGGGTGCGGTGGTAGAAGGCGGCGAGCGCCCCCGCGAACGCGCTCGTGGCACCGCCCTGTACCAGCACGGCATCCGGCTCGCGGACGTCCAATATGGACTCCAGTCCCGCCAGCGCGAGCACGGTGATCTCGGTGAGGCTGGCGCCGTGCCGCATCACGCCCAGGTCGGCGACCGGGTTGATGTCGAAGTGGTCCAGCACCTGATCGAGCATGAAACGGTGCTGCGCGGTGCTCACCGGCAGGCAGTGGATGCGCGGATCACCGGCCAGCCGTTGGATCAGTGGCGCGACCTTGATCGCCTCGGGGCGGGTACCGAAGATGACCATCACGGAGTGCATAGGCTTACCCCATTTCAGGGGATTTGCGTATAACAACCGAAAGTTTATGATCCGTGACGCTCTGTGTCAGTCGGGCGTACAGACCAGAGAGGTCGGGCGCCCGGCCACCCGGGTCAGGACGACCGTCGCCGAATTGGGCCCGGTCAGCCGCAGGTCGCGGCGAAGCTGCTCGGGATCGAGGGCGGAGCCGCGTTTGAGGATCTCGAGCCGGCCGACGCCGCGATCGCGCAGCAGGGCCCGCAACCGCTTGAGCGAGAACGGCACCTCGTCCTGTACCGCCAGCCGCCGCGCGTATGGGGTGTCGATCGCGGTGTCGGTGTACACGTACGCGATGTCCGGATCGGCGAGCGTGCCGTCCACTGTGGAGGCGAACTCGGCCACCAGATGGGAGCGCACCACCGCCCCGTCCGGGTCGTACAGGTACCGGCGCACCGGCCCGACCGGTGCCCGCTCGTCACCGGTACCGGTGAGCACGGCACCGGAAGGCAGGAGGGTGGCCCGGCGGGGCACCTCGGCGAGCGGGCCGCACCAGAAGGCCGCCTCGACCACCTCACCAGCGACGCTGACCCATTCCGCCTCGGCGCCGGGCGGCACGAGCGAGTGGTCGATGCCGGGCGCCAGCTTGAGCACCACGTGCGGCACGCGCCCGGGCAGGGCGGCCACGAAGTCCCAGGGCGGCGAGTAGGCGGCCGGGTCGAACACGCGGCGGCCACCCTTGCGCCGGGCCGGGTCGCAGAACACCGCGTCGAAGCCGGTCAGGTCGACGGACGTCGCGTCGGCGCAGGTCACCGTCAGGTCGGCGAGCTCAAGAGCGGCGGCGTTGGCGGCGGCCACGCCCGCGGTGCCGGGGTCGGCTTCCACGGCGTACACCTTGATGCCGGCACGGGCGGCGGCGATCGCGTCCGCGCCGATGCCGCAACCGAGGTCCGCGAGGGTGCGCACCCCGGCGGCGCGCAACCGCGCCGCGCGGCGCCCGGAGACGATGGCGCGCGTGGCCTGTTCGAGGCCCGCGCGGGTGAAGAACATGCGCGCGGCGTCGGCGCCGAACTTGCCGGTCGCGCGGTGGCGCAACTCGGCCTGGGTGAGCGCGGCGGAGGCCAGGTCGGCGGGCACGCCGCGAGTGCGGAGCGTGGCCGCCGCCGCCAGTGGGTCGCCGCCGGCCAGCTCCGCCGCCGTCGCGAGCGCCCTTTCCCCTTCGGGGGTACGGAGCGCGTCGATCACCTATTGAGTCTGGCTGTGCTCGATCACGCTGTCGGGACCGGGGTACACCAGACTCTCGTGTCCGTCCGGGAACCGGACGAGGTAGGGCGGATGCCCCTCGGCGCCACGCACCTCGACGATCTCGGCGATCCGGTCGTGGGCGCCAACCGTGTTGCTGTGCACGTGCAAGCGGTCTCCGACTGTGGCGTGCATGTCTTCGCCTCCGCGGTTGGGCGGGCAGGTGCTTCCCCTGACAATGCCGTAAATCACCCCGCGCCGCCATCGGATCGTGTCGTGCTGGCACTCTCCTTGACGGAGTGCTAGCAGCCGGCATAACCTTCGGTTAGCACTCTCGTGTCGAGGGTGCTAGCTTTCGGGCACGCCGGCACCCGCGACGACGGCATCGCCCGGTGGCATGAGGCAGCGATTGACGCTGGCTGAAATGAATATGGCCGGCAACCAACAAGTACCCCAGGAGGGTATGCCCGTGACTACCGCGACCAAGGTTGCGATCAAGCCGCTCGAGGACCGCATTCTGGTCCAGGCGAACGAGGCTGAGACCACCACGGCGTCGGGCATCGTGATCCCCGACACCGCCAAGGAGAAGCCGCAGGAGGGCACCGTCCTCGCTGTCGGCCCGGGCCGTATCGACGACAAGGGCAACCGCATCCCGGTTGACGTCAGCGTCGGCGACACGGTTATTTACTCGAAGTACGGCGGCACCGAGGTCAAGTACGCCGGCGAGGAGTACCTGGTGCTCTCCGCCCGCGACGTCCTCGCGGTCATCGAGAAGTGACTGACTGAACGCTGACATCGCCCCGGGCCGCATTCGTGGTCCGGGGCGGTGCCGCTTGAAGGGATATTCATGGCTAAGATCCTGAGTTTCTCGGATGACGCCCGGCACCTGCTGGAGCACGGCGTCAACCGGCTCGCGGACGCGGTCAAGGTCACTCTCGGCCCGCGCGGGCGCAACGTCGTACTGGACAAGAAGTTCGGCGCCCCCACGATCACCAACGACGGCGTGACGATCGCCAAGGAGATCGAGCTCTCCAACCCGTACGAGAACCTTGGCGCGCAGCTCGTCAAGGAGGTGGCGACGAAGACCAACGACGTCGCCGGTGACGGGACCACCACCGCGACCGTGCTCGCCCAGGCCATGGTCCGCGAGGGCCTGCGCAACGTGACCGCTGGCGCCAACCCGGCCGGTCTCAAGCGGGGCATCGACGCGGCCGCCCAGGCCGTCTCCGAGGCCCTGCTGGAGAAGGCGGTCGAGGTCGCCGACAAGCGGTCCATCGCCCACGTCGCCACCATCTCGGCACAGGACGCCACCATCGGCGACCTGATCGCCGAGGCGATGGAGAAGGTCGGCCGCGACGGCGTCATCACCGTCGAAGAGGGCTCCACTCTCGCGACAGAGCTGGAAGTCACCGAGGGTCTCCAGTTCGACAAGGGCTTCATCTCCCCCCACTTCGTCACCGACCTGGACAGCCAGGAAGCGGTGCTCGAAGACGCGTACGTGCTCGTCACGACGCAGAAGATCTCCGCGGTCGAAGAGCTCCTGCCGCTGCTGGAGAAGGTGCTCCAGGCCAGCAAGCCGCTGCTGATCATCGCGGAAGACGTCGAGGGTCAGGCGCTGTCCACGCTCGTGGTCAACGCGATCCGCAAGACGTTCAAGGTCTGCGCGGTCAAGGCGCCCGGCTTCGGTGACCGGCGCAAGGCCATGCTCCAGGACATCGCCATCCTCACGGGTGGCGCGGTCGTGGCGCCCGAGCTCGGCTACAAGCTCGACGGCGTCGGCCTCGAGGTGCTGGGCCAGGCGCGGCGGATCGTCGTCGACAAGGACAACACCACCATCGTCGAGGGTGCCGGTCGCGACGACGAGGTCGCCGACCGCGTCGCTCAGCTCCGCAAGGAGATCGAGGCCAGCGACTCCGACTGGGACCGCGAAAAGCTCCAGGAGCGGCTCGCCAAGATCTCCGGCGGTATCGCGGTCGTCAAGGCCGGCGGCGCCACCGAGGTGGAGCTGAAGGAGCGCAAGCACCGCATCGAAGACGCGATCTCGGCCACCAAGGCCGCGGTCGAAGAGGGCACCGTCCCTGGCGGTGGCGCCGCGCTGGCGCAGATCCTCCCGGTGCTGGACGGCGACCTGGGCCTCAAGGGCGACGAGGCGGTTGGCGTCTCGATCGTCCGCAAGGCGCTCGTCGAGCCGCTGCGGTGGATCGCGCAGAACGCCGGTCACGACGGCTACGTCGTGGTCGAGAAGGTGCGCGAAGCGGCCTGGGGCACCGGCCTCGACGCCGCGATCGGCGACTACGTCGACCTGGCCGGCTCCGGCATCATCGACCCGGTCAAGGTGACGCGTAACGCCGTCACCAACGCCGCGTCGATCGCCGGTCTCCTGCTCACCACGGAGAGCCTCATCGTGGAGAAGCCGGAGAAGGCCGAGCCCGCCCCGGCGGGTGGCCACGGCCACGGTCACGGCCACCAGCACGGCCCCGGTTTCTAGACGCACTGTCTAACCGGTTTCTTACGTAGTCTCCCGCACCATCGGGTCCACCCCGAAGGTGCGGGAGACTTGCGTTTATGCGGGACTCGATACGTGGCGGGCTGATCGGCGTCGGCGCGGCCGCTGTCGCACTCGGAGTAGCCGAGGTCATTGCCGTGTTCACCGGCGCACGGAGCGCGCCTCTCGTGGCGGTGGGCGGCGTGGTCGTCGACCACGTGCCCGAGCCGCTCAAGCAGTTCGCCATCGACACCTTCGGCGTACACGACAAGACCGCGCTACTCTCCGGCACCGTCGTGCTGCTCGCCGCGTTCGCCGCGGCCATCGGGATCCTCGCGCTGCGCAGCTTCTGGTACGGCGTCGCCGGCATCGCCGCGTTCGGGCTGATCGGGGTCGCCGCCGCGCTGACCCGGCCGGACGCCGGCCCCGCAGCGGCCCTGCCCTCGCTGCTCGGCGCGCTGGTCGCTGGCGGGGTCCTGTGGGCGCTGATCGAGCTGCCCGACGTGGGCGAGCACGAGGTCGACCGGCGGCGGCTGCTCACCGGCGTCGCGCTGGCCGTGGGCGCGGCGGCGGTCAGCGGGTTCGGCGGGCGGTGGCTCGCCACCCGCCGCAGCGTGTCGGAAGCCCGAAACGCCGTCGTACTGCCAACGCCGGCCAGCCCCGCACCGGCTGTGCCCGCCGGCGCCGACCTGTCGCTGACCCAGCTCGCCCCGTACGTCACCTCGAACTCCGCGTTCTACCGCATCGACACCGCGCTCGTCGTGCCGCAGGTCGACCCGGTCGACTGGCAGCTGAAGATCCATGGACGGGTGCGCAGGCCCATGACGCTGACGTTCGAGCAGCTCCTCGCGCGACCCATGATCGAGCGGTACGTCACGCTGGCGTGCGTCTCGAACGAGGTGGGCGGCGACCTCATCGGCAACGCGCGCTGGCTGGGCGTACCGCTGAAGGACCTGCTCGACGAGGTCGAGCCGCTCGACGGCGCCGACCAGGTCGTGGGCCGGTCCGCGGACGGCTGGACGTGCGGCACGCCCACGGCCGTGCTGCGCGACGGGCGCGACGCCATGCTCGCCGTCGGCATGAACGGCGAGCCGCTGCCGGTCGAGCACGGATTCCCGGTGCGCGTGGTCGTGCCGGGCCTCTACGGGTACGTGTCAGCCTGCAAGTGGGTCACCGAGCTGGAGCTGACCAGCTTCGCCGACTTCGACGCGTACTGGGTCCCGCGCGGCTGGGCGGCCCAGGCACCCATCAAGACCCAGTCCCGCATCGACACGCCGCGCGGGCGGAACAACCTCGTCGCCGGGCCGGTCGCCGTCGCCGGTGTGGCGTGGGCGCAGCACCGAGGCATCGCCAAGGTGGAGGTACGAGTCGACGGTGGGCCCTGGCAGGCGGCCACGCTGGCCCGCACCGTCTCGATCGACACCTGGGTGCAGTGGTCATGGCAGTGGCAGGCGACCCGGGGCGAGCACACGCTCCAGGTACGCGCCACCGACACCGAGGGCGCGGTGCAGCCGGAGGAGCAGCGGCCACCCGACCCCGACGGTGCTACCGGGTGGCACTCTGTCGACGTTGAGGTGGAATAGCGGCTGCTGGCACCGACTTGTGCGGCTTGCCGAGCCGGGCCTCCAGGCGCTCGATGTCGACCCGCGTGCGGTACCGGTTGGCCAGGTCTTCCCAGCCCACCGCGAGCAGCCGCAGCCGTTCGGACTCGCTGAAGCCGCCCCACACGCCGTACGGCTCCCGTACGGACAGGGCGTGCGCCGCGCACTCGGCCCGTACCGGGCAGGCGCCGCACACCCCCTTGGCCTTCGCCTCGCGCTTGTTGCGGGTGGTTCCCCGCTCACCATCAGGGTGGAAGAACTGGGCGCTGTCCCGACCTCGACAGGCGCCAAGCAGTTGCCAATCCCAGATATCCGCGATGGGCCCAGGCAGTCTGCTCACGTTGGCCACTGCGCCCCTCCTCCCGACTCGCAGCCCTCGTACCCGGTCATGTCGGAGAGGAAACAACGAGCGACGGCCTCGATGAGAACTGTCGGGAAGTTTCAACTTCTTTAGCGCCAAAAGACCGTAATGATCACTTGGTTGCGTGGTCTCCTCCTCAGAGGATTTTGAGGAGGATGACTGTGCGAACCGTCCTCGTGTGCGTCCGGACACCGCTCGCCGCGCAGACCGTGGCGGCAGCCGCGGCTCGGCTCGGTCTGAGCGGCGCCGTACGCACCGCCGTGACCGAGACCGAAGCGCTTCTCCGGCTCGCCGAACGGCCTGCGGATATTGTGCTCGCCGACACCGCGCTGACCCGGCGGGACAGCGTGGGATTCACTCGCCGGGTACTAGTTCGAGCGCCCAGCGCGATCCTCATCCTGTTCGGCGCCGAAGATCCACGGGTGTCCGCAGCGGTGATCGCGGCCGGCGCCCGGGGCGTACTCCGCGGCGGCGACCACGATCTGGTCAGCGTGGTCGCCAAGGCGCTGCTGCTGTGCCTGCCCGACCGCTCGTCCCCGGGCGGGGTGGGGCGTACGGCGTCAGCGGCGCCCGTGCCCCGCGAAACGCCCGGCGGCCCGTCCAACGGCCTGCCGGCGGTCGCCACGACGCCCCGCCCGGCGCCGTCGGCCGGGCCACCCGGACCCCACGGCCCGCACACTCCGCAGGGCCCCCACGGCCCGTCGGTGGTACCCGCGCAACGCGACCAGCCTGAGCTGAGCCCCAACCGCCCCACGGTGCCCGGTCCCAACGCCGGTCCCGCCTGGCGCCCGGGCCAGCGAAACGGCGACCGCACCGACGCGGTGGCCCGCCGGATGGCGCTGACCGAACGGGAGCTGCAGGTGCTGCGCGGAATGGCCGACGGCAAGAGCAACGCCGAGATCGGGCGCGAGCTCTTCGTCTCGGAGGACACGGTGAAGACGCACGCCCGCCGCTTGTTCCGCAAGCTGGGCGCCCGCGACCGGGCCCACGCGGTAGCGGCAGGCTTCCGCGCCGGCCTGGTCGCCTAGTTCTCTTAGTGATCAGGGCGTCCCTGAAGTCGTTAGAACGACTTCAGGGACGCCCTGATCACAAGGGTTTAGGCGTCGTCGGATTCGTCGGACAGCGTGTCGTGGACGCCGTCGGCGTAGCCGCGGGCGTACTCCCACGTCACGTAGTGATCCGGGTCCGGGTCGTATGCCGGCTCGTGGACCCGGGGCCGCCCGGAGCTGAGCAGGTGCCGCAGATTGCCCCGGAGCAGATCCCAATCGAAGTAGTGCGGCTCGTGACAGTCTTCGCACTCGATGACCAGGCCACGGACCCCGATGGGGCTCAGCAGCGCCTGGTAGATCTCGAGGTCGGCCAGATCCTCCAGCACGTCCTGCCGCTCGGTGTCGGACAGCGGGTCGAGCTGGCCATCCTCACCGAGGTCGTCCAGCCCGGCGGACGGGTCAGCGGGGTCTCCGCTGAACGGGTCGATCGGCTCGTCTTGCACCCCTCCACCGTAGTCGTTACCCCGCTCTCCGCGCCGACCTGAACCCGACGTGAACTGGCGTCCCGGTAGGATGAACCATCGCGCCACCGAGGGGATCAACTGTGGAGAATGCGCCCAGCTTCGAGACCGTGCCGATCGGCCTGACCTTCGACGACGTGCTGCTCCAGCCAGCCGAGTCAGAGGTGATCCCGAGCCGGGTCAACACCGTGACGCAGGTGAGCCGGAATGTCCGGGTCGCGCTGCCGTTGCTGTCGAGCCCGATGGACACGGTGACCGAGGCGCGGATGGCGATCGCGATGGCTCGCATCGGCGGCCTCGGCGTGCTGCACCGCAACCTCTCGATCGACGACCAGGCGCTGCAGGTCGACCAGGTCAAGCGCTCCGAAGCGGGCATGGTGACCAACCCGATCACGTGCAGCCCCGACGACACCATGCGTGACGTCGACGCCCTCTGCGCCCGATACCGGATCTCCGGCGTGCCCGTCACCGACGCTTCCGGCACTCTGGTCGGCATCGTCACCAACCGTGACATGCGGTTCGTCACCGACGGCGGCACGCCGGTGCGCGACATCATGACCCGCATGCCGCTGGTCACCGCCCCGGTCGGGGTGTCGAAAGACGGCGCGCTGGCCCTGCTGCGCGAGCACAAGGTCGAGAAGCTGCCGATCGTCGACGAGGCGGGCAAGCTCCGCGGCCTCATCACGGTCAAGGACTTCACCAAGAGCGAGCAGTACCCGGACGCGACCAAGGACGACGCCGGCCGGCTGCGGGTCGCGGCTGCCGTGGGCGTGGGCGACGACGCCTACAAGCGGGCGCGCACCCTGGTCGACGCCGGCGTCGACATCCTGGTCGTCGACACCGCGCACGGTCACCAGCGGGCCGTGCTGGAGATGGTCGCCCGGGTAAAGAAGGACACCACCGTCGACGTGATCGGCGGAAACGTCGCGACGTACGCGGGGGCGAAGGCGCTCGTCGACGCCGGTGCCGACGCGGTCAAGGTCGGTGTCGGCCCGGGCGCGATCTGCACCACGCGCGTGGTGGCCGGTGTCGGGGTGCCGCAGATCACCGCCGTGATGGAGGCGACCCGGGCCTGCCGTCCGGCCGGCGTGCCGGTGATCGCCGACGGTGGCATCCAGTACAGCGGCGACATCGCGAAGGCGCTGGTGGCAGGCGCGAGCACGGTCATGCTTGGCAGCCTGCTCGCGGGCTGCGAGGAGAGCCCCGGCGACCTGCTGTTCATCAACGGCAAGCAGTTCAAGGCCTACCGGGGGATGGGGTCGCTCGGCGCGATGCAGTCGCGCGGGCAGGCCCGCTCCTACTCCAAAGACCGGTACTTCCAGGACGACGTGTCCAACGAGGAGAAGCTGGTGCCGGAGGGCGTGGAGGGTCAGGTGCCGTACCGCGGCCCACTCGCCCGCGTCGCCCACCAGCTCATCGGCGGGGTACGGCTCGCAATGGGATACGTCGGCGCGGAGTCCATTCCCGAGATGCACCGCCGCGGCAAGCTCATCCGGATCACCGCGGCGGGGCTCAAGGAGAGCCACCCCCACGACATCCAGATGACCGTCGAGGCGCCCAACTACCACACTCGATAGGAGAATCCGCGTGCGAGACGTGGTCGAGATCGGGTTGGGTAAGACCGCGCAGCGCGGCTACCACCTTGACGACATAGCAATCGTGCCGAGCCGGCGCACCAGGGATGTGGACGACGTGTCCACGGCCTGGCAGCTCGACGCGTACCAGTTCCAGATCCCCTGCGTCGCGCACCCTTCAGACGCGACCATGAGCCCGGCGACGGCCGTGACCCTCGGCCAGTTGGGCGGCCTCGGCGTGCTCAACGTCGAGGGCCTGTGGACCCGCTACGAAGACCCGGTCAAGGTGCTCGACGAGCTGGCTTCGCTCGACGACGACGCGCCCACGACGCGGCGGCTGCAGGAGGTCTACGCCGAGCCGATCCGCCCGGAGCTGATCGCCGAGCGGGTGCGGCAGATGCGCGAGGGCGGCATCACCGTCGCCGTGCGGGTCTCGCCGCAGCACACCCTCGCGCTAGCCCCGGTGATCCTCGACGCCGGCGTCGACATCCTGGTCATCCAGGGCACGCTGGTCTCGGCTGAGCACGTCTCGACCAACGACGAGCCGCTCAACCTCAAGGAGTTCATCGCCGACCTCGACCTGCCGGTGATCGCCGGTGGCTGCACCGACTACAAGACGGCGCTGCACCTGATGCGCACCGGCGCCGCCGGGGTCATCGTCGGCATCGGCGGCGACGAGTGGTCGACCACCGACACGGTGCTGGGCATCCGGGTGCCGATGGCCACCGCGATCGCCGACGCCGCCGCGGCTCGGCGCGACTACCTCGACGAGACCGGTGGGCGCTACGTGCACCTGATCGCCGACGGTGACATCTCCACCTCTGGCGACATCGCGAAGGCTCTCGGCTGCGGCGCCGACGCGGTGATGCTGGGCGAGCCGCTGTCGCTGTCCGCCGAGGCGCCGGCGCAGGGTGCGTGGTGGCACTCGGCGGCGAGCCACCCGAAGCTGCCGCGTGGCGGGTTCGGCACCGCCGGCGACGACCCGCTGGGGTCGATGGAGAGGGTGCTGTACGGGCCGGCCGACGAGCCGCACGGCCAGCTCAACCTGTTCGGCGGGCTCAAGCGGGCGATGGCCAAGTGCGGATACCGCGATCTGAAGGAGTTTCAGCGGGTCGGGCTCGTGCTCGATCGGTAAGTACCCTCGATCGGGTGAACCGTAGGCCGATCGCCGCTGTACTTACCATCGCGCTTGTCTCGCTTGCCACACTGGCCGGGTGCACCGGGCGCGACCCCGCGCCCGGGTCCTCCTCGTCCGCGCGTGACTTCCAGCCGGGCGCCGATGGTGCCGGCGACGAGTACTTCCCGAAGTACGGCAACGGCGGGTACGACGTGAAGTCGTACGGGCTCAAGCTGCGGTACGACCCGGCGAAAGACGAGCTGACCGGCACGGCGACGATCACGGCGACCGCCACGGCAGACCTCTCGCGGTTCAACCTCGACCTGTCGGGGCTGGCGGTCACCGCGCTGTCGGTCGACGGCAAGCCCGCGCAGGACAGCCGCGACGGCACCGAGCTGGTGATCACGCCGAGCGCGGGCCTCGCGAAGGGCGCCGAGTTCACTGTGGAGATCGGGTACGGCGGGAAGCCCGAGCCGGTCAAGAGTGCCGACCTGGGCGAGGGCGGCTTCCTGCACACCGGCGACGGTGCGATCGCGCTCGGCCAGCCGGAGTCGGCCAGTACCTGGTTCCCGGTCAACGATCACCCGAGCGACAAGGCCACGTACGACATCGAGGTCACGGTGCCCAACGGCGTGGAGGCGCTCAGCAACGGCGTACCGGACGGGTCCACTGAGGACGGTGAGTGGACCACGTGGAAGTGGTCCGAGCAGGCGCCGATGGCGAGCTACCTGGCGACGCTCGTGATCGGCCAGTACCGGGTGGTGAGTGGCACGCACAACGGCAAGCCGATCGTCACGGCGGTACCGGAGTCGTTGCCCCGTAACGGCAGCGCGGAGGCGGCGATGCTGTTCACCGCCGAGATCGCCGACTTCCTGGAGACCCAGTTCGGGCCGTACCCGTTCGACGCGTACGGCGGCGTGGTGGTCGACGACGACCGGATCGGGTACGCGCTGGAGACGCAGTCCCGGCCCGTGTACGGGAATGTGTGGTTCAAGCAGCGCGTCAACACCGACGTGGTGGCGCACGAGCTGGCGCACCAGTGGTTCGGTGACAGCGTGTCGATCGCCCGCTGGGAAGACATCTGGCTCAACGAGGGCTTCGCCACGTACGCGGAGTGGCTGTGGGCCGAGGAGCAGGGGCGCGAGTCGGTCCAGGAGAGCTTCCAGGCCGAGTACGACAAGACCGACGACTGGTCGAAGCCGACCCTCGACCCGGGCCGGGCGGAGATCTTCAGTCGAGCGGTCTACAAGCGGGGTGGGCTGACCGTGCACGCGTTGCGGCTGGCCGTTGGCGACGACGACTTCTTCAAGATCCTCAAGACGTGGACGGCCGAGAAGCGCAACGGCACCGCGCAGACGGCCGACTTCATCACCGTCGCCGAGCGGGTGAGCGGCGAATCCCTCCGCCCGTTGTTCGACGAATGGCTCACGTCGCCGACCCCGCCGAAGATTCCCGCCTAGCGCTTGATGAGCAGCTTCGGGTGGGCGGCCAGGTAGGCGTCGGCCCGGCCCGCCCGCAGCTCGGAGATGAACTTCCGGCCCTCCGCGGTCAGCTGCTCGCCCAGGTAGTCGCCGCCCCGGCCGACGCCGCTGCCGGGCAGGCCGACGAGGGTGAGCGACGACGGGCTCAGGCCACTGAGGGCGTACGCGAAGTCGATGGGCTTGCGCCCGCGCCCGTCGAAGACGAAGGCGTCGCCGACGGCGCGCAGCACGCGGTCGACCTCAACGGGATTCTTCGCCAGGCTGAGCGAGCCGACCTTGGTGAGCACGGCACGGATGAGCTGCTGGTGGTGGCGCTGGCGGGTGTAGTCGCCACCCTTCAGGTACCGCTGCCGGGAGTAGTCCAGCGCCTGCCAGCCGTTGAGGTGCCGGTTGCCCACCTCGTACACCATCGGCGAGCCGCCGCTCGACAGGCCGCGACCGCTCTTGTTGAGGTGGATCGAGGTGACCTTCTGGTCGACGTACAGGTCGATGCCTCCCACCGCGTCGACCAGCTTGCGGAACCCGCGGAAGTTGATCACGACGCCGGCGTCGAACCGCTTGATCCCGGTGTACCGGCTGACCGTCTGCGCGAGAAGCTGGAACCCTTGCGCGGGGCTCGGCTTGGCCTTGCCCCGCCGGCTGCCGTAGCTCATCGCGTGGGTGAGTTTCGTGCGGCCGCCGCGGTAGCCGGACTTGGGAAACGCCGGGATGTCGACCACCAGGTCGCGGGGGAGGGAGAAGAGGTACCCCTTCGTGAGGCCGCGCGGGATGTGCAGGATCGTCACGGCGTCGGCGTGCGGCTCCCAGTCGGGCACGCTCTCGCGGGTGTCGATGCCGACGATCAGCACGGTGAGCGGGCCCGTGATGTCGGCTCCCGGCTCGGGGGTGGGGCTCGGCGTGGGGGAGGGGCTGGCGGACGGCGAGGGCGTCGGAGATCCGAAGAGGTCGGCGGTCGGCACCTCGTACCGGTCGCGCAGCGCGTAGGTGGCGGCGACCGCGCCACCGCCGAGCAGCACCACGGCCGCGAGTACCGCCGCGCCGATAAGGATCAACCGACGTCGAGTCATAGAGTGGCATCGTGCCCGTTGACGGTCTGGTGTGCTAGCTACTCGTGAGTAATGATGAGCCGTATGCGGTATGACGTGGTCGTCATCGGGTCCGGATTCGGTGGCAGCGTGGCCGCACTGCGGCTCGCCGAAAAGGGATACTCGGTCGCCGTGCTGGAGGCGGGCCGGCGGTTCGCCGACGACGAGTTTCCCGAGACCTCCTGGCGCACCAGGCGCTTCCTGTGGGCACCGAAGCTCGGCTGCTATGGCATCCAGCGGATCACGCTGCTGCGCTCGGCCAGGGGAGAGCCGGGCGCCGGCGTACTGGTGCTCTCCGGGGCGGGTGTCGGCGGCGGTTCGCTCGTCTACGCCAACACGCTCTACGAGCCGCTGCCCGCGTTCTACGAAGACCCTCAGTGGCGCGGCATCACCGACTGGCGCGCCGAGCTCGCCCCGTACTACGACCAGGCGAAACGGATGCTGGGCGTCACGACGTACCCGAATCAGACCGCGGCAGACCGCGCGATGCGCGCGGTGGCCGACCGGATGGGGGTCGGGCACACGTTCCACTCGACACCGGTCGGCGTGCACATCGGGCGCCCCGGGGAGCGGGTCGCCGACCCGTACTTCGGCGGCGCGGGGCCTGAGCGCACCGGCTGCCTGCACTGCGGCTCGTGCATGACCGGCTGCCGGCATGGAGCCAAGAACACGCTGGTCAAGAACTATCTGTGGCTGGCCGAGCGGATGGGTGTCGAGGTGCATCCGCTCACCACGGCGCTCACGGTCCGGCCGGGAGAAAGCGGCTACCGGATCGAGACGGTGCGCACCGGCGCGTGGCTCGACAAGAAGAGGCGGACCTTCGAGGCAGACCAGGTGATCTTCGCGGCGGGGGCGCTCGGCACCCAGCGGCTGCTACACGAGGCGAAGCAGTCCGGTGCGCTGCCGGAGCTGTCCCCGCGGGTGGGCGCGCTGACGCGTACCAACTCGGAGGCAATTCTCGGCGCCGCGCTGCTGCGGCCGGAAGCGAAGCGGCGCGGGGTCGACTTCACCAAGGGCGTGGCCATCACCAGCTCGTTCCACCCCGACGAGCACACCCATATCGAGCCGGTCCGGTACGGGCGGGGCTCGAACGTGATGGGCTTCCTGCAGTCGGCGCTGGTCGACGGCGGGCCGCGCCGCCCGCTGCGCTGGCTCGCCACCATGGCCGCCCGGCCGCTGACGTACCTGCGGCTGCTCTCGGTGCGCGACTGGTCCCAGCGCACCGTGATCGCGCTCGTCATGCAGTCGCTCGACAACTCGCTCACCACCCACTTCCGGCGCGGCAAGCTGCGTACGACGCAGGGACACGGCGCGCCCAACCCGGCCTGGATACCGGCCGGCAACGAGGCGGTGCGGCTGCTCGCCGACGAGATCGGCGGGGTACCGGGTGGGGCGGTCACCGAGGCGTTCAACGTGCCGCTGACCGCGCACATCCTCGGCGGTTCGGCGATCGGTGCCACCGCGGCGGACGGCGTCGTCGACCCGTACCACCGGGTCTTCGGGTACCCGGGACTCCATGTGGTCGACGGCGCCGCCGTCACCGCGAACCTCGGCGTGAATCCCTCGCTGACGATCACCGCGCAGGCCGAGCGGGCGATGTCCTTCTGGCCCAACAAAGGCTCACAAGATCCCCGGCCTTCGCAGGATGAGCCGTACCGCCGGATCACTCCCGTGGCACCCGTCGCACCGGCCGTGCCGCGCGGCGCTCCGGCCGAACTGCGCCTGTAGGCTGCACACACATGAGCACACCGCGCCCGGTACTGGTTGTGGACTTCGGCGCCCAGTACGCCCAGCTGATCGCCCGCCGGGTGCGTGAGGCCAAGGTCTACTCCGAGATCGTCCCGCACTCGATGCCGGTGGCCGAGATGCTGGCGAAGGACCCGGCCGCGATCATCCTCTCCGGTGGTCCGGCGAGCGTGTACGCGCCGGGTGCGCCACAGGTCGACGCCAAGCTCTTCGACGCGGGCGTGCCGGTCTTCGGCATCTGCTACGGCTTCCAGGCGATGGCGCGGGCGCTCGGCGGCACAGTGGCGCACACCGGCGACCGCGAGTACGGCGGCACGGTCCTGGCGACCCGCCCCGATGCCAGCGTGCTGCTGCGCGACCTGCCGGGCGAGGTGTCGGTGTGGATGAGCCACGGCGACTGCGTCACGGAGGCGCCGCCCGGGTTCGCGGTGACCGCTGGCACCACCGTCACGCCGGTGGCCGCGTTCGAAGACGTCGCCGGCCGGCGCGCCGGCGTGCAGTTCCACCCCGAGGTGGCGCACACCGCGCACGGGCAGGAGATGCTGACCCGCTTCCTGTACGACATCGCCGGCATCGAGCCGACCTGGACGATGGGCAACATCATCGACGACCAGGTGGCCGCGATCCGCGAGCAGGTCGGCGAGAAGGAGGTCATCTGCGCGCTCTCCGGCGGTGTCGACTCGGCGGTCGCCGCCGCGCTCGTCCACAAGGCCGTCGGTGACCAGCTGACCTGCGTGTTCGTCGATCACGGCCTGCTGCGCGCGGGCGAGGCCGAGCAGGTGGAGCAGGACTACGTCGCCGCCACGGGCATCAAGCTCAAGGTCGTCGACGCCGCCGACCGGTTCCTGGGCGCGCTCGCGGGGGTCACCGACCCGGAGGAGAAGCGCAAGATCATCGGGCGCGAGTTCATCAGGGTCTTCGAGGTCGCCGCGCGCGAGGTCGCCGCCGCCGGCGACGTGGAATTCCTGGTACAGGGAACGCTGTACCCGGACGTCGTGGAGTCCGGCGGCGGCACCGGTACTGCCAACATCAAGTCGCACCACAACGTGGGCGGCCTGCCGGACGACCTTCGCTTCTCCCTCGTCGAGCCGCTGCGCACGCTGTTCAAGGACGAGGTACGCCAGCTCGGCCTGTCGCTGGGGCTGCCGGAGGCGATGGTGTGGCGGCACCCCTTCCCGGGGCCGGGTCTCGCCATCCGGATCATCGGTGCCGTCTCCAGTGACCGGCTGGAGTTGCTGCGCGCCGCTGACCTGATCGCCCGCGAGGAGCTCACGGCGGCTGGGCTCGACCGGTCGGTGTGGCAGTTCCCGGTGGTGCTCCTCGCTGACGTGCGTTCGGTGGGCGTACAGGGTGACGGTCGCACCTACGGCCATCCGATCGTGCTCCGGCCCGTCTCCAGCGAAGACGCCATGACCGCCGACTGGTCGCGCCTGCCGTACGACGTCATCGCGCGGATCTCGACCCGGATCACCAACGAGGTGCCCGAGGTCAACCGGGTGGTGCTCGACGTCACCAGCAAGCCGCCGGGCACCATCGAGTGGGAGTAAACCTGAACCGGAATCCGGGTCGAGTGCCGTCGTGCGCGTCCACGGCTCCAACCGTCATCCGAAGGTGAACTACGGCGTCTTTGGGGGCGAAGGCCAGGCTGGGGCGTCGACGGGCTCTTCGGGCATCAGGAACCACATGATCGGGTACGCGAGCACGGCCAGGCCGGCGGTGACGACGGCGGCGAAGGCGAAGAGCACGCGAACGAGGACCGGGTCGACGTTGAAGTAACGGCCGAGGCCGCTGCACACGCCGGCGATGATCCGGTCGGTGATCGGGCGCCGGAGTTGCTTGTACGGGGGCATTGCGTTCATGACTCAACGGTCCGCTTTGGGGTCTTGACTGACCTCGGTGAGCGCCCGGATCCTTACCCTGAGCGCCCCCTGACGGGCGATCATCTGTCAGGAATCTGACGGTGTTCATGGACTTGTCATCTCATTCGGGAAGAATGCCCCCCTGTGACCCCCGCCCTTGAACCACTTCGCCGGATCGCGGCGTACGCAGTAGTCACCAACCCCGACGGGGAGGTGCTGCTCGTTCGCGCATCGCCCAAGTCGGGCACACCGGGTGTGTGGTCGCTTCCCGGCGGCGCGGTGGATCACGGCGAAGACCCCAACCACACGGTCGTCCGCGAGACCGCCGCCGAGACCGGGCTCTCCGTGACGGTGGTGGGGCTGCGCGACGTGCTCGCCGACATGCGGGCGCTGCCGCACCGGGGCATCACGATCCACACCGACCGCCTGATCTACGAGGTGTCGGTGCGCGGCGGCACGCTCTGCGACCGCATCGGGCAGCCGACCGACCTGGCGCGCTGGCACACCATCGAAGCCGCGCAGGGGCTGCCGCTGCGGCCGTTCACCGCGAGCGCGCTCGGCCTGCCCGCCGGCCCGATCGACCTGCGGCCCGAGGAGGCGCCGGACTTCCCGTCGTTCTACGCGGTGCCGGGGCCCGACGGGTTGCACCGCGCCCAGCGGTTCGCGGCGTACGCGGTCGCCACCGACCCTGACGGCCGGATGCTGCTGACCCGGATCGCCCCCGGATACCCGGGCGAGGGCTGCTGGCACCTGCCCGGCGGCGGCACCGACTACGGCGAGCAGCCCGGCGCCGCCCTGATCCGCGAGCTGCTCGAAGAGACCGGGCAGAGCGGGCGGCTGGTCGAGCTCCTGGGCGTCGCCAGCCACCGCGACGCGGCCTCGCTCGGCCCCGAGGGGTACCCGATCGACTGGCATGGCGTGCGCGCCTTCTACCGGGTCGCGGTCGACGCGCCGGTGCCGCCCGCGGTGGGTGACGTGGGCGGTTCGACGTCCGAGGCGCGGTGGTTCAGCCGGGACGAGTTGACCGTGCTGCGGCAGCACGAGTTCACCGAGGTGACCGCCGAGGCGATGCGGGCGGTCGGTTTCTAGTCTTGGCGGGTGATACAGAAGCGCAGGATCGCGGCGTACGGGGTCTGCCACGGCGAGGGTGACCGGTTGCTGCTGACCCGCAGCTCGGACCAGGCCGCGTTCCCGGGCATCTGGCAGATTCCCGGTGGCGGCATCGACCACGGGGAGCACCCCGCCGACGGCGTCGTCCGGGAGTTCGCCGAGGAGACCGGCCTCGCCGTCGAGGTGATCGGGCTGCGCGCGGCGGTGTCCGACGTGCTGGCGCTGCCGGGCGTGGAGATCGCCGAGCACACCGACCGGATCGTGTACGACGTCCGCGTGACCGGCGGCACCCTGCGCGACGAGCCGGACGGCACGACCGACCTGGCCGCCTGGATCACTCCGGAGCAGTTGCGGGCGCTCCCGCTCATGCCGTTCACCGCTGAGCTGTTCGGGCTGCCGGTCGACCCGCTGCCCGGAGCGACGCACACCACACCCGCACCACCCGGCGGCCGCGTCACCCGTGGCCAGCGCTTCGCCGCGTACGGGCTCGCCACCGACCCGGCCGGCCGGGTACTGCTCACGCTGATCGCGTCCGGATATCCGGGCGCCGGCCGGTGGCACCTGCCCGGCGGCGGCACCGACTTCGGCGAGCAGCCGGCGGTGGCCCTGCTGCGCGAGCTGGCCGAGGAATCCGGGCAGGTGGGACGGGTCACCGACCTGCTCGACGTGAGCCACCACCGGAACCCCGCGGCGCGCGGGCCCGAGGGGTACGCCATCGACTGGCACGCTGTGCGAGTCCTGTACCGCGTGGCGGTCGACGCGCCCACCGAGCCGGTGGTGACCGAGGCGGCTGGCGGCTCGACCGCCCGAGCGGCCTGGTTCGAACCGGCCGAGGCGGCCCGGCTCGACCTGACCGACGTGTCGGCGGCGGCGCTCGCCCGGGTGGCGGGGCGGCCGGCCGGGTTGTCGGCCGAGCGATATTGATATAGCCGGTTAGACTGGTGGGTCGAGAACGACTTGTCCGCTTACTCAAGTTATGTCCGCGCCTATCGCCAAGCCGGACCGTGGTGTGCGATGGTGTAGGCCGCGTACGACCGGGCGGCCGCCGTGGCGGCGGACACACCGACCCGGTGATGGAGGACTAGGTGCCGAGAGCCCCTTGGCGTCGGCGTCGTGCGACGGACAGCCCGCGCCCAGCAGGGCGCCGGTGGGCGGGCCGCCTGCGACGTAGTGGCACATTCGCCCGGCAAGTCCTGTTTGTCCAGGGAATCCGCCGGCGCCGCTCCGAGACCGGCAGCGGCACCATGGTGGTCGTGCCGGCTCACCCCACCGAGGTCGCCCCGCTGACCGACGACGAGATCGAGTCGCTTCTGTCGCCGGCGCCGGTGGACGAGCCCGCCAGCCTGGCCATCCCGCTGCTTCCCGGCGAGCACACCGCCGCCCGGCGATTCAAGTTCGCCGTGGTCAACGCGTGCACGCTCGGCAGCCTGGCGCTCGGCGTACTGGCGATCATGCTCGCCATGCGCGGTGACGTGCGCGCCGGCGCGATCTGCTTGATCGCGTGCGTGATCTTCGACGGCGCCGACGGCATCCTCGCTCGGCGGTTCGGCGTCGCCAGCCCGTTCGGCGCCCAGATGGACTCGCTCGCCGACATGTGCTCCTTCGGCCTGGCCGCGCCCGTCGTCGTGTACGCCTCACTGGCCGGCACGGTGCCCACCCCGGCGGCCGCCCTGGCCTGCGTACTGGTGGCCGGCTGCGCCGCCGTCCGGCTGGCCCGCTTCAACGTGTCGCCCAAGGACGGGCGCTTCTTCTGCGGCGTACCGACCACGATGGCCGCGGCCGTGCTCGCCCTCGGCGTGCTGATCGAGCTGCCGATGTCGGGCGCCGCGCAGCTGGTCGGCGTCGCGTTGCTGGCGTTCGCGATGGTGTCCAGCTTCCCGTACGCCAAGCTGGCCCGCCTCATCAAGCTGCCGCCGTGGCTGTGGCTGCTGCCGGTGGTGGGCGCGCTGGTCGACCCGCGACTGACGTTCGCGGTGGCTGTGGGCGGCTACCTGGTGAGCGGCCCGGTCCTCTGGCTCCGCCACCGTCGCCTCTAACCCACCACCGTCCACTTCGTGATCAGGGCGTCCCTGAAGTCGCTATGACGACTTGAGGGACGCCCTGATCACTACTCGGCTGAGCCGGTGGTGGTCCAGCGGGCGATGACCGTGGCGCCGCCCAGGACGCGGTCGCCGGGGGCCACCAGGGGCTCGGCGGCGCCGGCGGGAAGGTACACGTCGGTGCGGGAGCCGAAGCGGATCAGCCCGAATCGCTCGCCCTTCGCGAGCAGCGCACCCGCCGGCGCCCGCTGCACGATCCGGCGGGCGATCAGGCCGGTGCGCTGCGCGACCGCGACCCGGCCGTGTGCCGTGTCCAGCAGCGTGTACGCGGCCACGTTGTGCTCCGCGTCGGGCTTCATCGCGGCGGCGAACCCGCCATCGGTGACGAAGTAGTCGACGACCTTGCCGGCCACGGGCGCCCTGTTGACGTGCACGTCGAGCACCGACAGGAAGACGGCGATCCGCAGGAACTCGTCGGGGCCGAGCCGCTCGTCGCGCAGCCGCTCGACCGACAGCACCTTGCCGTCGCTGGCGGCGACCACGGCCGACTCGTCTTCGGGCACGTCGCGCTCGGGATCGCGGAAGAACGCCGCGACCGGGGCCGCCGCGAGCGCCGGGATCAGCCACAGCCGCGACTTGGGACGGGCGGCGCGAGCGAGAGCGGCGATGCCCAGCGCGATGCCGGCCGCCGCGACGCCGTTCGAGTCGATGTGCATGCCCCGGGTCACGGGCACGCTGGATGGCCGGTACGCGGGGGAGACGCGGGTGGCCTGCGTGGCGTCGGCCGGTGTGAACCGGAGTCTGTGCACCCGCAGTGGCGGCACATTGCGCACCACCACGTCGACGCCCACGCCGAAGAGGGCGCCCTGGCGGTCGAGCTCGGCCGCGGCGCCGCCGGTGATGCCGGCCGAGGCGCAGAGCACTCCGCCCTCGGCGAGGTACTTCGCGAGCCCTTCGATGGTGGCGCGGGCCTCTTCAGCGGTGCCGGTGAGTGGCTCACCGACCACCACGACGTCGGCCGCGTCGGCTTCGGCGAGGGTCTCGACGACCCGTACCCGATCGGCGACCCACCGGCCCTGGGCCTCGACGTGATCGCGCAGCGCCCGCACGGCGGTGCTCTCCGCCGGCACGACGGTGAGCGTGTCTCCGGGCAGGAGCGCCTTGCTCACCTGAGCGAGGGTGGCGGAGCCGGCGTCGACTCCGACGAGGAGTCCGGTCTTGGGGCCGTTGTGCCGGGCGAGTTCGGCGATGAGGGTGCGGGCGGCGCGGTCGCCGGCGCGCGGGCGCCGAGCACCACCAGCAGCGGATACCAGGGTCACAGGGCAAGCATAGGGTGCGTGTCAGTCACGGGGCTCGCCGCGCTCCGCAACGGTCGGCGGCTCCGGATCGACGGCGGTGCGGGCCGGTGCCGAGTCGGTGAGGGTGACGGGCTCCGGGGGCAGGTACGGCAGCTGAGGGCCGGTGAGCAGCTCGCGCACGATGTCGGCGTGCAGTTCGGCCGGTACGCCGCTGACCGGCACGGCCACGGGCTCCTCCGCCGGTGGTGCCGGCGCCGGCTGGTCGCCACGCCCGGAACGCAGCGCTCCGAGCAGGCCGAGCGCGCCGATGAAGATCAGCGCACCGGCAACGAACCAGCCGACGGCCGGCAGCGGGAGATCGAAGAGCCGCGAGAGCAGCCACCAGACCACGAGCGACATGAAGATCAGCGCGAACGTCAGGGAGACGCCGTCGGTGCGGTGCGGTTTCATCGGTGTACCTCCAGCGACCCGCCGTTGACCTTCAGCGTCATGTTGATCTTGCCGCCACCCGGCCCGTCGGTGCCGTTGTCGACGACCTCGGAGGGCACGACGTGGAATCCGCTCGACGTGTTGCCGAGTACGTCGGCGTCACCGGCGCTCACCTCGGAGTTGACCGTGACGTCGACGGTCGGGGGCAGGATGACCTCGAGCTCGCCCAGGTTGAGCTCCACGTCGATGGTCTGCTCCTGGCCGGTGAAGTCGACCTGCGTGAGGTCGAGCGTCGCCCTGCCCAAGCTGTGCTCGTACCGGTCGGCGACCGCCTGGATCGTCTTCGGCTGCCAGACCACGTCACTGCCCGAGGTGCCGCCGTAGTGGTTGACCTGCGACTCGGCGATCGTCGAGATGCCCAGCGCGGCGGCGGCGATCACACCGAGCGCGATCAGCCAGCGTGCGCGGCCGAACCAGGCGCCCACGAGCAGGCCGAGCGCGACCGTGACGAGCGCCGCCGCGAAGTACGCGGACGGAGACACGCTGAGCACGTTGGACAGGTCCAGCGCGGCGACCGTGCCGATCGCCACGAAGATCAGCGAGAACGTGGCCGCGCCGAGCGGTGACCGCTGCTTCGGCGGCTTGGGCGGTTTGGGCGGCCGGGGCGGCGGCGCGTACTGCGGCGGGTAGGGGCCGGGTCCGGCGTACGGCCCGTGCGGCGCGAACGGCTGGCGGTAGCCGCCGGGCGGCGGGGGCGGTGGCGCCGGGGTGTACGCCTGGTGGGCGTAGGCACCGGCGGGTGTGACGGGGCTCGGTGGCACCGGAGGCATCGGTGCGGCCGGCGGTGTCGGCGGTACCGGAAGCACCACGGTGGGCGGCTCGGCGCCCGCCGCCGCGACGGTCGGCTCGCTCATGGCCGACGGCCCGGTGCCGGTGCCGCCAGCGGGAGCGGGCGCGTCCATCCCGCCGGGAACGGGCGCGGTGCCGTCAGCGGGGGCGCCCGGCCAGGCTGGACCGCCGGGCAGATCAGGTCCCCCCGGACCGCCGCCGGGTGCGCTCGGCCCGGCAGCGCTGCCCGGCTTGCGATTGAGTAGGAGCGCTACCCCGATCAGCGCCGCCGCACCGAGCACCGCGGCGCGGAACCCATCGGTCACGATCAGGCCGAACATGACCGCCGCGAGCACTCCCAGCACGATGACCGTGACCGGAGACATGCTCGATCGGCCCCGGCCGAGCATCGACTCGACCGGTGACGCCGTGTCGCCCTCGGCGGGAATGACCAGCCAGCCGGCCAGGTACACGAGGATCCCGATACCCCCGAAGAAGCCGAGCACCGCGAGCAGCACGCGCCACAGCACCGGGTCGGTGTTGGTGGCGCGGCCGATGGCGGCGCAGACGCCGGCCACGTACCGGCCCTGGCGCGGGCGTACGAGCCCGTACCGGGTGGTGAACCCGGCGGACTCGCCGGCGCCCGGCCCGCCAGGTGGCGGCCCTGGCGGAGGTCCGACAGGCGTGCCGGGCGGAGGCCCAGGCGGCGAGCCGGGCGGCGGCGGCGAGCCGGCCGCGGACGTGGCGGCGGAGAACGGCGCGGACGAAGGCTCGGAGGTCATGCTGTAGATACTGGTCGCTTCCCCGCCCGAGCGACCTCAGGCGCCAACCCTGACCCCACCCTGAGATCTTCCCGTGGAATGTCCGGGGCGTCCCCGTGGCCAGGCGAGCGCCAACCGTGTGACGATCGAAGCACGCCACCGGAGACCACGATAGGGAGCACGCCATCACCACCGTCCGGGCGGAACAGCCCCGCCTCCTCCGCGCTCGCGACCAGCGTGTCGTCGCTGGCGTGGCGTCGGGCATCGCCCGGCACCTGGGGATTCCGGTCACGCGGGTGCGCATCGCGTTCGTGGTCCTGCTGCCGCTCAGCGGCCTGGGGCTGCTGCTCTACTCGGCATTCTGGGCGGTCCTGCCGCTCCAGCCGCGCACGGCCGAGCCGCAGCGCCGCAACCTCATGCACCTGCTGCCGTTCGTGGCGATCGGGATGGGGCTGATCCTCCTCCAGAGCCTGGTCTTCGGCTCGCGGGGCGTGAGCGGCACCGCCGGCTGGCTGGTGGCGATCATCGCGGTGGGCGCGGGCATCATCTGGCACGAGTCCGACCCCGAGCGCCGCCGGCAGTGGAGCGAGACCATGCCGCAGGTGCCCTGGCTGGGCGCTGTGGTGGCCGAGAGCGACCGCCGGGCGTTCCTGCTCCGGTTCATCGGCGGTGGGGTGCTGGTCTCCGTCGGCATCATCGGCGTCGTCGCCGTGTACTCCCCGGCGGAAAACTTCGGCGCGGTGGTCAACGGCATCATGTTCGCGCTCGTCGGCCTCGCCGGCGTGGCCGTCGTCGCCGGGCCGGTGCTGTGGCGCACTTACAACCAGCTCCGCACCGAGCGCGAAGGGCGCATCCGTGAGCAGGAGCGCGCCGAACTGGCCGCGATGGTCCACGACCAGGTGCTGCACACGCTGGCGCTCATCCAGCGCAACGCCGCCGACGTCAAGGTGGTGCAGCGGCTGGCCCGAGGCCAGGAGCGCAGCCTGCGCAGCTGGCTGTACAAGCCGGTGGCATCGCCGACCGAGCGGTTCGCCGCCGCGCTGGAGCAGGTGGCGGCCGAGGTCGAAGACACGTACGCGATCACGGTGGAGACGGTCGTGGTGGGCGACCGCGAGACCGACGAGAAGGTCGGCGCGCTGGTGGCTGCCGCCCGGGAGGCGCTGGTCAACGCCGCCCGGCACGCCAAGGTGCAGAGCGTGTCGCTGTACGCCGAGGTGGAACCCGATCAGTTGAGCGTGTTCGTGCGCGACCGCGGCGCCGGGTTCGACCCCTCTACCGTGGAGGACCACCGGCACGGCGTCCGTGGTTCCATCATCGGGCGGATGCAGCGCCACGGCGGCCGCGCGACCATCATCAGCGAGCCCGGCAGCGGGACGGAGGTGCGGCTGTTCCTGCCGACCGCTAAGGACAGCCTCGCCGTTGGGAAGGATGCGCAATGACGGACACGGAGGCACGGGGGCGCCTACGCGTGTTCCTCGTCGACGACCACGCGATGTTCAGGGCCGGCGTCCGAGCCGAGTTGGGGGTGCACGTCGACGTCATCGGTGAGGCGAGCACGGTCAGCGAGGCGGTGACCCGGATCGGCACGCTCCAGCCCGACGTGGTGCTCCTCGACGTGCACATGCCCGACGGCGGCGGCCGTGCGGTGCTCGACTCGATCCGGCGCAGCCATCCGCAGGTGCGCTTCCTCGCGCTCTCGGTCTCCGACGCGGCCGAAGACGTGATCGGCCTGATCCGGGCCGGCGCCCGCGGCTACGTCACCAAGACGATCTCGCCGGACGAGCTGGCCAACGCCGTGCGGCGAGTGGCCGACGGTGACGCGGTGTTCAGCCCTCGGCTGGCCGGGTTCGTGCTCGACGCGTTCGCCGCGCGCCCCGACGCGCCGGTGGCGGATCCGGAGCTCGACCAGCTCACCAACCGCGAGCGCGAGGTGCTGCGACTACTCGCGCGCGGGTACGCGTACAAGGAGATCGCCAAGGAGCTGTTCATCTCCATCAAGACGGTGGAGACGCACGTGTCCAACGTGCTGCGCAAGCTCCAGATGTCGAACCGGTACGAGCTGTCTCGATGGGCCGCGGATCGTCGTCTGGTCTGACATCCAAATCCCATGATCAGGGCGTTCTTCAAGTCGTAGGAGCGACTCTCGAAGGCACTGATCATGAAGTTGACAAAACGGTGTAGGCCTCCGCCAGCCGCCCAGGAGGCAGGCCGCCGGCTTCGGCCGTGGCGGCCATCCGGGTGCGCAGGACCCCGTCAAGGTCGAGGTGCGCCGTCTGGGAGACATGTTCGCGCAGGGCGGCCAGCTTGCGCGGGTACGCCTCCGTGACGTCGACGATGTGGTCTGGGTCCGGCCCTCCGGAGTACCAGATCTCCCGGACCACCCACGGCTCCAGTCCTTCGCGCAGCAGCTCAGGATGCGCGAAGGGGTTGCGCGCGTCCGGGTAGATGGCGCAGGTGGTGGCCTCGCCGACGGCGAGGTGGTCGGGGTGACTCGGCCCGGCGATGCGCTCCCAGCGGCGCAGCGGCGAGCTGGTCAGCACGCGATCCGGCCGCCACCGGCGGATCGCGGCCGTGATGTCGCGGCGCAGAGCCAGCGATGGCGTGACCGTGCCGTCGGCGTACCCGTCGAGGAACTCCACGTGCTCGACCCCGACGGCGGCCGCGGCCGCGCGCTGCTCCTTTTCCCGCAGGAGCGGCATCTGGTCGCGCGGTGTGTCGTCGAAACCGCCGGCGTCGCCGCGGGTCGCGATCAGGTACGTGACCTCGATGCCGGCCTCGATCCAGGAGGCCACGGTGCCCGCGGATCCAAAGTCCACATCGTCGGGATGGGCAAATACGGCAAGTACCCGGCGGACGTCGGAGAGTGCCGGCGCGGAGGGGGGAAACGTCACGAGAACCGATGGTACGTCGCATCGGTGCTGATCAAGTATGGGACAAAACCCCAGGTCAGGAGCTTTTGATCATCTTGAAATCTGATCTTTACACAGTATCGAGCGCGTCCCGGCCGAATATCGGGTTGATAACGCTCCTTCACGATGCTGGCCAGGTGGTGTCACAGTGTCAGCACCTCACCCGCCCCGCACCAGCGCCCAGGAGGCATGGTCATGCTCGCGTACGCCGCACTCAAGGCTGTTCGTGACAAAGGAGCTCCCTGGCGTTCCGCGCGTCGGCGGTGGTGACGGCCCGTTTGAGCGGATCATCGACCTGCCAGGACCCGGCCAGTAGCGCGGTTGTAGCGTCCCTGTCCGGATGGCGAGTCGCGGCTGTTGGCCGGCACCGAACCGTAGCTGTGCGATTCACACGAGGAATACCCAGCAAGAAACAAGGGAGGCCCTGAACAAATGAGAGGCTCGAAGCGTGCGAGCGTAGTCGCGCTAACCGCGGCTGTCGCGCTCGTCGTGGCAGGCTGCGGTGGCGGAGACGACGACAGCACCGGCAGCGACGACAAGAACGCGACCGGTGCCATCACCATCGACGGCACTCAGCCCGAGGTTGGTCTCGTCCCGGCCAACACGACCGAGACCGGCGGCGGCGACATCGTCGACTTCCTCTGGACCGGCCTGGTCACGTACCCGGCTGGCGGCGGTGACCCCAAGAACGCTCTGGCGGAGTCGATCGAGACGACCGACTCGCAGAACTACACGATCAAGCTCAAGAAGGGCACGAAGTTCCACGACGGCACCGAGGTGAAGTCGAAGAACTTCGTCGACGCCTGGAACTTCGCGGCGTACTCGCCCAACGGCGTGCAGAACGGCAGCTTCTTCGGTGACATCGAGGGCTTCGCCGACGTGCACACCGAGGACCCGGATGGCGACGGCGCGCAGAAGGCGCCGCAGCCGAAGGCCGACAAGATGTCGGGTCTCGCGATCGTCGACGACTACACCTTCACGGTGAAGCTGACCGCGCCGTTCTCGATCTTCCCGACCAAGCTCGGCTACAGCGCCTACTACCCGATGCCCGACGCGTTCTTCACGCAGGGCATGGAGGCGTTCGGCAAGAACCCGATCGGCAACGGCCCGGTCAAGTTCGTGTCGTGGACCGACAACGTCGAGATCAAGCTGACCCGCTTCGACGACTACACGCTCGACGACAAGGTCAAGATCAAGGACGTCACCGTCAAGCTCTACCAGGAGGACGCGGCCGCGTACGCCGACCTGCTGGCGGGCAACCTCGACTACATGCAGCAGGTGCCGGTCTCGGCGCTTGCCGGCGACAAGTGGAAGACCGACCTGGGCGACCGTGCCCTCGAGGTCGACATCCCGGTCATGCAGCTCATCGCGTTCCCGATCTACGACGCGAAGTTCAAGAACGCCGACCTGCGCAAGGCGATCTCGCTCGCGATCAACCGGCAGGAGATCGCGGAGAAGATCTTCTTCGGCACCCGCAAGCCGGCGACGAGCTGGGCGCGTCCGGGTGTTCCGGGTGGCGAGGGCTTCACCTGCACCGTCTGCGAGTACAAGCCGGACGAGGCCAAGCAGCTCCTGCAGCAGGCCGGTGGCTTCACCGGTGAGCTGGTGTTCTACTACAACGCGGACGCCAGCCACAAGGAGTGGATGGAGGCCGTTGCCAACAGCGTCAAGAGCACGCTGGGCATCAACGCTCGCGCCGAGGGTGTTCCCACCTTCGCGGTCTTCCGCCAGAACATCAACGGTCGCAAGATGACCGGGCCGTACCGTGCCGGCTGGCAGGAGGACTACCCGAGCGCTGAGAACTGGGTCGGCCCGCTGTACATCACCGGTGGTTCCTCGAACGACGGTCTGTTCAGCAACCCCGAGGTGGACAAGCTCTACAAGGAGGGCACGGCGGCTCCGAACGAGGACGCGGCCTACGCCAAGTTCGCCGAGGCGATGAAGATCGTCGACCAGCAGGTGCCTTCGATCCCGATCGTGTCGGTCGTGCAGCAGTCCGGCACGTCGGCCAAGGTGAAGGGCGTCAAGGCGAACAACGTCGGCTCGATCGACCTGTCGACCGTTTCGCTGGCCTAGTCATACAGGTTTCACCCCGGGTCCGGCTTACCATCAGGTAGGCCGGACCCGGGCCCTTACGTTGGCGGCGTACCGCACCCCTGATGCGCCGCCGCGCTCCCCGTGTCCGGGCGTCAACCCACGACGCCGCTGTCTGGAGGACCCCATGGGCCGTTACGTGTTGAGACGGCTACTCCAACTGATCCCGGTGTTCTTCGGGACCACGATCCTGATCTACTGGCTGGTCTGGTCGGTCCCGGGCGACCCGTTCGCCGGGAAGTGCGGCGAACGTGCCTGCCCGGACTCATACGTCCAGTTCATGACTGACAAGTACCACTTGGACGATCCCCTCCCGATCCAGTACTTCCATTACATGGCGAACCTGCTCACAGGTGACTTCGGTCAGACCTTCGGCGGGCGCGACATCGGCGGGATCATCGCAGCGGCCTATCCGAACACCATCAAGCTGGCGTTCGTGGCCCTCACCATCGAGGGCGTGATCGGCCTGACCGCCGGCGTGCTGTCCGGCCTGCGCCGCAACGGGTTCCTCGACAACCTGGTGCTGGTCTCCACGCTCTTCCTGCTCGCCATCCCGACCTTCGTCACCGGCTTCGTGCTCCAGTTCCTGCTGGGCGTGCAGTGGAAGATCATCAGTCCTACGGTGTCCGGTGACGCGCCGATCAGCCAGCTGATCGTGCCGGGCTTCGTGCTCGGCAGCATCTCGATGGCGTACGTCGCCCGCCTCACCCGCACCAGCATCGCGGAGAACTCCCGCGCGGACTACGTGCGCACGGCGGTGGCCAAGGGCCTGCCCCGTCGCCGCGTGGTGGGCGTGCACCTGTTGCGCAACTCGCTGATTCCGGTGATCACCTTCCTCGGCACCGACCTCGGCGCCCTCATGGGCGGCGCGATCGTGACGGAAGGGATCTTCGGTATCAACGGGATCGGCCGTGAGGTGTACAGGGCTATCGTTACCAAAGAAGGCGCGACCGTAGTCGGCATCGTGGTCGTCCTGGTGATGGTCTACCTGCTGATGAACCTTGTGGTCGACCTGCTCTACGCCGCTCTCGACCCGAGGATTCGCTATGAGTGACCCCACATCTGGCTCCCTGGTCACGACCTCACCCGGCGAGCAGCCCGGCCTGGTCGCCGAGGCGGCGCCCGCCCCCGGCGCGCCACCCCAGCAGCGCGACAAGCCGCGTGGCCTGCTCGGCGACGCCTGGCACGATCTGCGCCGCAAGCCGATCTTCTGGATCGCCGCCACGTTCATCGTGCTCTTCCTGCTGATGGCGATCGTCCCGCAGCTCTTCACCTCGGTCGACCCAGAACACGACAGCAACCTGAGCCGCAGCCTTGTGGGGCCGGGCTCGACGGGCTGGTTCGGGTACGACCTCCAGGGCCAGGACATCTACGCACGTACCATCTACGGCGCCAGGGCGTCGATCATTGTGGCGGTGGTCGCCACGCTCGGCACGGTGCTGTTCGGCAGCCTGGTCGGCGTGATCGCGGGCTTCTGGGGCGGCTGGCTCGACGCGCTCCTGTCGCGGCTCGCGGACGTGTTCTTCGGCATCCCGTTCGTGCTCGGCGCGATCGTGATCCTCTTCACCTTCAACACGTCAAACTCCGGCCGCAGCACGGTGCGGATCACCACGCTGGTGATCATCGCCTTGGTCACGCTGACGTGGCCGGTGTCCATGCGCATCATGAGATCGTCGGTCCTGGCCACGAAGCAAGCGGATTACATCGTGGCCGCCAGAGCGCTCGGCGCGAGCAACACCCGGATCATCTTCAAGCACCTGATCCCGAACTGCCTCGCGCCCGTGCTGGTCTACGCCACGATCCTGGTCGGCGCGTTCATCGGCGCGGAGGCGACGCTCTCGTTCCTGGGCGTCGGTCTCCAGTCCCCGGTGATCTCGTGGGGCGTGATCATCAACGAGTCCCAGAACTACATCCGGGTCGCGCCGTACTGGTTGCTGTTCCCGGCCGCGTTCCTCGTCACCGCGGTGCTGAGCTTCGTCATGCTCGGCGAGGCGGTACGCGAGGCCCTCGACCCGAAGCTCCGGTAGGAGACCGAGTTGTCCAACGTGTTCGTATCCGAACAGTCCGAAGCGGCGGCCGCGGGGCACCCCAGCGGCCGGCTGCTCGAGGTCGAAGACCTGCGCGTGGAGTTCCGCACCCGGGACGGCGTGGCCAAGGTCATCAACGGCGTCACGTACCACGTCGACGCCGGCGAGACCCTGGCCGTCCTGGGTGAGTCCGGCTCCGGCAAGAGCGTGACCGCCCAGACCATCATGGGCATCCTGGACACCCCGCCCGGCTTCGTCACCGGTGGCGAGATCCGGTTCCACGGCCGCGACATGCTCAAGATGTCGGCCGAGGAGCGGCGTCGCATCCGCGGTGAGGGCATCGCGATGGTGTTCCAGGACGCCCTGTCGGCGCTCAACCCGGTCTTCACGGTCGGGTTCCAGATCGCCGAGCAGTTCCGCGTCCGAAGGGGCATGAGCCGGGGCGACGCGAAGAAGCGCGCCGCCGAGATGCTCGACCAGGTCAAGATCCCGAACGCGAAACAGCGGATCAACGAGTACCCGCACCAGTTCTCGGGCGGCATGCGGCAGCGCGTCATGATCGCGATGTCGCTCGCGCTGGACCCCGAGGTACTGATCGCCGACGAGCCGACCACCGCTCTCGACGTGACGGTGCAGGCGCAGATCATGGACCTGCTCGCCGAACTCCAGCAGGAACGGCAGATGGGGCTCATCCTCATCACGCACGACCTGGGCGTCGTGGCCGACGTCGCCGACCGGATCGCGGTCATGTACGCCGGCCGGATCGTCGAGGAGGCGGACGTCCACGAGCTGTACGCCAAGCCGGCACACCCGTACACGCTCGGTCTGCTCGAATCGATCCCGCGCATCGACGAAAAGGGTCAGCAGCTCCGGACGATCAAGGGGCTCCCGCCCAGCCTGCTGCGTATCCCGTCCGGCTGCCCGTTCCACCCACGGTGCCCCATGGCGCAGCCCGTCTGCGCGGAAAAGGTGCCGCCGCTGCTGCAGCTCGGCCCCACCAGGGCCAGTGCCTGCCACTTCGCTCAGGATCTGGTGAGCCGTGACTGAAAACATTCTCGAGGTCAACGACCTGGTCAAGTACTACCCGGTCACTCGCGGCATCGTGTTCAAGAAGACCATCGGGCACGTACAGGCGGTCGACGGCGTCTCGTTCAACCTGCGCAAGGGCGAGACTCTCGGCGTGGTGGGCGAGTCCGGCTGCGGTAAGTCGACGCTCGCCCGGGTGCTCATGAGCCTGGAGAAGCCCACCCGCGGCAGCGTGAAGTTCAACGGGCAGGAGATCTACGGGCTGGGCGCGTCGGGGATGCGGCGGCTCCGGCGCAACATCCAGCTCGTCATGCAGGACCCGTACACGTCGTTGAACCCGCGCATGACGGTCGGCGACCTGATCGGCGAGCCCTACGAGATCCACCCTGACGTGGCGCCCAAGGCGAGCCGGCGGCAGAAGGTCCAGGAGCTGCTCGAGGTCGTGGGCCTCAACCCGGAGCACATCAACCGGTACCCGCACCAGTTCTCCGGCGGCCAGCGGCAGCGCATCGGCATCGCCCGTGCCCTGGCGCTGCGCCCGGAGATCATCGTCTGTGACGAGCCGGTCAGCGCGCTGGACGTGTCGATCCAGGCCCAGGTCATGAACCTGCTGGAGAAGCTCCAGAACGAGTTCGGCCTGTCGTACATTTTCATCGCACACGACCTGTCGGTGGTGCGCCACCTCTCCGACCGGGTCGCCGTGATGTACCTCGGCAAGATCGTCGAGATCGGCTCGGAAGACGAGATCTACGAGCGGCCGACTCACCCGTACACCCAGGCGCTGCTGTCAGCGGTACCGGTGCCGGACCCGAGCAGCCGTGAAACCAAGGCGATCATCCGGCTCACCGGCGACGTGCCCAGCCCCGCCAACCCACCCTCGGGCTGCCGGTTCCGCACGCGTTGCTGGAAGGCTCAGGAAATCTGCGCCACGGAGGTGCCGGAGCTCACGGTTCGCGAAGGCTCCGACCACCCGAGCGCCTGCCACTTCGCCGAGAAGCGCGAGATCGTGGCGACCCACGAGGCCGGCGAGCTGACCGACCTCCCGACGCGCACCCTGTAACCACGACCGCCGCGGCGCAGACGCGCCGCGGCGGGGTTACGGTCCGGCGCACCCGCACCGCGCGTGCGGGCCCACGCGGTCGCAGCCCACGTACGCCGCAGCGCGCCGCCGCGCCGCACCCCCTGCCCGTCGATCAAGGCCGAACGCACGCGGTTGGATCGCTTTTTGGCGTGCGTCCGCCCCCGGCCGGCCCGGGGGCGGCGTGTCGCCACGCCCTGTGCGCCGATCAAGGGCAAATGCCCGTGGTTGGATCGCTTTTCCGCGTGCATTCGTCCTTGATCGTGGGGAATGCCCTTGATCGGCGAGCGCGATCCGCCGTGCGCGTCGCGGTCGGCGCTCGACCCCAACCCCTGCCTTTGCGCTTCGCGCGGGCGGGCTCAGAGGGGGCCGCGGCCGGCGCGCAGGATGAGCAGCGCGAGCTGGGTGCCGTCCGCCCCCAGGGCAGCGCGGAAGCGGTCCAGGATCTCCCGCTCCCGGGAAAGCACCAGCCGGGTACCCCCGGAGGCCAGCCGCGTCGCGCCGACCTGCTGGGAGAGCGCGGCGCGCTCCTGCCAGAGCTGGATGAGCGCATTGTCGATCTCGTCGATGCGCTGCCGCATCGCGGTGATGCGGTCGGACGCGTCCTGGGCTTCGGTGCCGGTATCGGCGCTGGCCGCCGCGCCGCCGGGTTGCTGCTCTGCCACGTCGGTGGCCATCGGGTGCTCCCTGGGTCTCGATCCCGGTGTCCTGGCGTCCGGAAGCGCGAAAGCCCCGGACTCCAGGAGCCCGGGGCTTTGGTAGGTCTGTGTGATCAGGCGCGACCTACGGCTGCCGGACTCCCGGTGCCGTAAAAGTAGAACCGCGCGTGGTGGATCACGGCGCAAGTATGCCGGCGCGTCAGGCCCAGCCGCAACCCCATCCCACGATCAGGACAAATCACCGCACGGCCCGTTCGGCGCGGCACCGCCCATCCCGCCCGACGGCGCCCATCCAGCCCGCGCCGCCGATCAAGGCCCTTCTCGTCGATCAAGGCCGAATACACGCGAAAAAGGATCAAACCACGTGCATACGCCCTTGATCGGCGGAAAAGGCCATGATCGGCGGGCAAGGCCCGCATGCTGAGCCTGGCCGGCGGGCAAGGGCGGCGGCGAGGTGTCGCAATGGTCAGGGCGTCCCTCAAGTCGTTAGCGCGACATGAGGGACGCCCTGATCACGGAGCGTTAGATCCGGGTGATGCGGTTTTGGGGGCCGGGGCCGATCGGGGCCGCCGGGCCGCCCAGGTACGCCACCAGGGCGTCCACGTCGAAGCCTGGCGCCGTGGCCCGGTCGGTGCCGGCGGTCAGCCTGGTGAACCCGTCACCGCCGTTGGCGAGGAAGTCGTTCGTCGTCACCCGGTAGGTGGCCGCCGGATCGACCGGTACCCCGTTGAGCGTGATGTTGCTGACCTTCGAGCCTGCCGCCGCCGTCGCAGAGTACGTGTACGCGAAGCCCGCCGACACCTGCAGGATGCGCTGGGTGGTCTGCCCGCCGAAGCCGACGAACTGCTGCTCCAGTACCTCCTTGAGCTGGGCGCCGGTGAGCGTCTGGGTCACCACCAGGTTGTTGAACGGCTGCACGGTGAAGCATTCGCCGTACGTCACCTGGCCGGCCGCCTCGCCGCCGGGCGAGTTGCCGAACGTCAGCGGTGCCCGGATGCCACCGGGGTTCATCAGGGCCAGTTGTGCTCCCGCCGCCGATGTCGTGTACGCGAGCTGCGCGTCGGCGATGACGTCACCGAGCGAGCTCTCGCCGGCCGCGTTGGCCGTCGTGGTGAGGTCGGCGCTGATCGAGCCGACGACGCGGTTCGCGATCGGGGCGACCGCCGTGCGGTACTTGTCGGCGATGACCTTGGCGCCCGCGTCGACCAGCGCCGGGTTCCGGACGAACGCGCCGGAGGCGTCGGTCTGCCACGAGCCGTCGGCGTTCCGGATGCCGTTTTCGACGATCACGTTGCGCGCCGAGATCTCGGCGAACTTCCCGCTGCGCTTGTCGAGCGTGAAGTCGATGTCGGTCACGAGGACGCCGTTGGAGCCGGCGCTGGTGACCACGGTGGGCGCGCCCGACTTGTTGGGCAGCTGGCACGAGTAGAACCGGTGCGTGTGCCCGGAGACCACGATGCCGAACTCCGGCCGCAGCCCCGCCACGATGTTGGTGATCGGGCCGGCGAAGTTGTTGCAGCCGTCGACGGGCAGTACCGGCGGGGGTGCCGCCTGCGCGCCGCCCTCGTGGATCAGCAGCACCATCGACTTGACGCCGGCGAGCCGGAGCAGCGACGCCCACTTGTTGGCGGTCTCGACCTCGTCGCGGAACTCGACGGTGCTGATGCCCGCCGGGTTGACGATCGACGGGGTGCCCTTCAGCGTCATGCCGACGAAGCCGACAGGTACACCGTCAACGATCTTGATGTCGACGGGCAGCAAGATCGGCAGACCGGTCTTCTTGTTGACCACGTTGGCCGCCAGGTATTTGAACTTGGCGCCCTTGAACCCGTCGCCGTCCTGGCAGCCGTCGGTCGGGTGGCAGCCGCCGCGCTGGAGCCGCGCGAGCTCGGTCGTACCCTCGTCGAACTCGTGGTTGCCGACCGAGCTGATCTGCAGGCCGGCGTTGCTCAGCAGCTCGATCGACGGCTCGTCGTGGAACGCGGCGCTGACCAGCGGCGTGGCGCCCACGAGGTCACCGGCTCCGACGGTGATCGAGGTGCGCTTCTCCGCCTTGGCCTCGGCGCGAAGCTTCTTGATCCAGGTGGTCAGGTATTCGACTCCGCCGGCCGGGTTGCCGTTGACGAGCCCGCCGCTGCCTGTGGGCGGGTCGACGGCGCCGTGGAAGTCGTTGAAGCCCAAGAGGTTGCCCTTGGCGGCACCGCCTTTGAGGTCATGGCCGTACGACACCGAGACGGGTGTCATCGGCGTCCACTCGGACGCCTTGGCGGGCGAATCTCCGCCGCGATTGAAGGGAACAGTGGCGACAACGGCCAGCGCGAGCGCGGGCACCGCGAGGTGACGCAGCACCGCCCAGCCGCGTGAGCGCGCACGGGTCATGTGTCTCTCCTAGTATGCGCAGGACAACATGGGTCATCGTTCTCGTTGGAAATAGATCACGCCAGACCCACCGGGTGACGAATTGGTAGCCGTGTCGGTGGGCGGGCATAGACTCGCTCTGCGATGCAGACACTCTTTGACACCCCAACCGCGGAGCCCGCCGATTCCAAGGCGCGGCGCAGCCGCAGGCCCGATCCGGAAAAGCTGTTGGAGGGCCTCAACGGTCCCCAGCGCGAGGCGGTTGTGCACGCCGGTTCCCCGCTGCTGATCGTGGCTGGTGCGGGCTCCGGCAAGACCCGCGTGCTCACCAACCGCATCGCCTACCTGCTCGGCGCGCGCGATGTGCACCCGGGCCAGATCATCGCGATCACCTTTACCAACAAGGCCGCCGGTGAGATGAAGGAGCGGGTGGCCGCGCTGGTGGGCGGTCGGGCGCGGTTGATGTGGGTGTCCACGTTCCACTCGGCGTGCGTGCGGATCCTGCGGGCCGAGCACGAGCACGCCGGGCTCAAGTCCAGCTTCTCCATCTACGACGCTGACGACTCGCGGCGCCTGATGCAGATGGTGGCGCGCGAGCTCGATCTTGACCCGAAGCGGTATCCGGCGCGCGGGCTCGCCGCACAGGTGTCGAACCTGAAAAACGAGCTGATCGACCCGGAGGAGTTCGCCGGTCGCGCGAAGGGGCCCAACGAGCGGGCGCTCGCCGAGGCATACACGCTCTATCAGCGGCGGCTCGGCGAGGCGCACGCGCTCGACTTCGACGATCTCATCATGACCACCGTGCACCTGTTCCAAGGGCACCCGCACGTCGCCGAGACATATCGGCGGCGGTTCCGGCACGTGCTTGTCGACGAGTACCAGGACACCAACCACGCGCAGTACGTGCTCATCAAGGAGCTGGTGGGCGGCACGCCGGAGCTCGAGCCGGGTGAGCTGTGCGTGGTTGGCGACGCTGACCAGTCCATCTACGCGTTCCGTGGCGCCACGATCCGCAACATCCTCGAGTTCGAGCGCGACTTCCCCAACGCCCGCACGATCCTGCTGGAGCAGAATTACCGCTCCACGCAAACAATCCTCAACGCCGCCAACGCGGTCATCGACCGCAACACCTCGCGCAAGCCCAAGCGGCTGTGGAGCGAGGAGGGGTTGGGGGAGCAGATCGTCGGATACGTCGCCGACACCGAGCACGCCGAGGCCGACTGGGTGGCCCGCGAGATCGACCGGCTGTGCGACGCAAACGAAGCTCGCCCCGGCGACGTGGCGGTGTTCTACCGCACCAACGCGCAGTCCCGCGTCTTCGAAGAGGTGTTCATCCGGGTCGGCCTGCCCTACAAGGTCGTCGGCGGGGTCCGGTTCTACGAGCGCAAGGAGGTGCGCGACGCCCTGGCCTACCTGCGGGCCGTGATCAACGACGACGACACGGTGAGCATCCGGCGCATCCTCAACACGCCGCGTCGCGGCATCGGAGATCGGGCCGAGGCGTGCGTCGAGGCGCTGTCCACTCGCGACCGCATCTCATTCGGCGCGGCGCTACGCCGCGCCGGCGAAGCGCCGGGCATCTCGTCGCGCGCGGCCAACGGCATCGCCGACTTCGTCGCGCTGATGGATGCGGTACGCGAACTCGCCGCGACCGCTCCTCCCGAAGAGGTACTGGAGGCGGTGCTCCAGCGTTCGGGTTACCTGGCGGAGCTGGAGGAGAGCCTCGACCCCCAAGACGCCGGCCGTGTCGAAAACCTGCAAGAGCTGGTGAGCGTGGCCCGCGAATACACCGAGCGGATCGAGTCGCAAGACGAGACCGCCACGCTGGTCGGGTTCCTGGAGCAGGTGGCGCTGGTGGCCGACGCCGACCAGGTGCCCACCGACGATCCCAACCACCAGGGCGTGGTCACCCTGATGACCCTGCACACCGCCAAGGGCCTGGAGTTCCCGGTGGTGTTCCTGACCGGGCTCGAAGACGGCGTGTTCCCGCACCTGCGCTCGCTCGGCGACAACCGCGAGCTGGAAGAGGAGCGGCGCCTGGCCTACGTGGGCATCACGCGGGCTCGTCAGCGGCTCTACCTGTCCCGCGCGATGACCCGGTCGGCGTGGGGGCAGCCGCAGTACAACCCGGTGTCCCGGTTCGTCGACGAGTTGCCGGTGGAGCTGGTGCGCTGGGAGCGCACCGAGTCGGCGTATACGTCGTGGTCAGGCACCGGCGGCGGGATCGGCAGTGGCCGTTCGGAGCGGCAGCAGTTCACGGGCGGCACGGCCAAGGCGGCCCGGATCGCCGAGCGGCTTGGCATCGACGGCAGCAAGCTGGCCACAGCGGGCGATCTGCCACAGGTGCCGAGCGTCGCGGCCGGCGACAGGATCAACCACCAGCGCTACGGGCTGGGCCGGGTGCTGGAGGTCGAGGGATACGGCGCGCGCACCCAGGCGAAGGTCGACTTTGGCGACCAGGTGATGTGGATCGTGCTCCGGCATGCGCCGATCGAAAAGCTCTGACCCGTCGCTCCTCCCCACCGGTGCGTGGGGAGGAGCGATCGGGGGGTTCAGCAGGAGACCGCGATGCCGCGCGCCTTCAGCCACGGCGCCGGGTTGATCTGGTTCCACAGGGCGCCTTGGTGTACCTCGAAGTGCAGGTGCGGGCCCGTCGAGTCACCGGTCGAGCCTTCGTACCCGATGACCTGGCCGACCGCGACCTTCTGGCCGACCTTGACCGCCACCCTGGACTGGTGCGCGTAGTGGGTCAGGTACCCGTTGCCGTGGTCGATGACCACCGAGATCCCGTACCCGCTGTACGCCCAGCCGGCGGCGACGACGGTGCCGGCGCCGACCGCGTGGATCGGGGTACCGGCGTCGGCCGCCAGGTCGACGCCCGCGTGGAGCACCCCCCAGCGTTGGCCGAAGCACGATGTGGTCGCCGCACCCGGCATCGGGCTGACCCAGGCGGGGGTGACCTTCTTGGGGGCAGCGGTGGTGGTCTTGGGCGCCGCGGGGGTGGTCGGGGCGGCCTTCGGCGCGGCCGTGGTGGGCGCCGGCTGGGCGGGGGTGGCCGGTGTGGTCTGAGTGGCTGCCCGCTCCGCGCGGTCGGCCCGCTGCGCGGCTTCGGTGCGGGCCTGCTGGTCCGCGGCGACAGCGGCCGTCACCGGTGCCTCCGTGGGGCCGCCGGCGACCGCTGCGGAAATGCCGGCCAGGCCGGCGCCGACCGCGAGCACGGTCGCCGGTACGGCGAGGCGGGCCCGACCGGCGAGGCGGCCACGGACCCGGTGCCGGGCGACGTCTGCGCGCGCCCGGATATGGGGGAACTTGCTTTCCTGCACGAGGGGGGACCTCCGTGGTTGTGCGACACGGACCCGGAAATGTTGGTGTGCCGCTTCGTAACCACGGGTAAGGGGGAACCCAGAGGTGTGCGGACACACCCAGGGCCCAGTCCGCTTTTATGCCGGTTTAGTCTAGTAACGGTGCGTAGTCGAATGTGGTCTAGGCCACTTTTGTGACTGTGACGGGGGAAACTTTGTGACGCCTCTGAGGTGCAAAAACCGCCCATGCCACGAGGCATGGGCGGTTACGGGACGCTACAGGGAGTTATTGAGCCGTCACGCCGGCAAAAATTGAGTCGACTTGCAGCTTGATGTCCGCTTGGCGATCGCGGAACCACGGGATCGGGTCGCGGGGCTCGCCGTTGACATGCACCTCGAGATGCAGGTGGCTTCCGTACGAGTGACCGGTGTTACCCACTAGGCCGAGCGTGTCGCCGGCCTTCACCTGCTGCCCGGCTTTGACGAGAACCTTCTGGGAGTGGCCGTAGATGGTCTCGACGCCGTTGCCGTGGTCGACGATGACGGCGTAGCCGTAGCCGCCGTAGTACTGGGCCAGCTTCACCGTGCCGTCGGCTACCGCCTTGTAGGGCGTGCCCTCGGGTGCGGCCAGGTCGACGCCGGCGTGCAGCTGACCCCAGCGCATGCCGTACGGCGAGGTGAACTGGTAGTCCTGCAGAGGCAGCAGCCAGACGTCGGCGGCTTCTTGGCCGGCGGTCGTGGCGGAGCGATCGTCACGCGACGCGCGGTCGGCGTCTGCGGCGCGGTCTGCGAGATCCTGCGAGGCTGCCGCGCGGTCGAGATCGGCGAGCGCGCTCGGGTCGACCGTCTTGGCGTCTGGAAGGGCCGCGGCACCTAGTGCGACGAAACCCGCTCCGACGAACGCGGTGGTGACGACCGCGGCATAACGGCTGCGCGGAGGTGTGGGTACGCGGCGACGACCGCGATATCGGTCCGGCTCAGACGACAGGCGCTGACGCACGCACACCCTCCGTTGTCGGTCTTAGGCGGCCGATGCAGCGTCTAAATGGGGGGTGAACGCTGTCTGGCCGCGTCGCCATCCGGCGGGGACCGGGATGACAACCGTGGGCCACGGTAACTAAACCCTGGGCGTGTCACAAGCCGGACGGCCAAATTGGCTACAGAACGGCGCACCGTCCGTTGTGGAATGCCGGATTTCGTAACCATTTGTGGGGGGCATCGTTAGTAGCTTTCCGTTATATCAACGACTACAGATGGTCATGTGACACACCCGACAGTCCTAAATGCTTGCCACAGTTTCTGGGTCCGATGTTTCTGGGTGTGGCGGGCGAGTTACCGTTCGTTCAGGCGTAGTGTCGGCGGCGCGGAAGGTGTGTGCTCATGAGCTCTCGGATACGAGTGGTCGTCGCGAAGCCTGGCCTCGACGGGCACGACCGGGGCGCCAAGGTGGTAGCGCGTGCGCTGCGCGACGCCGGCATGGAGGTCATCTACACCGGACTCCACCAGACGCCCGAGCAGATCGTGGAGACCGCCATCCAGGAGGACGCCGACGCGGTCGGCCTCTCCGTACTCTCCGGTGCGCACATGACGCTCTTCAGGCGCGTGCTTGACCTGCTGGGAGAGCGTGGCGCCGGCGACATCGTGGTGTTTGGCGGCGGCATTATTCCGGACGCCGACATTCCAGAACTGAGTCAGATGGGCGTGGCGAAGATATTTACCCCGGGCGCTACGACGCAGGCCATCGTGGAATGGGTACGGGCGAACGTAACTCAACCCGTTGGTTAGCATCACTCACGGTTGCGAAAAGGGGAGAGGCCGGACGCACCCCTCACACGTCCGGCCTCTCTATGCACGATGCCCCGCCGCCACCCCTCGACCGACAGGGCATCGGCCGCTTTTGCTGTCTGCTGTATCGCTCAGACATCTGACTCAACGATGCCCTTCACCGGGGGTTACGCGGCCGGCGGAAAAAGATTCCCTGGTGTCGTGCGCTCTGCTCCCGTGACGGCCCCACCCCAGACCAGCAGCCTGGTCCTCGCCCTCGTGATCGGCTGCCTACCCGCCGTCGGCAGCGGCGAGGTGCTCGCGGGTCTCGCCATCATCGGCTGCGCTCTCTGGATCAAGACGCGGCCCACCCGCGGACAAGCGATCTGGTTGCCGTCGGAGGCGATCGCGCCGGTCGTCGTCTGGGTCCGCCGCAGGCCGGCCATGCCCTTATGAAACAGGCCCTAGGCGTCAGCGACGGTCTTGAAGCCGCGGAGGGTGAGGCCGCGGGAGCTACGGTCTGTGCCGCGACGGACGTCGCGGTAGCTCGATATCTCTTGGAATTGATCGTCTGGCGCCAGCGGCACTGTGCATTAGCGCACACCGCGCACCCGCTCCGTTGCCGGCGGTACTTTGGTCGCTAGGCTGCCGGCAATCAACCTATTTTCTCACCCTAGGTGCCGTCCTTCTGGGAGCTGAAGTTGGATCTGTACGAGTACCAGGGGCGTGAGCTGTTCGAGCGGCATGGCCTGCCCGTGTTGTCCGGCGGCGTCGCCACGACCCCGGAGGAGGCCCGCGCGATCGCCGAGCGGCTTGGCGGACGGGTGGTCGTCAAGGCTCAGGTGAAGGTCGGGGGACGCGGCAAGGCGGGCGGCGTCAAGCTCGCCGAGAATGCCGAGGAGGCGGTGGCTCACGCCACCAACATCCTGGGCATGGACATCAAGGGCCACACGGTCCACAAGGTGATGCTCACCGTGACCGCCGACATCGCCGAGGAGTACTACTTCTCGTACCTGCTGGACCGAGCGAACCGCACGTTCCTGTGCATCGCGAGCGTCGCGGGCGGCATGGAGATCGAGCAGGTCGCCGAGGAGGCGCCGGACAAGGTCGCCAAGATCGCGATCGACGCGAACGAGGGTGTCGACGACGCGAAGGCCCGCGAGATCGTGGCAGCGGCCGGCTTCCCCGCCGACGTCGCCGACCAGGTGGCCGCGATCGCGGTCAAGCTGTGGCAGGCGTTCATCGCCGAAGACGCCACGCTCGTCGAGGTGAACCCGCTGGCCCGTACGCCGGAAGGCCGGGTCCTCTGCCTCGACGCCAAGGTGACGCTCGACGCCAACGCCGACTTCCGCCACCCCGACCACGAGGCACTGGTCGACCAGGCAGCCGTCGACCCGCTGGAGCAGCGCGCCAAGGAAAAGGACCTCAACTACGTCAAGCTCGACGGCGAGGTCGGCATCATCGGCAACGGCGCGGGTCTGGTCATGTCCACGCTCGACGTGGTCGCGTACGCCGGCGAGGAGTTCGGCGGCGTCAAACCGGCCAACTTCCTCGACATCGGCGGCGGCGCCAGCGCGGCCGTGATGGCCAACGGGCTGGAGATCGTGCTCTCCGACCCGGCTGTCAGGAGCGTCTTCGTCAACGTCTTCGGCGGCATCACCGCGTGCGACGAGGTCGCCAACGGGATCGTGCAGGCGTTGAGCCTGCTCGAGCAGCGCGGTGAGCAGGTCTCCAAGCCGCTCGTGGTGCGGCTCGACGGCAACAACGCCGAGGTCGGGCGTGCCATTCTCGACAGCGCGGCCAACCCACTCGTACAGCGGGTGGACACAATGGATGGAGCGGCCAAGCGCGCCGCCGAGCTCGCGGCCGTGGGGGTCTGATCATGGCAATCTGGCTGACCAAGGACTCGAAGGTCATCGTGCAAGGGATGACCGGTTCCGAGGGCTCCAAGCACACCCGGCGGATGCTCGCCGCCGGCACCCACGTGGTGGGCGGCGTCAACCCGCGCAAGGCGGGCCAGACGGTCGACTTCGACGGTACGGCGCTGCCGGTCTTCGGCGGCGTGGCCGACGCGATGCGCGAGACCGGCGCGGACGTCACCGTGATCTTCGTGCCGCCGGCGTTCTCCAAGGCCGCGGTGGTGGAGGCGGTCGACGCCGAGATCCCGCTGGCCGTGGTCATCACGGAGGGCATCCCGGTGCACGACACGGCGGCCTTCTGGGCCTATGACAAGGCAAAGGGCAACAAGACCCGCATCATCGGGCCAAACTGTCCGGGCATCGCGTCGCCGGGCGCCTCGAACGCCGGCATCATCCCGGCCGACATCACCGGCGCGGGCCGGATCGGCCTGGTCAGCAAGAGCGGCACGCTGACCTACCAGATGATGTACGAACTGCGGGACATCGGATTCTCCACCTGCGTCGGCATCGGCGGCGACCCGGTCATCGGCACGACGCACATCGACGCGCTGGCCGCGTTCCAGGACGATCCGGAGACCGACGCGATCGTCATGATCGGCGAGATCGGTGGCGACGCTGAGGAGCGGGCCGCCGACTTCATCAAGGCCAACGTGACCAAGCCGGTGGTCGGCTACATCGCCGGCTTCACCGCCCCGCCCGGCAAGACCATGGGCCACGCTGGTGCGATCATCTCCGGCTCATCCGGTACGGCCGACGCGAAGAAGGTCGCGCTGGAGGCTGCTGGCGTCAAGGTCGGCAAGACGCCGTCCGAGACCGCCCGGCTGATGCGCTCCCTGTTCTAGTACCGCTTCTAGTACCGCCCGAGGGGCGCTCGCACTCCGCGCGTCGCTCGTTGCGCGCCGCGCGTTTGCCGTCGATCAAGGGCAAACGCACGTGGTTCGATCTCCGATCCGCGTGCGTTTGCCCTTGATCCGTGCAAGGGCCCTTGATCGAGGTCCTGGCGACGCGCGGTGATTGCGGCGCGAAGTGTGGTCGGCCCTTCAAGGACTCCGACACCCGCCGCACGGCGGGTCCTGGGTGTCGGCGCCGGCGGGTGGCGGGTGTGCATCGGCGGGATCGCGCGTTTTCCCCGAGCTTGCGGCATCAGACGCGGCGTGAGGCCGCGTTTTCCCTGAACTTGCGGTATCCGAGGCGGCGTGAGGCCGCGATTTCCCCGAACCTGCGGTATCGGAGCGCCGAGGCCAAGCACCGCGCACGCCGCGTGGCCCCAGCCGGCGCGGCTCCCGCCAGCGTGGTCAGGCCAGCGTGGTCCGGGCGCGGCATGGGCTGGCCTGGCGCGGTCTGGACCAGCGCGGCCCGTCCGGCCCGCTGCAGCCCGGCGCGGTGCGGCCCCCGCGGCGGCGCGGAAGGCGCATAGAGGCGCGACGCAGCCGCGTCGATCAAGGAGATCTCCATCGATCAAGGGCGAATGCATGCGAAAAGAGATCCAACCACGTGCATTCGTCCTTGATCGGCGGAAGCGGCGTGGCGACACGCCGTGCTGGGCTGGCCTGGGGGCGGACGTGCGCGGAGAAGAGATACAACCACGTGCGTTCGCCCTTGATCGGCGCGTCGGGCGTGGCGACACGCCGTCACCCGGCGGGCGGCGCCGCCGGGAGAGAGGACGGGCGGGGGCTGGTTTGCCCTCTTTCACCCGCCTGCGGGTGGCTCGAAGGGCCAGGGCTCTTGATCGGCGCGGAAGAGCGACGGCGCGGAGCGTATCGACGCCAGAGAGTAGCGACGAGCGGTGCGGCGACGAGTGGGGAAGGCGTGCGAGCGGGCTAGTTGCGGGAGGCCCAGAAGATGCCGTTGCCGACCAGGCTCAGGACGCTCAGGGCGATCGCCACCCAGCCCAGTACCGGCGATTTGCCGACCCGCTTGGCGTCGCGGATCGACAGGGCGCCGAAGATGACGCCGATCACGGGACAGCAGATCAGGCCGATGACGATGCCGAGTACGCCCCAGAGTGTGGTCCGGTCGTTCGAGGGTGCGGCCGCCGGCGGTGGGTACGGTGCGCTCACATTGGCCTCCGCATTTGTAGGTCCTTGGGCAGAGGCTAGCGAGAATCGCCCTGAAATGTCCGCATATCGGGCAACGAACACCATGATCGACGGTGGTGTCGCCATCTCCCTGGCCGGCTGGCGTGCCAAAGTAGGGGCTGATGCCAGCGACCACCCCTGACCAGCCCGACCCGGGCGCCCCGGACACCAGGGAGACGGTGCGCATCACCGTGCGAGACCCGATGGCCAATCGGGAGACTGTACGCCTGCCTCAGCAGCGGACCGGCGGCGCGCGCGGTGGCAAGCCGCGCCGGGCGCCCCTGGTGGTTGCCGCTGCGGCCGCCACGGTCTGGGCCGCCGTCGTCTCGTACCTGCCGGTCGCCGTCGTCATGGGGCTGGCCCAGCTCACCGAGGGCGCTGCCTCGATCGGCGGCGCGGCGCGGCTCGGCCTCGCCGGTTGGCTTCTCGGCCACGGCGTACCGCTCGACACCGCCGCCGGCACCCTCGGGCTCGCGCCACTCGCCTTGGCGGTGCTCGCCGCGTGGCGGGTCGCGCGCGCTGGGGTACACGTCACGCGCGCGATCGGAGCCCGGCATCGCGGCTCACCGGCGCAGGCACTCGCCGTCGCGGGCACGATCGGCATCGGGTACGGGGTGCTCGGCGCGATCGCCGCTCTCATCCTGGACGGCGGTGGGCTGTCCGCGTCGCCGGCCCGGGCCGGGTTCACGTTTGCGCTGTTCGGTGCCCTGGCGGCGCTGGTCGGCGCGCTCCGGGCCAGCGGGGCGCTCCGGGTCGTGGTCCGGCGGCTCTCACCGGTCCTGCGCGACGCTATCCGCACGGGTGTGGTGGCCGCGGTCTTGGTGCTCGCGGCGGGCGCTGGCATCGCGGGGCTGTCCGTGGCGCTCGGCGGCGGCAGCGCGAGCGACATGATTGGCGCGTACCGAACCGGGGTGGCCGGTCAGACCGGCATCACGCTGATCAGCATCGCGTACGCCCCGAACGCCGCCGTCTGGGCAGCCGCGTACCTGCTCGGACCCGGATTCGCGGTCGGCACCGACACCGCCGTCCGCACCACCGAGGTGTCGGTCGGCGCGCTCCCGGCGGTACCAATCTTCGCCGGCCTGCCAGAAGGGCCGATCGGTGGCTACGGGGCCGCGATGCTGGCCGTACCGGTCGTGGCCGGCATGGTCGCCGGATGGCTGCTCACTCGCCGCAAGCTGCGGGCGGACCGCCCGGCTCAAGCGGCTCGCTGGCCCGTCGTACTCGGTGCGGCGGCGCTGGCTGGTCCGGTGGCCGGCCTGCTGCTCGGCGCGGCGGCTGTGGTCTCTGGTGGACCGCTGGGCGACGGGAGGCTGGCACAGATCGGCCCGGTCGCCTGGCACGTGGCGGCGGTGGCTGCCTTGGTGGTCGCGGTGGGCACGCTGATCGGAGCGGCCGCCACCCGCATCTTCGCCCACCCGTAGCGAAGCCGGCCCGTAGCGAAGCCGGCCCGTAGGGAAGCCGGCCCGTCACGAAGCCGGCCCGTCACGAAGCCGGCCCGCCCACGAAGCCGGCCCGCCCACGAAGCTGGCCTGCTCACGAAACGGGGAAACAATCGAGGCGCCCTCCCGCGATGGGGTGGGCGCCTCGGCCGTGGAGAAGCTGGACTCAGCTTCGCGCGCTGACCTGAACAATGATGCCGACGATGATGGAAAGCGCCGCGACGACGAAACCGATGATCGCGAGCGTCTGCGGCTTTCCTGCCTTCTTGGCGGCGTTCAGGGAAAGCGCCGAGAAGATGATGCCCACGATGGGGCAGCACAGGGCGAAGACGATGCCCAGTACGCCGAAGAGCGTGGTCTTGTCGTTGGCCGGCTGCGCGGCAGACGGCGGATAAGGCGTGGTCAAGTTTCTGTTCCTCCCCTATTTGTTCATTGTGGCTTGACGATGCTCGCGTTTGATCAGTGCCTCGTCAAGACCGTGGTCAGAAGTTGTAACCGACGTTGGCTACCAGGCCGACGATGAACGAGAGCAGGCCCAGTCCTGTGCCAACGAGGCCGCAGATGAATCCGGCCTTCGCCTGACCCAGATTGCTGGCCTGACCCTGCTCGGCCTTCTGCTTGCCGAGATAACCCATCACGGCGGCCGCGATGCCCAGCGGGAGGCCGAACAGGCCGCAGCAGAGGCCCATCGGAATCGACACGATGCCCACGATCATGGCGATCAGGCCGAGCGTGTTGTTCTGTCCCTGCGGCCCAGGTGCCTGGTATCCGCCGCCGGCGTAGTTCGGCGCGGTCGGGTACTGCCCGTAGGGCTGTCCGGAGGTCGGCTGGCCATAGGGCTGGCCGGAGGTGGGCTGGCCGTAGGGCTGGCCCGAGGTCGGCTGACCGTACGGCTGGCCGGAGGTGGGCTGCTGACCGTACGGGTCGGGTTGCTGCTGCGGTGCGGCGTAGGGATCCTGGTACTGCGGTTGGCCATACGGCTGCTGCCCATACTGTGGCGGCTGCGGCGGCTGCCCATACTGCGGGGGCTGCTGCTGCGGCTGCCCGTACTGCGGCGGCTGCGCCGTCGGGTCGTTCGGCTGTTGGCCGTACGGGTCCTGGCCGGGATAGCCGGGCTGCATTTGGTGCTCCTCGTCGTCAATGGGCTGTGTCGCTGGCGCTCGCTCCGCTCGCGCGGGTCCTGGAGTCTCCGAGGTGCCGTGCGCTCCTCAGCCCCAGAACCAGGCGTTCGGCAGCGTACCTGGTCATCGCCACTGTCGGGGGTGCCGGTAGGGTGCTGACGTGCGCGAACCGGCTCGTCTTGTGGTCCTTGTATCCGGCTCGGGCAGCAATTTGCAGGCCCTGCTCGATGCGTGCGCCGATCCCGGATACGGCGCCCGTGTGGTCGCTGTCGGCGCCGATCGGGACGGCATCGCTGGTCTCGACCGTGCTGCCGCCTCGGGAGTGCCCACGTTCGTCGACGTCGTCAAGGCGCATCCGACCCGCGACGACTGGGATCGGGTGCTGACCGAGCACGTGGCCGGCTACGAGCCCGATCTGGTGATTTCGGCCGGCTTCCTGAAGCTCGTCGGTGAGCGGTTCCTGGCGGCTTTCGGCGACCGGTACATCAACACCCATAACTCGCTGCTGCCCGCGTTCCCGGGAATGCACGGCCCGCGCGATGCCCTCGCCTACGGCGTCAAGGTCGCCGGGGCGACGCTGTTCTTTGTGGACGCTGGCGTCGACACCGGGCCGATCATCGCTCAGGTCGCGGTGCCGGTGCTCGGTGACGACACCGAGGAGACGTTGACCGAGCGCATCAAGGAAGCGGAGCGGCGCCAGCTTGTCGACGCGGTCGGCCGCCTGGTCCGCGAGGGCTGGACCATCAACGAACGAAAGGTCACCATCCCGTGAGTGAGCAAGGTCGCCGTCCGATCCGGCGGGCTCTGGTCAGCGTGTACGACAAGACCGGCATCGCCGACCTGGCACGGGCGCTGCACGGCGCCGGCGTACAGATCGTTTCTACCGGCTCGACCGCGGCGGCCATCGAGGCGGCCGGTGCCCCGGTGACCCGGGTCGAGGAGCTGACCGGTTTTCCCGAGTGCCTGGACGGCCGCGTCAAGACGCTGCACCCCAAGGTGCATGCCGGGCTCCTCGCCGACCTGCGCCTCCCCGCGCACGCCGCTCAGCTGGAGCAGTTGGGTGTCGAGCCCTTCGACCTGCTCGTCTCCAACCTGTACCCGTTCCAGGAGACGATCGAGTCGGGCGCGAGCGTCGACGAGTGTGTCGAGCAGATCGACATCGGCGGGCCGGCCATGGTGCGGGCGGCCGCCAAGAACTTCCCCTCGGTAGCCGTGGTGACCTCGCCCTCGGCGTACCCGGACATCGTGGCGGCCCTCGACGGCGGTCTCACCCTCGCGCAGCGCCGCGCGCTCGCGGCTCGGGCCTTCGCGATGATCGCCGAGTACGACCTGGCGGTCGCGCAGTGGTGCGCGTCGACCCTCAACCCCGACGAGGACGGTTGGCCGGCCTTCGCGGGGCTCGCGCTGCGCCGGGCGAGCGTGCTGCGGTACGGGGAGAACCCGCACCAGGAGGCGGCACTGTACGTCAATCCGGACGCGCCGCCCGGGCTCGCGCAGGCCGAGCAGCTGCACGGCAAGGAGATGTCGTACAACAACTACGTCGACGCCGAAGCGGCCTGGCGATCGGCCAACGACCACAGTGCACCGTGTGTCGCGATCATCAAGCACGCCAACCCGTGCGGCATCGCGGTCGGCGTCGACGTGGCCGAGGCGCACCGCAAGGCGCACGCCTGTGACCCGGTATCGGCGTACGGCGGCGTGATCGCCGTCAACCGGCCGGTCAGCGTGGCGATGGCCGAGCAGGTCGCGGAGATCTTCACCGAGGTCGTGGTGGCACCGTCCTATGAGGAGGGTGCGCTGGAGGTACTGTCCGGCAAGAAGAACGTGCGGCTGCTCGTCGCTCCTGAGTGGAACCCGCTGCCCGCGGAGTGGCGCCAGGTCGGCGGCGGCGTACTGGTGCAGATGATCGACCGCGTCGACGCCTCCGGTGACGACCCAGCCACCTGGCAGCTCGTGTCGGGTGAGCCGGGCGACCTGGACGATCTGACCTTCGCGTGGCGCACCGTGCGATCGGTGAAGAGCAACGCGATCCTGCTGGCGTCCGGCGGCGCCACCGTGGGCGTCGGCATGGGCCAGGTGAACCGGGTCGACTCGGCCCGGCTGGCGGTGTCGCGGGCTGGCGACCGGGCCTCCGGATCGGTGGCCGCGTCCGACGCGTTCTTCCCGTTCGCCGACGGGCTCCAGGTGCTGATCGACGCGGGCGTGCACGCGGTCGTGCAGCCGGGCGGCTCGGTGCGCGACGACGAGGTCATCGCTGCGGCCAAGGCGGCCGGCATCACGATGTACCTGACCGGAACCCGCCACTTCTTCCACTAGGAACCCTGGGAGCCGGGCGCGCGGGCGCCCGGCTCCTCTCTCAGGCCGTGGATTCGAGCGCCAGCACGTCAACCCGGCCGAACGCGTCGAGTTGCACCCCGCGCACCCCCGCCGACCAGCCGTAATGGATCTCGCCGAACCGCAGCGGGATCACCGGCATGTCCTGCGCGAGCACGTCCTCCGCCTCCTGGTACTTCTTGATCATGTCGGGCTCGCTGGTTGCCTGCGTGGCCTCGTTGACCAGGGCGTCGAAGCGCGAGTTGCTGTACCCGGAGTAGTTCGACGAGCCGGTCGTCGAGTACAGCGGACCGAGGTAACTCTCCATCGACGGGTAGTCCATCGGCCACCCCATCCGGAACAGGCCCACCGGCTGGCGCCGAGCCACCTTGTCCAGCAGGTCGACGAAGCGCGGCACGGCTGTGGGCGCACACTCGACGCCCAGGTTCGTGCGGAGCTGGGCGCAGGTGGCTTCGACCCAGGAGCCGTGGCCGCCGTCTTCGTTGTACGTGATCTGGAGCTTCGCCGGGCCGCCCGCCTCGGTATACAGGCTCTTGGCCGCCGCGGCGTCGAACTGGCAGGCCAGCCCACAGCTGTCCTCCCGATACCCGGCCACGACCGGCGGGACGAAGGCACGCGCCGGTTGCCCGTCCGGGAAGATCGCGTTCCGGTCGAGGGCCTTGGAGATCGCCGCGCGGACGTCCGGATTGGCGAACTCCTGCTGGTACATCGGGAACGCGAGAAACTGCAGTGTCGAGTCGACCTGGTGGCCGTACCGGTCGCCAAGATCTTTGGAAGCGCTCGCCACCTTTTCGGCGGGCACCGTGCGCAGCACGTCGAGATCGCCCCCGATCAGGTCACCGTACGCGGCGCTGAGCTGGTCGTAGGGCTGGAACCGCACGGCTGGCACCTTCGGCTTCTCGGCCGGATACGCCTCGTACCGCTCCAGGTCGATCGCCGCGCCGCGCCGCCACGCGCCCTTGAGCTTGAACGGTCCCTGCCCCACCACGGTGTCCTCGAACCCGGGGCTGAGCACGCCGGGCGACTGCCATGCGGCCTGCGGCAGCGGGTAGAAGGCGGTGTCGCCGAGCATCGCCGGGAACTCGGTGAACGGTGCGGCAAGCGTCACCCGGAAGGTGCGGTCGTCGACCTTCTTGAGGCCGGAGAGCGTCTGCGACTTCGGCTCGGCCGCTGGCTCCGGCCCGCCGCCGTCAGGGTCGGCTGGCTGGGTGTCCGCGTACCCGGTGATCCGCGCGAAGAAGTAGCTGTTGGCCTGGTTGTTGGGTGCGTACGCCGCGTAGTTCCAGGCGTTGAGGTAACTGTCGGCGGTCACCGGCTCGCCATTGTGGAACGTGTACCCGTCCTTGAGCGTGATCGTCCAGACCTTGTGATCGGTCGACTTGATCGACTCGGCGGCGAGCGGCTGCGCCCGATGGTCCCCGTCGTACCCGACCAGCGGCGTGAACAGCGCGGCAAGCACCTGGGAGCCATCGGTGTCGTTGGTGTTCGACGGCAGGAGGTGGCGCGGCTCGGTGATCCCGATCCGTACCGTGCCGGGCGCCGCCTCGCTGGCGGCGTCACCCCCGAACGGATCGCAGCCGGTCAGTGTCGCCGTCACGGCGAGCGGGAGCGTGATCCCAGCGATGAGCCCGCGTGCGTGCATCAGTCCCTCGGCTTTCGTCGTCGGCTCACTATGAGACCATTTGCGGCGTGACGGCCACAGTCCTGGACGGTAAAGCAACAGCGGCGGCGATCCGCGAAGACCTGCGGGCGAGGGTCAAGGCTCTCGCCAATCGTGGTCGCGTTCCGGGGCTGGGCACCGTGCTGGTGGGCGACGACCCGGGCTCCCGGGCCTACGTCGACGGCAAGCACCGCGACTGCGCCGAGGTGGGCATCGCCTCGATCCGCCGCGACCTGCCCGCCGACGCCACGCAGCAGCAGGTCGACGAGGTCGTCGCCGAGCTCAACGCCGACCCCGCCTGCCACGGCTACATCGTGCAGCTTCCGCTGCCGTCGCAGATCGACACCCAGCGCGTGCTGGAAGCCGTCGACCCCGACAAGGACGCCGACGGCCTGCACCCGGTCAATCTGGGGCGGCTGGTGCTCGGATACGACGGGCCGCTGCCGTGCACACCGCGCGGCATCGTCGAGCTGCTGCGCCGATACGACGTGCCGCTGCGCGGCGCCAACGTGACCGTGATCGGGCGCGGCACCACCGTGGGACGGCCGCTCGGGCTGCTGCTGACCCGCCGCAGCGAAAACGCGACCGTGACCCTGTGCCACACCGGCACGCGCGACCTGGCCGCACACACCCGAAGCGCCGACATCGTGGTGGCCGCAGCGGGCGTCCCGGGCGTCCTGACCGCCGACATGATCCGCCCCGGTGCCGTCATCATCGACGTGGGCATCACCCGGGTCGTCGGCGAAGACGGCAAGGGCGTATACACCGGCGACGTCGCCCCCGACGTGGCCGAGGTGGCAGCCGCCCTGGCCCCCGTGCCCGGCGGCATCGGCCCCATGACAAGGGCCATGCTCCTGACCAACGTCGTAGAGCGCGCCGAACGCCTTTAGAGCTTTTGGGCTACCGCGACGCTCGTCGCGCTCCATACCGCTGCTCCCGCGGCCTCACCCTCCGCGTCCCCAAGCCCCCACCGATCAAGGGCGTATGCACGCGGAAAGGTCTGACCGGCGTGGTGGCGTGACCGATTGGCGCCATTTGTTCATGATCGAGGGCATGCGAATCGCCGCCGCGGCTCTCGCACTCGGCCTGGTTGCCGCGCCCACGACGCCGCTCGCGGCACCACCTGACCCTGCCGCGTCGGCACCCGATCTTGCCGCCGCCGTCCGCGCCCGCGTGCCGGGTGGGGAGGTCACGATCGCGCGCAGCAACGTCGAGTGGGGGTTTGGTACCGCCGTCCGCATGGTGGCTGGCGAGGAGTACCCGGACGGGTGGCTCTTTGTCGCGCACCGCGAGCAAGGGCGCTGGCGGGTGGCTTTGGAAGGCGAGCCGCAGTTTGCCACGTTGAGCGGGGACGCGACGATCCTCAGTGGAGACGAACGCCGCACCCTCGGAGACAGGACCGAGGGTACCGACCGTCGCACCGGCATGCGGCTGCCGTTCGCGATCGGTCAGACGTGGCGGTACACGGGTGGTCCGCACCCGATGAGTGGCGGCGCCCGCAGCTCGATCGACCTGGCTGGCGGCGACGGCAGGGTGCTCGCGGCGCGCGGCGGTCTCGCGTACACGATGTGCAGGTCTGGCAAGGGTTGGGTGCGCGTGGTGCACGATCGGGGCCTCGCCACCGATTACTACCACCTCGAAGGCAACATTCGGCCGAACGGGACCAGGGTCGCCGAGGGCGCGTTCCTGGGCAACATCGGCAACGACGTCTCGTGTGGCGGGCGTTCGAGCGGCAAGCATGTGCACTTCTCGTTGCGGCGCGACGGGCAGTATGTCGAGATCGACCGGCACGCGTTCGGCAAGTGGGTGATCATCGATACCGGACGGGCGTACAGCGGGGCCGCCCGGCACGGTTCGGAGCAGGTCGCCGTGGGTGGCAGCCTGCGCAACTACGGGGCGCTCGGCCTCACGCAGGGCATCGTCGACACCGATGGCGGCAGTACGCTCAACCGCCGCGCCGGCCCGGGCATCGCGTACGCCGTGGCGGGCACCGTGGCCGACGGCGACACCGTCACGATCGCTTGCTCGGCGCGCGGCACCACGCACACCGGTCGCGACGGATACACCAGTGACCTGTGGAACAAGCTCACCGACGGCAGTTGGGTCAGCGATGTCTACGTGTGGACCGGCACAGGTGACCCGGTCAACGGTTTCTGTACCAAACACGGCTGATACGGTCCGGAAAAAGAACCCCGACCGGTTTCAGAGAGTGAGACGACCATGGGCAAGAAGGTCACCGTCGTCGGCGCCGGCTTCTACGGCTCGACGACCGCGCAGCGCCTGGCCGAGTACGACGTCTTCGACACGGTCGTGCTCACGGACATCGTGGACGGCAAGCCGGAGGGCCTGGCGCTGGACATGAACCAGTCCCGGCCGATCGAGGGCTTCGAGACCAAGGTCGTCGGCCAGACCACCGGCCCCAACGGCGAGGGCTACGAGGCGATCGAGGGCTCGGACATCGTCGTCATCACCGCTGGCCTGCCCCGCAAGCCGGGCATGAGCCGCATGGACCTCCTCGGCGTCAACGCCAAGATCGTCCGGCAGGTGGCGGAGAACGTCGCCAAGTACGCGCCGAACGCCGTCGTCATCGTCGTCTCGAACCCGCTCGACGAGATGACCGCGCTCGCCCAGATCGCCACCCAGTTCCCGAAGCAGCGGGTCCTCGGCCAGGCCGGCATGCTCGACACCGCCCGGTTCAGCCACTTCGTGGCCGAGACGCTGGCGGTACCGGTGGCCTCGGTACGCACGCTGACCCTGGGCTCGCACGGCGACACGATGGTGCCGGTGCCCTCGCAGTGCACGGTCGACGGCAAGCCGCTGTCGGAGCTGCTGCCCGCCGAGAAGATCGAGGAGCTCGTCGTCCGCACCCGTAACGGCGGCGCCGAGGTGGTTGGGCTGCTGAAGACCGGATCGGCGTACTACGCCCCGTCCGCCGCCGCGGCTCGCATGGCGCGCGCGGTCGCCGAGGACTCCGGCGCGGTGCTGCCGGTCTGCGCGTGGGTCGACGGCGAGTACGGCATCTCGGGCGTCTACCTGGGCGTCGAGGCGGCCATCGGTGCCGAGGGCGTCAACCGGGTCGTCGAGACCGACCTGACCGAGTCCGAGCTGGCCGCTCTCAAGGAGGCCGCCGAGGCCGTCCGCAGCAAGCAGGCCGACGTAGCCAACCTCTGACACTCCCATGATCAGGGCGTCCCTGAAGTCGCTAGAACGACTTGAGGGACGCCCTGATCACGAGATGGGGGTAAAGGGTTCCGGGAGGTGGGCGCTCGCCAGCACGACGCCGGGGGCGATCAGGTTCGCGCGCGACTCGCGCGCCGCACCCGGGTCCATCTCGAAGGTGTACGCCAAGTCGGGTGCCACGATCTGGACGGCGTGCACCAAAAGATCACCGGTGATGAGGGTCGGCTTGTCCGCGTACTCGATCAAAACGGCCTGGTGGCCCGGCGTGTGGCCGGGTGTGTGGACGGCCGTGACGCCGGGTCGGATCTTCGTTTCTCCCTCGACGAGCCGTAACTGGCCGGCGTCGGCCAGCGGGGCGAGGAGCCGTTCGCGCAGCGCCGGGTTCAGCTCGTCGACCGCGTCGGCGTCGGCACGCTGCAGCAGGTACTCGGCGTTGGGGAAGTAGGGCGTGTCGACGACCGCCCAGCCGCAATGATCGGTGTGCAGGTGCGTGAGGACGACGGTGCGCACATCGGCGGGGTCGATGCCGGCGGCGGCCAGCTCGTCGGGGAGGCGTCCGGGTACCGGCGCCCAGTTCGCCGCTGGTGAGTTGGCCGGGCCGATGCCGGTGTCGACGAGGATCACATCGTCGTCGCGGCGGATCGCGAAGCACCGGAAGCGCAGCAGCCACTCCCCGTCCGGCGTGACCGCACCCGGATAGCGCTCGTCGGCGAGCCGCCAGTGCTCGTCGGTCGCCTGCGGAAACGCCTTTTTCCGGGGCAAAAAGAACGGGCCTTCGCCGTCGCTGAGCGCGATGACTGTGACGTCGCCGAGGGTGTGAGTGAGCGGCATGCAGAGGAGTCTAGGCTGTGCAGTACGCTCGTACTGCTTAATGAATTCCCGCGAGAGGAGCGCCGGCGCGATGGCGAAGATCAAGGTGAACAACCCAGTCGTCGAGCTCGACGGCGACGAGATGACCCGGATCATCTGGAAGCAGATCCGGGAGCAGCTGATCCTGCCTTACCTCGACGTCGAGCTGGAGTACTACGACCTCTCGATCCAGCACCGCGACGAGACCGACGACCAGGTCACCGTCGACGCCGCCAACGCCATCAAGCGCCACGGCGTGGGCGTCAAGTGCGCCACCATCACGCCGGACGAGGCGCGGGTCGAGGAGTTCGGCCTGAAGAAGATGTGGCGCTCGCCCAACGGCACCATCCGTAACATCCTCGGTGGCGTGGTCTTCCGCGAGCCGATCATCATGTCGAACGTGCCCCGGCTGGTGCCCGGCTGGACCAAGCCGATCATCATCGGCCGTCACGCGCACGGCGACCAGTACAAGGCCACCGACTTCGTGGTGCCCGGCCCCGGCACGGTCACCATCACGTACACCCCGCAGGACGGCTCGGCGCCGGTCGAGTTGGAGGTCGCCAACTTCCCCGGTGGCGGCGTGGCCATGGGCATGTACAACTTCGACGAGTCGATTCGCGACTTCGCGCGCGCCTCGTTCCGGTACGGCCTCGACCGCGGCTACCCGGTGTACCTGTCGACGAAGAACACGATCCTCAAGGCGTATGACGGGCGCTTCAAGGACCTGTTCGCCGAGGTATTCGAAAACGAGTTCGCCTCGGAGTTCGCCGCCGCCGGCATCACGTACGAGCACCGGCTGATCGACGACATGGTGGCCGCCGCGCTCAAGTGGGAGGGCGGCTTCGTCTGGGCGTGCAAGAACTACGACGGTGACGTGCAGTCCGACACGGTGGCGCAGGGCTACGGGTCGCTCGGCCTGATGACCTCGGTGCTCATGGCTCCCGACGGCAAGACCGTCGAGGCGGAGGCGGCGCACGGCACGGTCACCCGGCACTACCGGCAGTGGCAGAAGGGCGAGAAGACCTCGACCAACCCGATCGCGTCGATCTTCGCGTGGACGCGGGGCCTGGCGCACCGCGGCAAGGTCGACGGGACGCCGGCGGTGACGGAGTTCGCGGAGAAGCTGGAGCAGGTCTGCGTCGAGACCGTCGAGGGCGGCCAGATGACGAAGGACTTGGCGCTGCTGATCTCGCGTGACGCGCCGTGGCTGACGACCGACGAGTTCATGAACGCCCTGGACCAGAACCTCGCCAAGAAGCTCGCCTGACACGGGTGTAACCGCGCCCGCGCCCGCCGCGCGCGGTGGGCACTGCGGGCGCCGTGCGCACCGCGCGTGTCCTGCGCGCCGTGCGCACCGCGCGTGCCCTGCGCGCCGTGCGCACCGCGCGTGTCCTGCGCGCTGTGCGCACCGCGCGCGCCGGCTTTCGTCGATCAAGGGCGAATGCACGTGGTTGGATCGCCAAACCGCGTGCATTCGCCCTTGATCCTTGCGATTGCCCTTGATCGGCGGTGGTTCCGCGCTGTAGCGCCCCGCGCCGGGCCCGGGCCGGCCTGCGCGCCCCGCGCGGAGTCCGCAGCGTGGCTTGGTAGGGCAGGCTGGGATCTGCGTCCGGATATATCCGGCTTGGTGGGGCGCAAGATCCCAGCTCACCCCACCAAGCCACGCACGCGGTCAGATCTTGGAGCTGGACCGTCGCCATAGCGACGGTCCAGCGCCAAGGTCTCGTGCTTCGCAATGTGTGGCCGCGAATCGCGGCCTTCGTCGCCGCCATTACGGGCAGCGCGGCGAAACGTGGCGCGACGGCGATCAAGGCCGATCTCATCGATCAAGGGCGAATGCACGTGGAAATGAGATCCAACCGCGTGCGTTCGCCCTTGATCGGCGTGCTCGGCGTGGCGACACGCCGTGCTGGGCTGGCTTGGGGGCCGACGCGTGCGGAGAAGAGATCCAACCGCGTGCGTTCGCCCTTGATCGGCGTGTGTGGGGCGTGGCGACACGCCGTCATGGGCGGGCGGTGGCGCCGGGGAGAGGACGGGCGCGGGCTGGGTTGCCTCTCTTTCGCCCACCTGTGGGTGGCCCGGAGGGCCAGGGCTTCTTGATCGGCGGGCTGGCGGCGCGGGGCCGAGTGCGGCGCGGGGCGGGGCGCGGGGGCGGTGCGGGGCCGGGGGGCGAGGGCGGGGGCGGGAAGGGTGGGAGTAGGGGTGGGTGGGCTCGCCGTGGGGAGTTAGTTCAGTTCGGCGGGGACGGTCACTACGTCTACTAAGGCGCCGCGGCGGAGGAGCGTTACGGGCATGCGGGTGCCGATTGCCGGGCCTAGCATCAGGCGCTGGAGCGCCTGCACGTTCGACACCGGGCGCCCGCCCGCGGAGATGATCACGTCGCCCAGGTAGATGCCCGCTACGCCGGCCGGGCTGCCGGGTACGACCTCCACGACGCGCAGGCCCATCTTCTGCTCCAGCCGCTCGGCGATCGGGGGCGGCAGCGGAATGGGTACGCCCGCCACGCCCAGCCAGGCACGCCGTACCCGGCCGGTCGACACCAGTTCGCCGATGATCTGGCGAGTGTTCGGGTTGATCGGCACGGCGAGCCCGAGCCCGTACCCGGCGACGGCCGTGTTGACGCCGATCACCCAGCCGTTGGAGTTGGCGAGTGCGCCGCCGGAGTTGCCCGGGTTGAGGGCGGCGTCGGTCTGGATCACGTCGTCGATGAGGCGCACGTTGCGGCCGTCGCGGGCCGGGATGGAGCGGCCAAGGCCGGACACGACGCCGGCGGTCACCGAGCCGGCCAGGCCCATCGGGTTGCCTACCGCCACCACGAGCTGCCCGATCCGCAGCCGGTCGGCGTCGCCGAGCTCGGCGGGCGGGGCGCCGGTTGCGCGTACCCGGAGGACAGCGAGGTCGGAGAGCGGGTCCGCGCCGACCACGTCGAACCGGGTTTCCAGGCCGTCGCCGAATGTGGCCGTGCCACCCGTGGCGCCGGCGACCACGTGTGCGCTGGTGAGCAGGAACCCATCGTCGGTGAAGGTCACGGCCGATCCGGCGCCCGCGCCGCGGGCCGTGCGTACCGCGAGAGCGGCCACGCTGGGCAGAACCTTCTCGGCGACGGTGGTGACCACCTGGGAGTACGCGTCGAAGACGTCCTGTTCGGTACTCATGACCTCCGGAACGCGGCCGGACGCCGGTCAATGTCCGGATCCGCTGTGAGCGAACACGCCGGCAGCTCGAACCAGCGCAGCTCTTCGAAGTGCGGTGACACCGCCTCGCCCGGGTGCCCGTCGAGATCCGGCTCGGGCAGGCTGAGCAGCAGGTCGCGGGCGTACGCCAGATAGCCGGCGAGCGCGTCCTCGTCGGCCCGTTCGTGGTGGCAGGGCCAGGACAGCCGGCCATCCTCGTCGTACCGGAGCTGGCCGAGCCGCAGCGGTGGCTCCACGACGCCTGCGCGGTGCCGCCACAGCGCTGTGTGCGGGTCGAACCGGTACTCCGGTAGGAGTTTCCACCCGTGGGAGGCGACGAGGTCCACGGCGTCGATCAGGTACCCGCACACCACGTCGGTCAGGAAGTAGTTGAAGCTGACCCGTACCCACCCGGGCTTGATTCCCTCGCAGCCCGCGACGATCTCCGCCTCGTACCGGTGCGAGAGCTCCAGGTCGACGCCCAGCAGCCGGTGTCCGTACGGTCCCGCACATGAGCAGCCGCCGCGCGACTGGATGCCGAACAGGTCGTTGAGCACGGCCACGACGAAGTTGTGGTGCAGGCCGCGGCCGTTCGGGCGGCGTATCACGAAGGAGAGGATCGAGAGCCGGTCAGCGGTCAGGTTGCCGAGGATCTGGATGGCCGGATTCGCGCTCCAGATCGTGACCGCCCGGCGCAGGAACTGCTCCTCCTGCTCGCGGATCACGTCCGTCCCGACGGCCCGCTTGAGCTGAAAAACGAGGCCGGCGCGGATGGACTCGACGATCGCAGGCGTGCCGCCCTCTTCCCGGTGCGCCGGGTCGGTGAGGTAGTGGTGCTCGTACGCGTTGACATAGTCGACCGTGCCGCCTCCCGGCACCGTCGGCACCCGGTTACGCAGCAGCTCACGCCGCACCACCAGCACGCCCGGCGTGCCCGGCCCGCCCACGAACTTGTGCGGCGACAGGAAGATCGCGTCCTTGCCGTCGATGCGGATGTCGACGTACGGGCCGGCGGCCGCGTAGTCCCAGAACGACAGCGCGCCGTGCCGGTGTAGCAGCGCGGCGATCGCGTCGGTGTCGGTGAGGATGCCGGTGACGTTCGACGCGGCCGAAAAGGACCCGATCTTCAAGGGCCGGTCCGCGTACCGGATCAGCGCCGCCTCCAGCGCGTCCTGATCGACATGGCCGTCGTGATCTTCGGGAATCAGCACGAGATCCGCGATCGATTCGCGCCACGGCAGGTCGTTCGAGTGATGCTCGTACGGTCCGATAAAGACCACTGGACGTTCGTGCGGCGGGATCTGGTCGCGGAGGCCATAGGCGTCGTCGAGCGCCGCCGGCAGCCGCAGGCCGAGTACCGAAATGAGCTTGTCGATCGCACCGGTGGCACCCGATCCGGCGAAGATGACGACGGTGTTCTCGTCACCGCCCACGCAGTCGCGGATCATCGTCCGGGCGTCTTCGCGTAGGCGGGTGGTCTGTAGTCCGGTGCCGGACGATTCGGTGTGCGTGTTGGCGTATCGTGGCAGCACCTCGTCGCGAATGAACTCTTCGATGAAGCTGAGAGCGCGTCCGGACGCGGTGTAATCGGCGTACGTCACGCGGCGCGGACCGTACGGACCCCACATCACCTGGTCGTCACCGATGACCGCTTCGCGTACGCGGCGCAACAACGGCGTGTCGCCCATGACTCATTATCGCCCCACTCAAAAGTGGAAATTTCGGGGAGTCGCACATCCTGTCCGGTTGCGGTCAGGCGCCGGCCGGTTGACTAGTCGTAGCTCCCGAAAGGGGGAACGGATGGTCAGCGTGGACCAGACTGAGCCGGCCGACGTGGTGGACCGCCTGTTGTGGCGGGACGCGCAGTACATGCTCGGGCGGCACGCACAACCCAACCAGGCCGGTGAGTGTGTCTGGTGCGGCTCGGAGTGGCCGTGCCCGCCCAGGAGACTCGCCGAGCGTGCCGAGGCGGCATCCCGCCGGCCCTGGCGCGAGGCATGGACGGCTCGGCACGACCTCAACGGGCTACGCGCACTGCCCAGCTGGCGCGAGAGACCCGGTGGAGGCCGGTGGCGGGAGCGACATGCCCCTGCGAACCGAGGCTCCTTCGACCAACCATGACCCATATTCGGCGGTGACGCCCCGGTGCCCCGCCAGCACCGTGGCGACCCGCGAAACACCCACCCAGCAGTCCGGTGGCCAGCATGCCTCCGCTGGTCCGACGCCTCCGGCCAGGCGTTCCCCCGGTTTGGGTGGGTATGGCGGGCGAGAGTACGTGATCGCCGGTTCCCCCGCATGCATCGATCACGTACTCTCGCCCGGCCAGTTTCCGTTCTACGGCAGTGGCCGGGCGTACCGCATCTGCCGCACGAGCGCCGAGCCGATGTGCTCGTCGCGCTCGACACCCTCTGGCGCCCAGCCGCCCCGCTCGTAAAAGTGCCGGGCCCGCGCGTTGCCGGTGAGCACCCACAGCACCGCCCGGCGCCAGCCGCTCGCGGCCAGCTTCGCGAGAGCGTCGCGCATCAGCAGCTTGCCCACGCCGCTGCCCAGCCGATCAGGGTCGACGTGGATGGCGTTCAGGATGCCCGTATCCGGCTCCTCGTCGGGCCCAAGATAGGTGAACCCGACGACCACCCCGCCCGCCTCGGCCACCGTGAGCTGGTAATTGTCTTTCTCGTACCGCCATCGCTCGACCCAGTAGTCGACCATCGCGTTCGCTGGCATGGCGGTGAGATCGTCGACCGGGATGAAACCCGAGTACGCCGTCAGCCTCGACCGGAAATGCAGCTCACCGACCGCGGGTAGGTCGTCTTCGGCACCGGCTCGGATCATGACGGTCACGCCGTCGAGGGTAGCCGCGGCGGCACGGGTACCCGCATGAGATCTTCGGCGATGACCAGCTCGCCGTCGAAGTGCTCGCGCGCCTCCGCGGCGAAGCCCGCCGGATCGTCGTACCGCTGGCTGAAGTGCGTCAGCACCAGCCGGCGTACCCCGGACTCCGCCGCCACGCGCGCCGCCTGCGCCGCGGTCAGGTGGCCGGCCTGCGCGGCGGTCGCGGCGTCCTGCGACCGGAAGGTCGCCTCGATGATCAGCAGGTCCGCGCCTTCGGCGAGCGCGTAGACGTTGTCGCAGAGGCCCGTGTCCATCACGAACGCGAAGCGCTGCCCGGGGCGCGGGGCGCTGACCTCGGCGAGCGTCACCCCGCGGAGATGTCCGGCACGAATGAGCTCACCCACCGCCGGGCCGGAGATGCCGTGGGCGGCCAGCTTGTCGGGCAGCATGCGGCGGCCGTCGGGTTCGATCAGCCGGTACCCGTAGGTCTCGATCGGATGGCGCAGCCGCCGCGCTTCCATGGTGGTGCCCGGAATCGGCCCGTCTGTGGTGATTGGCTGCTCGCGTACGTCAGCGGTCTCGTAGAAACTGGTGGCGTGCCGCAGCGCCCTGAAGAACCCGGTGCCGCTGGCGGGAAAGTGCGCGGTGACGGTGTGCGGCACCCGGTCGAGCGACAGCCGCTGGATGACGCCCGGCAGGCCCAGGCTGTGATCGCCGTGGAAGTGAGTGACGCAGATCCGGGTGATGTCGCTGGCGGCCACGCCCGCCCGCAGCATCTGCCTCTGCGTACCCTCACCCGGGTCGAAAAGAATCCCCTGGTCATCCCAGCGCAGGAGGTACCCGTTGTGGTTCCGTTGACGGGTCGGCACCTGGCTCGCCGTGCCGAGGATGATCAGCTCACGCACGCCAGATATTAGACAACCCCCGGGGCTCCCACGCTTGTGCGTGGACCGGCTGGACTAGGCCGGAACCCCGGGGGTCGGGTGTCTGACTTGGTTTCGCCGCACCGCTGTCACACGGTCTCGACGACGTGCTGTGTCAAGGACAGCGGCTAGCGGACAGCCACCTCACGAGTCCTATAGCTACACAAAGCCGGACCACCTCCCTTCCCGTGTACCGCCACGCTATCCACTACGCGAGGAGATCGGCAACGCCAATTTCCCCGCTCCCCACCGCCCGCTGCGCCGCCCGTCCGCGCCGCCCGGTCCCCGCCGCCTGTCCGCGCCGATCAAGGGCGAATGCACATGGTTCGATCTCTTTTCCGCGTGTTTTCGCCCTTGATCCATGCACATGGCCTTGATCGACGCGGCCGGAATGCGCCGCGCGTGCACCGCAGAGCCGGATCAGGCGCGGGCTACGCCGATTGGGCAGGTCATGCCGTTGGGGCCGTGGTTGCAGTACCCGTTCGGGTTTTTTGCGTCGGAAAGGTACTGCTGGTGGTAATCCTCCGCGAAGTAGTACTCCCGCAGGGGCTCGATCTCGGTGGTGATCTCGTCGCGCCCGGCCGCTCGCACCACCGGCGCGAACGCCTCGCGGGACGCCTCCGCCACCTTCGCCTGAGCGTCGGACGTGGTGTAGATGGTCGAGCGGTACTGGGTGCCGACGTCGTTGCCCTGGCGCATGCCCTGGGTCGGGTCGTGGTTCTCCCAGAAGACCTTGAGCAGCTGCTCGTACCCGATTTTCGCCGGGTCGTACACCACCTGGACCACCTCGGCGTGGCCGGTGAGGCCGGAGCAGACCTCCTCGTAGGTCGGGTTCGGGGTGCTGCCACCGGCGTAGCCCACCGACGTGGATATCACGCCGGGCAGGCGCCAGAAGAGTCGCTCAGCGCCCCAGAAGCAGCCCATCCCGAAGACCGCCACCTCGGCGCCGGCGGGCCAGGGGCCGGTCAGCGGGGTGCCGAGGACGGTGTGGCGCGCGGCCACCGGCATCTCGGTGGTGCGGCCGGGTAGGGCCTGGTCGGGGGTGGGTAGGTCGATTTTCACGCGTCGTAGGAACACGGGTTGACACCTCCGACATGGGTAACGCCAAGGGCCGCCCAAGCCTTACCCGAGCGCTGCGGCGATCTTCTCGGCGTACAGGCTGGCCTCATCATCAGACGTGTACCGCGTCCGGGGCCAGAAGAAACCGCGGAGGCCGTCGCCTTTCGTCCGCGGTACCACGTGGGTGTGGAGGTGCGGCACGGACTGCGACACCTTGTTGTTCATGGCGACGAAGGTCCCGCCCGCACCGAGGCCGGCCTCGACGGCGAGTGACAGGCGGCGCACCAGGCCGAAGTAGGGCTCCAGGTCGCCGGTGGGCAGGTCGCCGAGGACGGCGACGTGCGTGCGCGGCACGACCAGGACGTGGCCCTTGAAGACCGGCCTGGTGTCCAGGAACGCGAACCCGCCGGGCTCGTCGGCGACCACGAACCCGGGTACCGAGCCTGCGACGATGCCACAGAACAAGCATTGAGCCATCCGGGAAGGGTAGAGCCTGCGCGGCGAGTGCGAGGGTCGGCTGGGGGAGGACTAGCCTCGACCTAATGACGTACGGGTTCGACACGCTCGCCATCCACGCCGGCCAGGAGCCGGAGGCGCGCACCGGCGCGGTGGTGCCGCCGATCTTCCAGACCAGCACGTTCGCGCAGGACGCGGTCGGCGAGCCGCGGCTCGGCTACGAGTACGCGCGCTCGGGCAACCCGACCCGCGACGCGCTGCAGGAGTGCCTGGCCGCCCTGGAGGGCGGTCGGCGCGGGCTGACGTTCGCGTCGGGGCTCTCGGCCGAAGACACGCTCCTGCGCACCGTCTGCCGGCCCGGCGACCACGTGGTGATCCCCGACGACGCGTACGGCGGCACCTACCGGCTGTTCGCCAAGGTGGCCGAGCGCTGGGGGCTGAGCTGGACCGCCGCGCGCATCTCCGACATCGACCAGGTGCGGGCAGCGGTCACCGACAAGACGAAGGTCATCTGGGTCGAGACGCCCACCAACCCGCTGCTCGGCATCGCCGACATCGCCGGGCTCGCCGGCCTCGCGCGCGAAAATGACGCGCTTCTGGTCGTGGACAACACGTTCGCGTCGCCGTACCTTCAGCAGCCGCTCGCACACGGCGCCGACATCGTGGTGCACTCGACGACGAAGTACATCGGCGGTCACTCCGATGTGGTCGGTGGCGCGCTCGTCGTGTCCGACCCCGGGTTGGGCGACGAGTTGGCGTACCACCAGAACGCCATGGGCGGCATCAACGGCCCCTTCGACGCGTGGCTGACCCTGCGCGGCGTGAAGACGCTCGGGGTACGCATGGATCGGCACTGCGACAACGCCGAGCGCATCGCGGCCTATCTCCAGCGGCACCCGAAGGTCGCCCAGGTCCTGTACCCGGGCCTGCCCACCCACCCCGGCCACGAGACCGCGGCGAAGCAGATGCGCCGCTTCGGCGGGATGATCTCCTTCCGCGCGGCGGGCGGCGAGGGGGCGGCTGTCGACGTCTGCAACCGGACGAAGCTCTTCGTGCTCGCGGAGTCGCTCGGCGGGGTCGAATCCCTCATCGAGCACCCCGGCAAGATGACACACGCGAGCGCTGCCGGCTCGCCGCTTGAAGTTCCCTCGGATCTCGTGCGACTGTCGGTCGGCATCGAGACCGCCGACGACCTTCTCGCGGATCTGGAGCAGGCGCTCGGCTAGCCCAAGGGGAGGGGCCCGTGCAGGAGACGTGGGTCGGCGCGACCGCGAAGCAGATCGCGCGTGCCGTGCGGCGCGGCGACGCCTCCGCGACGCAGGTGGTCGCCGACCATCTCGACCACATCGCGACCGCCGACGCGGTGCTGTCCGCGTTTCGCGTGGTGCGCGGCGGTGAGGCGATCGTCGAGGCGGAAAAGGTCGACGAGCAGGACGACCTAGCCAACCTGCCGCTGGCCGGCGTGCCGGTCGCGGTCAAGGAGAACACGGCCGTCGCCGGCCTGCCCACCTGGAACGGCTCGGCGGCGGCTCGCGGCCCGGTGGCCGAAGACGACCACGAGGTGGTTCGCAGGCTGCGGGGCGCGGGCGCGGTGGTGCTCGGTGTGACCCGCATGCCCGAGCTTGGCCTGTGGGCGACGACCGACGACGAGTCGGGCACGACCCGCAACCCGTGGCGCACCGACCGCACCGCCGGTGGCTCATCGGGCGGCTCAGCGGCCGCGGTCGCTGCCGGGCTCGTGCCGTTTGCCCACGGCAACGACGGGCTCGGCTCGATCCGCATCCCCGCCGCCTGCTGCGGCCTGATCGGGCTCAAGCCGGGGCGCGGCGTGGTGCCCTGCAATCTTGGCGCCGACGACTGGTACGGCCTCACCGAGCATGGCATCCTCGCCACCACTGTGGCGGACACGGCGGTCGGGTTCGCGGTGCTCGCCGGCCGCCGCCCGGAGAAGCTGGTCGAGCCGCAGCGGCTCAAGGTCGCCGTCTCGCTGCGTTCGCCGGTCCGCGGCGTGCGGCCCGACAAGCCCAACCTCGACGCGGTCGCCGAAGCGACCCGCCTGCTGGTCGCCGCCGGGCACGACGCCGTCACCGCCGACCCGGTGTATCCGACGTCGCTCGGGCTGCGCGGCATCGCGACCTGGTTCGGGGCCGCTTGCCGCGACGCCGAGGCCGCCGGCCTCGATCGAAAGACCCTCCAGCCACGGACGCGCCGGCACGTCGCCCTCGGCGCGTGGGCACTACGCAAGGGGTACGTCCGGGAGGCGGATCGCGCGGGATGGCGCGACCGGTCCATCGGCTTCTTCTCCGACCACGGCGTCGACCTGATGATCACCCCTGCGCTGGCGAGCGCACCCATCGCCGCCGACGGCTGGTCGCGCAAGTCCTGGCGAGCCAACATGGTCGCCAACATCCGGTACGCGCCGTACGCCGCACCCTGGAACATCGCCGGGCTGCCCGCCCTGGTCGTACCCGTCGGCATGCGCCCCGACGGGTTGCCCGTGGCGGTGCAGATCGTCGGGCCGCCCGGTTCGGAGCTGACGCTGCTGGCGGTGGCGGGGCAGTTCGAGATGATCGCGCCCTGGCAGCGGCACGCCTCGACGTGGCCGCGTGCGGGCCGGTCAGCCGGTGGTGCGACGATCGGGCAATGAGCGAGCTCCTGACCTTGGGCGACATCGAGGCCGCCCGAGAGCTGCTGAGCGGGGTCGTGCGGACCACGCCACTCGAACCGTCCCGCCCGCTGTCCGCGACCATCGGGGGTCCAGCCTGGCTCAAGTGCGAAAACCTGCAACGCGCCGGCTCGTACAAGGTGCGCGGGGCGTACGTGCGCATCGCCCGGCTGTCACCGGAGGAGCGGGCCCGCGGCGTGGTCGCCGCCAGCGCCGGCAACCACGCCCAGGGCGTCGCGCTCGCCGCCGGGTTGCTCGGCGCCGTCTCCACGGTCTTCATGCCGGTGGGCGCGCCGATCCCGAAGGTGTCGGCTACCAAGGGCTACGGGGCACGCATCGAGTACTCGGGCATCACGGTCGACGACGCGCTGGTGGCCGCCCGCGAGTTCGCTGAGCGTACGGGGGCTGTGCTGATCCACCCCTTCGACCACCCGGACGTGATCGCCGGTCAGGGCACGGTGGCGCTGGAGATCCTCGAGCAGTGCCCGGACGTCAAGACGATCGTGGCCGGGCTGGGCGGCGGCGGGCTGCTCTCCGGTATCGCGGTCGCCGCCAAGGCGCTCCGGCCAGACGTGCGCGTGATCGGCGTACAGGCCGAGGGCGCGGCCGCGTATCCGCCGTCGCTGCGGGCAGGGACACCCGTACGGCTGCCGAAACTGGACACGATCGCTGACGGCATCGCGGTGGGCTGTCCGGGCGAGCACACGTTCGCGCACGTGAGCAAGCTCGTCGACGAGGTCGTGACGGTGACCGAGGAAGACATCTCCCGGGCGCTGCTGATGCTGCTGGAGCGCGGCAAACTGGTCGTGGAGCCAGCGGGCGCGGTCGGGGTGGCGGCTCTGATGTCCGGCGCCGTGAAGGCGGAGGCGCCCACCGTCGCCGTGCTGTCGGGCGGCAACATCGACCCGCTTCTGCTGCTGCGCGTGATCGAGCACGGGCTGACGGCGGCTGGCCGGTACCTGCGGTTCACCGTGCACTGCGGCGACCAGCCGGGGCAGTTGGCTTCCCTGCTCGCCCTGATCGCCGAGCACCGCGCGAATGTGGTGGACGTACAGCATCAGCGGGTGAGTCCGCGGTTGCGGCTGGGCGAAGTAGAGGTTGCGCTTTCCGTCGAAACGCGCGGCCCGGAACACGCCGAAAAGCTCATTGGCGTGATGCGCGCCAACGGATACGAAGTGACTTTCCGCTCCGCATAGCCAAGCAAAAGGCGCCCGTCGCAATCGCGACGGGCGCCTTTCTGAATCTGCTTACCGCCAGCTCGGCTTGGTCTTCTTGACCAGCTGCGCGCGGGCGGCTGCCGCGCTGCTTACCGCGCTCTGCGAACTGGCCGTCGCACCGGTCACCGTGAACTCCGGGTTGACCGAGCCGTCGCCCACCACGAACGCCACCACGTCGAGGAGGAAGTGCGTGGTCTGGCTGCTGAAGACGGACAGGCCGGACGCGACCGCCGTGTCGTCCCAGCCGGACCCGCTGAACACGAAGTTCGACAGGTTCTGCCCCGGCGAGTAGTTGACGTTCGACACCGTCGGCCGGGCCGTGTTGTACGGCCACACGGTCAGGAAGCCTGCGGCACCCTGCCCGGTGACGGTAGCGGTGAGCAGCACCGCGGTCGGGAAGAACGCGATGTCACTCAGGTCGACGCTGACCGACCGGCCCGCGATCAGGCGGCCCGCGCTGTCGAGGTTGCCCGCCGCGTTGAGGATCCGCGCACGGCCGGCAAGGTTGCGGGTGTCGACGACCCGGGTCGGGTTGATGGGCACGATCGTGTTCGAGTTGAACGTCGTGTGCACCGCGTGGGAGAACGTGAACGTCGGGTACTGCACCGACACCCAGGGAAGACCCAGCTCGTCGGCTGCGATCGAGCCGGCCGGAGCCTCGTCGTTCAGCCAGTTGCCGTGCGGGACGAGCTGGACGGCCGGACCGACCGCGACCCCACCCTCGGGCCCCGTCTCGTTCGGGTTGGACAGGATGAGCGTCGGAGCCGTCGGGCTGTTCGACGTGACCGTGGTGCTCGCCGTGCCCGCGTTGTTGGTGGCGCCCTGCACCACCGGGTCGCCCGGGGCTGCCTGGGCGGGCGTTGCGGCCACCGCACCCGCAACGCCAGCACCCGCGACGCCCGCAGCCACCGTGCCGGCGCGGCGCAGGAGCCGGCGGCGATCCACGGTGGACTTTTCGGACTCTGCCATTCGTTTACCTCCCCATGAAGGAGACTCACGGTTCGTGAGCCGACGGCGATCCTCGCAAGGGAAGCGCGTGTCGCGCTATCCGTCGAACGTCTTAGCCGCCGAACGGCTTGAACTCGACCACCGTGACCTTGATGTCTGCACCGCTGGGAGCGGTGTAAGTCACGGTCTGGCCGGGCCGTGCGCCGAGAATGGCCTGTCCTAGGGCGGATTCTGGGCTGTAGACGGTCAGATCGGTGGTGGCCGCGATCTCCCGGGACCCGAGCAGGAATGTCTCGGTGTCGTCGGTGTCGTCGTCGAAATGGATGGTCACGACGGTGCCGGGCGCGACCTTGTCGGCCTTCGGGGCTTCGCCGACGCGGGCGGTGCGCAGCAGCTCCTGGAGCTGCCGGATCCGCATCTCGGCCTTGCCCTGCTCTTCCCGGGCAGCGTGGTATCCGCCGTTTTCGCGCAGGTCGCCTTCTTCGCGTCGCGCGTTGATCTCAGCGGCCATCGCCGGACGGGCCGCGATCAGTTCGTCGAGCTCGGCCTTCAGGCGGTCGTGCGCGTCCTGGGACAGCCAGGTGGCCTGCGCCTGGGGGTCGGTGGTGGACACAGACGATCTCCTCGGGTGGGCTAACGGGCAAACAAATAAGAACTACCAACTTACCAGCGACTGACACCACCGGAATTACGCGATTTTTTCGGCGGCTGAACCGGGTCAGTCGCGCCGGTCAATTCGCTAGTCGGCGGCTCTGCAGCGCACCACTTCGCCGATCACCGGGCGTGCGCTGGTCGCGAGCCGGTATCGGGTGAGCGGGCGGGTATCACCGGCTGACGCGGCGACCTGTACCTCTGCCTTGCCGACCTCGGCGCCGTCGCGCGACCGGGCTCTCAGTACGCAGAGCGCCTTGCCGCCCTCCGGCACGTTGACCCGAAATTCCAGGTCGATACCGGTGTCGCTGATGCCGGAGTAGCTGGTCACCTGGGCGTTGTACGACGGATCGCCGTACTGCTGGTAGAGCCGGATGGCGAGCCCGACGCCAGCGGCGACCACGGCCGTGACCAGCAACGCGACCAACCACCGGCGCTGCCTACGCGGCTCCCGCCGGCGGCCGTACCGGCCGGGCGGGAACACCGGGGCGCCGGCGGTGGTTGTGGGGTGCGTCTCGGTCACCGGGTGGATCTCCTGCGACTGTTGTCGGGGGCATCGGCCAGAATGGCAGAGGGTCCGTTGCTGTTCCCATCTTGTCAGCACGTGACCGACGGGGAGCCGGCAGGTCGTGAGGGAGTTTTTCGTTGTCTGAGCAACTGCGTCTGATGGCTGTGCACGCACATCCGGACGACGAGTCCAGCAAGGGCGCCGCCACCATGGCGAAATACGTCGCCGAGGGCGTGTCCGTGCTGGTCGTTACGTGTACGGGGGGCGAGCGGGGCAGTGTGCTCAACCCCAAGATGGACCGGCCCGACGTGTGGGAAAACATCGCCGAGATCCGCCGCGCGGAGATGGACGCCGCCCGCGCGATCCTGGGTGTCGACCAGGCGTGGCTCGGCTTCGTCGACTCCGGCCTGCCCGAGGGTGACCCGCTACCGCCGCTTCCCGACGGCTGCTTCGCGCTCCAGGATGAGCAGGCCGCGGCGGCGCCGCTCGTGCGGATGATGCGCGAGTTCCGTCCCCACGTGGTGCTGACGTACGACGAAGAGGGCGGCTACCCGCACCCCGACCACATCATGTGTCACAAGATCAGCATGGTGGCGTTCGACGCGGCGGGTGACGCCGAGCAGTTCCCCGAGATGGGTGAGCCCTGGCAGCCAGCCAAGCTGTATTACCAGCACACGTTCACGCGGACCAAGTTCGTGGCGCTGCACGAGGGGATGATCGAGGCCGGCCTCGAATCGCCGTACGCGGAGATGCTGGAGCACTGGGAAGACGACGGGCGCGACAAGAGCGGCCGGATCACCACCCGCGTCGAGTGCGCCGCCTACTTCCCGCTGCGTGACGACGCGCTGCGGGCGCACGCGACCCAGGTCGACCCCGACGGGTTCTTCTTCCGGGCACCACTGGAGATCCAGCAGCGCATCTGGCCGACCGAAGACTTCGAGCTGGTCACCTCGCACGTCGACAGCCCGGTGCCGGAGACCGACCTGTTCGCGGGGGTCCGCCCGCCTGCGCGTACCGTGGAGTGATGCTGACGGCTGCACAGGTGCTCGCGGAGAACAACTTCGGCGACACGCGCTCCGGTGGCCTTGCTGGGCCCATGGGGTTGTTCATCATTGTGCTGCTGGCGATCGCGACTGTGCTGTTGATCCGGAACATGAACGCTCGCCTGCGCCGGCTCCCCGGCCGGTTCCCGCAACAGCAAGATCAAGAGGAGCGGGTGGTCGAGTCCGCGGGCACTGTCCTTGATCCGACAGATCGTGAGTCCAGCTCCTGACCGTGTTGTAGGGGGTAGAGCGCTCCCAGCGCCCGGATCGGCGACCTTCTTGGTAAACCGACCCGGCGACCCCTGTTGCGCCCATCCCGTTTGGCTTAGCCTTCCGCCGGGGGCATTGTCCCCGGAACTGCGGGTTGGAAGGGGACGCCGATGATGATTCGTCGCGAATTCCTTCCTTCTGTCCGGATGCGTCGCACCAAAAACGCCGGTCGCAGGCCGGCGGTTCGGAGTGACTCGTGACGGCCTCCCGCGAGGGCACCGCTGGGGCGGGCCGGACCCTCGTGCTCACCCTGATCGTGCTCGCCGCCGCACTCTCCGCAGCCGTGGTCGGTCTTGTCACCCCGGCAGACGCCCCGCCGGCGGGTCCGCTATCGCCGCTCAGCCGGCTCGGCATCGCCGCAGGCGTGATGGCGGTCGCCCAGCTCGCCCGGCTGCGCCTCCGGGTGGCTTCCGGCCTGGTCAGCGTCACGTGGGGCGAGGCCGCGCTCATCATCGGCCTGTACCTGGCGCCCGCCGGCTGGCTGCCGGCCGCCACGTTCGTGGGTGCCGGGCTCGCCTGGCTCCTGCTCTCGTTCTTCTCCGACCGCCGCACGCCCATCGAGATCCTCCACGTGACCGCCTCGCTGACCGTCGCGGTCGCGCTGGCCACCACGGTCACCACCGCGTTCGGCGACCCGTTCAGGCAGCCGCTCAGCCCCGCGCTCGCCGGTGCCCTGGCGCTCGGCGCGCTCGTGTACCTGCTGGTCACCGGCTGGCTGGCAGCCCTCACGCTGTCGCTGCGGCACGGTCGCCCGATCGGGGCGCTGCTGCTTCGCGCGCTGCGCGGCAAGCTGCTGATGTTCGTCGGCAACGTGCTCGTCGGCCTCGTCGTGATCGCGATGCTCGACCGCGATCCCCGCTGGCTCCTGCTCCTGCCACCCGCTCTGTGGCTCCTCCAGCAGACATACGGCCACCGGCTCCGCGCCGAAGACGAGCGGCGGCTCTGGCAGTCGTTCGCCGGTGCCACGAAGGAGCTCAACCAGCTCGACGAACGGGCCGTCGCGACGGCGGGCGTGGCCGGCGCGCTCACCCTCTTCGGTGCCGAGCGGGTCGACGTCGAGGTGCTGCGCCCCGACGGCGGTCGCCGCCGGTACCGGGGTGACGGCGTCTCGGCCCTCGAAGAGACCGACCTGCCGGCCGACGCCGCTCCTGACACCGCTGACGACGGCGACGAGGTCGAGGTGCGACCGCTCGCGGTCGGCGGAGTGCCGGTCGGCGACCTGCGAGTCCGCTTCGCCCGGCCGATCGGTCCAGACGCGGACGCGCGCGACCAGATGGCGCTGTCCGCGTTCAGCGACGCGCTGGCGTCCGCGCTGCATGACGCCGCGACGCATCGCCAGCTCCAGATCATGACCGAGCGGGCGCGGTACGAGGCCGTGCACGACCAGCTCACCAAGCTTGCCAACCGTGCGGCCCTGCTCATGAAGGGCGACGTCGCGCTGCGGCGGCTCGACCGTGACACGCCGGTCGCGCTGCTGCTGCTCGATCTCGACCACTTCAAAGAGGTCAACGACACGCTGGGGCACGCCGCCGGCGACGACCTCCTTCGGGCCAGTGCGGCGCGGCTTGACGCGCTGACCCACTCCGGCGAGCTGCTGGCGCGCCTCGACGGCGACGAGTTCGCCCTGCTGGTGACCGGGCTCGACGACGGCGAGTCGCCGATGCCACAGGCGTTGCGCCGGGCCCGCCGGATCGTCGAGGACCTGGCCGCACCCACCGAGATAGCCGGCGTGACGATGTCGGTCGAGGTATCGGTCGGCGTGGTCGTGGCCGCCGCCGGCACCGCCGACATGGCTGAGCTGGTACGCCGCGCCGAAAACGCCATGTACCAGGCCAAGACCGGCGGCGACAGCGTCGCTTGGTACGACAGCGCCAAGGACGAGGCGAGCACCGATCGGCTGGCCCTGCTGGCCGAGCTGCGCGAGGCACTCGAGGTCGACGACCAGCTCGTCCTCGCACTCCAGCCTGCCGTCAACCTCAGCACCGGCGCGCCCACCGGCGTCGAGGCGCTGATCCGCTGGCGCCACCCCCGCCGTGGCCCGCTCAGCCCGGTCGACTTCGTCCGGGTGATCGAGGGCAGCGACCTGCTGGGGCCGTTCACCCGGTACGTGGTCGACAAGGCGCTCACCGTCGCGGCCGAGTGGGCCTCGCACGGCATGGATGTGCCGATCTCGGTCAACCTCTCCGCCCGCAGCCTCCTCGACCCGCGCCTGCCAGCCGACATCGCCGAGCGGCTGCGCCGGTACCGGGTGCCAGCCCACCGGCTGGTCCTGGAGATCACCGAAACGGTGGTGCTCAGCGAGCTGGAGATCATCGACGAGGTGCTCGGCGCCCTGCGCGACCTGGGCGTCCAGCTCTCGGTCGACGACTTCGGCACCGGATTCTCGTCGCTGACGTTCCTGACTCGGATCGCGGTCGACGAACTCAAGGTCGACCGGTCCTTCGTGCGAAAGATGGCCGACTCGCCCGAGGCCGCCGCGATCGTGCGGACCACCGTGGGGCTCGGGCGCGAGCTCGGCCTGCGGGTGGTCGCCGAGGGCGTAGAGACCGCCGACCAGCGCGCCGCCCTTGCCGCACTCGGGTGCAGCGCCGCGCAGGGGTACCACTTCTTCAAGCCGATGCCGGCCGAAAAGATCGTGGCGGTACTGCGCTCCCTGCTCGACTCCGCGCAGGCCCAGGTCTTCCCCCTCCGCGCCGACGGCGCGTCCTAACCTCGTCCGGCTTCGGCCTTTCGGGCCTTTCGGGCCTTGCCCAGCCTTTGCCTGGCCTTTTCGGCATCGCCCGGCCTTTGCCTGGCCTCTTCTCGTCGATCAAGGGCGAATGCACGTGGTTGGATCTCTTTATCGCGTGCATTCGCCCTTGATCCATGCAGATGTCCTTGATCAACGCCGTTGAGTTAAGCGTTGCGGTGCTGTGTCAGGGCTCCGACGCGCACGACCAGACCCTCGCGGCCCGCGCCACGACCGGCCGGATTGCCCGATTCCACCTATGCCCGCCGAGATCTTGAACAGTTATTGCTCGCCAGAGAGAGCAATAACGGTTCAAGATCTCGGCGAATGAACCACCCTTGACGGCGGTCCGGCTCGCTTAACTCAACGGCGTTGTGTCCTTGAACGGCGGGTCGTCCGCCTGCCGTAGGCGGACGGTCGCCGGCTGCCCGCCACGGACCGCTAGTGGCCTCCGGCCGCCAGTTCCGGCCGCCGGGCGCTCGCGCTGCGTGCCTGGCGTGCATCGCGCCGGTGCGCGGTGCGCCGGCGGTGTGCTTCGCCCTCCGCTGGCTTGTGGGAGCTGGACCTCCGGTCCAGCTCCGTCTCGAGCAAGGAGGCAATGCCGCCGAGTTCGGCGAGCCCGACCGCCGTACAAGCCGGGCCATTTGTGTATCCGCTGGAGATACCGGGCATTCCGTCTGGTGGTGGCGCTGGCGGGCGGGTTCGGATCGTGCGTTGCCGCAGCCTTGACTGCGCGCCGGAGCGCGTGGCGCAAGGGCGCTGATCAACGAGACGGGGCCGTTGTTTCAAGCGCGCGGGCCCGAGGGCAGCGCGCCGCGCTGTGAACGTTTATGGCTGCTCCAGCAGCCATAAACGTTCACAGCGCGAGAGACCCGGCGGACGGATCGGGACGATCCGGTCGGGTGGCGGCGCCTAGCGGCGCCGGGCCGCGGTGGTCCGGCTTGACGCGGCGCCAGAGCCCTTACTCAGCGGCGCCGATCAAGGAGATCTGCATGGATTAAGGGCGAATGCACGCGGAAAAGAGATCCAACCGCGTGCATTCGCCCTTGATCCATGGAAAGAGCCGCGCCAGCGCGCCGTGGGCGGTGCGCCGTGGGCGGTGCGGCGTGGGCGGTGCGGCGTGAGCGGTGCGGCGTGGGCGGTGCGGCGTGGGCGGTGCGGCGTGGGCGGTGCGGCGTGGGCGGTGGGCGGGATAGCTTCGCGGTATGGGCAACAGACTGGCTGACGCGACCTCCCCCTACCTGCTGCAGCACGCTGACAATCCGGTCGACTGGTGGCAGTGGAGTGCCGAGGCGTTCGCGGAGGCCAAACGGCGGGACGTGCCAGTACTGATTTCGGTGGGATACGCGGCCTGTCACTGGTGCCATGTGATGGCGCACGAGTCGTTCGAGGACGACGCCGTCGGGCGGCTCATGAACGAGAACTTCGTGTCGATCAAGGTGGACCGCGAAGAGCGCCCCGACGTCGACGCCGTCTACATGACCGCCACCCAAGCGATGACCGGTCAAGGTGGCTGGCCGATGACGGTGTTCGCCACGCCGGACGGTCAGCCCTTCTTCTGCGGTACCTATTTTCCCAAAGCCAATTTTGTCCGTCTCCTGGAGAGCGTCACGACCGCGTGGCGCGACCAGCGAGACGATGTCGTGAAGCAGGGCGCGGCCGTGGTGGAGGCGGTCGGTGGAGCGCAGGCGGTGGGAGGGCCGACGGCGCCGTTGACGGCCGAGATACTCGACGGCGCGGCTGAACAGCTCGCGAAGGAGCACGACGAGTCGCACGGTGGTTTCGGTGGGGCGCCGAAGTTTCCGCCGCACATGAACCTGCTTTTCCTGCTCCGGCACCATCAGCGTACGAAGTCTCCGGAGAGCTTGGAGATCGTGCGGCACACCGCCGAGGCGATGGCCCGGGGCGGCATCTACGACCAGCTCGCGGGCGGTTTCGCGCGGTACTCGGTCGACGCCACCTGGACAGTGCCGCACTTCGAGAAGATGCTGTACGACAACGCGCTGCTGCTGCGGGTGTACACGCAGCTGTGGCGGTTGACCGGTGATGTGCTGGCCGCACGGGTGGCCGCCGAGACGGCTGCGTTCCTGCTCGACGGCCTCGGTACGCCCGAAGGGGGTCTCGCGTCGGCGCTGGACGCGGACACGAACGGCGTCGAGGGTGCCACGTACGCGTGGACGCCGGACCAGCTACGTGAGGCGCTGGGCGACGAAGACGGCGCGTGGGCGGCGGACCTGTTCGCGGTGACTGCCACGGGAACCTTCGAGCACGGCACGAGCGTGCTGCGGCTAGCGAGGGACATCGACGACGCAGCTGCGAGCGGAGGCGGCGTGACCGCGAGCGGAGGCGGCGTGACCGCGAGCAGAGGCGACGTGACCGCGGGCGAAGGCGACGCGGCTGCCGGGAACGGACAAGCAGCGGCGACGGAAGGCGGCGCAGCCCAGACGATTGTGGAGCGTTGGGAGCGGGTGCGGGCACGGCTGCGTGCGGCTCGCGACGAGCGGCCGCAGCCGAGCCGCGACGACAAGGTGGTCGCCGCGTGGAATGGGCTGGCGGTGACCGCGCTCGCCGAGCACGCGATGATCACCGGTGACGCGGTGACGGCCTCCGCCGCGACCAGGATCGCCGGGGTACTTGCCGACCGGCACCTGGTAGACGGGCGACTGCGGCGGGTGTCGCGGGACGGTGTCGTGGGCGAGCCAGCCGGCGTACTGGAGGACTACGGCGCGGTGGCCGAGGGCTTCTGCGCGGTGCACCAGTTGACCGGTGACGGGCGCTGGCTGGACCTGGCGGGGGAGCTGCTCGATACCGCGCTGGCCCGGTTCGGGGCGGGCAATGGCGGGTTCTACGACACGGCCGACGACGCCGAGCAGCTGGTCACCCGCCCGGCGGACCCGACCGACAACGCGACTCCCTCGGGGCTGTCCGCGATGGCGGCGGCGCTGACGGCGTACTCGGCGTTGCGGGGAGAGTCGCGCTACCGGGAGGCGGCCGAGTCCGCGCTGGCGACCATCGCGCCGATCGCCGCCCGGCACGCGCGGTTCACCGGGTACGCGGCGGCGGTCGGCGAGGCGCTGCTGTCCGGCCCGTACGAGATCGCGGTCGTGACCGGTGAGCCGGTGGCCGACGAGTTGGCGCGGGCCGCGTACCAGTACGCCCCGCCCGGCGCGGTCGTGGTGGTGGGGGCGTCCGACCAGGCCGGTGTGCCCCTGCTCGCCGACCGCCCGATGCTCGGTGGCCGCCCGACGGCGTACGTCTGCCGGGGGTTCGTCTGCGACCGCCCAGTCACCACGACCGGGGAACTTGTGGCGCAGCTCCGGTAAATAAGGGACATATCGGCCTAACATCGGCTAATGGCCGGAATCGCTGGCACCTTCTACGCGCCCACAAGCGGGCCCGCCCGCACCAGAGCGAGCACCCAAACGAGTACACGAGCGAGCACACCTGAAGGCCCGCTCAAAGCACTGTCCACCGCGCTCGCCCGCCGCGGGCCCGACGTGGCGACCTGGCACGCGGGTGGCGCCGCGCTGCTGGTGCGCGCCGCCATGCCGGCGGTACACGAGCAGGACGGCATCGCCGTGGTGGTCGACGGGATCGCCGAGGTCAGCGCGCTGGCCAGCGGGTACTCCACCCGGGGCCCCGCCGCGCTGGTGGGCGGCGCCGAGCCGTACGCGCTGATCCTCGCCGACCCGGCCCGCGGCGGGCTGGTACTCGCGCGCAACGGCGACGGCCCGCCGCTCTACTACGCGGAGACGGCGAACGGGGTGTTCGCCGCCTCGGAGCCGGCCGCGCTGCTGGCCGCCGGGGTCGCCGCCGAGCCGGACGAGGGCGTGGTGTCGCGGTTCATCGCCACGGGCGCCTGCGATGACACCGCGGCCACGTTCTACGCGGGCATCCGCCGGGTGCTCCCCGGGGAGATCGTCGAGATCACCGGCGGTGTGCGTACCCGAAAGACCGCGACGGCGCGCGACGGAGGCGGACGGTTCGCGCGGCCGGTGCTGGACGCGGCGCTCGGTCGTGGCCGGATCGGCGTGCGGTTCGGGCACGGCCTCGCGGGCGCGGCCACCGTCGGCGCGGCGCTGGCCGGCGCCGGCGGACCCCGGCAGCTGATGATCTACTCAGCAACGTTCCCCGGACTCACGACGGCGGCCGCCGACTACGCCGCGGCGGTACTCGGACCGGTCGCGGCCAGCGGCGCGCGGCACCGCGCCCAGCCGTTCTTCGCCGACGAACTCGACCTCGACGCCCTCCTCGCCGACCTCGGCGAACCGGTCCCCGACCTCGACAGCTACCTCATCTGGGCGACCGCTCGGTCGACCGCGGGGGAGGTCGACACGCTGATCGACACGGCCGGCGGCGGCGCGCACCTGGCTCGGATCGCCGACCGGCTGGAGAGCCGCTACGGCGTCACCGTGCGGTTCCCGCTGCGCGCGCTCGCGTCGACCGGTCCGGTCCTGCGGGCCGAGCTCGCGGCGATCGTCGAGGGCACGCTCCCGACCGCCGCGGCGCGGTTCGCCACCGGCAACGCCGCGCACAGCCTCCAGCCGCCGATGCGCGACCTGCTCCTGCGGATGCGCGCGGAACTGGCCGCCGTGCTGCTCCACACGCGCCTGCCGGGCTCGCATCGTGCGTCCAGGACCGCGCTGGCCGCGCTCTTCGCGGACGGCCAGGTCGACACCGGCGCGCTCTTCCGCCGGTACATGGTGGAGCGCTGGCTGCGGTCGGTCGCGCCCGCCGAACCGCCTCGCCCCGCGCCCAAGCCCGAGAAGCGGGCCGGCGGCGCCACCTGGACCCGTTCGGCGATCGCCACGGAAGCGTTCGCGAGCGGCGACAAGCTGCCCGAAAAGGTCGCCTGGTACGTCGGCGAGCGGCTGGCCGAGGCGGGCCGCAAGGCGTACCGCGAGAAGTGGTGTGTGCTGGTCGCGGCCCGGCCGGTCGCGGTCGTGCAGGGCCGCGCCCGCCCGGTCTGGGACATCCGGCCCGGCGCCCTCGCGCGGACGCTGCACCGGTTCGCCCGGCCGTCGGCCGGGCTCGACAGCCCATGGACGGCGCAGGTGGCGGTCGAGCAGGTCGGCCCGCTGCGGGCTGCGTTCGGTCCAGCCGCTTCGCATGGTGTACGCGGACCCGCCGTCGACGCCGTGGCGGTGGTGCTGCCTCCCGAGTCCCCCGATCGGGTGGCCGCCGACATCATGGCGGCGCTGCGCACCACGCTGCCCGAGGAGGCGTACGCCACGCTCGCCGGTTGCGCGATCGCGGGCTCCGCCGGCGTACTGGCCGTCGCCGGAGACCTGTCTCGCGAGGCCGCCGAGGCCCTGTGCGCCGACGATCCGTTCCCCGTGGGCGGGCCGATCGTGGTGGCGTTCAGCACCCCACCAGCGCGTAAGGGAGGCCGTCCTCGTACGAGGGGCAAGAAGTGAGCGACTAGGCTGGCGGCCGAAATGGATACCCGTACCGGTCTGCCTGTTGTCGGCATGGTGGGCGCCGGGCAGCTTGCCCGGATGACGCACCAGGCCGCGATCGCCCTCGGCCAGTCCCTGCGCGTCCTCGCCGCCGCGCCCGACGACGGTGCCGCCCTGGTGGCCGCCGACGTACAGTTCGGCGACCACACCGACCTGGCGGCGCTGCGCACGTTCGCGAAGGGCTGCGACGTGGTCACGTTCGACCACGAGCACGTCCCCACCGAGCACATCCGCACGCTCGCCGCCGAGGGCGTCAAGCTGTACCCGGGCGCCGACGCGCTCCTGTACGCCCAGGACAAGCGGGCGATGCGGGAGCGGCTGAGCGCGCTCGGTGCCCCGGTGCCGCGCTGGCGCCCCGACGCCGCCGACCTCGCCTCGTTCGGCGACGAGGTTGGCTGGCCCGTGGTGGCGAAGGCGGTGCGTGGCGGGTACGACGGCCGCGGCGTGTGGATGCTGGACGCCGGTTCGCCCCTGCCTCCCGGCGTCGAGTTGATGCTCGAGGAGCGCGTGCCGCTGCGCCGCGAGCTGGCGGTACAGGTGGCTCGCTCGCCGTTCGGTCAGGTCGCCGCGTACCCGGTCGTCGAGACGGTCCAGCGAGACGGCATCTGCGTCGAGGTGCTGGCGCCGGCGCCCGGGCTGCCCGAGGAGCTGGCCGTGGCCGCCCAGCAGCTCGCGATCGACATCGCGACGGCACTCGGCGTGGTGGGCCTGCTTGCCGTGGAGCTCTTCGAGGTCGACGGTGGCCTGGTGGTCAACGAGCTCGCGATGCGCCCGCACAACTCCGGCCACTGGACGATCGAGGGCGCCCGCACGTCGCAGTTCGAGCAGCACCTGCGCGCGGTCCTGGACTACCCGATGGGCGACACCACGCTCACCGCGCCGGCAGTCGTGATGGCCAACGTGCTCGGCGGCGAGCCGGGCGGCATGAGCATCGACGAGCGGCTGCACCACCTCTTCGCCGCCGAGCCAGGTGTCAAGGTCCACTTGTACGGCAAGCAGGTGCGCCCCGGCCGGAAGATCGGGCACGTCACGGCGCTCGGTGACGATCTGGACGACGTACGTGAGCGGGCCGGCCGGGCCGCCAAGTGGCTTCAGGAGGGTTCCCTACGGCCTCGGGAGAGTCAGTGACTGTTGGTGTGATCATGGGTAGCGACTCGGACTGGTCGACGATGAAGGCGGCCGCCGAGGCGCTCGACGAGTTCGGCGTGGCGTACGAGAGCAAGGTCGTCTCGGCGCATCGCACCCCGGTCGCCATGATCGAGTATGGCCAGCAGGCCGCCGCGCGGGGGCTCAAGGTGATCATCGCGGGTGCCGGGGGAGCGGCTCATCTGCCGGGCATGGTCGCCTCGGTCACCTCGCTGCCCGTCATCGGCGTGCCGGTGCCGCTCAAGTACCTCGACGGCATGGACTCGCTGCTCTCGATCGTGCAGATGCCGGCCGGTGTACCCGTGGCCACGGTGTCGATCGGCGGAGCCCGCAACGCCGGCCTGCTCGCGGTGCGCATCCTCGCCGCCTCAGACGACGGGCTGCGCGCCAAGATCGAGGAGTTCCAGCAGAGCCTGGTGCGCCTCGTGGAGGAGAAGAACGCCGCCCTGCACGCCTCAGTCGACTAGCTCGGACGCCTGCGGCTGGCGTGGCGCCACTTCGAGCTGCGGTGGTGCGACCAGCTCGTCGCCGGACACGCCCAGCTCGGCGAGCTTGCGGGCGCTGACCAGTACCCGGGCCTCCAACGAACCCACGGCCTTGTTGTATGCCGTCACCGCGCCCCCCAGCGAGCTGCCCAGCTTTGACACGTGATCGCCCAATGTGGACAGCCGCCCGTACAGCTCGCGAGCCAGCGTGTGTACCGCCACCGCGTTGCGGGCCAACGCCTCCTGTCGCCACGCGTATGCGACCGTGCGCAGCAGCGCCATCAGCGTCGCCGGGGTGGCCAGCACGACGTTGCGGGCGAACGCGTGCTCCAGCAGCGACGGGTCGCGTTGCAGCGCCGCGTCGAGGAACGTGTCGGCCGGTATGAAGAGGACCACGAACTCGGGGGTCTGGTCGAACGCGGTCCAGTAGGACTTCGCGGCCAGCGCGTCGACGTGCCCGCGCAGGTGCTTGGCGTGCGCGTCGAGCTGGGTGTCGCGCCCGCGCTCGTCACGCGCCTCCATCGCGGCCAGGTACGCCTCGAACGGCGCCTTGGCGTCGACCACGACGGACCGCCCGCCGTGCAGCCGCACCACCAGATCGGGGCGCACCCCCTGGTGGTCGGTCGAGGCGGTCACCTGCTCGGCGAAGTCGCAGTGCTCCAGCATCCCCGCCGCCTCGACGATCCGCCGGAGCTGGTGCTCGCCCCACCGCCCGCGTACCTGAGGCGCGCGCAGGGCGGCCACGAGCTGCTTGGTCTCGGTGCGCAGCTCGCCGGAGACCGCCGACATCGAACGCACCTGCTCGCGCAGCTCCGCGTACGCGTCGACGCGCTCCCGCTCCAACTCGGCGACCCGCTGCTCGTATCGCCGCAGCGTCTCGTGCAGCGGCGCGACCGCCCGGGCGACCGCCTCCTGCGACTGCGCGGTGGCCTCGTACGACAGCGCGCGCATCGACTGCTCGAGCCGCCCCTCACCCTCACGGGTGGCGCGGAGCGTCGCATCGAGCCGAGCCAGCTCGGCGCCGGACCGGGCGCGGGCGGCCAGCCAACCCACGGCCCCGCCGGCGAGCAGGCAGACAATCACCACGGCCAGCGTCGAAAAGTCCACGCCAGGTAGCTTGCCAAACAAATACGACAGACAGCCGCGAGTACCGTCGGAGTCATGGAACTGATCCTGCTGGCCCTCCTGATTGTGCTGGTCATCGGCGGGGGCCTGTGGTGGAGCCGGATGAGCGCGGCGCGTCGCGAGCGCGACCTGGCCGACGCGCGCGCCGAGGCCCAGCGGTGGTACGAACGCCTCGGCGGTCAGGTGATGAACCTCCACGGCGAGGACCAGGCCGTCCGACAGGCACTCGTGGACGCGGGTGAGCGGTACACGGCCGCCGGCAGCCAGTTGGAGCAGGCGCGCACCGTGCGGCAGTACGCGCTGGCACGGGAGACCGCCCTGGAAGGGCTCGCCTACGCACGGGCAGCCCGGATCGCGCTCGGCCTCGACCCAGGCCCCGACCTGCCCCCGCTCGCCGCCGCCCAAGGCGTCGGTCACCTCACCAAGGAGCGCGAGGTGGCGGTACAGGGCCAGCACTACAAGGCAGGCCCCCAGCCCGGCGCCGACACCCCGTACTACTACCCGGGCGGCCGCGTGCAAGGCCGGCCCGTGCCCGCGGGCTGGTACTCCCAGCCACTGTGGAAGCCGGCCCTGGCCGGCGCCGCGGGCGCGATCGGCGGCCTCTTGATCTTCGACGCGCTCTTCTCCCCAGCGTTCGCCGACCCGGGGTACGGCTTCGACGCCGGCTACGCCGATGGCTTCGAAGACGGCGCCAACTTCGACGACGGCGGCGACGCGGGCGGCGGCGACTACGGCGGTGGCGACTACGGCGGCGGCGGCGATTTCGGAGGCGGCGACTTCGGGGGTGGCGACTTCGGCGGCGGCGGCGACTTCTAACCCCCACCCGGTCCCCGCACTCCCGCGCTGTGCTTGCGGCTCGCGCCGCGCGCCTCTGCCCGCCGATCAAGGCCAAACGCACGTGGTTCGATCTCTTTTCCGCGTGCATTCGCCCTTGATCGATGCGAATCTCCTTGATTGACGCGGCTGAGGCCGCCGGGTCCGAGATGGAGACCGGCGGCTTCGCGCCGCACGCCCGCCGGCGCCGGCGTCGCGGCCGCGGCCATGCCAGAATCGCAACATCCGCGACGCTGCGGCCTCCGCGCGGACCCACTCCGCAATCCGCGGATCTGCGTCCTTGGGAGGCGGCTGGTCTGGCCTCCTGGAAGAGGAAGAGTAGGGCTAACCGGATGGCCGCGGCCCGTTCGCGGCGGCATATTCGTCAGCGTGACCGTTGAGACCGAGGCGATGACAGTACGGCGACCGGCGCGGGCGTGGCTCGCCGGTGCGGTGGGGGCGGCGGTCGGCGTCGCGGGTTTGACCAGCACCGCGCAGGCGGCGGGGCACTTCCACTGGTGGGCCGGGTTCATCGTGGTGCCGGGCGCGCTGATCGCGGCGTCCGGTGCGGTGCTGCTCGCGCAGGGCCGGAGCACGGGCAAGGGCTTGTTCGGGTACGTGACCGCCTGCGCCGGCGCGCTCGTCTTCACTGTCGGGGCGCTGCTGATGGTCGGCAAGATGGGCGAGGGCTGGCCCTTGATGATCAGCCTGCCGGCGCTGGCGGTGGCTGGTACGTACGCGTGGCGTCCGGAGCACCCGCTAGCCCGCGCCTTTCACCGCATGATCGCTTCGCTGGCGGTGGCTGGTGCCGCGCTGGGCGTCACATTCGTGTTGATGAACACGGGCGCGCTCGACCTCGAAGGCGACTGGTGGGGCTGGTTCATGATGCTCGGGGCGGTGCTCGTGGCACTGAACGGCCTGGAACTGTTGCGGCACCGCATCGAGTACCGCCTCCAGGCCGTCGCCCTCGCTATCGGCCCGGCGGCGTTCGTCTTCCTCCTCGGACTCCGCATGGCACGAGGCGCCTGGCCCTACTGAGCAGGCGTACGCGCTGCGGCCCCTGCGTCCCGTCGCACCAAGCCGCGCGCCGCGTCGATCAAGGCCATTCCCATCGATCAAGGGCAAACGCACGCGGAAAAGAGATCCAACCACGTGCATTCGCCCTTGATCGACGGAAAGGCGCGGCCGCGCGGACGCGGAAGCGCGAGCGGGGGAGCGCAAGCGGGAAGGGCTAGAAGGCGCAGGCGACTACCAGGGACGGGGTGCGGTTGGGGAGCATGTCGAGTTTGCCGATCTTGCCGGCGGACCGGAAGTCGCCCGAGACCAGAGCCAGCTTGTCGAGCAACTCGGCTGGCCCCAGCGCCTCGGCGAGCGGCACCTCGGCGCGCATCGACAGCCGGCGCTCGGACTTGGCGCGCCGCACCTGGGTCAGCGCCTCGCCCGCCACCCGTAGCAGCTCGTGGTCACCGTCGCTGGGCACCTCGTACGCCGACGGCCACGGCGAGCGGTGGACCGACCCGTACCGCCACCATGACCACACCTCCTCGGTCACGTACGGCAGGACCGGTGCGAACAGGCGCAACTGCACCGAGAGCGCGGTGGCGAGTGCCGCGCGTGCCGAGTCGGCGGCGGCGCCGGAACCGTATGCCCGCTCCTTCACCAACTCGATGTAGTCGTCGCAGAACGTCCAGAAGAATGACTCCGTCGCCTGCAGGGCGCCCGTGTGGTCGTACCCGTCGAACGCGGACGTGGCGGTGGCGACGACGCCGGACAGGACCGCGAGCATCGACTGGTCAAGTGGTTCGGTGACCGGTGCCCGCAGTGCATCGGCGGCGCCGAGCCCCAGCGCGAAGCGGGACGCGTTGAGCAGCTTGGTCGCGAGCCGCCGTCCCACCTTGATCTGCCCCGGGTCGTACGCGAGGTCGGTGCCCGGCCGCCCGCTGGCCGCCCAGTACCGGACCGCGTCGGAGCCGTGCTCTTCGAGCAGGCCCATCGGGGTCACGACGTTGCCCTTGGACTTCGACATTTTCTTGCGGTCGGGGTCGAGGATCCAGCCCGACAGCACGGCGTCGCGCCACGGGAGCGTGCCGTGCTCCAGGTGCGCGCGCACGACAGACGCGAAGAGCCAGGTGCGGATGATGTCGTGTCCCTGCGGCCGCAGGTCCATCGGGAAGACCCGCGCGAACAGGTCCGGATCGGTCTCCCAGCCGCTCACGATCTGCGGCGTGAGCGACGAGGTGGCCCAGGTGTCCATGACATCCGGGTCGCCGATGAAGCCGCCTGGTTGCCCGCGGTCAGCCTCGGTGAAACCATCCGGTATGTCCGAAGATGGGTCGATTGGTAGCCGTGACTCATCGGGTGTGAGAGGGTGGTAGTGGTCCGGCTCGCCAGCGTCGTCGAGCCGGTACCAGACCGGAATCGGCACGCCGAAGAATCGCTGCCGGCTGATCAGCCAGTCGCCGGTGAGGCCGCCCACCCAGTGCTCGTACCGGTGGCGCATGTGCTCTGGCACCCACCGCAGCTCGCGCCCGCGCGCGAGCAGCGCCTCCCGTAGGTCGAGGTCGCGTCCACCGTTTCCGATGTACCACTGACGCGAGGCGACGATCTCCAATGGCTGGTCGCCGCGCTCGTAGAACTTGACCGGATGCGTCAACGTGCGTGGCTCACCGAGCAGATCGCCGCTTTCGCCGAGCAGGTCGACGATCGCGCGCCGGGCCTGGTTGACCGTCATGCCGGCCAGCGGTGAGTAGGCGGCGGATGGCACGCCAGCGGGCGCCTCGGCCAGCAGCCGCCCGTCGCGCCCGATCACCACGCGGGTGTCGAGCCGCAGCTCTCGCCACCATGTCACGTCGGTGAGGTCGCCGAACGTGCACACCATCGCGATGCCGCTGCCCTTCTCCGGGTCGGTCAGTTGGTGCGCGTGCACCGGCACCTCGACGCCGAAGATGGGCGTGCGGACCGTGCGGCCGACCAGATCGGCGTACCGCTCGTCGGACGGGTGGCACACGAGCGCCACGCACGCGGGCAGCAGCTCGGGCCGGGTGGTCTCGATGTGCACGTCACCGGCCGGCCCGTGAAACCGCAGCCGGTGGTACGCGCCCTGCCGCTCCCGATCCTCCAGCTCGGCCTGGGCCACGGCGGTGCGGAACCCGACGTCCCACAGCGTCGGCGCCTCGGCCGTGTACGCCTCACCACGCGCCAGATTGCGCAGGAACGCACGCTGCGACGCGGCCCGCGCGCGCGAACCGATCGTCGTGTAGGTCATGGACCAGTCCACCGACAGGCCCAGCCGGCGCCAGAGCGCTTCGAAGGCGCGCTCGTCTTCGGCGGTCAGCCGCTCGCACAGCTCGACGAAGTTGCGCCTGGAGATCGGCTCTGGCTTGCCTGAGGGCTCCCACGAAGGGTCATAAGGCAACGATGGGTCACACCGCACGTGGTAGACATTCTGGACGCGGCGCTCGGTGGGCAGGCCGTTGTCGTCCCAGCCCATCGGGTAGAAGACGGCCTTGCCGCGCATCCGCTGGAAGCGCGCGACGGTATCGGTGTGCGTGTATGAGAAAACGTGTCCGACGTGCAGCTCACCCGATACGGTCGGCGGCGGAGTGTCGATCGAGTACACGTCGCCGCGAGCCTTGTCGCACGCGAACGTGTACGTGCCCTCCTCTTGCCAACGCTGTGCCCACTTCTCCTCGACCCCGTCGAGGGTGGGGCGCTCGGGTAGCCCAACCATGCATCGATGCTACGAAGCGATCACCTCGCCGGCACCCCGATATCCCGCGCGGCGCCCCGCCGTCGCCGCGTATGCGGCGGCTCGCGGTCCGTACGGCGGGCTCGCGTCCGTATGGCGGGCTCGCGTCCGTATGGCGGGCTCGCGGCCGCGAGCGGCCGTCGCGGCTTCGCCGATCAAGGGCATTTGCATGGATCAAGGGCGAATGCACGCGGAACAGAGATCCAATCGTGTGCATCCGCCGTTGATCGGCGGGAGCAGGCGCCCGCGCTGCCCGCGCCGCGGGGTCAGACGAGGCTGTCGCGCCATTGGGTGTGGAGGAGGGCGTAGCGGCCGCCGGTCGCGATCAGCTCCTCGGGCGGGCCGTCCTCGACGATGCGGCCGCCGTCGAGGACAAGTACCCGGTCGGCGATCTCCACTGTGGACAGGCGGTGCGCGATCACGATCGCGGTGCGCTCGCTCAGGATCGTGCGGAGCGCGCGTTGTACGAGTCGCTCGCTGGGCACGTCGAGCGACGACGTGGCCTCGTCGAGGATGAGCACGGTCGGGTCAGCGAGAAACGCTCGCGCGAACGCGACGAGCTGCCGCTGCCCCGCCGAGAGCCGCCCGCCGCGGCGGTGCACGTCGGTGTCGTATCCGTCGGGCAGCGCCGCGATGAAGCCGTGCGCCCCGATCGCCCGTGCCGCGCCGGCAACCTCGTCGTCGGTGGCGCTCGGCCGCCCGAACCGGATGTTGTCGGCGATGCTGCCGGAGAAGAGGTGGTTTTCCTGGGTGACCATCACGACCGCGCGCCGCAGGTCGGCGTCGGCCACCTCGCGCAGGTCGACGCCGTCGAGCGTCACCGAGCCTGTCACCGGGTCGTAGAACCGCGCCACCAGCTTCGCGATCGTCGACTTGCCGGCGCCGGTCGCCCCGACGAGCGCCACCGTCTGGCCCGCCGGAATGTGCAGGTCGAGCGTGGGCAGGATCGGCTGGTCGGGACGGTAGTGGAAGGTCACGGCCCGGAAGTCCAGGGCGCCACCACCGTCGGGTGCCAGCGCCACCGGCCGCGCCGGCTCTGGCACGGCGGGTTTCTCATCCAGTACTCCGGAGAGCTTCTCCAAGGCCGCGGTGGCCGACTGGAGCGAGTTGTAGAACTGGCTCAGCTCCTGCATCGGTTCGAAGAACCGCCGCAGATACAGCAGGAACGCCGCCAGCACGCCGATCTCGGTGCGACCGTGCATGACCAGCCAGCCGCCGTAGGTGAGGATGACCGCGATCGTGATGTTGCCGATCACCTTGATGCCCGGCGAGTACGTGGCGATGAGCCGGAACGCGCGCAGGTTGGCGCGGCGGTAGTCGTCGTTGACCTTCTCGAAGATCTGCTGGTTGCGCGGCTCGCGGCGGAACGCCTGGACGGCCCGGATGCCGCCCAGCGACTCGACGAAGTGGACGATCACCAGTGCGACCGCCTCGCGGGTGCGGCGGTAGGCACGGGCCGAGGCGCGGGCGAACCAGCGCGAGAGCCACAGCAGAAACGGAAACGCCAGCAGCGTGACCGCGGCGAGCGGCGCGTCGAGCCACAGCAGGATGCCGGCCACCGACAGCACCGACAGCCCGGCGAGGACGAGGTCGTCGATGCCGCCGTCGGCCAGTTCGGCGATGGAGTCCATGTCGCTCGTGAGGCGGGCGACCACTCGACCGGACGTGTACCGCTCGTGGAAGCTGACCGACAGGCGCTGGAAGTGGTCGTACACCCGCTGGCGCAGGTCGAGCAGGACGGCCTGGCCGATGCGCGCGGAGAGCACCAGGAAGCCCCGCTTGCCGATGTACTCGGCGACCGTGGCCGCGAGGAACGCGGACGCGATCGCGATCAGTGGACGGGCGTTGCCGTCGTCGCGCAGCGGCGGGATGGCGCTGTCGATGCCGAGCATGACCAGGTAAGGGCCGGCCATGCCGGCGGCGTTCTGCAACAGCAACAGGCCGACGGCGACGGCGAGCAGCCTGCGGTGCGGCCGGATCAGCGAGGTGAGCAGCGTCCGGCTGCGAGCCCGCAGGCGTACGACCGAGCCGGTCTCCGCGACCGTCTGCTCCGCCGCCTGGTCGGGCGCGATGCCCCGCCAGTTATCGGCTGACGACATCGTCGACCTCGAGCTCGGTGCCGGAGGCGTCAGCCTCCAGGGAGGCGGACGCGGAGAGTGCCGCGCGGTACGCCGGAACGTCGCTGAGCAGCTCGGAATGGGTGCCGATCGCGACGATCTCGCCGTCGGCCAGGAGCGCGACCCGGTCGGCGAGCGCCACTGTGGACGGCCGGTGGACGACGAGGAGTGCGGTAGTGCCGCGGAGCACCCGGGCGAGCGCGTCTTCGACAAGGGCCTCGGTGTGCACGTCGAGCGCGGAGAGCGGATCGTCGAGCACCAGTACGCGGGGGCGGCTCACCACCGCGCGGGCGAGCGCGAGCCGCTGGCGCTGCCCACCGGAGAGCGACAGGCCCTGCTCGCCGATCCGGGTGTCGAGCCGCCACGGCAGGTCGTACACGAATTCCGCCTGCGCCACCGCGAGGGCCTCGGCGATCTCCTCGTCGGTGGCCTCGTGCCGCCCGAGCGTGAGGTTTTCGCGCACCGACATGGAGAAGAGCGTCGGCTCCTCGAACGCCATGCCGACCAGCCTGCGCAGCGAGGTGAGCTGGATGTCGCGGATGTCGCGGCCGTCGAGCGTGATGCGCCCGCCGCTGACGTCGTACAGCCGCGGCGCGAGCGAGACGAGGCTGGTCTTGCCCGAGCCGGTGGCGCCGACGATCGCCAAGGTCTCGCCGGGTCGTACGTCGAGGTCGATGCGGCGCAGCACGGGCGCGCTGGTGCCGGGGTATGTGAACGACACGCCCTCGAACCTCAGATGCCCTTCGGACTCCCGCAGCGCAACCGCAGCCGGCCGGTCCACGATGGACGGTGGCGTGTCGAGTACGTCGTGAATGCGGTCGGCGGCGGTCATCGCCTCCTGCGCGTTCGCGATGATCCAGCCCAGCGACTCGATCGGCCAGATCAGCATGAGCTGGAGCGACACGAACGCGACCAACTCGCCGAGCGTCATCGCGTCGTGTGCGACCGCCACCGAGCCGGCGACCAGCACGATCGCGAGCGTCAGGTTGGGCACGAGGTCGAATCGTGCCGAGCTGAGCGCCAGCAGCCGGCCCTTGCCGATCGCGGTGTCGTGGAGGCGGCGCGCCTCGCGGCCGAACCGCTTCGCCATGTGCGGCCGCCGCCCGAACGACTTGATCGTGCGCAGGCCCTGCGCCGACTCCTCGACCAGCGTGGCGACGTCGCCGAGCTCGTCCTGCATGCGGCGGGACGCGGCGATGTAGTGGCGCGAGAAGTGCCGGCTGAGCAGGAAGAGCGGTATGCCGCTCGTGGCGACCAGCAGCCCGAGCGGCCAGCGCAGGTGGATGAGCAGCGCCACCACGGTGATGTACGTGGCGGTGTTGACGATCAGGAACACCAGCCCGAACGACAGGAACCGCCTGATCACCGACAGGTCGGCGGTGATGCGGGACAGGAGCTGGCCGGTCTGCCACTGGTCGTGGAACGAAATCTGCAGCCGCTGGAGGTGGGCGTAGAGCTCGTTGCGGATCGTGGTCTCCATGCCGAGCGCGGACGCCGCCTGGGTCCACCGCCGGATGAAGATGAGGCCGGCCTCGATCAGCCCGAAGACGGCCGCGAGCGCGCCGAGCTGCCACAGCCCCACCGGGTCGCGGTGGGCGATCGGACCGTCGACGACCTGCGCCACGACCAGCGGGACGGCGATGCTGGCGCCCGTCGCGGCGAACGCGGCGAGCACCAGCCACACCATCTGGCCCAGATATGGGCGGACATAACGGCGGATTCGCCACAGATTGTGCACGGGGTGTTGTCTGTCACCGTGATAGTGCACAGAGTGACGTTATCTGTTACGTCTGACGTTTACGAGTCAGTTGTGTTCTCGTGTGCCAGAAGCCACTTCTTCACGTCGAGGCCCCACCGGTACCCGCGCAGCGTGCCGTCGGTACCGATGATCCGGTGGCACGGCACGAACAGCGCGACCGCGTTACGAGCGCAGGCGGTCGCGGCGGCCCGGATCGCACTCGGCCGGCCCGCCAGCGCGGCGAACTGGGTGTACGTCACCGGCTGCCCCGGCTTGACGTGCCGCAGCGTGTCCCAGGAATGCGACAGGAACGCCCCACCGGTGTGCTGCTCCACCGTCACCTCGTCGATGGCGGCCACATCACCGTCTAAATAGGACCTGACAGCATCGGTCACGGACCCGAGGTCCGGTCGGGCGCGCGGCTCCGCACGCAGGCTCGGGTGTACCAGCCGGAGCAGCTCCGCCGTATCGGTGGTGAAACCCGCCGCGCGAACCGCGTTGTCGTCGCTCGCCAGGATCGTAAACGGGCCGGCGGGCGTGTCGACGGTCGTCATGTTCATCTTCTTCTCCATTTCATGACCTCCACAGCCTGATCAGGGCGTACGAGCGCCACGGCCGCCAGCGGGCCGCGTACGCGTCGAGCGCCGTCGGGTCGTCGGGGATGCCGAGCGCCTCCGCGCCGCGGCGGATCCCCAGGTCGGTCGGGAGGAACGTGTCCGGGTCGCCGATACCCCGCATGGCCACGTAGCCGGCGGTCCACGCCCCGATGCCGGGCAGCGCGGTGAGCCCCGCGACCGCCGCCTCGCGGTCGGCTCCCGGATCCAGGTGCAGCCCGCCGGCGACCGCCTCGGCGAGCGCGCGGATCGTCGCCCGTCTCGCCGCCGGCATCCGGAACGCCTCGTCGGGCAACTCCAGCACCTGCTCCGGAGATGGGAACGGCGTCAACTCGTCGGGTGCGGTGGTCACCAGGTTCGACAGGACCCGGCGTGCGGCCAGTACCGAAATCTGCTGGCCGACGACGGCCCGGACCGCCATCTCCCAGCCGTCCACCGACCGCGGCACGCGGACGCCCGGCTCCTTCGCGACCGACGGCTCCAGCGCCTCGTCCGCCGCGAGCGTCGCGTCCACGGCGATCGGGTCCGCGTCCAGGTCGAGCAGGCGGCGGCAGCGCGCTACTGCGGGCGCCAGGTCCCGCACGTCCGTCAGGCGCAGCCGCGCGGCGACGTACTCCGGCTGCGGCGTGAGCGTCACCGTGGCGGTGCCGTGGGGCAATCGCAGCGCCCGCTGGTACGTGGTCGTGTCCACCTCTTCGACGCCCGGAACAGCCCGCAGCGCGAGGAACTCCAGCAGCGAAGCGGCGTGCAGCGGCGGCCGGTACGCCAGCCGGAGCGCGACCGTGCCCGCCTCGGCGGTGCGGCGGGCGCCCGGCTTGCGCAGTTCCGACGGCGCGGCGCCGTACACCTCGCGGATCGTGTCGTTGAACTGCCGCACGCTGCCGAACCCGGCCGCGAACGCGATCTCGGCCAGCCCCAGGTCGGTCGTCTCGATCAGGATGCGTGCCGTCTGCGCCCGTTGCGCCCGGGCCAGCGCTAGCGGCCCGGCGCCGAGCTCGGCCGTCAGCATCCGGTGCAGGTGCCGCTCGGTGTACCCGAGCCGGCTCGCCAGCCCCGGCACGCCGTCCCGGTCGACGACGCCGTCGCCGATCAGCCGCATCGCGCGCCCGACCAGGTCGGCTCGCGCGTCCCACTCCGGTGAGCCCGGGGCCGCGTCGGGGCGGCACCTGCGACACGCCCGGAACCCGGCGCGCTGCGCCGCTGCCGCCGACGGGTAGAACCGCACGTTCTGCCGCTTCGGGGTGACCGCCGGGCAGGACGGCTTGCAGTAGATCCGTGTCGAGGTCACCGCGGTGTAGAACCAGCCGTCGAACCGCTGGTCGCGGCTGTCGACGGCTCGGTAGCACCGCTCGAAATCGAGTTCCACGCCATCGATACTGCCCCAGGATGCCGGGCACGGCTGGCGGGATTCGGACGTCGGCGTGACGGCTTGCGACAGGGCGTCGAACCGACCCGCGTAGACTCGCGGTCCGTGAGTCTCACCATCGGGATCGTCGGCCTGCCGAACGTCGGCAAGAGCACGCTCTTCAACGCCCTGACCAAAAACGACGTGCTGGCGGCGAACTACCCGTTCGCCACGATCGAGCCGAACGTCGGCGTCGTCGGGCTGCCCGATCCGCGGCTGGAAAAGCTCGCCGAGATACACCAGTCGCAGAAGATCATCCCGGCACCCGTGTCGTTCGTCGACATCGCGGGCCTGGTGCGCGGTGCCTCCAAGGGGCAGGGCCGGGGCAACGCGTTCCTGGCCAACATCCGCGACGCGACGGCGATCTGCCAGGTCGTGCGCGCGTTCTCCGACCCGAACGTGGTGCACGTCGACGGCAAGATCTCGCCGGCCGACGACATCGAGACGATCAACACCGAGCTGCTCCTGGCCGACATCCAGACGCTGGAGAAGGCGCTGCCCCGCCTCGAAAAGGAGGCGCGCGCCCGCAAGGACCGGGCCGGGATCGTCGCCGCGGCCTCCGCGGCCGCCAAGCTGCTCAACGAGGGCATCACGCTGTACGCGGGCGCGGCTGCCGCCGGCATCGACGTCGACGAGCTGCGCGAGCTGCACCTGCTGACCACGAAGCCATTCCTCTACGTCTTCAACGTCGACGAGGAAGAGCTGGCCAACACCGAGTTCCTGGACGAGATGCGTGCCCTGGTCGCGCCTGCCGAGGCGGTCTTCATGGACGCCAAGATCGAGTCCGAGCTGATCGACCTGCCCGAAGACGAGGCGCGCGAGCTGCTGGAGTCGATCGGCCAGCCGGAGCCGGGCCTGCACCAGCTGATCCGGGTCGGCTTCGGCACCCTTGGCCTCCAGACGTACCTGACCGCCGGCCCCAAAGAGGCGCGGGCCTGGACGATCCCGATCGGCGCGACCGCGCCCGAGGCGGCCGGGGTGATCCACTCGGACTTCCAGCGCGGCTTCATCAAGGCGGAGATCGTCTCCTACGACGACCTGGTCGCGGCGGGCTCGATGGCCGCGGCGAAGGCGGCCGGCAAGGTGCGCATGGAGGGCAAGGAGTACGTCATGCAGGACGGCGACGTGGTCGAGTTCCGCTTCAACGTCTGACCGGCGGCCATGCTGCTCAGCCCGTACGACATCGAGGTGTTCGAGCGCTCCCGGCCGCGCCTTGAGGCGATCGCCTATCGCCTGCTGGGCTCGGCGAGCGACGCGGAGGATGTGGTCCAGGACACGTTCCTGCGCTGGCAGGCCGCCGATCGGGAGCGTGTCGAGGTCCCCGACGCGTGGCTGACGAAGGTGCTCACCAACCTGTGCCTCAACCAGCTCACCTCGGCGCGAGCCAGGCGCGAGACGTACGTGGGCATGTGGCTGCCCGAGCCCGTCCTCGCCGGAGACCGGATGCTCGGCCCGGTCGACACCGTCGAGCAGCGCGAATCGGTCTCCACCGCGGTGCTGACCCTCCTGGAGCGGCTTTCGGCCAACGAGCGCGTCGTCTACGTGCTGCGCGAGGCGTTCGGCTATTCGCACGGAGAGATCGCCGAGATCCTCGATCTCTCCGAGTCGAACTGCCAGCAGATCTACCGGAGGGCCAAGCAGCACGTCGCCGCAGACCGGGCACGCGCGGAGGTCGACGAGGCAGCCGCCCGCAGGATCGTCGAGGAGTTTCTCGCCGCGGCCGTCAGCGGCCAGACCGAGCAACTGGTGAAGCTGTTGAGCGTCGACGCGATCAGTGTCGGTGACGGCGGCGGCAAGGTACGGGCGGTCGCGACGCCGATCTCCGGTGCGGTGGCGGTGGCGAGGTTCCTGCGTGGCCTGTTCAAGCCCGCCGACGCCAAACGGGCCATGGTGGGCGGTAGCCCGACCTTCTACGCCAACGTGGTCAACGGCGAGCCAGCGGTGGTGATCGTGGTGGATGACCGGGTCGTCGGCACCATGTCGCTGGAGGTGGTGTCCGGGGCCATCGCGGCGGTCCGCTTCCAGGCCAACCCCGACAAGCTTGGCCGCTTCACTCGCCAGTGGTTCGCATCCGAGCGCGGGGAGCCTGTCATCGACGCCTGGTGATTCAGGTCACAGCCAGCTCCTGTCAGGAATCGTGTCGCTGCCCGGTTCAGGAGGCGACACACACCGAGACAGGAGTGAGGCCATGAAGCACCGCATCGTCGTCCTCGGGGCCGGGTATACCGGAGCGCTCACCGCCGGCCGTCTCGCCCGGCGGCTGCACCCCGACGACAGCGAGATCACCGTCGTCAACGCGGTTCCTGACTTCGTCGAGCGGGTCCGCATGCACCAGGTCGCGACCGGCCAGGAACTCAAGCACCGCCCGCTGACCGACATCTACGCGGGCACGGGAGTCGACGTCCGGCTGGCGCGGGTCACCGCAGTCGACGTCGAACGCAAGACCGTCGCGCTCCTCGAAGAGCACGGCGCCGGCGAGATCGCCTACGACACCCTGGTCTACGCCCTCGGCAGCGCGGCCACCGACCACGGGGTGCCCGGCGCCACCGAGCACGCCTACGACATCGCCGGCAGGCAGTCGGCGCTCCGGCTGCGCGAGCGGCTGAACGAGCTCGCCGCGGGCGGGGCCGTGCTGGTCGTCGGCGGAGGACTCACGGGCATCGAGGCGGCTACGGAGATCGCCGAGTCCCGGCCCGACCTGCACGTCGCTATCGCCGCCCGCGGCGTCCTCGGCGACTGGCTCAGCGAGAAGGGCCGGCGGCACCTGCGCGGCGTCTTCGACCGGCTCGGCATCGCCGTGCAAGAGCACACCGACATCGCGCGGGTCGAGGCGACCGGCGTGGTCACCGGTGACGGCAAGACCATTCCAGCGCAGGTCACGGTGTGGACGGCGGGTTTCGCGGTACACCCCATCGCCGCCGCCACGACCCTGAAGGTCGCCGGCAACGGGCAGATCATCGTCGACGGCACGATGCGCTCGGTCTCGCATCCCGACGTGTACGCCGTGGGCGACGCCGGGCTCGCCGACGGGTCGGGTGGCAAGCCGCTGCGGATGTCGTGCGCCTCGGGGATCCCGATGGCCATGCGGGCGGCAGATGCCATCGCCGCGCGCCTGACCGGCCAGAAGCTCCCCGAGGGCCAGATCGGGTACTCCCAGCAGTGCATCAGCCTCGGTCGCCGGGATGGCCTCATCCAGTTCGTGACCGCCGACGACCAACCGAAGCCGTCTGTCCTCATGGGAAAGATGGCGGCCCGGTACAAGGAGTTGATCTGCAAGAGCGCGGCCTGGAGCATCGACCACCCGACGCTGCTGGCCCCCACCCGCCGCCGGCACCTCTCGGCGGCGGGCGTCGAGAACCCGGTGGCCACCTCGTGACGGCAGGACCACATCGGTGGCACAGCATAACGCGTTGCGTTATGCTGTGTGGGTGATCAGGTCGTTCGGGGATACCGTGACCGAGCGGCTCTGGGCACGTGAGCGGGTCAGGGAGATCGATCCGCGCATCCACCGTGTAGCGCTCCGGAAGCTGGTGATGTTGGACGCTGCTGCGGTGCTCGACGACCTGCGGGTGCCGCCAGGCAACCGCCTGGAGGCTCTCAGGGCAGACCGGGGCGGCCAGCACAGCATTCGCATCAACCAGCAGTGGCGGATCTGCTTCGTCTGGACCGCTGCCGGCCCTGAGCGCGTCGAGATCGTGGACTATCACTAGGGGGGCAGATGGACAAGATCAGTCCGATCCACCCGGGCGAGGTGCTTCTGGAGGAGTTCATCGAGCCGCTGGGCGTGACGCAGCACAAGGTCGCGGTCGCGATCGGCGTGCCGCCGCGGAGGATCAACGAGATCGTGCACGGCAAGCGGCGTGTCACGGCTGACACCGCACTGCGGCTGGCCCGGTACTTCGGTACGACGGACCTGTTCTGGCTGAACCTGCAGATCCGCTTCGACCTCGAGATGGAGCGGGATCACCTCGGATCGTCGTTGGAGGCGATACGGCCGCTCGAGGCGGTCTGAGGGCGGCTATTCGGCGCCGGTGACCTTGCGGTAGGCATCTTCGATGCGGGCGGCGAGCGTGACCTCGCCCTCGGTGATCACGTCGCCTTCCCGGGGGCTCACCCGGATCTGGGTGCGCCCGTCGAGCCGCCGGATCTCCGGACGGATGTGCAACGCATCGGCGACGACCTTGATACGCTCAGTGAGCGCAGCGTGTTGGGCGTCATCGAGGACCAGGGTGCGCTTGATCTGGCGACCCTCGCGAGCCCAACCACCAAGTAGGGTCAGCGCGTCGCTGAGATAGTCGCGGTCTGCCCTGCTGCCCCACAGAGCACGCATGCGCCACACCTCCCAGGCGTCGTTGCCGGCTTGTGGCCAAATCGTCGCCATCTCGTCATCGTTCGGTGTCCACCAGTCTTGCCGCTGACCGGCTGGTGTGTCCACGCCCACAATTCCGTCTTCTGGTGTCCTACAGGACGGCTCCGGCACCCAAATTTCGTTCTGATCTGGAAGGCTGGTCGGCCGTGCAGACCGAACGGACGAACCAAAGGATCATCGTCGGCGCCGCGATCATCGTAAATGGGCGCGTACTGGGGTGTGCCAGGTCCGATCCGCCCGAGGTAGCTGGAATGTGGGAGTTTCCGGGCGGCAAGGTGGAAACCGGCGAGTCGGATGTCGAGGCGCTCGTGCGCGAGTGTGAGGAAGAACTCGGCGTGCGAGTGACGGTGGGCGAGCGGGTCGGCAGCGACGTCCTCCTCGCGCACGGGCGGGCGGTGCTTCGGGTGTACGCCGCGCGGCTGGTCGGCGATGCCCAGCCGCAGGCGCTCGAACACGCCGAGTTGCGCTGGCTCGGCCCGGACGAGCTGGACTCCGTGGCCTGGCTGCCAGCCGACGCGCCGATCGTCAAAGCACTTCACCCCCTCTTGCTTGACCTTTCACGCTCGGCCTGAAACCGACTGGATCCTCGTCGAGAAGCCGTGTGAGGCCAGGCCATCGCCGTCCCGCCACAGCTCGAACCCGGCCTCGACGCCGCTCAGGTACCACCAGTCCCGGATGTACCCGCGGCTCACGGCGTCGCGGGTGAACGCCCGCAGGTCAAGGTCGCGCACCGACGACGTGGGGCTGGTGCGCACGTACACGACGTGGTTCCAGTCCCAGTTGGCGTACGAGACGTCCCAGGTCGCCCCGGCGATCGGCACCGAGCGTGCGACAACTGTGCCCTTCGGGCGGGCACCCATCGTGTGGTCGAGCCAGATCATCAGTTCGGCGCCGTCCGGGCTGCGGTTGGCGTCTTCGGTGGTGTGGAACCAGAGGTCGTACGCCGCGTTCCACTGGCCGGGCGCGTTGTTGCCGCTGAAGCTCCAGTTGCTCGTCGCGGTGCGCAGGTGTGACACCTGTGCCGGCAGTTCGCTCTTCGCCGTGCAGTCGCCCCAGTGGCAACCGGCGTAGATGGCCGGGTACGCCGCGACGTTGTCACCGTTGTCGTGGTCCGAGCGGACCACCTGGAACGCACCGGTGCCCGGGTCGACGTCGAGGCACTGCGTGGATTCGGCGCCCCAGACGTTCGACATCACGGCGTACCGGCTGTCGTCGGCCCGCACGGTGCCCTGGCAGAGCTGTGTGGGCTCGGCGGAGTCGGAAGGGGCGGCGGTTATTCCGTACGTGGCGGCGAGCCCACCGAGCGCGACGAGCACGCTGAGGGCCGTGAGCAGACGAGCGCGCTTCATGACGAAGCTCCCTAGCGCGGGTGCGCCGCACGCGGCGACGCACCGGGGCGCGGGTGCGCTGCCACTTCGCGTACCCGCCCGGAATCGGCTCCGGGGGGATGATACTCGTCGATAAAACAAGCGCGCGCCCCCTGGTAGGGGGCGCGCGCTGAGAATTTTTGGTTACTTGTCCCGGTCGGGGTGGGCGTAGTTGAGGCCCTCCGGCGGCAGCGGGAAGGTCACGTCATCACCGAACGGCGACGGGCCGCCCGCGCGGTCGAACGTGATCTCGGAGATCGGCAGCTTGCCGTCGTCGCCCACCGGCGCGACCTGCGGCGCCGGCACCTCACGGTGCCAGTTCACGCCACTCTTGTGCTCGGCACCGTGGCCGTCGGCCTGCGGAAGACCACTCATACCCAGCCCGTCACCCTCGCTCAGCTGATCACGACGGAAGATCTTGCGTCCCAACCACACGATCGGATCGTACCGGCGGTCGACGACGCGCTCCTTCATGGGGATGATCGCGTTGTCCGTGATCGTGATGTGCTCGGGGCAGACCTCGGTGCAGCACTTGGTGATGTTGCAGTACCCGAGGCCCATGGACGCCTGCGCGTAGTCCTTGCGGTCGGTCTTGGCGTCCAGCGGGTGCATGTCGAGCTCGGCGGCCCGGATGAAGTACCGCGGACCCGAGAACGCCTTCTTGTTCTCCTCGTGGTCACGCACCACGTGGCAGACGTTCTGGCACAGGAAGCACTCGATGCACTTGCGGAACTCCTGCGAGCGCTCCACGTCGACCTGCTGCATCCGGTACTCGCCCGGCGCGAGATCCTCCGGCGGCGCGAAGGCGGGCGTCTCGCGTGCCTTCTGGTAGTTGAAGTTCACGTCGGTGACCAGGTCGCGGATGACCGGGAACGTGCGCAGCGGCGTGACGGTGACCGTCTCGCTCTCCTCGAACGTGGACATCCGCGTCATGCAGCCGAGGCGGGGCATGCCGTTGATCTCCATCGAGCAGGAGCCGCACTTGCCGGCCTTGCAGTTCCACCGGCAGGCGAGATCGGGCGTCTCGGTGGCCTGGAGCCGGTGGATGATGTCGAGGACGACTTCGCCCTCGTTGACCTCCACCTGGTAGTCCTGCAGGTCGCCGCCGGTCTCGTCGCCCCGCCAGACCCGGAAGTGACGCTTCGCGCCCATTACTTAGCCTCCTCAGCCAGCGCGTCGAACTCGGCGAGCTCTTCGTCGGTCAGGTACTTGGCCAGCTCGGCCCGGTCGAAGAGCTGGATCAGCTCCGCGCGCATCCGCGGCACCGGCTTGTGCTCCAGCCGCACCTTGTCGCCGTCGAGGGAGCAGACCAGGTTGACCCGGCGCCAATCCGGACGCATCGTGGGGAAGTCTTCGCGGGTGTGACCGCCACGCGACTCCTCACGCTCCAGCGCCGCCTTGGCCGTGCACTCCGACACCACGAGCATGTTGCGCAGGTCGAGCGCCAGATGCCAACCGGGGTTGTACTTGCGGCCGCCGGTCGCGCTCACCTTCGCCACCCGGTCGCGCAGCTCGGCGAGGCGGACCAGCGAGTCTTCGAGCTCGCCCTTGCGGCGGATGATGCCGACGAGGTCGCCCATGACCGTCTGTAGCTCCTGCTGGAGCGTGTACGGGTTCTCCCCGCCGTCGCGCTCCAGCGGGGCCAGGGCGGTCTCCACAGCGGTTTCGAGGTCGCGCGTCGACACCTTCGGCCGTGCGGTCAGCGCGTCGGCGTACGACGCCGCGTGCTCGCCCGCCCGCTTGCCGAAGACGAGCAGGTCGCTCAGCGAGTTGCCGCCCAGCCGGTTGGAGCCGTGCATGCCGCCGGACACCTCGCCGGCCGCGAACAGGCCCTGCACGGTGCCCGCCGCCGCGGCCGTGTCGGGGTCGACCTCGACGCCGCCCATCACGTAGTGGCAGGTCGGACCGACCTCCATCGCCTGTTTCGTGATGTCGACGTCGGCCAGCTCCTTGAACTGGTGGTACATCGAGGGCAGCCGCTTGCGGATGACGTCGGCGGACATGCGGGTGGACACGTCCAGGAAGACGCCGCCAGCGGGGGAGCCGCGACCGGCCTTGACCTCGGAGTTGATGGCCCGGGCCACCTCGTCACGGGGCAGCAGCTCCGGTGGGCGCCGGTTGTTGTCGGGGTCGGTGTACCAGCGGTCCGCCTCTTCCTCGGTCTCCGCGTACTGCTTGCGGAAGACGTCGGGCACGTAGTCGAACATGAACCGCTTGCCCGTGGAGTTCTTCAGCACGCCACCGTCACCGCGCACCGACTCGGTGACCAGGATGCCCTTGACCGAGGGCGGCCAGACCATGCCGGTCGGGTGGAACTGCAGGAACTCCATGTTGATGAGCGTCGCGCCGGACCGCAGCGCGAGCGCGTGCCCGTCGCCGGTGTACTCCCAGGAGTTCGACGTCACCTTGTACGACTTGCCGACGCCGCCGGTGGCCAGCACGATCGCGGGCGCCTCGAAGAGTACGAACTCGCCGGACTCCCGGTAATAGCCGAACGCGCCGGCGACCTTGTTTCCGTCGAGCAGCAGCTCGGTGATCGTGGTTTCCTGGAAGACCCGGATGCGGGCCTCGTAGTCGCCGAACTCGCGCTTGTCTTCCTGCTGCAGCGAGACGATCTTCTGCTGCAGCGTGCGGATCAGCTCCAGGCCCGTGCGGTCGCCGACGTGCGCCAGCCGCGGGTACTCGTGGCCGCCGAAGTTGCGCTGCGAGATCTTGCCGTCCTTGGTGCGGTCGAACAGCGCGCCGTACGTCTCCAGCTCCCAGATCCGGCTGGGCGACTCCTTGGCGTGCAGCTCGGCCATCCGGAAGTTGTTGAGGAACTTCCCGCCGCGCATGGTGTCGCGGTAGTGCACCATCCAATTGTCTCGGCTATTGACGTTGCCCATCGCGGCGGCCGCGCCGCCCTCGGCCATGACGGTGTGCGCCTTGCCGAAGAGCGACTTGGAGATGATCGCGGTCTTCTTACCCGCGAGTCGAGCCTCGATCGCGGCACGCAGGCCGGCACCGCCGGCGCCGATGACGACGACGTCGTAGTGGTGTCGTTCGATTCGGGTAGCCATATTCAGTGCCCTCAGTTGATGAACCGCAGGTCGCCGAACCAGCCGGCGGAGACAGCCATGATGTAGAAGTCGGTCAGCGCCAGCGTGCCCAGCGTGATCCAGGCGAGCTGCATGTGCCGGACGTTCAGCTTCGACACGAACGTCCAGAACCGGTAACGCACCGGGTGCTTGGAGAAGTGCTTGAGCCGCCCGCCGGCGATGTGGCGGCAGGAGTGGCACGACAGCGTGTACGCCCACAGCATCACCACGTTGAGGACGAGGATCACGTTGCCGAGCCCGAAGCCGAAGCCGTCGGGGCTGCGGAACGCCACGATCGCGTCGTACGTGTTGATGATCGAGATGATGCCGGCCGCGTAGAAGGCGTACCGGTGCGCGTTCTGGAAGATGAGCGGGAAACGCGTCTCGCCGCTGTACGTCTTGTGGCCGTCCGGTACCGCGCAGGCCGGCGGTGACGCCCAGAAGGACCGGTAGTAGGCCTTCCGGTAGTAGTAGCAGGTCAGCCGGAACAGCAGCAGGAACGGCAGGGTGAACGACGCCTCCGGAATCACCCACCAGCCGGGCAGGTAGGTGCCGAAGTGCGCCGCATCGGTTACGCACCGGTCGGTGATGCAGGGCGAGTAGAACGGCGTGAGGTAGTGGTAATCCTCGACCCAGTAAAAGTCGTGCATGAAGACCCGGACGGTGGCGTACGCGACCCATCCGCCGAGCCCGACGACCGTGATGAGCGGGGCCAACCGCCAGTTGTCGGTGCGCAACGTCTTGGCCGCAATGGCGGCGCGTGCGCGCGCCCCTCCCGGCTTCGTTGCCGTAGTGGTCATCCTTTACGTCTCCCTAACGGCGCAACCGCGTCGATTTTCGGCTACACGTTACGCCGGGCCGTGGGGGTGGCCTGCAAGGGAGTCCTAGTTATCGCCGCCTGGTCACAGGTCGGGTCCGGCAAGGCGCCGGATCGCGCCGCCGCACGACTCGGGTGAGTCGTCTGTGAGGCGCTCGACGACCGGCGTGCCGTGCCGGCCTTGCGGCGCCACGAAGAACGCCGGTTCGCCGCCGCCCGCTTCCCGGTCGAGCGCGTCGGCGTACGTGATCCGGGCGTCGACGAGCTGGCGCCACGATTCGATCCAGTCTCGCCAGTGCGCGTCGCGGTCTTCGCGGATCTGCTCCAGTTCGGTGACGAACGGTCGGATCGCGGCGTTCTCCGCGCGTACAGCGGCGGCGCGTTGCCGCGAGTCGGCGGCCGCGCCGGGCGGGCTCAGCCGGTTGAGCCGCCTTTCCAACTCCAGGCAGGCGGCGTCGGTGCGTTCGGCGCCCCGCTCGCTCTCGTCGATCCGTTCGGCGACCCCGTTGATCGCGTTGACGAACGCGATGCCGCCCACGCAGACCGCGACGACGAGCACGGCGAGCACCGTGCCCACGACGATGAGTAGCCGTCGCCGGCTCGGCTGCGGCGCCTTCTCGGGCTGCGGCGCCTTCTCGGGACCGGCCTCCGCGGATTCCTCCGTCACCCGCCCAGTGAACCATCGTCGGGCCAGTGGGTCATCCCGAGGCGCCGCCCGTGAAGTTCCAGGAGGCGAGGCGGAGGGCGGGCGCGGTCCACCAGGCGATGCCCCACGGGTCGGGGAAGACGGTCGCCTGGCCGCCGACGCCCAGCACCGCGCCCGGTCCGAGCGCCTGCGGGTACGACTGGGTGAACCGGAAGTTCCGCACGGGCCTCGTCAGCTCGCCGTCTTCGATGAGCCACACGCCGTTGCGGGTCAGGCCGGTCACGACCAGGCTCTTCGGATCGAGCACCCGGGTGTACCAGAGGTCGGTCACGAGGAGCCCTCGCTCGACGCCTGCCACCAGCGACGCGGCGGCCGGGTCGATCACAGCGCCCGCCTCCACACTGGACGCCGCCGGCCCCGGCATCAGCCCCAGGTTGACCGGCAGCGCGCCGCGGGTCCGGACGCCCAGCCCCGCGTGCCCGGTCGATTCGCCGCCGGCCTCCGCCGCGGTGCGCCGGTCGTGCGCCACCGCCTGCGTGACGCCCCCGGACACGAACTCGACCGGCCGCTTCGGGGTGCCCTCCGCGTCGAACGGGATACCGAGCCCGGTGTCGCCCAGCGGGTCGTCGACGAGCGTGACCGCCGCGTCGAGCTGCTGCGCGCCCGGTTCGGCGAACGACTGCCGCTCGTTGTACGCCTTGCCGTTGAACCCGTAGAGCGACAGGTTGTGGAGCACGTCGACCACCGCGGTCGCCTCCAGCACCACTTCGTACCGGCCGGGTGGCAGCTCGACCGCCCCCGCGCCGGCCCGGGCCTTGGCCGCGGCCCGCGCGCCCAGCACCGCCCCGTCCACATCGGACAGGCGGCCGGACGCGACCCGCGCGGTGCCGTCGGCGCCCTCGACCCGGGCGATGCCGTCCATCGCGACCTCGGCGGTGCGCCCGGTGACGACCTGACCGGCGCTGTTGGCGAACGCGGCCGACCAGTGCAGCGTGCGGCAGTACCCGGCCGTCTCCAGCCCGCCGGCGGCGTCGACGAACGCGCGTACCCGATCGGCGCGCGCCTCCGGCGAGGCCTTTGCGGTCTCTTCGTTCCAGTTGCCCTCGCTGGCCAGCGCCGCTGGCGGCGCGAGGCCGGGCCAGCCGGCGTCGGGCGGGCACAGCCGGGCGGCGTCGAGCGTCCGGGACACCAGACCGCGCAGGCCTTCGTCGGTGGTCACCGTCGTGGCGCCACTGGCGGTGCGCCCATCGGCGTGCAGCCGCAGCCGTACTGTCGTCGTGGCGTCGGCGACGTTCTGGTGGATGAAGGAGTTCGCGAACCGGGTCAGCGCGCGGGCCATGTGGTCGACGAACACCTCGGCCTCGACCCCGGCCGGCACCATCCCGAGTACCCGTTGCGCCAGTTCGATACTCACCCGCGGACCCCCACGCGTACGTTCTGGAATCGGGCCGGCGCCGCCGGGTGCCCAGTGTGGCCGATCTGGCCGGGCTGGCCCTTGCCGCAGTTGGGCGTGCCCCACGGGACCACCTCGGACGACAGCATGTCCATGGAACGCCAGAACACAGGGCCGATGCCGGTGTACGTCGGGTTGCGCAGCATCCGCCCGCGCCGCCCGTTCTTGATCTCCCAGCCGATCTCGCACCCGAACTGGAAGTTCAGCCGCCTGTCGTCGATCGACCAGGAGCGGTTGGTGTCCATGTAGACGCCGTCGTCGGTCGCCGCGATCATCTCGTCGAGCGTGTGCGGCCCCGGTTCAAGCCCGACGTTCGTCATCCGCACCATCGGCAGCCGAGCCCACCCGTCAGCGCGCACGCTGCCCGCGTAGTCGAGGCCGGCGACCGCCGCCGAGTCGCGCCCGGCGAGTACGCCGACCCAGCGACCCTCCTTGACCGCGTGCCGCCGTGCGGCGGGCGTGCCCTCGTCGTCGAACCCGAAGCTGCCCAACGCCCCCGGGAGCGTCGGGTCGATCGTGATGTTCATCAGCTCGGATCCATAGTGGAGGCTGCCCAACTGGTTGAGGTCGAGCCACGACGTGCCGGCGAACGCGGCTTCCCAGCCGAGAATGCGGTCGAGTTCGATGGCGTGCCCGACGGACTCGTGGATCTGCAGGGCCATCTGCTCGTCACCGAGGATTAGCGTGGTCTCGCCGGCCGGGCAGGGCGGTGCGGTCAGCAGCGCCCGCGACTCGTCGGCGATCCGGGCGGCGTGCGCGCCGAGGTCCAGCGACTCGACCATCTCCCACCCGCGCGTGCCGTACTGCCCGCGGTCGGCCGGGTAGCTGCGCCGCTGCACCTCACCGTCGCCGACCGCGATCGACGCGATGCCTCCACCGCACTCGCGGATCCGCTGGTCGATGCGGTGCCCCTCGCTGGAGACGAACCACTTCTCGGTGTCCCAGATGTGGTACAGGCCCTCAGCCTGGTCGGCACCGTGCTCGCGCATCGTCTTCGTGGCGTGTACCAGCAGGTCGCCCTTGTCGGAGAGCGGCACCGACAGCGGGTCGATCACGCACTCCGACGACCAGGAGGCGGTTCGGGCCTGCACCGGCACGAGGTCCGCGGCCGGGCCCGGCACCCGTGCGCTGGCCGCCGCGATCTTCGCCGCCCGGCCACCTGCGGCGCGCGCCGCACCGTCTGACAGATCGGGTACCGCGTAGAAGCCCCAACTGCTGCCCACGAGCGCCCGTACGCCGATGCCGGCGTCTTCGCTCTGCGTCAGCTCCTCGACATCCCCGTTTCGCGCGAACATCGACTCGTACCGCCGGTGCATGACGCGCGCGTCGGCGTACCGCGCACCCGCGTCCAGCGCCGCCTGCACAGCAGCAGCCGCCACGTCGAAGTGACTCATGCACCGACCCTACGGCAGAAGATCCTCCGGCCGGATCGTCACCGCCACCGGCTCACCAAGCCGCAAAACCTCACCCGGCTCCGCCACCGCGTGCGGGGCATAGGTCCTGCCGTCGAGCCGGAAGAGCCGCAGTGTCGCCGTCTTGTGCTCCACAAGCAGGTACCACGGGATGCCGGCCTCCGCGTAGTAGTGCATCTTGAGCACCTTGTCGTGCGCCTCGTTGCTCGGCGAAGTGATCTCGCAGACCAGCCGCGTCGCCTCAGCGGGTGCTACCACCGCGTCGAAGTCGATCGGCGAGGTGATCACGAGGTCAGGAATCAGTATCCGGCCAGGCCTTAGCCGGAGATTGATCGGCCCGAGGACATAGAGCGCCTCGGCCTCGGCTGGCCCGTCGAGCAGGCCAGCCAGGCCATTGGCGAAGAACTGGTGCCGGACGCAGGGTGAAGGGCTTACGTAGAGCGATCCGTCGAGGAGTTCGATGCGGTCGTCGGTCTCGCCGAGCGCTAAGCAGTCATCCTCGGTCCAGGGTCCGTGGTTGGTGGGGATCATGGCTGTCGCGGACACCTTTCGAGGCTTGCGAGATCGGCGCCTTGGCGCAAGCCGCCCACGAGCTTCCTGCGGCGTGTCGCGGTATAAAGGACGCCATCGAAACCGAGTCGTAACGGCGTAGAATATTTTCAGTCTTCGCAGCTCGTTGTAAGTTCTCTACGAACAGAGCGCGAAGGAGGCCCGGTGCGACCAGTCGGCGACGGCCCGTATCTGCAGGTCCGCGACCTGCGGGTGCGGTTCGACACCGAAGACGGCGTGGTGCGCGCGGTCGACGGCGTCTCGTTTGCGGTGGAGCGCGGCAAGACGCTCGGCATCGTGGGTGAGTCGGGGTCCGGCAAGAGCGTCACCAGTCTGGCGGTGCTCGGGTTGCACGATCCGAAACGCGCCCAGATCAGCGGCGAGATCCTCGTCGGCGGCCGCGACATCGTGGGGCTCGCCGAGGAAGAGGTCCGCCATCTGCGCGGCCGCGACATGGCGATGATCTTCCAGGATCCGCTCTCCGCGCTGCACCCGTACTACACGGTGGGTCGCCAGATCGCCGAGGCGTACCGGGTGCACCACTCGGGCGCGAGCCGGCGCGAGGCGCGACAGCGCACGGTCGAGATGTTGGGCCGGGTCGGCATCCCGCAGCCGGAGCGGCGGGCTGACCAGTACCCGCACGAGTTCTCCGGTGGCATGCGGCAGCGGGCCATGATCGCGATGGCGCTGATCAACAACCCAGACCTGCTGATCGCCGACGAGCCGACCACCGCCCTCGATGTCACCGTGCAGGCCCAGATTCTCGACCTGCTGGGAGATCTCCAGGACGAGTTCGACTCCGCGATCATCCTGATCACCCACGACCTCGGCGTGGTGAGCCAGGTCGCCGACGAGGTGCTGGTCATGTACGGCGGTCGGGTGGCCGAGCACGGCAGCGCCCAGCAGGTGCTGCGGCGGCCGCAGCACCCGTACACCTGGGGTCTTCTCGGAAGCGTGCCGTCGCTGCACGGCGACGCCGACGCCGACCTGATGCCCATCCGGGGCAATCCGCCGAGCCTGATCAACCTGCCGTCGGGCTGCGCGTTCCATCCGCGCTGCCCGCACGCGACGAACCGTTCCCGGGTCGACGTGCCCGAGTTGCTGCCGGCGGGCGAGGCGGGTCACCTGGTGGCCTGCCACCTGCCGGAGCCCGACCGCCAGCGGCTTTTCCAGGAGGCACGATGAGCCTGCTCGCCGTCGAGGGGTTGACCAAGCACTTCCCGGCCCGCGGCGGCGTGGTGCGGGCGGTCGACGGGCTCGACTTCACGGTGCGCGCGGGGGAGACCCTCGGGCTGGTCGGGGAGTCGGGCTGCGGCAAGACCACGACTGGGCGGATGCTGGTGCGGCTGCTGGAGCCGACGGGCGGGCGGATCGTCTTCGAGGACCGGGACATCACGCACCTCGGCGGCCGCGCGATGCGCCCGCTGCGGCAGGAGCTTCAGATCATCTTCCAGGACCCGTACGCGTCGCTGAATCCGCGGCACACCGTGGGCCGGATCGTCGCGATGCCGCTGACCGTCAACGGCATCCGGCCGCCCGGCGGGGTGAAGAAGCGGGTCCAGGAGCTGCTCGAACTGGTCGGTCTCAACCCCGAGCACTACAACCGGTACCCGCACGAGTTCTCCGGCGGGCAGCGGCAGCGGGTGGGTATCGCCCGCGCGCTCGCGCTGCGCCCCAAGCTGATCGTGGCCGACGAGCCGGTCTCGGCGCTGGACGTCTCGATCCAGGCCCAGGTCATCAACCTGTTGCGGCAGTTGCAGCGGGACCTGGGGCTGGCCTTCGTGTTCATCGCGCACGACCTGGCCGTGGTGCGGCACTTCTGCCAGCGGGTGGCGGTGATGTACCTGGGCCGGATCGTCGAGATCGGCGAGCGCGACGAGATCTACGAGCGGCCCCGGCATCCGTACACGCGGGCGCTGCTGTCGGCGATTCCCAATGTGGCGAAGTTGGGGGAGTCCGAGGGGCGGATCAGGCTCTCCGGTGACGTGCCCACGCCGATGAACCCGCCCTCGGGCTGCCGGTTCCGGACCCGCTGCTGGAAGGCGCAGGACGTCTGCGCGACCGAGGAACCACCCCTGACCGGGGGCGTGGCGTGTCACTTCCCGGAGGGGGCGTCATGAGTCTCTCGCCGGAGGTTCTCGAACCCGTACCAGTCGCTGATGCCGCGCCGGTCGAGAAAGGCGTCGTCGGACGCTCGCCGGGACAGCTCGCCTGGACCCGGCTCCGCCGCGACCGCACCGCGATGATCAGCGGCTGCACACTGCTCCTCCTCATGCTCGTCGCGCTGGCCGCCCCGCTGATCGAGGTGCTGTACGGCGTCGGGCCGCACGACGAGTTCAAGGAGCTGCTGACCCGGCGCGGCGCCATCCCACTCGGGTACGCCGGCGGCGTCAGCGCCGACCACTGGTTCGGCATCGAGCCGGGCACGGGACGCGACATCTTCATCCGCATGGTCTACGGCTTGCGCACCTCGATCTTCATCGCGCTGGCGTCCGCCCTGGTCACCGCGGGGATCGGGGTGACCGCAGGCATCCTCGCCGGCTACCTTGGCGGCTGGGTCGACACGGTGATCAGCTGGATCACCGACTTCGCGCTCGCGCTGCCGTTCCTGATCTTCGCGCTGGCCATCATGCGCCCGGTCGAGATGCGCTTCTACGGCCCACGCGACGAGGTGCCGGTGTGGTTCCGGGTGACGGTACTGATCGCCATCTTCGCCGCGTTCGGCTGGACGAGTACCGCCCGCCTGGTACGCGGACAGGTGATCTCGCTGCGCGAACGGGAGTTCATCGAGGCGGCTCGGGCCAGCGGCGCCGGGCTGGGACACATCCTCTTCCGGCAACTCCTGCCGAACCTGTGGGCGCCGATCCTGGTGTCGTTCTCGCTGGCGGTGCCGGCGTACGTCACGGGCGAGGCGGCACTGTCCTTCCTGGGTATCGGCATCGTCGACCCGACTCCGGATTTCGGCGCCATGATCTTCCGGAGCATCGCCTACCTGCAGACCGACCCGGCGTACGTCTTCTTCCCCGGCATCACGATCTTCGCGCTCGTGCTGGCCTTCAACCTCTTCGGTGACGCGCTGCGTGACGCGCTCGATCCGAAGTCGTCCCGCTAGAGGTTCGCCATGGCCCGATTCTTGATCAAGCGGTTGCTCTCGGTATCGCTGACGCTGTTCGCGGTCAGCGTGGTGAGCTTCCTGATGTTCTTCGCGCTGCCGAAGGACCCGGTCACCGGCATGTGCCCGAAGAACTGCAACGCCGAGCGGCTGGAGCGGGTGCGCCAGGAGCTCGGGCTGAACGACCCGAAGGTCGAGCAGTACGCGGCGTACATGAAGGGGATCTTCGTCGGGCGTGACCTCGGCAGCGCGCAGGGCGGCAAGTGCGAGGCACCGTGCCTCGGGTACTCGTACGTCAACAGCGAGGCGGTCACCGACACGCTCGGCAGGGTCCTGCCGGTCACGCTCAGCATCGTGATCCCGGCGGCCATCCTGTGGTTGCTGCTGGGCGTCGGTCTCGGCATGCTCTCCGCGTTGCGGCGGGGCACCCTGGTCGACCGGCTCGCCATCGGCTTCTCGCTGACCGGCGCCTCGATGCAGCTGTACTTCGTCGGCGCGCTCCTGCTGCTGATCTTCACGTACCAGCTCAAGATCGTGCCGGTACCGCACTACACGTCCATCCTGGACAATCCGTTCGACTGGGCGAGCGGCCTGGTGCTGGCCTGGATTGCGCTGGCGTTCCTGTTCTCGGCGATCTACGCGCGGCTGGCCAGAGCGCAGATGCTGGAGACGCTCTCGGAGGACTTCGTGCGCACCGCGCGCGCCAAGGGTCTCGCGAAACGCACGGTGTACGGCCGGCATGCGTTGCGCGCCGCGATCACGCCGCTGGTCACGATCGCCGGGCTCGACGTCGGCGCCGCCCTCGGCGGCACGGTGATCACCGAGACCACCTTCGGCATCCAGGGGCTAGGCCGCACCGCTGTCTACGCCGTACGCGGCGGCGACCTTCCCATGATCATGGCCACCGTCCTGATCGCGGCGGTCTTCGTCGTGATCGCGAACCTCGTCGTCGACCTGCTCTACGCGGCCATCGACCCGCGTGTCCGATTGTCCTGACCTAGGAGAGTAATTATGAGAATGAAAGTGGCCGCCGCCGCGGCCCTGGTACTCGTGGTCAGCGCCGCCTGCAGCAAGACCACCGAGGACGGCGAGGAGGTCGACCAGACCCGCACCGCCACCGGCGTGATCGCCACCGACCCGAAGGACTCGCTGGGCCCCGCGGCCGAGGTGCCCGGTGCCACGAAGGGCGGCACCTTCACGGTCATCCGCGAGAACAAGATCTCGCACCTCGACCCGCAGCGCGTCTACTCGTTCGCCGGCCTGATGAACGCGCCCCTGTACGCCCGGTCGCTCACCGCCTTCAAGGACGACGGCAAGGGCAAGCTGACGCTCGTCGGCGACCTCGCCGAGACCCCCGGCACGAACGTCAACAAGGACTGCAAGGTCTGGGAGTTCAAGGTCAAGGACGGGGTGAAGTTCGAGGACGGCAGCCCGATCACCTCCAAGGAGATCGCGTACGGCATCGCCCGCTCCTTCGATCCGGACCTGACCGGCGGTCCCACGTACGTGCAGGAGTGGCTGGCCGACACCGCCGACTACGACACCAAGTGGAACTTCAAGGCCAACAAGGCGTCGCTGCCACCGGGACTGACCACGCCGGACGCCAAGACGATCAAGTTCGAGTTCGCCAAGCCGCGGTGTGACCTGCCGTTCGCGCTGTCGCTGCCGTCGAGCGCGCCGCTGCCGCCCGCGAAGGACACCGGCGTCAACCTCGACAACCAGCCGTTCTCGTCCGGCCCATACAAGATCACCAAGCACACGCCGGGCGTCGAGCTGGTGATGGAGCGCAACGAGCACTGGGACGCGAAGACCGACCCGGTCCGCCACCAGTACCCGGACAAGTTCGTGTGGAGCTTCGGCCCGGACCCGGACGCGGGCGCCAACCGGGTGATCGCCGACACCGGCGGCGACGCCGCCGCGCTCGCCTTCAATGGCGTGCCGTCCGCGCTGGTGTCCAAGGTGGAGGGCGACGCGGCGCTGAAGGGTCGCACGATCACCTCGCCGACCCCGTCGGCGTGGCGGCTCACCATCAACACCCAGCGGGTCACCGACCTGAGCATCCGGCAGGCGCTGAACTACGCGATCGACCGGCAGGGCCTCATCACCGTGTACGGCGGCACGACCGTCGCGTCGCCGCTGACCACGCTCATGCCGCCCGCCACGATCGGCTACAAGGAGTACGACGCCTACCCCGCCGGGGCGACCGGCAACCCGGAGAAGGCCAAAGAGGTGCTCGCCGGCAAGGCGCCCGAGCTGGTGCTGGGTATCGGCGACGACTCCACCGAGCTGGGCACGCAGCTCAAGACGAACCTGGAGAAGGCCGGCTTCAAGATCACGGTGAGGACGATCCCGGCGGACGCCAAGCTCGACGAGACCAAGAAGAAGGACAACCCGTGGGACATCTGGCTGGACCAGTGGGCCGCCGACTGGCCCAGTGGCGCGGCGATCCTGCCGGTGCTCTTCGACGGCCGCTCGATCAAGGCTGAGGGCAACAGCAACACGTCCTACTTCAACAACGACGCGATCAACACCGAGTTCGACCGCGTGCTCGCCATGGACCCGTCCGCCCAGGCGTCGGAGTGGTCCAAGATCGACGAGAAGATCATGAAGGAGCAGGCGCCCGCGGTGCCGCTGTTCGTAGAGGTGGCGTACTACGTGCACGGATCCAAGGCCGGCGGCGTCTTCATCTCCAGCGTCTTCGGGTACCCGGCGTTCGTGAACGCGTACGTCAAGCAGTAATCACCCGCTGGATTTGAGCTACCGCGACGTCCGCCCCGCGCAAGACCGCTGCTCCCGCGGCCTCGCCCTTCGCGTCCCCACGACCAACCCCGGACGGGGTTGATCGTGGATCGCGGACGGTGAGGCCGCGGGAGCAACGGGCCTGGACCGCGGCGGACGTCGCGGCAGCCCATCTCCAAAGCTCTCTAGATGTTGCGCCGGAGGAAGTCGAGCTCCAAGGCGAGCAGCTTCTCGGCCACGCCGCCGGCCGCCATGTGGGTCGCCCCGGTCAGCGGGATCACCGAGTGCGGGCGGCCAGCCGTCAGCAGAGCCGCCGACAGGCGCAGGGTGTGCGCGGCCACCACGTTGTCGTCGGCGAGCCCGTGGATCAGCAGCAGCGGCCGGGTCACGTCGGACGGTTCGGCCGCCAGTTCGACCAGCGAGTGGTGCGCGTACACGTCGGAGTTCTCCTCGGGCAGTCCCAGGTAGCGCTCGGTGTACGCGGTGTCGTACAGGTGCCAGTCGGTCACCGGCGCACCGGCGATGCCGCACTTGAAGAGGTCGGGCCTGCGCAGTACGGCCAGGCCGGCAAGCCAACCGCCGAACGACCAGCCCCGGACGGCAACCCGGTCGAGGTCGAGGTCGGTGTGCTTGCCCGCGAGCGCGGCCAGCGCATCGACCTGGTCGGTGAGCGCCACGTCGGCCACCCGCCGGTGGATCACCTTCTCGAACGAGGGCGCCACACCCGGGGTGCCCCGGTTGTCGACGGTCACCACCGCGAAACCGGCATCGGCCCACCACTGCCGCTCCAGCCAGCGCGAGCGCGCGGTCACCACCTCCTGGTGACCCGGCCCGCCGTACACGTCCAGCAGCACCGGCAGCCGCCGGCCGCTCACGTGACTGCGCGGGTAGACCACTGCGGTGGGAAGCCTGCGGTCGGTGACCCGCTCCAGGGCGGGCCTCGGCGCGTACGGCGGCTTGGCGGCCAGCGACGCCAGCCCGGCCACCTGCTTCTCTCCCCGCCAAACCGTCCACTGTGTACCGGCGTGGTCGAGCGAGGCGGTGCCGATCACCACGACGTCGCCGCCAACGGCGCCGAAGTGCCAGCCCGGCGCCGTGGTCAGCGGGCGGATCTCGGCGCCGCCCCCGCCGATCGCGGTGCGCACGCGGTACAGGTGCTGCTCGCTCGGCTCGCCCTCGCTCGCCTCGACCAGCAGGTCAGGTGATCCGGAGCCGCCGGACATCCGGCCCACCACCCGGCGCACGTACAGCGACGGCGGCGTCAGCAGCGTGCCGTCCGCGAACAGGCAGCGCGCGTCGTACCCGTCATGCGCCAGCTCGCCGCCCACCAGTACCCGGCCGTCGGGCAGGTGGCTGGGCGTACCGGCGACAGGCTCCACCCAGCGCGGGTCGGCCAGCTCGGCGTGCACCTGGGTCTCGCCGGTGCGCGGGTCGACCGAGAGCACGAGGCCGTGCTGCTGGAGGCGGCGCAGCACCGTGATCAGCGGGCCACCCTCGGCCCAGTGCACCGACACCAGGTACGGGTAGGTCTCGCGGTCCCAATGCACGTCGACCCAGCCGCCGTCGAGGTCGAGCAGGTGCAGCGTGACCTCGGCGTTCGCGGCGCCGGCATGCGGGTACGCCACGGACGTCGGGTCCTGCTCGGGGCGGGCCGGGTCGTGCAGGTGCCAGCGCGGCACCCGGGATTCGTCGACCCGTGCGGCCAGGACCGAGCGGCCGTCGGGCGCCCACCAGTACCCGCGGAACCGGTCGAGCTCCTCGGCGGCGATGAACTCCGCGAGCCCCCACGTGACGCCGCCCTGCTCGCCGGCCAGCATGGCGTCGGTGCCGTCCGGGTGCACGACGTGCAGGGCGCCACCGGTGACGTACGCGATGCGCGTGCCCGTGGGATCCGGCCGGGGATCGACGACCGGGCCGGCGGTGGCGACCTCGGTCACCTCGCCCCGCGCCAGGTCAGCCCGGAAGAGCCGTCCGGCCAGCGGAAACGTGCAGACTCGCGCGGCGTTGTCGGTCGCGTACGAGCCGATGCCGGCGGCGGAGAGCCGCAGCCTCTCGCGCAGCGCGCGCTCCTCGGCCGGCAGGTCCTCCTCGACGCCGGCGAGCAGCGCCGCCGGGTCGGCGACGAGCCGCTCGGACGCTGTGCCCACATCGAGCACCCAGAGGGCGTCGGCCGTCGCTTCTGGGCCGTCTGACCTGAGAAAAACCACCCGCGAGCCGTCACTCGCGACGCTCACCGCCCGCGGTGCGCCGCGAGTGAACCGGCGGGTACGCGCTGCCAGCTCTGGATACTCCACACTTTGGATCGTAGATCCGGGACGCCCCAGCGCCCGACCGCCACGGGCGTGTCTGCCCGGAACGTGGTGATCTCTATGCGCGCGCGTAGAGTGACGCGGGTGGCACGACGACTGATGCTGGTGCACGCTCACCCCGACGACGAGACTGTCGGCACCGGCGCGACCATGGCCCTCTACGCCGCCGCCGGCGTCGAGGTCACGCTCGTGACCTGCACGCTCGGTGAAGAGGGCGAGATCCACGTTCCCGAGCTGGAGCTGCTGGGGCCGGCCGAGGCCGACCAGCTCGGCGGCTACCGCCTGGCCGAGCTCGACGCCGCGTGCGCCGCGCTGGGCATCACCGACCGCCGCTTCCTCGGCGGCGCCGGGCGCTACCGCGATTCGGGCATGATGGGCCTCGAAACCAACAAACACCCACGCAGCTTCTGGCAGGCCGACGTCGAGGAAGGCGCCGGCCACCTGCTCGAAATCATGCGCGAGGTACGCCCGCAGGTGCTGGTCACGTACGACGAAAACGGGTTCTACGGGCACCCCGACCACATCCAGGCGCACCGGGTAGCGATGCGCGCGGCCGAGCTGGCCACCGCCGAGGGCTTCGGCCCCGCCAAGATCTACTGGACGGCGATGCCGAAGAGCGTGCTCGAAGCCGGCATCAGCGCGTTCGCGCAGTCGAGCAACAACCCGTTCGAGGGCATCGAGCGCATCGAAGACTTCCCGTTCGGCACACCAGACGAGAAGATCGCCGCCCGGATCGACGGCACCGACCAGCACGAGGCGAAGGTGGCGGCCATGCGGGCGCACGCCACCCAGATCCCGGACACCTCCTGGCTGTACTCCATCGCCGGCAACTTCGGCAGCGAGTTCATGGGCGTCGAGTACTACACCCTGGCCGCAGGCCAGAAGGGCCCCGGCGACGGCCCGTACGGCTGGGAGAGCGACCTTTTCGCCGGCCTGCCGGTATGAGTTTGTCCAGTACGCCCGTCGCCGATTCGGTTCCGTCGCGGTTCGCGCCGATGGCCGACACGGCGCTGCGGGTGGCGGGCGGGGCTCTGCGGGTGGCGGGCGGGGTGATCGCGGTACTCGCCGCGGTGCTGACGGCCGTGCTCGAGTTGCTGCTCGCCGCGGTACGTGTCGGCGGTGAACTGGTCGGCATCTCCATCGTGGTGGCGGTGGCTGGCAACCTGGCACTGGGCTGGTTCGCCTACACCACCGTCGGACGGAAGTGGGCGATCGCGCTGCCCGCGACGGCGTGGCTCGCCGTGATGCTGGTCGCGTCCGGCCGTACCGCCGAGGGCGACCTCCTGCTCGTGGGCCCTTCGGGCGGCAAGGTCATCGATGGCAACAGCTGGGTCGGGATCACAATGATCTTCGGCGGCGCCATAGCGTACGCAATGGCCGCCTTCCGCCTAATGCTCATGCCACCCCCCACCCCGCCCCCTTCACCCCCCGCGGCGCCCGCGCCCCCCGCAGCGTCCGCGCCCCCTGCGGCGGCGCCCGCGTCCGCGCCGCCCGCGCCGTCCCCTCCTCCCGCCGATCAAGGGCAAAAGCACGCGCTTTGATCTCTTTTCCGCGTGCATTCGCCCTTGATCGATGCGAAAGCCCTTGATCGGCGCGTTGCCGCGCGGCGTAGTCGGCGGTTTACTCGTGATGCCTGGCGGATTCTCTGGCCGCGCGGTAAATGGAGAGGTAACGCTTCGGGGAGGTTGAGATGAAGGATCGTTGGCTGCCGGTCGGCGTGCTCGCGGGCGTGCTGTTCGCGGTCAACGTGGCGGCCCGCCTGGTCGCCCGCTTCGCGTTCGACAGCGACACCGAGGCCCAGGATCGGGCCTCGCTGGTCATGTTCGTCGTGATCGGGCTGATCCTCGCCACGATGGCGTTCATCTGGGGCCGGCGATACCCAGCCAGCCGGTGGATCGCCGACATCGGCGCCGCCGTCATCGTCGCGATGCTGCTGACGATCTTCGTCGGGCCCTTCATCAGCGGGGATACGCCGTTCGAGGGCGGGGCCGGTGACTTCTTCTCGCAGGTCTGGCTGTACTGCGGCTTCTCCATCGGCGGCGCGCTCGTCGGCTTCATGATCCTCACGACGCTGGGGTGGGACTACCGCTCGCAGTCGCTGAAGCGTTTCGCGGAGACCAAGATGGCCAAGCCTCGCCGCACCGTCCGCCGCTGACCGTCCGCCGATCTCGGCCGGTCGCCCGGCTCATCGCTGCCGCGCGCAGCGGTATGGGTGAAATGCGCCGGGGTGCTTCCGGGGCGCCCGGCCGTCGGGACCGGGCGAGTTGGCTATGCGGCGATTGTCCGATAACGCCGCTACGGCCGTATCGAGGCGCCGCTGAGTGGGGGCGTGTTCGGGTCAGCGCCGTAGGGGTCGCCCGGCGTGCGGCGCCGCTGCGTGTTCCGCTGCCGTGTCTGCGCGGCCTTCGCCGCGTCGATCAAGGCCATCTGCATGGATCAAGGGCGAATGCACGCGGAAAGAGATCGAAGCATGTGCGTTTGCCCTTGATCGGCGTGTGGGGCGTGGCGACACGCCGTGCCTGGCTGGCCTGGGGGCGGACGCGCGCGGAAGAGAGATCCAATCACGTGCGTTCGCCCTTGATCGGCGTGTGGGGCGTGGCGACACGCCGTGCCTGGCTGGCCTGGGAGCGGACGCACGCGGGGAAGAGATCCAACCGCGTGCATTCGGCCTTGATCGGCGGAAGGGGCGCGGGCGCGGCGGGAGGGGCGGCGCGCCGAGAGCGGGGCGCGGGGTGCGCGGGCGGCGCGCGAGGCGCGGACGGCGCGCCCCAGAGCGGCGAGCAGGCGCGGGGTGCCCGGGTGGCCCGGGGTGCCCGGGTGGCGCGAGGTGCGCGGGCGGTGCGGGCGGGGTGTGTGGGCGGCGCGGGGTGTGCGGGGTGTGGGTGGTGTGGGGATGTGATTACGGGGGTGGGGGTGTGCGGGTTAGGTAGGCGTGGTGGGTGGTGAAGCCCAGTCGGGTGTAGAGGGCGACCGCCGCTGTGTTGCGCTCCTCGACCTGGAGGAAGGCTCGCGGCACGCCCAACTCGGCGGCCCAGCTCGACAGGGCGCCGATGACCTGCTGGGCCAGGCCGCGGCGGCGGGCCTCGGGGACGACCTCGATCAGCGAGAGCCCCAGCCATCGCCGGTCGGCGGTGACGGCGCCGCGTCCTATCGCGATCAGGTCGCCCGGCTGGCCGTACACGTGTGCGAAGCGGACCTCGGGCACCGCGGTCAGGATGTGAACGGCGGCGTCCGGGAGGCCGCTCTTTCTGGCGCCCGCGACCCGCAGCCATCCCTCGGTGGGCGTGGTGGCGAGGTCGACCTCGATTGTGCTGGCGATCGCCGGGAGGGGCGCGGTCTGGACGAGCGTGAGCGGGCGGGCGCCCCAGCCGCGCGCGTCGAGCGCCGCACCGACCGGCGCGGCCAGCGGCAGGGGTGTGTTGATCAGAGGGGGTTGCCCGCGCTCGGCGTACCAGCGCTCGATCGCGTCGATGGCCGCCTCCAGTGGGCGGTCGGGGTCGCCGATCGGGAGCGCGGAGTTGGCCCGGCCGGTCCAGCCGTCGGCCGCGCGCAGCAGCCACTCGCCGAGCCGGTCCTGGACGGGCGCGGGCCAGGTCTCGTTGGATGCCAGTTCAAGGGCCACGACGTCCGCCGCGTTCGGCCGCCGCGACGGTGGCACCCGCTTGGCGCGGTGGATCTCATCAAGTGGTACGCGGAGCGGGCCGTTCTTGGTGGCCAGAGTGAGATCGGTCTCCGACACCTCGATCAGCTCGCCCAGCGCGTCGGAGTAGAGCGGACGATTGTTACGAGTACCGACAATTCGCCGCACCACGACTCGGTGTCCCACATCCTGCCGCCGGAGCACTTTCCACCCCCTCTCCGGCGAGATACTAGGCTCCTAGAAGCTGCGGAGAAGTACGGCAGTGCCTGCAGTGCGCTTGCGGAGAGGAAGACCCGTGACCTACATCATCGCCGAGCCGTGCGTTGATCTGCTCGACAAGGCATGCATTGAGGAGTGCCCGGTCGACTGCATCTACGAGGGCAACCGGATGCTCTACATCCACCCCGATGAGTGTGTCGACTGCGGGGCCTGTGAGCCGGTCTGCCCGGTCGAGGCGATCTTCTACGAAGACGACGTGCCCGAGCAGTGGAAGGACTACACCGGGGCGAATTACGAGTTCTTCGAAGACCTCGGCTCTCCCGGCGGCGCCTCCAAGATCGGCAAGGTGGAGAAGGACGCGACGTTCGTCGCGGCTCAGCCACCGCGCGAGGAAGCCCACTGAGCAGAACCTCCGGGCTCCCGGACTTTCCCTGGGACCTGCTTGCGCCGGCCAAGCAGGTCGCCGCGACGCATCCGGACGGGCTCGTCGACCTGTCGATCGGCACACCGGTCGACCCCGTGCCGCGGGTGGTCCGCGAGGCGCTCGCCGCTGGTTCCGACGCGCCTGGATACCCGCTGACGGCGGGCACGCCCGATCTGCGGGCCGCCTTGACCGACTGGGCGGTGCGCAACTGCGGCGCGTCCGCCGGCGCGCTGGGCGTACTGCCGACGATCGGCTCGAAGGAAATGGTGGCCTGGCTGCCGACACTGCTCGGCCTCGGCCCGGGTGACGTGGTCGTCATCCCGGAGGTCTGCTACCCGACGTACGAGGTGGGCGTACGGCTGGCCGGCGCTACCCCCGTGCGCAGTGACTCGCTCACGGCGGTCGGCCCGGCACGGGTACGGCTGGTGTGGGTCAACTCGCCGTCCAATCCCACCGGCCGGGTACTGCCCGCCCCGCACCTGCGCAAGGTCGTCGACTGGGCACGCGAGCGCGGTGCGGTGGTGGCCAGCGACGAGTGCTATCTGACGCTCGGCTGGGACGATTCGCCGGTGTCGGTGCTGTCGCCTGAGGTGACGGCTGGCCGGTACGAGGGTGTGCTCGCCGTGCACTCCCTCTCCAAGCGGTCCAACCTGGCGGGATACCGTGCCGGCTTCGTTGCCGGTGACCCGGCGCTGGTGGCTGAGCTGCTGGCCGTGCGCAAGCACGCCGGCATGATCATGCCGGCACCCGTGCAGGCCGCGATGGTAGCCGCGCTCGCCGACGAGGCGCACGTCGCGGAGCAGCGCGCCCGGTACGCCTCCCGCCGCGAGACGCTGCGCGCGATGCTGATCAAGGCCGGCTTCGAGATCGAGCACTCGACCGCCGGTCTCTACCTGTGGGCCACCCGCGGCGAAGACTGCTGGACCACTGTGGACTGGTTCGCGGCCCGCGGCATCCTTGTCGCACCCGGCGCCTTCTACGGCCCAGCCGGTGAGCGACACGTTCGAGTGGCACTTACCGCCAGCGATGAGCGGGTCGCCGCCGCCGCTGACCGGCTCACCTCCTGATCGGTGGTTCCGAGCCCCACAGATCGAGCCGCCCGAACAATTCCTTGATCGACCGATTTGGAGTACGGTCCGTCGTGCCGAGGCCCGTGAAGGGGAGGCTCGTGTCGGCTCGGAAGATCATGGTCGGTTATGGCCTGTGGATGAGCATCCTGGCGGTCGGCGTCTTCGCCCTGCCGGCGCTTCATCTTCTCCTCTGGGCAGCGGTGGGCGTGAGCAGCACGATCGCGATCGTGTACGGGGTTGTGCGGCACCGCCCGAGGCGCCGGTTGCCATGGTCGTTGCTGGCCGCCGGCATCGCTGTCTTCACGGCTGGCGACCTCGTCTTCAACGCGGCCGCGGGCACGTCGTCGCAGTCCACGCCGTTCATGGCGGACGTGCTCTACCTATTGGTCTTTCCCCTGGTGGCCGCCGGCTACTGGGGCTTCACCCGATCGAGCACCACGATCAGGGATCGCTCCGGCCTTCTCGATCTGCTGGTCTTCGTATCGGCGGGCGCTCTGCTCTTCTGGGTCCTGTTCGTCGGGCCGCATGTCACCGGGGCGAGCCGGGACCCGTCCGACAAGTCGGTGGCGGCCGCGTACGCGCTCGGCAACCTGCTCGTCCTCGCCACCACGCTCCGCCTCCTGGTGGTGTCCCGGCGCGCGGTTTCGGCGATCCTGCTGACGGTGGGCGCCGCCGGCCTGCTCGCGGCCGACCTGGTCTATGCGGGCGCCGAGATGGAGGGCGGCTGGCAGAACGGGCAGCCGGCCGAGCTGGGCTGGCTGCTCTTCTACGCGGCGTGGGGCGCGGCGGCGCTGCACCCGTCGATGGTCCGCCTGACCGCGCCGGTCGACGCGAGGCACGGCGATGTCAGTCGCGTGTGGATGGTGCTGCTGGGCCTGGCCGCGCTGGTCGGCCCGGGTGTGCTGCTCGTGCAGGCGATGGGCGGCGACGTACGCGACGGTGCCGTCATCGCGGTCTGCTCGGCGATGGTGTTCTGGCTGGTGCTGAGCCGCCTCACCGACTCGATGGAAGCGCACCGCCGCTCGGTGGCCCGGGAGCGGGCGTTGCGCCAGGCGGCCGGCTCAATGGTCTCCGGCACCCGCGTCGCCGAGGTCGACCGGGCGGTCCGGACGGCGGTCGGGCGGCTCATCCCGCCCGACACCGGCTACCGGGTGGTGTTCGCGGTGCACCACGCCGACGGCATACCCACGACCGCCGTCAGCATCTGGGGTCCGGCGGTGGCCTCACTGGTCGGGTCGCCCGCGGTCGCGGCCCGGCGCATGAAACTGCTCCGGGTACGCGGGCTGCACCCCGCGCTGGCCGAGCAGCTCGGCGGGTTCGAGACGGCCGTGCTGTGCCCGCTGGTGCTCGACGTGCGATCGGCGGGTGCGCACTGGGTCGGCGCGCTGCTGGTCGCGGCCGATCCCGGGGTACTGGGCACGATGCGCGACTCGCTGGAGGTACTGGCCGCCGAGGCCGCGCTGGCCCTGGAACGCATCACCCTGAACGACGAGATCGACCGGCGCAACAGCGAGGAGTACTTCCGGACGCTGGTGCAGAGCACCGCCGACGTGATCCTGATCGTGGGTGACGACGACCAGATCCGGTACGCGAGCCCGTCCACGGCGACCGTGCTGGGCGTCGACCCGGCGAGGTGCACCACGCTCGACGCGGCCATCCACCCCCACGATCAGGCGGCCGTGCGGCGCACCCTCGACCTGGCGCGCGGCGGTCAGGAGCCGGCAAACGAGTGGACGCCGTGGAGCCTGCGGCGCCCCGACGACAGCCGGGTACAGGTCGAGGTGAGCTGTCGCGACCTGCGCGCCGACCGCACCGTACGCGGAATCGTGATCACGATGCGAGACGTCACCGCGCGCCGCCAGCTGGAGCGGGAGCTGAGCCATAGCGCGCTGCACGACGCGCTCACCGGCCTGCCCAACCGGGCGCTCTTCCAGGACCGGGTCCGGCACGCGGTCGCGCATCCGGCCAGCGACGGCAGCGGTGTCGCGGTACTGCTGATCGACCTGGACGACTTCACGATGGTCAACGAGGCGTCGGGTCACGCGATCGGCGACGAGCTGCTCGCTGCCGTCGGTGCCCGACTGTCCACTGTGTTGGGCAGACGCGGCATGGTGGCCCGGGTCGGCGGTGACGAGTTCGCGGCGGTGGTCGACGCGGTGGCGGATCCCGAGACGGCCGAGCAGGTCGCCGCCGAGGTGCAGGCGGTCCTCACCGAGCCGTTCCAGCTCGGCGAAGACGGCGAACACGGTCGCGTACTGGTCAGCGCGCCAGCGAGCGTCGGCCTGGCGACGACCGACGACGCCGCGACGGCCGACGAGCTGTTTCGCCAAGCGGATCTCGCGTTGCGCCTCGCGAAGGGTGCCGGGCGCGGCCAATGGCGGCGGTACGAGGCGACCCTCCACGCGGCCGTGCTGCAGCGGCTCGAGCTGCGCGCCGCGCTGGACCGGGCGGCGGCCGACCAGGACTTCACTTTGGAGTACCAGCCGATCGTGGAGATGGCGTCGGGGCGCACGGTGGGCTTCGAGGCGCTGGTGCGCTGGCGGCATCCCGCACTGGGACTGGTGCCGCCGGACGAGTTCATCGACATCGCCGAGGAGACGGGGCTGATCGAGGCGATCGGCGACTTCGTGCTGCGGCAGGCGGTCGGCGCGGCGAGCCAGTGGTCCAAGCAAAATGGCGCACAGCAGGACGGCACCCAGAAGGACCGCGCACAGCCGTATGTCAGCGTCAACGTGTCCGCCCGGCAGTTCCGGTCGCCTGGCTTCGTCACGAAGGTGCGTCAGGAGCTGGCGGATGCCGGCCTGCCGCCGTCCGCCCTGATGCTGGAGATCACCGAACGCCTTCTGCTGCGCGACGACGAGCAGGTCTGGCACGACCTGACCTGCCTGCGCGAGCACGGCGTGCGGATCGCGATCGACGACTTCGGCACCGGCTTCTCGTCGTTGAGCTATCTGCGCCAGGTGCCGATCGACGTGCTGAAGATTGACAAGTCGTTCACGGCGACCGTGGCCTCGTCGGCACGACAACAGGCCATTGTGGACGGCATCGTGCGGCTGGCGCAGACACTGCAACTGGACGCGGTCGCCGAAGGAATCGAGACCGCCGCCGACCGCGACCTGCTGTGCGACCTCAATTGCCCGTACGGCCAAGGGTTCCTTTACTCGAAGCCGTTGCGCCTCGACGACGCCGTGGAGTGGCTGCGCTTCGAGAACGACGCGACGGGCGCGGAGATCGCGGCTATTTCGTCGCGCCCCTGAGATCTTCCCTGAAATTCCCATCCCGGGGTGGTTTCGGGGCAGCGGTATGCATACTCGGTATGCAATGCTGACCCCCATCTGAAACGGGGCCGGTGTCTATATAGACACCTCTGAGGGGAGGATGCGTTGCATCTACTCAGGAAAATCGGTACGGCCATGCTGTCGACCGGGCTCGTGCTCGGTTCGGCGCAGGCTGGGTGGGCCGCACCGGATGGTGCGGCACCAGGCGGTGGCGCACCGCCGGCAGCAGGGATTCGTGGCGGCACGACGGTCACGTTGGTAACGGGCGACCAGGTCACGGTCGCGTCCGGCGGTCGTCTGGCGGTGCGGCCAGCGAAGGACCGTGCGGACATGAAGTTCGCCATCCACCGCGACCGCAGCGCGACGTACGTCATCCCGCGGGACGCTCTCGGGCTGGTGCGCAGTGGCAAGGTCGACCGGCGGCTCTTCGACGTCACCGGGCTGGCGAAGGCCGGTTACGACGACGCGGCCCGCGACACCGTTCCGCTGATCGTCACGTTCGGCAAGGGGGTCGCGAAGCGCGGAAACAGCGCCCTCGCGGCGGCTGGCGCACAGATCAAGCAGGACCTGCCAGCCGTTGGCGGCGCTGCCGTCACCGCCCGCAAGGACCGGGCGAGTGCACTGTGGACCGCACTGAACACCACCGGTGAGGTCGCGAAGGTCTGGCTGGACGGCAAGCGCGAGGTGCGGCTCGACCAGAGCGTGCCGCAGATCGGTGCCCCGACCGCGTGGGCGAGCGGATACACCGGGAAGGGCGTGACCGTCGCGGTGCTCGACACCGGCGTCGACCTGTCGCACCCCGACCTCGCGGGCAAGGTGGCCGAGGCGCGCAACTTCAGCGAGGCGGAAGAAGACGGTGACACGATCGGCCACGGCACCCACGTGGCGTCGATCATCGCCGGAAGCGGCGCGGCGTCCGGCGGCAAGTACAAGGGCGTCGCCCCCGACGCGCGGCTGGTGTCCGGCAAGGTCTGCGAGTCGTTCGGCTGCACCGAGTCGGCGATCCTGGCCGGCATGCAATGGGCCGCCGCCGACATGGACGCCACCGTCATCAACATGAGCCTGGGCGGCGGCGACACCCCCGAGATCGACCCGCTGGAAGAGGCGGTCAACACGCTGACCGCACAGTACGGCGCGCTCTTCGCGATCGCGGCCGGCAACAGCGGCTCGGGTGACGGCACCATCGAATCGCCGGGCAGCGCGGACGCGGCTCTCACCGTGGGCGCCGTCGACAAGTCCGACGAGCTGGCCGACTTCTCCAGCCGCGGGCCGCGGATCGGCGACGACGCGCTCAAGCCCGACATCACCGCGCCGGGCGTCGACATCGTCGCCGCGAAGGGCGCCGGCACCGACATCGGCGACCCGGTCGGCACGGCGTACACGTCGCTGTCCGGCACGTCGATGGCCACGCCGCACGTGGCGGGCGCGGTGGCGCTCCTCGCCCAGGTGCACCCCGACTGGACGGCGGGTCAGCTCAAGGCGGCTCTCACCGCGTCGGCGAAGCCGAATCCGGCGCTGTCCGGGTACCAGCAGGGCGCTGGCCGGGTCGACGTGGCCCGCGCCATCACGCAGACGGTGAGCACCGACCCGGTCGGTGTCTCCTTTGGACGGCCGTACTGGCCGCACGGCGACGATGAGCCGATCGTGCGGACCGCGACCTACCGCAACTCCGGCTCCGCCGCCGTGACCCTCGACCTGGCCCTGAACGTTCGTGGCCCGGAGGGCGTGGCCCCGCCGGCGGGCATGTTCACGTTGAGCGCCAACCAGGTGACCGTGCCGGCGGGCGGCGAGGCGAAGGTGACCATCACCGCCAACACCGCCCTGGGCGGCCCCGACGGCCTGTACTCGGGCCAACTCGTGGCGACCGGTGGCGGCACGCAGGTCAGCACGGCTGTCGGCGTCAACAAGGAGGTCGAGAGCTACAACCTCACGGTCTCGCACGTGGACCAAACAGGCGCCGCGACGGGCGACTACTTCACCCTGCTGCTCGGGATCGACGTGCCGTCCTGGAGCGACGTCTACGACGACGACGGCACCGCGACCGTGCGCGTGCCCAAAGGCACGTACAACCTGTCGACGATGATCTTCAAGGAGCGCGGCGAAGAAGAGGTCGACGCGTCGTTCCAGGTGCGGCCGACCGTCAAGCTGACGGGCGACATGACCATCGCGTTCGACGCGCGGACCGGCAAGCCCGTCGTGTCGACGGTGCCGGAGCGGTCCGCAAGGCCCGCGCTGGTCGACGTCTCGTTCACCCACTTCGCCGAGGAGGGCTCGTTTGGCGTCGGGTTGTTCACGAACGACTTCGAAGGGCTCACCACTCGCCACATCGGCGCCACGCTGACGGCGAACGAGTTCGTCTCGTACGTCGCCAGCCAGTGGGCGAAGCCCGGCCCGGACGGTAACTTCCTCGACAGCCCGTACTTCTACGGCGTCTCCGAGGGCATCCCGGGCAAGATGCCGAATGGATACACGCGGCATTACAAGGCTCGCGAGCTGGCGACGGTGCGGCACAAGTTCGAGCCCTCGGCGGCCGGACCTGTGGCGGAGCGGGCGGTGTTCCCGATGCTGGAGTGGAACACCGGAGCGGGAGCGATCGTGCTGCCGGTCGACCTGCCCAGCCAGCGCGTCGAGTACCACAACACCCAGGGCGTGCGCTGGGAGAGCTCGCTGGGTATCGGCACGTGGAACGAAGAGGAGGAGTGGATCGACGTCCGCGCCTACCTGTTCCACCCGCCGAAGCCGTTCAGTGCCGGTAAGGAGTACCGCGACCAGTGGAACGTCGCTCCGTACGGCCCGGTGCTCCCGGCAGGCAGCCAGTTCCCCTTCCTCGGGCGGTACGGTGACGAGCTGTTCATCGACGTGGCGCTGTATGGCGACCGTGCCGGCCACGGTGGTTACTCGCTGACCGACACCTCCCGCACCGCCCTGTACCGCAACGGAGAGCTGGTCGGCGAGACCGAGTGCTCGGCTTGCGGGGCGTTCGAGGTGCCGGCCGGTCGGGCCAACTACCGGTTCGAGGTGGCCGACACGCGCAGCTTCATGGACCTGACCACGGCGGTCAGCGCGGCGTGGACCTTCAAGTCCGCGCACGTGTCCGGTGAAGAGCCGGCGTCGCTGCCGATCTCCGTGATGCGGTTCGCGCCGAAGCTGGACGCGAACGGTGGTGCCCCGTCGGGCGGGACGTTCCAGATCCCGGTGACGGTCGAGCGTGGACCCGGTACCCCGGGCACCGCACGGTTGGCCGTCGAGGTGTCGTACGACGACGGCAAGACGTGGAGCACGGCGAAGCTGCGTAAGGCGGGTGCCGGCTGGGTCGCGACGGTGTCGCACCCGAGCGGCGCGGGCTTCGTCTCGCTGCGGGCCAAGGCCACCGACACCGGCGGCAACACGGTCACGCAGACGATCGTCCACGCGTACCGGCTCAGCTAGCCCATGATCAGGGCGTCCCCCAAGTCGTTAGAGCGACTTGGGGGACGCCCTGATCTCAGTCGTTGGCGTGTAGCGCGGCGTTGAGCTCGACGCCGGTGCCCCTGCGCTGCCGCACCTCCAGCGCACCGGTCACCGAGTTGCGCAGGAACAGCAGGCCCGAGGCGCCCGACAGGGTCGCCGCCTTGACGATCTCGCCGGTGGGCAGCGTCAGCTTGGAGCCGGCGGTCACGTAGCAACCGGCCTCGACCACGCAGTCGTCGCCCAGCGAGATGCCGATGCCGGCGTTCGCGCCGATCAGGCAGCGCTCGCCGATGCTGATGCGCTCCTTGCCGCCGCCCGAGAGCGTGCCCATGATCGAGGCGCCGCCGCCGACGTCGGAACCGTCGCCGACCACCACACCGGCGCTGATCCGGCCCTCGACCATCGACGCGCCGATGGTGCCGGCGTTGAAGTTGACGAAGCCCTCGTGCATGACCGTCGTGCCCGACGCGAGGTGGGCGCCGAGCCGCACCCGATCGGCGTCGGCGATCCGGACACCTGCCGGCACCACGTAGTCGATCATCCGGGGGAACTTGTCGAGCCCGTAGATGGCCAGGTGGCGGCCGCGGGACCGCTCGATCAGCCGCAACTCGTCGACCCAGTCGGGCGGGCACGGGCCCGCGGAGGTCCAGGCGATGTTCGGCAGCAGGCCGAAGATGCCGTCCAGGTTCGCCTCGTTGGGGCGTACCTGGCGGTGCGAGAGCAGGTGCAGTCGCAGGTACGCGTCGGCGGTGTCTTTCGGCGGGTCCTCCAGCGAGCCGATCTCGGTGCGCACCGGCACCGTCTTGAGCGTCGGCAGCGCCGGCTCGCCCACCACGGTGGTGTGCGTCTCGCCGGCGGGGAGGATCCCGAGCCCGAGCTTGCCGGTCGGGTACCACACGTCGAGCACCTGGTCATGGGCTGTGACGGTGGCCAGTCCAAGGCCCCAGGCTGGCAAGGTCTGCATGAGGGAAAAGGTACCGTGCCATCCATGGCGAACCCGCTGACCCCCGAGGTACTGGCCGATCCCGTGGCGCTGACCCGTGCCCTGGTCGACATCGAGTCGGTCTCCCGCAACGAGAAGGAGATCGCCGACTGCGTGGAGGAGGTGCTGCGGTCCGCGCCGCACCTGTCCGTCGACCGGTACGGCAACACGGTGATGGCGCGCACGGACCTCGGCCGGGAGCAGCGGGTCGTCCTCGCCGGCCACCTCGACACGGTGCCGCACAACGACAACTTCCCGTCCCGGCTCGACGGTGACCTCATCTACGGCTGCGGCACCTCAGACATGAAGAGCGGGGTGGCGTTCGCCCTGCACCTGGCGGTGACGGTGACCGAGCCGCGGTTCGACGCGACGTACTTCTTCTACGACGCGGAGGAGATCGAAGACCGGTACAACGGGCTCCGGCTGGTCGCCGAGGCGCACCCCGAGTGGCTGGCCGCAGACTTCGCGGTGCTGCTGGAGCCCACGTACGGGATGGTCGAGGCCGGCTGCCAGGGCACGATGCGGGCGGTCGTGTCGACCACCGGCCGGCGGGCGCACGCGGCGCGGGCCTGGCGGGGCGTCAACGCGATCCACGCGGCGGGGGAGGTGCTTGACCGGCTGCGGACGTACGAGGCGCGCACGGTGACGATCGACGGCTGCGTGTACCGCGAGGGCCTCAACGCGGTGCGGATCAGCGGCGGTGTGGCTGGCAACGTGGTACCGGACCGATGCGAGATCGAGGTCAACTACCGGTTCGCGCCGGATCGTTCCGAGAAGGAGGCGCACGCCCACGTGCGCGAGGTGTTCGAGGGCTTCGACGTCGAGGTGACCGACTCGGCCGGCGGTGCCCTGCCGGGTCTCACCCAGGCGCCCGCGCGCGAGTTTCTGGCGGCGGTCGGCGAGGAGCCGGTCGCCAAGCTTGGCTGGACCGACGTGGCGCGCTTCGCCGGGCTGGGGATACCCGCGCTGAACTTCGGACCGGGCGATCCCAACCTCGCGCACGCGCCAGACGAGCACGTCGAGATCGGCAAGATCCGCGACGGCGCCGCGACACTGCACCGCTGGCTGGCGCTCAGCTAGCCGGTGCCTCCTTGCGCTCGCCCGACTTGTCGCTCTCGGTGGTCGGCCGCTGGTTGACCGCCATGCGGCGCTCTGCCACCACCTCCTGGATCCGTCGCTGCATCTGGCGACGGAGCCGGATCATCTCGATGCGGGTCACGGTCGTTCCCCCTCCCCCGTGCATACCCGGTATGTGAATTCTAAGACGCACGCGGCGCCCGTTTGGTTGCAATCACATACACGAGTCGTAGCGCACTACGGTTGATCCCATGAACCACATCAAGCGCAGCGGCATTCCCGGACCGGAGCGCCACCGCGGAGCGGTCACCCTGCGTAGGGAGGCAATCCCTCGCAGTACCGCCGATCAGCGGCTGCTCGACTCCCGGCTGCGCGGGGAGTGGAAGACCAAGGACGCGTGGCGAGCGCTGCGGATCCTGTCGGAGTTCGTGGAGGGGTTCGACACGCTCGCCGACCTGCCGCCGGCGGTCAGCGTTTTCGGATCCGCGCGCAGCAAGCCCGACAGTGCCGAGTGTGAGCTGGCGGCACAGCTCGGCGGCGCGCTCGCCCGTGCGGGGTACGCGGTGATCACCGGGGGCGGTCCGGGCGTCATGGAGGCCGCCAACAGGGGGGCCAACGAGGCTGGCGGGCTGTCCGTCGGGCTCGGCATCGAGCTGCCGTTCGAGCAGGGCATCAACGAGTGGGTCGACATCGGCATCGACTTCCGGTACTTCTTCGCCCGCAAGACCATGTTCGTCAAGTACGCCCAGGCGTTCGTCGTGCTCCCGGGCGGCTTCGGCACCATGGACGAGCTCTTCGAGGCGCTCACGCTCGTGCAGACCCGCAAGGTGACGCGCTTCCCGGTCGTGCTGATGGGTGCGGCGTACTGGCAAGGGCTACTCGACTGGATGCGCCAGTCGATGGCCACCGAAGGCAAGATCAGTCCGACCGACCTCGATCTGATCTGCGTGACCGACGACGTCGACGAGGCGGTACGCCACATCGTCGAAGCCGACGCGGCGCTGAGCGAAGCGCAGTCAAGAACGGTGGAGGAGTGACGTGGCAGCGATCTGCGTGTTCTGCGCGTCGTCCCGGACGCTCGACCAGCGCTGGCTCGACCTGGCCACCGCCACCGGTGAAGAGATCGCCCGGCGCGGCCACGCGCTCGTCTCCGGCGGCGGATGCGTCGGCATGATGGGCGCGGTCGCCGACGGTGCCCGGTCGGCGGGCGGCCACACTGTGGGCGTGATCCCGCAGATGCTGGTCGACCGCGAGATCGCGGACACCAGCTCCGACGAGTTGGTCATCACGGAAGGCATGTTCGAGCGCAAGGCGTTGATGATCGAGAAGTCGGACGCGTTCCTCACCCTTCCGGGCGGCCTCGGCACGCTCGACGAGCTCTTCGAGGTGTGGACCATCGCGATGCTCGGGCTCCACCGCAAACCGATCGCGCTCATCGACGCCGACGGCTTCTACACCGGGCTCGTGCACTGGTTGGCTGGCCTCGCGGAGAATTCTTTCGCCCGTCCGGCCGCAATGGACCTCCTGATCGTCGCGGAATCGGTGCCCGAAGCGCTGAGCAGAATTGAATCCATGCTCGAATGAGTCGTCAACACGACTCGAATTCCTCCATCAGAGACGCGACCTGTGTACCACAATTTGGGGTCCGCATATCTCGATGGAGGGCACGTGAAGAAGACCATCGGCCTCATCGCCGCCACGCTGTTCGGCGCGACCGTCGCTTTCGTCGGCGCGGCACCGGCGAGCGCGGCCACGCCTCCGCTGCGCTTTCACGGAGCCCAGTACGACTCGCCGGGCAGCGACACCCGCTCCAATGCCAGCCTGAACGCGGAATGGGTGTCGCTAATCAACAGTGGCTCCTCGGGGGTGAACCTGAAGGGATACACGATCCGCGACAAGGCCGGTCACGTGTACACCTTCACCAGCAATTTCACGATCCCCGGCAAGGGTGGTCGGGTCTGGATTCACACCGGAAAGGGCACCAACAACGCGCAGAACCGCTACTGGGGCAGCGGCAATTACATTTGGAACAACACCGGCGACACCGCCTACCTGCGTAAGCCGTCCGGTGCCCAGGTCGACTACTGCACCTGGGGCAACAAGTCCGGCCGTACCTGGGTGGCCTGCTAGCGGTCAGACGCGCGTGGTGTGATTGGTGGTGTGGCTGAGGCGGCTGTGAGCAGGTGGGCCGGATACCGGCTGGTCCGCCGGCCGGTCGAGCCCACGCCCGCGCCCCTCGACGATGCGCTCCAGTCACACGTCGCCAGCCACACCGAGGGCCCGCTGCTCGTCGTCGGCGGCCCGGGCACCGGCAAGACCACCACGCTGGTCGAAGCCGTCGCCGCCCGGGTCGCCGAGGGCACCGACCCCGAACGCATCCTGGTGCTGACCTTCGGGCGGCGGTCGGCTGCGGCGCTGCGGCAGCGCATCGAGGCGCGCGTCGCGGGCACCGGCCGGGTGGTGCACGAGCCGCTCGTGCGCACGTTCCACGCATACGCTTTCGGCCTGCTGCGCCGGGCGGCGGCCGACCGTGGTGAGCTGTCCCCCCGGCTTCTCACCGGACCCGAGCAGGACCTGGTCATCCGCGAGCTACTCGAAGGCGCCGACGGCAACTGGCCACCCAGCCTGCGCCCCGCGCTGCCCACCCGGGCGTTCGCCGGGCAGCTTCGCGACCTGCTGCTGCGCGCCGCCGAGCGGGGCCTGACACCGCCTGAGCTGGCCCGGCTGGGCGAGCGGTTGGGCCGGCCCGACTGGGCGTCCGCCGCGAGCTTCCTGCGCGAGTACGTCTCCGTACTGGCACTGCGCGATGCCACCACGCGCAGCTCGGTGGCCTACGACAACGCCGAGCTGATCCGGGCGGCCGCGGGTCTACTCAGCGACGACGGCGCGCTACTGGAAGCCGAGCGGCGGCGGCTCGCGTACGTGTACCTGGACGAGCTGGCCGATACCGACCCGGCGCAGCTCGACCTGCTCAGCATGGTGGCGGGTGGCGGTAAGCCGCTGGTGGCGTTCGCCGACCCGGACTCGTCGACGTTCGCGTTCCGGGGTGCTGATCCGGCTGGAGTCGGCACGTTCCCGCACCGGTTCCGCACGCCGTCGGGCGCGGTCGCGCCGATCGTCACGCTGCACTCGACGTACCGCACGAGCGGGGAGCTGCTGGAGGCCATCGGGCGGGTGGCACGGCGGCTGCGCGGTGCGGCCGGCCACCGCCGCCTGACCCCGGCCACCGAGGGGGAGAGCGCCGTCGAGGTGCGGACGTTTCGTTCCGGCACCAGCGAGTCGGCGTACGTCGCGCACGTGCTGCGCAAGGCCCATCTCGAAGACGGTGTGCCGTGGTCGCGGATGGCAGTACTCGTGCGGTCGACGCTGCTCCAGCTCGCGCCTTTGCAGCGGGCCCTGCACACGGCGGGCGTGCCGACCGTGACCGAGGCCGAAGACCTGCCGCTGCACCTGCAGCCGGCCGTCGCGCCCCTGCTGTTGCTGCTGCGCTGCGCCCTGGAGCCCGACCGGCTCGACGAGGAGGCGGCGGTCGCGCTGTTGCACTCGCCGCTGGGCGGCGCCGACCCGCTCGGCGAACGCCGGTTGCGGCAGGGCCTGCGGGCGCTGGCGCTCGCCGCCGGTGATCCCCGGCCCTCCGGTGACCTGCTGGTCGAGGCGCTGCGCGACCCGGCCGAGCTGGCGGCGATCGAGCGGCGGTGGGCCGGGCCGGCCAAGGCGATCGCGCAGCTCATCGCGACCGCCCGCGAGGCGGCCGACCGCCCCGCGGCCACGGTCGAAGACGTGCTCTGGGCGGTATGGCGGGCCAGCGGCCTGGGAGACCGCTGGTTCGGGCTCACCGCGCGCAGCGGGCCGGCCGGCGACCCGGGGGAGGAGCGCGGGCTCCAGTGGCGGGGCATCGCCGCCGACCGCGACCTCGACGCCGTGGTCGCGCTCTTCGACACCGCCGCGCGCTTCGTCGACCGGCTGCCGGGCGCGCGCACCGAGGTGTTCCTCGACCACGTGCTCGGCCAGCAGCTTCCGGCCGACACGATCGCGCCGAGCGCCGACCGGGGCGAGGCGGTACGCCTGCTCACGGCCCACGCCGCGAAAGGCCTGGAGTGGGACGTGGTCGTGGTCGCCGGCGTGCAGGAGGGCATCTGGCCCGACCTGCGGCTGCGCGGCAGCCTGCTGGGCTCCGAGCGGCTGGTCGACGTGCTCGCCGGCCGTGCCGAGGGCGCCGGCACCGCCGCGTCGCTGGTGGGGCAGACCTCGGCCCTGCTCGACGAGGAGCGCCGGCTGTTCTACGTGGCGATCAGCCGGGCCCGGCGGCGCCTGCTGGTCACGGCGGTCGCCTCGGCGGCCGTCGGTGGCGCAGACCACGAGGAGCAGCCGAGCCGATTCCTGTACGAGCTGGCGCCGGCCGTCGACGCGGAAGACGGGCCAGACGAGCTGCCGCTGCACCGGCTGCCTCGGGCCCTCACCCTGCCCGCGCTGGTGGCAGAGCTACGCACCGCCGTCACCGATGCGGCCTCGTCCACGGAGCGCAAGCGCGCGGCGGCGGCCGAGCTCGCACGCCTGGCCGCCGCCGGCGTGCCGGGCGCGCACCCCGACGACTGGTGGGGCCTGCGCCCGCTCTCCGACGACCGGCCGCTGATCGACGAGGGCGAGCCGGTCAAGGTCACACCGTCCACGATGGAGAGCGCGCTGCGGTGCAGCCTGCGCTGGCTGCTGGAGAAGCACGGCGGCGCCGGGCCCGCGAGCGCGGCGCAGGGCGTCGGCAACCTGGTGCACGCGGCGGCCATGCTCGCCGAAGACGCCAGCGTCGACAGGGGCAAGCTGATCGAGTACGTGGCTGGGCGGTTCGACGCGATCGAGTTGGCGGCCCGGTGGATGGCCGGTGCGGAGCGCACGCGCGCCGAGGCGATGGTCGACAAGCTGCTGCGGTGGCTGGCCGTCAATCCGAGGCGGCTGCTGGCGATCGAGCACGAGTTCGCGGTGCGGCTCGAGCACCCGTCGCACCCGATCGAGCTCACCGGCCGGGTCGACCGGCTTGAGGTCGACCCCGATGGGCGGCTCGTCGTCATCGACCTCAAGACCGGCAAGTCGACGTCGGTGACAGAGGCCGAGCTGGCCGAGCATCCGCAGCTCGGCGCCTACCAGGCGGCCGTCGAGGCGGGCGCGTTCGACGAGTTCGGTGCCGACACGGGTGGCGCCTCGCTGGTGCAGCTCGGCACCCCGACCAAGGAGGCGAAGGAGCAGGCGCAGGCGGCGCTCGGCGAGGGCGAAGACCCGAACTGGGCGGGCGCGATGGTCCGGCGCACCGCCGACACGATGGCCGCGGCGACGTTCCACGCGGTGGCCAACTCCAAGTGTCGCGTCTGTCCGGTGCGCACGAGCTGCCCGATCTCCGGCAAGGGCCGCCAGGTGGTCGAGCCGGGAGGCGGCGCATGACCGCGACGTTGTTTCCGGTTTCGCATGCTGAGGCGGGGCCGCGGTATACGCCGCACGAGTTGGCGCGGATGCTCAAGCTGCACCCGCCGACACCCGAGCAGGCCGAGATCATTTCGGCTCCGGTCGAGCCGCTGCTGGTCGTCGCCGGTGCCGGCTCGGGCAAGACCGAGACGATGGCCGCCCGGGTGCTGTGGCTGGTTGCCAACGGTTACGCGGCACCCGACCAGGTGCTCGGCCTGACGTTCACCCGGAAGGCCGCCGGCGAGCTGGCGCACCGCATCCGCACCCGGCTCGGCCAGCTCGTCCGCCGCCTGGGCCAGGAGGAGCTGCTGGCCGGCGAGCCGAGCGTGGCGACCTATCACTCGTACGCCGCGCGCATCGTCGTCGAGCACGGGCTGCGTGCCGGGTACGAGCCGTCCGCACGGCTGCTCACCGAGGCGTCCCGCTGGCAGATCGTCGACCTGCTGGTGCGCAACTACACCGGTGACATGACCGGCGTGAACTTCTCGCCAGCCACGATCACCGACGCGGTACTGGCGCTCTCCGGCGAGCTGGCCGAGCACCTCGTCACACCCGACGACCTGGCCGCGTGGACCGGTCGCTTCTACGCCGAGGTGCAGGAGCGTCCGGGCAAGGTGTCGGCCGCCGTCCGGGACGCGCTGGCGCGCCAGCAGGTACGGCTGAAGCTGCTGCCGCTCGTGCGGGCGTACGAGCAGCGCAAGGCCGACTTCGAGGCGATGGACTTCGGCGACCAGATGGCCCGCGCCGCCCTCGTGGCCCGCGACCACGCGGAGGTCGGCGAGATCGAGCGGGCGCGGTTCAAGGTGGTGCTGCTCGACGAGTACCAGGACACCAGCCATGCCCAGGTCGTGCTGCTGCGCTCGTTGTTCGCGGGTGAGCACCCGGTGGCCGCTGTGGGCGACCCGTGCCAGTCCATCTACGGGTGGCGGGGCGCGAGCGCGGGCACGCTGGAGCGGTTCCCGGCCGAGTTCGGTGGCGCCCAGCGGTCGCTCACCACGAGCTGGCGCAACCGTCCCGAGGTGCTCAAGGTCGCCAACGCGCTGTCGGCGCCGCTGCGCGAGTCGGGTGCGCAGGTGGCCGAGCTGACGGCCGCCGCGCGGGTCGACCCGCGGATCGGTGGCGCGGCCGTCCACTGTGCACTGCTGGAGTCGTACTCCGACGAGGCTGACTGGATCGCCGAAAGCATGCTCCGTTCCTGGCAGGTGGCGGCCGGCATGCCCGACGCGCTCGCCGAGCAGATCCCGGTGGAGCAGCGCCCGACCAGCGCGGTGCTGGTGCGGGTACGCAGCCAGATCCCGGCGATCGAAAACGCGCTGCGCGTTCGGGGCGTACCGGTCGAGGTGGTCGGCCTCGGCGGGCTGCTCGACACCCCGGAGGTACGCGACGTCGTCTGTACCCTGCGAGTGCTCGCCGACCCGACGGACGGCGCGTCGTTGCTGCGCCTGCTCACCGGCGCGCGCTGGCGGATCGGCCCGCGCGACCTCGTCGCCCTGTACCGCCGGTCCCGCGCGATCGCGGCGGCCCGACGCGGGTTGGCGCCCGATCAGCCGGAGCTGATGCCGGACCGCCTCGACGAGGCTAGCCTGGTCGAGGCGCTGGCCGACCCGGGCCCACCGCAGGCGTACTCGGCCGAGGGATACGCGCGGCTGCGCGCGTACGGGCGGGAGCTGGCGCTGCTGCGGCACCGCCTCGACCAGCCGCTGCCCGACCTGATCGCCGACGTCGAGCGCACGACCGGCCTGGACGTCGAGGTCGCCGTGCGGGCTGGCGCCGACGCTGGGCTGGCGCGCGGCCACCTCGACGCGCTCGGCGACGTGGCGGCGCGGTTCGCGCGGGACTCCGAAGGCGGCACGCTGGGCGGGTTCCTGGCGTTCCTCGCCGCGGCCGAAGACGAAGAACGCGGCCTGTCACCGGGCGAGGTCGACGTGGTCGAGGGCGCGGTGCAGATCCTCACCGCGCACGCCGCGAAGGGCCTGGAGTGGGACGTCGTGGCGGTCGCCGGGCTGACCCAGGGCGTGTGGCCGGGGCCGGCCCGCAACTCCGACCACTACCTGATGGGCCTCGGCGTGCTGCCGTTCCCGCTGCGCGGCGACTCAGACGGGCTGCCGCGACTGCTGCTGGACGACGCTGAAGACCAGCGTGGGGTGGCGCAGGCCGTCGAGGCGTTCAACGACGAGTGGCGCGCGCATGACGAGCGCGAGGAGCGGCGGCTCGCGTACGTGGCGGTCACGCGGCCACGCCGGCTGCTGCTGTGCAGCGGGTACTGGTGGGGCGAAGGGGTGAAGAAGCCGCGCGGCCCGTCGGTGTTCCTCACCGAGATTCGCGACCGCTGCCAGGCGGGCGACGGCGCCGTGGTCGCCTGGGCACCGGAGCCGACTCCCGACACCGCCAACCCGACGTCTGAGGTCCAGCCCTCGGCTGAGTGGCCGTCCGACCCGCTCGGCCCGCGCCGTCCCGCCTTGACCGAGGCGGCCGCTCTCGTGCGCTCCTTCCTTGCCGAACCGTCCACGCAGGACAGTCCGTGGACGCGGGAGGTCGAGGTGCTGCTCGCCGAGCGCGAACGGCAGGCCCGCCGGGACGGCCCGATCGAGGTGGCGGTGCCGGGCCACCTGTCGGTGTCGCAGCTCGTGACCCTGCGCCGGGATCCGCAGGCGCTGGCCCGGTCGCTGCGCCGCCCGATGCCCGCCCGCCCCGACCCGTACTCCCGGCGGGGCACCGCGTTCCACCTGTGGCTGGAGCAGCGGTACGGTGCCGCCCGCCTGCTCGACGTCGACGAGCTGCCCGGTGCCGCCGACGAAGACGCCGCGCCCGACGAGGCGCTCGCCGACCTGCAGGAGAAGTTCCTGTCGAGCGAGTGGGCCGATCGCACGCCGGTGGAGGTCGAGGTGCCGTTCGCGACGGTGATCGGCGGTGTGGTGGTGCGCGGGCGGATGGACGCGGTGTTCGCCTCGCGCGGTGGGCGGTACGACGTCGTCGACTGGAAGACCGGCCGCCAGCCGTCCGGAGTGGACGCCTCAGCGGCGGCGGTGCAGTTGGCCGCGTACCGGCTGGCGTGGGCGGAGCTGGCCGGGGTGCCGGTGGAGCACGTGCGGGCGGCGTTCCACTATGTACGCGACGGTGCGACGATCCGCCCCGCCGACCTGCTCGACGCCGAGGGCCTGACCGCCCTGATCACCGCACTGCCGTCAGGATGAGCGCCAGCAGCGCCTCTCCGTACGCCTCCACCGCCTCGGCCGCCTCGAAGTGGCGCGACGCGTCGCTGAACTCCACCGTGACCCGGTAGCGGTCACCCACCCTCACCAGCGATCGAAAGGTCCCGCCGAGCAACTCCCGAAGCTGGTCTTCGCGCGGCAGCCAGATCGCCTCTTCCTTCTCGACATCGTCGAGGGCCCACTCGGTGGTGCCGTTGAAGCCGATGATCTCGCCCTCGGGCAGGTCGTGCACCTCGATCGTCATGTTGCTGAGTACGAACACGTCGTCGTCGAGGTCGCGGTCGGGGATGGCGAACCGGTCTCCAGCAGCGGGTTTCCACACGAGCCCCGCCTCGCGGAGCCGCGCGGCCAGATCGAGCGACATCACGTTTCCATGCTGCCACGCGCCAAATCGCGAAGAGAATTTTGCAAAACTTTCTTTGCGATCCTATGGTGAGGGCATGGCGAACTTCGAGCGCAACGTCCACGACGCCGAGACGCTCAAGGCGGTGGCGCACCCGACCCGGTCGAAGATCCTCGGCCTGCTGCGCCACGAGGGCCCCGCCACCGCGTCGCAGCTGGCCCGCCGGCTCGACGACTCCAGCGGCTCGACCAGCTACCACCTGCGGCAACTTGCCCGATACGGCTTCGTCGAGGAAGACCCCGACCAGCCCAACAAGCGCGACAAGCGGTGGCGCGCGACGTACTCGATCACCACGTGGAGCCGCGCCGTCCTCTCCAGCCCGGAAGGCCGAGAGATCAGCGACGCCCTCCAGCGCCGGCAGATGCTGCGCGCGGTCGACCACTTCCAGCGCTGGATGGCGCGCGGGCGCGACCCGCGCTGGGAGGACAGCGGTGGCGTGTCGGACTTCATGGTCCGGCTGACCCCGTCGCAGACCGCCGCGCTCGACGACGAGCTCATGGCGGTGCTGGACCGCTACCGCACGGATCCGCCGCCCGCCGAGCCGGACGAGCCGGTCGCGCACATCTCCGTGTACCTCCAGCTCCTCAACTTCGAAGAGTCGCCGCTATGACACCGCTGACCGTGGCGCGGATCCAGCGGCGGTACCTGGTGCTCATCGGGCTTCGCTGGGCGTCGACGGGCCTGATCCTGCCGGTCAGCATGCTGATCTACGCCACCCGCGGCATCGACCTGCCGACCGTCGGGCTCCTCGTCGCCCTGTACTCCGGCCTGGTCGTCCTGCTGGAGCTGCCCACCGGTGGCCTCGCCGACCAGCTCGGGCGGCGCCGCACGATGCTGCTCGCCAGCGTGTTTCTCGTGCTGGCGCCACTGTGCATGGCGTTCGCGCAGGTGTGGTGGCAGTTCGCGATCGCCGCGATCGCCTCGGCGTTGGGCCGGGCGCTCGGCTCCGGGCCCGTCGAAGCCTGGTATGTCGACACCGTCCGGGCCATCGAGCCCGACGTGTCACTGCGGGGCGGCCTGTCCCGAGGCTGGGCGGTGGAGGCATTCGGGCTCGGTGCCACCGCGACGATCGGCGGCGCGGTGCCGGGCCTCGCCGGCGGGTTGGCCAACGATGGCCTGATCACGCCGTTCTCGGTACCGGCGCTAGGAGCCGCGGCGCTCGCGGTGGTGAGCCTGATCGCGCACGCCGCGCTCATGACCGAAGTCCCAGATCCTGCAAGCCCAGCGCGGTCGCGCGGCAGCGCCCGCGCGGCGGTCCGAGCCGTCCCCGCCCAGGTCGTTCATGGGGTACGCGTGGCGTGGCGGGAGCCCGTCGTGAGGCTGATCGTGGCGCACGGGGCGGCGATCGGGCTGTTCCTCAACAGCATCGAGATGCTCGCCCCGCTCCAGTTCGCCGAGATGCTGGGCGGCCCCGAACGCGCCGCTTTCGCGTACGGCCTGCTCATCACGGGCGCCTTTCTGGGTACCGCCGCCGGCTCGGCCGCCGCACCGGCGCTGTGCCGGTTGCTGCCGCTCTCGCCGCTGGGGGTGGCGGCGCTCGTCACGGTGATCGGCGGCGCGGCGGTCGGCCTGATCGGCCTCGCCTCGGCCGGCCCGGGCGGCTTCGCGCTCGCGGCCGCCGGCTACCTGGGCGCCTACACCGTGACCGGGCCGGCCGGGCCCCTGGCCGCCGAGGCGGTGCACAACCGGGTCACCGAACGTGAGCGCGCCACCCTGGTATCGGTGGAGTCGCTCGCTCTGCAACTGGGTGGATTCCTCGGCGCCGTATCGGTCACGCGACTGGCCGCCTGGGCCGGATTTGTATCGGGCTGGATCGCGGCGACATTGGCGCTGGTCATCGCGGCTTTGCTCATCGTGGCTGCCCGCCGGGCCGAACGCCGGGCCGGCGAAACAGGCAAGGTTCTTACCTACGAGTTCACCTGATTGCGTCCGATGGGCGACTGTATCAAGACACCTGTTCCCGGATCCTGTCCTATGGGGGATTTGGGGGAGGGTGGACATGACCGATGCCAGCGTCGGAGGGGTACGCGAGATCCTCGTCGTACTGGCGCTCGCCGTGGTCGGGCTGATACTGGCGGTGGCCGCCGCCTTCACGCCGTGGTACGCGGCGCTCGACGAGCCGGGCGGTGCCGCGGTGGTCGAGATGCACGCGCCATCGATACCGGAGTCCGACGCGGGGGCGGCGGCCGGAGGGGCGCGCTGAGCTGGCGTGGTGTTCACTGGAAAGCATGCCGGCGACACCTGACCAGCGACCTTGGGGCGCGGGCACGGTGACCGCGCTGGGCGCCCCGGTGCTCCCGCCGCCCGAAACCGAGCCTGCCGAGGCACCCGACCAGCGCGATCGCGACCGCCGACGGCTGTTCCTCTTCGGGGGCATCGCTGGTGGCACGCTGGCGGCCGGGCTCGTGGTCATCCTGGCGATGGCGCTGTCTGGCAACTCCGACCCGTTCGGCCGCGACGTGGCGGGCCCGTCAGACATGCGGCCGCCGCTGGCGAAGATGTGCCCGGCACCCACCGTCGCCGCCGAGCCGCTCCAGCCCGTCGACCCCGGGCCACCGCCGGCCGGCCCGCGTACCGTCGACGCCGAGTCCGGCATCTCGTACCCGGCCTACGGCGACCCCTGGATGCCCTGGACCGAGGAGTGGCGGGCCGGCACCCTCGAAGTGCCGTACAAGATGGGCCAGCACTTCATCACCGAGAACTACCCCGGCGGCACCTATCACGCGTCGATCCTGTCGGCGGCGGTGCCGGCGGCCGACAACGACGCGGTGGCGCTCAACCTCGAATGCGTCGGCCGGCAGGTGGCGGCCGACGTGCGCGCCGAGTACTACCCGCAGCCGAACCGGATGGAGCTCTTTCGCGACGAGCGGACCCTCCTCGGTGGACGCCCAGCCTGGGTGACGGTGTTTCGGCTGCACTTCACCCGCCCCGGCCTGAAGGCGACGGACGAGCTGTCGGCCGTGGCCATCATCGACGTGGGCAAGACCACGGCCGCCGTCCTCTACGTCTCCATCCCCGGCACCCACCGCCAGTTCGACCACGTGGTGGACGAGGTCCTGGCCGCCGTCCGCCCCACCTGATCCCGTTCGCGCCGCGCGGTCTTCTCCGCGTCGATCAAGGGCGAACGCACGTGGTTCGATCTCTATTCCGCGTGCTGTCGCCCTTGATCCATGCAGATCTCCTTGATCGGTGCTGCTTGAGCTGGGCGATTCAGCGTCGCGCCAAGGTCCATCGCCGCGGTCGGTCGGGCGCCGCTGGCGTCCGCGCCGCCGTTGCCCACGCTGTGAACGTTTGTTGCTGCTCCAGCAGCAACAAACGTTCACAGCACCCTCGGTGGAACGGTGACCGACCTGGTGCCGCTTGATCAAAATCCCAGAATCTCGGCACACGCCAATCTGGCGGCGGGTTGTTGCCGCCAGGCGCGCTCCAACCCGGCACGCGGCGCTGCCGGCCGCAGATCTTGGAGCTCCACCGTCGCCATGGCGGTTTCAAGATCTGGCTGCAACACCCACGTTTCTGCAGGTAGGAGTGGGTTGTGGCAGAGAGATTGTCCGCGTTGGAGCG
>NZ_BSDI01000014.1 GCF_027923225.1 Phytohabitans aurantiacus
AGGACCATCGTGGCCGAGACCGAGACGGGTTTGGAGGTGGAGGCCATCCGGAAGATGGTGTCGCGGCGCATCGGCGGGCCACCGTCACGGTGCATGGTGCCGAGCGTTTCCACATGTGTCTGGCCGTTTCGGCTGACCAAAGCGACCAGGCCGGGGATCGTGCCGGAGTCGACGTGCCCAGCCAGCACGTCATGCAGTCTGCGCAGCCCCGCCTCGGAGAAGCCGCTGTTGCCGTGTCCCACGATGAGCTCCTTTGTGTACAGTATCGTCCTTTTAGGACTTGAAGGGTGGTTGCTTTACAGGCTGCGGGCGGTGATGTCGCCGTGGCCGGTGGTCGCCTGGATGTTCAGGCCGGCGGCCGCGCCCTCGGTGTTCTTCAGCGCGTTGTCGATCCGGCCGTAGCCGGTGCCGGCGTCCAGCGTGGCGGAGACGCCCTGGGCGGCGATGACCGTCACGTTGCCCATCTCGGTGCGCAGCACGACCGTGCCGGAGGTGGCCTCGGTGATGTGGATGTCGCCCTTCTGGGTGCTGATCTCCGCGGGGCCGGTGAGGCGGCCGACCGTGACGTCACCGGCCAGGGCCGTCAGGCGCACGCTCGCGGCCTCGTCGATCTTGACCGCGCCGTGCGCGCCGTCGAAGGCGATGTCGCCCAACTGTCCGACGCCCCGGAACTCGGCGGCGGCCGCCTTCGCCTCGACGCGGGAACCGGCGGGCAGCTGGATCGTCAGGTCGACGGATCCGGAGGGTCCGACGAGCTGGTTCTTCCCCGCCGAGGTCTTGATCCGCAGGACGCCGTCGCTGTAGTCGACCGTGGTCTGCTCGGCGGCCTTCACGTCGCGCCCCTTGGAGGCGTCGGCGGGAGCGACCTCGACGGTGGTGTCGGCCCGGTCGGCGGCGATGACCTGGACGCGCCCGGCGGCGATGTCCAGTACGGCGGCGATCGCGGCCGGGGTGTCGAACTTCTGCATCGTGCTCTCCTCAATCGCTCGTTTCTGACTGCGGAAACGCTACGTTGCGTTCGAGATTCTGCCAACTGCTCTGTTGCGTCCTTTCGACATTTCCCCAGGTAAACGGCGAGATTTCGTTGCAACGAGCGTAAGGCGAACGCAATAAAAGCATCGAATGCGTTGCGTTGATCAGTGGGCGAACGCTACGCTGTCCAGCGACAGCGGGAAGCGTGGAGGGAGATCGCGGTGCCGGGAGGCAGACTCACCCAGCAGGAACGCCAGCAGATCGCGCTCGGGCTGGCCGACAGCCTCGCCTACGCCGAGATCGCCCGGCGTCTGGACCGCCCCACCTCGACGATCACGCGTGAGGTGATGCGCAACGGCGGTCCCACCGGCTACCGCGCCGACCTGGCCCACCGCGCCACCGAGCGCCGCGCCCACCGGCGCAAGCACACCCCGCCACGGGGGCCGGGGGCGCCGGCGCAGGCTTACGGGCGCGACGACGAGGCCGTGCGCGAGTACGAGGAGGCGTTCACGACCCTCCTGATGGGACAGGGCCTGCCCAAGATGACGGCCCGGGTGCTGACCTGCCTCTTCATCGCCGACGCGGGCAGCCTCACCGCGTCAGAGCTGATCCAGCGACTGCAGGTCAGCCCGGCGTCCATCTCCAAGGCGACCGCGTTCCTGGAAGTCCAGGGGCTCATCCGCCGGGAACGCGACGAACGCCGCCGCGACCGCTACTTCGTCGACGAGGGCGTCTGGTACCAGTCGACGATCGCCAGCGCCCACGGCATCGCCCAGGTCGCCGGGATCGCACGGCAGGGCGTCAGCGTCCTGGGCCGCGACACCCCGGCCGCCGCTCGCCTGGAAAACATCGCCCGCTTCAGCGAGTTCATCAGCGAGAGCATCCTGCGCGCCGCGGAGCAGGTCCGGGAAATCCTCTACACCAAGCCCAGAACGGACCCAGGCGGCGCTACCGAACCGCGTCCAGACCGCGGATAGGCGCGTGCGCGGGTATCCGGTGGAGCAGCCCTTCGGGGAGGCCGGTGACAGTGGTGTCGACGTCGTGGGTGATGTCGATCGGGTGGCCGGCGATCTGTAGGCCACGTGCGCTGATCGGGCCGAAGGGCGAGCCGGGCAGCGGGTCGAGCCGCATCCGTCCATTGGGGACGTCCGGCTCCAGGCCGATCGTGGTTTGGAGTATCAGTACGGCCGCGGCGGCGGACCATGCCTGTGGCCGGCATGCCGCGGGATAGGGCATCGGCCGGCTCAGCGCGGAACGCGGATCCCCGGCGTGCAGCTCGGGCATCCGGTAGTCGAAGGTCTCGGCGGCGGTCAGCAGCCCGTCGATCAGAGTGGTGGCTTCGGCGGGAAAGCCGGCGCGGGCGAGTGCGGCGGCGACGATCGCGGTGTCGTGGGTCCATACCGAGCCGCAGTGATAGGACAGCGGCGCGAAACCGGCATCGTTGGCGGACATGGTGCGCAGCCCGTAGCCGCCGGACATCGCGTCGCCGCTGAGCGCGGTGGCGACGGCTCGTTCCTCGGCCGGGTCGAGCATGCCGGTGCCGAGCAGGTGGCCGATGTTGCTGGTGAGCGAGTCGACGGGGCGTTTGTCGCGGTCGAGGGCCAGGGCCGGGTAGCCGGCGTCGACCCAGAATCTGGCGCGGAACCGGTCGGCGAGAGCGGCGGCGTGTTCGCGCCACCGTTCGGCGCCGGGCCGGCCGAGCGCGTCGAGAAGGGCGGCACCGTCCATGGCCGCGCGGTAGGCGTATCCCTGGACCTCGGCCAACGCGATGGGTGGTTCGGCGAGCCGCCCGTCGTGGTAGCGGACGGCGTCGCCGGAGTCTTTCCAGCCCTGGTTGGCCAGGCCGTGTCCGGTGGTGTCGAGGTACTCCAGGAAGCCGTCGCCGTCGGGGTCGGCGCCGTCTGCGAGCCAGCCGAGCGCGGCTTCCAGGTGCGGGAGCAGGTCGCCGACCTGCGTCTCCGCCAGGCCCCAGCGCCAGGCGTCGTGCAGCAGGCTGATCCAGAGTGGGGTGGCGTCGACGGTTCCGTAGTACGCCGCTGGCAGGTGCTGGTCGTCGGCGAGGACGAACTCCTGCCGGCGCAGCTCGTGCAGGATCTTGCCGGGTGCCTCGCCGGAGGCCGGATCCGCCTTGGTGCCCTGATGGCGGGCGAGGACCCGCAGGGTGCCGGCGGCCAGGTCGGTGCCCGTCGGCAGCAGCATGCGGGCCGCCCAGATGCTGTCGCGGCCGAACAGGGTGAGAAACCAGGGCAGGCCGGCGCCCAGGTAGGCGTCCTGGCCGTCGGTCAGCCGCAGGGCGTGCAGGTCGTCGAGGGAGCGTGTGACCAGCCGGCCCAGGCGCTGGTCGCCGGAGGTGACCTGGGCGGCGCTCCAGTCGCGGGCTCGGACGGGTGCGTGCACCACGGCGGCGGGGTCGTGTGCCCGTACGGTGAAGCTCAGGCTGGTGGCGGTGCCCGGTTCGAGCGTGACCGCCCAGCTCAGCCGGCCGTTCTCGGCGACGTCGGCATGCTCGGCCGTGACAGCCACGGTGATGCCGTCGCGCTCCCAGGTCAGGGTGGCGTCCGCGGTGCGGTGGGCCGCCACCGGCGTCGCCTGGCCGCCGGTCTTGACGACCTCGATCGGGGCGAGGTCGACGGCCAGGTCGACGGTGACGGTGGTGCCGACCGGCGCCGAGGCGGTCGAGGTGAGGGTGATGCGCTCGTCGATCCGGCCCGGGGTGACCGTGCGGGTCCGCTCGACGCGCAGGGTGGGGTCGGGGCCCGGGTTGCCGAGCCAGCGGGCCAGCGAGACGAAGCGGGTGGTGCCGGCGCCGTCGTTCGCGTGGCCGATCGGCTCGGTCTCCCGGCCGTCGAGGCGTAGCAGCGCCTCGGAGAGCACCCGCGTGTCCGCGTGGTAGGCGCCCTGCACCCCGGCCGCGCGGATCTGCCCGTCGGGGCCGGCCAGCGCCGTGGTGGGCGCGGCGAACGTGGCGACGAGGTCGTGCAGCAGCGGCTGAAGCCGGTTCATGGGGTTCCCCTCGGCGGGTCTTGACAGCGAGCGGTGCGGTGGCGCATTGTTCGAAACATTCCAGCAACTTGAACGATCGAATGATGCCTTACCGAAATTAGATCGTTCAAGAGGATTTAGGAGATCATAAGTTGTCGAAAGTCACGATCGCCACCGTTGCCGAGCGGGCCGGGGTCTCCCGGCAGACGGTCTCCAACGTGCTCAACACCCCCCAGGTGGTGCGTGAGGAGACCCGAGAGCGGGTCCTCGAGGCGATCGCGGCTCTCGGCTACCGCGCCAGCCAGGCGGCCCGGCAGATGCGTACCGGGCGGTCGCGGCTCATCGCGGTACGCATCGAGCCGGCCCGCGACGGGATCAACGGCTCGGTACTGGACCGCTTCCTGCACGGGCTCACCGACGCCGCCGCGCCAGCGGGGTACCGGGTGATGCTCTACACCGCCACCGACGACACCGACGAGATCGCCACCTACGAGAACCTGCTGACCTCCTACGACCTGGACGCCTTCGTCCTGACCAGCACCCACCACGGCGACGCGCGCACATCCTGGCTCGCCGAGCGCGGGGTGCCGTTCGTGACGTTCGGCCGGCCCTGGGGCGCCCCGGACACCCACTCCTGGGTCGACGTCGACAACGCCGCCGGCACCGCGATGGCGACCCGGCACCTGCTGGACACCGGCCACCGCCGGATCGGCTTCCTCGGCTGGCCACCCGGCTCCGGCGTCGGCGACGCCCGCCGCGACGGCTGGGCCTCCACACTCGCCGCCGCCGGCGTACCGGGTACCGGCCTCGACGCCGCCACCGAAGACGGCATCGAGTCCGGAGCCGCCGCCGTCACCGACCTGCTTGCGTCGGTGGATGCCCTGGTCTGCGCGTCCGACTCACTCGCGCTCGGCGCGCTGCGGGCCGCCCGCGAGTCCGGCCGCCCCTGCACGGTGATCGGCTTCGACGACACCGCCGTCGCCCAGGCGGTCGGCCTCAGCAGCGTCAGCCAACCCCTCACCCAGGCGGCGGCCCGCTGCATCGACCTGCTCGCCGGCGTCCTCGACCGCTCCGCGGCGCCGCGTCAACTCCTGCTCGAACCCTCCCTTGTCCTCCGCCAGAGCGCAGCAATCTAGGAGCCCCATATGAGATACGGCAGAACCGTCGCGGTCGTCGCCGCGCTTCTCCTGACAACCACGGCCTGCGGCGGCGGCTTCGACGACGAGGGCGGCGCCGCACAGCAGAGCAGCGGGCCCGCCGACCTGAAGGTCCTGATCGCGTCGTCCGGCGACGCCGAGACCAAGGCCGTCACCGACGCCGCCGCCGCGTGGGCGAGCGCCTCCGGCAACAAGGCCACCGTCACCCCGGCGCAGGACATCGTGCAGCAGCTCGGGCAGGCGTTCGCGGGCAGTACACCGCCGGACGTTTTCTACGTCGACGCGGCCCGCTTCGCCGACTACGCGAGCGTCGGGGCGCTCGAACCGTACGCCGACAAGGTCTCGAACCTCGACGACTTCTACCCGAACCTGCGGCAGGCGTTCACCTACGACGGCACGGTCTACTGCGTGCCGAAGGACACCTCGACGCTGGCCCTGGAGATCAACACCGACCTGTGGCAGAAGGCCGGGCTCACCGACGCGGACGTGCCGACGACCTGGGACCAGCTGACCGCGGTGGCGCAGAAGATCAAGGCCAAGGGCGTCGTCCCGCTGGCGATCGGCGACACCCGGGACCGGGTCGGCGCCTTCCTCGTGCAGAACGGCGGCTGGTGGACCAGCGCCGACGGCAAGCAGGCCACGGCCGACACCCCGGCCAACGAGGCCGCCCTGACGTACGTGCAGGGGCTGCTCAAGGGCGGGCTGGCGCAGTACCCGAAGCAGCTCGACACCGGCTGGGGCGGCGAGGCGTTCGGCAAGGGCAAGGCCGCCATGACCATCGAGGGCAACTGGATCAAGGGCGCGATGAAGGCGGACTTCCCGACGGTCAAGTACACGGTGCACGAGCTGCCGGCCGGTCCCACCGGCACTAAGGGGACGCTGTCGTTCACCCAGTGCTGGGGGATCGCGGCCAAGAGCAGGTACAAGGACCAGGCGATCAAGTTCGTCGAGGCGATGACGGCCGCCGACCAGCAGCTGGCGTTCGCGACCGCGTTCGGTGTCATGCCGTCCCGGCAGTCCGCCCAGGCCCAGTACACGGCCAAGTTCCCCGAGGACGCGCCGTTCATCGCCGGCGTCGCGTACGGGCACGGCCCGGTGAACGCTCCCAAGATGGACAGCGTCCTGGCCGACCTGGACACCGGCCTGCAGGGCCTGGCCACCGGCAGCCCGAAGGCCGTCCTGCAACGCTTCGACAAGAACGCCAAGACGGCGCTCGGCGGCTGACGTCCCCATGGCCGACTCGAAGCGTGGCGGCATCCGCGGCAACGAGCGGGTGGCCGGCTGGCTCTTCGTCACACCCGTGGTGGCTGTCCTCGGGCTCTTTCTCGTGGTGCCGATCCTCATGGCGCTCTGGGTCAGCCTCACCGACTGGAACGGGCAGGGCAGCCCGTTCCGGTCGGGTGTCCCGTTCGCCGGGCTGGACAACTACACCGGCCTGTTCACCGACGACGGGCTGGCCCGCCAGAACTTCATGACCAGCATCCGCAACAACGCCTATTACGTGGCCGCTGTCGTTCCACTGCAGACACTGCTGGCTCTCGGCCTCGCGCTCGTGGTCAACAACCGCCTGCTCAAGGGCAAGGGCTTCTTCCGGACCGCGTTCTACTTCCCGTCGGTGACCAGCTCCGTCGCGATCAGCGTGGTCTTCCTGTTCATGTTCTCCAACAGCGGCGCGATCAACGAGATCCTCGGCTTCGTCGGCGTCAACGGGCCGCAGTGGTTCGCCGACCCGCGCGGCGTGCTGCACCTGGCGTTGGGCGCGGTCGGACTCGTCGACGTCAGCGCGCCGCCCGCCGCGCTGACCGATCACGGCGTGCTCGGCCTGACCTGGTGGGACTGGAGCTCCGGGCCCAGCGTCGCGATGTGCGCCATCATCGCGCTCGTCGTCTGGACCACCTCCGGCACGTTCATGCTGATGTTCCTGGCCGCGCTGCAGAACATCCCGGGACAGCTCGACGAGGCGGGCCTCGTCGACGGCGCGACCCGCTGGCAGCGGCTGCGCTTCATCACCCTGCCGCAGCTGCGGCCCACCATGTTTTTGGTGCTCACTCTCGGCCTGATCGGCAGCTGGCAGGTCTTCGACCAGATCTACGTGATGAGCCAGGGCAACCCGGCCAAGACCACCCTGACGCCCGCGTACCTGTCCTACCGCACCGCCTTCCGCGACTTCGACTACGGCTCCGGCGCGGCGATCTCGTTCGTCCTCTTCCTGATCATCATCGTGCTCACCCTGCTGCAGCGGCGAGCGCTGCGGGAAAGGCCCTGACATGCGTACGCTCGCCACCCGGTTCGCCGGCTACGCCATCCTGGTCTTCTTCTCGCTGGTCTTCCTCTACCCGTTCGTCATCCAGATCGCGAACTCGTTCAAGACGGAACCGGACGCGTCGGCGAACCCGCTGTCGCCGATCGCACACCCGTTCACCACCGACTCGATGGCCCGGATCTTCGACGGCACCGGCTTCCCGACCTGGATCGGCAACTCCGTCCTGGTCACCGTCATCGTCACGATCTGCCGGGTGCTGTTCGGCTCGATGGCCGGCTACGCCCTGTCCCGGCTGCGCTTCCCGGGCCGGCGCCCGCTCTTCGCCACCCTGATCGGGCTCATGGCGGTACCGGGCGTGGTCCTGCTCATCCCGAAGTTCCTGGTCCTCAACCAACTCGGCATCTACAACACGTACGCCGCGCTGATCGTGCCCATGATCGCGGACGCCGCCACCGTCTTCATCATGAAACAGTTCTTCGACTCGGTGCCGGTCAGCGTCGAGGAGGCCGCCCGCATCGACGGCGCGGGCATCTTCCGGACCTTCTGGTCCGTGGTGCTGCCCACCGCCCGGCCCGCGCTGATCACCGTAACGATCCTGGCGTTTCAGGGCTCGTGGAACGAATTCCCCCACACGGTGGTCGCCGTACAGGACCCATCCCTGTTCACCCTGCCACGCGGGCTGGCCGACCTGGTCAGCGGATCCCTCGGCTCCGGCAGCCAGTACCCGCTCAAGCTCGGCGCCGCGCTTCTGGCCACCATCCCCGTAGCGATCATCTTCGTCATATTCCAGCGCTACTTCGTCCGCGACGCCAACGAGGGCGCCGAAAAAGGCTAGGTGCGGAGAGTCAATTGATCGAGGTACGCGACCTGGCCAAGCATTTCCGGGTGCATCGACGCGAACCGGGGCTGCGTGCCGCGTTGCGCTCCCTCGTCCGGCGCGACCACCACACCGCCCGCGCGGTCGACCAGGTCAGCTTCACGATTCCGGAGGGGGAGGTCGTCGGCTTCCTCGGCCCCAACGGCGCCGGCAAGACGACCACGCTGAAGTGCCTGACCGGCCTGCTCCATCCCACCACCGGCACCGTCCGAGTGCTCGGGCACACCCCGCACCATCGAGAACCCGCCTTCCTGCGCCGCGTCTCCCTGGTCATGGGTCAGCGCAACGCCTTGTTCTGGGACCTGCCGGCCGCCGACGCCTTCGAGGTCAACCGGGCGATCTACGGCGTCGCCGAGGCGCCCTACCGCTCGGCGCTCGACGAGTTGGTCGCCCTGCTGGACCTCGAACCGCTGCTCGGTAAACAGGTGCGGGTCCTCAGCCTCGGCGAGCGGATGCGCTGCGAGCTGGCCGGCGCGTTGCTGCACCGGCCTGACGTGCTCTTCCTCGACGAGCCGACACTCGGCCTGGACGTCAACGGTCAGGCGGCGGTACGCGCCTTCCTGCGTGACTACAACGCCCAGCACGGCGCGACCATATTGTTGACCAGCCACTACATGGGCGACGTGACCGCGCTGGCCCGCCGGGTGCTGGTCATCGACCGCGGCACCCTTCGCTTCGACGGCGACCTCGCCGCACTGGTCGAGGCGCACTCGCCCCACCGGCTGGTCCGGGTCACCCTGCGCGAGGCCGCGCCTGCGCACGCGTGGGCGGGTCTCGGCGAGGTATCCACCATGGACGGTGCGGTGGTCACGCTCGTGGTCCCGCGGGCAGAAACGGCCGCGATCGCGGCTCGGCTGTTGACCACCCTGCCGGTCGAGGACGTCGCGATCGAGGACCCGCCGGTGGAGGACATCATCCGGGCGGTCTTCGCCGATGCGTGACCTGCTCACCGCGTACCCGCCGCTGGTGCGCAGCGCCGCCCTGGTCGCCGTCACCTACCGGGGCCGGATGATCCTTGGCGTGATCACCGGCTTCTTCCCGCTGCTGACGATGGCGGTGTGGCTCACCGTGGTCGCCGAGGGCGGACCACCGGCGGGCTGGACCACCGGCGACTTCCTGTCCTACTACGCGGCGGCGACGCTGCTGTGGAACCTCTCCGGCAACCACGTGGTGTGGCGGTGGGACGCGGACATGCGCAGCGGCGACCTGTCCATCCGCCTGCTCCGGCCAGTGCACCCGTTCCACCAGTACGCCACCAGCGACCTCGGTCACCGGCTGGTCTTCCTGGCGATGCTGGTGCCGACCCTGACGATCGCCGCGCTGCTCGTGCCGGGCCTGGACTACCCGGCCGATCCGGTCCTGCTCGCCGCCGTCGCCGTCGCGCTGGCCCTCGCGTACGCGCTCAGCCTGCTCATGGCCTCGACGTTCGCCCTGGTCGGGTTCTGGAGCACGCAGACGACCAACGCGTGGCTGCTGTGGTGGGGCCTCGGCTCGTTCGCCTCCGGCTGGGTCGCCCCGCTGGCACTGATGCCGGACTGGCTACGCACGGCGGCCGCCCTGTTGCCGTTTCGCACCGCGATGGGCTTCCCCGTCGAGTTGCTGATGGGCCGCCTCGACCCGCGCCAGACCGTGTACGGCTTCGCCGTCGGACTCGGCTGGCTCGCGGTGTTCGCCCTGCTGTACCGGATCACGTGGCGGCGCGGCATCCGCCGCTACCAGGCGGTGGCCGGATGAGCGGATGGACCCGCCACGCCCGCATCCTGGGCATCTGCTGGCGAGCGGCCGTGGCCAGCGAGGTGGAGTACCGGTTCAACTTCATCTCCAACGTTGCGCTCAGCATGTTCTGGATGCTGTGGGCGGCGGCCGGCGCGTCGGTCTACTTCCGGTACACCGGCGCGGTGGCCGGCTGGACCAACGCCGAGGTCCTCGTCGTCATCGGCCTCTTCTTCGCCCTCAACGGCATACGGCAGATGGTGCTTCAGCCCAACCTGGAGCGGATGACCGACTACGTACGCCTCGGCACGCTCGACTTCCTCCTCATCAAGCCGTTCGACGCGCAACTGTTGGTCAGCCTGCGCCACCTGAACGTCAACACCCTGCTCGATCCGGTGCTCGGCCTGGCGCTCACCACCACCGGCATCGTCCTCACCGGCCGCGGCACGTCCGTGGCCGCGCTCGCCTCGTTCGCCTGGATGCTGGCGTGCGCCGTGCTGCTGATGTACGCCCTCACCGTCGCGATGATGGCCCTCGCCGTGAAGCTGGTGGCCGCCGAGGAACTCGGCCAGGTCTCCTACGCTTTCGTCGAGCTGTCGCGCTTCCCGGTGGACCTGTACCGCAATCCCGTGCAGACCATCCTCACCATCGTGCCCATCGCGTTCCTGACCACGTATCCCGCCGCCGCGTTGCTCGGCCGTCTCGACCCCTACATGCTGCTGCTCGCACCCGCGGTGGCAGCCTGCGCCGGCGTCCTGGCAACCCTCGCCTGGCGACGATCCCTCCGCTCCTATGCCGGCGCGAGCGCCTGACCCGCGTTCACATCGCGACGACGAGTTTGCCGGTGGTGTGCTCGCGGGCGAAGTCGACGCAGGCTTGGCCGCCCTCGTCGAGGGTGTAGCGGCGACCGATCGTGGCCGGTAGCCGGCCGGCGGCCGCCAGTTCGCCGACTTCTCGCATGCCGCCGAGGGTGCCGTCCATGTCCAGTACGAAGTGCAGCGCGACGTCGTCGCGGCCGATCCATTCCTGTTGGGGCACCGGGTAGGTGATGGTCAGGAGGCGCCCGCCTGACCGGACGGCGCGGGCGACGCCGGTGAGCTGATCGCTGGGCAGGGTCAGGTTGAAGGCGACGTCGACGCCGGAGGGGTACTCGGCTTCTGCGTACCCGATGGTCTGGTCGGCGCCGAGCGCCCGCAGCAGGTCCGCGTCGGCGGCGGTGGCGGTGGCGATCACTCGTGCCTTCGCTTCGGCCAGCAGCGGTACGACCGCGGTGCCGACACCGCCGGTGGCACCGATGACCAGGACGGTTTCGCCGGGGCGGACGTTGGCGGTCGCCATCAGCGCCCGTGCGGTCAGGCCGACGGTGGGCAGGGCGGCCGCCTGTTCGATGCCGAGGCCGGGCGGGCGGTGAGCCAGGAATGGGGTGTCGGCCTCGAAGACCGCGTACTCGGCCAGCGAGCCGGTGCTCAGTGACGGCCGGTTCACACCCGCCATCGCGCGCAGGGCCCGCGGCACGGCCTGGCCGAAGATCTCGTCGCCCACCTGGTACCCGGTGACACCGGCGCCGACCTCGGTGACCGTACCGGCGAAGTCGTTGCCGGGTACGTGCGGAAACTCCAGCGGCGCGACGTCGTGGAAAGCGCCGCTGGGCAGGCGGACGTCCGCCGGGTTGATCGAGGCGGCGGCGATGCGGACCAGGAGCTGCCCCGGACCGGGGCGGGGCACCGGCACGTCGGCCACCGTGTACGTCTCGGGTGGTCCGTATCCGGTCACCACAACTGCCTTCATGTACGTCCTCCATAAGCGGACCGAGCGGTCATGTTATCGAAGGCAAGCTAGCAATAAGCGGACCGGGCGGTCAAGTTGCTAGGGTGGCGCGGTGAGCTCGCCCCGTCCCCTGCGCGCCGACGCCGCCCGCAACCGGCAGTCGCTGCTGGCGGCGGCGGCCGACGAGTTCGCGGAGCGGGGCCTGGACGCGTCCGTCGCCGACATCGCCCGCCGCGCCGGTGTCGGCAAGGGCACCGTCTTTCGCCACTTCGCCACCAAGGACGACCTGCTCGCGGCCATCGTCATCGACCGGATCGACACGCTCAACACGGTCGGCGAGAAGCTGCTCGGCGCGGCGGATCCGGGCGCCGCGCTGCTGGAGTTCCTCACCGTCGCCGCGCACCAGCGGCAACAACGCGACCTGTCGTTCCTGCAGGAGGCCGGCGACCTGTCCCCGGAGGTGGTGCGGGTGCGCGCCCACATGTTCGACATCGTGCACCGGCTTGTCGATCGGGCCCGCGACTACGGTGTGGTGCGAGCCGACGTCACCGGAGCCGACGTCATCCTGCTGATGTGCGCGCCGAACTATGTCGCCAGCTACGTTCCGGACGCCCCACCCGACCTGTGGCGGCGGTACCTGGCCATCATCTTCGACGGCCTGCGCCCGCAAAGCGCCCACCCGCTGCCACACCCACCGCCATCGGTTCTTTGACGCTCCCGAGCCGTCTCACCCGCGGCGGTCCACCGGGCGGGTGGCGACCCGTGGGCGCAGGCCAAGAAAGGCGGCCTGCCGTGCCGCCGCCGCGTCCAGCGCCCGCGATTCGGCCGGTGTGAGCGCGCGGTAGAGCACCGCTTCGACCAGCACAGTGTCTCTTGTGGAGGTACGCCGCCAGCGCCCCGCCACCTGCCCGTCCACCAACAGCATCCCGTTGGGCACCACCGTGCCGGGCGGGAGCGCGCGGGCCGCGCCGGAGGCGTCGAGCGCGTACTTGCTCTCCGTGAACGCCACCACGTACTCGTCGTACCCCTGTACAAGATGGACGGTGGGCGAGGCGGGCGTGGGCCTCTCCTGCCACCCTGACCAGTACGACACGCCGTCGACGACGTCGTGGCGCAGGCGGTCGCCGGCCAGCGCCACGCCCCGCGCGATGTCGGCACGGGGGAGGCTGCACCACCACCTGAGATCCTTGGCGGTGGCCGGCCCGTGGCTGCTGAAGTAGCGGGTGACGAGCTCGGCGAGCGCCTCGTCCGGATCGCGTTCGGGCGCGGGCGGCACCCGCGCTTCCAGCAACGCGTACGTGTGGTGCTTTCCGCGCACCGGCCCGCTGCAGATGAGACCGTCGAGCTCGGCGTGCATCAGCAGGTAACCCAGGCCGAAACCGGTGCTCGGCAGGCCCGCGCCACGGAGTATTTCGGCCAGTTCCCCGCGGGTGCGGCAGGTGCCTTCGAGCGCCTCGGCGAGCAGGTCGTGCGCCTTGGTGAAAGCGCGCTCGTCGAGACCGGCCCGACGGTACGCGTACCCATTCATGGCGTGCACCCGCGGGCCGGTAAGGCGCAGCAGCCACCGGATGTCGTCGGGCGTCACGAAGTGCCACGTCGGCCTCAACACGTGGGTACGCAGAAACTCGCCCGCGTCGAAGGAACGCTGCACCTCGGCGTCGGTGATGCCGGGCAGCCGCTCGCCCAGCGACCACTTCGCCGGCCCGAAATCCTGCGCCTGCACCGCCCCGAACCATCGCACGACGTCGGCGGGCGCCCGCATGGCGGCATCGCCCCTCAGAAGAACGCTTCCCATACGCCGGTCGGCGATAGCCCTCACGCCCCCAGCCTATGAGGGGTAGCCATCGATCGTTCGATCGAAGCGTGAGAGATTGGGCGGATGCAGGCGTCCGCCCAGGTTTTCGTGTCGCATCACCAGCTTCAGGTGTTGGGCGGTTGGGAGCGGGGTGACGACCTCGGCCTCTACGTCGTGGGGGACAGCCTTCTGCAGGTCACCGGGGGCTCGCAGTTGACGGCTTTCACCGGCCCGCACACTGGTCGGGTCCGGGTGGAACTGGTGTCGCGGAAAGCGGCGCCGGACGACCACATCGGTGAGTGGGAGGCGGCGTCAGAGGCGACCGTGTGGTGCCCGCAGGGGCGGCTATGGGTCTGCGGGCTGATGGGCGACTGCCCGGAAGAGTTGGGCGCGGAGGTCGAGGCCGGCCTCGTGCGGGTGCGTGTCGCCGCCCGGCATCGCCGGCCGGAGGGTACGCCCGGTCCGCAGGAGGAGTACCAGGTCAGCTTCTGGCCGGTCAATGTGGACACCGGCTTCCGCGGCCTGCGCGACGACGGATACTCGGCGGGATCGAAGTCCCCTGACCCGGCGCGTGCCGCCGGCTGGGCGATGGTTCGCCTGATCTCGCGGGCGAACCCCGATCCCCGGGAGGAGAATCTGCGGCGGGCCGCGGCGCGCGCCGGGCATGGCGTCGCGGAGCCACCCGACGCGCGCGTCGACGTGCGGCGCGATCATGCGCTGCCGTCCGACCTGACGCAGGCCGTACTGGGCGCGCCGGCCGATCACCTCGGCGCCGTCTTCCAGGGCGAGGAGTGGGTACTGCCAGCCGGGCCCGTGGAGATCCGGCTGCGACCGGTGTCCACGCTGGACGGTGCGCGGCTGGGGTGGCGGTGGCAGTCTCTGCGCGCGGCCGTACCGGATGAGGTGGAGTCCACAGTCCACCTTCGGATCGAGGCCAGCGGCGGGCTGAGCCTGACGCACACCGGCGTCCGTGCCCGTGACGCTGTCCTGCTTGGACTGGTCTGGGAGTACCTGCTGGCTCACGCCGAGGCCAAGGCGAGCGGTGCCGGGGTCGACGTGCACCCGTGGGTTCCTGTGCTCGCGGAGTCGGAGGCGCGGGCGGCCGCCCGAGAGCAGGCCGACCGGCGCGGCAGGGAGGCGATGGAGGCGCGCCGCTGGGGCGGCAGGCCGCCGTCCGATCGGCTCCGCGGTGTGCCGGCCAACACGATCGGCCTGTCCAATCTCGACCGTGGCCTGCTGGACAGCCTGGCCGACGCGCCGCCCGAGGCGCAACGCGCGGTTGCGCGCTGGGCTACCCGGAAGGTGTACGAGCTGGCCAGGCTGGACACCGTCGACTGGATCGCATCGGCTCTGGCGGCGGTGGATCGGGGCGAGTCTCTCCCACCGCCGTTCGACACCGACCAGCCACCCTGGGACCGGCTCTGGGCGGACCCGCGGGTGCCGGCCACCACGGTAACCATCGCAACGGGTACGCCCAACTGGTCTGTGCAAGCCCTCGCGTTCCCGGCCATCCACGCCGCGTACCACGACGATCCGCTGGCCGCCGCGGTCGACACGGTCTACTGGGCCGCGCTCGCGTACGGCGACCGCCACCGCGACCTGCTCGCCGCGGCCGCCGCCCGCCTGGCCGAGGTCACCGCCTCCGACCGTTGAATCGCCTGTTCAACGTGTCGAGCGTCGGCCACGGAGGGCCATCGCGCAGCGCACGCACGAGTTCCTCCCCGAACCACTTCCCGTTTGGGAACTGGTCGCCCCGGGCCCAACGCCACGCCGCGACCATTGCGAGAACGAGCTGGCGGCACTCGTCCAGCAGCGCCTGGTCAATGCTCGGGTAGCGCTCGCAGACCGCCTCGGGAACGTGTGCGAGATCGAACTCGACGGGTCCACGGCAGCATGTCTCGAGGTCGATGAACAACGGTCCGTCGTTCGTGCTGAGCACGTTGCCTTGATGCGGCTCGCCGTGCAGCAGCTGTTCCACGGCGCCGCGGTCGTCGATCGCCCGGCGCAGACTTTCCAGTCTGGCGCTGAGGTACCGACGGTCGGCGTCGGCGAGCTCCGGCGACAGACTCGGGTTGGCAAAGACCTCTGCCGCCTCCGCGACGCGATCCGTGAACCGTGGGATCGGCACATCGATTTTGCGTATGCCAGCGTGTAGGCGCTCCAGCGCCTTGGCGTAGTCGACCGGCGAGACGTGAGGTGTCACGGGCTCGTAGTAGATCCAGAGCGTCACGTCGAAGCCATCACACGTGTGCACAAGCGGGTCCACCCGCGGCTCCAACCGGCCCACCGGGCACCCGACCGCGGTGAGCCGTTGAGCGAGCTCGACTTCGAGCCGCGCCGCCCCGTGCTCCACAGGGGCGACCCGGGCAAGGACGCCGCATGGCTTCAGCCGCAGCGCCAGCCTGTTCGAACTGTGCAGCACGATGGCCTCGTCGACCGGCAGGTCCAGCGATGTGGCGACCGAAGTCGCAGCCGTGATCGCGCGCGTGACGTCGGAAGTCTCCACCCACGAATCATGGCCCATCCGAACGTCAGCTCAGCGCCGTCGACCGCCACACGCCGCCAACCCGAACGTAGAGTCGTTTGTTGGTGGAGTCGACGGCGAGCGTGCCGTCTACCGGGGTGTGGGTGAAGGAGGCGTCGCTGACCGGGCCCGCGACCAGGCGCAGCGGCGGGTTCGGCTGATGCCTTGTGGGGATGGTGCCGCCGGCCTGCCCGCCGATGTTTCCGTAGCAGTTCTCCACCCGAAAGTCGCCGGTACTCGAGGACTCGTAATAGATGTGGTTGCCGGTCGGCTTTGTGGCGTAGGCGCCAACGACGTTGCGAAGAACGGCGGTCGAACCGGGGCCTGAGTACAGATCGACCCCGGAGTTCACCGTCGCCGGGGCACCGTTGGCGATCAGCACGTTTTCCAGGGCGCTGGAATTGCCCGCCCAGGCGATGATGTTCTGCGCGGTGGAATAGCCGTCGGCGAACCCGCCCGCGTAGCAGTAGATGTTGCTCGCGTAGACGTGCCTGCAGGAGGCGTCGACCTTCAGATGAGGGCCGCCGCGCATGGCTGAGGTTTCGAACTTGCAGTCCGTCAGGTAGATCCCGTTCGGGTTGTTCGTGGCCGCGGTGCCGCGTGTGATCCACAGTGCTCCGGTGCCGAACGCCTCGAAGCGGCAGCCGACGAAATGGATCTGGTTCACGTTGTCGGCGCTGTAGCCCCAGCCGCTCGTGGCCGACGAGTTTCGCAGCCACACGTTGGGTTGGGTCTTGCTGTCGGCCGTGCCGCCGCTGGACTCGATCACCAGGTTGTAGAACCGGGAGTCCCAGAACTCGACAGCGTCGATGCACAGGTCGTTGTTGCTCGACATGAACACATCGCGGAAGTAGGAGTTGTCGTTGTAGTACAGCTCGAGCAACAGCCCGGTCCTGCCGTTGCCGTTGAACCCGAGGTTCTCGATCGAGCAGTACCGCCGGTGCGTGGAGCCACTCGTGCCGGAAGACGGTGTACCGGACATGCGCAACAGGATCCCGTTCGCCGCCTTGCGGAGCGTCGACGCCTTGCTGCTCGCGCCGACCAGCCGGATCCCGTTGCCTCCCACGGACAGGGCCGGACTACTGGCCGTCGGGACAACCTTGTATTTTCCGGTAGGGAAGTAGACCGTGCCGCCTCCGGCCGCCGTCGCCGCGTCGAGCGCGGCCTGGATGGCCGCGGTGTCGTCGTGGGAATCGTCGCCGACCGCGCCGAAGTCCTTCACATCGAACCAGTCCAGCGGACCCGCGGCCGCCGAAGCGGGTGCGGCCTCCGCGGCGATCGCCGCGCCGGCCACGCCTGTCACGGCGCCCGTGAACAACACCCGGCGCCTCAGACTGCGCCCGCGGGCGACACCCGGGACCTTCGGATCGACCACGCGCGTTCCTCTCAGAGTGCCGCTCACCAAGATCGTTCGACGCGTGATCATACAGAGATGTGAGCTGCCGCGACGTTCGTCGCGGGCGAGACCGTCGCTCCCGCGGCCTCACCCAACGCGGCTACACAACCAGATCGCCACAGACGCCACCGACCTCACTCCATCAGCGCCGCATCACGGTAGCGGCGGCGCCGTCCGGACTTCGCGGATCGCCGTGGCCAGCAGGGTGACGCCCTCGGCGATGGCGGCCTCGCCGAGGATGGCGTAGCCGAAGATCAGGCCGCCCGGTCCGGTGCTGGCGATCCGGTACGGGCCGACGCCGTGGATGCCGAGCCCGTGCCGGTCGGCGGCCGCTACCACCGCCGCCTCGTCGAGGTCGGGCGGGAGCCAGGCGACCACGTGCTGCCCGGCGGCGATCCCGGCCGGTTCCAGGTCGGGCAGGTGGGTGCGCAAGGCGTCCAGCAGCGCGTCGCGGCGGCGGCGGTACACCGGACGCATCCGGCGCAGGTGGCGGTCGAACTCGCCGCGGGCGAGGAAGTCGGCGAACGTCAACTGGTCGATGACCGGCGAGCCGCGGTCGGCGAGTACCTTCGCCGCGGCGAGGTCGGCGACCAGGTGGGCGGGCGCGACCAGCCAGCCGAGCCGCAGCCCCGGTGCGAGCGTCTTGCTGGCCGTTCCACAGTAGACGACGTGGTCGGGCGCCAGGCCCTGCATGGCGCCCACCGGCGACCGGTCGTAGCGGTACTCCGCGTCGTAGTCGTCCTCGACCACGAGCGCGCCGCGGCGCTGGGCCCAGCGGATCACGTCGGCCCGCACCGCGGCCGACATGACGGCGCCGGTGGGCCACTGGTGCGAGGGTGTGAGCACGACGGCGTCGGCGCCGGCCCGGTCGAGGGCGTCGACGTGGATGCCGTTCGGCCCCACGGGTACGCCGACCACGTCGAGGCCGGCGGCGCTGGCCAGTACGCGGGCGTCGTCGTTGGACGACGGGTCCTCCAGGGCGATCCGCCGGGCGCCGCGCCGCAGGAGTACCTGGATCAGCAGCGAGATGCCCTGCCCGTACCCGCTGCAGATCACCACGTTGTCGGGGACCGCCGAGGTGCCGCGCACCCGGTTGAGGTAGTCGCAGAGGGCCCGGTGCAGCTCCGGCACGCCGCGCCCGTCGAGGTACGCGAACCGGTCGTTGGGCGTGGTGGTGAGCACGGTGCGCACCGAGCGCAGCCAGGCGGCCCGCGGGAACTGTGACACGTCGGTGCGCCCGTACCCGAAATCGACCCTGCGCGTGGCCGGCCGCGCCCGCGAAGCCGTGCCACCGGCGGAGCCCGGCGCCATCGACGCGGCGACCTGGGTGTAGCCGCCCGACCGGCTGACGAGGTAGCCCTCGGCGACGAGCTGCTGGTATGCCTCCACGACCACCCCGCGGGAGACCCCGAGGCCGGCGGCGAGGGCGCGGGTGGGTGGCAGTGACGTACCGGTGCGCAGCCGGCCGGTCCGGATGCTCGCGCGGATCGACGCCTCGATCTGCCGGTGCAGCGGCACCCCGGCGTCGCGGTCAAGCTCGATCAGCAGATCCTCGGCCGGTCCAGAATTGGTCCTCAATTGGCCCACAGTATCGGACCTTATCGTGTGTACCGATTCCTGCGAGGCTCAGTGGCATGACAACGACGACGACCCGCTTCGACGGCCAGGTCCTCACCCCTGGCGACGCCGGCTACGACACCGCCCGTACCGTCTGGAACGCCATGGTCGACCGGCGTCCCCGCATGATCATCCGCGCGGCGACCGTCGCCGACGTGGTCGCCGCCGTGCGGCTGGCCCGCGAACAGGGCCTGGAGATCGGCGTGCGCTGCGGCGGCCACAACGTCGCCGGCTTCGCCGTGCCGGACGGCGGCCTCATGATCGACCTGACGCCCATGGGTGGCGTGCGGATCGACCCGGTCCGTCGCCGGGCCCGGGTGCAGGGCGGCGCGCTGCTCGGCGCGCTGGACCGGGCATCGCAGGCGTACGGCCTGGCCACCACCGCCGGCAACGTCTCGCACACCGGCGTCGGCGGGCTCACGCTCGGCGGCGGCATGGGCTGGCTGGCCCGCCAGCACGGCCTGGCCTGCGACAACGTGGTCTCCTACACGATGGTCACCGCCGAGGGCGAGGTCGTCACCGCGAGCCGCACCGAGAACCCCGACCTGTTCTGGGGCCTGCGCGGCGGTGGCGGCAACTTCGGCATCGTCACCGAGTTCGAGTTCCAGCTGCACCACACCGGTACGCGGACGCTGGTCGCCGAGTTCGACTTCCGCGCCGAGGACGCCGTACCGGTCATCGAGGGCTGGCGCGACCTGAGCGCGGTCGCGCCCCGGCGGGCGACGTTCACCGCCGAGGTCGCCAGCGGGCCCGCCGGCCCCATCGCCACGGTGGGATTCGTGTGGGTCGGCGACCCGACCGAGGGCCGCCGGCTGCTGCCCGCGATGCGGGCGCTCGGACGCCCGGTCGCGTCCCGGGTCAGCACGCCGTCGTACCTCGAACTTCAGCGACGCGACGACTCCAGCGGCGGCCACGCCTACCGCCGCTACTCCAAGGCGCACTACCTGCGGCGGTTCTCCACCGCGGCGATCGAGGCGTTTCTGCTGCGCGGCGGCACCGACCTGAGCGGCGACCGGTACCTTCCCGGCGTGGGCCTGCAGGCGTACGGCGGCGCGATCGCCGATGTGCCGGAGGCAGACGCCGCGTTCAGCCACCGCGGCACGATGTTCGAGTACGGGGCCGGCTGCCGCTGGACCGACCCGGCCGAAGACGACGCGAGGATGGCTGCCGCCCGTGCCGCGGGCGCGGCGCTGGAGCCGTACGCGAGCGGGGTGTACGTCAACTCGTTGACCGCCGACGAGCTGGCCGACGGGCAGCGCGGCGTGCGGCGGGCGTACTCGCCCGCGAAGCTGGCCCGGCTGACCGCGGTGAAGACCGCGTACGACCCGGCCAACGTGTTCCACCTGAACCAGAACATCCGCCCGGCATCCTGAGCCGTCCGAGCGCCGGTTGCGTGAGGTCGTCGCGGCCGACCACACTCTGTGGGTGGCGGCCCGACAGACTCCCAGTGCTCAGGCCCGCAGCCGGAGGCAGGCGGACCATGCGCCCAGCGGCATGTGGGCCCGCAAGAAGCAGGAGACCCGCCAGACCCTGCAGCGGGTCTCGCTCCAGCTCGTGCTCGAGCGCGGGCTGGACGGCGTCACCGTCGACGAGATCAGCAGCGCCGCTGGCGTGTCGCCGCGAACGTTCGCCAACTACTTCACCTCCAAGGACGAGGCGCTGACCGGCGACGGACCGTGCGTGTTCGATCCCGCGATGCTGGCGGACATCGCCACCGGGGCCGCCGCCCTCGACCCGCTTCCGCAGGTGCACGCGCTGCTGTCCGCCAGCGTGGCGGAGGCCGACGGCCGCTGGGAGGAGATGCGCCAGCGGCGCCAGCTGCAGGAGCGGTATCCCGCCCTGATGGCGCGCCTGCTCGGTCGCTTCGCGAGCCTGGAGGATGAGCTGACCGGCGCGTTGGCGCGGCGCGCCGGCGTGGACGCCCAGTCGGAGATCGGTCCCCGGCTGCTGGCCGCCGTCTCCATCACCACCCTGCGGGTGGCGTTCCTTCGCTGGACCGAGCAGGACAGCCAGCGCTCGTTTGGCGCATACCTGGAGGAGGCGTTCACCCAGCTGCGCGGTGTGCGGTGAGACCGAGCCCCAACCTCGGGCGGCCCACAGCAGGCTCAGAGTAGGGGGAGTACGGCCCGTGCCACGACCCAACTCGTGTGCCTGGTCGCCTCGAACCTGATCCGTTCCTTGTCGACGGGCGGGCTCGCGGGCGTCTCCTCACACGAATGCCAGGGTTCGCACCCGGGCGGCACGGTGATGCCCTGGTAATCCCGCGCCACGCCGAACTGCGTGACCCAGTTGTGGTTGTAGGCAAGGCACATGAACCACAGCTCGAACAGGTTCGAGTCGTCCTCGTACTGCCGCCACTCGGTGCAGTACGGCTGGATCTTGGTGATCACCGCGGTGTTGGCGCCGACCAGCAGCTGCCGCAGACCACCGTCGCCGAGCCCGGCGTGCAACCGCGCCGCCATCGCGATCGGCCCGACCAGGTTCACCGCCAGCCCGAGCGGGTCGACGGTGTGCTTGGCATCGCCCGGTCCGGCCGAAGTGGACTGTGGCGGCCCGACCTGAGCCGCCTGCAGATGGCCGTCGGTCAGCGCCGCACACGCCGTGGCGTCGCGCGCCCACGCCTGCGCCGCGGACGGCGCGAGCCGCTCGAGATCGGCGAGCTCGACCACATGCCGTGTCGCGCAGGCGCGTACGCCCGCGATGGGCACTCGCTCCAGCTCGGCCAGTGCGTCGGCGCGGATGCCGGCCACCGCGGTCACGACCTGGTGGACCACCTGTTGCGGCGGGCCACCGGCGGCCAGGGTGCTGTAGATCTGGGTGATCGGGCCGAGCAGCGAACCGGTGTCCGCCTGCGCCGGTCGCGCACCGCCGGGCACCGTGACCACCGTCGCCGCCAACGCCGCAACGGCACCGCGTACGAGCATGCGTCTCACAGAGCTCTCCCCTCGTCGCCAACGGCCCATAGGAAGGCGTGAATACATCAGACCGGCTGGCGATACCACTAATCAAGCAGTCGATCTCGGCGTCCCGATGGATGGGAAAGCGGTTTCCTAAGGTGTCGCCCGCCCTGCTCCGCCCGCCCCACGCCGTCCCGTCCCGCGCCGCCCCGTGCCGTCCCGTCGCGCGCCGATCAAGGGCGAATGCACGTGGTTGGATCTCTTTTCCGCGTGCGGTTGCCCTTGATCCATGCACATGGCCTTGATCGACGGCCCCTCGCGGGACAAGCCCAGAGCCAGGACCGAGGTCTGAGCTACCGCGATGCCCGCCGCGGTCGAGGCCCGTTGCTCCCGCGGCCTCACCGTCCGCGTCCCCACGACCCGCGTGGACGTGGCGACAACATCCGTGACACTGCGGCTTCCGGGTTAGGGCAAGGCGGCGACGCGCGGGGAGAGTGACCACACGTGGAGGGTGAGGCCGCGGGAGCAGCGGTCTCGCGCACGACGAACGTCGCGGTAGCCCGCATCTGGGTCCGAGCCGGCGGCGGGTGTATCCGCGTTCGTCGATCAAGGGTAATCGCATGGATCAAGGGCGAATACACGCGGTTTTGAGATCCAACCGCGTGTATTCGTCCTTGATCGGGGGGAGAAGGCGCGGGGGTGGGACCCGCGCATGACGGCGCCGCGCCCCGGGCCGGTTCAGGCCGGGACGCGGCGACGATCGGTCAGCGTGTCAGGGCGTGATGAGCGTCGTGAAGACGTCGGCGTTGCCCGAGGCGCCGACATGGTCGTTGACGAACCCCTGGGTCACGCCGTCGAAGCGGTCGACGTAGTCGGGCAGGTTGACGGTGAAGGAGAGCGGCCACGAGCAGATCTTCTTCTTGTCCTGGAGCGCGCCGCGGGCGGCCGCGTTCAGCGGCACGTACGTGGACCCGCTGGCGAGGCTGGTGATCGCTCCGGCGACGGCGGTGCCGTACTTCGAGTACGGCGCCTGGCAACCCGTGGCGTCCTTCTCCATGATCAGAAGGTCGATCTTGCTCCAGCTGAAGCCTTGCCAGTTCACGATCGTCTTGAATGGATAGTAGTTCTTGTTGGGGACGTTCACCTCGTACAGGGGCACGACGTCCGCCCGCGGCTGGCCGTTGCTGCCACCCATCGCGATCACGAAGACCTCCGCGTCGCACAGGCTTCCGGGGCACCACCACTTGCCCGCCCCGGGTTCCTGCACGTTCTTGATTTTGATGCGGTCCAGCCGGGTCGTCTTGGGCGGATTGGCCGGGACGAAGACGTCGCTCAGCACGCCGGCGGCGTTCAACGCGGCGGAGACGGCGTACATCGCCTCGGGCGTGATGTTCTCCATGTCGAGGCTGACCATGATCATGGGTGCCGGTGGCTCGCCGGCCAGGTCGACGATCACCGGCTTGCCATCCAGGTTCTCAGCGGTGAGCGTGGACGCCTCCGAGTCCTCGTCCGGCGCGGCGGCGAAGAGGGGCGGGACGCCCCTGGCGAGCTGACCGTCCTGGTCGGCCAGGTACACCGCCAGCGTGGAGCCGGTCATCTTCGGCAGCCCTAGGAACTCCTTCAACCCGGCGTCGGCCGCCGCGGCCAGCCGGGTGAACTCCGCGCCAGCCTTCGAATCCGACTTCGTGAAGACGGTGACGGGATCCACGACCCCATCGGTGCTCAGCGCGCTGAACAGCTCCTGACCGGCGACCCGATCGGTAGCGGCCAGCCGCAGCTGCCGGGCGAGGTCGATCTTCGTCTGCTCGACCGGCCCCACCTCCGTCTCGTCGGCCGCCGGCGCCGCGGCCGCCGACCCCGCCGCCAGCGGGATGAGCGATGCGAGCAGGGCACCCGCCACCGCGGTGGCTGTCCAGTTGAGTCTGCGTTTCGACATTTCCGTGTCCCCTTTGCCATCGGTGGCCCGCTCGATCGGCGGGCACGAAGACACGGTGGCGCCGGTGGCTGGCGCGGACCTGACGCGAGGCTGAAACCGTGGAGCTCGGGGCTCCTGTCCGGTGCGCGACCGTGGGCCCGTACGGACTGTGTCGCACCGCTAGCCTGTAGCTGATCTAGCCCGGGGAGACGGTCGCATGCAGGTGAGGCTTCTGGGTCCGGTCGAGTTGACCGTAGGCGGGGTGTGCCGCCCGGTGCCTGGTCTGCGGCGCAAGGCTGTCCTCGCGGTGCTCGGCCTGCACCCGGGCCACATCGTGAGCAGCGACCGGCTGATCGACCTCGTCTGGGGCGGCAACGGGCCCAGTACGGCACAGAACACGCTGCAGCGACACATGTCCTATCTGCGCAATGTGCTCGGTGCCAAGGACGCGATCGTGGCCCGGCCGCCGGGCTATGTGCTCAACATCGGCGCCGAGGCAACCGACGTCGAGACCGCGGAGCGACTGATCCGGCTGGCCCGGCAGTCATCGGATCCGGCCCTGAAGGTCAGGCACCTTCGCGGCGCGCTCGCGCTGTGGCGTGGCCGCCCGTTGCTGGACGTGGTCGGGCTGGGCTGGCTCGACGAGCAGGCCGAGCGCCTGGTCCAGATCGGACACGAGGCCGCGAGCGCCCTCATCGAAGCCCGCCTCATGCTGGGCGAGCACGCGGACCTGGTACCGGAGCTCGAACGGCTGGCCTCGGCCCGGCCGTTCGATGAGGACGTCCATCGCCAGCTGATGGTCGCGCTGTACCGGTCCGGCCGGCAGGTCGACGCGCTCGCGACGTACCAGCGGCTCAGGCGCAGCCTCGGCGAGGAGCTGGGCATCGATCCCGGCCAGCCCCTGCGCGAGCTGGAGTCGGCCATCCTGCGCCAGGACGCGTCGCTGGCCCCACCGGCGCCCGCGATCACGGTGCTGCCCGCGCCGGACGTGCGGGTGGTGCCGGCGCAGCTGCCGCTCGCCGTGCCCGCGTTCACCGCCCGTACCCGGGAGATCGCCCGCCTCGACACGCTGCTCGCCCGATCGGGCTCGACCTCGGCGGTGGTCATCGCCGCGGTGTCCGGCACCGCCGGGGTCGGCAAGACCGCGCTGGCCGTGCACTGGGCGCACCGCGTGCGCGACCAGTTCCCCGACGGGCAGCTCTACGTCAACCTTCGCGGCTTCGACCCCGGTGGGCTGGTGGTCGACCCGGCCGTGGCGCTGCGCGGCTTCCTCAGCGCCTTCGGCATCGAGATGGACCGGATCCCGGCCGGCGTGGACGCGCAGGCCGCCCTCTACCGGAGCGTGCTGGCCGGAAAGCGGGTTCTCGTCGTGCTCGACAACGCCCGTGACGCGGAGCAGGTCCGACCCCTGCTGCCCGGGTCGCCGGGGTGCGTCGTGGTGGTGACAAGCCGGAATCAGCTCACCGCCCTGGTGACGGCCGAGTGCGCGTACCCGGTGATGCTGGACCTCCTCACCGGCGACGAGTCGCGCGACCTGCTCGCCCACCGACTGGGCACGGACCGGGTGGCGGCCGATCCGGCCGCCACCCGGGAGGTCATCGAGCGATGCGCCCGGTTGCCGCTGGCCCTGGCCATCGCGGCCGCCAACTGCTTCACCCACCCGGAACTCCCGGTCGCCTCGATCGCCGCCCAACTGCGCGACTCCACCAGCACCCTGGACGCCCTCAACGACGCGGACGTGGGCACCGACATCGCGGCGGTGTTCTCCTGGTCGTATCAGGCGCTCACCCCCGGTGCCGCCCGGCTGTTCCGGTTGCTGGGCCTGCACCCCGGTCCCGAGGTCACCGCGGCCAGTGCCGCCAGCCTCGCCGGGCTCGCGGCCGCCGCGACCCGCCCGTTGCTGGCCGAACTGGTGCGCGCACACCTGCTCATGCAGCCGGCGCGCGACCGTCACACGCTTCACGATCTACTATGGACATATGCCGCGAGCCTGGCCCGCGGCGAGGAGAGCGAGCCGCGACGGGCCACCGCGGCGCGGCGCCTGCTCGACCATCACCTGCACACCGCGTTGTCGGCCGGTCAGCTGATCAACCCGAAACGGGAGCCGATCGCTGTCTCACCACCCGCGCCGGGCGCGGTGTTGGGGCAGCCCGCCGGCCGGGATGAGGCCGTCGCCTGGTTCACCGCCGAGCGGGCCGTGCTGCTCGCCGTGATCAGGCAGGCCCCGGCCAGCGGGTTCGACTCGCACATCTGGCAGCTCGCCTGGGCCGCTCAGGACTTCCTCACCCGGTGGGGCCACCGGGAAGACCACGTCGCCAGCCAGCGCGCCGCCATCGACGCCGCCCAACGCCAGGGAGACCTGGTCGCGCAGGCTCGCTCCCACTGTGGATACTCCACCGCCTGTGCCAAGCTGCACCGCTACGACGAGGCACACAGCCACCTTCGGCACGCGCTCGACCTGTACGAGGCGCTCGGCAACCACGCCGGTCAGGCGTTCGCCTACTACCAGATGGGCTGGGTGTCGAACCTGCAGGGCAGGCACGACCGGGCGCTGGGCCACGCCCGGCGGGCCCTGCGCCTGTACCGGCTGGCCGGCCACCCGGTCGGAGTGGCGCGGACGCTGAACTCCCTGGGCTGGGACCACGCGCTGTGCGGTGACTACGAGCGCGCCCGACCACGCTGCGAACAGGCGCTGGCCGCGCTGCGACTGCTCGGTGACCGCCACTTCGAGGCGGGTGCGTCCGACAGCCTCGGCTACATCTACCACCATCTGGGAAACTACGGTCGCGCCGTCGAGCACTACCGGCACGCGGTCGAGCTGTTTCGCGATGTCGGTGATCGCTACTACGAGGCTGACGCCCTCAACCATCTGGGCGACAGCCACCGCGCGGCCGGCGATGTGGACGCCGCCCGCGCCGCGTGGCGACACGCGCTGGCCATCTTCGACGAGCTCGGGCACCAGGACGCCGCCACGATCCGCGGCAAACTCGGCACCCGGCCACCGGTCACATTGGTGGTTCCGAGTAGATCGAGCACGGCAGCTTGGAGTTCTCCAGCGCTTCCGGTGAGCACTCGACCGTGAGAACGTAGTCGGGAAGGGCCTTCAGCCCATCGCACGTGAAGATTACTATGTCGTCGAAAAAGCGGCCGCCGGCTTTCTCGCACACTCTTTGCAGCTGTCCCGGCTTCATCTCCGTGGCGAAGAAGAGGCAGCGCCGGTCGTCGGTGGAGCATATGATCGCGTCTTCGTCGAGGTCGCAGCTGTACGAGCCGCGCGTTTCCGTGTATTCGCCGTTGAACACGGCGCAGTAGCGACTGAGTGTGTCCGGTAGGTCGGGGGACGGGTCGCCCGCCGTCGCCGGAGTGGCCCACACCGCGACGCCGGCGACCGCGAGAAAGACCGCCGCCACGACGGCCATCACCCGGCGCGGGATGCTTATGCGATTCATCGCCTCACTGTCGCGGCCGGTGCTGAAACGAAGCTGAAACGAAGCCGGCGCGACTAGTACACCTCCAGCTCGACCACGCGGGAGTAGGTCAGGCCCTCGTTGCTGGCCAGCGCCACGATCCGCACTCCGCTGGTCAGTACCGGCACGAACGTGCTGCTGACCAGGCCGGCGGTGTTGCCCCGCACCTGCGCCACGGTCGTCCACTGGCCACCGCTGTCGACCTGGACGTCCCAGTCCCGCAGGCCGTACCGGGCCGCCGGATAGCGCGCCGAGTCCAGTGTGTACAGGTCGACCCGGCTGACGGTCTGCGGCTGGGCGAGCGTGACCCGCAACCAGTCCGGGAACAGCCCGCGCGTGCCGTCGTTCCAGCCGGTCGTGGTCGCCCAGTGTGCCGAGTCGCGGTCGCCGTCGGTGGCACCGCAGGCGGGATAGAGCGGCAGGTGCTCCGAGGACGCCATGACCGTGGCGAACCTGGCCAGGTTGCCGGTCGGGTTCTCCGGTGGCGGCAGCACCGTCACCGGCAGCGACAGCCGGGTGTCGCCGGCGCGCAGTTCCAGCGCGTACCCGCCCGGCGGCGTGCCGACCACGGCGGTGACCTGTACCCGGACCTTCAGCTCGTAGCCGGCCGGGAGGTAGCTGGTGACGACCTGGCGGGAGACGCTGAGCTCAGGTGGGGCGGTGACGAACGCGTCCGCGTATACGTCGCGCGCGCCGGCGTTCTTGAAGCGCAGCTCGAAGCCGCTGCGCGGGCACGGCTGCGGCAGCACCTCGACCGCGCTCACGTCGGTCGACAGCGCCAGCTCGGGCCGGGTCCGATCGGCGCCCGCGGGCGCTCCGCCGGCCAGCAGCACGAGGCCGCACGCCGCGATTGTCCCCAGTAGACGGTACGACATGGAGGCTCCTCTCAGGCCAGGTTCAAGCCGGGGTTGCCGGCCTCGACGACGAACGAACGCAGTGTGCTGACGGGTGCGCCGGGCCGGTCGACATACGGCAGGACGCGGTAGTCGGCGCGCAGCTCTTCGGGGGTCAACCGGCACACGACATAGCCGCGCCGCTCGTTGACCAGCTTGAGGTGCGGGTTGGCGGCGAGAAACTTCTCCCCGTTCGGCGAGATCTCCATGCCGTTCCCGGCGCTGCTGATCGACGTGCCGACCAGTTCCGTACCGATGGTGGGCCCGGCGACGTCCTGCTTCAGGTCGAACGCGTAGCTGGAGTGCACGTCACCGGTGACCACGACGGGGTTGGATGCCCCGGCCAGCGCCGCCAGCACCCGCTGCTGCTGCGCCTGGTAACCATCCCAGCCGTCCATGTTGAACAGTTGGCCGTCGGTCGGGTCGAGGTCCATCTGGCTCATGATGACCTGGCTGGCCACCACGTTCCAGGTGGCCCGGGAGCCGCGCACGCCCTCGGTCAGCCACCGTTCCTGCGCGTCGCCGATCAGGGTACGGGTCGGGTCGCGGCGCGCGGCCGAGTCGGGATCCCAGCCGTCGCCCGCCGCCTGGTCCGAGCGGAACTGCCGGGTGTCCAGGACGGTGAAGTCGGCCAGGTCGCCGTATCCGAACCTGCGGTACAGGCGCATGTCCGGTCCCTGCGGTTGCGGCGTGCGCAGCGGCAGGTTCTCCCAGTACGCGCGATAGGCGTTCGCGCGGCGTACCAGGAAGTCCTCGACCGGCGCGTTGCTTTTGGACACCAGGCCGGCGTAGTTGTCCTGCACCTCGTGGTCGTCCCAGGTGACGATCCAGGGTGCCACCCGGTGCGCCTCGCGCAGGTCGGGATCGCTCTTGTAGAGCGCGTACTGCAGGCGGTAGCGGTCCAGCGTGTCCGTCTCGGTGCGGAACTGGCTCGGCACCGGCATGCTCACGTTGCGCAGCCCGCCCGCCGCGGCCACCCCGTACTCGTAGATGTAGTCACCCAGGAACAGGACCACGTCGGGGTCCTCGGCGGCCAGGTGCCGGTGCGCCGTGTAGTAGCCGTCCGCCCAGTACTGGCACGATGCGAACGCGAACGTCAGCGCCGATGCCCGGCCGGCGGGCGCGGTCCGGGTCCGGCCGACCTCGCTGACCCACCGGCCGGTCTTGAACCGGTAGTAGTAGTGGCGTCCGGGGCGCAGCCCGCGCACGTCGACGTGCACACTGTGGCCGTACTCGTACCGCGCGGTCGCCACGCCGCGCCGCACCACGTTGCGGAACCGTTCGTCGGTGGCCACCTGCCACTCCACCCGCACGTCCCGACGATCCATTCCGGACAGTGGTTCGAAGGGCTTCGGTGCCAGCCGGGTCCAGATGACGACCGAGTCCGGTAGCGGGTCGCCCGACGCGATGCCCAGCGTGTACGGGTCCTCGCGCGGTGCCGCACCGCCCGCCCGTGCCTCGTCCCGCCCCCGGAAGTCGACGGTGAACGCCAGTGCGGTGGCGGCGCCGGCGACGGTGAGGAACCGCCGTCGAGCCACGGCCGCCGCCGGCCGGGATATCTCCGACACGCCAACCTCCAGTGTGCGCAGTTATCTGCCAGTTGATCATCCGAGCAGTGAAAAGTTTCTACATTATGACCAACAGGCGAACGAAGCGCATCACCCTGGCGGCGTTCTCGCTAGGCTTCGGACGATGAGCTGGGTGGTGGGCGCCGCACTCGTCATCGTCGTCTCCGTAGCCAGCGCGGCACGGTGGGCCCGTCGCCGGCTGGTACTGGTGACAGTGGACGGTTCGAGCATGGAGCCAGCGTTGTATCCAGGCGATCGCGTGCTGGTCCGCCGGCGCGGACTCGCACGGGTGCGCCGAGGCGATATCGTCGTGCTCGAACCACCGGTGCCGCCCGGCGTCACGCGGGTCGCGGTCGCTCCGCGAGCGCTCGACAGCCGCCGGTGGAACATCAAGCGAGCGGCGGCGCTGCCCGGTGACCCTGTCCCGCCCGCCGCGCACGACGCGGCCGGCGTCGACCGTGTCCCGCCGGGCGCACTTGTGGTTTTCGGCGATCACGCGACAAGCATCGACTCGCGTCAACGTGGATTTTTCTCCGCGAACGACCTGCTGGGCGTGGTTGTGCGCCGAGTGTCACGCACCCGGTGAAGCCGATATGAAAGAGATCTGAAAGCCCAACACGCGACGATGCCGGGAACCGATTGAGGCTGGCGCCTCAGAGAGGGGTTCCCATGTTGGGTGTTGTGAGCAGGCTGGGTGACCGCCTGCTGCAAAGGCTGGTGCCGAAGACGACGGCATCGGCCTGCGGGGACGCGAGTGTGCAGGCGGAATGGTTCGTGGCCTGCTACTGCGGTGACGCTGGGTCGCCTCCGCCCGGAAGCTCGTTCCCCTGCCGCTGGATCGGCAAGATCTGTGGCACGTGCGGTGGCACCAGCTACTGCGGGAAGTGCGGCGAGGCCGTCGGCGGGAACTGCTGTACGTGATTCCGACCGGTGGTAAGCGTCGGAGGTGCGGGCCCTCACCCGGTCCGCGCTCCGGCGCCGCGAGTCGACGTCGCCGAGGGGGAGCGTGATGGCGTATCTCGTGATCGCCTGCCAGGCGATGCTGATCGGTGTCTTCGCCGCCTCGACAGTCACCAAAGTGCGCGGCAAGCGCGCGTACGCGGACTTCCGCCGGTCGGTCGAGGCGTTCGGAGTACTGTCGCCATCCTGGTCGAGGATGGCGGCTCGCGCGACGGTGACCGGCGAGGCCGGTGTCGTGCTCCTCCTCGTGCTGCCGTCGACCGCGCCTATTGGATTCGCGCTGGCCGCGGCTCTTCTCTGCGCGTTCACGGTCGCGATCGCCCTTGCCCTGCGTGGCGGAAAAACCGCTCCGTGCCGGTGTTTCGGCACCTCGGCCGCGCCCCTGAGCCGCACTCACCTGATCCGCAACCTGTCACTGCTCACCGTGTCGCTGACCGGCCTGGCCGCCGGGGCCATCCGGACCGATCCGGCCCGCGACCCTGCCGGGCTGACCCTCTCGCTCGCGGTCGCCGGGGTCGCCGCGCTGTTCGTCGTCCGTTTCGACGACGTGGCGGCGCTGCTCAAGCCCTCGGCGAGCGACCGACACCACACCGCCAGAAGGAGCTGACATCCGATGCCGTTTCTCGTCACCGCAGTCGTACTCGTGGGCCTGCTCTGCGCCGTCGACCTCTTGCTGACCTTCGCCGTCCTGCGGCGGTTGCGCGAGCACACGGAGGAGCTCGGGCGGCTCTCCGGGGCCGGTCACGGCTCGATGGGCGTCGACCGGGACAGTCTGATGGGCCGGGAGCTGCCCGAGTTCTCGGCGGTCACCGTCGACGGCGCGGCCGTATCGCGGGAGAGCGTGACCGGCGCGGTGGAGCTGGTGGGAATCTTCTCGCCCGGCTGCAACCCGTGCCACGCGCAGGCGCCGCTGTTCGCCGCGGAAGCCGCCCGTATGCCGGCCGGGAAGGCGCTGGCGCTGGTCGCCGGGTCCGGCTCCGACGCGGACGACCTGGTCCAGATCGTCAAGGGCGCGACCGACGTGGTGCTCGCGCCGGAGAGCATGACGGTGGTCAACGGGCTGAACATCGGCGTCTTCCCCACCTTCCTGCGCCTGGACGCCGGTGGCTCCATTGTGGACGCGGCAGTCTCGGTAGAGGGTCTGGCCGCGCTCAGCCGGTCATGACGACAGCCGGATCCACCGCGCCGCCCCGGCGGTCCCGGCATCTGCCGCGGCGGCTCGCCAGTGTCTGGGTACTGGGCTTCAAAGCCGGTCCGTGGCTCGCCGTCGGGCAGCTGGCCATCGCCGTGATCCTGGGGCTCCTACCGGCGGCGGTGGCCTGGCAGACGAAGTTCATCATCGATGGGCTCGCGGCCGGGGAAGCCGCACCAGCGCTGCTCGGGTGGTCGGTCGGCCTGGCCGCGGCCGGGCTGGCCACCGCCGGGGCGCCGCAGGTGACCGCGTACCTCGGCGGCGAACAACGCCGCCGGCTGGACCGTCTCATGCAGGACCGGCTCTACACCGCGGTCAACTCGTTCCAGGGACTGTCGCGGTTCGAGGATCCGCGCTTCCTCGACACGCTGCGGATGGCATCGCAGGCCAGCGGCGGCGCGCTCGTCCCGGTCACCACCGGCCTGCTCGACATCGGCCGGGCCGTCATCACCGCCCTGTCGCTGATGGCCACGCTGTACGTGCTCAGCCCGGCGATGACCGGCATCGTGCTGGCCGCCGCGGTGCCGGCGCTGGTCGCCCAGATGCTGCTGTCGAAGCGGCGCGTCAACATGATGGTCTCCATGTCGCCGGCCGTCCGGCGGCAGATCTTCTACGGCCGGCTGATCACGGATTTGCAGGCCGTCAAGGAGATACGGCTGTTCGGCCTGGGCGACTTCTTCAAGACCCGGATGCTCGCTGAGCTGCGCGACGTCCAGGACGGCGAACGGCGCATCGATCGCCGGGTACTGCGCGTGCAGTTCCTGCTGGCGGCGCTGAGCGCAGCGGTGACCGGAGGCGGGCTGATCTGGGCGGTGCGGACCGCGGCGCACGGCGGGCTGAGCCCCGGCGACGTGACCGCCTTCGTCGCGGCGGTCGCCGGCGTCCAGACCTCGCTGGGTGGTCTGGTCGCCGGCATCGCCAGCGGATACCAGGCGCTGCTGATGTTCGACTATTACGCGGAGGCGACCAGCCAGCCGCCCGACCTTCCCCAGGCTCCGGCCCGCGACGGCAGCGGCGCGGTGGTGGCGCTCCGGCGCGGCATCGAGCTTCGCGATGTCTGGTTCCGGTACGACGCCGCGCACTCGTGGGTCCTCCAGGGCGTCGACCTGACCATCCCCTATGGACAGTCGGTGGCGCTCGTCGGTCTCAACGGCGCCGGCAAGAGCACGCTGGTGAAGCTGCTGTGCCGCTTCTACGACCCGGATCGCGGCGTCATCTACTGGGACGGGGTCGACATCCGAGACGTCGCGCCAGCAGAGCTGCGTAGCCGGATCGGCGTCCTGTTCCAGGACTTCATGGCCTACGACCTCACGGGGGCGGAGAACATCGGCCTCGGTGACCTCGACGGCATCTCCGATCGGTCCCGGATCGAGCGAGCCGCGCGCGCCGCGGACGTGCACGACGCGATCGCGGCGATGCTGCGCGGATACGACACCCTGTTGAGCCGACTCTTCTTCAAGGAGAGCGACAAGGACAACCCGGAAACGGGCGTGATGCTCTCCGGCGGGCAGTGGCAGCGGCTGGCCCTCGCCCGGACCCTCATGCGTGAAGGCCGCGACCTCCTCATCCTCGACGAGCCGAGCTCCGGGCTGGACGCGGAGGCCGAGCACCAGATCCACCAACGGCTGCGCGAGCATCGGCACGGCCGCACGAGCCTGCTCATCTCCCATCGGCTCGGCGCCGTCCGCGACGCCGACCTCATCGTCGTACTGGCCGGCGGCCGCATCGTCGAGCAGGGCGATCACGCCGAGCTGATGAGCGTCGGCGGTGCCTATGCGCGCATGTTCACACTGCAGGCGACGGGTTATCGACAGTCTGAGAAGGTGTGAGCTACGGATCGATGACGTGCCTGGGCGGCGACGGGGTGTCCTAGCGTGCTGGGACCGGATAGCGTTGGGTGTCCATTCAGGATCGCGTGAGGAGACCATCGTGCGGGTGCGTGTCGTGACTGTCGCTGCCCTCTTGACCGCCACCGGGGCGGCCGTCGTGCTCGGTCTGGCCCAGGCCGGGGCCGCCCTGGCGGGCTACACCTGGTCAAACTAGCCCCTGGCGGTGCGGCCCGGGACGGTGGTGTCCCGGGCCCACGGCGGTGGCGACGTACCGGTGTCCCTCGCGTGCCGTGAACGTGATCCGCTCGCCGTTTCCGTCCGGGCGCACCTCGCGGCCGGTGGTCGCGTCCACGAGCCGGTACGGGCCGGCGAAGAGCGGGCTGCGCAGCGCCACCTCGCCGGTGGAGCCGGCGGTGACCGCGATCTCGCTGGCCGCGCCGCTGGCCCACCGCACGTCGACGGTGAAGTCGCCGCGGGCCCGCAGGCCGGTGACCGCGCCGTCCGGCCACGCGCCGGGCAGTGCGGGAAGCACGTGCACGTCACCGGTGTGGCTCTGCAGCAGCATCTCCGCGACGCCCGCGGTGGCACCGAAGTTGCCGTCGATCTGGAATGGCGGATGGGTGTCCCACAGGTTGCTGAGCGTGCTGTAGCGCAACTGCTCGCTCAGCATCTTGTGCGCGTGGTCGCCGTCCAGCAGGCGCGAAAAGAAATTGATCTTCCAGGCTTTGCTCCAGCCGGTGCCGCCGTCGCCGCGGGCGGTGAGCGACACCCTGGCCGCGGCCGCGTGTTCGGGGTCGGTCAGCGGGGCGATCTGGTCGCTGGGGTGCAGGGCGAACAGGTGGGAGACGTGCCGGTGCTGGTCGGTGGGGCTGTCCCAGTCGCCTTTCCACTCCTGAAGCTGGCCCCAGGAGCCGATCCGTAGGCCCGGGTCGAGACGCTCCAGTGTGGACTGTACGGTGGACTGGAATGCGGCGTCGCCGCCGAGTACCTTGCCCGCCTCCAGCACGTTGGTGAACAGGCTCCACACGATCTGCTGCGACATCGAGGCGCCCGCGGTGAAGTCTCCGTTCTCGGGGGAGAAGCTCGGCGACACCACCAGCTTGCCGTCGCGCGGGTCGGTCACCAGCTCGTCGAGCCAGAACTCGGCCAGTTCCCTCATCAGCGGGTACGCGCGCCGCCGCAGGAACGCGGTGTCTTTCGTGAACAGGTAGTGCTCCCAGTAGTGCAGCGCGAGCCAGGCGCCCGCCTCAGGGAACCAGAACGACTGCGGGTAGTCATGTACTCCGGTGAAGCCGAACGGGTTGGTCTCGTTGTTGACGACCCAGCCGCGGTTGCCGTACATGTACCGAGCGGTGTGCCGGCCCGGTGGCGCGAGCGAGTCCACGTAGTCGAACAGCGGCCCGGTGGTCTCCGACAGGTTCGTGGTCTCGGCCGGCCAGTAGTTCATCTGCAGGTTGATGTTGACGTGGTAGTCGCCGCTCCACGGTGGACTGACGGAGTTGTTCCACACACCTTGCAGGTTGGCCGGCAGCGAGCCGTCTCGCGACGAGGCGATCAGCAGGTAGCGTCCGTACTGGAAGTAGAGCGCGTCCAGCGCGCGCTCCGCCGGGCTGGTGCCGCCCCGGTAGGCGCTCAGCAGTTCGTCGGTGGGCGTCGCCGGCATCGACTGTCCGATGTCGAGCGACACGCGGTCGAAGAGCCGCCTGTGGTCGGCCACGTGCCGGGCCAGCAGGGCGTCCCAGGACTGGGCCGCCGCGTTGTCGACGGCGGCGGTGACCGCGGCGTGCGGGTCGGGCCCGCGGTAGGCCGGATAGCTGGCGGCATAGTCGGTGCCCGCGCCGAGCACGAGGACGGCCGCGTCGGCGCCGCTGACGGTCACGGTGCCGTCCGGGTTGTCGGTACGCGAGCCGCCCTCGTTGCGTACCTGGATCTGGCTCTCGAAGGTGAGCTTGTTGTCGTCGAGCTTGCCGGCGAACGTGATCCGCCCGCCTGCGGCGGTAACCGTCTTCGACCGGTTGGCGGGCGCGGAGACGCCGGCGCTGAACGCCACCTTGCCCGGCTGGTCGGCGCTCACGCGTATCACGAGCACCCCGTCCGGATGGCTGGCGAAGTACTCGCGGGTGTATCGGACACCGTCATCCACATAGGACACGCGGGCCACGGCGTTGGCGATGTCCAGCTCGCGCCGGTACTCCCGCAGCGCGCCGGGGCCGGCGGGCAGGCGCAGCGTGAGGTCGCCGAAGGTCTGGTACGCGCCGAAGCCGTTCCTCGGCTGCCCGAGCCGGCTGGCGACCTCGTCCGGGCTGATCCGCAGCCGCTGGTCGAGATCCCGCTGTACCTGCTGGATCGCGCCGGGCCGGGGCGAGCTCCAGTTGCCGAAGTCGTACCCCTGCGTCGAGCCCGGCCCGCCGGTCCACAGCGTCTTCTCGTTGAACTGGACCGTCTCGACGGCCACGCCGCCGAAGACCATGCCGCCCAGCGCTCCGTTTCCAATCGGCAGCGCCTGGGTCTCCCAGTCGGTGGCCGGCTCGTCGTACCAGAGCGTCAGCGGGTCGCCGGACATGATGCGACTCACCAGACCGCTCCTCCCACGTCGTACCTGCTCAAGGCCCGCCCAAAGATATCGGATGCACAGGGTCCATGATCCGATGAAGCCGATCTGAAAGGCAGCGTTGGTACCGTCCTCGGCATCGCCCGTTCACCCTCGGGCGACGAAGCTTTTATGAAGGGGACTGTTGCTACGGTCCTCCAATGACCGAGCTGAATCCCGAACGTGCCCGGCGAGCGATCATCGAACACACCCGGCGCCTGGCCGAATCGGCCGCCGCTGCCGGACCTGACGCCGCCGTGCCGACCACCCCGGAGTGGACGATAACCAACCTGGTAGAGCACGTCGGCCAGACCCAGAACTGGGTCGCGGAGATCATCGAGCGGCGCATCACCGACCCCACCCAGCTGCCCACGGGGGCGGCCGCCCTGCCCGCCGATCCCCGCCAGTGGGAGGCGTGGCTGTCGCAGTCGGCGCAGCGGGTCGCGGACGCGCTCTCCGACGACGCGATGGACGCGCCGGTGTTCAACGCCGCGGCGGACGGGCGGACCGGGACGCGTTTCTGGATGTCCAGCGTCCTCAACGAGACGGTCGTCCACGGCTTCGACGGGGACAACGCGGCGGGCCGGCCGGCCGACATCGCCCCCGACATCGCGGCCGCGCTCATCAGCAACCACCTGGCGATGCTCACCTCTCCCACCTGGGAGCTGCAGCGCTCCGAGTCCGCCCACGCGATCCGGGGCACCGGGCAGACGCTGCAGTTGCTGGCTACCGACACCGCGGACGGCACGGGCGCCTGGTTCGTCGAACGGCGGCCGGACGGAGCGGCGTGGCAGCCCGGAACCAAACCGGCCGACGTGACGGTCACCGGCTCGGCACAGTCGCTGTTGCTGGTCCTGACCCGGCGACTTCCGCTCACCGACCGCGAAACCACCAAGATCACGATCGAAGGCGACGCCGGCATCGTGCGGCACTGGCTCGACAACACCGCCCACATCGCCGACTGACCGGCACCGCCGCACGACTCCAGCACCTCACCGTTCGCCGGGCGTGATCAGGCCGGACTCGTACGCACAGATCACGGCCTGTACCCGATCGCGCAGCCCCAGTTTGCTCAGCACGTTGCTGACATGGGTTTTCACGGTGTGCTCGCTGACGGTGAACGCGGCGGCGATCTCGGCGTTGGACCGGCCCTGCCCGAGCAGTTCGAGCGTCTCCCGCTCGCGGTCGGTGAGCCGGTCCAGCCCGATCACCGGGCCCGGTCGGGGCTGGCGCCGGACCGCGTCGTCGACGAGGCGGCGGGTCACCGCCGGGGCGAGCAGCGCCTGGCCGTCGACGACGACCCGGACCGCGTGCACCAGGTCGTCGCGACGGACGTCCTTGAGCAGGAACCCGCTGGCACCCGCGCGGAGCGCGTCGAAGACGTACGCGTCGGAGTCGAACGTGGTCAGCATGATGACGCGGGTGTCGGTCTCGGCGCAGATCTGCCGGGCCGCGCCGATGCCGTTCAGGATCGGCATCTCGATGTCGAGCAGCGCCACGTCGGGCTTGTGCGCCCGGACCGCCCGTACCGCCTCCGCGCCGTCGCCGGCCTCGGCGACCACCTCGATGTCGTCCTGGACGCCGAGGATCAGCGCGAAGCCGGCGCGGACGAGCTCCTGGTCGTCGGCCACCACCACCCGGATCACGGGAACACCGCCTCCACCTTGAACCCTTTTCCGTGCAGCCCGGTGCCCACGGTGACCTCCCCGCCGGCGGCGGCGATCCGCTCCCGCATACCGGACAGCCCGTGCCCGCCGGCGGCTGGCCGGGCGGAGCCGACGCCGTCGTCGGCGACGCTGAGCCGGAACCCGCCGCCAGTCCACCCGGTGCGTAGCTCGACCGTGCCCGCCTGGGCGTGCTTGACCACGTTGGTCAGCGCCTCCTGGACCATCCGGTACGCGGCGAGCTGCACGTCGGTGGGCAGTTCGCGCGGTGTGCCGGAGCTGCGGACGCGCACGTGCAGGCCGGCCAGTTCGGCCTGCCCGACGAGGTCGCCCAGGTTGGCCAGGCCGGGTGGCGGCCTGTCTTTCAGGGTGCCGACGGCCTGCCGGAGCTGGCGCATCGCGTCGCGGCCGGCGGTGGCGATCGCGTCGAACGCGGTACCCGCCCGCTCCGGGTCGCGCTGCGCGACGGCGGCGCCGGCTTCGGCCTGTACGACCATCATGCTGAACGCGTGGCCGAGGATGTCGTGCAGGTCGGCGGCGATCCGGGCGCGCTCACGGGCGGCGGCGAGCTCGGCGGCCTGGCGTGCGTTGGCGCGGGCCAGTTCGCGGCGGCCGCGGGTGAGCGCGCCGAGCGCGTACGCGGCGGACCAGGTCAGCAGCTCGCGGGCGGCGGTGGCGGGCGCGCCGACGGTGGCGGTCAGCCCGATCGCGGTGATCGCCAGCGCGGCCACCCGGTGCCACTTCGGTGCCAGGTCGGCGACGGTGTACAGGCCGACGAGCGCGCCGTACCAGACCGGCTGGGCGGGTCCGGTGCCGATCAGGTCGTACGCGCCGACGCACAGCTCGGTGAGCAGCAGGCACAGCAGCGGCGCTTTACGCCGGAACACCAGCGGAAGGGCCGAGCCGACCACCGGCAGGTAGCCGGCGAGTTGCCACGGCTCCGGGTCGAACAGGAAGGGCACCGACTGGGCGAACAGCACCGCCGCCGCCAGTGCCAGGTCGCCCCGCCGTCGCCGCCACACGATGATCGACAATAGCCGTCTCACCCGAGCGAGGGAGGCGCGAGCCCCGTCGCACCGGCGATGTCAGATCCGCGGAACCGCCAGAAGATCAACGCATGAATGCTGTGCAACTCTGGTCGGTCAGCCGCACGTACGGGCGCGGCGAGCGTGCGGTGACCGCGCTCGACGACGTGAGCCTGGAACTGGCGGCGGGCACGTTCACCGCGGTGATGGGGCCGTCCGGCTCCGGCAAGTCGACGCTGCTGCAGTGCGCCGCCGGCCTGGACCGGCCGACCGCCGGCCGGGTGTTCATCGCCGGCACCGACCTGACCGGGTTGAGCGAGAACCGGCGCACCCTGCTGCGCCGCGACCTGGTCGGCTTCGTGTTCCAGTCGTTCAACCTGATGCCGTCGCTGACCGCCACCCAGAACGTGGAGCTGCCGATCCGGCTCGCCGGCCGCCGGCCGGACCCAGAGGCGGTGCGCACCGCGCTCGCCGCCGTCGGACTGGCCGACCGGGCCGGGCATCGCCCCGCCGAGCTCTCGGGCGGTCAGCAGCAACGGGTCGCGATCGCCCGCGCGCTGGCGGTACACCCCAGGGTCCTCTTCGCCGACGAGCCGACCGGTGCGCTGGACACCGCGACCGGTCACGGCGTGCTGCGGTTGCTGCGCGACCTGGTCGACCGGTACGGGCAGACGATCGTCATGGTCACGCACGACCCGGTCGCCGCCTCGTTCGCCGACCGGGTGCTGTTCCTGGCCGACGGGCGGATCGTCGACGAGCTCGTCGAGCCGACCGCCGCGACGGTGGCGACCCGGATGACCCGGCTGGCGGCGGCGCCGTGCTGACCATCGCCCTTGCCACGCTGCGTACCCGCTGGGTGTCTTTCGCCGGCACGTTCGTCGCGCTCACCGGCGGCGCCGGACTGATCGCCGCGATGGGCCTGGTCCTCGCGGCCAGCGTCGCCGCGCCGCCCCGTCCGCCCGTGCGGTACACAGGCGACGTGACGGTCGTCGCGCCGCACGGCACGTTGACGGTCTCGACGGCGTACGACACGAAGACCGAGCGACTCGTCGACCCGCCCGGGCTGCCGGCGGACCTCGTGGCCCGGCTCGGCGCCGGGGTGCCCGACCGCACGTTCTACGCCCAGCTGGCCGGCGTACCCGCGCGGGAGCCGGCCGGGCACGGCTGGTCCTCGGCCCGGTACACCGGCTACGCCCTCACGGCCGGTTCGGCACCGGCGAACGAGGCGGAGGTGGTGGTCACCGGTGGCGCCCGGCCCGGCGACCGCGTCGAGGTGCGTACCCTCACCGCCACCCGCCCGTACACCGTCTCCGGCCTCGTGGCGTCGCGCGGCTTCGAGACGCCGGTGTTCTTCGCCGACTCGGAGGCGGCACGGTTGTCCCCGAGGATCGACGCGCTGGTCATGACCGATCCGCCGGACACGGTACGGGCGAGCGTCGGCGACCGGGCGCGCGTGCTGACCGGGGTCGAGCTGGGCGAGCTCGATCCCGACCGGGACCGCGACGCCGACGTCCTCAACGACACCAACGCGCTGGTCGGCATCGCGGGCGGCTTCGCGGCGTTCGTGGCGATCTTCGTGGTGGCCTCGACGTTCGGCTACTCGGTGGTGCAGCGGCGGCGGGAGTTCGCCCTTCTCCGCGTCACCGGAGCCACCCCGGGGCAGGTGCGCCGCATGCTGTACGGGGAAGCGGCGCTGGTCAGCGTCGTGGCGTCGGCGCTGGGCTGCGCGCTCGGCGCCGCCGGCGCTCCGGCCGTGCTGGACTGGCTGATCCGCCTGGACATGGCGCCGGCGTGGCTGCCGGACAGCGGCTCCTGGATCCCCCTCGCGGTGGCGCTCGCCAGCGGCGTGACGGTCGCGCTGTCCGGGGTCGCCGTGGCGTCCTGGCGGGCCGGCCGGGTCCGCCCGGTCGAGGCGCTGCGCGAGGCGGCCCTCGACACCCGCGCCATGACGCTCGTCCGCTGGTTCGCCGGCCTCGGTACCCTCGCCGCCGCCATCGTCATGATCGGCGCCGCGGTGGTCGATCCGGACTCCGCGACGTCCGACAAGACCTACATGCCGACGGTGATGGTGCTGGTCGTGGCGTGCGGCCTGCTCGCGCCCGCCGTGGTGCGCCCCCTCGCGCTCCGGCTGACCGCGCCGCTGCGGCGGCTGCGTGGCGCGACGGCCATGCTGGTCCGCGAGAACGCCCTCACGGCGGTGCGGCGGACCGCCGTGACGGCCTCGCCGGTACTGGTCACCGTGGCGCTGACCGGACTGCTCGGCGGTGCCGCCGGCACCATCGACGTGGCCGAGGCCGAGCAGAGCGAACGGTCCATGTTCGCCGACTATCTCGTACGGCCGGTGGGCGCGCCCGGAGTGAGCCGCGCGTTGGTCGACCGGCTCACCGCGGTCGACGGCGTCGATGCCGTCGCGCCGGTACCCACGACCGTCTACCGGGTGCACGCCGGTGCGGTACTGGTGGCCTGGCCGGCGAAGGCGGTGACGGCGGCCGCCGTGCCGAACGTTCTCGACGTGCGGCTCCAGGCCGGGGCCATGTCCACCCCCGACAGCGCGTCCATCGTCGTACCGGACAACTGGGGCGCCGGCGTCGGTGAGTACGTGGACGTCTGGCTCGCCGACGGCACACCGGCGAGGCTGCGGGTGACCGGGGTCGTGGCCGAGGGCCAGTACCCCGACGCCTACCTGCCCGCCCGCTACGCCACCGCGCTGGCGCCGCTGGTGTACGTGAAGCTGCGCGCCGGCGCCGATCCGGCCGGTGTCGAGCGGGCTCTGCGCGCGGCCGTCGCGGGGGAGGACGCGCAGGTGCTCACCAAGCGCGCGTGGGCGGCGACGGCGGCCGACCGCTCGGCCGACGCCAGCCGCATCGGCCTGTTCATCGTGCTCGGTATCGTGCTCAGCTACACCGGTATCGCCATCGTCAACACGCTGCTGATGGCCTCTTCGGAGCGCGGCACCGACATCGACACCCTGCGGCTGACCGGCGCCACCAATGGGCAGGTACTGCGAGCCCTGGTCGGGGAGGCGCTCCTCGCGGTTGTCGCCGGCGTGGTCCTGGCGGCCGCCGCCACCACCGTCGGCCTGCTCGGGCTATGGCTGGCGCTGCTGCGGCTGGTCGGACCGACCGCGATCGTCATGCCCTGGCCCGCCCTGGGCGCGGTGACGATCGCGGCCGCGGCCCTGGCGGTACTCGCCACCGTGCTACCGGTGTGGCGCCGGCTGCGCCGCCCCATGGCCCTCGCCGAGTAGCGGCGGCCGTTGCGGCAACTCGCGCCCTGCGCGGAGCGGCGCTGGTCCCGTCAGCTCGCGATGCCGATGACCTGCTTGATGGTCTCGGGTTGGTCGATCACGGCGAGCATGTGGTGCGCGACGTCGGCGCGAGGCACGGAGAACCCGCCGCGGATGTTGCGGTTCAGCGCGGTGCGGTAGCGGCCGGTCAGGGGTTTGTCGGTGAGCTTGGGCGGGCGCGACACGGTCCATTCCAGGCCGCTGTCGCGCAGTATCTGCTCGGCGGCGGCGAGGTCGGCGTAGTGCCGGCCGAACATGGCGTGGGTCAGCGGGGTGCCCAGGTAGCGCATGAAGAAGCCGTCGCCGGGGTCGTGCCGGGGTGCTGTCGGCTGGCCGGGCACGGGCACCGGTCCGACGGGTGCGGCGCTGACGATGACGAGCCGCCGGACGTTTTCGGCGTGCATCGCGGTGACGATCGCGCGGGTGCCCTGCGAGGTGATGCCCGCGTCGGCGCGCGGGTTACGCGGGCCGAGGGCGGACAGGACGGCGTCGGCTCCGCGTACGGCCGAGGCGAGCGCCCGCATGTCGGGCCGGGTGAGGTCGACGGCGACCACGCGGACGCCGGCCGGCATGTCACGGGGGCCGCGGGCCACGGCGGTGACGTGGTGTCCGGCGGCGACCGCCTGCCCGACCAGGTGGCGCCCGATGCCGCCGGTGGCGGCGACGACGGTGAGCTTCATCGGGGTCCTCCGGTGGTGAAGGCGGCGGCGAAAGCGGCGCGGTGGTCGGTCGCCCAGGTGGCGTAGGTGCGGGCCGGGCGGCCCAGCAACCGCCGCACGGCGTCGGTGGTGGGGCCGGGTTCGCGGGCGTAATCGGCCAGCGAACCGAGCAGCCGATCGGGTACCTCGTCGGGCAGGCCGGCGGCGAGCATGCCGCGGCGGATCTCCTCCGGCGTGGCTTCGGTGAACGAGATCGGGCGGCCGAGCGCCTCGCTGAGCGCGGCGACCTTGTCCGCCTGGGTCAGCGACTGCTCGCCGGTGAGCGGGTAGATCTGGCCGGCGTGGTGCGGCTGGGCAAGGGCCAGGGCGGCCACCGCGGCGATGTCGCGCTCGTCGATCGTCGAGGTGCGCGCCTCCGCGTACGCGCCCCGCACGGTCCCGGTGGCCCCGATCTGTCGGGCCCAGGCGAGAGTGTTGGCGGCGAAGTCGGTGCAGCGCAGGATCGTCCAGTCGAGGCCCGAGCGCTTGGCGAGGTCCTCGACCGCCTCGAACTGCTGCCGGAAGCGGGGGAGTCCCGCCGGGTACTGCACGGTCACGGCGGACAGCACGACAACCCTGCCGGTACCTGTCTCGCGGGCGCGATCAAGCAGAGCGGCGGCGGTGGCACCGACCGCGCGCGGGCTGAGCAGGATCGCCTCCACACCGTCGAGGGTGGCGACCTCGTCGGGGTGGACCAGTTGGGCAGCCGCGGGAAGGCCGGCGTGTGGGTCGCGGGTGACGGCGGCGACCTTCGCGCCCTGCTCCACCAGGAGCCTGACGGTTTCCCGGCCGACGACGCCGGTAGCGCCGGTAATGAGGATCATGGTCTGGATCCTTTCGATGTCGTATCCTACGAGAACCAAACTATCGTTGATTGGAGACCCAAACAATATGAGTCACGTAACATCGGGAGGTCAGCGCGGCCGGAGGCAGCTCACGAGTCAGATCAAGAACGGCCTGCGCGAGCTGCACAACCAGCTGTCCGCGCTCAACCGCCAGGTCGGTGGCCAACTGGCCATAAAGGACGCCGACATGGACTGCCTCGACCTCATCCAGCGCCACGGTCCGGTGAGCCCAACGGCCCTGGCCCGCCAGGCCGGCCTGCACCCGGCCACCATGACCGGCATCCTCGACCGCTTGGAACGCGCCGGCTGGATCGCGCGCGAACGCGACCCCGCCGACCGGCGCGCCGTCACCGTCAGGGCGCTGCCCGAGCGCGGCGGGGAGGTCTTCCGGCTCTTCGCCGGCATGAACTCGGCGATGGACACCATCTGCGCCGACTACGACCAGCAGCAGCTAGAGCTGATCGCCGACTTCCTGACCAAAACCACCGCCGCCGGCCTGACAGCGACCCGCACCCTAACAACCACCGGCACCCCCTGACCGCGCGTCACCCCACCCCACGCCGACCCGCGCCACCCCGCGCCGCGCCACCCCGCGCCGCGCCACCCCGCGCCGCGCCGGCCCGCGCCACCCCGCGCCGCGCCACCCCGCGCCGCGCCGGCCCGCGCCGGTCCGCGCCGCGCCGGCCAGTGCCGCCGATCAAGGGCAAACGCACGTGGTTCGATCTCTTCTCTATGCGCGTCCGCCCCGAGGCCAGCCCGGCACGGCGTGTCGCCACGCCGCTTACGCCGATCAAGGGCGAACGCACGCGCTTGGATCTCTTTCCGCGTGCATTTGCCCTTGATCCATGCGAATGCCCTTGATCGGCGCGCGCCGCGCGCCGCGCACCGCGCACCGCGCGCCGCGCACCGCGCACCGCGCACCGCGCACCGCGCACCGCGCACCGCGCACCGCGCACCGCGCGCCGCGCGGCGACACGTTCGTCGAGCGGCGGTCTTGCGCGCGACGGACGTCGCGGTAGCTCATATCTCTAGTCGGAATGGTCGTTGGGTGGGTGTGTTGTCGAGGCGCGGTAGGAGCTGGGGGTGAAGTCGAGGACGGTGCGGAACTCGGTGGCCAGGTGGGCCTGGTCGACGTAGCCGAGCTCCGACGCCAGCGCCGCCAGGCTGGTGCCCGGGTCGGTGCGTAGCCGCTGCGCGGCCTCTTGGAGCCGGCGCCGGCGGATCATCGTCAGCGGCGGCAGCCCCACGTACCGGCGGGCGATGCGCTGCACCGTGCGCGTGGACACGTGCAGGCGGCTGGCGACATCCTCGACCCGCAGCACGGTCGGGTCGCTGTCGACGAGTTCGGCGAGCGCGTTGGCCAGCAGCGCTTCCGGGTCTGGCGGCGGCACCGCCCCGGCGAGCCAGCCGGCGAAGGCGTCGACCGCTCGGCGGTGCCGCAGCGGCCCGTCCGCGGGTTGGTTCATGGCGTCGGTCACGCGGGCCCGCAGGTCGGGCAGGTCCATCGCGAGGTACGTGTCGCGGAGCTCCGCCGGCTCGGGCGTGAACGACGGCACCGCGGCGGGGCGCAGCAGGGCACCGACGGCCCAGCCCGTGCCGGTGAGATCCCGGTGCGAACGGCGCGTCGCGGGGCCGGCCAGCCCCACCCCGTCGTGCTCGACGACGAGGTTGCAGGCGGGGAAGGGGATGACGTGCTGGCGCGAGGTGCGACCCGGGGCGATCCGCCACTCCGGGATCCAGAACCACCGCACGAGCGCGGCCACCTCCTCCGGCGGGTCCAGCCGGGCGAAGGTCGGCAGCTGCGCCGGGTACAGGATGCCGCGATGGTCCTGGCTCACCCGAGCCACGGTACGGGCTGTCGCGAATCTCCAAGCCAGCCCCCACGGCGCGCGCCTAGTGTCATGATCATGACCGATACATACCAGGCCGCCAACGGCGAGCACACCACCAACGGCACCCCGCACGGCGTCACGAGCCTGACCCCGTTCCTGGCGATCCCGGACGCTCGCGGCGCGATCGCCTTCTACCGGGACGTGTTCGGCGCTCGGGTGGTGGACGTGACCGAGTTCGGGGGTGTGGTGGCGCACGCGGTTCTCGACTTCGGCAACGGGCACCTCCAGCTCGGCGAGCCGACGGACGCCTACGGCCTGGTCCCGGCGCCCGAGGGTGACAAGGACTGCTACTCGATGGGCCTCTACACCCCGGACGTCGACGACCTGCTCGCGCGGGCCGAGAAGGCGGGCGCGAGCGTGCGGGAGCCGGCCACGACGTTCGTCTCCGGCGATCGGTTCGCCAGCATCCGCGACCCGTTCGGGGTGCGCTGGTCGCTCATGACCCGGGTCGAAGACCTCTCCGAGGAAGAGAGCGCCCGGCGCGTCGCTGAGTGGGCCGCCCAGCAGAGCTGACCTCACCGTGCCAGCTCAGTAGTGGACGAGTTCCCACGGTTGGACGAGCTCGGCGTCCGGGGTGGCCAGGTCCAGGCCGCGCTGCCGTACGACAGGCCGCGCCGAGGTGGACGGGGGGCTTGGCCGCCGCGGGCGCCGAGCTGGCGGGCCGCCTCGGCGAGCACGATGCCCGTGAGGAGGCGGTACCGGCCAGGGGTTCCGGGCGCGGTGACGCGGGCGAACTCGGCACCGGGCGGAGGATTCCAGCCATCGCCGTCCGGGATGACGAGCAGCGTGTTGGGGCCGGTCAGGTCCGTGCGGTGCAGGGGCGGACCGTTGACGTGCGGTCCACAGACCACGACCCGGCCGGCGGCCGGGGATACCCAGGCGTCGCCGGCCGGTAGCACGCGCAGCGGGTTGCGGTGGCTGCGCGCGGCGGCTCGGGCCTCGTTGCGTACCGGGCGCGGGGTGCCGAACCACACCTTCTCGCGGTCGTCGACGGCGACGCTCTGCCAGCCGAACGCCGCCGCCGAACGCAGCGAACTGCCGGCCTCGACGTGGTCCCGCGGCGCCCCGAACAACAGGGCCGGACGGTGCGACTCGGGGCGAGGGGCGCGTGCCTGGCGACGGCCGTGCGCGTCCAGCAGGTAGTACATGGCCACGGCAGCGGCTGTCGCTACGTTGAGCGTGTTGACCCCGCGCCCCGGCATCGGGATGTGCACCGTCTTCGCGGCGGCGCGCAGGACGTCTGGACGGATGCCGCGACGTTCGTTGCCCACCACGATGGACGCTCCACTGTGGAGTCGACCGGAGCGGTACACCGACTCGGCCCCAGGCGTGTTGTCGACGGCGATGAGTGGACCCGCTCCGCCGAACAGCGCGGCGTTGTCCACGGTGGACAGACCTGGAAGGTGTGCGGCGAGGCCGCGGCTGTCGCGGAAACCGCACGGTATCGCGAACATCCGTGCCGCCTCGGCAAGCGCCTCCGCGTTGGCGGGGTTCTCGACACCATCGCCGATCAGCCGGGCACGCGGGCTCATCACCGTGCCGCCCAGGCGTGCCGGGCCCGCATCGCGTACGCGTCCGCGCGGCGCTCATGATCGGCGGTGCGCATCGCGGGTGCGCGGTACTTGCGCGCGGCGTGCTGGATCATGTGGTGGCCGATTTCGTGCATCAGGCCGTCGAAGAGCATGAAGTCGCGCAGCGTGTCGCCGGGCCAGTCGACCCGGGTGCCGGCTTGGCCACCCGTGACCCGGGCACCCGCGCGCTCCAAACGCGCCGCCGTCCCGTCCGTGAGGCGGCCGGGCAGCACCCACGGAGACACGGGCTGCTCGAACAGCAGCACGATCCCGGGCACCCGCAGGGCCGCGACCGCCAGTCCGGTGTCAGCGGCCGGCCGCTGCCGTAGCTCGATGGCGCGCAGGCCGTAGGTGACCGCCGCCCCGAAGAAGCTCAGGACCCGAACGACATCGGCGGGGCCGGCGGGATGGGTGAACCCGGGACGTGGCGGGCAGCGCCGCACGCGCACGGGCACGCCGGCCCGGCGGGCGGCGCGTATCGGATACGGATCAGTGTGCAGGCTACGGCTCAACGGCATTCACCGGGATGTGATAGCAGTCCGGCGACCCACCACACCACCGATATTCGCCCGCCGAACCGGCGACGGCGCGCCTACCCGGCCGGAACGTCGACAGGATCAAAGCGCTGGCTCTTGAGCGTGACGCTACTGACCGCGTACCGTCGCTTACACAGTGACTACCTTCGATTGGCGGCGCGGGCGATCCTCGGGCCGCCGCGGGAGGTGCGCCATGCGGCGTCGGCCCTTGTATTTCCTCCTACCGCTGTGCGTGGCGTCGGCGTTGAGCTTGACGCTGACGGGCAGCGCCTCGGCCCGCGATCCTGACCGCGTAGGCCCGCGAGACCTCAAGACGATGCCGTGGCTGGCCGCGGACGGCAGCCATGACCACAACCACGACCTGCCGGCACAGGTCGACCCGCTGTCCATCCCGCTGGCGGCGGCCGCCGCGGCGACGTGCAGCGGCGGAACGGCGGGCGGATACCCGTGCCAGAACGTGGATCTGCTGGGCAACCTGCCGCTGTCGAGCATGGGCGGGGGGAGTGGCTCCGCGGGCTGGGGCTGGACCGACACGACCACCGGCAAGGAGTACGCGATCGTCGGCCGCACCACGGGCACGGCGTTCGTCGACATCAGCGACCCCGTCAATCCCCGGTATCTGGGGAACCTGCCGAGCGCCACCGGCACGTCGAGCTGGCGTGAACTGAGTGTCCACAATAATCACGCCTACATCGTGTCGGACAACAACGGCGCGCACGGGATGCAGATCTTCAACCTGGCCCGGCTGCGCACCGTCACGACTCCGCAGACGTTCACCGCCGACGCCCGCAACACGTCGTTCAACAACGGGCACACCATCCACATCAACAACGCGACCGGCATCGCGTACGTCAACGGCTCCAACACGTGCAGCGGCGGCTCGCGCATGTTCAACCTGGCCAACCCGACCAGTCCCAGCTTCGTGGGCTGCGTGAGCGGCGACGGCTACACCCATGACGCGCAGGCGGTCGTGTACCGGGGCCCGCACACGGCGTACCAGGGTCGCGAGATCCTGATGGCCAGCAACGAGGACACGCTGACGGTCTGGGACGTGACCAACAAGGCCGCCCCGGTGCGGCTGGCGCGGCAGGCGTACGCCGGGCGGGGCTACACCCATCAGGGCTGGTTCACCGAGAACCACCGGTACTTCGTGCTCGACGACGAACTCGACGAGACCCGGTTCGGGCACCGCGGCAAGACGTACGTGTTCGACATGGCGAGCCTGACCGCTCCCGTGCTCGCCGGCACGTACCTGGGTCCGACGGCGGCCACCGACCACAACCAGTTCGTCAAGGGCAACTACAGCTACCAGGCGAACTACCGGGCCGGGTTGCGGATCGTGCGACTGACCAACATCGCCAACCCGTCGACGCTGACCGAGGCCGGGTACTTCGACGTCGACCCGACCAGCAACGCAGCCGGCTTCGCGGGGGCCTGGCACGTGTACCCGTTCTTCCCCAGCGGAAACGTGGCGATCTTCAGCATCCAACGTGGACTGTTCGTGGTGCGGCCGAACCTGCCGGCGGCGTGACAGCGATCGACGCTCAGTACGGCCGGCGGACCGTTCGCTGGCTCGCGCTGGGCATGGTGGGGCTGTTCGCCGCGGCGGTGGTCTACATCAACCCGCTGGCTCCGGAGCCGACCGCTCCGGGCCAGCGGGCCGCGGCCCCGGCCACGCACAGTCCGGGCGGCCACGGCGGCGACGGCTTGACCGACAAGCACGACGGGTACGCCCTGTTGCCCGTCACGCTCCCCGACCGGCGCGGCAAGGCGCTGCCGGTGGCGTTTCGCGTCCTCGGCCCCGACGGCCTGGCCACCACCGAATACGAGCCGGTGCTGAGCGAGCCGCTGCACCTGTACGTGGTGCGCGAGGACCTCAGCTTCTACCAGCACCTGCATCCGGCGCTCGCGGGTGACACCTGGACGGCGGCGGTCGACGTACCGGACGGCGGCGTCTACCGGCTCTACGCCGAGTTCGTGCCGCGGGCGCGCGCCGGCAGCGGTCACTCCACTGTGCTCGGTGCGCCGTTCGTCGTCGCCGGCGACACCAGCTACGCGCCGATCCCGCCGCCCGCGCCGAGGGTGAAGGTCGCCGGATACACGGTCGAGCGCGAGGAAGGCGCGGCGGACGGTGTCGCGGGCCGGCCGAGGGTCGTGCGTTTCCGGGTTCTCGACGCCGGCGGCGCCCCGGTCACCGCGCTCGAGCCGTACCTCGGCGCCTACGCCCACGCCTCGGTGTTCGAATCCACCACGCAGAGCCTCGCGCACCTGCATCCCACGATGCCGGCCAGCGAGCGGGCGGCGCCGGGCGACGGCGTGCTGACGTTTCACACCCAGTTTCCGCAGCGCGGCCGCTACCGCCTGTTCCTCCAGTTCAAAGCAGCGGGCACCGTCCACCTAGCCCCGTTCACCGTCGTAGCGGCGTAACAGCACCCAGAGCCCGCCCGCCTTCCGTGCACATGGCCTGAGACGAAAGAGGTCCCCGGGTGTGAGGCTGCGCGCCGTCGTGGCGGCGCGGCGGCGCGCCCTGCGCGCCGATCAAGGCCATTCGCATGGATCAAGGGCGAATGCACGCGGTTTAGCGATCCAACCACGTGCATTCGCCCTTGATCGGCGGGAGGCGCGAAGGGGCAAGAGCAACACCAGGACCGATGGCTGGGCTGCCGCGACGTGCGTCGCGCGCAAGACCGTCGCTCCCGCGGCCTCGCCCTTCGCGGCCACACGGTCGGGGTGGCAGGGGTGGTCCTGACCCTCACCCCTTTCCACGTCGGTGCATCAGGCGTATAAGTAACTATCTAGTACGTTCAGAGGGTCGGAGGTGCCGATGTCGTCCAGCCTGGCCATCGCGACCGTGTGTCTGTCGGGGACCCTCGAAGACAAGCTCTCGGCCGCCGCGGCGGCGCGTTTCCAGAGCATCGAACTGTTCGACAGCGACCTCATCGGGTCGTCGTGGTCGCCGCGCCGGGTGCGCCAGGAGTGTGCGCGGCGCGGGCTGGCGATCGACCTGTACCAGCCGTTTCGTGACTTCGAGGCGGTCGCGCCCGACGTCTTCGCCGCCAACCTCCGGCGCGCGGAGCGCGCGTTCGACATCCTGGAAGAGCTCGGCGCCAGCACCCTGCTGGTCTGCTCGACGGTATCGGCCGACGCGGTGGACGACGACGACCTCGCCGCCGAACAGTTGCACGTCCTGGCCAGCCGGGCGGGGGAGCGGGGCCTGCGAATCGCGTACGAGGCCCTCGCCTGGGGCCGTTTCGTCAACACGTACGCGCACGCCTGGCGCATCGTGCGGCGCGCCGGCCATCCGGCGCTGGGCCTGTGCCTGGACAGCTTCCACGTGCTCTCGCGCGGCGACGACCCGGCCGGCATCCGGGTCGTACCCGGGGCGAAGGTGTTCCACGTGCAGCTGGCGGACGCACCACGGCTGAGCATGGACGTGGTCGAGTGGAGCCGGCACCACCGCCTGTTTCCCGGCCTTGGCTCCTTCGACCTGCCCGCCTTCGTCGGCCACGTGCTCGCCACCGGTTATGACGGGCCGCTGTCGCTGGAGGTGTTCAACGACGTCTACCGGCAGGCGGACCCCCGGTACGCGGCGATCGACGGCATGCGCTCGCTGCTGGCACTGCAAGAGGAGGCGAGCGCCACGGCCAGGAGCACGGCGGGCGCCGCCGCCGGGAGTGCGGTCCGGGAGCGGCTTCGACCGAGCGGCCTGCCGCCGGCGCCCGCCCTCGCCGGCCACGTGTTCACCGAGCTCGCCGTCGACGCCGTCTCCGGTCCGGTCACGGCACGCGCCCTGACCGCGCTCGGCTTCACCCACACCGGCCAGCACCGTTCCAAGCCGGTGCAGCTGTGGGAGCAGGGCAGGGCCCGGATCCTGCTGAACTTCGCACCACAGAGGACGGTAGTGCCGGGTACCGCGTCGGTCTGCGCGCTGGCGGTGGAGAGCGAGGATCCGGTCGGGTCGACGCGGCGGGCGGAGCGGCTGCTCGCTCCGGTACTGCCGCGGCTGCGCCAGCCGGAGGAGGCGGAGCTGGCGTCGGTGGCCGCGCCGGACGGTACGGCGGTCTTCCTGGTACGCACCGGTGCCGACGGCGAGAGCTGGCTGCAGGACTTCCTGCCGACCGGCGCGACGGCTACCGCCAGGGGCGGCATCACCGACACCGACCACGTCTCGCTGACCGACGCCGTCGACGACTTCGACGAGTCCACCCTGTTCTACCGCGCGGTGCTCGGGCTGCGCGCGGGCCAGACCACCGAGATCGCCGCGCCCTTCGGCCTGATCCGCGGCCGGGCCGCCACCGATCCTGACGGGCGGGTCAGGATCACGCTCCACACCGCGCCGCTGCGTCGCGGCGACTGGGCGCCGGCCATCCCGAACCCGCAGCACGTCGCGTTCCGCACCGGCGACGCGATCGCCAGCGCCAAGGCCATGCGCGCGCTCGGCGCACCGATCCTGAAGATCCCGGACAACTACTACGCCGACCTCGACGCCCGTCTCGACCTGCCGGCCGAGCTGCTGGCGGCGCTGCGCGAGTACTCGATCATGTATGACCGCGACGAGCACGGCGCGTACCTGCACTTCTACACCGAGATGCTCGGCTCGCGCGTGTTCTTCGCCGTGGCGCAACGCGTCGACGCGTACGCCGGCTACGGCGACGCGAGCGCGCCGGTGCGGATGGCGGCCCACCGGGAGCGCCGGCTGATCACGCTGCGGGACGCGCCCGTGTCCCGGCGGGACGAGCGGCACGAGTACTCGCTGGCGCATCTGACGGCGTTGAGCCTGTCGCCGCCGGAACTCGTCGACGCCGCCGCGGCCGCCGGCTACCGGTACGTCGGGCTGCGCATGACGCGGGTGACGCCCCAGGAGCCGCACTACCCGTTGGCCACCGATCCGGCGCTGATGCGCACCACCAAGGTCCGCCTCGCCGCGACCGGCGTCGAAGTGCTCGACGTCGAGCTCGCCCGGATCAGCCCGGACGAGGACCCGAAGGACTTCCTGCGCTTCCTGGAGGCGGGTGCGGAGCTCGGTGCGCGGCATGTCATCACGCAGCTGCCCGATCCCGACCGGGTGCGCAAGGTCGACCGGTTCGCGCAGCTGTGCGAGATGGCGCGACCGCTCGGCCTCACGGTCGACCTGGAGTTTCCATCGTGGACGGAGACACCGGACCTGCGCGAGGCGACACGCGTGCTGCGCGGCGCCGACCAGCCCAACGCGGGCATCCTCATCGACCTGCTGCACTTCGCACGGTCCGGGTCGAGCATCGCGGACCTCCGCCAGCTGCCGGCTCAATGGTTCCACTTCATACACGTCTGCGACGCACCGCCCAGGGTTCCGGCCACGAACGAGGGTCTCATCCACACCGCGCGGTTCGAGCGGCTCTTCCCCGGCGAGGGCGGCATCGACGTGCACGGCATCCTGGACGCCCTGCCGCGCGGGCTGCCGTACGCGTTGGAGATCCCCAAAGCGACGCAGGTGGCGCAGGTGGGCGGGAAGGAGCACGCCCGCATGGCCATCTCGGCCTCGCGGGAGCATCTCGACCGCGCCGCGGGATCGGCCGGATCAGAGCCCTGAGTCGAGCAGCTCCGCCGAGTGGGCGCGCATCGCCGCCGCGTCCGCGGGCCGCCCGGTGAACAGCTCGAACGCCACGACGGCCTGGTACGCGTTCATGCCGCCGCCGTGCAGTGTCGGTGCGCCGGCGGCGCGGGCGGCGCGCAGCAGGGCGGTGTCGAACGGCCGGTAGACGATGTCGGCGACCCACATGTCCTCGCGCAGGTCCGCGTCCGGGACCGGTGATCCGGGATGATGCGCCATCCCGACCGGTGTGGTGTTGACGACGCCGTCGGCCGCCGCCAGCGTGGCGCTCAGCTCGCCCGGCTGCCCCGCGACGACCCGGCCCTCACCGAACTCGGCGGTGAGGGCCTTGGCCAGCCGTGTCGACCTGGCGCGGTCGAGGTCGACGAGGGTGAGGGTGCCCACCCCGAGCGACAGCAGGGCGTGCGCGACCGCGCACCCGGCCCCGCCGGCGCCGAGCTGGACGACGCGTTCGCGCGGCACCGTGGCGAAGTCCCGGGCGAAGCTGCGGGCGAACCCGGGTGCGTCGGTGTTGTAGCCGCGGCTGGCATCGTCGTCGAAGACGACGGTGTTGACCGCGCCGAGCACCCGGGCGTCATCCGAGAGCACGTCGAGGTGTGGCAGGACCGCCTGCTTGAACGGGTGCGTGACGTTCAGCCCCCGGTAGCCAAGCGTGCGTGCCCAGCGGAGCAGGTCGGGCAGGTCGGCCGCGGACAGCCCGTGTTCGGCCGAGTCGATGGTCGTGTAGTGGAGCCGGATCCCTTGTCGATCGGCCTCCGCCTGGTGCAGCAAGGGCGCGTGTGATCGTTCGATGCCGGCACCGACGAGTCCAATCAGGACCACGGACACCTCCCGGTCAGGCGGCGGCGCGGACGCTCTTGTACAGCTCCAGGTCCGCACCCTTGAAGTAGGTGTTGAAGTACGTCTCGGCCTTGCTGATGAACGCCTGGCGGTCGACCTGGTCGATCTCCACCACGGTCCGGCCCGAGTCGGCGCGCCACCCGTCGAGCACCTTCTTGGTCTCGTCGTCGACGCACTTGCGGTTCTCCGCGCGGATGTCGCGGATCGCCTTGAACAGCCCGTCCTTCTGGGCCTGGTTCATCTTGTCCAGCGTCTTGTCGGACACGACGACATAGTGGGTACCGACCTGGTGGTTGGTCAGGCTGGCGACCTTGAGGACCTCGTCGAACTTCTGCGCGTGGGTGGCGACGACCGGGTTCTCCTGCCCCTGTGCGACGCCCTGTTGCAGCGCCAGGTAGAGCTCCTCGACGGCGATGGCGACCGCGTTCGCGCCGAGCGCCTTGGCGTTGGCCAGGAACTGGGGCGTGTTCGGGAAACGGATCTTCAGCCCGGCGAGGTCTTCGGGCTTGCGGATCGGCTTGGTGGCGGTGAAGGTGCGCATCCCGAAGTACCAGGCGTCCACAATGGTGGTGTCGGTGGCGGCATTGAACTCCTTGAAGAAGTCCTGTCCATTCTGGTCGGCCCACTTGAAGAAGTGGTCGACGTCGTTGAAGACGTAGGCCGCGTCGAGTACGCCGATCTTCGGGAAGGCCGTCGACATCGCGGAACCGCCCTGCAGGTCGATATCGATGTCGCCGGCCTGCACGCTGGAGAACCGCTCGGCGTCGGGACCGAGCTGGCTGTTGGGGAACAGGTCGAGGGTGAGGTTGAGATTCTGTCCTTCGATCCGCTCCTTGAGCAGCTTCATTCCACAGTAGAAGTTCGGCTGGGTCTCGGGCTGGGAGCTGCCGATCTTCAAGGTGATGCGGGGGTTCTCCCCTTCGGCGGTGGGCGCGTTGTCCTGCGTGGAGCAGCCGGCGGCGAGAACCAGCGGCATGGTAAGGGCGAGAGCGGCGACGAACCGTGGATACATGGGGGCTCCCTCTGTCGTGGGGGTGAGGCTGGAGGGGTCAGAATCCGAGAAGGTGGGGCAGCCACAGGGAGATCGCCGGAAAGGCGGAGATCAGTGCCAGCACGGCGACCAGGGGGATCAGGAAGGGGACGACCCCGCGGAACACCTCTTCGACCGGCCGCCCGGTCACCGAGGCGGTGACGAACAGGACGCTCCCGACCGGTGGCGTCAACAGTCCGATCATCAGGTTGAGGATCAGGACGACTCCGAAGTAGACGGGGTCGACGCCGAGGCTCGTGGCGATCGGCAGCAACACCGGCACGGTCACGAGGATGGCGGCCACCGCGTCGACCACCGTGCCGAGGATGAGCATGACGATGTTGACCATCAGGATGAAGGCCCAGGGCTCAGTCGACACCGACGTCACCAGTTCCGCCACGTCGCGCGAGACGTGGGCGCGGGTCAGGATGAGTCCGAGCAGCGCGGCCGAGGCCAGGATCAGCCCGATGCCGCCGGTGATGACGGCCGTCTCGCGCAACGACTGCAGCAGCACGCGGGGCGTCAGCGTGCGGTAGATCAGGCCGAGCACGATCATCAGGAGCACGGCCACCGACGCGGCCTCGGTGGGGGTGAAGGTCCCCGACAGGATGCCGCCGAGCAGGATGACGGGGACGAAGGCCGGTCCGATGGTGCCGATCGCCGCGGTGCGCAGCCGCTGGCGGTCGAACGGCACGGAGACCATGTCCGGGCGGCGGGCGGTCCAGACGAAGACGTACACGCACAGGCCGACCGCCATGAGCAGCGCGGGCACGACCGACGCGGCGAAGAGGGCACCGGTGGAGACCGTCGCCGTCGCGGCGTAGATCACGGCGGGAATGCTCGGTGGCATGACAGGGCTGATCAGCGCCGACGAGGCCGACAGGCCGGCGGCGAAGCGGTACGGATAGCCGGCCTTCACCATGTGCGGGACCTCGATCTTGCCGAGTCCCGCCACGTCGGCGAGGGCCGATCCGCTCATCCACGAGAAGCCGACCGCGGTGCCGATGTTGACGTACGCGAGGTTGCCCCGGACCCGGGCCAGTGCCGCCAGGCAGAACTCGTAGAGCCGATCGGCGACGCCGAGCCGGTTGGCCATGACGCCGACGAGGATGAACAGCGGGACGGCGAGCAGCGGGAAGCTGTTGAGGCCGTCGAACGCGGTCTTCAGCGCGAACCCGCCGGAGTTTCCGTCGGCGAGCGCCCACCACAGGCTGGGGCCGATGAAGGCGAGCCCGACGGGCACCCGGATCAGCAGCAGGAGGGTGATGACGAGACCGACCATCCACAGTTCGAGGATCATCGGGCCTCCGCCGAGTCGAACAGGGGATCCGGGTGGCCGGCTTGGAAGATGCGCACGATCGCCCGCACCGTGCCGGAGAGGAAGCCGAGCAGCGGCACCGCGTACAGGATCCAGATCGGGATTTCGAGGGCGGCCGTGCGCCGGTTGGGGTATGCCTGGATCAGCTCGAAAGCCTCCCACGCGAGCAGCGCGCAGATCACCGCGGTGCAGGCCGACGACACGGCCTTGACGGCCATCCGGGCGGCGCGGCCCTTGGCGACGTAGTCGATGACCTGGATGACGATGTGGCCGTTGTTGCCGATCAGGTAGCCGACCATGATGAACGTCAGGACGATCAGCGAGTAGTTGGCTATCTCTCCGACCTCCGGCCAGTTGAGTGCCGGCACGTACCTGCTGATCACCTGCCACAGGACGCTGAGGAAGATGGCCACGACCGCGGCACAGGCGATCGCCAACTCCGCCGAGGCCCAGATCCGCAGCACACGCGGATCGCTCGTGCCTGATGTCGTCACGGGTGTGCCTCGCTCTCCACGGCGGACGGGTCGACCCTTGCGGAGGACGAAACCGCTAGTCGGACCTTCTGGTCCATCAAGCGGACCTGGTGTTACGGTAGGGGCGCCTGCCGTTCCTGACAAGACCCCGAGTCCGGACCGTTACGGATGTGTGAAACGCGAGGCAGCGTAGGAGAATCGCGGTGACGCGTGGTTCGATGGTTCGCTCGGCACCAGCCACCGGTTCGCGAGGAGAGTGGGAGAGCGTGGAGGCTGACGCCCAGGGTTCTGACGCCCAGGGTTCGGATGCCCAGGGCGTGCGGAGCGTGCAGCGCGCGTTGGACATCCTCGGACTGCTCACCGAGGACCGCCCGACCATCTCGGTACGGGAGATCGTCGACGCGACCGGCCTGGCCAAGACGACCGTGCTGCGGATGCTGTCGACATTGGAGCAGAGCGGTCTGCTCTGGGCGACCACCAACGGATACATGGCCGGGCCCGGGCTCTGGCGCTGGGCGCACCTGGTCCAGCGCTCGTGGGAGCTGCCGCCGGACACCCAGCGCAGCATGCGCGAGCTCGCCGTGCGCCAGCGCGAGACCGTCAACGTCTACGTCGTCCGCGACGTGTACCGGGTGTGCATCGCCCAGCAGGAGGGCCCGCAGCCGCTTCGGCACGTGGTGCACGTCGGCGACGAGCTGCCGATGTGGGCGGGCGCCTCGGCGAAGATACTGCTGCGCGATGCCAGCCCCGCCGTGCTGGACCGGATCGCGCGAAGCTCGCCCTACGGCCCGAAGCATGTCAAACGGCTGCGGGAGTGGATCGACGAAGCTGCGGTGAAGGGGTACGCCCAGAGCCACGGCGAGCGGGAAGAGGGCCTGTCCGCCGTCGCCGCCCCGATCGTCGGCGGCTCCGGCCGGGTCATCGCGGCGCTGGGGCTCAGCGGTCCGACGATCCGGTTCACCGAGACCCGGGTCGCCGAGTTCGCCGCCGACCTGATGCGCATGGCTCGCCAGATGTCCGAGCGGGGATTCACCCACCCCTTCGACGCCGCCGGCTAGCGCGTCGCACGCTTGCGAGAACACGGGTTCTGTCACCTCCGGCCCGGGGATCGGTGACGGCGAGTTGTTATACGAACTGGTACGTTAGTTAGCCACCCGGGTGCGCGAAAGTCAATCCTCGACATCGTCGGTCAGCTCCACCGGTGTGCCGGTGCGCGACGACGCGTAGATCGCCTCGATGATCTGAAGAGAACGCACCGCGTCGAGCCCGGTCACCGCCGGTTCCCGGTCGTGGGCGACGGCGTCGAGGAAGTCCTCGATCTGCGTGGCGTGGTAGGGCGCCAGATGATCGTGGATCTCGGCCAGCGGCAGGTCCGGCGCGCCGGCCTCCAGCCGCCCGGTCTGTGACACCTCCTCGCCGGGGACGGTGGACAGGTCGGTGCAGCCGACGCCCTCCGGAAACTCCAGCACGCTGGCGGTACGCCCGCGCGCGTCACTGACCCAGACCTGCCCGCCGAGTCCGGGCTGGAAGGTCGTGCCCGCCTGGATGGTGGCCAGCGCGCCGGACGCGAACTCGACGACCGCCGCCGCGGTGTCCTCCACCTCGATGAGGCCGCGGTGCACGAGCGTGGCGCAGCGCCCCGTGACCCGCCGCACCGGACCCATGAACCACCGCAGGAGGTCGATGTGGTGGATGGCCTGCGTCATGAGGACGCCGCCGCCCTCGGTGGCCAGGCGCCCGCGCCACGGTTCGGCGTAGTACCCGGCGTCGCGGTTGAACCGCACCAGCACCCCGCCGCTGATCGGCGTGCCCAGCCGGCCGTCGTCGATCGCGTGGCGGATCCGCGCCGCGGCGGGCCAGAAGCGGCGCTGAAACAGCACACCGAACCGGACACCGGCCTCGCCGGTCGCGACGATCATCCGGCGTGCCTGTGCGACGGTGAGGGCCACCGGCTTCTCGCACAGCACGTGCGTGCGGTGCCGGGCCGCCGCGAGGACGCCCTCCTCGTGCGCGGCGTGCGGCGTGCAGACGGTGACGGCGTCCAGCCCGGTGGCGAGCATCCGGTCCGCGTCCTGGTACGCGTGCGGGATGCCGTGGGTGGCGGCGAAGGCGCGTGCGCGCCCGATGTCGACGTCGACGGCCGCGACCACCTCGACGCCCGCGATACCGCGCAGGGCGGTCACGTGGCTCCTGGCGATCTTGCCGCACCCGATGACGCCGACCCTCATGGCGGCTCGCCACCCAACTGGCCCTGGACGCCGCGCATGGCCAGCTCGTACACGTCCGCGCCGGACCCGGCCAGGAAAGCGCCGGCCGCGCGGGCGGTCAGCAGGCCGTCGTGATAGGTCGACTCCCGGCTGAAGACGTTGGTGAGGTGTACCTCGATGACCGGCCGCGCGAGCATCCGGAGCGCGTCGTGCACGGCCACCGACCGGGTCGACAGCCCGGCCGGGTTGATGATGACCGACGCGTCCTCGTCGTACGCCTGGTGCAGCCAGTCGATGATCTGGCCCTCGGCGTTCGACTGCCCGAAGAACAGGTCGAAGTCGAGCTCGGCGGCCAGCGCGCGGCACCGTTTCTCGATCTCGGCCAGCGTGACCGACCCGTACACCGCAGCCTCGCGGCGGCCGAGCATGTCGAGGTTGGGGCCGTTGAGGATGTGCAGGCGGCGTGTCACTGGTAGACCTCGATCTTGCCGGTCGACCGGGGGCTCGCCGGGTCGTTGAAGAAGTACTCGCCGGCCTCGGTGAACGTGTACTGGAAGGACTCGCCCGGTGCGAGGCGGACGTCGAAGAGCCCTTCGAAGAACTGGGTCACGCCGCGCTCGCCGGCGTTGCCGGGATGGTTGGTGAACGTCACGGTGGTGCCGGCCGGTACCCGCAGGTGGGTGGGGGCCATGCCATTGACCGCGAACGACTCGGTCGCCCCGATCTGCCCGGTCGCGGCGTTGTAGGTACGGCCGATGACGACCGTGCCGGCCACCGCGGCGCCCTCGACCGGGCCGCCGGAGACCGGACGGCGGATCACCGGTGGCGGCGGGGTCGGGGCCGGTCCGAGGTCCCCGTCGACCTCGAAGGCCCACAGGAAATCGCCGCGCGGTGCGGAGTTGCCGTACGGGATGCTGGTCCCGCCGGCGTACACGGCGAGGTACTCCTTGCCGCCGGCGCGGTACATGATCGGGCTGGAGCTGATGGCGGCCCCGGTCTGGAAGCGCCACAGCTCCCGGCCGGTACGGGCGTCCATGGCGAGCAGGTTGCCGTCCGGCTGGCCGATGAACATCAGGTCGGTCCCGGTGGTGAGGATGCCGTTGCCGTGGGCCAGCGAGTACGGCATCCGCCGCTTCCACTTCACCCGGTTGGTGCTCACGTCGACGGCGACGATGCCCCCGGTCTGGTACTCGCCGGGCGGCCGCAGGCCGTTGCTGCTCTCGGTGAGCGAGTGGGCGGCGGCGACGTACCCGAAGCCGGTGTAGACAAGCCCGGTCCGGTGGCTGAAGGACAGGTGCGACCAGTCCGCGCCGCCGCCGTGGCCGGGGATGGACAGGATCGGCACGTCCCAGTGCGGGTCGTACAGCGCGCCCTTGACGTAGTTGGGCACGGCCCGGTTGGGATCGCCCGGTACGGCGGTGCCCAGCGGCTGGTCGACCACGCGCTGCTCGGTCCAGCCGCCCTGCAGCGGGAAGGGCTGGGTCGGCCAGGTCTTCTGGCGCGGCTCCTGCGGCACCGGCCGCTCCACGACGCCCAGGGGAGCGGTGCCGTCGATCCGGTCGAGGATGAAGAACATGCCGGACTTGCTGCCGTAGACGACCACCTTGCGCTTGCGGCCCCGGATGCGGACGTCGGCCAGTACCGGCGCCATGACGTTGTCCATGTCCCAGATGTCGTGGTGTACCGACTGGAAGTGCCACCGGTACGCGCCGGTGCGCATGTCGAGCGCGACGAGCGAGTTGGCGAACAGGTTCTGCCCGCCGCGGGCCGAGCCGTCCTGGGAGGAGTTGTTGCCGCGGGCGTTGCCGAACGTCCAGTACGTCAACCCCAGCTCCGGGTCGACGGCCGGGTGGATCCACGGCGTGGCGCCGCCGTCCATCCACGAGTCGCCCTCCCACGTGTCGTTTCCGAACTCGCCCGGTCCGGGCGTGCCCCAGAAGTGCCACAGCAGGTCGCCGTTGCGGGCGTCGAGCGCCACGGCGGCACCGCGCGGACCGTCGTTGGTGCCGCAGAACAGCATGCCGTCGCAGTACACGACGGCCACCTTCTCGATGTTGCCGAACCCGTCGACCTGGCGTTCCCACACGACCTGGCCGGTCGCCTGGTCCAGCGCGATGACGTAGTTCTCGTTCGACTTGGTGAACACCTTGCCGTCGCCGACCGCCACACCCCGGCGGACCAGCGTGCCGCGGGTCTGCTCGTAGCGCCATATCGTCTCGCCGGTGACGCCGTCGACGGCCACGACGTTGCCGGGTGCGGACTCGATGTAGATCGTCCCGTCGACCGCGACCGCGGTGCTCTCGTTGTTGCCGGTGGTGATGCCGCCCTCGATGCGGTTGACCCACGCGCCGCGCAGGCGCCGCACGTTGCCGGGATGGACGCGCCGCAGCGCGGTGTAGTTCTGGTTGCCCAGGTTGCCGCCGACCTTGGGGAAGTCGTGGTCACCGGGGGTGTCGAAGCGGCGCAGGTCCGCGGCCTGGGGAGCACGTCCGCCGGCGGTGGCGCCGGTGGCGGTGACGCCGGGGCCAGCCGCCGCGGCGACGGCCGCCGCCGCGGCGCCTTTGAGCACGTTCCTACGGTCGATCTGTGCCATGAGCTCACCTCTTCGTTCAGTCGAAGACGCCCTGGTAGATGTCCTTGATGTTCCAGTGGCCGGGAGTGGGGACGGGCTCGTTGACCATGGGCACGTCGAGCACCGCCGGGCGGCGGGCCGCGATGGCGGCGCGGAGCGCCTCACCAAGGGCGGCAGCGCTGTCCACTGTGTATCCGTCCGCGCCGCAGGCACGGCCGAAGGCGGCGAAATCCGGGCTGTACGGCGTGCCGTCCGGCCCGAGGAAGTCGCAGCCGTAGCTGCGCCCGAAGTTCGCCGACTGGAGATCGGAGATGGTGCCGTGTGACCGGTTGTTCATGACCACGAAGATCACCGGCGCGCCCTGCTCGACCGCCATCGGTACAGCTGGAAGCTGGGCGCCGAGGCCGCCGTCGCCGATCAGGGCGACCACCGTGCGGTCGGGTTCGGCGATCTGGACGCCGACCGCCGCCGCCGGGCCGAAGCCCATCGTCGAGGCGCCGCCCGGGGTGATGAAGCGGCCGTCCTCGGGCAGTTCGTAGCACTGGGCCACGCCGTTCTTGTTCCACCCCACGTCGGTGACGAGGATGGCGTCGGGCGGGAGGATGGCGCGCAGGTCGGTCAGGATCCGTTCGGGCCGCAGCGGAAACCGCGTGCTGGTGCCGCGTTCCCGGCTCTCGGTGAACAGGGTGCGGCGGGTCGCGGTGATGGTCTCGCGCAGCCCGGGCCGCGTCCGGGGCGTGGCCTGCCGGTCGCGGACGGCGGCGTCGATCGCCCGTACGGCATCGGCCACGTCGGCGACGGCGCCGATGGTGACCGGGTAGTTGCGGCCGATCTCCGCCGGGTCGATGTCGATCTGGATGAGCTGGCCGGGCGGGAACTGCCAGGTGTACCGGCGGTCCCACGAGCTGGCGTCGGTCTCGGCGAACCGGGTGGCCAGCGCCAGCACGACGTCCGCCTCGCGGGTGTACCGGTTGGTCAGCTCCAGCCCCCAGAAGCCCGGCATGCCGAGCAGCAGCGGATGGCTGTCCGGCAGGGTTCCCTTGGCCATCAGCGAGTGGGCGACCGGGATGTCGACGTGCTCGACCAGGGAGCGCAGGGCGTCGAGGCCGGGGCCGCGCCGCAGGCCGCCGCCCAGGTACACGAGTGGGCGCTGGGCCGCCACGAGCAGGTCGGCGATCCGGCCGGCGACCTCGTGAGGCAGGGCGGGCCGCTCCGGGGTCGCGAGCGGGTAGCCGGTGTGCGTGCCGCGCGGCACCGGGCGCGAGAAGTGGTCCATCGGCACGCTGAGCAGTACCGCGCAGGGGCGTCCCGAGGTCGCGGTCCAGAACGCCCGCTCGGTGAACCGCGCCAGGTCGGCGGCCCGGTGCACCTGCCAGGCCCGCTTCACGAACGGCCGGTAGATGGCAGCCTGGTCGCCGTCGGCGTGCAGGTTCACCTCCTGGTGCGGGTGCCGGCCCCGGTAGTAGGACGGGACATCGCCGGTGATCGCCACCAGCGGCACCGAGTCCAGGGCGGCGGTCATCACGCCGGTGACCGCGTTGGTCATGCCGGGCCCGACGTGCAGCAGCACGACACCCGGCTTGCCGGTGGCGCGGGCGTACCCGTCGGCCGCGTGCGCGGCGGCCTGCTCGTGCCGGGCGATCACGAACCGGATGTCGCTGTGCCCCATCGCGTCCAGCAGGGCGATGTTGGTGTGCCCGCAGGTGCCGAAGACGTACTCGACGCCGTACGACTCGAGCTGCGCGACCATTGCCTCAGCCGCCGTGACCGTGTCGCTCATCGGGTGCCTTCCTGATCGCCGAACAGGGACATGCCGCGCAGCATGAGCGTCTTGACCACGGTGTAGTCGTCGATCATCCAGCGGGGCGACTCGCGGCCGAAGCCCGAATCCTTGACGCCGCCGAACGGGACGTGGTCGAGCCGGAAGTTCGACGAGCCGTTGACCACCAGCCCGCCCACCTCCAGCTCGCGCCAGGCCGTCACGATCCGGCGGACGTCGTTGGTGAACAGCCCCGCCTGCAGGCCGTACCGGCTGTCGTTGCAGGTGGCCACCACGGCGTCGAAGTCGTCGTAGGGCAGGACGCTGACCGCCGCGCCGAACACCTCGTCGCGGATCAGGCGGGCGTCCGGTGGCGGGGACGCGACCACCGTGGGGGCGACCGTCGCGCCGTCCCGGTGACCGCCGGTCGTCACCGTCGCGCCGCTGGCGGCGGCCTCCGCCACCCACCCGACGACCCGTTCGGCCGCGCCGTCGTCGACCATCGACCCGACGTCGGTGGCGGGATCCAGCGGGTCGCCGACCGTCAGCTTCTTCACCTCACCGGTGAAGACCTCCACGAACTCCTCGTACCGGTCGCGGTGCACGTAGACCCGCTGCACCGAGATGCAGCTCTGGCCCGAGTTGCTGTAGCCGGTGGCGGCGCAGGTGCGCGCCGCGAGGCCGATGTCGGCGTCTTCGCACACGATCGTGGCGGCGTTGCCGCCCAGCTCCATGACCAGCCGCTTGGCGCCCGCCGCGCGGGCCACCGCCGCTCCGGTGGACACGCTGCCGGTAAAACTGATCACGCCGACCTCCGGCGCCGCGCACAGCTCGCCGCCGAGCCGCCCGTCGCCGTGCAGGACCTGGACCGCCTCCGGTGGCATCCCCGCGTCGAGGAGCAACGCGACGATCGCGGTCGAGGCGGCGGGAGCCTGCGGCGGCGGCTTGACGATGGTCGTGTTGCCGGCCGCGAACGCGGCACCCAGCTTGTGGGCGAGCAGGTTCGCCGGGGCGTTGAACGGTGTGATCGCCAGGGTTACGCCCACCGGTGCGCGGTGCGTGAACGCGGTGGTACCCACACCCCGCGCCCAGCCGGCGACCGGCAGCACCTCGCCGCCGATCCGCCGGGCCTCGGCGGCGCAGACGGCGAACGTGTCGGCCACCCGGTCGATCTCGCCCCGACCGTCCTTGACCGGCTTGCCGAGCTCCAGCGCCAGCAAGCGGGCCAGAGCGTCCCGCCGTTCGGTGGCGGTGGCCGCCGCCCGCTCCAGCACTGCGGCGCGCGCGGCCGGTGACAGCCGGGCCACCGCCTTGGCACCGTGCCGCGCGTACGCCAGCGCGGCTCGCACGTCGGTCCCGTCGGCCTGCCGTGCGGTGCTGACGTCCCGACGGACCCAGGGACCGTGCCGGGCAAGCCGCGTGCCGCCGCCGCGCCAGTCGCCGGCGACGAGGCAACCGACTTCGATGAGGTCGTCAAGCATCGACCGCTCCCCTGACTGCTGAACCACTAAGTGGCCCATCTGGACCGTTGTGCGGACTGGGTGTAACGTACGGCGGCGAGGTCACCCTGGCAATAGGTGGTTCCGAAACAGTCACCGCGAGGCGAGGGGCACGCATGGAAGACCGACCGTTGCACGGCGTACGGGTCCTCGACCTGACCAACGTGCTGGCGGGTCCGTACTGCAGCTACCAACTGATGCTCCTCGGAGCCGAAGTAGTCAAGATCGAGAAGCCGCGCCACGGCGATCTCGCCCGCCGGCTCGGGCCCGAGCCCGCGCTCAACGACGCCGGCATCGGCGCGTCCTTCCTGGCGCAGAACGCCGGCAAGAAGTCGGTCGAGCTCGACCTCAAGGAGCCAGCGGACCGGGCCGCCTTCGACCGGCTCCTGGCCGGCGCGGACGTCCTGCTGGAGAACTTCCGCGCGGGCGTGCTGGAACGCATGGGCTACGGCTGGGAGGCGCTGCACCGCACCAATCCCCGGCTGGTCTACTGCGCCATCTCCGGCTTCGGGCAGGCCGGCCCGATGAGCGGGGCGCCGGCGTATGACCAGATCATCCAGGGGCTGTCAGGGATGATGAGCATCACCGGTACCCCCGAGACGGCGCCGCTGCGGGTCGGGTTCCCGGTCTGCGACTCGGTGGGCGGCCTGGTCGCCGCGATGGCGATCTGCGCCGCCCTCGCCGGCCGGGCACGCACCGGCGAAGGCGTCTTCCTCGACGTGTCCATGTTGGAGTCATCCCTGTCGGCCATGGGCTGGGCCGCCTCGAACTACGTCGTCAGCGATGTGCGGCCGGAGCCGATGGGGGACCAGAACGCCACCGCCGCGCCGTCGGGCACCTTCGACGCGGCCGACGGACCGCTCAACATCGCCGCGAACCGGCAGGAACAGTTCGAGACCCTGTGCCGTCTCATCGACCGGCCCGACCTCGTCACCGACGAACGCTTCGCCGACCGCGAGGCGCGCAAGGCGAACCGTTCCGCTCTGAACCGCGAGATCAACGTGGCGCTGGGAAGCCGTCCCGCGCTGGAATGGGAGCGGCTGCTGTCCACGGCGGGCGTTCCGGCGGCACGGATCCTCACCGTTCCCCAGGCCGTCGAGCTGGAGCAGTTGCGAGCCCGCGGCTACTTCACCGACCTGCCGTTTCCCGGCCACCCGGATCGCACGTTGCGGGCCAGTGGCAACGGCGTACACCTGAACGGCGCCCCGCTGCGGCCGGTCTCACCGCCACCGCTGTTGGGCGAACACAACGCCGAGTTCGAGACCGCCGAGGTGACCACGCCATGAGCGACAGCCCAATGCCGCCCACCGTCCAGGACGTGGCCGACTGGTGGGCCACGGCGGTCTCGCGCGTCGAACCCGACGTGATCGAGCTGCGTGGCCGCCCGGTCCAGGAAATCATCGGAGGCATGAGCTTCGTCGCGGTCATCTGGCTGCTGCTGCGCGGCGAACCGCCGACACCCGCACAGGAAAAGCTCCTCGAGGTCGCGCTCGTGTCCAGTGTGGACCACGGCCCGCACGCGCCTTCGATCGCGGTCGCTCGCATCGCCGCGACCTGCGGCATCGGCTTGAACAACGCCGTCGCCAGCGCGGTGAACACGTTGGGCGACGTGCACGGCGGCGCGGGCGAGCAGTGCATGCGGATGCTCGCCGAGGTCGCCGCCCGCGCCGAGACCGGCGAACCGGTCGAGCGCGCCGCGTCGTCGGTCGTCGCGAAGTGGCGTGCCCGCTCGCGGTACCTGCCGGGGTACGGGCACCGGTTCCACACCGTCGACCCGCGCAGGGACCCGCTGTTGCGTCACGTCGAAGAGGCGGTCGCGGACGGCACCGTGGCCGGCGGCTACCTGCGCGCCGCGGTCGCCGTCGAGCAGATCCTCGCGACCGGACGGGCCCGACCCGTACCCATCAATGTGGACGGTTGCACCGCCGTCATCTACGGGGAACTCGGATTCGCCCCGCCGCTCGCCCGCGGCCTGTTCGTACTGAGCCGCAGCGTCGGGATCCTCGCGCACGCCTGGGAGGAGACCGGCCAAGGGCGCCGCAACAAGGGCCCGATCCCACCATCCATCACGCCGACCTACCTACCAGGGAGCGGGCATGCCCTTGAGACGTAGCACGATCCTCAACACCGCGTTCGGCGCCGCGATTGCGGCGGCCGCCATGCTGCTGACCACGTCGATCCCCAGCGCGGCCGAGAAGCCGGCTGATGTGGGCTCCGCGCGGAACCTCGGAAACCCCGACTACGGCGTCTGTCGCGGCGTCGATCCCGACTGCTACCACGACTGGGGCAACTTCGACCCAGCCACCGACGGATACCGCGTGCTGGTCTACAGCCGCACCGCCGGCCCGCGCCACGCCCACCTCGGTCCGGCCCTTCCCGCCGGGCTCAACCCGCCGCTGACACCCGCCCACGCCGCGCAGAACGCGCTCGTCAAGCTGGGCGCCGCCAACAACTTCGCCGTCGACTGGACCGAGGACGTCACCCAACTCTCCTCACCGTCGCGGCTGTTCCGCTACAACGCGGTCATCTTCATGAGCACCACCCGCGACACCCTCGACGACCCGGCACAGACGGCGCTGCGCCAGTACATCCGGGGCGGCGGGGGATTCGTCGGCATCCACAACGCGTTCGGCACCGAGTACAACTGGGAGTGGTATGAGGGCCTGCTCGGCGGCGCCAACTACTACGACCACGGGCGCAACCAGCCCGGCACCGTGGTGACGACGAGCCGGCGGGACGCCTCGACCGCCGGTCTGCCGGCCCGCTGGCAGTTCACGGACGAGTGGTACAACCTGGTGCCCTTCCCCAGCCGGGTCCGGATCCTCGCCAGCGTCGACGAGTCCACCCTGCCCGAGGGACCGGCCGGCGGCATGGGTCACCCCGGTCACGGCCGCGACCACCCGGTCTCGTGGTGCCAGTACTACGACGGCGGCCGCTCCTGGCTCACCACCCTCGGACACGCCGTGGAGGCGTGGACCGACACGCCGACCACCGGAGACGAGTACTTCCTGCGCCACGTGCTCGGCGGCATAGAATCCGCCATGGGCCGCAAGCCGTTCTGCCGGTGACCGGTACCGCCTGGGCCGCCGTCGCGGTCTTCGCGGTCGCCTATCTACTGATCGCCACCGAGAAGATCCATCGCGTCGCCGCCGCCCTCGGCGGCGGCGCGATCATGCTGCTCATCGGAGCCACCGACGCCGACAACGCGTTCTTCTCCGGAGACGCCGGCATCGACTGGAACGTCATCTTCCTGCTCGTCGGGATGATGCTCATCGTCGCCGTCCTCAAACGCACCGGCGTGTTCGAGTACCTGGCCCTGTGGGCCACCAAACGCGCCAAGGGCCGCCCCTTCCGCGCGATGGTCCTGCTGGTACTGGTCACCGCGTTCGTGTCCGCGTTCCTGGACAACGTGACCACCGTGCTGCTGATCGCCCCGGTCACGTTCCTCGTCTGCGAACGCCTCGGCGCGCCGGTGGCGCCCTTTCTGATCGCCGAGGTGCTGGCCTCGAACATCGGCGGCACGGCCACGTTGATCGGTGACCCGCCGAACATCATCATCGCCAGCCGCGCAGGCTTGTCCTACAACGACTTTCTCGTACACCTGACCCCGATCGTCGCGGTACTGCTGGCCGTGTTCGTCGGGCTGTGCCGGATCCTGTTTCGCTCGGCGTTCCGGTACGACCCGGAGCGAGCCGCGGCGATCGCCGCCCTGCGCGAGCGCGACGCGATCCGCGACCGGCGCCTCCTGATCGTCAGCATGGCCGTGCTCGTCGTCGTGACGGCCGCGTTCGTCCTGCACACCGCGCTGCACCTGGAGCCCTCGGTGGTCGCGATCGCCGGCGGGCTGGTGCTGCTCGCCCTGTCTCGCCTCGACGCGGCCGAGGTGGCCCAGGACGTAGAGTGGGAGACGCTCGCGTTCTTCGCGGGCCTGTTCGTCATGGTCGGCGCCCTGGTCAACACCGGCGTCATCGACGAGATCTCGCACGCCGCCGCGGACGCCACCGAAGGCCGGCTGTTCTTCGCCTCCATGATGCTGCTGTGGGGATCGGCGGCACTGTCGGCCGTCGTCGACAACATCCCCTACGTCGCGACAATGACGCCGGTGGTCGCCGAAATGGTCAACAGCAACGGCGACACCAGCCAGTCGCGGGTGCTGTGGTGGGCTCTGGCGCTCGGCGCGGACCTCGGCGGCAACGCCACGGCGGTCGGCGCGTCCGCGAACGTGGTCGTGCTCGGCATCGCCGAACGCGCCGGCAAGCCCATCACCTTCTGGCAGTTCACCAAGTACGGCCTGGTCGTCACGGTAGTCACCGTCGCAGTCACAGTGCCGTACCTGTGGCTCCGCTACTTCGCCCTGGCCTAACGCCCCACCACCCCGCTGCCGCGCCCTCGCGCGGCGGCCTCCTGCCGCCGATCAAGGGCGAATGCACGTGGTTGGATCTCTTTTCCGCGTGCGTTTGCCCTTGATCGATGCACATGCCCTTGATCGACGGGCGCGGACACGTCGGCCGGCAGGCGCATGGGCGCGGTCGCGCGCAGGCAGATCGCCACAGTCGCCTCCCGCGAAAGGCCGATGTGGATGGACAGCCCAAGACCGGGACCTTGGGCTACCGCGACGGCCGTCGCGGGCGATGCCGTTGCTCCCGCGGCCTCGCCCTCCGCGTCATCACGACCCACGGGGATGATTGTGAATCGCGGCGGGTGAGGCCGCGGGAGCAGCGCGCATTGAGCACGGCGGACGTCGCGGTAGCTCAGACCTCGGTCCTGGATCTGAACGTGCCCCAAGCCTCGCCGATCAAGGGCCTTCGCATGGATCAAGGGCGTATGCACGCGGTTTAGCGATCCAACCACGTGCATTCGTCCTTGATCGGCGGAATCGGCGCGGCGACACGCCGTGTTGGGCTGGCCTGGGGGCGGACGCGGCGCGGAGAAGAGATCCAACCACGTGCGTTCGCCCTTGATCGGCGTGTACGGCGTGGCGAGACGCCGTCACGGGCGGGCGGCGGCGTCGGGGGAGATGGCCGGCGCGGCGGGGTGTGGCGTGGCGCGTGTTGACGGGGTCTAGCTGGCGGTCGGGGGGAGGTGGGCGATGATTTGGTCGATCGTGAGGGAGCGGAGGTCGGTGGTGCCCAGGTCGAGTTCGACGCCGTACGCGGACTCGACGGCGTCGATCAGGCGTAGCCAGCCCAGCGAGTCCAGGCCGAGGTCGTAGAGCGCCACGCCACCGGCGAGCGCCTCGGTGGCGGGCACGGCGCCGGCGGTCGCCTCGCTGATCAGGGTGGCCACCGACTGGCGGAGCTCGGATCGGTCGGTCATCGCGTGCCTGCCTGGGTGTCGAGGGAGCGGCGGACGATGGTGGCGATCTCCGCGACCGTTGGCGTGTCGAAGAAGGCGTCGAGGGGGACGTGGACACCGTAGCGTTGCTGGATGCGGCTGCTGATCCTGGTGATCGACAGCGAGTGCCCGCCGAGATCGAACAGGTCTTCGTCGGGGCCGATGTCGTCGATTCGCAGCACCTGCTCCCAGATGGTCGTCAACTCCGCCAGCAGGGTGTCGCCGCCGGGTGGGCCCGGGGCGGCGGTCACCGGGGCGGCCGGTGCTTTGCGGGGCGGCTCGGGCAGCGCCGCCCGGTCCAGCTTGCCGTTCGGGGTGCGCGGCAGGCGCTCCATTGTGGACCATACTGTGGGCACCATGACCGCGGGCAGTGTCTGTGCAAGATGGTGGCGCAGGTCGGCCGGATCGGGTGCCGGGCCGCGGGGGACGATGTATCCGACGAGCCGCCCGGAGTCGGTGTCGTCGGGGTAGTGCAGCACGACGGCGGCCTCGGCCACCCGGGGATGCTCGTGCAGTCGCGCCTCGATCTCGCCCAGCTCGACCCGATGGCCACGGATCTTGACCTGGTCGTCGCGCCGTCCGATGTAGACAAGGTGTCCGTCGGGGCGCCACTGGCACAGGTCGCCGGTGGCGTACATCCGTCCCGGGCCGAATGGGTCGGCGCGGAACCGTTGCTCGGTCAGTGCGGGATTGCGCAGGTAGCCGTCGGCGACGCCGTCTCCGGCCAGGTGCAGTTCGCCGGTGATTCCGATCGGTACCGGTGAGCCGGCGCCGTCCAGCACGTACGCGCGGGTGTTCGCGATCGGGTGGCCGATCGTCACCTCGCCCGTGTCGATGGGCATTTCCGCCGCCGTGGACCAGATCGTCGTCTCTGTTGGACCGTACACATTGAACAGTCGTGTGACCCGGGGGCGCAGCTCCTGGGCGAGCGATGCGGGCAGTGCCTCGCCGCCGGTCAGGGCGGTTACCGTGTCGGGCTGCTCGAAGCCGGCGTCCAGCAGGATTCGCCAGCCGGACGGGGTGGCCTGGACGTGGGTGACCCGGTGGTCGCGGACGATCCGGTCGACGGTGGCGCCGTCCGTGGTGGCGCCGTCCGGTGCGACGACCACGCGCCCACCGGTGACCAGCGGCAGGAACACCTCCAGTCCGGAGATGTCGAACGACAGCGAGGTCAGCCAGAGCCAGCGGTCGGTCGGCCGGCTGCCGAGCAGGTCGCGCATGGCGAGCAGCAGGTTCGCCAGGGCGGCGTGCGGGACCGCAACGCCCTTCGGGCGGCCGGTGGAGCCGGACGTGTAGATCACGTAGGCGAGCTCGCGGGGGTGGGGTGGGTGCTGCGGTGAGGCGGTGGCGGAGCCAGTCGGGGGATCGAGCGAGTCGATTACCAGGGCCGGGGCGGCGTCGTCGAGGATCAGCGCGCGCCGGGCGGCCGGGTAGGCCGGATCGACGGGTACGTACGCGGCGCCGCACCGCATGATCGCCAGTAGCGTGGCGATGGTCTGCCAGCCGCGGGTGAGGCCGACCGCGACAAGGGATCCGGCGCCGACCCCTCGCTGGCGCAGGGCCGTGGCCGTGTGTTCGGCGGCGGCGTCGAGCTCGGCGTAGGTCAGGTTACGCCCGGCGTCCGTCACCGCTACGGCGTCCGGCCGTGCCGCCACGGCGGCGGCGAACATCGCCGGCACGGTGGCGTCGGGCGGGAGCGGACGGCTGGTGGCGTTGAACCGGCGCAGGACCTGCTCGTGCTCCGACGCGGGCAGCACCGGCAGCGCTGCGACCGGCCGGTCCCGGGGGCCGGTGACGGCGGCCTTCAAGAGGACTGCCAGGTGTCCCGCGATCCGGGCCGCGGCGTCGCCGGGTACGGCTTCGAGGTGATGGTGCAGGTCGATCCGTAGCCGGTCGGGTCCGTCGACGATCAGCACGGTGAGCGCGTTGCGCACGGCCACGGCGGGCATCGTCCACTCGGTGGTGGTGGGTACGCCGGGGAACACCGGATCTGTGTCCTGGCGCCGGTAGCTGACCGATACCGGGGTCAGCGCCGTCGCCGGTCGTAGTCCGCCGACCGCGTACGCCAGCGGGACGGTGCGGACGCGGTACAGCTTGCGCAGCCGAGCCCGCACCGAGTGGGCGTACTCGCGGACGGTGCCCTCCGGCGGTGCGACGGTCACCGGCAGTTCGTTGACGTGGAGTCCGACCTCGCGGGCGGCCCGCGCGGTGCGGGTCGACAGCGCGACCGACACCGGGAGCCCGGCGTTGCCGTACCGGGAAAGGAGCGCCTGAACGGCCGTGAGGAGCAGCTCGAAGCGGGTGACGCCGAGCTCCCGTGCGGCCGTACCGATCCGGTCGGCCACCTCGGCGGGGATCGGCACTGGAACCGTCGCGCCCGGCCCGGCGGTCACCGGCGCCCGCCGCAGGTCCGGCAGCACGAGCTGACCCGCCGCCGTCCAGTGGGACCGCCAGAACTCGCGGGCCCGTGGAAGCTCGGCCGCGATGCGCTCATCCCGCGCGTATGTCTGGGCGATCGGGTCGGGCGTGCCCAGGTCGACCGGTTCGCCGGCCAGCGCCGCCCCGTACGCGGCCGCGAGGTCGTGGGCGATGACGTCTTTGGAGACTCCGTCGCAGACCAGGTGATGAGCGGTGAACAGCAGGAGGCTGCCGCCGTCCGGGCGCGCCCGCAGCAGGGTGAACCGCGCCAGCGGGCCGGCGTCGAGGTCGAAGGGCCGGGCCAGGTGGGCGCGCAGCCGGTCGCCCGCGTGCTCGTCGACGTCCAGCGCGATCTTGTCGGCGGCGGGGATCAGGACCGGATCGCCCGCGTCGCTGGCGACGGCGGTGCTGAGCAGCGGATGCCGCTCGACGACGGCCGCGCACGCCTCGGCCAGGGCCCGCTCGTCGAGTCCCGCGCCGAACCGGATCGCGAACGCGATGGTGTACGCCCCGGCCGCGACGCCGGCCCGTTCGGTGAACCAGATGGCGTGCTGCCCGAGGCTGGTCTCGATCGTGTTCATGGCGCCCCCTCCGAGCCCTGCCCGCCGCTTGCCGTCACGCCCGGGAACACCCCGGCGAGCTGGCGCTTGAGCACCTTGCCGCCCGCGTTGCGGGGCAGGCTGTCGCGTACCGCCAGATGCGCGGGTATCTGGTAGTCGGCCAGCCGGGTGGCCAGGAAGCGGCGGACCGCTGGCAGCGTCGGCTCGCCGGCCGGTGCGGCGGGGCTCGGTACGACGACGGCGCCGAGCACGCAGCCGAGCACGTTGTGCGGCACGCCCAGTACCGCGACCTCGGCGACGTGCGGGTGCTCGTGCAGTGCGGCCTCGACCTCCACTGTGGACACCTTGAACGCTCCGGTCTTGACGACGTCTTCGCCGCGGCCGGCCAGGTGCAGGTAGCCGCCGGCGTCGAGGCGACCCAGGTCTCCCATGCGCACCCACTCGCCGCGGAACGCCGCCGCGCTCGCGTCGGGGTCCGCGTAGTACGCCCGCGGGTGCGGCGAGCGCAACCACACCTCCCCGGTCGTACCGGCCGGCAGCGGGTTCCCGTCGCCGTCAGCGATCATGAGCGTGCCGTCGGCGGGGCGGCCGATGGCGTCGGGCCGCGCCGGGTCGAAGACCATGCTGACCTCGCTCGGCGCTGCCTCCGTGGAGGTGTAGTAGTTGACGATCGCGGCGTGCGGAAAGGCGCGGCTGAGCCGCATCGCGATCGCGGGTGCCAGTGGCGCCGCCGTCGAACCGACCAGGTGGATTCCCGACGTGTCGCGCCCGTCCAGCGCGCCGCTGTCGAGTAACTCGATCGCCACCGACGGCACCAGGAACACGGTGCCCACGCCGGGCGTCTCGATGAGGCGCGCGAACCGGGCCGGCGTGACCCGCGCGAGCGACACCGCGCCGGGCCGGGCGTACAGGGCGTGGAAAAGCATGGTCTGCGCGGCGTTGGTGCCGATCGGAAAGGCATGGGCGAAGCGTGCGGAGTGCGCCAACCGGAGCCGGCGCGGGTGGACCGGCGCCGGCATGCTGAGGTTCGCGTGGGTGGCGGTCACGCCTTTCGGCCGCCCGGTGGTGCCGGACGTGTAGAGGATCTGGGCCAGGTCACCGGGGCGTATCTCGGCGGCGCCCTCCAGATCCGTCGACGGCGCGGTGAGGGAGGGGACCGGCGCGGTCCAGGCGGTCGCGGGGACGCCGGCCGGTGCGGTATCGCCGCCGTGCAGCACGGCCACGGCGGCGCACTGCTCCAGCGCGTATCCGATCTGGACGGCCGGCAGCCGGTCGGACAGCGGTACGGCGACACCGCCGGCGCGCTGCACTCCGCAGTACGCGATCGCGAACCACGGCCAGTCGGCGGCGGCGAACACGAGCGCGACCCGGTCGCCGGCCCGTACGCCCCGCGCGCGCAGCGCGGCGGCGACCCGGCTCGCGCCGGCGTCCCACTCGGCGAGCGTCAGGGTGGGCCCACCGGACACCTCGAACGCCACGTGGTCCGGCTGCAGGGCGGCGCGCCAGGCGAGAAAACCGGGCACGGTCCGGGGCGGCCGGGCGGCCGGCGGGAGACGGGTCGCGGTCCGCCGCGGAGCCAGCGGATCGACCTGGGTCATATCGTGCCTCCTCGGGCGCAATCCGCGGCCGGCACCGGGTCAGCGCCACGCCGCTCCCTAGCGTTACCTGGCGGTCGCTCTGCGGCATCAGCCGAACGGCTCAGCGGAACGCGCTTTCCCGGGGATGTCAGAAACCGGTGTCGATGCGCCAATACTTGTCGACGTGCGCCGAAGTATCGATGTCGCACCAACCACCGTCGACAGTGGAGGGTCGCGAATGGACATTCCGGACGTCGCTCTGCTCCAGCCCGCGGTGGTGCGCGCCCCCTTTGCCGGCGCGGCCGCGCCGCCCGCGCCGCTCACCTGGGGGCAGCGGGCACTGTGGACAGCGATGCGGCGGCGCGGCCCCGAGCAGGCGTCGATGAGCATGCGGCGCGGCCTGCCGCTGCCACGCCGCGCCCCGGACGACGTCGACAGCGCCGTCCGCGCGATCGGCGCGCTGGTCAGCCGGCACAGCTCCCTGCGGACCCGGATCCAGGTCATCGACGGCGAACCGCGGCAGATCGTGGCCGAACGGGGCGAACAGCCCGTGATTCTCGTCCACGCCGGCGCACCCGACACCGACATCGCCGATGACGTCGCCGCGGACCTCGCGGCCACGCCGTTCGAGCACGCCGTGGAGTGGCCACAACGGATCGCGCTGGTGCTGGAAGCCGGGCGGGTGCGGCGGATCGTGCTCGTCTTCAGCCATACCACCGTGGACTTTCAGGCGGTCGAGATCCTCCTGCGCGACCTGCGGGTACTGCTGCTGCGCGGTGCGATCCCGACCCCTCCCGGCGCGCAGTCGGTCGACATCGCGCGGCTGGAGCAGGGCGTCGATCGGCGCAAGTCGGACCGGGCCGTGGCCTACTGGCTGCGCGGCTTCGGCCGGCTGCCCACGCAGACGCTGCCCTGGTCGGGACCGCCGTCGACGCCACGATTCCGCCGGTCGGTACTGGTCTCCGAGGCGGCCGGCACCGCGGTCCGGCTGGCCGGCGTCCGCCACCGGGTCACCGGGTCGACGGTACTGGTCGCGGCGGCCGCCGCGGTGATCTGCGCCTGGTCCGGCACCGGCGTGTGCGGGATCCACTCGATGGCCAACAACCGGGCGCTGCCCGGGTACGCCGACGCGATAGCCAAGCTGAACCAGGTCGGCCTGATCGTCGTCGACACCACCGACCGGCCCAGCCTCGCCGACCTGCTGCCCCGGGTCTGGCAGGCCGCCGTCGAGGGGTACCGGCACGCGCACTACGACCCGGCGCGGTTGCGGCAGGAGTTCGAGGCGGCCGGCTACCCGTACGAGACCGGCGTAAGCCCGCACTGCTTCCTCAACGACCTGCGCCTGTCCACCGAGCTCGACCTGTTCGGGCGGGCCACCGGCGAGGCCGAGGTGCGGGCGGCCATGGCCCGCTCGACGTACACGGTCGCCGAGGGGTTCGAGCATTTCCAATGGCGGCTGCGCGTCCAGATCCTCGACGCCCCGCCCGGCCTCGCCCTCGCGGTCACCGCCGACACCGCGTACCTGGCACCGCAGGCCGCCGAGCGTTTCCTGCGCGACATCGAACGGCTGCTGGTCGAGGCGGCCTTCGGCGACGTGCCGTGGCCGTGGCCGCCGCACGCGTCCGACCGAAGGGTGGAGACCCATGACTGAGCTGCCGCTCTCACCCGCGCAGGAACGGATGTGGTTCCTGGACCGGTTCGACCCCGGCCAGCCGAACAACGTCGTGCTGTCGCGGCGGCTGCGCGGCCGGCTCGACGGCGACGCGCTGGCGCGGGCGTTCGGCGCCGTCGTCGCCCGGCACGAGGCGCTGCGCGCGACGTTCGCGGAGCGCGACGGGGCACCGGTACAGGTGATCGGCGAGCCGGGCGCCTTCCCGCTGGAGCGGATCGACCTGACCGGCGAACCGGAGCCGCTGCGGGAGGGACGCGCCCGCGAGATCGGCCTGCAGGTCTTCGATACCCGGTTCGACCTGTCGCGCGGGCCGCTGCTGCGGGCCGCCCTGCTGTACCTGGGCGACGACGACCACCTGCTGGTGGTCGCCGCCCACCACATCGTCTTCGACGGCAGCTCCCAGTCGATCCTGGTGCGGGACCTCGGCGTGGCGTACGGCGCACAGCTGGCCGGTCGGGAGCCAGCCTCCGCGCCGTCCCCGATCGGTTGGCGCGACTACGTGCTCGCCCAGGCCGAGCAGCCCGCGGAGAAGGCCGAACAGGCGCTGGCGTACTGGCGGGAGCGACTCGCGGGCGCGCAGCAGCTGAACCTGCCCACCGACCTTCCCCGGCCGCTGTTCAAGACGCCCCGCACGGCGCGGGTGCGGCACCAGCTGGACCGCGAGCTGACCGGCCAACTGGAACGGCTCGCCCGCGCCCAGCGGTGCACCCTGTTCATGGTGCTGCTGGCCGGATACCAGGTGCTGCTGGGCCGGCACGCGGACCAGGACAGCGTCTGCGTCGGCTCCGCCAGCGCCGGGCGGACCCAGCCGGAGCTGGAGCCGCTGATCGGGAACTTCGTCAACACCCTGGTGCTGCGCGGCGACCTCTCCGGCGACCCCACGTTCAGCACGCTGCTGCGGCGCACCCGCACGACCGCGCTGGAGGCGTACGCCCACCAGGAGATCCCGTTCGAACGGCTGGTGAGCGAGCTGGACGTGGCGCGCGACGTGAGCCGCACACCGCTGTTCGACACCATGCTCATCCTGCACACCCAGGACCGCGCCGAGCTCGACGTCCTGCCCGGCATCACCGGTGAGCGCTTCGAGATGGGCATCCCGCAGTCCCTGTTCGACCTGGTCGTCGACGCCTCGCTCACGCCGGACGGCATGGTGCTGCGGGCCCGCTACGACTCGGCGCTCTACACCGCCGGCACGGTCGAGGTGTTGATGCGCCGCTACGAGACCCTGCTGCGCGCGGCCGCCAGCGACCCGGACCGCCGCATCGGCGAGCTGCCGATGGACGACGCCGCCGGCCAGCGCCGGATCCTCGCCCGCGGGCAGGGCCCGAACCGCTCCTACTCCGGTACCGTGCCCGCCCTGTTCGCCGCCCGGGCGGCCGCCGCGGCGCAGGCCCCGGCGGTGGGCGCGTACACGTACGGCCAGCTCGACACCCGCGCGAACCAGATCGCCCGCTTCCTGCGCCGCTCCGGCGTCGAGCCGGGCGCCGTGGTCGGAGTCTGCCTGGGCCGCGGCGAGGACCTCGTCGCGGCGCTGCTGGCCGTGTGGCGGTGCGGCGCCGCCTACCTTCCGCTCGACCACACCCTGCCGGCCGCCCGCCTCGCGTGGCTGCGGGCGGACGCCGGCGCCAGATACCTGGTGACGGCCACCGGCACCGCGCCGCCGGTAGACGACGGCGAGCCGGTCATCTGGCTCGACCGGGACGCCGCGGCGATCTCCGCCGAGCCGGGGGGACCACTCCGCACCGCCGTCGACGCGCGGTCGCTCGCGTACGTGCTCTACACCTCCGGCTCGACCGGCCAGCCCAAGGGCGTGGCGGTGCCGCATCGAGCCCTGACGAACCTGCTGCTGTCGATGCGGGACAACCTGGGCGGCACGGCGCGCGACGTCTGGCTCGGGCTCACCTCGCTGTCGTTCGACATCAGCGCGCTGGAACTGTTCCTGCCGCTGGTCACCGGCGGCCGGCTGATCCCGGTACCGGAGGAGAGCGCGAAGGACGGCGTGGCCATCGTGCGGCTGATCGACGAGGCGGGCGTCACGCACGTCCAGGCCACCCCGTCCGGGTGGCGCATGCTCGTCGACGCCGGCTTCAACGCACCGGCGGTGACGGCGCTGACCGGCGGCGAGGCGCTCCCGCCACGCCTGGCGCGGGAGCTGCGGCCGCGGGTACGCCGCCTGTTCAACGTCTACGGCCCCACCGAGACCACGATCTGGTCGAGCATCGCCGAACTGCCCGAGCGGGTGAGCGATGTGACGCTCGGCGCGCCGGTCGGCAACACCCAGCTGTACGTCGTCGACGCGCGGCTGCGTCCGGTACCGGCCGGCGTCCCCGGCGAGCTGGCCATCGGCGGCGCCGGTGTGGCGTGGGGCTACCTCGGCCGCCCCTCGCTGACCGCGCGACGGTTCGTCCCGGACCCGTACGGCTCACCCGGCGCCCGGCTCTACCGGACCGGAGACCGGGTCCGCTGGCGCCCCGACGGCGGACTTGAGTTCCTCGGCCGCACCGACGCCCAGGTGAAGATCAGGGGACACCGGATCGAGCTGGGCGAGATCGAGGCGCGGCTCGCCGAGCATCCCGACGTCGGCCAGGCCGCCGTCGTCACGGCGGGGCAGGAGCACGACACCAGGCTGGTCGGGTACGTGGCCGCCGCGCCGGACCGCACGCCGCAAGCCCGGCAGCTGCGCGCGTACCTGGCCGAACTCCTGCCGGCACACATGGTTCCCGGACAGATCGCGGTACTGGACAGCCTGCCGCTCAACCCGGCCGGCAAGGTCGACCGCCGCCGCCTGCCCGCGGCGGGAGCCGACGACCTGGAGGTACGCGAGTACGTGGCGCCGCGTACCGAGCTGGAACAGGCGGTCGCCGCCACCTGGGCCCAGGTGCTCGGCCGCGACCGCGTCGGCGTCCTGGACGACTTCTTCGACATCGGCGGCCATTCGCTGCTGGCCACCAAGGTCGTCGCCCGGCTCGGCGCCGCGCTCGGCCTGGACGTGCCGATCCGCACCCTGTTCCTGCGCTCCACAGTGGAGGATTTCGCGGCCGCCGTCGAAGAGCTTCTCGTGGCCGACATCGAGCAACTGTCCGACGACGAGGTGGCCGGCCTTCTCGACGGCGGAGCCGCCGGATGACGGCGACACCGGCGGCCGGCTCCCGCACCGACCAGCTCTCGGCGCAGCGGCAGGCACTCATCGCGCAGCGCCTGCGCCGGGTCGCCGCGACACCGCACGGGCAACCCGCGATCCCGCGGATGCCGGCCGGTGCCCCGCCGCCGATCTCGTTCGCGCAGGAGCGGCTGTGGTTCATGGAGCAGCTCGCACCGGGTACGGCGGCCTACGTGTTGCGGGCGGCGGTCCGGCTGCGGGGACGGCTGCACCTGGATGTGCTGCGCGACGCCCTGGGTGATCTGGCCGCCCGCCACGACAGCCTGCGGCTGTGCTTCCCGGCCACGGCCGACGGCCGGCCGCGGGTGCGCGTCGCGGACCAGGTCGAGATACCGCTGCGGGTGGTGCCGCTGGATCCGGCCGCCGGCCCGGACGTGCTGGGCTGGGCCCGCGCGCTGACCACGGCGGACTCCGGACCGTTCGACCTGACCGAGGCGCCGCTGCTGCGGACGCTGGTGGTCGAGGTCGGCCCCGACGACCACATCGTGCACGTGGCGATGCACCACATCATCAGCGACGGCTGGTCGCGGCCGGTGCTGTTCGGCGACTGGGCGGCGCTCTACGGGGCCCGGCTCGGCCACGGTCCGGTGCCGGAGCCGCCGCCGATCCAGTACGGCGACTACGCGGCCTGGCAGCGGCAGCGGCTCGACGGCCCGGCCGCCGAAACGGATCTGGCCTACTGGCGCGGGGCGCTCGACGGCGTACCGGCGCTGGAGCTGCCGACGGACCGGCCACGCCCCGCGGAGCAGGCCACCGACGGCGCCGGCTACAAGATCCGTTTCCCGGAGCAGCTCGTCGAGGAGCTGCGGCGGCTCGGCCGCGAGCACGGCGCCACGCTCTACATGACGCTGCTGGCCGGCCTGCACACCCTGTTCCACCGGATCACCGGCCAGCGCGACTTCGCCGTCGGCTCGCCCGTCGCCGGCCGCGTGCGGCCCGAGCTGGAACGCCTGGTCGGCCTGTTCGTCAACATGCTCGCGCTGCGCGCCGGCATCCACGAGCGGATGACGTTCACCGAGCTGCTCGCGCAGACCCGAGACCGCGTCCTGGCGGCGCTGAGCCACCAGGAGGTGCCCTTCGAACGGCTCGTGCAGGAGCTCAACCTCGACCGGGACACCAGCCGGCCGCCGCTGTTCCAGGTGCTTTTCGGCATGCACAACTCCGAGGGCCCGGGCAGCGCCTGGCCCGACGGCCTGCGGGCCATGCGGTACGGGCTGCAGATCACGACCACCAAGCACGACCTTTCGCTGTACGTCGACGACCGCGCCGACGGCATGTGGGGCGTGTTCGGGTACCGGACCGACCTGTTCGACTCCGCCACGATCGCCCGGCTCGGCCGGCAGTACCTGCGGCTCCTCGAAGCGGCCGTGGCGCGGCCCGAGACGGCCCTGGCCGACCTGGCGCTCATGGACGCGGCCGAACGGGCCGGCGTGCTCGCCCTCGGGACCCGCGCCCCGCGACCCGGCACCGCCGGCGGGACGCTCGACGCGATCATCGCGCCGCACGTGGCCGCGACGCCCACCGCCCCGGCCGTGGTATCGGACGGCACCACCCTCACCTACCGCGACCTCGACGCGGGCGCCAACCGGATGGCGGCCTGGCTGCGAGGTCGCGGCGCCGGCCGGGGCGCGCTGGTCGGGGTCTGCCTGCCGCAGTCACCGGAGCTGGCCGTCGTGCTGCTGGGCGTGCTGCGCGCCGGCGGCGCCTACGTGCCGCTCGACGCCGAGCAGCCGCCGGTGCGCCTGGCCGCCATGGTCGACGACGCCCGGCCACAACTGGTACTGACCACCGGCGACCTCGCCGGCGCGTTCGGGGCGGCCGCACCGGTCGTACCGCTGGACGAGGTGCGGCATCAGATCGCGGCGGCCAGCCCAGCGCCGGCCCCGCCCGTCGCCGGCCCCGACGACCTCGCCTACGTCATCTACACCTCCGGCTCCACCGGCCGCCCGAAAGGCGTCGCCGTCGCGCACCGGCAGGTCCTGAACTACCTGCGGGGCGTCGCCGACCGGTTCGAGGCGGTGCCGGGCGCCCGGTGGGCGTTGCCGCAGTCGCTGTCGTTCGACTTCGCGGTCACCATGTTCTACCTGGGCCTGGCCACCGGTGGCAGCGTCCACCTGGTACCGCGTCGCTGCACCGGCGAGGAGCTGGCCGGCTACCTGCGCGAGCACCGCGTCGACTACCTGAAGATGACCCCGTCGCACCTGGCGGCGCTGGCCAGCGAGGTGCCCCCGGGCAGCCTGCTGCCGGCCAGGGCGCTCATCCTGGGCGGCGAGGCGTCACGCCAAGACTGGGCAGCCGATCTGGCCGCCGGACCGGCTGCCGTCTTCAACCACTACGGGCCGACCGAGGCCACCGTCGGCGTGACCACCCATCGGATCGTGGCCGCCGAGCGTGGACCCGGCTCGACACCGATCGGCGTACCGCTGCCGCACGCCCGCGTCTACGTGCTCGACGAGCGCCTGCGGCCGGTTCCGGTGGGCGTACCGGGGCAGATCCACCTCGGCGGCGACCGGCTGGCCCGGGGCTACCTCAACCGGCCCGGCCTGACCGCGCAACGGTTCCTGCCCGACCCGTACGCCGACGAACCAGGCGCGCGGATGTACGCGACCGGAGACCTCGGCAGGTGGCGCCCCGACGGGAGCCTGGAGTTCCTCGGCCGCCGCGACGGCCAGGTCAAGGTGCGCGGCTACCGGGTCGAGCTCGACGAGGTGGCGGCGGCCCTGACCGGCTGCCCGGGCGTGGCCGCCGCCGTGGCCGACCTGCGCGGCGACCGGCTGGTCGGCTACCTCCAGCGCGAGCCGGGCGTGCCGGAGCCGGACGCCGCCCGGCTGCGCCGCCTGCTGGCCGACGTCCTGCCCGACTACATGATCCCGAACCAGTTCATGTGGCTGGACCGGCTGCCGTTGCAGGAGCACGGAAAGGTCGACCGGCGGTCCCTGCCCGAGCCCGTGGCCGTGGCGTCCACAGTGGAGCACGTCGCGCCGGACGGGCCGATCGAGCACGCCATCGCCGAGGTGTGGTCGGCGCTGCTCGACGTCGAACGGATCGGCGTACTCGACGACTTCTTCGACCTCGGCGGCCACTCCCTGCTCGCCACCCAGGTGGTCGCGCGGCTGCGCCGCACGCTCCCCACCGAGCGGCCGATCAGCGTGATGGACGTGTTCCGGTGCCGCACCGTACGCGCACTCGCCGAACTGGCCACCGGCGAGTCGTCCGCGCCAGCCGGCCGGCTGCTGCACGAACTGAGCGCACAGTCAGCGACGCCCACCCGGCGCTCGTACGTGTGCGTGCCGTACGGCGGCGCCAGCGCGGTCGTGTACCAGCCGCTCGCGGACGCGCTGCCGGACGGGCACCGCCTCTACGCGGTCGCCGTGCCCGGCCACGACATCGGGCTCGCCGAGCAGACCGAGCCCGTCGCGGAGACCGCGCGGCGCTGCGTCCAGGAGATCCTCGACACCATCGACGGCCCTCTGGTGATCTACGGGCACTGCGGGCCGGGCGGGGCACTGGCGGTGGAGATCGCCCGGCTGCTCGAAGAGGCCGGCCGGGACCTGGACGCGGTCTACCTCGGCGGCATCTTCCCCTTCGCCCGACCCGTCGGCGGGGTACTCGGGCGCCTGTCTCGGTTGCGCCTGCGCGAGCGGCTGCGCGCCGACCGCGTGTACGCGAACTGGTTGCAGGGCATGGGCGCCGACCTCGGTGCCCTCGACGAACAGCAACGGCGTTTCCTGGTCCGGGCGATGCGCCACGACGCGGAGGCCGCCGAAGACTACTTCACCGACCTCCTGCACCGCCGCGTCGAGCCGCTGCGCGCGCCGGTCGTCTGCGTGGTCGGCGAGCAGGATCCCGGCACCGACTACTACCAGGAGCGCTACCGGGAGTGGCACTTCCTCGCCGGCACCACCGCCCTGGTGGTACTGGCCGAAGCCGGCCACTACTTCGCGAAGTTCCGCGCCGGAGAACTCGCCAGCATCGTCACCACGGTCGACCGCCGCCTCGACCGGCCGGCACCGGAACCCGATCCCGGCGCCTCCTGGGAGCTGGCCGCCGTGTCGCACGCCGCGGGCGGCGCCACGAGCGGCGGCCCGCAGCCGGGGATGCGGCGCTTCCTCGCCGTCGCCGCCGGCCAGCTCGTCTCGACCACCGGCTCCGCCCTGACCGCGTACGCCGTTCCACTGTGGACCTATTTGGACACCGGATCGCTGCTCCGCTTCGCGCTGTTCAGCGTGCTCGGCCAGGTGCCGGGCATCCTGGTGGCACCGATCGCCGGGGCGCTGATCGACCGCGTCGACCGCCGCCGCGCCATGCTCGCCGGCGACCTCGCGGCACTCGCCGCGATCGCCATGTTCGCCACGCTGTACTGGACCGACGGCCTGCAATCCTGGCACGTCTACGCGTTCGTCGCGTGGCTGTCGGTCGCGCTGACCTGCCAACGGCTGGCGTACCTGTCCGCCGTACCGCAGCTCGTGCCCAAGCGCTACCTCGGCCACGCCAACGGCATGGTGCAACTCGGCGGCGGCGTCGCGCAGTTCGTGGTGCCGCTGGTCGCGGTCGGTCTGGTCGCCACGATCGGCCTCGGCGGCATCCTCCTCGTCGACCTGGTTAGCTACCTGTTCGTCATCGTGGTGCTGATCCTGGTCAGGTTCCCCGCCACGATGGCGCGCCGGCGCCGCGAAACGATGGCCGCCGAGATCGCCGGTGGGCTGCGCTACACCGTGCAGCACCGCGGCATCCGGGCGATGGTGCTGTTCTTCGCCGCGTTCAACCTCTTCCTGGCCCCGCTGTACCTGCTGCTGTCCCCGCTCGTGCTGGCGTTCGCGCCGCTCGCGTCGGTCGCGCAGGTGTCCCTCGCCAGCGGCGCCGGTGCGGTCCTCGGCGGCCTGATCATGACCGTATGGGGTGGACCCCGCCACCGCCGGATGCGCGGCATGCTGCTGATGACGTTCGCGTTCGCGGCGGCCGGCCTGCTGGCGGGGCTGCGCCCCAGCGTGGCGGTCGTCGCCGCCGGCGCCCTCGGCATGTCGCTGTCGCTGTCGGTCATCAACGGCATCTGGCTCAGCATCATCCACACGAAGGTGCCGCAGCGCCTGCACGCGCGGGTCATCGCGCTGAACATGGTGATCGCGCTGTCGACCATGCCGATCGGGCAGGCGTTGCTCGCGCCACTCCTGGTACCCGTCGCCGAGCCACTGCTGCGCCGGGACGGCCAGCTCGCCACGACCGTCGGCCAGCTCATCGGCGTGGGTCCGGGCCGGGGCACGGCGCTGCTGTACGCCGTCTTCGCCCTCTGCATCGCCGCCGTCGTCGCGGTGTCGCTGCGGGTGCGCACACTCGCGCGCTTCGACGACGACGTGCCCGACGCGCTCCCGGACGATCTCGTGGGCCTGCAGACCCTGACCGCCCGCACAGCCGCCCGCACCGGAGGAACCACATGAGCAGTGAGCGCTACGTCGTTGTGGTCAACCACGAAGAGCAGTACTCGATCTGGCCCGCGGACCAGGAGACGCCGGCGGGCTGGCAGGACGCCGGGTTCACCGGCGACGAGCAGTCATGCCTCGACCACATCGACACGGTATGGCTCGACATGCGCCCTCTGAGCGCCCGCCCGTAACCCGCACCCGGCCCGCACCCGGCCCGCCCCCTCGTCCGCGCCCCCGTGCGCGCGCCGCGCCCGCTTCGTCCCGTCGATCAAGGGCGAATGCACGTGGTTGGATCTCTTTTCCGCGTGCGTTCGCCCTTGATCCATGCAAACGCCCTTGATCGGCGGGGCGCGGATGCGTCAGCACGCGCCTGGCGGCACGCGAGCGGCCTGCGCGGCCGCGTCCTTGCCAGCAGCGTCACCCTCAGGAGGCCGGCATGGACGTGCACCGCCGCAATGGGCCGATGTGGACAGACAAGCGGAGCACGTCGCGGCAGCCCAGCACCGATCAGGCGTTCTGGATGATTCCGCTGATCGAGGCCGCCACAGACGCCGTGGGCGTCCGTCAGGTTTGCCGCCAGACCTGAAACTTCTGCTGCAGTCGCCACGTGCCGTCGGACTGCCGCGCCTGGTTGCGCCAGCGGAACGCGTCGGCCTCGATGTCGAAGAAGGTCCAGCGCAGGTCGCCGCCGTCGAGCACGATCTGCTCTCCCACTCGCGAGGCCAGGAACGTGTGCGTGCGCCGCCGGACCGGTCCGACCCACGTGGAGCGCCATACGCCCGTACCGGCCGCGGGATCGGGAAACCGTACGCTGACGCCGTGTTCGACGCCGGGCAGGATCCAGACGTCGGTGGTGGCCCGCCCGCCCAAGGCGTAGCCGAAGTGCCATTCGCCGCGGCGGACAGTCGAGGAGCCGTCGAGGTCGTACTCGGTGCAGTCCAGCGCCCATGCTCCGGCGAACTGCCCGAACAGGCTCAGGTCCACGCCGTCCGCGGGTCCGTCCGCGAGGAAGGCGGCGGCGATGGCATTGGACGGTTCGGTCATCATGTCAAAAGACGATAGCCAGGCCGTGGTGTCGGCGCGGGAATAGCGCGGGGTCGCCGCAGGCTGTAGCGGTCATGCCTGCTGTACCGCTGCCGGTCGCTGCCGCCTGGCAACACCGTGACGCACGACAGGGCTTCGAGGTCGTCTACTTCCGTACCGCTGACGACGGTTATCGCATCGACGGATGCACCACCGCGGTCGAGGATGGCGAGCCGTGGGTGGTGGAATACGCCATCCATGTGGATGCCACGTGGACCACCCGAGGCGCGCGGGTGATCGCGCGTTGGCCGGCTGGCACGCGCCGGATCGAGGTGGAAGCGGACGGCCGAGGCGGCTGGCGGGTCGACGGCGTACCCGCCCCGCATCTCGACGGTTGCCTGGACCTCGACCTGGAATCGTCCTCGATGACCAACGCTTTTCCGGTGCGCCGGATGGCGTTGGGTGTCGGTGACAAGGCGTCCGCGCCGGCCGCGTACGTGCGCGCGCTCGATCTGTCGGTCGAACGGCTCGAGCAGGAGTACGTCCGGGTGGCCGACGACGGAGTCACTCAGCGGTACGACTACTCGGCGCCCGTGTTCGAGTTCAGTTGTCGCCTTGTCTACGACGTCGCTGGTCTCGCTCTCGACTACCCCGGAATCGCCGTCCGCGCGCTCTGACCGCGCCCAAGATCCCAACAAAATCCCTGTTTTTGTTGCCTCAGACGTGCTGGGAGGCAGCAGCATCAGGGATTTTGCTGCCTCCGTCCGGGCGGGTCGTGTGGCCGCGGAGGGTGAGGCCGCGGGAGCAGCGGTCCTGCGCGCGGCGGACGTCGCGGTAGCTCTATCCGAGCAGTTGCTGAAGTTCCGGAAGGCGGGCGAACAGGACGGGGAGGCCGCGCACGCCGTCGCGCGCCGACTCGTGTGACAGTGCGAGGTCGGGGCCGGTGCTCGGCTCGACGCCGGCGAGGCAGCGGAGGATGTTCCACCTCGTGTGCCCCAGCCAGCCGCCGATCATGAACGCGAACCAGCTCGGACCCCACGGCGGCAGCGCCCCGCCTCCCGCGGCGTAGCCGTCGAGGACCGCGCGGAAGATGGCGGGCCGGATGTCGTCGAAGCCGGGCCCCTTCGCGAGGCTGAGCGCTGTCGAGCCGAGCTCGCTGGACAGGTCGAGCATTCCCGACAGCTCCCAGTCGAGCAGCACCGGCCGACCCTCGCGAGAGAGCAGGTTCCACGGTTGGATGTCCTTGTGGGTCGACACGACGGGGCCTGGTCGCTCGCAGATGTCGACGAAGTCGGCGATCGCGAGGAACGTCTCGACCTCGGAGGTGAGTTCGCCGGCCCACGGCTGTCCGGTCGCCGTCGCCCGCTCGGCGAGTTCGGGCCAGTCCCGTGATGGCGGGTCGTCGATCGAGACGTCGGTCCACGCGACGTCGAGCGCGTGAATGCGTGCGAGGATCTCACCGATCTCGAACGCGTACGCCTCCGGCACCGGTGCCTCGGGCATCTTCTCGCCCTCGACCCATCGATGAACGAGCGTGTGGTGGCTGGCCGAGATCGGCTCCGGCATGGGGATGCCGGCCGCGAAGGCCGCCCGCTCGAACCTGAACACGTCTTCGACGCGGTACGTCCAGCGGCGATCGAGGAGGTTCAACTCCTTCACCGCGAAGGATCCCTGATCGGTGTCGAGCCGGTACAGCCGGTTGGCGAACCCGCCGTGGACACGGGTCATCGGACCTGTCGGCGTGCCGAGACGTGGGAGGCCCACCCCGAGCCTCACCCCACGACGAGCCGTAGCGGCTGCGGTGGGTGGGTGTTGAGGCGGTCGAGCGCGGCGGAGGTCGCCGCGTCGGCGGGCAGGTGGACGATCAGACGCTGAGCGTCGTCAGCGGGGAGGTCGAGCGTCTCGTACGCGAGCCGGAGCGTGCCGACCTCAGGGTGGGCCAGCCGGAAGACGCCGCTGGACCTCGCCAGCGCGGGAACGGCGTCCACCCTGCGCGTGAAGGCTTCGCCGGCGGCGACGGTCAGTTCGTCTGCCAGGTTGGCCATGTGCGGATCCGCCCGGAACGGGCCCTGCTTGAGCGCCGCGACCTCTTCGTTGGCGACCTGGTCCCAGTCGGGATAGGCGGTGCGCGCCCGCTCGTCGGTGAAGATGAACCGGGCGTGGTTGGGCGTTGCCGCGTCGAGCAGGCCGACCGGTCCGAGCAGCCGTTCGTAGCCGGCGGTGTAGGCGAGGATGTCGTTGAGCCGGTTGAGGAGCACGGCCGGCGTCGGCTCCAGGCGGTCGAGCATGGCTCGTACGGTCGGCCGGACCGTGCGCGCCGGGGAGGCGTCACCCCGGCAGTTGAAACTGGGGTCGGCCGCCTTGGTGAGGTCGTACAGGTGAGCGCGCTCACCCACGGTCAGCCGCAGCGCGTCGGCGAGGGCGGAAAGCACCTGCGGGGACGGCCGGCGGTCGCGACCCTGTTCGAGCCTTGTCACATACTCCACGCTGACCCCGGCGAGGGCTGCCACCTCAGAGCGGCGCAGCCCGGTGGCGCGCCGGCGCGGCCCGGCTGGCAGTCCCACCTCGGCGGGCGTGACCGCCTCACGGCGTACGCGCAGGAACAGCCCGAGTTCGTTGTCGCTCACCATCCGAACGTAGCAGCGTCGATGATCGGGATGGTGGCCCTACCACTACCAGCCTCAGCCCGGCCTTCCTGGGCGCCTGCCGGCTGACGAGAGTTGCGGAAGGCAATCGAACTCTTGTGTGCGAGGAGCTGAATCATGAGGCGTACGGTCGTGGTCGTCGGCGGAGGTTATGGGGGCGCGGCGGTTGCCAAGGCGCTGGAGTCCGCAGCCGATGTCGTGCTCATCGATCCCCGGGACGCGTTCGTCAACGCCGCGGGGTCGTTGCGGGCGCTGGTCCAGCCCGACTGGGCCGGCAACATGTTCTTTCCCTTCGACACGCTGCTCGCGAACGGCACGGTGATTCGCGACCGGGCGGTCTCGGTGGACCCCGGCGGCGTCACCCTGGGCTCGGGTCGGCGCGTCGAGGCGGACTATCTGGTACTGGCCACCGGCTCCACCTACGCGTACCCGGCCAACCCCAAGGCCGACTCCATCGCGGAGGCGCTGGACGACCTGCGCCAAAGCCACAAAGAGCTGGCCGGTGCCGAGCGGGTGCTGATCCTCGGCGCCGGGCCGGTCGGCTTGGAACTGGCCGGTGAGATCAAGGAGGCCTGGCCGCACAAGCGGGTGACGATCGTCGACCCGGCCGAAGCGGTGCTGCCCGGCTTCCGGCCGGAGATGCGCGACGACCTGCACGGCCAACTCTGGGAACTGGACGTTCAACTGCGGCTGGGCGCCGGCCTGACAGCGTCGCCGGAGACCGAGGCCGGCCGGGCCGGGACCTTCACCGTCACCACCACGGAAGGGGACGAGATCACCGCGGACATCTGGTTTCGGGCGCACGGCGTGCGGGTCAACAGCGGCTATCTCGGTGACGGCAGGCTCACGACCCCCACCGCGCAAGGGCAGGTCTCGGTGACCGAGAGCCTCAACGTCCACGGGTACGACCACGTCTACGCGATCGGTGACATCACCGATGTCGCGGAGGCCAAAATGGCCGGGTACGCGATGCGGCACGCCGAGGTCGTGGCGCAGAACATCATCGCCCAACTGCGCGACGAGCCGCCCACGGCCACCTACCAGCCCTTGCCCCACCCCATGATCCTGCTTCCGCTCGGATCGCGGGGCGGCACCGGCCAGCTGCCCACACCCGACGGGCCGGCGGTTGTCGACGCCGCGACGGTGTCCCAGTACAAGGGCGCGGACCTGTTCACCGGCCGCTTCACCGAGCAGTTCGGCCCCTCCGCCGCCTGAATCCGTCCCCTCGACGAAGGGCAGAACCGTGTCTACACGTGAAGTCGTCTTCGGCTTCGGCGCGCACAGCGGCATCGACGACGGGCCAGAGCTGCTGCGCATGGCACAACAAGCCGACCGTGATGGGCTGAACATATTCTCACTGTCGGACCATCCGTACCTCGGCGAGCGGCTGGACGCGTACGCCACCATCGGGTTCATCCTCGGCCGCACCCAGCGGATCGCGGGCCTGGCCAACGTCACCAACCTGCCGACCCGACCCCCGACCATGCTGGCGCGAACGGTGACATCGCTGTCGGCGCTCTCCGGCGGCCGCATCGTGCTCGGCATGGGCGCGGGCGGCCTGTGGGATCGGATCGCCGCCATGGGGGTGCCGAGACTGTCACCGGCCGACGCCGTAGACGCCTTCGAGGAGGCGATCACCCTGGTCAAATCGCTGTCGGGCGGCGGCCCGCCGGTCACCCACAAGGGCCACTACTACCAGGTGGACCAGATCGAGCCGGCCCCGGTGCCAGCGCCCGCCGTGTGGACCGGATCGGTCGGCCCGAAATCCCTCGCCGCCACCGGCCGCGTCGCCGACGGCTGGATTCCGGGCCACGCCGCGGACTGGCTCAGCGAGCGGTACCGAACCTCACGGCCGATCATCGACGCCGCGGCGGCGGCCGCGGGCCGGGATCCGCGCGAGGTCCGCACGGTCTTCAACCTCCCCGGACGCATCACCGACCGCCCGCTGGCCGCCACGCGCGACCGCGACGGCCGCTGGATCGGCGGCTCCGCCGATCAGTGGATCGAGGAACTGACCGGGGCCGTGTTGGAGCACGACGCATCGGGCTTCACGCTGTTCTCGCCCAGCGGCGGCACGACCGACATCGTCTCCCTCGGCCGCTGGGCCAACGAAATCGCGCCAGCCATCCGCCAAGCGATCCAACCGATTTGAGCTGCCGCGACGTCCGCCGGGCTCGATACCGTTGCTCCCGCGGCCTCACCCTCCGCGTCCAGAAAGCTTTCGCGGTGCGGGCGCTGGTGGAGCGAGGTCGGCGGTGCCGGGCCGGCGAGCTGGTTGTGTAGTCGCGGAGGGTGAGGCCGCGGGAGCAGCGGGCATGGACCGCGACGGGCATCGCGGTAGCCCTCTTTTTCCATTAGCTCGCGTTTGAGGTTAGTCGCGTGACCATTACGCCTTCGATATCGCTTAGTGGTACGAATCCCCATAGGCGCGAATCGATGCTATGTGGATGGTCGCCGAGTAGCACGGTCATGCCGGCGGGCACGGGGTTCGGGTGACCGCCGACCGCTGGGATCACCGATTCCGGGACGGGGTCGCCCGGCAGGGCCGCCAGTCGTTTGACGAGCCAGGTGGACGCCGAAGACCCTTTCGTCGCGGTCTGGCGCCGGCCCTCTCGGTGGTGCGCGACCACGATATCGCCCACCCGAAGTCGACGTGTGCGGCGTACCAGAAGGCGATCCCCATCAGCGAGGTGGGGATGCATGCTGTCGCCCAGTACGTCGATGATCAAGAATCGGTGGCGCATCGTCACGGTGCCCGCGACGGCGGCCGCCACCGTGATCATGGCGGCGACCAGGATCGGTGATTTGTCGATCATGCACCCCCTCCATCATGAGGTTCGCGCCGATGTGCCCATAAATCAATGAGTTGACATTGCTTGATGGGCCGGGGTACGTTCCAGAGACCTGGCTAGTTGCTTGCGCAATATATGGCTCGCGACACGCAGGACACATGGGGGAATAGTCATGGACGTTGCTGTTGTGGCAGCAATATTGACGGTATCTGGCGTTCTTGCGATTTCTATCATCAGCAAGGTGCGCACGCGCGCGGGTTTCGAGGCGTTCGCCGATGCGATTACGGGCCTACGGGTGAGCTCCGCGCGTTGGTCGCGCCCGATGGCGGTCGCGGCGATCGCCGCCGAGACGGTCGTGCTGGCCCTCGTGGTCTGGCCAGCCGGCGCGCCCGTTGGCTTGGCGGCGGCGGTGTTGCTCTTCGGCACGTTCACCGTTGTGCTCGCGCGCGCCGTTCGACTCGGGTCCACGAGCGGATGCCACTGCTTCGGACCGACGAGCGCGCCCGTCGCCTGGCGGCACGTGATGCGCAGCGGTTTCCTCGCCACCGCCTCGTTGGCCGGCCTCTTGGGCATGATCGCCCTGCCGTCGGTGTCACTGGGCAGCCTCGACCCACCGCTCATCCTGGCGGCTGCCTCCGCGGCCGGCGTCGCCGTCGTGGTGCTGGTCTGGCTCGACGATCTGACCTGGCTCCTGCGCGGCGCGACCCCCGCGCGCTGAGTCCCGCACGACCGCTTGCGCGCCACCGGCGCGCCGCGTGTCGGCGCATCGATCCAAGAGACAGCGCATCGATCCAAGAGACCCTTGAGCCGAGGAGACACCGTGCTGTTCCTGTCCATCGCCGTCGCCATCCTGGCGGCACTGGTCCTCGTCGACCTCCTGTTGAGTGCCGCGATCATCAGGCGGCTGCGCGAGACCGAGACGAAGCTCGTCGAGATGACGACGCCGCCCGCGTCTGAGCTCTCGCTCGGCGCCGCGATGCCGGAGTTCGTGTCGTCGGACGGCCAGGTCTCCAGCGCCGAGCTCGCCGGCGGCCCGGTCATGATCGGGTTCTTCTCCGCTGGCTGCCGGCACTGTCCCGCCCAGGCCGAGGCGCTTGCTGACCGCGCGGAGGAGATCAGCCGGGCGGGTGTGCGGGTGGTCAGCTTCCTTGCGGTAGGCGAGGGGGCGACCGACGAACTCGCCCCGGCGTTGCGCAAGGCCGGCCTGCTGGTCACCGAGGGCGACCCGAGCGCGGCGATGACGACCTTCCAGGTACAGGGGACGCCGGCGTTCCTGATGTTCGGTGGCGACGGCCGGCTGCTGGGGCGCGGCCATGAGCTGAGCGAGGTATTCAACAGCAAATGAGGCGGTCGGCATCGTTAATGCGTCGCGCGTTCGGGATCTACTTCGGCGCCGCGCCCTGGGCCGCGTCGGTGAGCGTCGTGGTCATGGTGGTCGGTGGCCTGGCCGCGGTGGCCACCGCCTGGTTCACGCGAGCGCTCGTCGACGGTCTCGCCGCCAACGACGGATCGCGGATCTGGGCCGGTGTCGCCGGGTTCGGCGCGCTGGCCGTCGTGTCGCCGGTCATCATGCACGTCTCCCAGTACGCGCTGCGGGACGCGGAACGCCGCGTGACGATACGCACGCAGCAGGAGCTGTTCGCCGCGGTGTCGGCGCATCCCGGTCTGACGGAACTGGAAGACAGCACATTCCACAACCGGCTTCGACTGGCCCACGAGGCGAGCCGCTTCGCGCCGACCCAGCTCAACAGCATGGTTCTGGCTATCGGGCAGGAAGCGATAACCGTGGTGGCTTTCGGCGTCACGCTGGTGCGCTGGTCACCCATGGCGGGTGTGCTGGTGCTGCTCGCCGCCGCGCCCACGCTGATCGCCCAGATCCGCCTGGCACGCATGCGGGGAGCGATGCTGGAGCGCACCGTGCCGATGTTTCGAAGGCAGAACTTCTACTCCGCTCTCCTGCTCGACATGCGCGCCGCGAAGGAGATCCGGCTGTTCGGGCTCGGCTCGTTCTTCCAGGGGCGACTCCTGCGCGAGCTGCGAGCGGCCCAGTCGCAGGAGCGTCACCAGGACCGCCTGGCACTGTGGGTCGACAGCGCCCTGGCGACGCTGACCGGCCTCGTATCGCTGGCCGCGCTGGCGTTCTTCGTCGCGCGGATAGCAGACGGCAAAGGCACCGTTGGCGACCTCATGGTGGTGATAGCCGCACTCGCCGCGTTGCAGATGTCCGTGTCGGGTCTGGTCCGCCAGATAGCGATGCTCGGCGAGACGTTCGTCATGTTCGCCCACTACGTCGACATCACGGCGGTGATTCGCGAGGCGCCGCGGTCCCCGCTGCCGGCGGCGCCGCCGCTGGAGCGCGGCGTGGAGTTCGACGACGTGTGGTTTCGGTACGCCCCCGACCATGACTGGGTCCTGCGCGGCGTCACGTTGCGGATTCCCCGTGGCACATCGCTCGCGGTCGTGGGCGACAACGGCGCCGGCAAGTCCACAATGGTCAAGCTGCTCTGCGGATTCCACGCTCCTACCAAAGGCGCCATCCGGTGGGACGGAGTCGATATCGCCACCATCGACCCCGCGTCGCTGCGGGCGCGAGTCGGTGCCACGTTCCAGGACTTCATGACATACGACTTCTCCGCACACGACAACATCGCCGTCGGCGACATCAGCGCGATCGACGACCGTGCGCGGGTACGTGCCGCGGCCGTCACCGCCGACATGGACTCCGTACTCGGCAACCTCCCCAACGGATACGACACGATGCTGACCAGAGCCTTCAGCGATGGAGACGTGCCCGGAGTCGGCGTGGTCCTCTCGGGTGGGCAGTGGCAGCGCCTGGCGCTCGCCCGAGCCGCGCTGCGGGAAGGCGCTGACCTGCTGATCCTCGACGAGCCGTCGTCAGGACTCGACGTGGCCACCGAGCACGAGATCAACCGGCGGCTGATGTCGTTGCGCCGCACGCACACCAGCCTGTTGATCTCGCACCGTCTCAACACCGTCCGGGAGGCCACCAGCATCGCCGTACTGTCCGGCGGCCGCATCCTCGAACAGGGCAGTCACGACGAGCTGATGGCGTCGGGAGGACGCTATGCCGAGTTGTTCCGTCTTCAAGCGTCCGGTTACGACGACGCTCTCACCACTCGGGCGGCGATGTGAACGTGAACGTTGATACCACGCTGCGGGTGTCGTTGCTGGGGCCGCTCGAAGTGACCGTCGGGGGAGAGCCGATGACCCTCGGCGGGTTGGGAAAGCGCGCGCTGCTGGCGACGCTCGCCCTCAACCTGGGCACGGTGGTCGGTGTCAGCCGTCTCGTCCAGGTCATCTGGGACGACCACCCGCCGATGACGGCGACGACGAAGCTCCAGGGCCACATCTCCGCGCTGCGGCAGAGCCTCGTGCGGCTCGGTGGGCCGGAAGCGGCGAACGCGCTGCAGACCCGGCCACCGGGGTACGTGCTGTGTGGCCACCGCACGTCGACCGACCTCGCGTGCTTCGACGAGCTCACCCGTCGCGGGGCCGGTGCGCGGCTTCCCGAAGGTGCCGAGCAGCGCGTCGCGTCCCTGTCCGCGGCGCTGGGGCTGTGGCGTGGCAGCGCCTGCGTCGACGTCAGGTCCGCCGGCGTGGCGGTCATCGCGGCATCGCTCGACGAGCGCAGGTGGCGGGCGATGGAAGACCTCGCCGAGGCGCAGCTGGTACTCGGGGACCACAACGCCGTCATCGACGCGATGGAGCCTCTCGTGCGCCAGTGGCCCTACCGGGAGCGCGCGTGGGAGCACCTCATCGAGGCGCATGTGAGGCGCGGCGACGTCGCGTCCGCCCTGGCCGTCCACGACCAGTTGTGCCGCATCCTGGCCGCTGACCTCGGCGTCGGCCCTGGTCAGCGGATCGGCCGGCTGGTCAGCACGATCCGCGCCGGCGCCGGCGTTAGCGCACCGTTAGTGGACCGGTAGCGGCTGATGACACCGTGGCCGTACCGGCAAACCGCCGGCCGACGGGGAAGGGGAACGAGGATGAAGATCATCGATAGGCTGGGCGACCGGCTGCTGGCCAGGCTGCTGCCGAGGGCCAAGGCATCCGCGTGCAACGTCTGCAGTCTCGCCTACGTCGGGTGCGGTGGTCCCTTCTGTTACTACTACTACAACAAGGTGGTCGCGGGCCAGGTGCGCTGCTACGCCAACACCGCGCGTTCCTGCGACGCGCCATCGGTGAGCTACACCGTGGGCTGCTGCTGATCGTCGATCCGCTGCCGCCGGCCGGACACTGTCTGGCCGGCGGCAGCATGTTGGAGGGCATTAGGATGCCGGGGCGTGGACGGGTGGTGACGTGATGCTGGGCATGGCGCTTTCGCAGTGGCGGGTTCGGCTGCGTCGGTCGTTGGCGTTGTTGTCGATGATCGCCGTCGCGGTGGCCGGGTTCACGCTGCTCACCGGTGCCGCGGTGACCTCGCGTCTGGACACTGTGGGCACCGTCGCGGCCAACTACCGCCCCGTGTACGACCTGCTGGTGCGCCCCAAAGACGCCGTCCTGCCGTTGGAGCGTCAGCGCAACCTCGTCCAGTCGGGCCAGTTGGCGGGGATGCGCGGCGGGATCACCGTCGACCAGTGGCGGGAGATCCAGGCGATGCGTGGCGTATCCGTCGCGGCGCCGGTATCGGTGGTCGGGTACGTGATGCGCACCGTACCCGTGACGATCGACCTGTCCGACGCGATCGACCCGACCGCCGAGCGCCAGGTGCTGCGGGTACAGCCGACGTGGGTGACCGACGCCGGGCTGAGCCGGATCCCCGACGGACCCGCCTATCTCTACGTGACGCGTAACCGGCTCGACGTGGTGCCCAACAGCGAACTGACGAGCGGCGGAGGACTGCCGCCTCCCGAGGAGGTCGACGCTGACGGCCAGCGCGTGAAGATCTGCCCGGTGACGGCGGCGATCGGCCAGGACGACTGGCTTTCGCCGACGGATCTGCGAGCCCGGTCGTCGCTGACGTGTATCGGCGGCATGGGCTCGACGGATCGCGAGGGCAAGGCGATGCGCCCGGTCGTCACTCTGGTGTGGACGGTGCCTTTCCTGATGGCCGCGGTCGATCCCGACTCCGAGGCGGCACTGGCGGGGCTGGACAAGTCCGTCACCTCGGGCCGATACTTCACCTCCGCCGAGAAACCGACATCGCATCGCCTGCCGGGGATGCCGTATCCGTACTCGCGGCTGCCGATCCTGATCGCCGACCGGCCGCAGGTCGACGGTGCGCTCGATATCGACGTGCGGCGGCTGAACCCGGGCGCGACGGACCTGGTGCGCACCGGCACCGACGACCAGCGCCTGCGCGCCGCGCTGGCAAGCGAGTCCGGCACACCGGTCAAGAAGGCGTCGATGCCGATCGACGAGCCCTACCGGAACATGGTCGACCGGATGCTGCACCCCGGCGAGCTCGGCGTCGAATACGACCTGGCGACGGCGAACACGATGTGGCTGCACTCGTTCTGGACCGTCGGGCCGGCAAACGTCGAGCAGGCCGGCAACGGCATGCGGGCACAGGCCGCTCCGTACGATCTGAAGATCTGGGGTCAGGGTGCCGACGACGGCGGGTCGTCCCGGCACGTCCCGATGGAGTTCGCCGACACCAGCGTCCGCGACGGCGTCGCCGTCCATCGAAACATGGCACACGGGTACGAGCTCAAGCCCGGCGACGTCAGCATGCCGGATGCCGCGTTGGGTGCGGTGGGCACCTTCGACCCGGCCAAGGTCTCGCTGGGCGGGGCGCTGTCGGCGGTGCCGATGGACACCTACTTCAACCCGGGCGCCGACGGGGCCGACGAGGCGTCCCGGCGGGCGTTGGGCGGCAAGCGCCTGGCGCCGAACGCGAACGTGACCGGGCTGCTGAGCCAACCCCCGCTGCTGCTGACCACGATGGAGGCCATGCCGGCCATCTTCGATCCCGGTGCATACAGCACCGAGCCGGACTACCCCGAGTACCAGCTCAACACCGGCGCGCCGATCAGCGTGGTGCGGGTCCGGCTGGCCGGCGACGTGGGCATCGATGCGATCTCCCGGGAACGGGTGCGGGTGATCGCGGAAGACATCGCCCGCCGCACCGGACTGCAGGTCGACATCACCCTGGGATCCTCGCCCACCGCCGTGACGGTGGGGTATCCCGCGGGCAACTACGGCCGGCCCGACCTCGCCGTGGCGGAGCCGTGGGTGCAGAAGGGCGTCGCGGCGGTACTGGTCAACGCGGCCGACCGCAAGAGCGTGCTGCTGTCCATCCTGGTACTCGCGGTGTGCGCGCTGGCCGTGCTCAACGCCAACACCGCCGCCATCCGCGCCAGGCGCACCGAACTCGGCATCCTCGCCTGCCTCGGCTGGAACCGAAGACAACTGGCGCAGTTGCTGTTCACCGAGATCGCCGGCATCGGTCTCGCCGCCGGCGTCGTGGGCACCGTCCTCGCGTTCGTGTTCGCGCTGCTCTTCGGGCTGGACACCACGTGGACCCACGCACTGCTCGCCATCCCCGCCGCGGTGGGCCTCGCCCTGCTCGCCGGTGGCTGGCCGGCCTGGCGGGCCGCTCGCCCCGACCCGGGCGAAACGGTCCGGCCCGCCGTACTGGGCATCGCCGTCCGGCGGCGGGCACCGCGCCGGGTCGCCACCCTCGCCCTGGCCAATCTCACCCGCACACCCGGCCGCACCCTGCTCGGCGCGATGAGCCTGATGATCGGCGTGGCCGCGCTGACCATACTGCTGGCGATCACGTTCGCCTTCCGCGGCGCGGTCACCGGCACCCTGCTCGGTGACGCCATCACGCTCCAGGCCCGCACCGTCGACTACATCGCCGTAGCGGTCACCATCGTGCTGGGCATCGTGTCGGTCGCCGACGTGCTCTACCTCAACATCTCCGAACGCGCCGCCGAGTTCGCGCTGTTCGGCGCCGTCGGCTGGACCGATGCCGTCCTGAACCGCCTGGTCGTCATCGAGGCCATCGGCATGGGCGTCATCGGCGGCACGCTCGGTGCCGCCGCCGGCCTCGGCGCGGCGGCGGCCTTCGCGGGCGGCGTCACCCCCGCGGTCGTCTGGTGCGCGGTGGCCGCCATGGCGTTCGGCGTCGCCGTCTCCGCCGTGTCGGTGGTGGTGCCGATCGCCATGCTCCGCCGACTGCCCACCGCCCAACTGCTCGCCGAGGGGTGACCACAATGGACCTGAAGTCACCCGAGACGTTGGTGTGCCTGAAGGGTGTGCGCAAGACCTTCCCGCTGCCCGGCGGCTCGCCGCTGGTGGCCGTCGACGACGTCAGCCTGACGGTCGACGCCGGCACCGCGGTCGCGTTGACCGGGCCGAGCGGCTCCGGCAAGTCGACGCTCCTGCACCTGATCGGCGCCATCGAGAAGAGCGACGAAGGCGACATCGACGTCGCCGGCCAGCGGGTGACCGGCCTCTCCGGCCGCGCGCTGGCGGCGTACCGGCGAAGGATCGGGTTCGTCTTCCAACGGTTCCACCTGCTGCCCACGCTCACCGCCCTGGACAACGTGATGGCGCCGCTGATCCCGTTTCGGACCGACTTCGACAAGGCGGCCCGCGCGCGCGAACTGCTGGCAATGGTCGGGCTCGCCGACCGCGCCGCCGCCCTGCCGTCGCGGATGTCCGGCGGGCAGCAGCAGCGGGTGGCCATCGCCCGCGCGCTCGTCAACCAGCCCGTGCTGCTGCTGGCCGACGAACCCACCGGCAACCTCGACAGCCACACCGGCGGCGCCATCGTCGACCTACTGCTGAACCTGCGAGACGAGCACGGCACCACCCTCATCATGGCCACCCACGACGCCACCATCGCCGCCCGCTGCGACCGCGCCGTCCACATGCGAGACGGCCAGCTCACCACGGAAGCGATCAGCTAGAGACCGCTCAAGGTCAAGTTCAGAATCGGCCATTGAGCTACCGCGATGCCCGTCGTGCGCGAGACCGTTGCTCCCGCGGCCTCACCCTCCGCGACACACGCCCTACCCTAGTCGCGGACTTCGACGATGGCCTCGATCTCGACGGAGAAGTCGAACGGTAGTGAGGCGACGCCCACGGCGGAGCGGGTGGGCGCGCCCGCCTCGCCGAACACCTTGACGAGTAGGTCGGTGGCGCCATTCGCGACCAGGTGATGCTCGGTGAAGTCGGAAGCGGCCTTGACGAAGACGACGAGTTTGAGGAAACGAGCCACGCGCGAGAGGTCCTTCAACTCCGTCTTCAAGGTGCCGAGGAGGTTCAGCATCACCGCCTCGGCCGCCTGCTGTCCTTCGTGGACGGAGACGGAGGTGCCGACCTTGCCGGTGTGTCATGGCTACACCGGAACGGAGTCGTACCTGGCGGAGATGGCCGCCCGTACGGCTGGGTCGGTGATGCTGTCCGCGGGTAGCCGGCCAAGCTCGAAGAACATCTCCTCCAGCCCGCCGGGCACCATGAGGCCGAGCAGGGTGCCGCTGCCGCGAGCGCGGATCATGTGGCGGACGCCTCGGGGTATCAGCACGTACGATCCCGGGCCGGTGTCGAGCTTCTCGTCTCCGACCTCGAACGTGAAATCGCCGTCGAGGACGAAGAAGGACTCCTCCATCCGCCGGTGCAGGTGCGGAACCGTCCACGGACCCTGCTGGCCGGTGAACTCGACGAGGCTGAAGGCGCCACCGGTGGTGGGTTCGCCGGCGGCCAGTACGCGCATCTGGATTACGCCCATCGTGACGACGCGTCCATCGTCGGGCAGTACCGTGTGTGCTTGTCCAGAGACAATCATTGTGCTCACCCCCTCCAGCACACCCTCCGGCGGCCGCCGCCAAGCGGCAATATCAGAAAGTGAAGTTGCCTGGTCGGCTGCGCGTGGGACGCTTCTGTCATGCGGACGTACGGCCAGTACTGCCCGGTGGCCCGGACGTCGGAGCTGATCGCGGAGCGATGGACGCCGATAATCATCCGGAACCTGCTCACCGGGTGCCGGACCTTCACCGAGATCCGTCAAGGCGCCCCGGGGATACCGCCCGCGCTCCTCACGCAGCGGCTGGACACGCTCGAGCGGCACGGCATCCTGACCCGCCGCCGGGCCACGTCAGGGAGGGGCTGGATCTACGAGCTCACCGACAAAGGGCAGGAGCTGAAGGCGGTCTGTGACGCGATGGGGCAGTGGGGTGCGCGGTGGCTGGAGATCGAGCCACACCACCTCGATCCGGCGTACGTGCTGTGGGCCACGCTGAAGCTCGTCGACGTCGAGTCGCTTCCCGAACGTGCTGTCGTCGTGCGTGTCGAGTTGCGGGATCGCCCCGGTGAGCCGTACTGGCTGATACTGCGCAGGCCGCGACCGGAGCTGTGCACCCGAGGCACCGGGTATGTCGAGGACATCGTGGCACGCACGGACGCGGCCTGCCTGGTCGACATCCACCTGCGGCGCACCACCTATGGTGAGGCACTGCGTGCCGGACGGCTGACCTTGGAGGGATCGCGGTCCCTCATCCGAGGGCTCATGACGTGGCTGCGTCCCAGCCCGTACGCGGAGACGGCGGGTTGATCGCCGATCACGGGTAGCGGGTGAGTTGGCGGCGGATGGTCACGGTGAGAGCGCCGGACGCGGCCAGGAGCAGGCCGATTTCGATGAGCTGGAACCACGGGTACCGGTCGGCGGGCTGGTAGACGATCCGCTGGCGCAGGCCGAGCCGGTCCATGCACTCCGCCGTCGGCCACGTGTTCGCCGGGTCCTGGCACAGCGCGCCGGCGGCGTCGGCGGTCAGCTTCCGCCCCGAACTGTCCACGTAGGACGTCGAGAATATCCAGCCGCGCGAATCGTTGCGGGACACGCCGTCCTGGATCATGTCGCCGCCGTCGACGAGGCGCTCCGCGGGCGGCATGTAGTGCGGGCGGAGCAGGATCAGCCCGGCGAAGGCCAGCGGCAGGACGACCAGCGTGACCGCCATGGCCATGGTGGTACGGCGCACCAGTACCCCGATGGCCGCGCCGACGAGCAGGACGAACACCCAGGTGGCCGCCGGGACGGCGCCGGACTGGCTGAACACCACGTCATCGCCGAACGGCGCGGCGGCGAACATCGACCCGAAACCCGCCCGCGACCAGGACACCACGGCGCCGGTGACCGCGCCGAGGAGCGCCGCCGCGGCGGCCAGCGCGCCGAGTTTGACCGCGAGCCAGCGTGCGCGGCTCACCGACTGGGTGAACGCCAGCCGGTACGTGCCGAGCTCCAGCTCCCTGGAGATCAGTGGTGCGCCCACGAACATGCCCATGGCCAGGGGCAGCAGGTTGCCGAACATCACCACCTCGCCCATCGTGTTGAACGTGGCGTCGACGGTGTTGGACGCCTCGAAGCACGACGGTGGCACGTGCGCGTCGCCGCCGAGCGAGGCACAGCCGCTGAGCGCGTCGCGTGCCCGCACGCCCGCCGACAGCAGGTAGCCCCAGTAGACCGCCAGCAGCGCGCCGATGCCGATCAGCTGCCAACGATGCTGGCGCCAGGTCAACCAGATCATGACGCACTCCTCTCGCGCTGCCTCGTCGGGCCGGGCAGGGCGCTCGACTCCGGTCGTCGCAGGTAGTTCAGGACCAGCTCGTCGAGGCTGGCATCGCGCACCGTCCACGCTGGACCGACGGTGTGCCCGGAGACGCGGGCCAGTACGGACGCCTGCCGCCCATTGACGGTCTGTGCCACCACCGGCAGCCGCTCCGGCAGGGTGTCGAGGGCCTCGCGCGGGCCGACGATCAGCTTGTGCGTTTCGAGGAGCTCGTCGATGTCGCCGCTGACCTGTACCCGTCCCTGGTTGATGGCCACCAGCCAGTCGCAGGTCTCCGCCAGGTCCGAGATGATGTGTGACGACAGCAGCACCGTCATGCCCGACTGGGCGACGGTCTCCATCAGCAGCGCCATCACGTCGTGCCGGGCCACCGGGTCGAGGCTGGCCAGCGGCTCGTCGAGCAGGAGCAGCCGGGGTCGCTTGGCGAGGGCGAGGACCAGCGCGACCTGGGCCCGCTGGCCGCCCGACAGGCGCCCGGCCGGTACGTCGGTGGGCAGCCGGAGCCTGGCCAGCCGGTCGCGGGCCCACGGGTCGTCCCAGCCGGGGTTGAGCCGGCGGCCGAAGGTGAGCAGGTCGGTCACGGTGAACGTCGGGTACAGCGCGGTGTCCTGCGCCATGTAGGCGACCTGGGCGAGCGTGTCCGGCCGGGCGCTCAGCGGCTCTCCGAACAGTCGCAGCCCGCCCTCGGAGGGCCGCAGCAGTCCGGCGGTCAGGTTGAGCAGGGTGCTCTTGCCGGCGCCGTTGGGGCCGACCAGCGCGATCACCCGCCCCTTCGGCAGCGCCAGCGAGCAGCCCCGCAGCGCCCAGGTGCGGCGGTACCGCCGGCCCAGGTCAATGGCTTCCACAGCGGAGCTCATGCCACCCCCTCCTGTGCCGCGTCCCGGATGGCCGCGGTGAACAGGGCCTCGACGTCCTCGCGGACCATGCCGGCCGCGTACGCCGAGCGCACCCATCCGGTCAGCTGCCGGCGCAGCCGGGCACGGTCGACCGGCGAGGCCTGGCCGAGGGTCCGCTCGACGAACGTGCCGAGGCCGGGTCGCGCGCTGACCAGCCCTTCCCGCTCCAACTCCCGGTACGCCTTGAGCACCGTGTTCGGGTTGATCGCGAGCGCGGCGACCACCTCCGTGGCGGTCGGCAGCCGATCACCCGGCTTCAGGAGCCCGAGCCGGAGTGCGTGCTTGACCTGCTGCACGAGCTGCACATACGTCGACACGCCCGACCGGCGATCGAGATGAAAGTCGATCACCACACCACCCTTCCACTAATCAGATAGTGGAATGATGCAGATGGCGCCGCGACCTGTCAACGCGTACCCTCAAGATTCGATGTCCTTTCACGTCCAGCCCTTCCAGGTACAGGTGCCGGAGTCCGACCTCGACGAGCTGCGCACCCGGTTGGCCCGCACCAGATGGCCCGAGCCCGCGCCGGTGCCCGGCTGGGCGCAGGGGGTGCCGCTGGACGTGCTGCGAGACCTGTGCCGGTACTGGGCGCAGGACTACCAGTGGCGGGCCGCCGAGGCGCGGCTCAACGCGGTGCCGCAGCGGACGCCTTCGACGTCGTGATCCCCTCGATACCCGCGTACGGCTTCAGCGCCAAGCCGGCGACCAGCGACTGGGGCACCAGCATCTCCAGCATGCTCGGTGTGCTGGACGCCGAGCACGTGGCCGGCATCCATCTCGTGCCGCCCCTCGCCGGCCCGGACCCGAGCGACGACCTCACCGCCGCCGAACGGGAAGCGCTGGCCCGGATGCGGCACCGCGGACGGACCGCGTCGGCGTACTCCGAGATGCACCGCACCGCCCCGCAGACCGTCGGATACGCCCTGCTGGACTCGCCGGCCGGGTTGTGCGCCTGGATGGGGGAGAAGCTGATCGCCTGGAGCGATCACCGTCTCGGACCGGCCGACGACCTGCCCGGCGCCCTGACGCGGGACCAGATCCTCGACCAGGTCACGCTGTACTGGCTGACCGGCACCGCCGCGTCTTCGGCGAGGCTCTACGCCGAGAGCATCGACACGGTCTCGCGCTGGATCACCGGCGCGTCCGCCGACCCGGTCCACGTACCCGTCGGCGCGTCCGTCTTCCCCGCCGAAGTGCCGCGGACCTCCCGTCGCTGGGCCGCCCGCCGCTACCCGGACATCCGGTACTGGATGGAGCACGACCGCGGCGGCCACTTCCCGGCCCTCGAAGTGCCCGACCTGCTCGTACGCGACCTGCGCGCCTTCTTCCGCCCGCTCCGATGACCCGCGATCCGGTCGTGTGCCGCGGAGGGTGAGGCCGCGGGAGCAGCGGTCTCGCCCACGACGGATGTCGCGGTAGCCCAAAAGGGTTTTGCCGGGGTAACGATCTACGGCAGGTTGGAGCGACGGACGGGGAGCCAGCCGGTGAGCATCGGGACGAGGGTGGACAGCAGCGGCTCGCCAAAGACGCAGAGTGTCTGCTCCCACGGATGCCCGAACGTGCCGGTGCTCATGTCGTCGGTGAGGAAAATGTAGTAGTCACCGTCGGGAAAGACGTCGGTCTGCCAGCGCGCGTCTCGTTGGCAGGCGAACCGATGCGGCCAGAACCGGTACGTCTGATGCTGCCAGTCGAGCACGACAAGGCTGCTGTCCGGTTCGAGCACGCGGACCCACGCGAGCAGGGCGAGACGGTTGACGGCGGCCGCCCCGGCGTCGAACTCCGACTGGCTGCGCGCGGCGAAGATCGGGCCGAGGTCCACAGTGACCGATGGGACCGGCTCGCTGATCGCGGGCCAGTGCTGGACGCTGGGCCGGAAATCGAACCGCTCGTAGAACGGCGTCCAGTACTCGTCGTCGGCGTCCATGGCGATCGGACTCCAAGCCATATCCACCGGTCGATCATCCATCACCCCCAGATCGAGAGGATTTTGGGCTGCCGCGCTATCTTCGGAGCGTGCATCGGGTATCGATCGCGGTAATAGCGGCGCTGGGCGCGTCCATCACCGGCTGTTCGTCGGATTCTTCCTCGCCAAGCACACCGTCGCCGTCGCCCTCGGTCTCCACGTCCACGGTGCCGCTCAAGTCGCAGGCCGGCTGGTGCTACGCCCGCAACCCCAAACCCGCGGGCACGTACCGGAAGGTGGAGTGCACCGATCCAGCCGCGGAGGCGAAGGTCGCGCAGATCAATTTCGCCGAGGAGGTTGTCTCCGGCGGCGAGTACCGATACGACTGCACCATCGACGAGATCGACTTCTTCCTCGACCTGGACGCTGACCCGCCGGTCGAGGCGGCCTTCACCGGGAAAGGCAAACAGTTCGCCTGCATGCAGACCACGAAGGGTCCGCACGCGGACGAGCCCGGCGGTGGCAGGACACCCATCGTGGTCGGCGACTGCGTCCACCCGAGCCAGCCGGTCAAGAACGGCATCATGGAGACCCAGTACATCAGCGAGATCCGCTGTGCTCAGGCCGACGTGTTCCCGCCGGCCTACAGGGTCACCGCGATCGGCAAAAGCATCCGTTGTCCGGCCGGCACCGCGCTGACGTTCGTGATCACGCCACTGGGCTCGATCAATGGCGAGACGGCCTGCGCCAGGAAGGTCTGACCGGCTAGGCGGCGCCGCCGTTGACGTACAGGACCTGGCCGTTCACCCAGCGAGCGGGGCCGGCGAGGAACGCGACGGCTTCGGTGATGTCTTCGGGGGTGCCCAGCCGCCCCATCGGGTTCAAAGCGGCGATCTGGTCGATCGCCTGCTGGCTCTTGCCTTCGAAGAACAGCGGCGTGGCGGTGGGGCCGGGCGCGATCGCGTTGACGGTGATGTCCCGGCCGCGCAGTTCGCGCGCGAGGATCAGCGTCAACGCCTCGACGGCTCCTTTGGACGCGGCGTAGGCGCCGTAGCCGGGGATCTGCAGTCGGGTGACCGATGTGGAGAAGTTGATGATCGCGCCACCATCGCGTACGCGCTGGGCGGCGAGCTGGTCGACGACGAAGGTGCCGCGAACGTTGGTACGCAGGATGCGGTCGAGGGTTTCCAGATCCAGCTGCGCGACGGGTGCGAGCGGCATGATGCCCGCCGTGTGCACCACGACGTCGACGCCTCCGAACTCGCGGTCGGCGGCGTCGAACACCGCGGCCATCGCCGCCTCGTCGGCCACGTCCGCGCCCGCCACGGTCGCTCGGCCTCCGGCGCGTGCCACCGCGGTCGCCGTCTCCTCGGCGCGGTCCTTGCCGCCGGCGTAGTGCACGACGACGGAGAAGCCGTCGGCGCCCAGGCGTTCGGCACTGGCCCTGCCGATGCCGCCGGACCCACCGCTGACGATCGCGACCCGACCCGCGTTGTTCGACATGATCCAACCTCCGCTAGTATATGGACAACCTGTACACTACTGCGACCGACAGAAATGTACAAGGAGTCCATAAGAAGGGACCGTGTGATGTCCGAGACCCCTGCCGCTCGACGGGGACGCGGTCGCCGGCCGGCCGCCGAGGTGCGCGCCGCCGTGCTCGCCGCGGCGGGGCGCATCCTGCTGCGAGACGGCATGCGCGCGGTGACGTTCGACCGCGTGGCGGCCGACGCGGGCGCGAGCAAGATGACCCTCTACAAGTGGTGGCCGTCGCCGGGTGCGCTGGCCGCCGAGGCGTACTTCGCCCGGAGCCGCGACGCGCTCGACTTCCCCGACACCGGCGATCTTCGCGCCGACCTGATCGCGCAGCTCAGCGCGTTCGTGCGCCTGCTCAAGGAGGAAGGCGCCGAGAAGCCGGTCTCCGAGCTCATCGGCGCGGCCCAGATGGACCCCGACCTTGCCCGGGCGTGGTCCGAGAGCTACGCGTTGCCCCGCCGCGAACTCGCCCGCGTGCGCCTGAGGGGCGCGCAGGTGCGGGGGCAACTGCGCGCTGACGCGGATCTCGACATCATCGTCGATCAGCTGTGGGGCGCCTGCTATCACCGGCTGCTCGTGCTCAGGGTGCCGTTCGACGAGTCGATCGTGGCGCGGCTGGTCGACCACGCGCTCCACGGGGCGGCGCCGCGAAGCGCGTGAGGGCGGCCGCGGACTGTACCTACAGGTATGTACACTGGCCGCATGGACTCGCGACAGCTCCTGGTCGACACGATGAGCGAGCTCATGTGGGAGCGCGGCTACGCCGACACCAGCCCGCGTGAGGTGCGCAAACGGTCCGGCGTGGGGCAGGGCAGCATGTACCACCACTTCCCGACCAAGCGCGACCTGGCGCTTGCCGCCCTCGAGCGCAACGTCGCCGACCTGCTGCCGGCCTCGTCCGAGCTCGACGGTCCGGGCGGTCCGATGGCCCGGATCGAGGCGTACCTGATGCGTCCGCGCGACGCCCTCAAGGGCTGCAAGGTCGGCCGGATGACCCAGGACCCTCAGGTCCGGGAGGACCCGGTTCTGCTCGCCCCGGTGGCGCGCGCGTTCGCCCAGGTGCACGACCGGTGGGTCGCGGTGCTGCGCGAGGCCATCGCCGCCGGCGAACTGCGCGAGGGCCTCGACGCACGGCAGCTCGCACACACCCTGATGGCGGTCCTGCAGGGCGGCTACGTGCTCGCGATCGCGCAGCAGGACCCGGGTCTGTTCGACGACGCCCGCGCGGGCGCGCTGGCGCTGCTCCGGGCGGCGGCACCATCCGTCCCCGGCAACGAGAACAACGGGAGGAACTGAACGCCATGACGGTACGCATCGGCATCAACGGGTTCGGACGGATCGGGCGCAGCTACCTGCGCGCCGCCCTGGCGAACAACGCCGACGTCGAGGTGGTCGCGGTCAACGACCTCACCGACGCCCGCACGCTGGCCACCCTGCTCGAGTGGGACTCCATCTCCGGCCACCTCGACGGGGTCGCCTTCGACGGTGACGCGATCGCCGTACAGGGCAAGCGCATCAAGGTCTTTGCGCAGTCCGACCCCGCCAGCATCCCGTGGGGCGACGCCGGTGCCGACATCGTCATCGAGTCCACCGGCCACTTCGCGGACGGCGTCGCCGCGGCGGCCCACCTCAAGGGCGGCGCGCGGAAGGTCGTCATCTCGGCACCGGCCAAGGGAGACGTCCCCACGTTCGTTCTCGGGGTCAACGACGACAGCCTCGACCCGGACAGCCACGACGTGTTCTCCAACGGCTCCTGCACCACGAACTCGCTGGCGCCGCTGGCCAAGGTGCTCAACGACTCGTTCGGTGTCGAGTCGGGACTGATGACGACGATCCACGCGTACACGGGGGACCAGCGGCTCCACGACGCGCCGCACTCCGACCTGCGCCGGGCCCGCGCGGCAGCCGTCTCGATCATCCCGACCTCGTCGGGCGCGGCGAAGGCGATCGGCAAGGTCATCCCGGAGCTCGACGGGCGCCTCACCGGAGCCGCGCTGCGCGTGCCCGTGCCGGTGGGCTCGATCACCGATCTCACCGTGGTTTTGCGGCAGCGTGCCAGCGTCGAGGACGTCAACGCGGCGTTCCGCGAGGCGGCCGCCTCCCCGCGGCTGCGGAACTATTTGCAGTACTCCGAGGCACCGCTGGTCTCGGCGGACATCGTCGGCAACCCGTACTCGTCGATCTTCGACGCGCCGCTGACCGAGGCCGTCGGCAACCAGGTCAAGGTCCTCGGCTGGTACGACAACGAGTGGGGGTTCTCCAACCGCCTCGTCGAGTTCTCCGAGCGCATCGGAGCTACCGCCATGGCGTGACGGGGTGCAACCTCGCGTTGTCTGCCGGCGTGTGGAGTACATGAGAACACCTTGTGTAACCGTCCTTGTCGCCACGGTGACGATGGTCGTGACCCTCGGCGCGGAGGCCCACGCGTCACCAACGTCCGGATGGACGTCGCGCGTCGCCGTCGCCCTATCGGGCGGTGCCCCGAACAACACCAGCGAACGGCCGGCCATCAGCGCTGATGGCCGGTACGTCGCGTTCTCCTCGGCGGCGTCGAACCTGGTACCCCGTGACACCAACGGCACGACCGACGTGTTCGTCCGGGACACCCGGACCGGAGTCACGAGCCGGGTGAGCCTCACCGGGACCGGCGGTCAGGTGAACCGGCACAGCAAGGACCCGGACATCAGCGCGGACGGGCGGTACGTCGCCTTCCTGTCGTACGGGACGAACATCCTGCCGGGCGATCCCAACGCCCTCGGCAACGTGTACGTCCGGGATCGGTTGGCGGGCACCACGATGCGGGCCAGTCCGCTGCCCTCGAGCGGCCAGTTCGACAACAACGCGGCCGAACCAAGCATCAGCGCGGACGGGCGGTACGTCGCCTACATGACCTACTCGGCGCTGATACCCACCGATACGAACGGGACACCCGACGTCTACACGTGGACGCGCGACACCGGAGCGGTGGAGCGGGTGTCCGTCTCGATGGCCGGCGGAGACTCCGACGGTGAAAGCTACGGCGCCGACATCAGCGACGATGGCCGGTACGTGACGTTCAGTTCCAACGCGACCAACCTCGTAGCCGGGGACGACGACGGGTGGGACGTGTTCGTCCGCGATCGCCGCGCCGGCACCACCACCCGGGTCAGCGTGTCCGGGGACGGTACGCCGGGAAACGGCGGGAGCTCTGGCGCGCGGATCAGCGGCGACGGGCGGTACGTGGTCTTCCATTCCGCCGCCTCGAATCTCGTCGACGGCGACACCAACGGTCGCGGTGACACGTTCGTGCGCGACCGCGTCACCGGGACGGCGGAGCTGGTCAGGATCGCCGCCGGCGGCGGTCAACTCCCCGAGATCGCCCAGGCGGTGATCAGCGGGAACGGCCGGTACGTCGCCTTCTCCGCGTTTACCGGCGGGGAGAACCACGTTCTGCGCCTCGACCGCCGGACCGGCGCGACGATCATCATCAGCCTCGCCACGAATGGCGCCGCGGCCAACGGCCACAGCGGCCAACCGACCATCAGCGCGGACGGTCTCGTCATCGCCTTCGTCTCGATAGCCAGCAACCTGGTACCGGGCGACACGCTCGGCAACGAGGAGGTCTTCCTGCGCCGCCCTCGCCGCCACGCCACCCACCCGTGAGGCGCTGGAAGACACGCGGAGGGTGAGGCCGCGGGAGCTACGGTCTTGAGCACGACGGCCGTCGCGGCAGCTCAAATCCTGGTTATCGCAGGGCGCTGGCCAGGACCGTGGTCACGACATTGTGGATGGTCGCGGGCTCTGGTGGGTCGCCGTTCCGCTCGGTGAACAGCAGTTGCGCGGCGCCGATCAGGGTGGGTGCGAGCACGTCGACGTCGGCGTCGGGGGCGATGCGGCCGTGGTCGCGTTCGGCCGTCAGGTAGCCGGCGATCATGGCCGTGCCCTCGCCGACGAGCGGGAACCGGGCGGTGCCGGCCGCGCGCAACCGCGTGCGGAGCTCGTCGCGGGCGATGACCAGGACCACGATCGCCACCATGACCGGGTCGAAGAGGGTCATCAGGACGCGGGTCAGGTTGTCGGCGACGGTCCCGGTGCCGGCCGTGTCTCGCAGGGCGGTGGCCTGGGCCTCGACCAGTGCGATGCGGTCCAGCACCAGCGCGGCGAGAAACGCGTCGAAGTCGGCGAAATGGCGATGCAGGACCCCCTTGGCGACGCCTGCTTCCGTGGTGACCGCCCGGCTGGTCAGGCCGGTGACACCGTCCCGGACCAGCACGCGAACGGCGGCGTCGAAGAGTTGTTGGCGCGGGTCTCGCAGCGCTACGCCGGTCGGCAACGGGGGAATCCCTTCCGTGGAGAGCAAGCGCGATTGCAGGAGTGGGCACATGCCCACTAGAGTGGGCGCATGGTCACTATACCGTCGACACCCCCGCCGGAACCGCACCTGCACCGTCGCATCGCGGAGTCGTTCGGGATCGACCCCGAACGGTACGACCGGAACCGGGCGCCCTACCCGCGGGCCATGATCGAGCGGATCGTGGCCGCCAGTCCTGGTGCGGAGTTCCTCGACGTGGGCTGCGGCACCGGCATCGAAGCCCGCCAGTTCGTAGCCGCCGGCCGCACGGTCCTTGGCGTCGAGGCCGACCCGCGGATGGCCGGCTTCGCGCGGGGGACCGGCATCGAGGTCGAGATCGCGACCTTCGAGGCGTGGGACCCGGCCGGGCGCACCTTCGACGCGGTCGTCTCCGGTACGGCCTGGCACTGGGTCGACCCGGTCGCCGGCGCGGCGAAGGCGGCGCGGATCCTGCGGCCCGGTGGCGTGCTGGCGCCCTTCGGGCACGTGTACGAGCTGCCATCCACCGTTGCCGAGGCCCTCGCCGCGGCGTACCGGCGCGTGGCCCCTGACTCGCCGATCAGCTTCGCCGGCCGATCGGCGGGCTCGATCCTGGACGGGTATCAGGCGCTGTACGCCAGGGCCGCCGACGGGATCCGCGAGGCGGGCGGGTTCGGCGAGCCCGAGCTGTGGCGGTACGACTGGGACCGCTCGTACACCCGCGAGGAGCTCCTGGAGCTGGTGCCGACCTCGGGTGGCCTCACCAGCCTGCCACCGGACCAGGTAGCGGAGGTGTTGGCGGCCGTGAGCACGGCGGTCGACCAGCTTGGCGGCGCCGTCACGCTGCGGTACGCCACCTGGGGCCTGACCGCTGTCCGGACCGGTCAGTCTTGGCGTCCGGCCGCGTAGCTTCCGTCTGCGGCGGTGGTGGTGAGCAGGCCGTCGATTCGCCGCTGCCATTCCGGCCGGTCGATCACCTCGGTCTGGCCGCGGAGCCGGTCGAGAAGCGCCAGCCAGGCGCGGTCCTCGCGCCGCTGCTCCGGGTCGGGCCTGGCCCAGAACAGTGTCGCGGACTCGTAGGGTCCACCGCCCATGATCGAGTGTGGCCCTGTGGAGTCGGGGTGCGGCGCGAACACCTCGGGGACAGCCTGCTTGATCCGCGCCCATTCGGCGTCGGTCCACGGCCCCAGGCCGACGGCGTCCTGGATGATCAACCGCGCGCGACCCCAGATGGCCTGGCGCAGGATGTCCACCATCTTCCAGGCCCGGTGTTCGCGCCGGCCGTGGGGCGAGCCGTACAGGGTCCACATCCACAGCTTGACCGGCTTGTCACGGTCGCGGACGTGGACGACGAAGCGGTCGTCGAGGCGGGATTCGCTCTCGGTGAAGACCGGTTGGTGGTAACTCACCTGTTGGCACTCGCCGCACCAGGTGCGGCGCTGCTCGTCGCGCGGCCAGGGTTTCGCTAACGGTCACCCCGATTCCCTCCGGCGTCGCTCCGCGGCCACCATTCTGCCTTTCGGCGCCAGCCCTTCCGGCAGGCGATCCGAGTGATGCGCTAACGATGCAGGTTCGATGAAGGCCGGATCACAGACTCGATCGGGGCGTCCGTCCACGCCCGATGGGAGTGAGTCATGACCGACCAACGCACGTCCACCCGGCGGCGTCGCACCTGGGTAGCGGCCCTGGCCGCCGCGCTGCTCGGGGCCACGCTCGTAGCCGTCGTAACGCCGGCCGCGCACGCGGTCTCCGGCCTGAACCTCGTGAACACCGAGAGCCCGCAGACCGGGTCCCAGAACACCAAGACCGCCGTCGCCACCTGTACCGGAAACGACAAGCTGTTCGGTACGGGCTTCGACGTGATCAACGGCCTCGGCAAGGTCGCCGTGAACGCCGTCCGGCCGAGCGCCGATCTCAAGTCGCTGACCGTGGTGGCTTCCGAGACCGACGCGGGCATCACCACGTCGTGGCGCCTGGCCGCCCACGCGATCTGCGGACCTCCGGTCGCCAACATGCGTCCCGAGGTCGAGACCGAGCCGTCGGGTCCGGGCGCGGAGAAGACCGGCGAGACCGACTGCGGGAACAACGGGCAGGTGTACGGCGGCGGGTTCGAGTTCAACGGCGGGCTCGGCGAGGTGCTGCTCACCCGGATGTTCATCACGCTCGGGTTCAGCGGCAGCGTGTCGTTGCGGGCGAACGTCGACGACGACCTCAGCCGGAGCTGGAGCGTCACCACGTACGCCATCTGCGGTCAGAACTCGGCCGGCCTGTTCCGCAACTTCACCCAGAACCCGGTGTCCGACTCGAACAGCCCGAAGGACGAGACCGCCACCTGCGGAAACGACAACCTGAACGACATACACGGCACCGGCGTGCAGCTACCGGCCCAACCGGTCAACCAGAGCAGCGACATCGTCATCGAGAAGATGAAGCTGACCGCCGCTCTCGCCACTGTCGAACTGCGGGCCAGGGAGAACGACAGCACCAGCGCGAACTGGTCCGTCCAGGGCCACGTGATCTGCGGACCTCACTGATTGACAGTCGCGGCGGTGGCATCCACGATGGTCGAACTCGGCTGCCGTGTGCCGCAGACGAAAGGAACCGGGATGTCTTCCTCCTCCCTACCGGGACGGCGGAGAGGTCTCGTCGTGGCCACCGCCGCGACCGCCGCCTTTCTGCTCCTTGCCGCTCCGCCCACCACCGTGACCGCCGCCCCCGACCAGGCTCCCGCCACCCTCGAACGGATCTCCTACGAGGAGGCCAGCGTCGTGGAGGTGACGGTCGCCGACCGGGCTGAGCTCGACAGGCTCGTCGCGACCGGCGTCGACCTCGATCACCACGTCTCCCACACCGAAGCCGGCATCGTGGTCCACGCCGTGGTCACCCCGAACGAGGTCGACGGCCTCAAGGCCCTCGGCTACCGGGTCGGGCGGACCATCTTCGCGCCGAATGACAGCGAGGCCCGGATCGCCGAGCGCGACGCCACCATCGCCGGGCACAAGGCGGAGAACCAGGCGTTCACCGCCAGCCTGGCCCGGAGCGCGACCGTCTCCGACGTCAAGATCATTCGCGCCGACTACTACACGTCCGGGGACAGCCAGGTCCTCTCCGTCGAGGCGAAATGGGCCCAGGGCCAGACCTCGACCAGCACGCTGACCGTGTCGCGGGACAGCGGTCCGGGCACGGCGATGGGCTCCGGCGGCACCCAGGCCATCTCCCGGTTCGTCGACGCCGGCGTGTACCTGTACCACCGCGGCGCCGCCACCGTCACCGCCCGGCCCGACAGGATCCAGATCACAAGCCCCACCGGTGACGTCGCGGTCGCACAGGTCAAGCAGTGGCTGCCGATCCCCGACGAGTCGCCGGAGGGTCCGGGCTACCAGAAGGACTTCGTCACCAGCTACCTGACGCCCACCGAGCTGTACGACCGGATCAAGCGGCTGGCCGCGGAGTACCCGCAACTGGCCGAGGTCGTCGAGCTGCCGTACAAGACGAACGGCTACCGGCGCAAGGCGCAGGTCGTGCTCGGCTCCGCCGCCGCCAACCGGGTCGCGGTCGACTCGCTGGCCTGGGGCCACGAGGGCGGCAACGACGTCACCGTCGAGCTGGCCAACCCGGGCGCCGCCGACCAGCCGCTGGCCGCCACCGTCACCGGCAAGGCCGTGCGGGTGAGCCTCGCGACCGACGCCGCTGGCGGCATCACCAGCACCGCGGCCCAGGTCGCCGCGGTCATCAACGGGGCGGCGGGCAGCCTGGTCAAGGCGTACACGTATCGGGGGAGCGCCGGCGACGGCGTGGTCACGCCAGTCGCGGCGACGCCGCTGACCGACAACCTGAAGGCGCCGGCGGGCGTCTCTCGCGAGCCCCATCCGGTGTATGCGCTGCGGATCGGCAAGTTCCGCGACGGTTCGCGCACGGGCGTGCTCGCCTACGCGCAGGAACACGCCCGGGAATGGGTGCCCCCGTTGGTGACGATCGAGACCGCCGAGCGGCTGCTGCGCAACCAGAAGCACGACCCCAAGACCCAGGAACTGTTGCGCACGCTCGACATCTGGATCGCCCCGTCGATCAACCCCGACGGCGGGCACTACTCGTTCTACGACTTCAACTCCCAGCGCCGGAACATGACCAACCACTGCGCGGCCGGCGGCGCGACCGACGCGCTGGCCCGCAACTCGTGGGGCGTGGACAACAACCGCAACTACACCGAGTACAGCCTCTTCGACGGGTACTCGGGCGCCTCGACGAGCTGCACCAGCGACACCTTCGCCGGCCCCAGCGAGCTGTCCGAGCCGGAGAACAAGAACCTGAACTGGCTTGCGAGCCGCCCCAACATCAAGTTTTCGATGAACCTGCACTCCTCCGGCAACTACTTCATGTGGTCGCCGGGCGCCTACAGCCTGCCGGACCGGATCTCCGCACCGCGCCCCACCCTGGCCGAGGAGTCGTTCTTCTGGGGCGCGTCCTCGCGGATCCTGGCCGAGATCAAGCGGCACCGGAACATGGCGGTCACCCCGGCGCGCACCGGCCCGATCTCCGACGTGCTCTACTCAGCGGCCGGCAACTCCGGTGACATGCTCTGGTACAAGTACGGCATCTACGCCTGGAACTTCGAGGTCGGCACCTCATTCCAGCCGGCCTGGGACGAGGCGCACCAGCAAACCCTGGAATATGCCAACGGCCTCGTGGAGCTTCTGCGGGTCGCCCGCACATACGACAAGGACAAGCAGCGCCCCACCAGTTCGCTGGTCGTCGCGCCGAGCCCGACTGAGGGCATGGTCGAGGTGAAGTTCGACGTGAGCGAACCGGCCGCCGTGTTCTACACCCTGGACGGCGCCAAACCGACGTTCGCCTCGACCCTGTACGCCTCGGCGGGCATCCGGGAAGCGGGCGAGACGCTCACCGTGCCGTACGGCACGAAGGTCTTCTGGTTCTCGGTCGACGCCGCCGGCAACATCGAGAACAACTACCGGCCCGACACCGACGCCAAGAACTGGAACCGCGCGTTCGCGGTCGTCTCCGACACCGGACCGTAAATCTTTTCCGGCGGCCGGCCGCGGTTCACAGGGCCGCGGCCGGCCGCCCGGAGGGTCTATGCTTCGGCGTCTGTGACCACTGAAACCGTCTTCAGCTTCACGGCGCAGTTTTCGCGGAAGCTGCTCGTTGCCTCTCTCAAGCCGTTGCTCCGCGCCCAGCTCGTGGGTTTGCGGATCATTGGTGTGGTGCTCGTGACGCTTGGGCTGCTGATCCGGTCCGTTGATGGCGCCCCGCTGGTGTCGCTGCTCGCGGTGGTGCTCGGCGCGCTGTGCGTCCTGGTCATTCCGTCCCTCACCGTCCGGTCGGTGGCCGGCAAGATTGAGGAGCTGTGCTGCCGGCCAAGCGAGTACCGGATCGACGCGCAGGGTGTCTATGTCGGTAACGACCTGGTCGAGACCCTGTACCGGTGGGCGGCCCTGAAGAGCCTCGACGAGATGCCGCGCCTGCTGGTGGCGCGTGCGGTTGGCAGTGGAATGGTGGCCATCCCGCTGGTCGGCCTGCCGGACGAGACGGTCGCACAGCTCGTCGCCTACGTCCGGGAGCACATCGCCGGAGAACCCGCTGGGCAAGCCTCGCCGTCAGGTTCATGACCAGGATTTGAGCGGCATCGACCGCGAAATAATCCTACTTGACATGTAGGAGTTATGGGTTAATGCTGGAGGCATGACCAGCCAGGCCCTTCCGCTCGACGGCATCGCGATCGCGGTGTCGCGGGGGTGCTGTCGTGGCTGGACCGCCGCGTGCGGCTGCTGCCGCTGAGCGCGTCCCTGTCTTCTTCTCACCTGGTGCCGCCGGTTCAACGACGACCGGCCGCCGTTTCGTGGCCATCGCGAGAGAGTTGAACCGATCCACAAAGGAGCGTCTGTGAAGTCGCCATACGTCCTGGACCGCCGAGCGTTCCTGTCCGTCGTCGCCGGCGCGGTCGCGCTGGGTGTGACCGCCTGCGCGGGCGACGACGAGCCGGATGTCGCGCTCGCCTCCGCACCGCTCGCGGAGTCGGTGCCGAAGGGTACCAAGCTCGTCATCGGCGACAAGGAGCACCAGAAGGCGATCGAGTTCTCCGGCCTGGCCGACTCGTTCACGTTCGAGGTGGAGTTCGCCAACCTCAGCGGTGGCCCGCAAACCCTCGAGGCGTTCCGCGCCAAGGCGCTGGACATCGGAGCGGTGGCCGACATCCCGCCGATCCACTCGCACTGGACCGGTATCCCCACGAAGATCGTGGCGTCGAGGTTCCGCCAGGACCCGCTGAACCACGCCATCTACCGGCTCGGCGTCGCACCTGGTGTGGCGGTGGGCGCGCTGGCCGACATCCGCGGCAAGAAGGTCGCCTACAGCCCCGGGCAGGCCCAAGGCGCGCTGGTACTGCGAGTGCTGCACAAGGCCGGACTGTCCAAAGACGACGTCGAACTGGTGGAGCTGCCGAGCACCGGCGACGTGTACGTGACCGCGCTGGCCAGCCGCCAGGTCGAGGTGGCACCGATCGGCGGCGTACAGGTCAAGCGGTACGAGACGAAGTACGGCACGGACGGCGCCACGACGATCGCGCACGGGCTGCGGGACGACCCGGGTCACCTGTACGCGCCGGTGACGGTGCTGGCCGACCCGGGGAAGGCGGCGGCGATCCGCGAGTACGTGGGGGTGTGGGCGCGGGCCTGGCGCTGGCGCGAGGCCCACCCCGACGAGTGGATCGAACGGTACTACGTCAAGGACCAGGGCCTCACCACGGAAGACGGCCGATGGCTGGTCGACAACGCCGGCGTGGCCGAGATCCCGGCGAGCTGGACCGACGCCATCGCCCGGCACCAGGAGACGATCGACCTGCTGGCCAAGGAGACCGGCAACAAGCCGCTGAAGGCCGAGGACCTGTACGACCGGCGCTACGAGTCGGTCGCCGCGGACGCGCTCAGCACTGGAGGGACCCAATGACCGCCTCCGTTCTCACCCGGCCGCGGACCGCGGCGACGATACCCAGCCGCAAGCCGAGACGACGGCTGGGCCTGGGGCGCCCGATCCCGTTCGGCGCCGCGGTCGGACCGGTACTGCTCCTGACACTGTGGACAGTCGGGTCGGCGGTCGGCTGGCTGGATCCCCGTACCCTGTCCGCGCCCTGGACGGTGGTGACCACCGCCGGTGACCTGATCGCGGATGGCCGGCTGCAGGAGAACCTCACGGTCTCGGCCCGCCGGGCAGGGCTCGGCCTCGCCATCGGCGTCCTGATCGGTACCGTGCTGGCGCTGGTCGCGGGACTGAGCCGCTGGGGCGAGGCGATCCTGGACGGACCGATCCAGATCAAGCGGGCCATCCCGGCCCTGGCGCTGATACCGCTGCTGGTGCTGTGGCTCGGCATCGGCGAGCAGATGAAGGTCACCACCATCGCGCTCGGCGTGTTCGTGCCGGTCTACATCCACACCCACAACGGGTTGCGGAGCATCGACAGCCGGTACGTCGAGTTGGGCGAGTCGCTGCGGCTGCGACCCGCCGAGTTCATCCGCCGGATCGTGCTGCCCGGTGCGCTGCCGGGCTTCCTGCTCGGCCTGCGTTTCGCGGTGGTGGCGGCCTGGCTGTCCCTGGTGGTCGTCGAGCAGATCAATTCGACCAGCGGCATCGGATACATGATGGACCTGGCCCGCGAGTACGGCCAGACCGACGTCATCATCGTCGGCCTGGTGCTGTACGGGCTGCTCGGGTTGGTGTCCGACGGTGCCGTCCGGCTGGTGCAGAGGAAGGCGCTGTCATGGCGACGCACGCTGGCGGACTGACCGCCACCCGCACCGTCCACGTCCAGCGGCTGGTGCGCCGGTTCGAGAACCGCACCGTCCTGGATGGACTGGACCTGGACGTCGGCGCCGGCGAGTTCGTGGCGCTGCTCGGGCGCAGCGGCTCGGGCAAGAGCACGCTGCTGCGGGCGCTGGCCGGCCTGGACCGCGACGTGGTGGGCTCCGGCACCGTCGACGTACCGGAGAACTCGTCGGTCGTGTTCCAGGACGCCCGGCTGCTGCCCTGGCAGCGGGTACTGCCCAACGTGCTCCTCGGACTGCGCGGCACCGACGCGGTGCGGCGTGGTCAGGCGGCGCTGGCCGAGGTCGGCCTCGCCGGGCGGGAACGGGCCTGGCCCAACGAGCTGTCCGGCGGCGAGCAACAGCGCGTCGCGCTCGCGCGCTCACTGGTCAGCGAGCCCGAGTTGCTGCTCGCCGACGAGCCGTTCGGCGCCCTCGACGCGCTGACCCGGATCAAGATGCACGGGCTGCTGCGGGAGCTGTGCGCCCGGCACCGGCCGGCGGTACTGCTCGTCACGCACGACGTCGACGAGGCCATCACGCTCGCCGACCGGGTCGTGGTGCTGGACGGCGGCCGGATCGCGGTCGAGGTGACCATCGACCTGCCCGCGCCCCGGTCGCACCGGCAACCCCAGTTCCTGGCGTACCAGGAGTTGCTGCTGCACGCCCTCGGCGTCGACCAGACGGAAGGATGACCATGCTGCATCTCAACGCCTTTCTCATGGGTGTCGGCCACCACGAGGCGGCGTGGCGGCTGCCGGAGAGCGACGCGTTCGCGCAGACCGACGTCGAACACTTCAAGCGCCTGGCCCGCATCGCCGAGCGGGGCAAGCTCGACTCGCTGTTTCTGGCCGACAGCCCGGTGCTGTGGAACAGCATCGGTCGGCGGCCGGCCGGCACACTCGAACCGACCGTGCTGCTCACCGCGCTGGCCGGGGCCACCGAGCACATCGGACTGATCGCGACCGCGTCGACGACGTACAACGAGCCGTTCAACCTGGCCCGTCGCTTCGCGTCGCTGGACCACATCAGCGGCGGCCGCGCCGGCTGGAACATCGTCACCACCGCGGGCGTGGAGGCGGCCCGCAACTTCAACCTCGACGAGCTGCCCGCCCACCGGGACCGGTACGAGCGGGCGGCGGAGTTCATCGACGTGTCCCTGAAGCTGTGGGACAGCTGGGACGACGCCGCGCCACTGGGCGACAAGGCCGGCGGCGTATGGGGCGACGACGACCTGCTCCACCCGCCGCACCACAAAGGACGGTACTTCCGGGTGGCCGGCCCGCTCAACGTCCCCCGCTCGCCACAGGGCTACCCGTTGCTGGTACAGGCCGGGTCCTCGCAGGACGGCAAGGAGCTGGCCGCCCGGTACGCCGAAGCGGTGTTCACCGCGCAGCAGACGCTCGCCGAGGCGCAGGCGTTCTACGTCGACCTGAAGCGACGCGCCGCCGCCCTCGGCCGCGACCCGGACACCATCAAGATCCTGCCCGGCATCGTGCCGGCCATCGGCGCCACCGAAGCCGAGGCCCGCGCCCTGGAAGAGGAGCTCGACCGGCTCATCAAACCCGAGTACGCCCGGCAGCAGCTCGCAACCACGCTGCGGGTCGCGCCCGAAGACCTGCACCTCGACCGCGAGCTGCCCGCCGACCTGCCCAGCGAGGACGAGATCCAGGGCGCCAAGAGCCGCTACACGCTGATCGTCACGCTGGCCCGGCGGGAGCGGCTGACCGTACGGCAGCTCATCGCGCGGCTCGGCGGCGGTCGGGGGCACCGCACCTTCGCCGGTACGCCCGAGCAGGTCGCCGACGCGATCGAAGAGTGGTACCGCAGCGGGGCGGCCGACGGGTTCAACATCATGCCACCGGTACTGCCGTCCGGGTTGGAGGCGTTCGTCGACCACGTCGTGCCGATCCTGCGCCGCCGCGGCCTGTTCCGCACCGAGTACACCGGGTCCACGCTGCGGGACCACTACGGGCTGGCGCGCCCGGCCAACCAGTTCGCCCGAGTGCCCGTGGCCGCGGCGCACTGACGATCCAGAAAGGACAGTCCATGGTCGGCTACCGGCCGTTCGGCACCACCGGTGTGCGGATCAGCTCGCTGACGCTGGGCGCGATGAACTTCGGCGAGCGCGGCAACCCGGATCACGAGGACGGCATCCGGATCATCCACCGCGCGCTCGACGAGGGCATCACCGCCATCGACACCGCCGACGTGTACTCCCAGGGTGAGTCGGAGCAGATCGTCGGCAAGGCCCTCGAAGGTGGCAGGCGTGACGACGTCTTCCTGGCCACCAAGTTCCACGGCCAGATCGGCGACGACCCGCGGCACCGGGGCAACTCCCGCCGATGGATCATCCGGGCGGTGGAAAACAGCCTGCGCCGGCTGCGTACCGACTGGATCGACCTGTACCAGGCGCACCGCCCGGAGCCGGACACCGACTTCGACGAGACCCTGGGTGCGCTGACCGACCTGGTGCGTCAAGGCAAGATCCGCTACATCGGCACCTCCACGTTCGAGCCCTCGGCAATCGTCGAGGGGCAGTGGATCGCGCGGCGGCGCGGGCGGGAGCGGGTGGTCAGTGAGCAGCCGCCGTACTCGATCCTCGCCCGCGGCGTCGAACGCGAGGTGCTGCCCGTGGCCCAGCGGTACGGGCTGGCGGTGATCCCGTGGAGCCCACTGGCCGGCGGCTGGCTGTCCGGCCAGTACCATGCCGGCCTCGACGCCCCCGTCTCCCGGCGGGTCGACCGGCTCCCGGCCCGGTTCGACCCGACCTTGCCCGCCAACGCCGCCAAGCTCGCCGCCGTCGCGGAGCTGACCGCCCTCGCCGACGAGGCCGGGCTGTCGCTGATCCACCTGGCGATCGCGTTCGTCCTGGAACACCCCGCCGTCACCTCGGCGATCATCGGGCCGCGCACGCTGGCGCACCTGGAGTCGCAGCTCGGTGCGACCAAGGTGACGCTCTCCCGCGACGTGCTGGACCGCATCGACGAGATCGTCCCGCCCGGCACCACCCTGAACCCGGCCGACGCCGGCTACGAGCCGCCGTCGCTGGCCGATCCGGCCCGCCGCCGCCGATCCGCCGGGGGAGTGCGCTGATGAGCTCCAAGCTGCTCTGGTACATCCCGAACCAGGTCCAGCCCGGCCACCGCGGCGACGACCACGTCGAGGGGCACAACAGCCTGGACACCCTCACCAGCCACGCCACGGCGCTGGAGGAGCACGGCTGGCACGGCGCCCTCATCGGCACCGGCTGGGGACGGCCCGACACCTTCACGGTCGCCACCGCCCTGGTTGCGCGGACCACGACCTTCCAGCCGCTGATCGCGATCCGGCCCGGGTACTGGCGACCCGCCAACTTCGCCTCCGCCGCCGCCACCCTGAACCACCTCACCGGCGGCCGGGTACTGGTCAACATCGTGTCCGGTACGGACAACCTGGCCGCGTACGGCGACGACGAGAGCGACAAGGCCCACCGGTACGCCCGAACGAAGGAGTTCATCCAGATCGTCCGCAAGCTGTGGACCGAGGAGAGCGTCACCTACGACGGCGACCACTTCGCGGTGGCGGACTCCACTGTGGAACCCCGACCGAAGGAACCGCCGCGGCTCTACTTCGGGGGCGCCTCCGAAGCCGCCGAGCGGGTGGCCGCCGCCGAGGCCGACGTCCAACTCTTCTGGGGCGAGCCGCTCGACGGCGTGGCCGAGCGGATCGACCGCCTCAAGCATCTCAGCGAGAAGCTGGGGCGCGTGCACGCTCCCCTGGAGTTCGGGCTGCGGGTCACCACGCTGGTGCGCGACACCACCGACGAGGCGTGGGCGGCCGCCGAGGCGAAGGTCGCCAAGATGGCCAGGAGCGACGGCGCCTTCCCGCCCGACCCGCTCCGGCGGGCCGCCGTCGGTCAGCAGCGGCTACTGGACCTCGCCGCGCGCGGAGAGGTACTCGACGACAACCTCTACACCACCCCCGGCCGGTACGGTGGCGGCGGCGCGGGCACCACCTGGCTGGTCGGCTCGGCCGAGGATGTGGCGAGGTCGCTGCGCAGGTACCAGAGCCTCGGCGTCACCCACTTCGTGCTCTCCGACACCCCCTACCTCCAAGAGATCAAGCGCCAGGGCCACCAGCTCCTCCCGCTGCTGCGGTCGCGGTAGGTGGTCACGCAGTACCGTGTAGCCGGTGGACGACACGGCGCTCGATGTCCCCGTACGGCCCGACGTGCCGCCCTGGCGGGTCATGCTCTCGTTCATCCGCCCGCACGTCCTGGCGCTGGTGGGCGGTGGTCTGCTCAGCCTGGTGACCGCGGCGACCGGGCTCGCCCTGCCGCTGGTGGTGCGCGACCTGATCGACGACCTGACCGCCGGCCGCCCGGTCGCCGCCGTGCTGGCGCTGATGACGGTACTGGTGGTGGCCAACGCGGCGATCGGCGCGCTCGGCACGTACGTGCTGCGACGCACCGCCGAGTCGGTGGTCCTCACCGCCCGGCGCGGGCTGGTGGCGCGGCTGCTGAGGCTGCGCCTCGGGGTGGTGGAGAGCACCGAGCCGGGTGACCTGATGTCGCGCGTGACCGCCGACACCACCCTGCTGCGCGAGGTGACCACCAACTCCCTCGTGGGCGGCGCCACCAGCCTCATCACGTTGGTCGCCACGGTGGTGATGATGGCACTGCTCGACGTGGTGCTGCTCGGCGTGACCCTCGGCGCACTTGTCGCTGCGGGTGTGGTGATCGGCCTCGTCGTACCGCGGATCAACCGGGCGTCCCGCCGGGCGCAGGAGTCGATCGGTCTGATCGGCGCCGCGCTGGAGCGGATGTTCGGGGCCTTCCGCACGGTCAAGGCGTCCGGCGCCGAGGAATACGAGCAGCGCCGCGCGGTCCAGGCCGCCGGCGAGGCGTGGCGGGCCAGCGTACGCGCGGCCAAGTGGGGTGCGGTGGCGGGCAACACCGCCGGGCTCGCCGCACAGGTGGCGTTCCTGGCGGTACTGGGTACCGGTGGCGCGCGGGTGGCCGCCGGCACCATCGACGTGGGCACCCTCATCGCGTTCCTGCTGTACGTCTTCTACCTGATGTCCCCGGTCAACCAGCTCGTCTCGGCGGTCACCCAGTACCAGGTCGGCGCCGCCGCGGTGGCCCGTATCCAGCAGGCGCACGGGATGCCCGTCGAGCCGCCCAGCCCGCCGGCCGAGCCGCCGGCCGCCGGCGCCGCCCCCGCGACCGTCACGTTCGTCGACGTCCGGTTCCAGTACCGGACCGAGCTGCCCGAAGTGCACCGCGGCGTGAGCTTCCACGTCCCGGCGGGCGGCATGACCGCGTTCGTAGGTCCCTCCGGCGCGGGCAAGACCACCGTCTTCTCGCTCATCGAGCGGTTCTACGAAGCCAGCGGCGGCCAGGTGCTCGTCGACGGCGTCGATGTGCGGGACTGGCCGGTGGCGGGGCTGCGCGCCACGATCGGCTACGTCGAGCAGGACGCGCCGGTGCTCTCCGGCTCGCTGCGGGAGAACCTGCTGCTCGGCGCGCAGTGGGCCAGCGAAGACGAGCTGGTCGAGGTGCTGCGCACGGCCCGGCTCGACCGCCTCGTGGCACGGCTGCCCGACGGGCTCGACACCCAGGTCGGGCACCGCGGCACGAAGCTCTCCGGCGGCGAGCGGCAGCGGGTGGCGATCGCCCGCGCGCTGCTGCGGCGGCCCCGGCTGCTCCTGCTCGACGAGGCGACCTCGCAGCTCGACGCGGTCAACGAGGCGGCCCTGCGCGACACCGTCGACGACGTCGCGCACACGACGACGGTCCTGGTGGTCGCGCACCGGCTGTCGACGGTCACGACGGCCGACCGCATCGTGGTCATGGACGCCGGCCAGGTGCGCGCCATCGGCACGCACGCGCAGCTCGTATCGGACGACGCGCTCTACGCCGAGCTGGCGGCGACCCAGTTCCTTGCGGCAACCCCTTCGTGACCGCCGCCCGACTCTCCGTCAAACAGCTGGAATACGACAGTTCTTCGGATTAATGTCCGATAGACGGATTCGCGCATCGCAGGCAGACTGCGTGCCATGGCCGGCGCGTCCCACTCGTTCGTTGTGAAGGAGACAGTCGGTGGCTGATGGCGAGATCTGGATGTACGGCCCCACGTACGACCACGCCGGGAGGACGCCGACCCGCGCGGTGGGCGTCGCGGCGGTTCCCCATCAGCGGTTCAAGCGGCTGGAGGGCAAAGACCTGCCGCCGAACCTGCGCAGCGCGGCCCGCGTGCTGCGCCGCCCGCACCGCCCCGGCTAGCCACGCCCGGCCGCGTCAGTAGCCTTCGGTTGAGACTTCTCGACGATACTGGCGGGACCGTGGGGCGAAACCTTCAAGACGGCGGACGGCTCAGGCCGGTCGACCTGGCGCGCGGACACGGCCTGTCCACCCAGGCCGTCCGCAACTACGAGGCGGCCGGCATCCTGCCCGGCGCCGCCCGCACGCCGCACGGATACCGCACCTACACGCCGCTGCACGCGCAGGCGCTGCGCGCGTTTCTCGCGCTCGTGCCCGGACACGGCCACCAGACGGCGACCTCGATCATGCAGGCGGTCAACCGGGACGCGACCGACGACGCGCTGCGGCTCATCGACGAGAGCCACGCCCAGCTGCTCGACGACCGCGGCACCCTCCGGGCCGTCGAGGCCGCGCTTCGCGACCTCGATCCGGTACCGCGAGAGCGCGGCGACACGTTCGTTGGTCCCCTGTCGAGAAGGCTCGGCATCCGCCCGGCCACCCTACGGAAGTGGGAACGCGCCGGCCTGGTCCGGCCGCGCCGCGACCCGCGGACGGGCTACCGCGTCTACAGCGAGGCCGACGTGCGCGACGCCCGGCTCGTCCACCAGCTCAGGCGGGGCGGCTACCTGCTGGAGCGGATCGCGCCGCTGATCGCCCAGGTGCACTCCGCCGGCGGGGTCGCGCCGCTCGAATCGATGTTGCGCGACTGGCACGCCCGTCTCTCGGCGCGTGGCCGCGCGATGCTCACCGGTGCCGCCGAACTGGACGCCTACCTCACTTTGCGGAAAACAGATGGCGCGACGTTCCTACGATCGTGACCATGGCACACGATGATCCGCTGAAGCCCCGCACCGGTCGCACTGTCCTGATTGTCGTCGCTATCGTGCTAGCCGCGTGCTGTCTGTGCGGCGGTGGCATCGGCCTGTGGGCGTACAACGGATATCGTGACTCGGCCGGTCCGGCACGCGAGGCCACGACGGCGTTCGTCGACGATGTGATCGCGGGCCGTTATGACAGCGCGTACGGTCGGATGTGTGAAAAGACGCGGAACTCCGTCACCCAGCAGGAGTTCACCCGGATCCAGTCCGCACAACTGAAGGTCACCGACTATGAGATCAGCGGTGTCGTCATCTCCAACTTCAACGGTCGCGCCTCGGCGACCGTGACGGCTCAGCTGACGCAGGAGACCGGCGCCGCGTTCACCCAGACGTTCCCACTAGTCAAAGAGGACGGTGAATGGCGAGTATGCCAGTGATGAAGAGAGCGATGAGCGAGGGTATGGGCAAGGTCACCTGCAACCTCACGATCTCGGCCGATGGGTACTCGGCGGGGCTCAACCAGAGTGAGGAACGCCCGTTCGGTGACGACGGTGGAGACGGTTGGGGCGACAAGCTGCACGCCTGGTACGTCGAGGGCGCGGAGGAGAACAAGGCCGAGATCGACGCGATGATGAGCGCCACCAAGGCATTCATCATGGGGCGCAACATGTTCGGTCCGGTGCGCGGCGAGTGGGATCGGCAGTGGAACGGCTGGTGGGGCGAGAATCCGCCGTACCACGCCCCGGTTTTCGTGCTCACCCACTACGCGCGCGATCCGCAGCCCATGGACGGCGGCACCACGTTCCACTTCGTCACCGACGGGATCGAGTCGGCACTGGCACAGGCCCGCGCGGCGGCCGGCGACGGCGAGATCGCGATCCAGGGTGGTGCGACCACCATCAACCAGTACCTCGCGGCCGGCCTCATCGACGAGTTGCGGCTGCACATCGCGCCGCTCACGCTGGGCGCCGGCACGCGGCTCTTCGAAGGCGTCCCGCCGCTGAAACTGGAGCAGGTCACGGCGCGAGCCACGAGCATGGTCACGCACGTGACCTACCGCGTGCTGCGGTGAGCCGGATGTCCTACGGGCGCTGGAAGACGAACAGCTCGTTGGTCTCGTACTGAGGCCCCGCGTCGAGGGTGGGCAGCGCCGCTTCGATCCTGGCGAAGCCCGCCTCGGCGGCCTCCTCGCTCATGTGCTCGAAAACCGAGACGGCGCGGAGCTTCAGCCGCTGGAGGTCGTCGGCCAGGCTCGCCGCGCGGGGCCAGGTGACTTCGTCGCGTGAGACGAGCGTCCACCCGGCGCCCGCGAAGTCGCTTTTCACCTCGTCGGTGGAGCGGAACTGCGCCTTGTCGACTTCGAACCATTCGGGCACGACGCGGAACCACCAGACATCAGGCATCTTGTCGGAGAAGTTCACCTGCACGAACAGCTTGCCGCCCGGCTTTACGACCCGGCGCAACTCCAGAGCGGCAGCCTCGCGATCGCGTACGTGGTGCCAGACGAAGAACAGTACGGCCGCGTCACACGAGGCAGCTGGTAACGGGATCCGCTCGGCAGACCCGGCCGCGTACGTGACGGCCGGATGGCCAGCCTGCGCGACGGCTTGAGCACGCATCCTGTCTGAGGGTTCGACGCCGTAGACGGGACCGCCGAAGGCATCCGCCAACGAAGGGGTCAAACGGCCGGTACCCGAGCCCAGGTCGAGCCAGACCAGTGGCCGCCGCTCCGGCAGGTGGCGAGCGAATGCCTCCATCCACGTTTCCCGTGCGGCGGGCGACATCTGCCGGCCGGTGGTGTAGACGGCGTGCAGGCGTGCGTCGTAGTCGACCTTCTCCATGCTGCCTCCAGGTCCTGGCCCCGTCGACCGAGCATAGTGGCGGTCGCTACGGTGAGCGGATGATCGATGGCGCTCGCAGCTTGCGACAGGGACAGGTCACCGAGACTGAGGTACGCGAGGCCGTCAGGCTGTTTCGCGAGCCACACAAGGCGAAGCAGGTGATCGCCGCTCTGACCGAACTCCAGAGCTACGGCACCGACGTGCTGTTCGTCGATGGTGACCTGCACATTTCCGGAGACCTCGACCTCTCCGACGAAGAGGTCTATCTGCTCGTGGTGCGTGGTGACCTCACGGTCGGCGGCTGTTACGGCGACAGCGACGACCCCGAGTCGTTCCTGCTCGTGACCGGCGACATGCGGGCGCGAGACGTGGTCACCGCCGGTTGGCTGGAGGTGCACGGCGACCTGCACACCGGCCGGCTCATCGGCGACTACAACGACTGCTCTGCCCTGATCGGCGGTGACGTGCACGCGGCCCTGTTCTACGGCGAGGAGCACTGGTTCACCATCGACGGCCGGCTCGACGCGAATGTCGTTATCGGCACGCCACGCACGTCAGCGGAGTGTCCCGCCGTTCTGGAGCTCGACGACGTGCGACTGCTGGAGCACTTCGACCGTGAGCTGCTGTACGCGGACGTCGACGTCGACGCCGACGGCAATCCGCTGGTCGAAGTCGACGGTTTCCGTGATTTCGGCGCCGTCAAACGCCGTGTCCGGGCCGGGCAACCTCTTCACGCGCACGGCCGCGATTAAGGGAATGGGCCGAGAAGAGTTCGATCTCGGCTGACCGTCCGATCCAACGCTGTCACTTCCCGAGGGCACGCTTGTCTTCGACTGTCCACTGCGTACCTTCGGGAGGTTCCATGCTGGACTCGACGAAAGTGTTGCCGGCGCGGCGGCGGCGAGCCGTACGCGTCCTGATCGGGCTCGCCGCCGTGCTGGTGACGGCGGTCGCGGCCCTTCTGGTGCCGGTGGTGGGGGCGGCCTCCGCCGATCCGCTTCCGCCGCGGCCGTTTCCGACGCTGAGCCCTTTCAGCCCGCCGCCGACGTTTCCGCGCCCGCTCCTACCGGTACGGGCCACCGTGTTCGGCGAGAGCTACACCTCGGGCGAGGGCGCGGGCAACGGCATCTACCCGACCATCCCCGGAACGTCCAATGAGGACTGGCGGCACCAGAGCCCGTACGCGCCATTTCACCTGGCCTGGGCATATCTGGAGCTGAACCGCAGGCCACTGCTGCCCTCGTACACGATCACGCCCTACAACTTCCTCACCTCGTGGGGACCGGACCACCTGACGTTCCTGCCGTCCTCGGGCGCCGAGACGACGCACCTGGACCATCCGCTGATGGACGGGTCGACCGTGAAGTCCGAGCCCATGCTCGACCACGCGGACCCGGACAGCGACCTGGTCTTCTTCGGGCTCGGCGGCAACGACGCCGGCTTCGGCGACCTCGTGCGGACCACGCTGTACGGCTTCTACGAGGGCGTCGACCGCAACACCAGCAACCCGATGGCCGACTGGCGGCAGATCCAGACGTACCTGGTCAACGGTGAGGTCCAGCGGCTGCGCAAGGGGATGCCCGCCGTGGCCACCAAGGTCACCCAGGGCCTGGAGAAGACGCACGCCAAGATGCGCAAGGCCGAGATCGTCGTGTCGCTGTATCCGCTGGTGGTCAAGCCCAGCGGCAACGCCGACGTCGCCTACGTGTCCGGCTCGGCGATGGACGCCATGTACCCCTTCATCGTGGCGCTCAACGAGGCGGTCCTGAACGGCGCCATCCAGTTCGCGCAGCAGCACCCGGACGTGGGCGTGCACATCTACGACCCCAACACCGCCGGGGACGGCGGCACCAGCCTGGTCGCCGGGCACGAGCTCGGCCAGCCCGACTCGTACTTCAACGGGGTGGTCAGGCGCAAGCAGCCCGGGCTGAGCATGTTTCACCAGCTACAGGAGAGCTTCCACCCGAACCAACTCGGCACCGTCGCGATGGGCAAAGGACTCGCGAAGTACCTCGCGGACACCTTCCCGCAGTGGTACGACTTCGGACCGATGTCGAACCGCCTCGACTTCAACAAGGTGATCGTCGACCCGCGGCCGAACCCGAACGAGCTGGTCGCGGTCGGCGATGACCCGGAGTTCGAAGCGTGGGCGGGTGCCGACCCCAACCGGCTCTGCGAGGGAGTACAGCCCGAGAGCCTCTGCGGCAACTTCCTGGACGACCTCGGGCTCATCATCCCCGTCGACCTGGTCTTCCTCAACCCGGGCCCCCGGCCGGGCACCTGGGTGACCAGCCCCGACTCCCCGGGCGGCCCGCCCTACCCTGGAGGTGGCGGCAGCGGCGGTGGCGGCGAACCGAGCTGCTGCTGGATCCCGGTCGGCTATCCGGCGTCGCCCTCGATCAACACCAACAACCCGTGCGCCGGCGTCATCTTCTTCCACAACATTCCGGTGAACTTCATCAGCTACCCGCAGGGCTCCCGCGGCCGTGTGGTCGAGCAGGACCTGGCGGGTGGCCTGCCCCCGCATGAACTCCTCCTGCAGGCCACCCCGTGCAGACCGGTGATCATCCTACTGTGAGTCGAGGGCCGGGTGACGCGTCCGCGCCGCCCGGCCCGCACAGCGCGCCCTCGATCAGCGCGTCGGCCGCGCCCTGCTGCCGCACATAATGGTCAGGCGTGTTGCCAAGGATGCTGCTGACCGACAGGACGACGCTGCGCCGGCCGTCGGCGGTGACGCCGTTGTCGGTGATGTACCCGCCCCAACCGCCGGGGTGGCTCCAGTACGCGCCACCGCAGGGCAACGGGCGCCGGTAGATGCCCAGGCCGTACCGGGCACCGGGAATGATCTTCGCCAGCTCCGCGTCGACCGGCACGGTACGCGTCATCGCGGCCAGCTGCGCCGGTCGCAGCAGCCGGCCGCCGAACAGCGCCCGGAAGAAGGTGTTGACGTCGCGGGTCGTGGAGATGATGGCCGAGCCCGTGTCGGTGATGACCTGTTCGGTGGTGTCGACCAGCGTGCCGGCCTCGAACGGCTGGTATCCACGGGCGTGCGGTTCCGGCATCGCGGGCGAGTACCCCGCCCAGGACGTCTGGGTGAGGCCGAGCGGCCGGACGATCCGGCGCTCCACCTCGTCGTACCAGTGCCGGCCGGTGACCCGCTCGATGATCATGTCGACGAGGATGTAGCCGGTGTTGGAGTAATTCCAGCCCTTGCCCGGCTTGAAGGCCGGTTCCTGCGCCATCGCCCGCGCCACCAGCTGGTCGGGTGTGTAGACGTCGTACCGGTGGCGCTGGAAGTCGGCCTCGGTGGTGTAGTCGGGGATGTCGTCACGGATCCCGCTCGTGTGCTGCAACAGCTGTCGTACGGTGATCCGCCGGCCGTCGTTCCCGTGGCCGCGTACGACACCGGGCAGCCAACGCTCCACTGTGTCCTCCAGCCGCAGCCGCCCCTCGCCGACCAGCTGGAGGGTGACGGTGGACGAGAAGGCCTTGCCGGTACTGGCGATGCGGAAGAAGCCGTCCGGCGGCACCGGCCGCCCGGTGCGCAGGTCGGCGACGCCGCTGGTGACCACATGATGCCGGCCGTCACCGTCGATGAGGCGGGCCTGCACGCCGGTGATGCCGAGCGCGTGGATGGCATCGGCGTGCCGTCGCAACTCCCCGGACGGCGACGACGCGGGCGGCGACGACGCAGCGGGTGGCGACGCGGCGCCGGCGGTCGCCGTCAAGGCAACCAAGGCGGTGCCCGCGAACGCGATTCGAGTGAGAAAGGTTGACATGACGGAATGCTAGGCAGGGCGCGGCCTTCGCTCCGATCCCGCGAGCCACCGAACAAAAGGTACCGCTAGCCGCAGTGCCACCAAGCGACGCGCCTGGTATGTGCGCGGCGGCTCAGGACGGTCGCAGCGTCGGCCCGTAGGCGACACCGGTCAGTCGTTCCGACTCGTCCCACAGCTGCCGCGCCAGGGCCTGGTCGTGCGCCTTGGCGTTGGCCCGGACGGTTTTCGGGGCGCCTTTCAACTCGCCGATCCCGCTCGGGCCGTAGTACTCGCCGCCGCTGGCCTCGGGGTCCGTCGCGGCTCGAAGAGTGGCCAGCGCACCCCGCTCGGGGGACTGCGTGACAAGACGACCCAGGGTGTGCACGAGCAAGGCCGGATTCGCGCCGCGGAACAGGCCGGTCCAGACGCCCCCGGGGTGCGCGGCCAGCGACGCGGTCGCCGCGTCGGCCCGCGCAAGCAGACGGTGCAACTCGAAGGCGAACAGCAGGTCCGCCAGCTTGGATCGCGCGTACGCCGCGGTGTGCCGATAGTTTTGCCGCATCTGCAGGTCGGCCATGTCCATGGCGCCGCCACGATGGCTCACGCTGCTCACCGTGACGATCCGTGAGCCCGGCGTGGCAAGCAAGGCGCCCATCAGCAGCCCGGTGAACGCGAAGTGCCCGAGATGATTCACGCCCAGCTGCAACTCGAACCCGTCGCGCGTCTCCGCCCGGGTGGCCGACCAGGCACCCGCGTTGTTGATCAGCAGATCGATTTTCGGATGCGTGCCGGTCAGCTCGGCGGCCGCCGCCCGCACCGAGTCCAGCGCGGCGAGATCCAGGCGGACCACCGCGGTCGAACCGCCGATGCGGGCTGCCGCGTCGGCGCCCCGCGCCAAGTCCCGCACGGCCAGCACGACATGGCATCCGCGCTCGGCCAGCGCCCTGGCGGTGGCGAACCCGATGCCGGCGCTGGCCCCGGTCACCACCGCGACCCGACCGGCCTGGCTCGGCACGTCGTCATCGCCCCACACGCCACCCTCCCCGCATCAAAACCAACACCAAGACTAGACATCTTCCGGGGGTGGAGGTTTGTCTGTCCACAATGCCGCCTTCAGGCGCTCCGTGCGCGGCGGTACCGGCGCTATGCATCTCAAACCCTGGACACCAATAGAGGGATGTGAGCTACCGCGGCGCTCGCCGTGGTCCATGCCGTTGCTCCCGCGGCCTCGCCCGTCGTCGTCGCACGACCAACCCCGACGAGGGCGGGTCGTGTGCCGCGGTCACCATTGTGGACAGACGGCTATCCTGACCCTGGCCGGGTTGCCGGCGGGGCAACGGATGTCGGTGGATTTCGATAGAATCGAACGTGTGATCGAGAGGCTGGTCATCCCTGAAGATCTGGCGGAGATGCCGCCCGGTCCGGGTTTGGCCGCGATCCTCGCGGGCATCGATCGGTCGTGTGTCAACGGCCACGACATGGTCACCGTCATGCAAGCCCGCGCCCGCCAGGTCGCCCACGATCAAGCCGAGCTGCTGGCCGACATCGTCGAGGTGGCGCACTGTCCGCCCGGCACGTTCGACAGCCCGGTCAAACGCCTAAAAGGGTTGAGCCGGTATCCGGACGATGAGGTGCGGGTCGCGTTGTGCTGGACCCGCCGCGCCGCCGGTGAGCAACTCACTCTTGCTGTGGACGTCGTCGAACGCCTCCCCGACGTCTATGCCGCTTTGCGGGCTGGGCACATCGACATTCCGCGGGCTCGGGTGTTCTGCGACGTGCTATCCGTGCTGCCAGAAGACACCGCACGCGAGGCGGCGGCGCGGTTGTTGCCTGTCGCGGATGGTCTAACGACGGGGCAGTTGCGGGTGCGGTTGCAGCGGCTGGTCATCACCATCGACCCCGACGCCGCCCGCAAACGCCGCGACAAAAGCATCGTCGACCGGCGCCTGGACCACGGGCTGCTGCCGGAGGGCACCGCGTTTCTCGGCGGCACGAACCTGCCCACCGAACGCGCCGCGGCAGCGTCGGCGCGGATCGACGCGATCGCCCGCGCCGCCCGCCGCGGCGGCGACGAGCGGACGCTTGATCAGCTACGCGCGGACACGTTCCTGGACCTGCTCGAAGGCCTGAACACCGCGACCGCGTTGTCCGCCGCGCCTT
>NZ_BSDI01000015.1 GCF_027923225.1 Phytohabitans aurantiacus
TCAACACAAGACCCCGAATGACCCTCGGCTGGGCCAACCCAGCTGACAAAATGGCCCAACTACTCGGTGTTGCAACCACCGGTTGAGCTCGCCTCTGGCAGCAATAAGTGTTCAAGATCTCGCAGATGCCTGAACAAGACGAGTGGCTGCGCGCACGGACATGGAAGGGACGTCGTCGGGTCGGTGGGGCTTGGCTCGCGGAGTCGGCAGCGTGGGCCGGGGGTTTCGGCGAGCGCTTGCGAGCCGCCGGCCCGCGCGGTGCCCGCGGGAGCATGCGGTCCGCAGGTGAGTCGGACCGGGGCAAAATGCAAGTCGAGCGATCTGCGGAGAATAGCTAGGTGCGGAGGCGGGTGGCCATTGTTTTGGCCAGGGTCCGGGCTTGGTTTTCGTCGTCGCCGGACAGGCTCAGCGTGCTGACGAAATAGCCGACGCGGACGACCACGATATAGGTGATTCGGTTGCCGGAGAGTTGGCTGATTAGCAGGGAGTTGTCGCCGGCGAAGCCTCGGTCGGTTACTGAGAGTTTGATGTCTGCGCCGTCCGGGACGGAGAAGCCTCGGCAGGTTATGAGGACGCGGCTGATGTCGAGGATGTTCGCTGAGGCGTCGGGGTAGAGCTCGACGATCTGCCAGGCGTTCCAGCCGTCTGGGCCTAGGTAGGTAGCGGCGCGTGCGGCTCGGCGTTGGGCTGGCGTTTGGTAGTTGGACTCGCGGTAGTCGGGGCAGCCCGAAACGATGGTGGAGATGGGCCAGTCTGGGCCGTCCGGGCCCTGGTCGTCGAGCTCGCCGGCCTCGACTTGGGTGAAGGAGAAGTCGGGGACCCTCAGGAGAGCCGACTGCGGTACGGCGGTGGGGACCGCCGCGGGTGGGGAGACCGAGGCGCCGGGGCGGGGTGGTGGCGCGGCAGATGGGCGGAGTGCTGCCCAGCATGCTCCCGCGCCGGCGACGGCGAGCACCGTGCAGGCGGCGGCCAGGGCCTGGCGGCGGCTGCGTTGGCGGGCGCGGCGGCGGAGTTGGTCTGGGGAGGCGAACGGGGCTGGTGGTTGGGCGCCGTGCATCTGCTCGAAGAGCGTCGAAAGGTTGTCAGACATGGGTGCCCTCCGACGGGTCCAGGGCGAGCAGTTCGGCGAGCGCGCGACGGCCGCGGGTGAGGCGGGCCTTGGTGGTGCCGGTCGCTACGCCTGTTTCGCGGGCTACCTCGGCCACTGGCAGGCCGACGAGGTGGTGGAGCACGATCGCCTCGCGTTGGGGTACCGGCAGGCGTCTGAGGGCGGAGATCAGGAGGACGGTGTCGGGGTTGGGGCCGGGGATCGATGGCGGTGGGCCGGCGCGGCGGTGGGCGAAGACGGCGTTTCGGGCGCGGCGCCAGCGGCTGATGGCGATCCGGCGGGCGACGGTGCGTACCCAGGCTTCGGGGTCGCCGTATCCGCGCACCGTCGACCAGCGTTGCCACGCGCGGGCGTATGCCTCCTGGATGACGTCTTGGGCTTCGGCGGCGTTGCCGGTCAGGGCGTACAGGCACTCGAAGAGCCGCTGTCGGCTCTCCGCGTAAAAGGCATCAAACCCGTCGTTTTCCGCCACGACCACTCCCCGGCGCTGACCGAACCGACCCTAGTCACGCCTGCCCAGCCGAAAAGGTTGCGAATCTTGATGACTTAGTGCGCGCTGGTGGTCGTAAGTCATCAAGATTGCGCGGGAGGAGACCAGCCAGCGGCCTCCAAGGCGCGGCGAAGTTGAGCTGCCACATCGTCGGGGCGGCTGCGGATCCAGGATGCCGGAAATCGTAGAGTTCGGTCGCCCTTGATCCAGACGTCGTTCTGGCGTCGCATGTCGGCTTCCCAATGGCGTACCTCCATATGGTGAGCGCCGTCGACCTCGGCGTGCAGGTGCCACTCGCGCCAATACGCGTCGAGAAAACGGAGCCTGCCGCTGGCGTCCACGCGTCGCTCCTGCAGGTCGGGTCGGGGGAGCCGGTATCGGCGGCAGAGCCGCACGAAGTCGATCTCGGAGAGGGCCGTCGCGGCCCCTTCCAGATCACCTATCGTCTCCAGGATGATTCGTCGGCGGCGCAAGCGAGGGAGCACGGAGACGACCTCTCGCAACTCCCCTGGCAGGACTCTGCGCTGCTGGCAGCCCGCAGCTAGCGCCACGCGTGCATCATCGTCGCTGCGGGCCCAGGCGGCGGCGTCCACCAGCGATCGCGGAGTGGTCGTGCGCATGGGACGGCCGACCTGGATGTGGTCGTCGGGCAGGACCGTGGTGCGGTGTACGACGACAGCTGGCATGTCGATCGGCAGGTGGCGGAGCAGCCCGCTGGGCACCCGCGTCGCGGACACCAACACATAGATGGGCTCGGCCTGCAGGCCGCGGACACCAGACTCCAGTGCGGCGGTCGCCCCCGCGAGTAAAGCGCCGCGGCCGGCTGCCAGGACCGCGACCCAGAGTTGCTGGTCACGGGTGAGCCTGCCGTTGGTCGTTGCCAGGATGCCGCGGCAGATCGTTCGCCAGCGTCCAGAGCGCACCATGCGCCGCACGGTGGCGTGACCCACCGACTCGACAGCCTGTCGCGTGGTCAGTACGCCGGACTGGTCGAAGGCGAGCCGGTCGAGGCGCGACGCGGGCAAGGCCGTCACTCACGCAGTCTGACCGGTAGCGTCGGAGCCGTGCGTACCCACAACGGGCCGCGGCTGGTGCTCGCGTCGGCGAGTCCGGCGCGGCGCAAGCTGCTTCAAGCCGCCGGCATCGAGCCGGAAGTCCTGGTCAGCGGCGTCGACGAGTCAGTGATCGAGGCGGCCACAGCCGAAGAACTGTGTCTCACACTCGCCAGGATGAAGGCAGAAGCCGTCAGACAGCCCGATGCGCTCGTGCTCGGCTGTGACTCCGTGCTCGCCTTCGAGGGCGAGATTCTGGGCAAGCCCGCCGACGCCGACGAAGCGACCAAGCGGTGGCTGCGGATGCGCGGTCGGAGCGGCGTACTGCACACCGGTCACTTCCTGATCGACGGGGACAGCAGGGCGGAAGCCGTCGCCAAGACCACCGTCTGGTTCGCCGACGTCAGCGACGCCGAGATCGCCGCGTACGTGGCAACGGGCGAGCCGCTGCTGGTGGCGGGAGCGTTCACGATCGACGGGATTGGTGGGGCGTTCATCGAGCGGGTTGAGGGCGATCATGGCAACGTGATCGGCTTGTCGTTGCCGCTGCTGCGTAGGCTGCTCGGCGAACTTGGATATTCGATCACCGATTTGTGGAGGCGATGATGACGCTCAAGACGATGCAGATGACCGCTGAGTTGCAGGCGTACGTCGTCGCCCACGGCACGCCGCCCGACGAGATCGTCCAGGATCTGATCGACGAGACGCAGGCGGCGCTGCCCGACGACGCGGAGATGCAGGTCGCGCCCGAGCAGGCGGCCCTGCTGATGTTCCTGACCAAGCTGATCGGCGCGCGTCAGGCCGTCGAGGTGGGCACATTCACCGGGCTGTCGTCGCTGTCGATCGCACGCGGACTGCCCGCCGACGGCAAGCTGACGTGCTTCGACATCTCGGACGAGTACACGTCGGTGGCGCGGCGATACTGGGAGCGGGCCGGGGTGGCTGACCGGATCGAGCTGCGGATCGGGCCGGCGGCGGACCGGCTCAAGGAGTTGCCGGCCGAGCCGCACCTGGATTTGGCGTTCATCGACGCCGACAAGCCCGGATACCCCGCGTACTGGGCGGAGATCGTGCCGCGCATGCGCCCGGGCGGACTGATTCTCGTGGACAACGTCCTGCGCCACGGCCGGGTGCTCGCCCCAGTCAATGAGGGCGATCACGCGATCGCGAAGTTCAACGAGCAGGTGATGGGCGACGACCGGGTGGACCAGGTGCTGCTGCCGGTCGCAGACGGACTAACGCTGGCCCGTCGCAGGTAACCAGCGCGCTAGCCCGTCGCGGGTAGAAGACGGAGGCGAGCCACGAGCAGCGCTGCCACGGCGATGAACGCGGGCAGCAGTAGGAACGCCATGTGTGGCCCGATGCCGTCGGCCACCCATCCCAGTACCAGTGGTGCGACGCCGAACCCGACCGCGACCGAGTACGACGAGTACGCCACCGCGCGGTCGGGTTGGTCGCCCGCCGCGGCCAGCGCCATCGACACGCCCAACGGGTAGTGCAGGGCGTTGCCGAGGCCCACCACGACCAGGCCGGCGGCGGCGAGCCAGCCGACCGGCGAGGTCCAGAAGATCGCGAATCCGGCGAGGCTCACGGCGAGCGCCCCGAGCAGCAGCGGCGCGGGCGCGACCCGCAGCGCGATGCGTCCACCGATCAGCCGCCCGGCGAACATGCCCGCCACGATCGACGCGACGGTTGCGGACGCCGCTCCCGGTGACATGCCGGCGTGGGTGCGCAGTACGTCGGCCGCCCACAGCGACAGGCACACCTCTATCGAGGCGGTGGCGGCCATGAGGGTCCAGGCGATCCAGTAGGCGCGTGGCAACGGCGTGCGCTCCGGTGGGCCACCAGACAACGCCGGGCCGGCCGGAAGGCGTACTCGAAAAATCAACGACGCGACGGTGACCAACGCGACCAGAAGGATCACGACGGCGAGGCCCGGCCGCCAGGTGAGGCCGGCGCCCACCGTGAGGCCGACCACGATCGGTGCGAGGACGCCGACGCCGGCGGCAGCCGCGTTGGCCTCGCTGAGCGCGGCCGGCGCGGCCGGACCGTGATGGTCCGAGAGCGCGGTGTTGACGGCGCAGACCACCCAGGTGCCGAAGGCGGAGGCGAGCATCGTCGCGGTGAGCGTCGCCGGGAGTGGCCGGAAGGCGCACAGGATGAGCACGGAGGCGACGACGCCGGCGAGACCGGCCCAGAGGGTGCGCCCGCGGCCGATCCGCTGTGCCAGTGCCGGAAACGTCGCCGCGCCGAGCAGGCCGCCCGCCGCGAGCGCGGTGCTGTGGAGGCTGGCGATGGCGGCGGTCGTGCCCTGCTCGTCGCGCAGTAGCGGCACCACCGGACCGAATCCGTAGAGGAAGAAGCCCCAGGCGCCGAGCTGCGCGTAGATCAGCCACGTCACGCGGTCGTGCATGAGGCGGGGCACGGTTCCACCGTACGGACCGTGCCCCGCTCGGCAACTCGTAGCTACCGAACGCCCCGTGCGAACGAGCGGCCCGCCCACATGAGCGCCGCCACGGTGAGCACGCCGAGGATCAGCAGCGACTGCCACACCTTCGGGTCGCCGGCGTCACCGGCGAAGAGCGCCCGGCTGGCGTCGACCGCCCACGCGAACGGGTTGAACTTGGCGACCGTCGCCACCCAGCCGGTGAGCGGCAGCAGGATGCCGGAGAGCAGCAGAAGCGGCTGGGCGAGCCCGTTCATGAGCGGGGCCAGCGCGTCTTCGGTCTTGAGCTTGAGGGCGAGCGCGTTGGACGCCGCCGACATCATCACGCCGATCAGGCCCAGCATGAGGAACGCCAGCAGCAGGTCACCGAGGTGCACCGTCAGCCCGAACGGGATGGCCAGCACGGTGATGAGCAGCGCCTGGAAGAGCAGGGTGGCGACGTCACGCAGGGCTCGCCCGAGCATGAGAGCGACGCGGCTGATCGGGGTGACCCGGCTGCGCTCGATCACACCGGCACGCAGCTCGGCGATCAGCCCGAACCCGGTGAACATCGCCCCGAACATCGCCAGCATCACCAGCAGGCCGGGCACGAAGATCCGGTATGCCGCGGCGGCACTGTCGGCCTGGAGCGCGTCTTTGAGCAGCGGGCCGAAGAGCAGCAGGAAGTAGAGCGGCTGGAGCACGCCGATGATCAGCCACACCGGGTTGCGCAGGATGAGCAACGTCTGGCGCTGGAAGATCAGCCAGGTGTCACGGAACGGTTTCATCGTCAGCTCTCCCGCAGCGATCGGCCGGTCTTCTCCAGGAACACGTCGTCGAGGCTCGGGCGGTGCAGCTCGATCGAGCCCAGGGCGATGCCGGCGGCGTCGAGCTTGCGCAGGATCAGCGGGATCGCGGTGGCGCCCTCGTCGACGTAGAGCCGCAGGCCGCCATCGTCGACGGTCTCCAGCTTCTTGATGTATGCCTCGGTGTCGAACAATTCGGCCGCCTTCGGCGTCGAACCGTTGAGCCCGACGGTGACCACGTCTCCCGAAATCTCGCGCTTGAGCTCGGCGGGAGTGCCCTCGGCGACGATCTGGCCGTGGTCCATGATGGCCATCCGGTCGCAGAGCGCGTCGGCCTCTTCGAGGTAGTGCGTGGTCACGAAGATCGTCATGCCCTCGGCGCGCAGCCTGCGGATCTCGTCCCACATGTGCGCCCGGCTCTGCGGGTCGAGGCCGGTGGTGGGCTCGTCGAGGAAGATCACCTTGGGCTCGTGGATGATGCCGAGCGCGATGTCGACGCGCCGGCGCTGGCCGCCCGAGTAGGTCTTGCACTTGCGGTCGGCGTACTCGGTCAGCTGGAACGCCTCCAGCGCGCGCACCGCGCGGCGCTGAGCCTCCGCCTTGCTGATGCCATACATCCGGGCGTGCAGCACCAGCTCTTCGCGGGCGCTGACCTCGTCCCACGTGGTGCCGCCCTGCGCGACGTATCCGATGCGCCGGCGCACCTCGCCCGGTGCCTTACGCAGGTCGGCGCCCGCGATGGTGGCCTCGCCGCCATCAGGCTCGATGAGCGTCGCCAGCATGCGCAGCGTCGTGGTCTTGCCGGCGCCGTTCGGCCCGAGGAAACCGAAGATCTCTCCCTCTTGGACGAACAGGTCGACGCCGCGCACCGCCTCAACGGTCTTTGTTTCGCGGCCTTGCCGGGATTTGAACGACTTCCGTAGACCTTTGGTCTCGATCATGCCCCGCTCCCCGTGGACACGGATGACTGACTATCGCGCACACGCTAACGCGATATAACGCAACTAGTCAACCTTGATTATTACTCGACCTTGGAGCGCCATTGCTCCCAGCCGGGGTGCGGAGGCATCCTCCCCGGCAGGTACGACGTTCCGGACTCGATCAGCTCCGCCACCCGCTCGCACCACGCGATCTCGCCCTCGTTGCGCGCCACCGCCAGCTCCCACATCCACGCGACGTGCGGCGGCTTGTCGCGCAACCAGCCCTTCTCGGCGGCCGCTTCGATGCCGTCGCTGCCGGCGCGGAGCTGGGCCGCCCTGTTGCGCAGCGCCGCAGCCGCCTCGTCGCGGGGCATCGCCGGCAGGAAGGCAAGCGCGGCGAAGAACGGGTCAGCCGCCGGCTTGACCTCCCACCAGTAGCCCCGGAGCAGGTTTTCGAACTCGTCGACACCCTTCGGCGTGATCTCGTACGTCGTCCGGGCCGGCCGCGCCCCGACCTGCTCCGTCTTGACCTCGCGCAGCATCTCTTCCTCGGTCAGCTTGCGCAGGGCATGGTAGATCGAGCCGGGCTGAACGTTCCCCCATTTATCGGCGCTCCAGCTGAGCAGCTCACGGCGCACGTCGTAGCCGTGCACCGGCTGCATCCAGTTGACGAGGCCAAGGATCAGCATGCGCGTTGTCGACACCCGACAAGCGTAATAGGCAAATTTGACTAACCCGCGAGTAACATCAACTTAAGGGCGTCGCTATACACTCCCCACCATGCGCAAGGTCCTCATCGCCAACCGTGGCGAGATCGCCGTCCGGGTCATTCGCGCGTGCCGCGACGCCGGGCTGGGCAGCGTGGCGGTTTATGCCGATTCCGACCGCGACGCGCTGCACGTGACGCTGGCCGACGAGGCGTACGCGCTCGGGGGTGACACGGCGACCGATACCTACCTGCGCATCGACAAGCTGATCGGCATCGCCGAGCGCGCCGGGGCCGACGCCGTGCACCCCGGCTACGGCTTCCTGTCCGAAAACGCGGACTTCGCGGAGGCCGTTCGCAACAAGGGGCTCACCTGGATCGGGCCCACCCCGCAGGCCATCCGCGACCTCGGCGACAAGGTGACCGCGCGCCACATCGCGCAGCGGGCCGGCGCTCCGCTCGTCCCCGGCACGCCCGACCCGGTCGGCGGGCCGGACGAGGTGGTCGCGTTCGCCGAGGAGTACGGGCTGCCGGTGGCGATCAAGGCGGCGTTCGGCGGCGGCGGGCGCGGCCTCAAGGTCGCCCGCACCGTCGAGGAGATCCCCGCGCTGTTCGAGTCGGCCACCCGCGAGGCGGTCGCGGCGTTCGGGCGCGGCGAGTGCTTCGTCGAGCGGTACCTCGACAAGCCCCGGCACGTCGAGGCGCAGGTCCTCGCCGACCAGCACGGCAACGTGATCGTCGTCGGCACGCGCGACTGCTCGCTCCAGCGGCGCCACCAGAAGCTCGTCGAGGAGGCGCCCGCCCCGTTCCTCAGCGACGACCAGCGCAAGCAGATCCACGAGTCGGCCAAGGCGATCTGCCGCGAGGCGGGATATCACGGCGCTGGCACCGTCGAGTACCTCGTCGGGCAGGACGGCACCATCTCCTTCCTGGAGGTCAACACGCGGCTACAGGTCGAGCACCCGGTCACCGAGGAGACCGCCGGCATCGACCTCGTGCGCGAGCAGTTCAGGATCGCGGCGGGCGACAGGCTGCGGCTGCTCGCCGACCCGACCCCGCGCGGGCACTCGATCGAGTTCCGCATCAACGGCGAAGACGCCGGCCGTAACTTCCTGCCCGCCCCCGGCACGGTCACCGACTTCCGCCTGCCATCCGGGCCGGGCGTGCGCGTCGACAGCGGGGTGCGAACCGGCGATGTCATCGGCGGCAACTTCGACTCCCTGCTCGCCAAGGTGATCATCACGGGCGAGACGCGCGCCGAAGCCATCGAACGCGCCCGCCGAGCTCTCGACGAGATGGTCGTCGACGGGATGGCGACGGTCCTGCCCTTCCACCGTCTCATCGTTCGCGACCCCGCCTTCACCAGCGAACCCTTCACCGTCCACACGCGCTGGATCGAGACCGAGTGGTCTGACGCCGTTCCGGCGTGGATTCCAACCGAGTCGGGGTCCGCGCAGCAAGAGCAACGCGACACCGTCGTGGTCGAGGTCGGCGGCAAGCGCCTCGAGGTCTCCTTCCCAGCCGGCTTCGGCGGTACGCCGGGCGGGGCGACCGCCCGAGGCGCCGCTCCGCGTCGCGGTCGTGGCCGCCCCGCTGCCGCGGCTGCCAGTGGCGACACGCTCGCGTCCCCGATGCAGGGCACGATCGTGAAGATCGCGGTCGCCGACGGTGACACCGTGGCCGAGGGTGACACCATCGTGGTCCTGGAAGCCATGAAGATGGAGCAGCCCCTCACGGCACACAAGGCGGGCGTGGTGACGGGCCTCACAGCCTCGGTCGGCGACGTGGTCACAGCGGGAGCGGCGATCTGCCAGCTCACTTAACATGAGCTGAGTGCGGTTTCTCTCCGGCGCGTCCTACGCGCACGACCTGACCTACAGCGACGTCTTCATGGTGCCGGCCCGATCCGAGGTCGGATCACGGCTCGATGTCGACCTCGCCAGCGCCGACGGCACCGGCACGACGGTACCGATCGTCGTGGCGAACATGACGGCGGTGGCCGGCCGCCGGATGGCCGAGACGGTGGCCAGGCGCGGCGCGGTCGCCGTGATCCCGCAGGACATCCCGATCGACGTGGTCGCCGAGGTGATCTCGTGGGTCAAGCAGCGCCACCTCGTACACGACACGGCGATCACGCTGAGCCCCACCGATACCGTGGGTGACGCGATCCACCTGCTGCCGAAGCGCGCCCACGGCGCCGTGGTCGTGGTGGACGACGACGGGCGGCCGGTCGGCGTGATCACCGAGGCCGACTGCGTGGGGGTGGACAGGTTCGCGCAGGTGCGGCACGTGATGTCGACGGAGTTGCACACCGTGCGCGCCGAGGCGGATCCGCGGGAGGGGTTCGAGCGGCTGTCGGCGGGGCGGCGCCGGCTCGCTCCGGTGGTCGACATCGAGGGGCGGCTGGTGGGCGTACTGACCCGCCAGGGGGCGCTACGGGCCACGCTGTACCGGCCGGCGCTGGACGACAAGGGCCGCCTGCGCACCGCCGCGGCGATCGGCATCAACGGGGACGTGGCCCGGAAGGCGGCCGCCCTGCTGGAGGCGGGCGTCGACACGCTCGTCGTCGACACGGCGCACGGCCACCAGGAGCGGATGATCGCGGCGCTTCGGGCGGTACGCGCACTCGATCCGGGTGTGCCCGTCGTGGGCGGCAACGTGGTGACCGCCGACGGCGTCCGTGACCTGGTCGAGGCGGGCGCCGACATCGTCAAGGTGGGCGTCGGGCCGGGCGCGATGTGCACCACGCGCATGATGACCGGCGTGGGGCGGCCGCAGTTCTCGGCGGTACTCGAATGCGCTGCCGCCGCGCGCGAGCTGGGCCGGCACGTGTGGGCGGACGGCGGGGTACGGCACCCGCGCGACGTGGCGCTGGCACTGGCGGCGGGCGCGTCCAACGTGATGATCGGTTCGTGGTTCGCCGGCACCTACGAGTCGCCCGGTGACCTGTACACCGACGCGGACGGCCGGCGGTACAAGGAGAACTTCGGGATGGCGTCGGCTCGGGCGGTGAGCGCCCGCACCGCCGACGACACGCCGTTCGACCGGGCCCGCAAGGCGGTCTTCGAGGAGGGCATCTCGACCGCCCGCATGTACCTGGACCCCGAGCGCCCCGGCGTGGAAGACCTGCTCGACGAGATCGTGGCCGGGGTGCGCAGCGCGTGCACGTACGCCGGTGCCAACTCACTGGCGGAGCTGCACGAGCGAGCCGTGGTAGGCGTCCAGACATCGGCCGGCTACACGGAGGGCATGCCGGTACCCACCAGCTGGTGACCCACCCGCGTGATCAGGTGCTGAAGAGGAAGCGGGCCATCGCGCGCACAGCCGTTTCCGGGTCGGTGCCCACCTCGGGTGGCAGCGCGCCGCCCAGCCACAGGGTCGCGAAGCCGTGCACGATCGACCAGGCGGCGATCTGGGCGGGCAGCGCGTCGCCGCCCACGCGATCCGCCGGCAACGTCGCGACACCGAGCGAAAGGCCTTCCCCGGACCGGTCGCGGGCGGCCCGCAGCGCCGGGTCGTCGGCGTCGTAGAGGTCCGGGCGGAACATCACCTCGAAGTGCGCACGGTGGTCGACGGCGAACCGCACGTAGGCCACGCCGACCTCCAGCAGGTCGCCGGTGCGCTCGCGCGCGTCGGCGAGCGCGGCACCCAGCAGCTCGAATCCTTCGGTGGCGAGCGCCGTCAGCAGCCCTGACTTGTCACCGAAGTGGTGCGCGGGCGCCGCGTGCGAGACGCCCGCCCGGCGCGCCAGGTCACGCAGGCTGAGCGCGGCCGGCCCTGACTCGTCGATCGCGGTGACCGCCGCCGCCAGCAGCGTGCGCCGCAGGTCGCCGTGGTGGTACGTGCGCCTCTCACTCATGCCCTCACTCTAACTTGCCATTGACAAGATGACACCGGCCGAGGCAATCTTGTCAGCGACAAGTTGGAAGGGAAGGTACCGCGCATGGCACCACTGATCGCTCTCGTCGCCGGCTCACTCCTGGCGCGGATCGCCGGCTTCGCCGGTGTCGACGCGCTCGACGGCTGGCAGCCGGCCCTGCGGGTGGGGTTGGCGCTGATGTTCCTGCTCACGGGGTACGCACACTTCGCACCGAAGATGCGCGGTGACCTGATCGCGATGGTCCCGCCGGCACTCCCCCGTCCGGATCTGCTGGTCACCGCCACCGGCGTACTCGAAATCGCCGGTGCGATCGGCCTGCTGATCCCCGCGACCGCGCCCTGGGCGGCGGGCGGGTTGGCCCTGTTGATGCTCGCGTTATTTCCCGCGAACATCTCCGCCGCACGCCGTAAGGTGCCGTTCGGCGGCCGGCCGGCGACGCCGTTGGGACGCCGTACGGCGGAGCAGGTCCTCTTCGTCGGCGCGGCCGTAGCAATTTTGTTTGGCACCTAATCATTAGGGGGCTAACATAGCCGGCGTGAAACTCGCGGTGATGGACGACGTCCCTTTGGGGCGGCTGGTTGCCCTGGCCGGGCGGCTGGCCACCCAGCGCTGGCAGCAACTGCTGACGGAGGAGTTCGACCTGACGCCATCGGGCATGAACGTGGTGATGACGTTGCTGCGCGAGGGTGAGTTGCCTCACGGGGAGGTGGCCGGGCACTGCATGGTCCGGCCCGCCACGCTCACCGGCATCATCGACACGCTGGAAAAGTCGGGCTACGTCGAGCGGCGCCGGAGCGCGGGCGACCGGCGCGCGGTGACCCTGGCGCTCACCGAGCACGGCGCCGAGCGTGGCCGGCGGCTCGTGGCGTACATGCACCGGGGTGCACCACTGACCACTGTGGACGCCGATCCCGCGAAGGCGGCGGTGGTTCGCGAGTTTCTCCTCGAACTGATCCGCAAACTACATACGGGGGAGGAATCAGATGAGCGCAGCCGTTGAGGTGCGCGACCTGGTGAAGCGGTACCCGAAGCGTGACGTCAACGCGGTCGACGGGCTGAGCTTCACGGTCGAGCCGGGAGAGATCTTCGGGCTGCTCGGCCCGAACGGCGCCGGCAAGTCCACGACGATCGGGGTGCTCACCACCCGCGTCCGGGCGACCAGCGGAGACGCGACGGTCGCCGGCATCGACGTGGTGCGCGATCCGGTGGCGGCGCGGCGGCTCTTCGCCGTCGTACCGCAGCAGAGCAACCTGGACCGGTCGCTCACACCGCGCCAGAACCTGGCGTTTCACGCGGCGTACCACGGTTATCCGCGTGCGGAGCGCAACGCCCGCGCGGCGACCCTGCTCGACGAGTTCGGCCTCGCCGAGCAGGCCGACGTCAAGGTCGACTGGTACTCGGGCGGCATGGCCCAGCGCCTGATGATCGCCCGCGCGATGATGCACGAGCCGCGGGTGCTCTTCCTCGACGAGCCCACGACCGGGCTCGACCCGCAGTCCCGGATCTTCATGTGGGAGCGGGTACGCGACCTGCGCTCCCGTGGCGTCACCGTGGTCCTGACCACGCACGACATGGACGAGGCGGCGGAGATGTCCGACCGGGTCGGCATCGTCGACCACGGCAAGCTGCTGGCGCTGGACACACCGGCGGGTCTCACCCGCGGCGTCGCCGGGCAGGGCGTGCTCGACCTCAGCGTCACCCCGGCGGCCGGCGACGACACCGACAAGCTGATCGCGGCGCTCACCGACGTCGCGGGCGTCTCCCGCGGTGAGCCGGTCGGCAACAACGGCTCGATCCGGCTGTACGTGACGGCGGAGCCCGAGACGCTCATCGGTCCGGCGGTGACCGTGCTGACTTCGCGCTCGGCCACCGTGACCGACGTGCACATGGGCTCCACCACCCTCGAAGACGTGTTCATCGACCTGACCGGGAGGGCACTGCGATGACCGATGTGGACATTCGGCCCTCTGAGGCTCGGCCATCCGCTGGGCGGGCGTTCCGGGCGATCCTGTGGCGGGACGTGTTCGTGACCGGCAAGGAGTTCTGGGTCTTCCTGGCCCAGGTGGCGCTCCAGCCGCTGTTCATGCTCTTCGTCTTCGCCAAGGTGCTCAACGCCGGCGGATACGTCACCGACGACTACGCCCACCTGCTGCTGCCCGGCATCGTGGCGCTGACCGCGTTCCTGACCGCGCTGCAGACGGTGTCGTTCCCGCTGATCATGGAGTTCAGCTTCACGCGGGAGATCGAAGACCGGCTGCTCGCACCGCTCCCGACCTACCTGGTGGCGATCGAGAAGCTGACGCTCGCGATCGTGCGGGCGCTCGCGTCGGCCGTGGTGATGTTTCCGATCGGCGCCCTCGTGCTCGGCTCGGCACCGTGGCACGCCGACGGCCTGACCCTCCTGGTCGTCAGCCTGATCCTCGGCAGCTGGGTGGGCGCGGGCATCGGGTTGGCGCTCGGCACGATGGTGCCGCCCAGCAAGATCAGCGTGATCTTCGCGGTGATCCTGACACCGCTGATGTTCACCGGCGCCACCCAGTACCCGTGGAAGTCGCTGGATTCGATGCGCTGGTTCCAGGTGGTGACCGCGTTCAACCCGCTGACGTACCTGTCGGAGGTGGTGCGGGCCGCGGTCGTGCCGGACGTGCCGCACATCGCTCCATGGATCTGCCTGCTGGTGCTGACGCTTTCGGGCGCGCTGTTCACCGCGATAGGCATCCGCGGTTTCATGCGCCGCGCCCTCTCCTGACCTCGGCGCCCACCCGCTCGATCGCCTCGCTGAATGGGACGGGCGGGAGGGGCGCCGAGCCGCGCGGGCGCAGAGAGATCCGGTCGGGGTCTCGGGCACCGATGACCGCGGCGTACGGGATGCGGCGGCTGACCGCCTCGCGAATCCGGGAGCCGAGGCTGCCCTCGGCGTTCACCCGGACGCGCAGCCCGTGGGATAGCGCCTCTCGCACGAAGGGTTCCACGGAGACGTCACCAACCGGCAGCACCTCCACCTGCACGGGCGCGTACCAGACCGGGAACGCGCCCTCGTGCACCTCGATCAGGTACGCGAACAGCCGCTCCATGCTGCCCACGATGCTGCGGTGCAACATGACCGGCCGGCGCCGCGCACCATCGCGATCCACATAGGACAGACCGAACTGGGCCGGCTGGTGGAAGTCGAGCTGCACGGTCGACAGGCTCATCTCCCGCCCGGCCGCGTCGAGTACCTGCACGTCGATCTTCGGTCCGTAGAACGCCGCCTCGCCCGGAGCGTCCACATAGGGCAGACCGAGCCGGTCCAGCGCCGAACGGAGCACCGCCGAGGCGCGGTCCCACATCGGCGGGTTGTCGACGTACTTGCCGCCTTCGCCGCGCAGCGACAGCCGGAACCCGGCTGGGCGTACACCCAGGGCGGCGTGCGCCCGCTGGATCATCTGGAGGATCGCGGCCACCTCGTCCTCCGCCTGGTCGATCGCGCAGAAGTTGTGCGCGTCGTTGAGCCAGATGCTGCGCACCCGGCTCAGGCCGCCGAGCACGCCGGAGCGCTCGGCGCGGTACATGCCGCCCAGTTCGGCTATTCGCAACGGCAGGTCGCGATAGGACCGGCTCCGGGATCGGAAGACCAGGGCGTGGTACGGGCACATGGCCGGCCGCAGCACGAACTCGTCGTCCTCGGACAGGCTCATCGACGGGAACATGTCGTCTGCGAAGTGCGGCAGGTGGCCCGAGAGCTCGAAGAGCTGGCGTTTACCGAGCGGCGGCGAGTACACGTGCTGGTACCCGGCGAGCCGCTCCTCCTCCCGGATGTACTCCTCGACGGCATGCCGCGCGGCGGCGCCATCGGGCAGCCAGATCGGCAGGCCGGCGCCCGCGAGCGGGTCGGAACGGAACAGTTCGAGGTCGCGCCCGAGCTTGCGGTGGTCGATCATTTCTCCCCCTGACGGGTAGGTGGGGCGACCCGCCGCGAGGCACGACGAAGGCCCCGGAGCGGATTGCCCCGGGGCCTTTGGATGTCGTGGTCAGCGCATCACGACGCGGCGCCGGGGTGACCCGGCGTCGTCGTGACGAACGCGCTGCGCATGAAACCAACCATACCGCTCACCGCAAACGGGTAATGGCGACCTCGACGCCCTGTCCGGTGTTCTCCGGACCGGAGTAGACGCCCTTGAGCGGCGGCACGTCGCCGTACTCGCGGCCACGCCCCACCACGACGTGCTGCTCGCCGACCGGTATGCCGTTGGTGGCGTCGAAGGCCATCCACCGCCCGGCCCACCACTCGGGCCAGGCGTGGCTCTGCCCGACCACGGTCTCGCCGACAGCCGCGCTCGACGACGGGTGCAGGTACCCGGACACGTACCGCGCCGGCATGCCGACCGCACGCAACAGCCCGACGACGAGGTGGCTGATGTCCTGGCAGACGCCCTTGCGCTGCCGCCAGGCGTGTACCGCGTCGGTCTGCACCCCGGTCGCGCCGGGCTGGTACTCGACCTCGGCGCGCACGCGCTCGCTGACCGCCATCGCGAACGCCTGCGGGGTGGCGTGGGCGCTCTTGATCGACTCAGCCAGCTCGGTCAGCTCCTCGTCGAGCGCCGTACGCGGCGTGGGCAGCAGCAGCTCGTGCCAGCGGTCGACGCTTTCCGGCGCCGCCAGGTCGGCCCAGCTCGCACCGTCACCGGTCAGCCGATCGCCCGCCGGCAGCGTCTCGACCGTGGCGGTCGCGGTGACCTGCAGCGCCTCGTGTGCGGCGTGTACGTCGAACGCGGTGACCGCCGTGCCCCAGTAGTCCTCGTACTTGTAGGTGCGGGCCGGCGGCCACACCTCCACGCGCGCGTCGAGCACCGCCTGGTGCGGCTCGTTGCGCGGCGACATCCGCGCCTCGTTGTACGACGAGCTGACCTTGCCCGCGTACGTGAACCCGGTCTTGTGCTGCACCCGCAGCCGCCAACTCTGAACCATCAAGCCACCGCCTCCGATACCCACATGACGGCTGACGTCTGGCGGAAGTAGCGCCGCGACACCGCGTCGTTGACCTGCGAACACGTGCGCTCCAGCCCGTCGAGCACCGCGGCAAGGTCGGCGATCAGCTCGTCGGCGCCGCGAAACTCCAGGTTGGTGCGGGACCGGCCGACGATCCGCTGCGCGTCGGTGGCGACGCCGGCGCGACCCTGGTCGGGTTCGAGCTCGGCCAGGCACGACTCGGCGGCCGACAGCGCGGCGAAGACCGAGCGCGGAAAGAGCCGGTCGAGGAGCAGGAACTCGGCGGCGTGACGGTCGTCGAGGGAGCCCCGATAGGTGCGCAGGTACGTCTCCCAGGCGCCGCACGAGCGCAGCAGCGTCAGCCAGGACGGGATGCTGCCACCGGCCCGCACGTGCGTCGACAGCAGCCGCGCGGTCATGTCGACTCGCTCGATGCTGCGTCCCAGTACCAGGAAGAGCCAGCCCTCGTCGCGGCTCATGGTGGCGTCGGTGAGCCCGGCCATCACCGCGCACCGCTCCCGCACCCAGCGGAAGAACGCGTGGACGCCCTGCTGCTCGACCCGACGCCGCGCGTCTGGCAGCCCGTGCCACGTGGCGTTCAGCGTCTCCCACATCTCCGACGAGACGGTTTCGCGCGCGCCGCGGGCGTTTTCCCGGGCGGCGGCCAGCGCACCGACGACCGAGCTGGGGTTGCTCTCGTCGAGCCCCAACAGCCCGACCACGCGCGCCGCCGAGAACGGCCGCTCCACATTGGACACGCCCATGACGCCGAGCAGCGACCGGCACGCGGTCTCCTCGTCGACCCACGGGTCGGCGAGCATCCGGTGCAGGTGCACGTCGAGGATGCGGGCGGTGTCTTCGGCACGCTCGACATAGCGGCCGATCCAGTACAGGGACTCGGCGATGCGGCTCAGCACGGCGTACTCCTCGCGGCCTGTTGCTGTTGCTGCTGCTGGGCGGAGACGGGGCCGAGGTCGGGACCGGGATCGGGCCCCTGCGAGGCGGGCGCGACGGTGACCGGCGGATCGAGCGCCTCTTCGAGCACCGCCGGGTCGGTCAGGCCGTCGGTCAGTACCCAGGTGTCCTTGGAGCCGCCGCCCTGGCTGGAGTTGACGACGAGCGCGCCCTCGGGGAGGGCGACGCGGGTGAGCCCGCCGGGCAGTACCCACACCTTTTCGCCGTCGTTGACCGCGAACGGCCGCAGGTCGACGTGCCGCGCCCGCAGCCGGTTGCCGACGAGGGTGGGCACCATCGACAGGGCCACCTCGCGCTGGGCGATCCAGCCACGCGGATCCTTCTCCACCCGCTCGCGCAGCCTCGCCAGCTCCTGGTCGGTGGCCTGCGAGCCGATGACGATGCCGGCACCGCCCGAGCCGTCGACCGGCTTGATCACGAGCTCGTCGAGGCGGTCGAGCACGTGGGCCAGCACGTCCGCGTCGTCGTCGAGGCGGTACGTCTCGACGTTGGGCAGGATCGGCTCCTCGTCGAGGTAGTACCGGATCAGGTCGGGAACGTAGGTGTAGAGCAACTTGTCGTCGGCGACCCCGTTACCGACCGCGTTGGCGATCGTGACCCGGCCGGCGCGGGCGGCGTTGAGCAGGCCCGCGCAGCCGACCACCGAGTCGGCCCGGAAGTGCACCGGATCGAGGAACTCGTCGTCGATCCGGCGGTAGATGACGTCGACCCGCTGCTCGCCGGCCGTGGTGCGCATGGCGACCTCGTTGCCCACGCAGATCAGGTCGCGCCCCTCCACCAGCTCCACGCCCATCTCGCGAGCCAGCAGGGCGTGCTCGAAGTAGGCGGAGTTGAAGACGCCGGGCGTGAGGACCACGACGGTGGGCTCGCTCACGCCCACCGGCGCGGCGGCGCGCAGCGCGCGCAGGAGCTGCGCCGGGTACGAGTCGACGGGCTGGACGCGGGTGGACGCGAACACCTCGGGCAGGACGTGTGCCATCGCCCGCCGGTTCTCCATCACGTAGCTGACGCCGGAGGGCACCCGGACGTTGTCTTCCAGCACCCGGAATGTGCCCTGCTCGTCGCGGATCAGGTCGACGCCCGCCACGTGGATGCGTACCCCGTTGTGCGGCGTGATGCCCGCGGCCTCACGGTGGAAGTGCGCGCTGGTGACCACGACCTTCCGGGGCACCACCCCGTCGGCGAGCACCTGTGCGGCGCCGTACACGTCGGCGAGGAACGCTTCCAGCGCGCGGATGCGCTGCCCCACCCCGGCCTCGACGGTGCGCCACTCGTCGGCGGCGATGATCCGGGGCACGATGTCGAGCGGAAAGGGGCGCTCGACGCCCTTCAGCGCGAACGTGATGCCCTGATCGAGGAAGGCCCGCGCCAGCACGTCGGCCCGGACACCCAGCTCGGCGCTGGACAGCGGCTGAAGGGTGGCGTGCAGCGCCTCGTACGACGCGCGCGGCATGCTGGCCTCGCCGAACATCTCGTCCCAGCCTGGGCCGAGGCGATAGTCCTCGAAAAGATCCGCCATGGCAGCACGCTACGCCGATCTCGTTGCGCGTGCGTAACACGAGTTACCTGGTGGAACGAGTTACATGATGGACCGCCGGCACGGGACCTGCCGGCGGTCCATGAGCGCTTCGGGAGACCAGGAACGGGGGACCCGGCCTCAACGCGCTCATCTGCAACGGTACGCCCCCGGCGGGCGGTGGCGGCGCAAGACGCTTACTGAGATCTGGCTGAGCGGGAATTCCCAGCTTGACAGCGGTTCGGGAAACTATTCTGACCGCGGGTGGAGGGAGGTCCGGCGTGCTCGAGCTGCTGAGCGGCGTCGCCTCGCCCGCTGCCGCGTATGTGCTGCTCCTGGCCCTGCTGTGGGTCGACGCGTTCGTGCCGATCGTGCCGACCCAGGCGTTGATGATCACGGGCGGGGCGCTGACGGTGTACGGGGGGCTCAATCTGCCCCTGATCGTGGCGGTCGGCGCGGTCGGCGTGTTCTGCGGCGATCTGGCGTGTTATCTCCTTGGCCGGCTGACTCGCCAGTCGCAGTCGTCCGGCACCTTCATGGGGGCGAGCCGGGTGCGCGCGGCGGCTGAGCGGTTCACCCGAGGGCTCCGCCGGCCGGGTCCGGTAACGATCTTTTTGTGCCGGTTTGTGCCCGGTGGGCGCATGGCGGCGTGCTTCCACGCCGGCCGCACGCGGTACCCGTACCGGCTGTTCCTGCCGTACGAGGGCGCCGCCGCACTCGCGTGGGCCACGTACGGCGGCTTGGTGGGGCACCTGGGCGGCGCGGCCCTGACCGCGTCTGCCTGGCGCCTCTTCGCCGTCGCCGCCTCAGCCGCCGCCATCTTCGCGGCGGCGGGCTGGGCGCTAGCCCTCACCGGCCATTCGCACTGGCGTCCGGGCCCGCGGCCTGGAGAGGGGCAGAGCGAGCACGACGGCGCGGGGCCACTGCCCGAAGGGCGGTTCACTCCAGGCCGTGAAGCATCAGCTGGCGCGCCGCCTCAGCGATCGAGCCGGACAGCGACGGGTAGATCGTGATGGTGTGGGCCAGCTGGTCCACGGTCATGTGATTCTCCACCGCCATCGTGATCGGCAGGATCAGCTCGCTCGCCTTGGGCGCCACCACCACACCACCGATGACGGTGCCCATGGCGGGCCGGCAGAAGAGCTTGACGAACCCGTCCGTCAGCCCGGCCATCTTCGCCCGCGCGTTGCCCGACAGCGGCAGCATCACCTGCCGGGCCGGCACCTTGCCCGAGTCGACCTCGTTCTGCGAGACGCCGACGGTGGCCAGCTCCGGGTCGGTGAAGACGTTCGCGGAGACGGTGCGCAGGCGCAGCGGCTGGACCGCCTCGCCGAGCGCGTGCCACATCGCGATCCGGCCCTGCATCGCCGCGACGCTCGCGAGCGGCAGCACCCCGGTGCAGTCGCCCGCCGCGTAGATGCCGGGCACGTTGGTACGCGAGACGCGGTCGACGGTCAGGTAACCGCCCCTGGCGACGTTGACGCCGTACTGCTCCAGGCCCAGGTCAGCGGTGTTGGGCACCGAGCCGACCGCCATGAGCGCGTGGCTGCCCACCACCGTCGCGCCGTCGGCCAGCTCGACGAGCACCCCGTCGGCCGTACGGCGAACCGCCTCCGCCCGGGAGTTGCCCAGGATCGTCATGCCACGAGCCCGGAACACCTCTTCGATCGCCATGGCGGCGTCGGGGTCCTCGTGCGGCATGACCCGGTCGCGGCTGGACACCAGCGTGACCTTGACACCCATGGCCAGATAGGCGCTGGCGAACTCGGCACCGGTCACGCCCGAGCCGATCACGATCAGGTGATCAGGCAGTTCGGGCAGGTCATAGACCTGTCGCCAGGTCAGGATGCGCTCCCCGTCCGGCACCGCGCTGGACAGTACGCGCGGGGTCGCGCCGGTGGCGATCAGCACGGTCGAGGCGTCGACCGAATACTCTCCGTTGCCACCATCGGACGACACGATCACACGGTGTGTGTGACCGAGCGTGTCTTCGCCGAGCCGCGCCCGACCGTGGACAAATGTCACACCCGCCTTGATCAGCTTCGCCTGGATGTCGCTGGACTGTGCCAGCGCGAGCCGCTTGACCCGCTCGTACACGGCGCTCGCGTCGACCGTGACGGCCTCCAGCCCATCCGAGTGCACGCCGAACTCCTCCGTGTCCCGGTAGCCGGTCACCACGTCTGAGCTGGCAATAAAGGTCTTCGATGGCACGCAGTCCGAGAGCACGCAGGCACCCCCGGCACCATCGGCCTCGACCACCGTCACGTCGGCGTCGAGCTGGGCGGCCACAAGTGCGGCCTCGTACCCAGCCGGACCCCCGCCGATGATCACGATGCGGCTCATTTTCCCCCCAGAAGGACTCGACACGCTCCGTCGTATTCTCCCCCACCGGTCTGCCGGGCTATCGTCATCGCCGTGCGTCATTACGCCGCGTACGGCTCTAACCTCGATCCCGCTCGGATGCGTGCTTACTGTCCGCATTCGCCCATGGTGGGCACTGGCTGGCTGGAAGGCTGGCGGCTCACCTTCGCAGGCGAGGGGGTGCTCGGATGGGAAGGGTCGGTCACGACGATCGTGGAGTCACCAGGTGACCGCGTCTTCGTGTCGATCTACGACGTCCACCCCTGGGACGCCTCCCAACTCGACGAGGTCGAGGGCGTGGTGTCGGGCACCTACCGCAAGCTGACCGTGCGCGTGGTCACCCTCGATGGCGAGATGACCGCCTGGGTGTACGTCTTCGACGGGTACGAGGGCGGCATGCCGACCGCCTGGTACCTGTCTGAGATCGCCAACGCGGCGGAAAAGGCGGGCGCCCCGGACGACTACGTGGCGGGACTCCGGTCGCGCCCCACCCGCACCGCCTCGCCGTAGCCGGCAGCGGTCACCGTCCGCTCGTACATCTCCACTTCGAAGGCCGGGCTCATGCCCATCGCCGTGTACAGGTTGGCCGCGCGCGTGGGGTTGGTCAGGTCGACGCCCAGCGCGGCCGTGTCACGCCCCTTCGCCGCGTACGTGGCGAACGCCCGGGCCAGCAGCGCCGCCCCGAGCCCCCGGCGGCGGTGCTCGCCCAGCACCGCGAGGTACTTCACCCAGCCCTCGTTCTGATCCAGTGCCTGGTCGGCGGATTGCAGGATGCCGGCCGGTACGCCGTCGACCGAGGCGACGAACCACTCGTCCCACGTCACGCTCGGCAGGGCGGCGACCATCTCGCGCCACTGCTCGTAGCTGAGCGGTGCGTAGTCCGGCGTGTCGCGGAAGGCCGTGTCGAGGATGCGGTGGAAGTCGCGCATGTCCGCGTCGTCTTCGGGGCGCAGCAGGCGGACGGTCACCCCGTCGGGCAGGGCCGGCTCGGGCGACAGGTCGGTCAGCTTCCGGCGCATCCGGGCGTACCGCTTGACGAACTCGAAGCCGGCCTCGCGCAGGGCCGCGAGCCAGCTCTCCTCGTTGGGTACGCCCCCGGCGCGGACCGTGACCTCCGGGTGGCCGAACGCGGCGGCCCGTTCCGCGACCCGGGCGAGGACCAGCGCGAGCAGTGGGCGCAGCGCCGGCAGGCCGTGCTCGGGGTGCACGTACACCTCGATGAACTCGCGGTCTCCGGCGTTCGGGTTCTCCAGGTACGTCCAGCCGGCCACCGTGCCGCCGGGGCTCACCGCCAGCCATGAGTCGGCGGACGGGTCGATGTGTGGCGAGGTCAGCGCCTCGCGGATGTCGTCAGCCGTGAAGTCGGGGTGCCCTACCGCCGCGATGTCGCAGGCGTGCACCATGGCAAGGATCGCCGGCAGGTCGTCATCGAGCACCGGGCGTCGGGTCGTCCATCCGCTGGGAAGGTCCACCCTCGCATTCAAGCGGCCGGCGGCTTGCCCCGCTCGCCATTTACCGGGCCCGGCCCGCCCATCGCACGGCGGGCGGCCGCTCCGAGGTCGTCGGTGTTGCCCTCCCTGGGGCCGGCGCCCGTGCGGGACTGCACCATGTGCAGGGCGCTGTCGAGCAGGCCGACGAGCTCGACCCGCTCGGACGACTCCAGTACCGCGAACGCGCTGGAGCTGATCCGGTCGGTGACCGCCTCGGCCCACATGCGGCGGCGCACCAGTGGCCCGATCGGCGGGTACGGCGGCTGCCAGCCGAACGCCACCGCGCCCGCCTCGCCATCCGGCCCGGCGATGATCGCCTCCAGCGGCGTCAGCCCGCTCGCCCGTACGGCCAGCAGGTGACCGCCGCCCCGGTACTCCCGGAGCAGGTGGAGCAGCACGGCGGCGCGGGCCGCGGGCGCGTCGTCGGGCACCGGCATCGCCCGCCACGCGGCGAACAGTGGCATGCCGGCCGGGTCAGCCGAGATCACCAGCCGCTGGACCAGCTCGGTCAGCCTGTCGAGCCGCGGGAAGTCGCCGAGGTTGTCGACGCCCCACCGGCAGCACTCCGCCAGCCGGGCGGCGGCCACGTCCATGGGCGGCACGACGCGGCGCGCGGCCTCCCAGCCGTCGACCACCGCCTCCGGCGCGATGAAGCCCAGCGCCGCCGCCACGGTGTCGGTGCGCACGTCACCGAGGGCGCCGCCCCGGCCAGCCACGTAGAACGCCCAGCCGGACAGCCCCATGAGGCGGGCGCGGCGCAGCGTACGCGGATCTTCGCTGAACGCCCCACCCAGCTCCAGCACGCCGGGCTTCGCGGCGGTGGCGGCTTGTTCGGGGGTCACGCGCCAGATTGTGCCCTTCCCGCGCCCTTCTGGTCGAGCGCTTCCAGCGCGCCTTCCACCTCTCCGGTACGGCGCCGAGCCGTGGCCACGGCCCTTTCGGCTGACTTCCGCGCCAGCTTGTGCTGGCTCATCTCCTGCTCGGCGACCGCCCGGCGCCGTTCCAGGTCGGCCAGCGCGTCCTCGATCTCGGCCAGCGCCTCGGCGCCGCGCCGCTCGTCGTCGACCGCGCGGACCAGGTCTTTCTCCACCCGCGCCGCTTCGGTACGCGCCGCCTCCAGCTCCTTCACGAGGGCGCCCCGGCGGTCCTCCTCGGCCTGCTCGGGTGCCCGTTCGGCGGGTGGCGCTTCGTCGTCGGTGACAAGCCGCAGGCGTGGCCTCGGCACCTCGCCGAACCCCGCGTAGACGGCCGCGCGGACCAGCCGGCCGGAGCGCACCTGGGCGGCGATGTGCTCATCGGACAGGGCGGCGTTCAGAGTGTTCTCCACGTCGGCGAGCGGCAGCTTGGCCCGGGCTAGCAGCGGGTCTTCCGCCACCGCGAGGGCCCTCGCCGCCGCGACCAGCGCCGCGACCGCCTGCCGCCGCTGCTTGGAGAGGTCGCGTAGCTCGGCACCGCGCAGGTTGCGCTGGGCCGCACGCAGCGCCGCCGACAGGTCGGCGAGCTCGTCGACCAGCTCGGGCCGCCGGTGCGCGAGCAGGTTGACCAGCCACGCCGCCACGGTGGGCTTGCGCAGCTTGGCGATCTGCCGGGCGGCGTCGAGATCGCCGGTGGCGCGCGCCTCCGCGACCGCCTCGTCGCGGGCGGCCACGAAGCGTTCCGGCGGTTCCGTGTACAGCTGGGTCGCGACGTCCTGCCGCATCGTGACCTCCTCGTCCCCGAACCGTGACGCTACCGGGGCCAGTCCCCCGGAACCGGTAACCGGGCGGCCCCGTCCGAGAAACCATGCGAATCAGATGGTGGCTCGGCGCGACGAGTGTCGCGATAGCTGTGTTGATGGGCGGTTGCGGCAGCGGCGACGACGGAGGAAGCGCTACCGATAGCGCCGCGGGTAGTGCCGCGAACGAGCAGGCCGCGAAGCAGGGGGCCGCGGAGGCGCCGCAGGGTGCCGCCCCCGACGCGAACAAGGCCGAAGGCGGTCAGGCCGGCGCGCCCGTGGAGTTCCGGAAGGACGACCGGGCGATCATCTACACGGGTTCGATCTCGGTACGCGTCGACGACGTGGAGCGGGCCGCGACCCGGGCCACCTCGATCGCCACCGGGGCCGGCGGTTTCGTCGGCGGTGACAAGCGCAGCAGCGGCGGCTCGTACACCGAGGCCACGATCACGCTCCGGATACCGGCCGGCAAGTTCGCCGGCGTGGTCGACGAGCTGGCCGGGCTCGGCAAGCAGGAACGCCGCGACATCAACACCGAAGACGTGACCGAGGAGGCGCTCGACCTCGACGCCCGGATCGCCACCCAGCGGGCCAGGGTCGACAGCGGCCGGCGGCTGCTCGCACAGGCCAAGACGCTGGCCGACCTGGTGATGCTGGAGAGCGAGCTGGCCAAGCGCGAGGCCGACCTGGCGTCGCTGGAGGCGAAGAAGCGCCGGCTCGACGACCTCACCGCGCTCTCGACGATCACGGTGGAGCTGCTGGGGCCGGGCGCGACGCTGCCCGAGGAGGACGATGACGCGACCGGGTTCCTGGCCGGCCTCAAGGGCGGCTGGAAGGCTCTCGCCGCGACCTTCGGGGTGCTGGTGACGGTGCTGGGCGCCCTGCTCCCATGGCTGGTCGCGCTGGGCGTTCCGGCCCTGGGCGGCGTGTGGCTGTACCGCCGACTCCGCCGCCCGCGGCCGTCTACGTGATCGTGAACTACAGCGAGACCGTGGACAGGGCGGCCAGCGCGGTGTGGACCATCACCCGGACGCCGTACCCGATGGCCCGCTCGTCCACGTCGAAGCCGGACTGGTGGATGTCGAGCTTGACCCCCGAGCCTGGCGTGCTCGTGCCCAGCCGGATCATCGCACCCGGCACCTGCTCCAGGTAGAACGCGAAGTCTTCGCCACCCATGCTGATCTCGGCCTCGACCACCCGGTCGGGGCCGAGCGCGGCACCGGCCGCACCCGCGATGATCGCTGAGGCCATCCGGTCGTTGATCACCGGCGGCACGCCGCGCGTGTAGATCACCTCGGCGCTGGCCCCGGTGCCCGCCACCACGTCCTGCACGAGCTTGGTGATCAGCTCGGGCGCCTCGCGCCACGCCTCACGGTTGAGCACCCGCACGGTGCCCTTGATGCTGCCCTCGCCCGGGATCGCGTTGTACGCCTCACCCGCGTGCACCCGCCCCCAGACCATCGACACGCCAGCCCGCGGGTCGACACGCCGGTCGAGCAGCGACGGCACGTCGACGATCACGCGGCCGAGCGCGTGGATCAGGTCGGCGGTCAGGTGTGGCCGGGCAGTGTGCCCGCCCGGGCCGGTCAGCTTCACCTCGACGGTGTCGGCCGCCGCGGTGAACGGGCCGGAACGCACGCCCACCAGGCCGGCGGGCAGCTGCGGCGCGCAGTGCAGGGCGTAGATGCCGGCGACGTCCTTCAGGCCGCCCGCGTCGATCACGTCGGGCGCGCCGGACGGGATGCACTCCTCGGCCGGCTGGAAGATCAGCCGGACTCGTCCGGGCAGTTCGTCGCGCTCGGCGAGCTGGGCCAGCGCGAGGCCGACCCCGAGCAGGATGGTCGTGTGCACGTCGTGCCCGCAGGCGTGCGCCACGCCTTCCACAGTGGATCGGTACGGGACGTCCTTGCCGTCCGGCAACGGAAGCGCGTCGAGGTCCGCCCGGAGGGCGATCACCCGGTCGCCGTGGCCAATATCACAGATCACTCCGTTCCCCTTGGGTAGGAAACGGGGGCTCAGGCCGGCGACCGCCAGCTCGCGAGCGACCAGCGCGGCAGTCTCGAACTCCTGGCCCGAAAGCTCCGGATGGGCGTGAATGTGACGGCGTACAGCTACCAGCTCCGCGCCCCGGGAGGCGAGCCAACGGTCCAGCTGACCTGGCAAAGGGTCTGCCCCGGGTGGTGTCTCGGGCCAGGACGATGCCAGTGGGCTGCCGCTCTCGGGCAGCGTCAACGCAGTCGTCACGTCTGATTCTCGATCACTGTGAATGGGATAGGACTTGGACAGCCTAGACCGAAAACGGTGACGCTGCGCAACATCGTTCTGGTAGTGGTCTGAGCGCGCTGCGTCACGAATGCCCTGGTAGGAGCGCTCCGCAAGCCTGGGAACACTGTTAGCGTCGTTATCGAACGCTGACATGTGTCCCACACCTCCTACAACGAGTAACCGTCACGTCGGTCACGAGCGACACGTGAAACGCGACAAATTGCCCTCGGGGAGATCCCGGCGGCCTGATCTTCCAGCCTGGCACGCGGGTGATCGCAGCGCCGGACACTCCGTCCGTCAGGTCTAGCCCAATACCCCGTTACGCCCTTTAGAAGCGATCTGTCGGACGGTAGACACCCCAGATTTCCCGGAGCGCACCGCTGACCTCTCCCACCGTGGCACGGGCACGCAACGCCTCCTTCATCGGATAGAGGACGTTGCCGGTACCCGACGCCGTCTCTCGAAGATCGTCGAGCGCGCGCTCGACGGCGCCGGCGTCGCGCGCGGCCCGCAGCTCCGCCAGGCGCGCCGCCTGCGCCTTCTCGATCGTCGGGTCGACACGCAGCGGCTCGTAGGGCTCCTCCTCGGACATGGCGAAGCGGTTGACGCCGACCACCACCCGCTCGCCCGAGTCGATCTCCTGGGCGACCCGGTACGCGGACGCCTCGATCTCCCGCTTCTGGAAGCCGGCCTCGATCGCGTCGACCGACGATCCGTGCCCGAAGACCCGTTCCATCAGCGCGACCGCCCCCTCCTCGATCTCGCTGGTCATCGCCTCGACCACATAGGAACCCGCGAACGGATCCACGGTGGAGGTCAAGTCGGTCTCGTAGGCCAGCACCTGTTGCGTACGCAGCGCCAGCCGAGCCGCCTTCTCGGTGGGCAGCGCGATCGCCTCGTCGTAGCTGTTCGTGTGCAGCGATTGAGTACCACCCAGAACGGCACCCAAACCCTGCACGGCGACCCGGATCAGGTTGACCTCGGGCTGCTGGGCGGTCAGCTGCACGCCAGCGGTCTGGGTGTGGAAGCGCAACATCCACGACTTCGGGTCCTGCGCGCCGAACTCGTCCCGCATGAGGCGGGCCCAGATGCGCCGCGCGGCGCGGAACTTGGCGACCTCTTCGAGCAGCGTCGTGCGGGCCACGAAGAAGAACGACAGGCGGGGCGCGAAGTCGTCGACGGCCAGCCCGGCGGCCAGCGCCGCGCGCACGTACTCGACACCGTTGGCCAGCGTGAACGCCACTTCCTGCACGGGCGTCGCACCGGCCTCGGCCATGTGGTAGCCGGAGATCGAAATGGTGTTCCACTTCGGAGTCTCCTTGCGGCAGTACGCGAACGTGTCGGCGACCAGCCGCAGCGAGGGCTTGGGCGGGTAGATGTACGTGCCGCGGGCGATGTACTCCTTGAGGATGTCGTTCTGGATCGTGCCGTTGAGCGCGCTGCCCGGCACCCCGGACTCCTCCGCCACGAGCTGGTAGAGCAGCAGCAGCACGGATGCCGGCGCGTTGATCGTCATCGAGGTCGACACCCGGTCGAGCGGGATGCCGTCGAAGAGCAGCCGCATGTCGTCGACCGAGTCGATCGCGACGCCGACCTTGCCCACCTCGCCGTGCGCTACCGGGTCATCGGAGTCGTACCCCATCTGCGTGGGCAGGTCGAACGCTACGGACAGGCCCATCGTGCCGGCGGCCAGCAGTTGGTGATAGCGAGCGTTGGACTCGGCGGCGGTGCCGAAGCCGGCGTACTGGCGCATCGTCCAGGGCCGCGACGTGTACATCGTCGGGTAGACGCCGCGGGTGTACGGGTACGTGCCGGGAGCGCCGAGCCGCGACTCGAGGTCGTCCGGAACATCCGCCGCGTCATAGACCGGCTTGATCGGGAAGCCCGACTCGCTTAACCGCCGTTCACTCATAGCGGGATCGTATGGCTACGGAGGGCGGGACAGGGTGAGGGATACCACACAATTCCCGCACGCACTGCGCATAGCCCAGCACGAGGGGTCATGTTCTCGCGTCTGGCTTTTCTCTGAGGCGAGCACCCCGCAAGATAGGGGGGTTGGATTCCCAGCCCCTCGATCCCCCCTCGGTGGCATTACCAGTGACTCAGATTCCGACGTGGAGTGGCGGACAAGTCAGCCCCACCAACGGACGCGCGGCACCAGGCACCACCATTGGCGGACGGTACACATTGCGTGCGGCCGTGGGACACGGCGGCATGGGCACGGTCTGGCGCGCCGCTGACACGCTGCTCCGCCGCGACGTGGCCGTCAAAGAGGTCGTCCTGCCGCCCGGCCTGGCGCCGAGCGACCGCGACGCGATGTACGAGCGCACCCTCCGCGAGGCGCGTGCCGCGGCCGCCCTGCAACACCCGGCGGTCGTGCAGGTCTACGACGTGGTCCACGAGGGCGGCCGCCCCTGGATCGTCATGGAACTGCTCGACGCGCGCAGCCTCGCCGACATGATCATTGAGGACGGTCCGGTACCGCTGCGGGCCGTCGCGAAGATCGGCATCGCCCTGCTCGGCGCGCTGGAGGTGGCACACGCGATCGGCGTGCTGCACCGCGACGTCAAGCCCGCCAACGTGCTGATCTGCTCCGACGGCCGCTGCGTGCTCACCGACTTCGGCGTGGCTCGCATGCAGACCGAGGTGCAGCTCACCACGCCCGGCATGGTGCTCGGCTCGCCCCACTTCATCTCCCCGGAGCGGGCCATGGGGCAAGACTTCGGCCCGCCCAGTGACCTGTTCTCGCTCGGTGTGACGCTCTACACCGCTGTGGAGGGGCGGCCGCCGTTCGACAAGGGTGACCCGATCGAGACCATGCACGCCGTGGTCGAAGACCCGCCGGCACCGCCGACCCGGGCCGGTGCGCTCACTCAGGTGCTCATGGGCCTGCTGGAAAAGGATCCGGCCCGGCGGTACGACGTCACGATGGCCCGCACGATGCTCCGCGAGCTGCTCGCCGGCCCGCTGGCCAGCAAGGCGACCGGGCACATGATGACGGACCCGTACGCCGTCGTGCCCGCACAGCGCAGCACCTGGCAGCCGCCGGCACCGGCGCCCGCCCCCACGCCCGCGCCACCGGCTGGCGGCCAGATCGGCGGCCGGGCGATGCTCCAGCCGGGCGAGTCGCTCACCGACCGGCTCAAGGAACTGGGCAAGAAGCCGAAGCCCGCACCGGTCGAGCTGCCGCCGACGGGGGCGTATCCCGCACCCGCTGACCGCACCGTCCCCATCCATGCCGCCCCGGTGCCCAACGACATGCCCACCGGCGTGCACCCCTCGCCGCAGTGGGCCCAGCCCCAGCGGGCCGCCAAGCCCGCCGCCCTCGACACGGCCAAGCGCATCGGCGCCGACCTGATGACCACCGTCCAGCGATGGCCGCGCAAGGTGCAGATCGGCGCGGCGGCCGGGCTCGCGGCGGTCGTGCTGCTCGGCGTCATCGTGCTCGCGAGCGGCGGCGACGAGGTCAGGAACAATCCCGCCCAGGTCGGCTCGACCGAGCAGGCGGCGCCGGCCTTCCCCACCCAGACCCACTCCGAGCGCGGCGTCACCGTCAACGTGCCAGACGGCTGGAAGAAGAGCAGCGCCAATCTCTACATCGACTACACGGACCCCGACGACAGCGGTCGCCGGGTGCGCATCCTGGTCGAAGACGCCAACTCCAACCCGGCGCCCACGCGCTTCATGGAGATCGCCGGAAACGGGCTGAAGAAGAACACCAAGACGTGTGTCCGGCCGTACAAGCAGGTGGGGCTGACCGAGGTCGAGGTCGGTGGCAAGCCGGCCGGCGAGCTCGAATACACCTGCGGCTCCGGCAACACCATGCGGCACGGCGTGTGGCGGGCGATCGTCCAGAACGGCAAGGCGTATTCGTTCTACCTGACCGCGACCGAGAGCAGGTTCGACGAGAGCAAGGTCATCTTCGACGAGATGGTGCGAACATTCCAGGTCTCGGCGAGCTGATTTCACCCTCGGCTTGTTTTCGCCCTCGGTCGCCGAACCGCAACGGACACGTGCTATCAAAGCTGGCATGGATGAACTTCGCGAACGCGCGGAGGCTTGGCTCCACGACGACCCTGACCCGGTGACCCGCGAGGAGCTGCGCGGCGTCATCGACAGGCTCCCGGAGACCGCCGCCGACCTCGCTGACCGCTTCGCCGGGCGGTTGGCGTTCGGCACCGCCGGGCTGCGGGGCCCGCTGCGCGCCGGCCCCAACGGCATGAACCTCGCCGTCGTCACGCAGGCAGCGGCCGGCCTGGTCACGTGGCTCAAGGCCCGTGGCGCGGCGGGTCCGCTCGTCATCGGGTACGACGCCAGGCACGGCTCGAAAGCGTTCGCCGAGCAGACCGCACGGGTAGCCACCGGGGCGGGACGGCCCGCGCTGGTGCTGCCCCGGCCGCTGCCCACGCCCGTGCTCGCGTACGCGATCCGCACCCTCGGCGCGGCCGCCGGCGTCATGGTCACCGCGAGCCACAACCCGCCCCAGGACAACGGATACAAGGTCTACCTGGATGATGGTGCCCAGATCGTCCCGCCCGCCGACCGCGAAATCGAAGCCGCCATCCAGGCGGTCGGCCCGCTGTCGGCGGTACCGCTCGGCGAGCCGGGCGAGATCCTGGGCGAGGAGCTGATCACCTCCTATGTGGACGGGGCGGCCGCCGTCGTCGAGCCCGACGGGCCGCGGGAGCTTGCCGTGGCGTACACCCCGCTGCACGGGGTCGGCGCGCCGGTGTTCGCGGCGGCGTTCGCGCGGGCCGGATTCGCCAGGCCCGCGGTGGTGGCGGAGCAGGCCGAGCCCGACCCCGACTTCCCGACCGTGGCGTTTCCCAACCCCGAGGAGCCGGGCGCGGTCGACCGGCTGATCGCGCTCGCCACCGCCAACGGCGCCGACATCGCGATCGCCAACGATCCAGACGCCGACCGGTGCGCGGTGGCCGTGCCTGACCCCGTGCGCGGGTGGCGGATGCTGCGGGGCGACGAGGTCGGCGTGCTGATCGCCGATCACCTCATGCGCAGGGGTGTGCGTGGCCGGTACGCCACCACGATCGTGTCGTCGTCGCTGCTCAAGGCCCTGTGTGAGGCCCGAGGCGTGCCGTACGGCGAGACGCTGACCGGGTTCAAGTGGATCGTGCGGGCCGGCGACGACCTCGCCTACGGGTACGAGGAGGCGCTCGGGTACTGCGTGGCGCCGCGGCACGTGCGCGACAAGGACGGCATCACGGCCGCGCTGCTGGTGGCCGAGCTCGCCGCTGGTCTCAAGGCGGAGCTGCGCACCCTCACCGACCGGCTCGACGAGATCGCGGCCGAGTTCGGCGTGTACGCCACCGACCAGCTCTCCGTGCGGGTCGACGCGCCCCACGAGATCCAGGACATCATGGCCCACCTGCGCGCCAAGACCCCCGACGCGCTCCTGGACGAGCCGATCACCTCGGTCGAAGACCTGCTGCCCGACGCCGACGTGGTGATCCTGCGCACCGGCACGGCTCGGGTGGTGGTGCGGCCATCGGGCACCGAGCCGAAGCTCAAGGCGTACCTGGAGGTCGTCGAGCCTGTCGTGGAGGACGACATCCCCGCTGCCCGGGAACGCGCGGCCGCCTCGGTCCGTGCCCTCCGCACCGAAACCGCCGCCGCGCTGGGCATCTGGTAGCGGTCAGGGGCGGGGGGCGCCCAGCGCCGCGTGGATGGCACGAGCGAGGGTGGCGATCACCAGGGCGACCGACGGACGGATCGTGGACTCCTCGAGGCTCACCTCGCCGCTGAACCCGGCGCTGCCGCCGATCTTCTCGAGCTGGTTGTGCGCCTCACGCACCTCGTCGCCGGTCAGTCCGAGCCTGGGCTCCATGCGCACCGCCGCGACCAGCGTGGCCAGCGCCGCCGTGCGCTCGTCCGGTGGCTCGCCGCCGCCGAGCGCCTTGGTGAGCCGGGCGCGGATGTCGGTCTCGACGCTGCCGTCCACCGTCGGGTACCGGTGCACGTGGATGAAGCCCAGCGCGGTCTCGTCGACGTCCCGGATCACGCCACGGGAGCACAGGTCGGCGAGTACCCGGTCGCGCAGGCCGTGCCGCAGCCGCTGTACCCAGGAGGCGGGCGAGTGCGGCGAGTCTTCGGAGATCCGCCGCAGCACGTCGTCGGCGATCGGCTCGCCGGTCGGCGTGGCGTCGGTGACCACGATCATGCCGTCCGAGTACGCCACCTTGCCGGCGAGCGCCAACTCCACCAGCACAGCGGCGGCCATGCCCAGGTCAAGCCCGATACGCGAGCCGACCGCCTTGCCGGACACGTCGTCGTACGCGAGCAGGAGGAGCTCTTCGGGCAATGCAACGGTGGTCATGGCCTGGAACGGTAATCGGTCTCGGCATCCTGTGCATTAACCTCCCCGGCGTGCAGGCCATTCTCGCCACGCTGGGGTACGTGCTGTCGCCCGATCGGCGCCGATTGCTCATGATCCGTCGGGATACCCGCCCGGACGACGTGCACTTCGGGTATCACAACGGGCTCGGTGGGAAGGTCGAGCCCGACGAAGACGTGGTCAGCGGGATGCGCCGCGAGATCCGGGAAGAGGCCGGCATCGAGTGCGAGGCGCTGGAGCTGGCCGGCACGATCTCGTGGCCGGGGTTCGGGCGCGGTGGCGAGCACTGGTTCGGGTTCCTGTTCCGGGTACCCGAGTGGACCGGTGAGCCGCTGGAGGGCAACGACGAGGGCACGCTGGTGTGGCGGGAGCTCGACGACGTGCTGGCCGGCCGCGTACCCATGTGGGAGAGCGACCGGCACTTCCTGCCCCTTGTCTTCGCCGAGCGCCCGCGCGTGTTCCACGGTGTCATGCCCTTCGCCCAGGGCCGCGCCCTGAGCTGGTCTTACACCGAGCTCTAGAGCTAGAAGCGGGGCATGCCGCCGAACTGGCGGTCGCCGGCGTCGCCGAGGCCCGGCACGATGAACGCCTTGTCGTTCAGGCCCTCGTCGATCGCGGCCGTGACCAGGCGCAACGGCAGGCCCGACCGCTCCAACCGCTCGACACCCGCGGGCGCCGCGAGCACGCACAGCACGGTGATGTCGGTCGCGCCGCGCTCGGTGAGCAGCCGGCAGCAGTGCTCCAGCGAGCCGCCAGTGGCGAGCATCGGGTCCAGGACCAGCACCGGAAGGTTCGTGAGGTCGACGGGCAGCGACTCCATGTACGCCCGGGGCTCGAAGGTGTGCTCGTCGCGGGCCAGCCCGACGAAGCCCATGGACGACTCCGGCAGCAGGGCCAGCGCCGAGTCGGCCATGCCGAGGCCGGCGCGCAGCACGGGTACCAGCAGCGGCGGCGCGGCCAGCCGGGTGCCGCGGGTGGGCGCCACGGGCGTGTCGATCTGGTAGTGCTCGACGGCCGAGGTGCGGGTGGCCTCGTACACCAGCATGGTGGTGAGTTCGTGCAGCGCGGCGCGGAACGCCGCCGAATCGGTGCGGGCATCGCGCATCGCGGTCAGCCGCGACTGGGCAAGGGGATGATCAACCACGAGTACGTCCACGGCCGTCAACCTACCTTCCCGTCTGTCTAGACTCGGCGGTATGACGGCGACAGCTACCTCGGCGTTCGCCGACATCGGGCGGTCGGACGCGGCGTTACGCACGTTCCTGCATGGATTGCCCGGTGTCGACCAGGTCGGCGCCGAGCAGCGCGCCGCGATGCTGGGCACCCGCTCGATCAAGACGACCGCCAAGGCGTGGGCCATCGACCTCGCGATCCGGATGGTCGACCTCACCACGCTGGAGGGTGCCGACACCCCGGGCAAGGTGCGGGCGCTGTGCGCCAAGGCACGCCGCCCCGATCCGGCCGACCCTGAGGCACCCGCGGTCGCGGCGGTCTGCGTGTACCCGTCGATGGTGCCCGTCGCCGCCGAGGCCCTGCGTGGCTCGGGTGTCCACCTCGCGAGCGTCGCCACCGCTTTCCCCTCCGGCCAGGCCCCGCTCGACGTCAAGATCGCCGACACCCGGGCGGCTGTGGCGGCCGGCGCCGACGAGATCGACATGGTGATCAGCCGGGGTGCCTTCCTGTCCGGCCGGTACGCCGAGGTGTACGACGAGATCGTGGCCGTCAAGGAGGCCTGCGGCGACGCGCACCTCAAGGTGATCCTGGAGACCGGCGAGCTCGCCACGTACGACAACGTGCGCCGCGCCTCGTGGCTGGCCATGCTGGCCGGCGGCGACTTCATCAAGACATCGACCGGCAAGGTCCCGGTGGCCGCCACCCTTCCGGTGACGCTCGTGATGCTGGAGGCCGTCCGCGACTTCCGGGCCGCGACCGGCCGGCAGGTGGGCGTCAAGCCGGCCGGCGGCATCCGCACCACGAAAGACGCGATCAAGTACCTCGTCGTGGTCAACGAGACCGCCGGCGCGGACTGGCTCGATCCGGACTGGTTCCGCTTCGGCGCCTCGACGCTGCTCAACGACCTGCTGATGCAGCGCACCAAGCTCAGGACCGGGCACTACTCCGGCCCGGACTACTTCACGGTGGACTGAACCATGTTCGAATACGCCCCGGCGCCCGAGTCACGCTCGATTGTGGACATCAAGCCGTCGTACGGCCTGTTCGTCAACGGCGAGTGGGTCGACGGCGAAAACCGGAACAAGACCGTCAACCCGGCCACCGAAGAGGTGCTCGCCGAGGTCGCCTGGGCCACCGAGGCCGAGGTCGACAGCGCGGTGGGTGCCGCACGCACGGCGTACGAGAAGGTCTGGTCGCGCACGTCGGGTCGCGAGCGGGCCAAGTACCTGTACCGGATCGCCCGGATCATCCAGGAGCGCTCCCGCGAGCTGGCGGTGCTGGAGTCGATCGACAACGGCAAGCCGATCCGCGAGTCGCGCGACGTCGACGTCCCGCTGGTGGCGGCGCACTTCTTCTACTACGCCGGCTGGGCCGACAAGCTCGGATATGCCGGCTTCGGGCCATCGCCACGCCCCGTTGGCGTCGCCGGCCAGGTCATCCCGTGGAACTTCCCGCTGCTGATGCTGGCCTGGAAGATCGCACCGGCGCTCGCCTGCGGCAACACGGTGGTGCTCAAGCCCGCCGAGACCACCCCGCTGACCGCGCTGCTGTTCGCCGAGATCTGCCAGGAGGCCGACCTGCCTCCGGGCGTGGTCAACATCGTCACCGGCGCGGGCGACACCGGGCACGCGCTCGTGTCCCACCCCGGCGTCGACAAGGTGGCGTTCACCGGTTCGACCGATGTTGGCCGGGCCATCGCCCGCGCTGTCGCCGGCACCCGCAAGAAGCTCACGCTCGAACTCGGCGGCAAGGCGGCCAACATCGTCTTCGACGACGCCCCGATCGACCAGGCGGTCGAGGGCATCGTCAACGGCATCTTCTTCAACCAGGGTCACGTGTGCTGCGCCGGGTCCCGCCTGCTCGTGCAGGAGTCGGTCTACGACGAGGTACTGGCCTCGCTGAAGCGGCGCATGGCGCTGCTGCGCGTCGGCGACCCGCTCGACAAGAACACGGACATCGGCGCGATCAACTCGGCCGCACAGCTCGACCGCATCCGCACGCTCTCGGAGATCGGCGCTTCTGAGGGGGCGACGCAGTGGTCGCCTCCGTGTTCGTTGCCGGACCGGGGCTTCTGGTTCGCGCCGACGATCTTCACCGGCGTCACCCAGGCGCACCGCATCGCGCGCGAGGAGATCTTCGGGCCGGTGCTGTCGGTGCTCACCTTCCGCACCCCTGCCGAGGCCGTCGAGAAGGCCAACAACACGCCGTACGGGCTGTCCGCCGGGGTCTGGACCGACAAGGGCTCCCGCATCCTGTGGATGGCCGATCGGCTGCGCGCCGGTGTGGTGTGGGCGAACACGTTCAACAAGTTCGACCCGACCGCGCCGTTCGGCGGGTACAAGGAGTCGGGCTACGGCCGCGAGGGTGGCCGGCACGGGCTGGAGGCGTACCTCGATGTCTGACCGGTTGGCGGTCCGCAAGACCTACAAGCTGTACGTCGGCGGGAAGTTCCCGCGCAGCGAGTCGGGACGGTCGTATCTCGTGCAGGACTCCAATGTGGCGCTCGCCTCCCGCAAGGACGTACGGGACGCGGTGGTCGCCGCCCGCGCGGCCGTGAAGGGCTGGTCGGGTGCCACCGCGTACAACCGGGGGCAGATCCTCTACCGGATCGCCGAGATGCTGGAAGGCCGCCGCGACCAGTTCATCGGACTGGGCGAAGCGCCCGCCGACGTCGACGCGGCGATCGACCGCTGGGTCTGGTACGCGGGCTGGTCCGACAAGATCGCCCAGGTGTACGGCAACGCGAACCCGGTCGCCGGGCCCTACTTCAACCTCTCCGCCCCGGAGCCCACCGGCGTCGTCGGTGTCGTCGCCCCGCCGGACTCGCCGCTGCTCGGCCTGGTCAGCGTCGTGGCGCCCGCCATCGTGACCGGCAACACGGTGGTGGTGCTCGCCTCCGAGGGGCAGCCACTGCCCGCGGTAACGCTGGCCGAGGTGCTCGCCACGTCCGACCTGCCCGGCGGCGTGGTCAACATCCTGACGGGCCGGGTCGAGGAGACCGGGCCCTGGCTGGCCGCCCACATGGACGTCAACGCGATCGACCTCACCGGCGCCCTCGAGGCCGAGCTGGCGCGGTCGCTGGAGGAAGCGGCGGCCGACAACCTCAAGCGCGTAGTGCGCCCATCCGCCACCCCGATCGACTGGCATGCCGACCCGGGCCTGGGCCGCCTGACCGCTTTCCTCGAAACCAAGACCGTCTGGCACCCCAAGGGCGTCTAGAACTCGCGCGTGACAGCACTCACATCCGGCGGGCGGCGGCGGGAGCGGGAGGGCTACTACGAGCGGTAGCATCGATGTCGTGATGCGCCTGGGTGAGCTCGAACGTGCCGTGATGGACGTACTGTGGGATCGACGCACGCCGCTGACCGTCCGCGAGGTGGCGGAGTCTCTGCATGACCGCGAGCTGGCGTACACAACCGTCATGACGGTGCTCGACCGGCTCGCCGGCAAGGGCATGGTCGAGCGCGAGCGGGCCGGCCGAGCCTGGAGCTACCGGCCGGCGGCCAGCCGCGAGGCGTACATCGCCCAGCTCATGCTCGATGCCCTCGACCTGGCCGGCGAGCGCGACGCGGCGCTGGTCCGGTTCGCCCGCTCGGTGAGCGGCACCGAGGCCGACGTGCTGCGTGCGGCGTTGGCTGAGGAAGCCGCGGACGGGAAAAGCTGACCGCCATGGTGTACGCCGTTCATTTCGCGGGCGCGGTCATGGCGTGCTACCTCACCGCGCAGGTGCTGACCCGCTCCACCTGGACATACCGGGCGCCCCGGGTCGCGATCGTCTGCTGGCAGGCGCTCGGCCTCGCGCTGGGCCTGTCGGCGATCGGGCTGCCGCTGTCGATGGGCCTCGCGCCGTACGGCACCAATGTCAGCACCGCGCTGGGCCGGCTGGTGCGTGGTGACCTCCCGCCCGGCTTCGGCCTCGTGCACGCTCTGCAGATCGCGGCCGCGCTCGGCGTGGCCGGCGTACTGCTGGGCACGACGGTGACGTGCGGGCTCCGCGCGATCCGGGCGCAGCGCCGGCACCGCGAGCTGCTCAACCTGGTGGGCCGCGACGACCCGGCCGCGCCCGGCGCGCTCGTGCTCGACCATCCGAGTGCGGCGGCGTACTGCCTGCCGGGCATGCGACCGCAGGTCGTGGTCAGCGCCGGCACCCTCAGCCTGCTCGACCGCGCGCAGCTCGCGGCGGTACTGAGCCACGAGCGCGCCCACGCCGACGAGCGGCACGATCTGGTGCTGCTGCCGTTCACCGGGCTGTGCCGGGCCCTGCCGTGGGCCGGTTGGGTCGAGGCCGCGCGCGAGCGGGTGTCGCTGCTCGTGGAGATGCGGGCGGACGACAAAGCGCGGCAGTTGCACGCCGACGGGCAGCTCGCGGGGGCGCTTCTGCGGTTCGCGACCGCGCCGTCGCGGGTCACGCCCGCCGGGGCCCTGGGTATCGCGGACACGGAGCTGGACGCGCGGGTGCGCCGGCTGCTCACGACCGGCCGGCCACCGCGGGTGCGGGGCGCGCTGGCTCTCGCGGTGACGCTGACGCTGGTGGCGCTGCCAGTCTCGCTGTTCCTGAGCTGAGCTGTTCCTGAGCTGACCTCCAAGAGTTAATCTACTACGAGTCGTCGTAGATTAATGTGTAGCCAGCCTACGTGTAGGCTGGCTACATCGAGAGGGGGCTGACTCATGGACCCGTTACTCCTCGCGCGACTCCAGTTCGCCACGACGACGTCGATCCACTTCCTGTTCGTGCTCGTGACGCTGGGCCTGGTCACCGTGCTGGTCTACCTGCAGACCGCATGGGTGATCACCAAGAAGCCGGTGTACGAGCGCCTCACCCGCTTCTGGGGCACCCTCTACCTGATCAACTACGTCCTGGGAATCGCGACCGGGCTGGTGATGGAGTTCCAGTTCGGGCTGAACTGGAGCGGCCTCTCGCACTACGCCGGCAACGTCGTGGGGGCACCGCTGGCCATCGAGACGCTGGTCGCGTTCTTCCTGGAGTCCACGTTCCTGGGCATGTGGATCTTCGGGTGGCACCGGCTGCGGCGCGGCGTGCACCTGGCGCTGCTATGGGGCGTCGCTATCACGGCATACGCCTCCGCGTTCTGGGTGATGGTCGCCAACTCGTTCCTGCAGCACCCGGTGGGCTACGAGGTGCGAGACGGCGTCCTGCACCTGGCGGACTTCGGTGCCCTGCTGCGCAACCAGTCGTTCGGCATCGCCTTCGGCCACGTGACCTTCGCCGCGCTGACGGTCGGCGGCTTCCTGGTCGCGGGCATCAGCGCCTGGCACCTCATCCGGCGCACCGCCGACTACGAGCTTTTCCGCACGTCACTGCGGATCGGCGTCGTCACTGCGAGCATCGGCACCGTCATGGTGACCGGCTTCGGATACGCCCAGTTCGGCTACCTGGGCACGATCCAGCCCACCAAGTTCGGCGACGAACACGACAAGATGGCCGCCGCGACCGACTTCGCCGCCCGGTTCGGCGGGAGCGCGGCCGACTACCTGCCACCGGAATGGGTCGGCGCCCCTCTCGGCTTCATGATCATTATTGCCAACCTGCTGGGCCTCGTCGTCTTCCTGCTCCCGCTCCTCTTCCGTGACTGGATCATCCGGATGCGGGCACCGCTGTTCATGCTCTTGTTCGCCGTGCCGCTGCCGTTCGTCGCGGCGATCTTCGGCTGGCTGTTCCGCGAGATCGGCCGCCAACCGTGGATCGTGTACGGGCTGCAGAAGACGTCCGACGCGGTCAGCCCGGTGAGCGGCGGCACGATGCTCGCCTCCTTCCTCGGCTTCACCGCGCTCCTGCTGACGCTGGCGATCACCGACTGGTACCTGATAGCTCGATACGCCCATGCCGGCGCCGCCGACCCCTCGCTCGGGCGTCACTACGAAAGTCCCACCACCGAGCCCCGGCCCGAGCGGGTCCTGGCCTGAGGAGGTTCCTGTGAGCACCGCCTGGTACGCCCTGCTCGGGCTCTTCTTCGCCACCTACTTCGTGCTCGGTGGCTACGACTACGGCACCGGCATCCTGCTCGCGCGGGCCCGCACCGCACCGGAACGCCGCGCCATGCTGACCGCGGTCGGCCCGTTCTTCCTCGGCAACGAGGTCTGGCTTGTCGCCGCCGTCGGCATCCTCTTCGGCGCGTTCCCCCTGCTGGAGGGCGAGTTGCTGTCCGGCCTCTATCCCGCTGTGGCGCTCGCTCTCGCCGCCGTGCTCACCGTGACCGCCTCGGTGCAGTTGCGCAGCCGGCCGGCCAGCGACGTCGCCAAGCACGCCTGGGACCGCGTGATCATCGTGAGCAGCACGGTCGCCGCCTTCGCCTGGGGAGCGGTGCTCGCCGGGCTCCTCCAAGGCGTACCCGGCCATGTCTTCACCTCGTTCGCCCTGATCTCAGGTCTCGCGTTCGTCGCGCTGGTCGCGACGCACGGCGCCGCGTTCCTCGCGCTGCGCCTCCCCGAGGGAGGCTTCGACAAGATCGGCCGCAAGCTGGCACCCCTGGCACTCGCCGCGGTCGGCGCCGCCACCGTCGCGGGCCTGCTCTCTTCTCGGGTACGCGGACACGCGCACCGCCTACCAGTGGTGATCGCCGGACTGGCGCTGCTGGTGGTGTGCCTGATGGTGGCTCGCGTCACTCTGGGCCGGCGAAACGGTGTCGCGTTCGCGGCGACATCCCTGGCGCTGGCGGTGCCGGTGTTGCTGGTGGGAGCCACGATGTGGCCGTTTTCGCCGGTCACGGGCCTGACGGTGGCCGACGCCGCGGCCAGCGGTCCCACGTTGCGGCTGTTGAGCTGGCTCGCCGTCCCGCTGCTGCCGGCCCTACTAGGCTTCCAAGCGATGTGCTGGTGGGCTTTCCGAGGCCGGATCGACGACCGGGCGCCGGTGTACTGGTGAGCCGACGGCCGTTCGATCCCCGACTGCTCCGCCGGGTTCCCGCGACCCGGCGGCAGTTCGGCGCACTCGGTGCGCTGGGGATCGCGGCCGGTGTCGTCGTCATCGCCCAGGCGACCGCCCTCGCGACGCTGCTCGCCGCGGCGGCGGACGGCCGGCTCGATCGCCCGGCGCTCGCGGCCTTCGTGGCCGCCGTGGCGGCCCGAGCCGGCGTGGTCTGGGGGCAGGGCGTGGTGGCCGCCCGCGCCGCGGCCACCGTCAAGGCGGCGCTGCGCACCGAGCTGCTCGGCTCGGTCGGCGCGCGGGGACCGGCATGGGTGGCTGGCCAGCGCGCCGGCGAGATCGCCACGCTCGCCGGTCGGGGCCTGGACGCACTCGACGCCTACTTCACCGGATACCTGCCACAGCTCGTCCTCAGCGTGACCGTGCCGGTCGCGGTGCTGGCGCGGCTGACCTTCGCCGACTGGAGTTCGGCGCTGATCGTCGCGGTCACCCTGCCGCTCATCCCGATCTTCGGGGCGCTGCTGGGCTGGCAGGCGCAGGCCGCCACCGAGCGCCAGTGGCGGCGCCTGTCGATGCTCGGCGGCCACTTCCTCGACATGGTGGCCGGCCTTCCGACGCTGCGGGCGTTCGGGCGGGTGCGCGCCCAGGTCGAGGTGGTCCGGCGGATGGCCGACGGGCACCGGGTGGCCACGATGCGCACGCTGCGGATCGCGTTCCTGTCCGGGCTCGCCCTGGAACTGGTCGCCACGCTGTCCGTGGCGCTCGTGGCCGTACCGGTCGGGCTGCGGCTGCTGTCCGGTGGCCTGACGCTCCAGACAGCGCTGCTGGTGCTGCTGCTCGCCCCCGAGGCGTACCTGCCGTTGCGGGCGGCCGGCGCCAAGTTCCACGCGAGCATGGAGGGTCTCACCGCCCTCAACCAATCCTTCGCGCTGATCGGTGACCCGTCCGCCCGGCCGTCCGCCACCGCCTCCGTGCCGGCCGGCGAGATCCGGTTGGAGCGCGTGACGGTCGAGTACGAGCGGGGCGTGGCGCTGCGCGACGTGTCGCTCGTGATCCGGCCCGGCGAACGGGTCGCGCTGATCGGGCCCAGCGGAGCGGGCAAGAGCACGCTGCTGGGGCTGGTGCTCGGGTTCGTGACGCCCACCTCCGGGCGGGTACTGGTCGGCGGCGTCGACCTCGCCACCGCTGATCTCGACGGGTGGCGCCGGCAGATCGCGTGGGTGCCGCAGCGGGCCCACCTGTTCGCCTCGTCGCTGGCCGACAACATCCGCCTCGGCGCGCCCGGCGCCACCGACGAGCAGGTGCGGATCGCGCTCAAGGCCGCCGCGCTCGACGAGGTCGTCGACGCCCTGCCTGACGGGCTCGACACCGTGCTCGGCGAGCGCGGCCACGGCCTGTCCAGCGGGCAGCGGCAGCGGTTGGCGCTCGCCCGAGCCTTCCTGCGCGACGCGCCGATCCTGCTCCTCGACGAGCCGACCGCCCGGCTCGACGCCGCCTCCGAAGCAGCCGTACTGGCAGCCACCCGCAAGCTCGTCGCCGGCCGCACCGCGCTGCTGGTGGCGCACCGGCCGGCACTGCTCGCCGAGGCCGACCGGGTCATCCGGGTCGAAGGCGGCCGGGTGACCGCCGACTCCCCCGTGGGAGCGCCAGCATGAGCCCCGAGCGCCGCGTCCTGCGGCTCGCCCGCCCGTACCTGGGCCGGCTGCTGCTCGCCGGCGTACTGGCCGCGGGCACCGAACTGGCGGGCCTCGCCCTCATGGCGACCGCCACCTGGCTGCTGATCACGGCCGCCGGGCAGCCGCCGGTCGCCGCGCTCACCGTCGCGATCGTCTCCGTGCGCGCGCTGGCCATCGGGCGCGGCGTGCTGCGATACACCGAGCGGCTCGCCGGGCACGACGCGGTACTGCGGATCATCACGGAGGTCCGTGCTCGCGCCTTCGCGACGCTGGCCGGGCGGCGCGAGCAGGCCCGCTCGGGCGACGCGCTCAGCCGGCTCGTGTCCGATGTGGACGCCGTACAGGATCTGCTGCTCCGGGTGCTCGTGCCGGGTGCCGCGGCGTCGGCTGTGGGCGTACTGGCGCTGGCTGGTGCGACGGCGATCTCGCTTCCGGCGGCGCTTGCGCTGGCAGGTGGCCTGCTCGTGGCCGGCGTGGCGCTGCCCGCCGCCGCGACCGCCCTGACCAGGCGCACCGCCGATCGTGTCGCCCCGCTGCGCGCCGCCCTTGCCGCCGACGCGATCGACCTCACGCACGGCGCGGCCGACCTGGCGGCGTTCGGCGCCACCGGCACCGCGCTCGACGCGGCGTCCGGCCGGGCCCGCGAGCTTGCCGCGCTGGAGCGGCGCCTCGCGGCGGCGGGCTGGGCCGTCGACGCGGCCGGTGTGCTGATCGCCGGCGCCACCTCGGCCGCCGTGGTGGCCGCCGCGCTCTCCGCCAGCGTCGACGGCGTGCTCGTCGGGGTGCTCGCCGTCGGCACGCTCGCCGCGGTCGAGGCGAGCCTGGCGCTGGTCACCGCCGCCCGCCAGCACACCGAGCTGCGCACCGGCCTGCGCCGCGTCGCCGACCTGCTGGACCCGCCGCCCCTCGAAGACCGGTCGGGAGACACGCCGACCGCCTTGCGCGACGTCACCGTGCGGTACCGGCCGGGTGGACCACCGGCGCTCGACGGCGTCAGCCTCGAACTGCCGCCCGGCCACCGCATCGGCATCGTGGGGCCGAGCGGGGCGGGCAAGAGCACGCTGCTCCGGGTGCTCGCCGAGTCGGCCGCCCCCTCGGCGGTGGGTGGGCTGCTCGCCGACGCGCACGTGTTCCACGCCACGGTGCGCGAAAACCTGGCGCTCGGCCGGGCCGGCGCCACCGACGACGACCTCGCCGCGGCCTGCGCGACCGCGGGGCTCCTGGACTGGGTACGGGAACAGCCGGACGGCTGGGACACCGTGGTGGGCGAAGACGGTGGCCAGCTCTCCGGCGGGCAGCGGCAGCGGCTCGCGCTGGCCCGCGCGGTCCTGCTCGACCCGGCTGTCCTGGTGCTCGACGAGCCCACCGAAGGGCTCGACCCGAGCGCCGCTGACCGCGTGCTGGCCGCCGTGGTGGCGAGTGCCCGCGCCACGGTGGTACTTGTCACACACCGGCTGCGCGGCCTCGCCGACTTCGACCACGTCGTCGTACTCGACAACGGCCGCGTGGTGCAGCAGGGCCGCCACGCCGAGTTGGTCGAGGCTCCTGGCTGGTACCGGGACCAGTGGCTCGCACAGGAGACCGCCGAACGCGGCTATCTCAGCGCCGCCTAAGGATGCCTAGGGGTCTAACCCTGATGCAACCTGTCGGTGCCCCGTGGCACGCTCGGCGGTATGCGCGCCACCATCGACGACTACATGCGCCACCTCGACGGTGCACTGATCGGTCCCGGCCGGCTCAAGCAAGACATGCTCACCGAGGCGCGCCACGGCTTGGTCGACGCCGTTGAGGGATACCGCGAGGCTGGTCTGCCAGAGTCCGAGGCCGAGCGGCAGGCGGTGGCCGAGTTCGGCACGGTGGTGGAGCTGGCCCCGGCCTACCAGGCGGAGCTGGCCATGGGCGCGGCCCGGCAGCTCGCGCTGCGACTGGCGCTGGTGCCTGTCCTGCTCTCGCAGTTCGCTCAGCTCATGTGGTGGCGGGCGCCGTGGACCGCGTCCGGCCCGTTCCCGCCGGATGCCTACGTCTTCGCCTCCGACGTGCAGGACCACCTCGGATACGTGGTCGCACTGATGGCCCTGTCGGCGTATGGGCTGATGATGTGGTCCGCCCGGCGGCGAGGCCCGGTGCGGCGCGGTCTTGCCAAGGCGGTCGGCGTCGGGGCGTTCGCCCTGGTGGCGGTCAACTCCGCGGGCGGCTTCGTCCTGTACGTGTGGTCGGTGGTGCTCTGGAATGCCGCGCTCACCTGGCCGCCCATGCTGTTGGGTGGCGGCGCGATCATGGTGGCGTACTGGTGGCTGGGCCGCTCGGCCGCGACCTGCGTGGCGGCGGCGCGCCTGGCATAGCCGGCGCGTGCTCAGGCCGGTGCGGCGCCCAGAAAGCGGCTCACCGTCGTGCTGAACTCCTGCCAGCTCTCGCGCTCGCCCGCCAGCGCGCCGTGCCCCGCCTTGGTGAGCTGGTATGTCCGGCGTTCCCGGCCATTGACGGTGCTCCACGCGCTCTCCACGTATCCGGCTCGCTCCAGCCTTCGCATGGCCGGATAGACGGTGCCGGTAGGCAGATCGAGCGAACCGCCGCTGCGGAATTTAAGCGCCTCGATGATGGCGTATCCGTGCAGCGCTCCACCCTCCAGCACCGCCAGGAGCAGCGCATCCAGGTGCCCGTGCAGGGCCTGGGCCTTCATAAGTAGACAGACTACCGATTCGCGCCGCGAGTTCCAACGGGGTGCGGGCGCTCACGGCTCAGGATGGACGACTAGGGTGTGTGTGCGCAGAGTCACCTGCACGACAGTTCACACACGGAGGTCAGCGTGGCCCGCCAGTCGCCCAACCGGCCAGACGCCGACGAGCCCGAGATCGACGCCGACGAGCTCGAGGCCGACGAGCTCGACGAGGAGCTCGACGACGACACCCCCACCGCCGAAGGCGCCGCCGCGACCGGAGACCGGTCGCTCTGGACCGATACGCGCATCGATCCGGTCGAGATCGCGCTGCCGTCCGGCGTTGGTCTGACGCTGCGGGCTTACCGCCTCTCCACGACGCTGACGCCGACCGATATCGGCGAGCGCGAGGAAGACCTGTTCGAGTCGCGCGCCCGGCACGCGGTGCCCGAAGACGACGAAGACACCGTCATCATCCTCGACGACGACTTCCCCGCCGAAGAGGACGAGGACGCCACCGAGGAGATCGAGCGGCGCGGTAAGCACGAGCGCGACGAAGACGAAGACGCCGAGGCAGACGAGGAAGAAGACGAGGAGCCGGCCGAAGACGTGCCGGCGTTCCTGACCTACAAGGGTCAGCTGCTCCTCTTCAAGAACGCCGAGTCGCTGGTCGCCTTCGTCCGGTCCGGCGCGCCCAACGACCTCGCCCAGCTCGACACCTGGGACGAGTTGCGCGAGCGGATCCAGCCCGCCGACGTGGCAGCGTCCGAAGAGGACTCTTACGAGCTCGACCTCGTCGTGGAAAACCTGCGCGGTGGCCACGATTCGTGGGATCTGCACCTGCTCATCGACGCCGGCGAAGTGGCCCGTGACCTCGCGTATGCGTTGCGGCTACAGCCTGTGCTCACGGCTCTCTCGCCCGGATCCCCTCTGGACGATCTGGATGAGGCCCTCCGTTCCGCCGCTGGTGGCGGGCTTGGGGCGTTTCGCGGCCGGCGCCGATTGAAGAAAATCGGGGCACAACAGGCAAGTATTGGCTGGCGCACGATTATCGGCAAGATCTCTGCCGCTGTGGACTGGCGCGACTGACCCCTCACCAGGGAGCATCAGTCCTTGGCACACGACACTGTCCGGGGAGGAGGACGACGCCGTGGCGCTCGTGCGGGTGTACTGCGGGCTGGCGTCGGCAGATCCAACAGCGCGACCGGCTCCAGCCGAGTCGCCGCTGACGGTCGCCGTAGTTGACGACGCAGGGCGGCTGCTCGACGTCTGCGAGATCAGTGACGATCCGGCTGGGTACGCCCGGCTGGCCGCGCTGCTCGTGGAGCGTTCGAGTGGACCGACCGGTGTCGCCATCGCGGCGGATAGCGACGACCATCTCGTAACGTCGCTCCTCACCGCGGCAGGTCGCCCGCTGGCCATCTCCGACGATGACGCCGCCGACGACTACGCCGAGCGGTTCGCCGACGACGAGTCGGTCGAGGAGATGCAGTCACCCGCGGCAGAACGCCGCGCGGTCGGCCTCGCACGCGCTCTGCAGGCCGGTGCGCTCTCCGCTGTCGTCCTGCCGGTGCCGCGCGACCTCTTGCCGTACAAGCCGGTGCTCGCCGCACACGCGGCGCTGTGCAACGGCCGGCTTTCCGCGGCGGTCGCCCTCCGCGAGGTGCTGCGCGAGCTGTACCCGGCAGCCCTCCGCGCCTATCCCGACCCGGCCGAGCCGGTGTCGCTCGCCGTGCTCGACGCCCTCCCCGAGCCGGGCATGCTCAACGGCGGCAGCGGTGGCCGTCGCGAGTCGGCCGCCGCCAGTGAGGCGCTGATCACACGGCTCGCCGCCGACGGGCTGGCCGAGGTCGACACGATCGACGACGCGATCACCGCGCTGCGTGTGGCGATCTCCGAGACGCCCCGCCGCAGCCCGGCCAACAAGTCGCTCACCTCGGCGGTCGCCGAGACCGTGCGCCAGGCCGTCGCCGCCGTACGGGCCTGCGACGCGGGTTGCGACGCGCTCGTCGGCACCCTCAGCGCCCGCCTCACCAGCCAGCCCGCAAACGCCCGCCGGAGCACCGTCCGCCGCGCCGCGACGCCCGGCACTCCTCCCGTGGCCGGCCTGCACGCGGTCCGCACGCCGACCGCCGAGCACCCAGCCACCCGCGTCGGCCGCCGGGCGCGCCCGGAGCCGGCCGCCGCGAGCGCGACACCCGCGTCACCGCAGCCCCTGACCACACCGCCCGTCGCTCCCGCGCCGGTGCACCGCCCGCCGGTGGCTCCGCCTCCGGTCAACCGTCCCGCCGCGGTGGCTCCTCCCCAGCCGCCCGCGGCACCCACCCCGCCTCCAGCCCGGCCAGCGCCAGCGGCTCCCGCCGCCGCGTCGGTCGACCTGCCCGCCGCCACCCGCCAGGCGCCTCCCCCACCGCCGGCACCGCTGCCGCTGACCCCGCCGATGTCGCCGGCCGCGCTCAGCGCGCCGACGCCGTTGCCGATCCGGTCTTCGGCGCCGCCGGCACGGCCGTCACCGTCACGCGGCCTCGAGGTGCCCGCCGCGCGAGCCGAGGTCGCTGGCCCGCGCCCGCCGGAGATCACCTCCGACCTGGGGCGCCCAGGCTCTGACCTCGGACGCCCGGCTTCTGACCTGGGGCGCCCGGCTTCCGAGATGGGGCGCCCGGTCGAAGCGCCGAACCGGCCGATTTCCGCGCCGCCGCCCCCGCCACCGGGTATCACGCCGATCGCACCGGTCGTGCCCGGACAGCGCACGACGGCCCCGGTCGACGCGGGCGAGCCGTTCCGCGCGACGCTGACCACCGCGGCGATCAACAGCGCGCGTGCCGAGCGGCGCCCCACGCCGATCGTGCCGCGCCCCAACACCCGCACAGATCCACCGCCGGCTCCCGCTGGCGGCGGGTTCGCCGCCACCGACCTCACGGTGCCGGTGCCGACCCCGCGTCCGGCTCCCGACGCCCCTCCCGGGTCGCGGGCCAACTGGCCGCTCATCGGCAGCGACGACGACCGCGCCACCGTCCCAGGAGGCCGCCAGCCGGGCGTCAACGACCGCCCCTACGGCTACAGCGATCTCGACCGTCAAACCGTCCCAGCGGCCTCTGACAGCGGCCGCGTGAAGCCCCCGTGGCAGGCCGACGACCTCCCCCAGGAGCCGCCGAGCCTGCGCCTGGTCGAGCCGCCCCCGCTGGCCGACCGCGCGCTTCGCGACGACCTCACCCCGGCGGCCCTCGGCCCGTCCGCGCTCGACACCCCGTCGCTGCGCCTGGTCGACACCGACAGCGGCGCCCGCAGCCCACGGTCGCGCCGCGCCGTCGAGCGCAGCGCCGTCCCCGTGGCCGAAGAGGGCGACGGTGACCTGCTGATCTTCGCCCAGACCCGCTCGGCGTGGTTCATCGGTCACCCCGAGCAGGACTCCGAGCTGACCTGGACCTCCTCCTCCGTCGACAGCGGCTGGCGCGCCGCCGAGCAGGCCGCCCGGCCCGCCGTGGGCGCCGAGACCAACTCCGGCCTCCCGCGACGCGTGCCCAACGCCAACCTGGTGCCCGGCTCGCCGCTGCGCGAGGAGCGTCCACTTCGGATCGTCCGCGACGCCGAAAACATCGCTGCGCACACCAGCAGCTACTTCCGCGGCTGGCGGCGCGGCCAGGAGATCGGCGGATACGCTGTCGGCGGTCGCCCAGGCCGCGAGTCCGCCGGCGGCTGGGACTTCAGCCGCGACACCGTCAACCGCGACGACACCGACGGCTACGGCTACCGCTCCCCCGCCGCCTACCGCTCCTAACCGTCGTCGGCGCTCGCGCGCCGCAGCCCGCACGCGCCGACACAGCGCTTTCGCCCCCTGCTCCGCACTGCGCCCGCGCGCACCCGTGCTGCGCGCGCCGCCTGCGCGCCTGCGCGCGCCCCCCGCTCCGCACGCCGCCCGCGCACCTGCGCGCGCCCCCGTTCCGTCGATCAAGGGCGAATGCACGCGGTTGGATCTCTTTTCCGCGTGCATTCGCCCTTGATCCATGTAGATCTCCTTGATCGGCGCCGCCGAGTGAGGCGTGGCGGCCCTCAGTCGAGGCCACGGCAACGTCCGGTCCGGCCCCGCGCCGCCAGCGCGCGGATTGCCCGATATCTACCTGCGGCCGCATGAATCTTGTGCACTTGTTGCTGCCCTGGCGAGCTCAACAAGTGCACAAAGATCCGCCGAGCGGCGGGCCCTCAACCGCAGTCGGACTCGCCCAGCTCGGCGGCGTGTCTCCGGGGATCGTCGCTCTTGAGCTACGCGATCCGCGCCGTGTCAGGTTGCACCCACCGCCGCCCAGGCGCCGCTACGCGGCGGTTGCCGCTAGGCGCCGGTACACCGGCCGTATTGTCGCGATTCGTCCGCCGAACCTCTCGCGCTGTGAACGTTTGTGGCTGCTGGAGCAGCCACAAACGTTCACAGCTTGCCCCGCAACGGCGACCTTGCCTCTCCTGGCCCGGGCCCTCCGCCTCAACGGCGCCGCCTCCCCGCTCGGCCGCGCGGGGCGCGGCTCCCAGAACGGGCGTCGGCCGGCGCCGACTAGGCGCCGTCTGCCCTTGGGCGGCGAGGATCCGCTTGCTGGCGAAGGGGCGGGGCTTCGGGGGTCGTATGCCCGTCTGTGGCCGGCGGGAGGGCGAGTGCCGCGTAGATCTGCCGTCGGCTTGGTGCTGGCCGCGCGGCATTGCGACAAGTTCAGGGATGTCTCGCCCTCAGACCGCGATCGAGGAGAAGCTCATCGATCAAGGGCGAATGCACGCGGATCGGAGATCAAAGCACGTGCGTTCGCCCTTGATCGGCGGCAAGGAGCGCGCTGCGCGCGGGCAGGGCGCCGCGCGGACAGGGCGCGCTGCGCGGGCACGGCGCGGTGGGCGCAAGAGTGCGCTGGATGGGGTGGGGGCGCCGCGCTTGCGCGCGGCGTCCTCGGGCCCGGTCAGGCGGGGGCTACGGCGCGGGAGCGGCGCATCGTCAGCACGTACTCGACGAGCGAGATCAGGACGTGCTTGGTCGACTCGCGGTTGCGGGCGTCGCAGCTGATCACCGGTACGTCGCTGGAGATAGCGAGCGCGTCGCGTACGTCCTGCGGGTCGTGGTACTGCATCCCGTCGAAGCAGTTGATCGCCACCAGGTACGGCAGCCGCCGATGCTCGAAGAAGTCGATCGCCGCGAAGCAGTCGGCGAGCCGCCGGGTGTCGACCAGTACGACCGCGCCGATCGCGCCACGGACCAGCTCGTCCCACATGAACCAGAAGCGTGTCTGGCCCGGTGTGCCGAACAAGTACAGGATCAGATCGCGATCGATCGTGATGCGACCGAAGTCCATGGCGACCGTCGTGGTCGTCTTGCCCGGCACCTGGCGGGTGTCGTCGACACCCACGCCTGCCGAGGTCATGATGGCCTCGGTGGTCAACGGTGTGATCTCCGAGACCGAGCCGACGAGCGTCGTCTTGCCGACGCCAAACCCACCGGCGATGACGATCTTCGCCGAGGTCACGCGCCCGGTCATGGGGCGGTGCGACGTGTCAGAGCCTGCGAAGTCCACTCAGCACCCTCTCCAGCAATTCAGTGCCCACCGCGTCATTGGAGTCTTCGAGGGACGCGGGCTCGTACACCGCGAGAAGGCCGTCGGCGGCCATGTCGGCGATGAGTACCCGAGCCACCCCGAGCGGCAGCTGCATGCGCGCCGCGATCTCCGCGAGCGATTGCAGCCGACCGTCACACAGCGCGGCGATGTATTGATGCTCCCTGCCCTGGCCGCCCTTGGTGGCACCCGCGGACCGGCCTCGCACCGTGGTCTCGACGAGCGCTTCCAGCGCGATATCCAGCTTGGGGCGGGTCCGTCCGCGGGTAACGGCGTACGGCCTGACCAGCGCGCCGGTTGGTTCGTCACGTTCGGCCATCAACGCCGTTCACCCCCTTTCAACAGACCCGTTTGTTATGACAGCCGGTCGCCCGGCTCACGTATGCCTTGATCAACCCAGCATGCCCGCGGCGGTGCGCGGTGCCGGGGTGAGCGCGTCGCCGACCCGGTCGACGAGTAGTGCCATCTCGTATCCGACCTGACCGACGTCGGAGTTGCGGGCGGCCAGCACGGCGAAGGACGAGCCGTCGGAGATCGACATCAGGAACAGGAAGCCGTTGTCCATCTCGACCACCGTCTGGAGCACGGCGCCACCCTCGAAGCACCGCGCGGCGCCCTGGGTGAGGCTCACCAGGCCGGACGCGATGGCGGCGAGCTGGTCGGCTCTGTCACGCGGCAGGTCGCGCGACGCCGCCAGCAGCAGGCCATCCGCCGAGACCGCGACCGCGTGAGCGACCCCGGGCACACGATCGGCGAAGTTGGCGAGCAGCCAGCCGAGATCCTGCGTTGTTGTCATCACTCATGCTCCTTCTGGCCGTTCCCGGCCGCGGGGCCTGCGCCGGCAGCTGGAGGCTCCTTGGATGTGGCCTCCGGGCTGGCCGGTTGCTCGTCCTTGGGGTGCGTGCGTCCGCGTTGCACTCCTCGGTGGTACGCGGAAAGCAGACCGCGCACCGCCTCTGGCGTACGACGCTGCACCGAAGTGGCGCCCTTGTCCACCCCTCCGGGCACAAGTTGTGCCATCGGCACACGCTTGGGCAGGCCGGCCTGGGTGGTCTCGCTGGATGAAGAGCCGGCGGCCTTGGTGGCCGCCCGCCAGCCGTCGTCGGCAGCGGTCTGCCAACCGCTGGTCGGGGCCTCCGGGCGCACAACGCCGTTGCCGGTGGCCGGCGGGCCGCTGCGCGCTGCTACCGGCGCGGCGACCATGCCGGCGTCGACGGTGACAAAGTCGTCCTTGACCTCGGCCGGTTTCGGCGTGGTCGCGGCGGGAGCCTCGGTGGGCTTGACCGGCGGCGGCGTCGGAGCGGGCTTGGCCGGCGAGGGCGTCGGCGCGGCGGTCGGCTTCTCGGAGGTCGAGCGGCGCGTGCGGAACCACGCCGACTCCAACTCGCGGAAGATCGGCAGTTCCATCGTCTCGTCGGCGAACCGCTGCTTGGCCCCGGCGGCCGCGGCTGCCGCCGACGCGGCTGCGGCCGCGTTGGCACCGGCTGCGGTCAGGGGCGGCTGGCTCGCGCCCTCCGAGGGCTGCGGCCTGCTGAGCTTCGGCAGCTCCGCGGTCATGTCGAGCGCCGCGGCGAGCTTTTCGGGTACCGGCGGAGTAGTCGCCTCGCGATCAGGCGTGTTGACCGGTGGCCACGCAGGCGGCGGGACGCTGGCGGGCGGCTGCTGGTGCGGCACGTGCGACGGCGGAGCCGAGGCGGGCATGCCCGACACCGGGATGCCGGACACGGGCGGCACCACGTTGGGTGCGCCGGAGACCGGGCGGGCCGGCGGCGCCGAGACCGGCGGCGGCATCTGGCGCGGGATGTTGCCCGCCGGACCGCTGACCTCGCCGTCGACGGTCCAGTGGTCGCCACCGCGGCGCTGCGGCAACGGGTCGCTGTGCTGCCCGTTGGTCGGCGTGCGAGGGCTGAACATGTCGCCGTGGGGACCGCTGGTGCCGTTGGTGCCGTTGGCCGAACCGTTGACGGCCGACGAGGCGCCGGTGAGGTCGGACCAGGCGGGCATGGAGCGCGGGGTGGCCATCGGGCCGGGCGGGTTGCCGCCACCGTTGAGCGGTGCCGGCTCGAACGCGCGGCCGGGGCCGGGCTGCTGCGGGACCATCGGTGCCGGCGGGCCACTCTCCAGCGCCAGGGGCGCGCTGAACAGCGGGCGCGGCGGTGCCGGCGGCTCCTGCGCCATGGGCTGGTTGACGGGCGGCGGCAGCGGTGCCCCGGGCTGGAGGCGGCCGGAGAGCGCGCGCGGCACCAGTACCGAGGTGGGCAGGGTGACGTCGGCGACGGTGCCGCGTTCGGCGGCGGGCCGCAGCTCGACCTTGACGCCGTGGCGTGCCGCCAGCCGGGCGACCACGACGAGGCCCATCATCCGGGAGACGGCCACGTCGACCATCGGCGGCGTGGCGAGCCGCTCGTTGAGGTCGTGGAGCTGGTCGGGCGACATGCCGATGCCGCGGTCCTCGACGTACAGGACGGCACGGTCGCCGACCCGGCGGGCCTCGACGACCACGTGCGAGTCGGGCGGCGAGAAGGCGGTCGCGTTGTCGAAGAGCTCGGCGACCAGGTGCACGAGGTCGTTGACCGCGTTCGCGGAGACCTCGATGTCACGGTCGACGACCCCGAACTCGATGCGCGTGTAGTGCTCGACCTCGGACTGGGCGGCCCGGAGCACGTCGATGAGGGCCGCCGGCTCGCGCTGCACGCGGGTCGAGTCGGCGCCGGCGAGCACCAGCAGGTTTTCGTCGTTGCGGCGCATCCGGGTGGCGAGGTGGTCGAGCTGGAAGAGCTCGGCCAGCCGATCCGGGTCTTCCTCGCCGCGCTCCAGCCGGTCGAGGTGGCCGATGAGCCGGTCGACCAGGATCTGGGAACGGCGGGCCAGGTTGACGAACATGGTCGCGACGGAGGCGCGGAGGGCGGCCTGCTCGGCGGCGGTGCGAACCGCCTCCAGGTGGACCGCGTTGAACGCCTCGGTCACCTGCCCGAACTCGTCCTTGGTGCGTACCGGCAGCGGCTCGGCGATCTGGTTGGCGACCTGCACCGGAGAGAGCTGGCTGGAGATCTGCGGGTCACGCAGCCGGGCGACCGCCTGCGGCAGCCCGTACTGGGCGACCGAGAGCGCGCCGTGCCGCAGCTCGCGCAGCGATCGGGCCATCGACCGGGCGACCGCCCAGGCGAAGAGGATCGCCAGCAGGAGCACGCCCAGCAGCACGCCGGCCTCGACGAGGAGCTGCTCGTACTCGTCGTCACGCAGTGCGGTGGCCCGCTCGGCGACATCGCCATCGATCTGCGACTCGACGCTGCGGATCAGGTCGGCCTTGTTGACCATCGCGTCGTCCCACGTGTCCGTGTTGAACGGGACGTCGGTCATGGTCGCGGAGTCTTTGCTGGTCAGGAAGCCAGCGAAGCCGGCCGCCTTGCGCTCGTCGGGACCGGCCACCGTCTGGCTGAACAGCTCCTGGTACTCCCGGGTGGCGACTGTGTTGAAGGTCTGCTCGGCCTGCTTCTGGGCGGCCCGCGTCTCGATGAAGTTGTTTCGCAGGTTGGGCGTGAACTGGCCCTTGCTGAGCATGTCGTGCACCACGACGCGCTCCTGCGAGGAGGCTTCCTTGTCGCGGGCCAGCGCCGCCGCGGAGCGCATCTGGTCACCCAGCGTGCTGTCGCCGGCGAGCTGCGCCGCGGAGTCGCGAATGGACAGCAGCGAGGTGAGCAGCTCGGTGTAGTCCTTGGACGCGTCACTGAACGTGAGCCGCGCGTTGGTCACCTGGCTGCGGGTGGCGGGCAGCTCGGCGAGCCCGGTGTCGATGCGGTCGAGCAGCTCGCGGAAGTTCGCGGGGAGGTCGCCGGCGTTGAGGGCGTTGCGCTCCTGCTGGTACGGCCGCTTGGTCTCGTCGACGGGCGGGGTCAGCTTGTTGTACGCCTCGAGGTACCGCTTTTCCGTCCCGTCGTCACGGGCGCCCAGCAGCATCACCGCGGCGGCTCGCTCGTTTTGCAGGTTGTGCACCAGAGCGCCGGAGGCCTCGGTGAGCTGCGCGAGCGTGCGTGCCCGGTCGGCGTCGTTGGCCGTGCCGAGGTGCTCGATCAGACCGTTGGTGCCGACCCCGATGGTCGCCAGCGTCGGGACGATCATGATGAGGCCGAGCTTCGACCAGATCGGAAGATCGCGGAGCCGACCCAGTGGCCGGCGGAGACGCGACATGACAGAGTCCGCCGTCTTCGGCCGCTTGCTCACGTCACCGCCCTCCCGTACCGGCGCCCGATCCTTCTTGCTGGGCACCGCTCATCGACCGACCCGGTCGGGTCGAACCTCCGAGATTCCATCACGACGCGTGTCAAAGAGAAAGGCCAGGTTGCCCCTGAACGCCCCGATCTTGGGACAGCAAGGGCAATTGATAGCAAGGCGTTTGCGGTCGATAACACTTAGTCACCACAGTGGCTGTCCGAATTGTCTCACCGACGGCTTTTTAGGCCAGGACAAGCCGACCTATGTCGGGCGTACCGGACCGCCTGTTGTGCGCTCAATGATTATTTCCCAAGGTCCAACCCTGCCGACCATTGCCCGACCGTACACCCGAGGCAAGACCAAAACGCCGGTTTACGCAGTCCGCGCATACCACTGAGTAACCAGTCGTCCCCTTGACAGTCACCGAATCGGCATTGTCGACATCCGAAGGTCGGTCAAATCAGCTTCGCGTACGCCGGCTTGATCACTTCATTGATGATCGCCAGCCGTTCGTCGAACGGGATGAACGCGCTCTTCATCGCGTTGATCGTGAACCACTGAAGCTCTGCCCAGCCGTATCCGAACGCCTCCACCAGCAGGGCCATCTCCCGCGACATGGAGGTGCCACTCATGAGCCGGTTGTCCGTGTTCACCGTCACCCGGAAGCGAAGGTCGCGCAGTAGCCCGATCGGGTGCTCGGCGATGGAGGTCGCGGCGCCGGTCTGCACATTGGACGAGGGGCACAGCTCCAGCGGTATCCGCTTATCCCTGACATATGCCGCAAGCCGCCCGAGTACCGGCGACGACCCTGGTGTGACGTCGTCCACGATCCGTACCCCGTGGCCCAGCCGATCGGCCCCGCACCACTGGATGGCCTGCCAGATCGAGGGCAACCCAAAGGCTTCCCCCGCATGGATGGTGAAGTGGAAGTTCTCCCGCTGGAGGTACTCGAAGGCGTCGAGGTGACGGGTGGGTGGGAAGCCCGCCTCGGCGCCCGCGATGTCGAAGCCGACGACGCCGGCGTCCCGGTACCGCACGGCCAGCTCCGCGATCTCCTGTGAGCGGGCCGCGTGCCGCATCGCGGTGAGCAGCGTCCCGATCCGGATCTGGCGGCCCGCCTCGGCGGCCTGCGCGGCGCCGTCCGCGAACCCCGCCAGTACCGCCTCGACGACCTGGTCGAGGGTCAGCCCGCGAGAGAGGTGCTGCTCGGGTGCGAAGCGGACCTCGGCGTACACGACGCCGTCGGCGGCCAGGTCGAGCGCGCACTCGGCGGCGACCCGGTGCAGCGCGGGCGCGGTCTGCATGACCGCCACGGTGTGCGCGAACGTCTCCAGGTATCGCTCCAGCGACCCGGAATCGGCCGCCGCCACGAACCATCTGCCCAGCTCATCGGGGTCGGTGTGTGGCAACTGATGACCCACCGCACCGGCCAGGTCGACGATCGTCGCCGGTCGCAGGCCACCGTCGAGGTGGTCGTGAAGCAGTGCCTTCGGGGCCTTGACGATGTCATCGAGTGCGATTGCGACCATGAAAGCAGTATGGATGCTCTTGGTTTGCTCCGGTGCCCACTGTGCCGCGAGTCGATGACGGTCTCCGCCGGCGCGCTGCGCTGCACCCGAGGGCACAGCTTCGACCGCGCCCGCCAGGGCTACGTCAACCTGGCCGCGGGCCGGGCGCCGCACTCGGGCGACACGGCCGAGATGGTGGCGGCCCGGGCGGAGTTCCTGGCCGCCGGGCACTACGACTTCATCACGACCGCGCTGTGCGAGGCCGCGCGAAAGGCGTACCCGGGCGGCCTGGTCGTGGATGCCGGCGCCGGCACCGGCCATCACCTGGCCGCCGTGCTCGATGCTCTGCCGACCGCCCACGGCCTGGCGCTCGACGCCTCGAAGCCGGCACTGCGACGGGCCGCCCGGGCCCACCCGCGGGCGGGCGCGGCCGTGTGCGACACGTGGGGGCGGCTGCCCCTCGCCGACAGCGCGGCCGGCCTGGTGCTCGACGTGTTCGCGCCCCGCAACGGCCCGGAGTTCCGCCGCGTACTGCGGCCCGGCGGCGCGCTGCTCGTGGTCACGCCCGAGGCCGACCACCTCGCCGAACTGGTGTCCCGGCTGGGTTTGCTGCGGGTCGACCCCGACAAGGCCGAGCGGGTGGCGGCCAGCCTGGACGGATTCGCGCTGGCGAACGAGACCGCGCTGCGCCGCACTCTCACGCTCAGCGGCGCCGAGGCGCGCACCCTGGTGGCGATGGGGCCGAGCGCCTGGCACACCGCGCGGGTGACGGTGCCCGACCGGATCACCGTCACGGCGTCGGTCAGGCTGGCCGTCTATGTGGACAGGTCGATCTCTTCCCAGCCCGCCGGCGGGTCGTGGTAGGGCCCGCGCAGGATCACCGCCCACTCCAGCGCCCAGCGCCGCTGCCCGATGGCGTTCGCGTCGATCATGCGTGGCGGGGCGCCCAGCCGCTCCGCCTCCAGGAATGCCCAGTCCAGGCAGTAGTAAAGGTCGAGCGCGGCGGCGCACTCGGCGACCGCCCGGGGCGCGGCGAGGGTGCGGGAACGCCACTGCGCGAACGTCTCGGCGGCCGGCAGGTGCGGCAGCGTCTCCGCGAGCCGCTCGTCCGGCGGCACCTCCGGATCGAGGTGCTTGGTGAGCCCGAGCACCCAGGCGAGCGCGTACACCGCCTCGTGGTGCAGGACGAACGACCGGTGGTCGCCCTTCCCACCGACCACGAACTGCCACTCGGGCGGCGTGACCTGCTCGACGAGGTGGGAGCCCAGCAACCAGCTCATCGCCGCGTCGGGCGGCATCCCGAAGCATCGGGCGAGCACGAGGTGCAGGATGGCCGCGCGCGCCTCGATCTCGGCGGTCGGGCGCAACTCCACCTGGTCGCCGGGCTCCCAGACGAGCGGGAACTGCGGGGGTGGCAGGGGCAGGCGCAGCTGGCGCAGCACTTCGACGCTGGCGGCGCGGACGGATCTAGGGTCAGGGGCGGTTACCACCACGGTGTCAGTTCCCTGCTGGTCGCGACGTACTTTCCCCCTGGGCCGGAAGGATAGCGCCGCTCAGGCGACGCGGTCGAGCACCAGGGGGCGGTTGGCTGGCGCGGCGTCGCCGATCACGACCGCGCCGCCGGCCGCGTCGCGCGCCGCCGCGATCCGGCTGGCTTCGTCGGTACGCAGCTCGTAGAGCGCTTCTCCGGCCTGTACGGGGTCACCCGGCTTCTTGTGCAGCATCACGCCCGCGGCCGCGCTGACCGGGTCTTCCTTGCGTGCCCGGCCGGCGCCCAGCCGCCAGGCGGCCACCCCGATGGCGTACGCGTCGACCGCCGTCACGAAGCCGTCGCGCTCGGCACGGACGGTCTCGGTCTCCCGGGCGACCGGCAGCGGCGCGTCCGGGTCGCCGCCCTGTGCCCGGATCATCGCCCGCCAGCTGTCCATGGCGCGCCCGTCGGCGAGCGCCTTCGCGGGGTCGGCGTCCAATCCCGCGGCGGCGAGCATCTCGCGGGCCAGCGTCAGCGTCAGCTCGACGATGTCCGGCGGCCCGCCACCGGCCAGTACCTCGACCGACTCGGCGACCTCGACCGCGTTGCCGACGGCGAGGCCGAGCGGGGTGGACATCTCGGTGAGCAGGGCGACCGTGCGCACGCCGTGCGCCCCGCCGAGCTCCACCATCGTGCGGGCGAGCTCGCGGGCGTCCTGCGCCGACTTCATGAACGCGCCCGAGCCCACCTTGACGTCGAGCACCAGCGCGCCGGTGCCCTCGGCGATCTTCTTGCTCATGATCGAACTGGCGATCAACGGGATCGCCTCGACGGTGCCGGTGACGTCGCGCAGGGCGTACAGCTTGCGGTCCGCCGGGGCGAGGCCCTCACCGGCGGCGCAGATGACCGCGCCCACGTCCTGGAGCTGTGCGATGAACTCGTCGTTGCTCAGGGCGGCGCGCCAGCCGGGGATGGCCTCCAGCTTGTCGAGGGTGCCGCCGGTGTGCCCGAGGCCGCGCCCGGACAGCTGGGGAACCGCCGCGCCGCACGCCGCCACGAGCGGGGTGAGCGGCAGCGTGATCTTGTCGCCGACGCCGCCCGTGGAGTGCTTGTCGGCGGTCGGGCGGGACACGCCGGACAGGTCGAGCCGCTCGCCGCTGGCGATCATCGCGGCCGTCCACCGCGCGATCTCGCCGGGCGTCATGCCGCGTAGCAGGATCGCCATCGCGAGCGCGGACATCTGCTCGTCGGCGACCGCCCCACGGGTGTACGCGTCGACCACCCAGTCGATGGCCGCGTCGGACAGTACGCCGCCGTCCCGCTTGGTCCTGATCACGTCTACAGCGTTGAACACGGCTGCGTCACCCCTCTCCCGGCGGCGGTCCCTCGCCGACCCAGCGCATCGTGCCGTCTTCGTTCACCTGCACCACGCGCGGCGTGCGCGCCCGGCCCCAGGCGATGGCGTCGTCGACGTCAGGCCAGGTGGGCGCCTCTTCCAGGATGCCCGTCTCGCCCCCGTCGGTGCCGGTGGACTGGTCCCAGTACCCGGTCCAGACCCGCTTGCCGTCGGCGAGATCCGGGTGCACGAACACCGTGCCGCGCCCGCGCCACCGCATCAGCCGAGGCGGTACCGGCGACTTGCCGCCCTCGTCGCGGATGGCCGCCGCGATCAGGTCGTTGGGACCGAACGCGTGCGGCAGCAGCTCGTCGACCCGCAGCGGGCGTGGCACGGCCTCGACGAGGCAGTCCGGCCCGCCGTGCTCCAGCAGCAGCTGCCGGCAGCGCCCGCACGGCATGAGCGGCTGCCCGTCGCCGTCCACGCAGGACACCGCGATGAGCCGGCCGCCGCCGGTGGCGTGCAGCGAGGAGACCAGGCCGCACTCGGCGCACAGGGTCACGCCGTACGAGGCGTTCTCCACGTTGCAGCCGACCACGATCCGGCCGTCTTCGACGAGCCCGGCGACCCCGACCGGAAAGTTCGAGTACGGCGCGTACGCGGTGCGCATCGCCTCGACGGCGGCCGCCCGCAACTCCCCCCAGTTGATCTCCACAACCCTGACCTTAGCCCTTGATGTACGGCTTGCCGTCGGCCGCGGGGGCGCGCACGCGACCGACCAGGCCGGCCACCGCGAAGATCGTTGCCAGGTACGGCAGCATCGCGGTGAACTGGCTGGGAATCACGCTGTTGATCGCGCTCAGGTACGTGCCGAGCTGGTCGGCGAACCCGAAGAAGAGCGCGGCCAGCAGGGCGCCCGTCGGGCTCCAGCGTCCGAAGATCAGCGCGGCCAGCGCGATGAAGCCCTTGCCGCCGATCATGTTCTTGGTGAACGAGTACAGCAGCAGCGTGTACGAGGCACCGCCGATACCCGCCACGACGCCGGCGAGCAGCACGTTGCGGTACCGCAGCCCGAGCACCCGCACGCCCAGCGTGTCGGCGGCCGTCGGGTGCTCGCCCACCGACCGGGTGCGCAGGCCCCACCGCGTGCGGAACAGCGCGACGTGGATGACCGCCACCAGGATCAGCGCGGTGTACAGGAAGATGTTGCCGCGAAACAGCGCCGGCCCGAGCACCGGGATGTCCTTGAGCAGCGGGATCTCCCACACGCCGAAGTGCGGCGGCTGGTTGTACTTCTGCTGGTCGGTCTGCATGAGGCGCTCGTAGAGGAAGCCCGTCAGGCCGACCGCGAACAGGTTGAGCACGATGCCCATGACGACCTGGTCGACCAGGTACCGGATCGCGAAGACGGCGAGCAGCAGCGACACGAACGCACCGCCCAGCGCCGCCGCGAACAGTCCCGCCCAGGCGCTGCCGGTCATCGTGCCGACCAGCGCGCCCGCGAAGGCGCCCATGAGCAGCTGGCCCTCGATCGCCACGTTGACCACGCCGGACCGTTCGCACAGCACGCCCGCGAGCGCGCCGAAGATCAGCGGTACCGCCAGCAGGAACGTGCCTCGGACCATGTTGACCAGCGGCATGAAGTTCTGGCCGGCGGGCGCGGCGGAGATCTGCCAGCAGAGGAACGACAGGATCAGCCCTATGACGCCGACGCCGAGCATCCAGGAAAACCACTTCTTGCCCGGCATGGCGATCAGCACGGCACCGGCCACCGCCGCGAGCACTCCGAAGAGGATCGCCCCGACCGTACCGTTGATCTTGAGTGCGGCACCGCTGGCGTTTTCGCTGAGCGTGAACCGGACGGTCTCGGACGTGGCCAGAGCTCCGAAGATCACGGCGGCCAGCGCACCGGCGACCAGGAACCCGACACCGACCTTGCGGGAGCGGGTCCAGAAGCTGACTGGTACCTCAGCGACCGCGACGTCGTCCGCGGTGATGGTGGACACCCCGCTCACCAGCCCTTCGCCATGCTCGTCGAGAGGCGCGCGGCGCGTGCGGCCCGCAACCGGAAGATCGCCTTCACCAGCGCCGGCGCGGCGATGAAGATGACGATCAGCGCCTGGAGCACGGTGACCAGCTCCAGCGAGATACCGCTGAACGACTGCATCGTGTTGCCGCCGGCCCGCAGCGCGCCGAAGAGCAGGGCGGCGAGCGCGACGCCCCACGGTTTCACGCGGCCGAGCAGCGCGACCAGGATGCCGTCGAAGCCGATCTGCGCGACGACCGCCGGTGTGAGCGCGTTGGCGGTCGAGCCGATCACCATGTTGGCGCCGCCCAGACCGGCCAGCGCGCCCGAGATCACCATGACCATCGTGTACGTCGCGGTGACGCTGATGCCAGCCGTGCGGGCGGCGTCCGGGTTGGCGCCCACCGCGCGCAGCTCGAAGCCGAACGTGGACCGGTCGAGCAGCCACGCCACCGCCCAGGTGGCCGCGACCGCGAGCAGGATGCCGGCGTGCACGCGCAGGTCGTCGCCCAGCAGCCGGGGCAGCTGGGCCGACGAGTCGACCGGCTTGCTGATCGCGTCGGTGCGCTCGGGGTTGTGCACGCCGCCCTGGATGATGATCCAGCTCAGGAAGTACAGCGCCACGTAGTTGAGCATGATCGTGTTGATCACCTCGTGGGCGCCGGTACGCGCCTTGAGGAAGCCCGGAATGAAGCCCCAGATCGCACCGCCGACCGCGCCGGCCAGCAGCGCCACGATCAGGTGGATGACCGGCGGGAGCGGCAGCAGGAAGCCGGCCAGCGCGGTCAGGATCACGCCCACCGTGGCCTGGCCCTGCGCGCCGATGTTGAACAGGCCGCCACGGAACGCCAGCGCCACCGACAGGCCGGTGAAGACCAGCGGCGCGGTGTACGTCAGCGTCTCGGAGATCGGCGCGAACACCGGCTGCCAGGCGCCGTCGCCGCTGATCCAGGCGCTCACCGCCTCGGGGTTCACGATCGCGCCCTTGAAGAGGTTGGCGTACGCCTCGCTCACCACGGTCCAGCTGCTGTTGAGCGCGTCGCTGGGGCGCGAGGTGATGTAGCCGTAGGTGGTGAGCACCTCCGGGTCGGAGACGATCATCAGGATCGCGCCGATGACCAGGGCGAGCACGACCGCGAGCACCGTGACGGTGACGGTGTTGGCCGCCCAGAGGTTCTGGAGGAAGAGCTGTCCGAGGGTGGGACGCTTCTCTTCCTGAGCGTTGTCACTCATGCCGCCTCCTCACCCTGGATGCCGGCCATCAGCAGGCCGATCTCCTCGCGGGGCGTGTCCGGGGGCACGATCGCCAGGATCTTGCCGCGGTACATCACCGCGATCCGGTCGGCCAGCCCGATGACCTCGTCCAGCTCGCTGGAGACCAGCAGTACGGCGGTGCCGATGTCGCGCTCGTGCACGATCCGGCTGTGGATGAACTCGATGGAGCCCACGTCGACGCCGCGAGTGGGCTGGGCGGCCACGAAGAGCTTGAGGGGGCGGGACATCTCCCGCGCCACGATGACCTTCTGCTGGTTACCGCCGGAGAGGGTGCCGACCGCCGACTCGGACGACGGGGTACGCACGTCGAACTGCTCGATCCGCTCCTTGGCGGAGTTGGCGATCGCGTCCGGCTTGAGCGCGAACCGGCTGCCGAACGGCGGCCGGTCGTAGATGTCGAGCACCAGGTTTTCCGCGACGGTGAACTCCTTGACCAGGCCGTCGACGCTGCGGTCCTCGGGCACGTACCCGACACCGGCGTTCAGGACCTTCTTGGTCGTCCAGCCATCGACCCGCTGACCCGCGAGCGTCACACGACCGGCGAGGGCCGGTCGTAGCCCCATGATGGCTTCGATCAGCTCGGTCTGGCCGTTGCCCTGTACGCCCGCGATGCCGAGCACCTCGCCCGAGTGGACGGTGAGGTCGACGCCGGCGACCGCCTGATGGCCGCGCTCGTCGGCGACCACGAGCCCTTCGACCTGCAGGACCGGGTCACCCGCCTCCTTCGGCTCCTTGGCGACGGTCAGGCTCACGTTGCGGCCCACCATGAGGGCGGCGAGCTCGTCGCGGCTCGCGTCGGGCGTGGCGGTGCCGACGGTACGCCCACGGCGGATCACGGTGATCCGGTCGGCGATCGCCTTCACCTCGCCGAGCTTGTGGGTGATGAAGACGATGGACTTGCCCGCCTCCTTGAGCGACCGCATGACCGTGAGCAGGTCTTCGGTCTCCTGTGGAGTGAGCACCGCGGTCGGCTCGTCGAGGATCAGCAGGTCGACCTCGCGGGTCAACGCCTTGACGATCTCGACACGCTGCTGGATGCCGACCGGCAGGTCTTCGATGACCGCGTCGGGGTCGACCCGCAGGCCGTACCGGGTGGAGACCTCTTCCACGTCGCGGCGGGCCCGGCGGTGGTCGAGGAAGCCCGCGATGCCGCCGCGCACCTTTTCGGCGCCGAGCATGACGTTTTCGGCCACGGTGAAGACCGGTACCAGCATGAAGTGCTGATGGACCATGCCGATGCCGGCGCCGATCGCGTCGCGCGGGCTGCGGATCTGGACCGGCTTGTCGTCGACGAGGATCTCGCCTTCGTCCGGCTGGAGGAGGCCGTACAGGACGTTCATCAGCGTCGATTTGCCGGCGCCGTTTTCGCCCAGCAGCGCATGGATCTCGCCCGGCTCGACGGTCAGGTCGATGTGGTCGTTGGCGACCAGGTCACCGAATCGCTTGGTGATGCCCCGCAGTTCCAGCTTCACCGGCTTCCTCCCTAGTGGAGACCAAGGCGCCCCTCAGGCTCGAGGGGCGCCTTGTTCACAGGACCTTACTTGGGCTGAGCCGCCGAGGTGACCTTGATCGTGCCGGCGATGATGTCGGCCTTGAGCTTGTCGACCTCAGCCTTCAGGTCGGCCGGGACCTTGCTGTCGAACTCGTGGTACGGCGCGATGGAGACGCCGTTGTTCGCGAGCGTGCCGAGGAAGCCCGCCGAGCTGGAGAGCGTCTCGCCCTTGGCGCCCTTGAGCACGGCGTCCTTCACGGCGTCCGGGATGTTCTTGACGACGGTGGTGAGGAATGTCGAGCAGTACTGCTGCGCGCTCTCGCACCCGTCGACGTCGACCCAGATCACGCTGTACGCGCCGTTGGCGGCCTGCGCCGCGGCGGCCGTACCCAGACCGGCGCCACCGGCCACCGGCATGATCACGTCGGCGCCCTGGGCGACGAGCGTGTCGCTGACCTTCTTGCCCTCGTCCTGCTTGACGAAGTCGTTGGTGAACGAGCCCTTCTGGGTGCTCTTGTTCCAGCCGAGCACCTGGACGTTCTTGCCCTTGGCCTTGTTGTACTCGGCCACGCCGTCGGCGAACCCGTCCATGAAGATCGTCACCGGCGGAATCGGCAGGCCGCCGTAGGTGCCGACCTTGCCCGACTTCGAGTACCCGGCGGCCAGGTAGCCGGCCAGGAACGCCGCCTGCGCGGTGTCGAACTGCATCGGGTAGACGTTGGTGGCCGCCAGCTTCGCGTCGACGATGCCGAACTGCTGGCTCGAGTTGGCCGCGGCCACCTTCTGCGTCGCGTCGCCCATGAGGCCGCCCACCGCGAGGATGAACTTGCACTTCTGGTTGACGTACTGCGTCAGGTTTGGCTCGTAGTCGGCCTCAGCCGTCGAGGCGACGTACTTTGGATCGATGTTCTTATCTTCAGCCGCGGCCGCCTGAACGCCCTTCCACGCGGAGGTGTTGAACGAACGGTCGTCGATGCCGCCGACATCGGTCACCATGCAGGCGGTGTACTTCTCGGCGGTCGTGCCGCCGGTGTCTTCTTCCGGAGCGTCACCACACGCGGCGGCGCTCAATGCGAGCCCGCCCACCGCGATAATCGAGACGACCCGCATACCTCGCGCAGAGCGCAAGACGGTCTCCTTCCCCACATGCACCGCGACGTGCGGTGTTTCCACGGTCGGGAGCGTACGCCCCCGACCGCCCGACGGCTGAGAATCGTGCACGGTTGTTTAGCCGCTGTTACCCGCCCGTGACCGGCGAGTACAGACAGCATGTTGCGGGTAGGGCCTCGTAGGTTTCTCCAAGAGACCTGTCACCAGAAGACGGCGACCGCCGCGTTACCGAGCGTGAGCGCGATGATGCCTATGAAGTGGCCGCGGTTGACGTCTTCCCGCTTCCGCGAGAAGAAGACCATCACGAAGATCATCAGCGCGATCACCAGCTTGACGGCCAGCTTGGCGGGGGCCGGCTCATCGTCGCCGCCACCGCGCAGCGGTGCCGCGAGCGCCAGCCCGGTGAGCACCTGGATGCCGGAGCCCCACAGCATCGCCCAGTTGATCCGCAGCTTCGCCGAGACGTACTGCACGATCGCGCCGCCGAGCAGCAGCGCGAAGCCGATGAGGTGGATGTACCGCAGGATCAGCCGAAGAGCTTCCACGCGGGCACTATACGGGTGAGCGCGCCTCGCCCCAGAGGGGCGAGGCGAGGTCGTGCGCTGCTTTGCTCTGCTTCCCTGACGGCAACACCTGGCGCCCGCTATCCGGACGCCAGGTGTTGCCTATGAGGAAGCAGAGCAAAGCAGGACGTGAGCTATGCGGCGACCAGCTCGGCCTCTGGAGCGCTCGCCCGCGTGGGCCGCTCGGGTCGCGTGCCCCGGCGGATGGCCACGAGCGCCAGGCCCACCAGGGCGTACGCCGCCAGGATCAGGGCCGCGGTGCCGCCGCCGGCGCCGTCGAAGTACGCCGTCGAGCGCAGCAGCGTGGCGCCCGCGCCGACCGGCAGCAACTGGCCGACCGCGCCCCACGGCTCGGGCAGCAGCTCGGGAGCCGAGCCGACGGCCGAGAGCGGGTTGGCGACCAGGAAGACGAGCAGGGCGCCGAGCATCACACCGGCACGGCCGAGCAGGGAGCCGAGCCCGGCGACGGTCGCCGCGGCGGCCAGCGCGAACAGGCCGATCGCGGCGGCGTTCATCAGGTAGTCGCCGGGGATGACGCCGAGCCAGTACTGGAGGACCGCGGCGGCCACGAGGCCGGCCAGCGTCGCGTATGTCGCCAGGCCGAGCAGGCGCGGCCCGCGCTTGCGCAGCACCAGGGCCAGCACCGCACCGATGGCCAGGCTGGTCATGGCGAGCGGCAGGAACCCGGAGGAGAAGCCGGCACCGCGCGGGTCGTTGGTGTCGGTGGGCACGACGTCGGTGACCTGTACCGGCTGGCCGCCGCTGAACTGCTGCGTGGCCTGAGTGAGCAGGCTCGCGACGGTCGGGCTGGCGCCTGACGCGGTGTGCAGGGCCACGCCGTCGGCACCGACCACGAAGGCCGCGTACGCCTCGCGGTCGCGCAGCGCCTCGTCGGCGGCCGCGGCGTCGGCGACGGTGGTGATCTCGAACGCGCCGGGTCGCGCGCTCGTCAACTGGTCAGCGAAGGCGCTGGCAGCGGGTGCCGGGCCGGCGACGATCACCGGCAGGTCGTGGGGCTCCGGCTCCGCGACCGGAGCGACGAACAGCGGCACGAGCAGCGCCTGGAACAGGACCACGGCGACGGCGATGACGGCGCCCAGGACGAGTGCGGGCGGCTGGCGGTGCGCTTGTGGCTGCGCCATCTCAACTCCTAAAACGAACCCTCGTTCTCTATACCTGACAGCGTGCCCCGTTGATCTTCGGGTGTCAAGAACGAACATTCGTTTTACACTGTGTGCCATGCCACGCGTGTCAGACGAACACCTCGCAGCTCGACGCCAGCAGATCCTCGACGCCGCTCGGGTCTGCTTCAGCCGCGACGGCTTCCACGCCACATCCATGCAGGACGTGATCGCCGAGGCGGGCCTGTCCGTCGGCGCGGTCTACCGGTACTTCAAGAGCAAGCAAGAGCTCGTCATGTCGATCGCGATGCAGGTGCTCTCCAGCGCCGACGACGTGTTCGCGGAGATCATGTCGCACGACCCGCCCCTGCCGCTGGCCGACGCGGTGGACCGGGCGCTCGAGTTCGTCGACCGGCAGACCGAGCCGGACGGCGTCTTCCGCATCGCGATCCAGGTCTGGTCGGAAGCGCTGCGCGATCCTGAGCTCGCGGCGTTCGTGCGGGCGCGGTACACCCAGTTCCGGGGGTACTACGCGGCCATCGCGCGCCGTGCCCAAGAGGTGGGTGAACTGCCGCCGGACGCCGACATCGACGCCGTCGGCGCCGCGCTCTTCGGGCTGATCCCGGCGTACGCGCTCCAGCGCATCCTCGCGGACGGGCCCGACCGGAAAACGTACGCGGCGGCGGTACGGACGCTTTTAATGCGTTGAACCTCCAGCGACGGGAGATCTGACCATCAACTTCATGCACATCGGAGAGCTGGCCGAACGAGCCGGCCTGTCGGTCAAGACGGTGCGGTACTACTCCGATCTCGGGCTGGTGCCCGAATCGAGCCGCACCCACGCGGGCCACCGCCGGTACGACGCCGAGAGCGCGGTGCGCCTCGACCTCGTCCGGACGCTCCGCGAGCTGGGTCTCGACCTGGCGACGATCCGGCGGGTGCTCGATCAGGAGACGGACCTGGGTGGCGTCGCCGCCCGGCACGCCTCGGCGATCGACGCACAGATCCGAGTGCTGCGCGTGCGGCGGGCCGTGCTGCGCGCGCTGGCCAGAAGCAACCCGTCCCCACAGGAGGTGGACCGCGTGAACCGCATCGCCAGGGCGACCGCCGAAGAGCGCCGCCGCATCATTTCCGAGTTCCTCGACAGCATCTTCGAGGGCGTACCGGTGAACCCGGAGCTGGAAGCGAGGATGCGCTCGGCGACGCCCGAACTGCCCGACGAGCCGAGCGACGAGCAGATCGAGGCGTGGCTGGAGCTGTCCGAACTGGTCAGCGACCCGGAGTTCCGCTCGCTGCTGCGCGGCATGAGCAACGCGCACGGCGGCGAGGCCACTGATCCGGCCGTAGGCGCGCAGACGCACGAGCTGGTCAGCGAGCAGGCCGGTGCCGCCGTCGCGGCCGGCGTCGACCCGGCCTCCCCGGAGGCAACGCCGATCCTCGACCGGCTTGTCACGGCGATGGCCGAGGCGTCCGGCCGCGCCAGCGACGCGGCGTACCGGCGCGAGGTCCTCGCCCAGCTCGAGGTCAGCACGGACCCGCGCCCCGAGCGGTACTGGCAGCTCATGGCCGTCATCAACGGCTGGCCCCAGTTCACGCCCCAGACGCCGAACTACGTCTGGCTCCGCGACGCCCTCCGCGCCCGTCCCTAACCCGTGATCAGGGCGTCCCTCAAGTAGTTAGAACGACTTGAGGGACGCGCTGATCACGCGGGGCTTGCTGCCATCCCCCCGGGCGGCAAGTCTTTGCAGATTCTGGAAGGGCTTGCAACAAGGTCGGCAAGATCTTGCCGATGAGATAGCGTGCAGCCATGCGTGCACGACTGTCCGACATCGCACAGCAAGCGGAGGTCAGCGAGGCCACCGTGTCGCGGGTGCTCAACGACCGGCCCGGTGTCTCGGCCGAGACCCGCCAGGCCGTGCTGACCGCCCTCGACGTGCTGGGTTACGAGCGACCGGCACGCTTGCGCAAGCGCAGCGCGGGGCTGGTCGGACTGGTCGTGCCGGAGCTCGACAACCCGATCTTCCCGGCGTTCGCGCAGGTCATCGAGTCCAACCTGGCCCAGAGCGGCTTCACTCCGGTGCTGTGCACGCAGACGCCCGGCGGCGTGACCGAAGACGAGTACGTGGAGATGCTGCTCGACCGGCAGGTCTCCGGGATCGTGTTCGTCTCCGGGCTGCACGCCGACACCACCGCGGACCACGAGCGCTACCGCAAGCTGCTCGCGCGGCCGCTGCCGATCGTGCTGGTCAACGGGTACGTGACTGGTGTGGACGCGCCATTCGTCTCGTGCGACGACAGCGAGGCGGGCGAGTTGGCGGTGTCGCACCTCGTGGCGCTCGGCCACCGGCGGATCGGGTTGATCTCGGGGCCGCGGCGGTTCATGCCGGTGCAGCGGAAGCTGGCCGGGTACCGGTCGGCGATGAAACGGCTGGTCGGCACCGTCGACGAAGACCTGATCTCGCTGTCTCTCTTCGGTGTCGAGGGCGGGCAGGCGGCCGCCGCGCGCCTGCTCGACCAGGGCGTGACCGGCATCGTGTGCGGCTCGGACCTGATGGCGCTTGGCGCGATCCGGGCGGTCCGGCAGCGCGGGCTGTCGGTGCCGGGTGACGTGTCGGTGGTTGGGTACGACGACTCGCCGCTGATCGCGTTCACCGATCCGCCGCTGACGACGGTGCGGCAGCCGGTGATCGCGATGGCGGTGGCCGCCGTACGTGCGCTGATCGACGAGATCCACGGGCAGGCGGCGCCGCGGTCGGAGTACGTCTTCCGTCCGGAGTTGGTGGTGCGGGCGTCGACGGCTGCCGCTTCCGTGCCGGCTCTTGCGTAAGATTTGCTTGACTCTTGCAGTCGCTTGGTCGCGGGGAGGCGGCGCCACGCGCAGAACGCGAACGCGCCACGCGCGCCGCGCGCAGAGCGCGGGCGGGCGGGACGGGGGTCAGGTGTAGGTCGAGAGGCGGGCGGCTATGCGGTCCAGGCCGGCGCGGATCTCCTCCGGATCCGGAGGGGCGGTGGGCGGGCTCACCACCGGCGGCTCGTCCGGGCCGATCACGTCGTCTGGCTCGTCGTCCTCGATCGCCATCCGCGCCGCCGCGATCTCCGCGCGGATCTCGTCGACCGAGACGTGTGGCATCAGCGGCTCGACCACTGCCATCAGGTCTTCGTCGGCCACGACGGCCTCGGCCAGCGCGAGCGCGTGCGGCCGCTCGTACGGGCCGCACACCACGGGCTCCCAACCGTCGTCGTCGCCCAGCGGGCCGAACGTGATGATCCACGGTAGTTCGAACGCCGGCGAGTCGTCGGGCAGTTCGAGTGTGACCAGTGCGCCCATCTACGTCATGATGGGCGGTCTTCCTCCGGCTGACCGCCGTTTTGAGCAGAAAGGTCGATAACCTTGCCGTGGCTGCTCGTCGCGGCCAGCGTCGCGCCGAAGAGCAGGAGCTGGTTGAGCAGGTACAGGTACAGCAGCAGGCCGACCGCGCCGGTCACCACGGTGTACGCGGGGTTGCGGTCGGTGCGCACCACCCACTCCCGCCCGAGCGTGTTGAGCAGCGTGATGCCGACCGCGACGACCAGTACCGCGGGGAGCAGGCGGCGCGGCGGCATCTGCAGTCGGGGGATCGCCACCAGCAGCGCGGCGGCCAGTACCAGGTTGACCAGTCCGGTCAGTATCCAGCTCACCGCGGTGAGCGCCGCCGACGGCAGTACCGAGCGCAGCAGCGATTCGACGCCGTCCGCCGCCGCGACCGAGAGCGCGAGCAGCGCGAACACGACGACCAGTACGGCGAGGTCGACGATCCGGCGGGTGATGAGGTTGCCGGGCTGCTGCTTGACCCCGTAGATGTACCGCTGCGACGAGCGGATGGCCTCGACCCAGGCGATGCCGGTGAGTACGAGCACCGCCAGGCCCACGATGCCGACGGTGCCGCTGCTGTCCTGGATCGTGGCGCGGTCGAGGAACGGCAGGTTCTGCTGGAGGAAGTCTTCGACCGCGTTCTGCAGGGCGACGCTGCGGTCGAGCACGAACCCGAACGCCCAGTACGCCACCAGGGACAGTGCGAACACCGCGAAGAAGCCGTAGTACGCGATCGCCGCCGCGAGGCGGGCGCCCAGGACCTCGCCGTACCGGTCCATCGCCCGCCAGAAGTGGTCGAACGCCAGGGAACGCCGGCGGGCCGCGGCTAGCGTGCCGGTGATGCGCCCGACGACGTTCACCCCTAGCCGCCGAGGGGGTAATCCCGCCGGGGCTGCCATCGCGCCTCGCCGGTGTGCGAGAAGAGCGTGAAGGCGTCCACCTCGAAACGGGCCTCGAAGCCCGCCAGGTCGTCGTACACCTTGTCGAGCGCATCGGACGGTACGTCCTGGGCGACGGTGACATGGGGGTGGTAGGGGAAGCGGCTTTCCCGCCGCAGCTCGGCGGCGCTTCCGATGGCGGCGTTGAGCAGCTCGCACTCGCTGATGCCGGCGGCCACCACGACGAAGACCACCTCGGTGAGCGGCCGGAACGTGCCAGTACCCCTCAGGTGGAGGGTGAACGGCGGCTGCGCGGCCGCGACCGCCGCAAGGTGCTTCTCGATCGCGGCCAGGCTGTCGGGCTCGATCTCGGTGGGCCCGAGCAGCGTGAGGTGCGCGGGAACGTACGCGGCCTGCGGGTCGCCCGCCTCGGCACGGCGCCTGGTCAGCAGGGCGCCCCAGGGCTCCGGGATGTCGATGGCTACCCCGATGCGGGTGAGCCGGTCGTCGGTGCCGGCCACGTGTTAGGCGTTCCGCGCCGGGTAGGCATCCCGGACCGGGGGTAAGAACCCCACCCGGTCGTACGCGGTCTGCAGCGTGACCGCCGCTACGGCGCGCGCCTTTTCGGCACCGACCGCGAGCAGCTTGTCGAGCTGTGACGGGTCGTCGAGGTAGACGCGGGTGCGCTCCTGGATCGGCCGGACGAACTCGAGCACCACCTCGGCCAGGTCCTTCTTGAGGTCGCCGTATCCCTTGCCCACGTACGCCTCGACGAGCTCGGCGACGCTCCGCCCGCTGAGCGCTGAGTAGATCGTCAGCAGGTTGGAGATGCCCGGCTTCTCCGCCGGGTCGAAGAGGATCTCGCGGCCGGTATCGGTGACGGCCGAGCGGATCTTCTTGGCCGAGCGGGCCGGATCGTCGAGCAGCTCGATGATGCCGGCCGGCGTCGACGCCGACTTGGACATCTTCGCGGTCGGCTCCTGCAGGTCGGTGATCTTCGCGGTGTCGCGCACGATGTACGCCTCCGGCACCGTGAAGGTCTTGCCGAACTGCCGGTTGAACCGCTGCGCCAGGTCGCGGGTCAGCTCCAGGTGCTGGCGCTGGTCTTCACCCACCGGCACGGCGTCTGCCTGGTACAGCAGGATGTCGGCGGCCTGCAGGATCGGATACGTGAACAGGCCGACGCTGGCACGGTCGACGCCCTGCTTGGCCGACTTGTCCTTGAACTGGGTCATCCGGCTGGCCTCGCCGAAGCCGGTGATGCAGCCCATGATCCAGCCGAGCTGGGGGTGCTCGGGCACGTGTGACTGCACGAAGAGCGTGCACCGCTCGGGGTCGAGCCCGGCGGCCAATAGCTGCGCCGCGGCGACCCGGGTGCGCTGGCGCAGCAGCGCCGGGTCGTGCCCCATCGTGATGGCGTGCAGGTCGACGACGCAGTAGAAGGTGTCGTGGGTCTCCTGCATCGCCACCCAGTTGCGCACCGCTCCCAGGTAGTTGCCCAGGTGAAACGAATCAGCGGTGGGCTGGATGCCGGAAAGTACCCGGGGACGGGAAGCGGGGGCGTTGGCTGACACCGACATGTCGGCCATTCTGACAGCATCGCCGGGAACCGGTGACGCCGCCCGTGACTCGTACGGTGAAACCGGGACTCCTATGGCCCGAACCGGAAGGTGGGCGAGGCGTGGACGTCGAACAGGCGATGGGTGAGCTGTACCACGCCTGCTACCGGCGGCTGGTCGCGCAGGCGTACGCCTTCACGACCGACCTGTCCGAGGCGCAGGACGTGGTGCAGGAGGCGTTCGCCCGCGCACTGGCGCGACCGGGCGCCCTCGCCGGCATCGACAACCCCGAGGCGTGGCTGCGCACCGTCGCGATCAACCTGATCCGGCGGCGCTGGCGGCGCCGGAAACTGCTCGACACGATCCTGCTGCGCGACCGCCCGATCACGCGCGTGACCGAGGCGGCGCCCGGCCCCGAACGCGCCGACCTGCGCGCCGCGCTCGCGACCATCGGCACCGCCTACCGCGAGGTGATCGTGCTGCACTACTTCGCCGACCTGCCCGTCGAGGAGGTGGCTGACGTGCTCGGCATACCGGTCGGCACCGTCAAGTCCCGCCTCGCGCGCGGCCGAGCGGCCCTCGCCAACCGGCTGGGCGACTACACGGAGCTGACCAATGCCTGACCTTTCCACCCGACTGGCCCGCGAGCGCGCCGACATCCTCGACGCGATCGACCAGCCACCGCTGGCACGGATCGGCGACCGCGCCCGGCGCCGCCGCCGGCAGCGCCACGCGGCGCGCGCCGGAGTCGCGGCGGTCGCGCTGACGGTCGCCGGCCTTGTCGCGCTGCGGCCGTGGTCGGCCGAGCCGAAACCGCCACCGCCGGCGGACACCGGGAACCGGACGGTCGCGCCCGTGTACACCGACCAGGGCATCACGATCAACGGACTCAGCGGCGAGGTGCCGGACGTGCCCGGGATGATCACGGAGGTCGAGTTCGCCGACCCCGACACCGGGTACCTGATCGCGCGGTGCGTCACGGGCGACCCGTGCTCCCCGACCCTGGCCCGCACCAGCGACGGCGGCCACAGCTGGGTCACGACCGCGCTACCGCCGATCGAAAGCGACCCTGATCTGCTGGTCTTCCCCAATGGCAGGCTCGCGGTCGGCGGCCGCGTCTCCGCCGACGAGGGCCGCACCTGGCAGGCGACGCCGGGCCACAAGGGCCAGCCGGCCGCCGCCGGGCCCGGGCAGATCCTGCGCCTGCGGGAGGCCGTCGAGGTCTGGGATTCCGGGTACGGGTACAGCGGCGACCTGGCCACGCAGCCTGGCCTGACGGTGCACTGGCTGGCCAGTACGGCCACGGCCAGCGGGGACTGGTGGGCGGCCGGCCAGCTGAACGGTCAGGCCGCGGTGGCGGTCACCCGCGACGCCGGCCAGAGCTGGAAGGTCACGCCGCTCGGCGTCACGGGACAGATCGCGCAGGTCGCCACGCTGGGCACGCACGTGTACGCGGCGGCGCTCGACGCCAACGGCCTGGTCCAGGCGATCTTCCACTCGGTCGACTCGGGTGCCACGTTCCGGCAGACCTCGGCGGGAGGCGGATCGGTCGCGGGTGACCTGGTGCCGCTGCTCGACGGCCGGCTGCTGGTCGCCGGCACCGACCGCCGGTGGTATGTCAGCGGCGACAACGGGCGCACCTTCACCCGTGCCGAGGGCACCCTGCCCGCCGTCGGCCGGCTGGTCCGCACGCCGGCCGGGTACGTCGCCTACGACCTGTTCAACGCGGGCTGGTCGGCGTTCTCCACGGACGGCTCGACGTGGCGCAAACTCCAGATCAACTGACCCGGGCGCGCTCTGTCGCGGTGCGGGTGGCCGGGATGACCGCCTGCGCCAGCGGGAGCGGGGTGATGCCGACGCGGGCCACCCGGCGGCCGTCGAGCTCCAGTACGCGCAGCCGCCAGCCGCTGGGCGCGTCGTCCGGTGCCGGTACGGGCACCTCGTCGCCGGCCACGGGGAGACGGCCGAGCCGCGCCATCAGGTACCCGCCGACGGTCTCGTAGGGCCCGGGCGGCAGCTCGAAGCCGGCCCGCTCGGCGAAGTCGGCGAGGTTGAGGCGTCCGTCCACTTCGGCCGGTACGCCGGCGGCCACCGGCTCGGGCGCGGCGTCGTACTCGTCGTGGATCTCGCCGACCAGTTCCTCGATCAGGTCTTCGAGCGTGACGATGCCGGCGGTACCGCCGTACTCGTCCTCCACCACCGCGAGGTGCTGCCGCTCGCGGCGCATCTCCGAGAGCGCGGCCAGCACCCGCTTGCTGCCGGGCAGCCGCTTGACCTCGCGGGTCAGCTCTCCGATCGTCACGCACCCGTCGTCTTCGGGCCGGATCAGCAGGTCACGCAGGTGCACGAAGCCGACAACATCGTCGTGGGTGCCGTCCACCACCGGATACCGGGTGTGCGTCTCGGCCCGTACCATCTCGGCGGCGTCGGCGAGGGTGAGGTTCGCGTGCAGGAAGACCACGTCGGTGCGGGGCATCATCACCTCGCGCACCAGGCTGGCGCCGGCGGCGAGCACCTCGTCGATGATCCGGCGTTCCACCGGGTCGAGCACGGTGTTGGCGGCGATCAGGTCGCGCAGGTCGGCCTCGCTGATGCGCTCCCGGCCGGCGGCGTGGCCGACGCCGAGCAGCGCGGTGATCGCATCGGCCGCACGGACGACGAGCCGCGCGAGGGTACGCGGCACCGGACCGGGTCTTCGTCGAGGACGCCTCGACGCCTTTCCCATGGAGGCCATGCTAAAGCCTGCCGATAATGTTTGAATCTGTTGACTATTGGTAGAACCTGGTGGAATGCTGGACGCGCACTTGACAGCTGGCATCTAACCGCCGCACGTACCCTGGCCGGGCAGGCCCCACCCCACGAAACAGGAAGGCACCACAGTGAAACTGCTCGTCACCGGCGGCGCCGGCTACATCGGCAGCGTCGTCACGAGGCTGCTGCTCGACGCCGGTCACGAGGTGGTGATCCTCGACGACCTGCGCACCGGCCACGCCGAGGCGCTCGCGCCGGACGCGACCTTCGCTCAGGTCTCCCTGCACGACGCGGCCACTGTACTGACACCGGATTCTGGCTTCGACGGCGTGCTGCACTTCGCCGGGCTGATCTCGGCCGGTGACTCGATGACCCAGCCCGAGACGTACTGGGACATCAACATGATCGGGTCGCTCCGGCTCCTCGACGCGGCCCGAGCGGCTGGCGTCCGCCGGTTCGTCTTCTCCTCCACCGCCGCCGTCTACGGCAACCCCGCCGAGATCCCGATCCGCGAGTCGTCACTCAAGTCCCCCACGAACACGTACGGGGCTACGAAACTCGCGTTCGACCTCGCCCTCACCTCTGAGGCATGGGGCCACGGCCTGGCCGCCGTGTCGCTGCGCTACTTCAACGTCGCCGGCGCCTACCTGCGCCCCGGTGTCGCGATCGGTGAGCGCCACGACCCCGAGACGCACCTGATCCCGATCGCTCTACAGGTCGCCGCCGGCAAGCGCGACAAGCTCATGCTCTTCGGCGACGACTACCCGACACCCGACGGCACCTGCGTCCGCGACTACATCCACGTCGAAGACCTGGCGCAGGCGCACCTGCTGGCGCTCGACGCGGCAAAGCCGGGCGAGCACCGCATCTACAACCTGGGCAACGGCAGCGGGTTTACCAACCGGCAGGTGGTCGAGGTGGTCGCGGAGGTCACCGGCCAGCCTGTACCGGTAGAGGTCGCGCACCGCCGCGAGGGCGACCCGGCCACCCTGGTCGCGTCGTCTGACCTGGCGCACGCCGAGCTGGGCTGGACGCCCACCAAGCCCACCCTGCACGACATGGTGTCGGACGCGTGGACCTTCTATCGGGAGCACACACAGTGAAGCAGTTCGTGACGGCATTCGGCGCCGAGCCAGAGGGTGTCTGGGCGGCGCCGGGGCGGGTCAACCTGATCGGCGAGCACACCGACTACAACGACGGGTTCGTGCTGCCCTTCGCGCTGCCGCACCGCACCGTCGTCGGGGCGTCCCGGTTGGACAGTCCACGTTGGACGGTGTGGTCGGAGCAGGCCGACGAGCAGATCGACTTCGACCTGTCCGAGCGGGTCACCGGCTGGGGCGCGTACGTCGCCGGTGTGGTCTGGGTGCTCCGCGAGGCCGGCTTCGACGTGCCGGGTGCCCAGATGGCGATCACGTCCGACGTGCCGCTGGGCGCCGGCCTGTCCTCCTCCGCGGCCCTGGAGTCGGCGGTTCTCACCGCACTGGTCGACCTCGGCGGGCTCGACCTGCCCGTCGACGAGCGGCCGGCGCTGGCGCAGAAGGCCGAAAACGAGTACGCGGGCATGCCCTGCGGGATCATGGACCAGTCGGCGTCGATCCGCTGCCGCGCCGGGCACGCGCTCTTCCTCGACTGCCGCTCGCTCGACGTCGAGCACATCCCGTTCGACGTGGCCACCGACGGTCTCGCCGTCCTCGTCATCGACACCCGCGCGCCACACCGGCACGTCACCGGCGAGTACGCCAAGCGGCGCGAAACCTGCGAAGAGGCGGCCCGGGTGCTCGGCGTACCGGCGCTGCGCGACGCGACGCTCTCGTCCGTGTCGAGCCTGCCCGACGAGGTAATGCGACGCCGGGCCCGGCACGTGGTGACCGAAGACCAGCGCGTCCTCGACACGGTCGAGTTGCTGCGTTCCGGCCGCATCCGCGAGATCGGCCCGCTCATGACCGCCTCACACGCCTCGATGCGCGACGACTTCGAGATCACCGTGCCCGAGGTCGACACCGCCGTAGAGGCCGCACTGTCAGCCGGCGCGTACGGTGCCCGGATGACCGGCGGCGGGTTTGGCGGTTGCGTGTTGGCGCTCGTCGACGCCGACGCCGCCCCGACGGTGGCGGACGCGGTGGTGGCGGCGTACCGGGCGAAGGGCTTCACCCCGCCCGAGTCCTTCTCCGCGATCCCCAGCGGCGGCGCCACCCGCCTCTAGCGGGTTTCGATGATCATGCCGGCGGCGACCGTGCGGTTGGTGGTTTCGTCGATGAGGATGAAGCCACCTGTCGTGCGGTTGCGCCGGTACTCGTCGGCGAGCAGCGGCACGGTCGTGCGCAGCCGCACCCGGCCGATCTCGTTGAGAGTCAGCTCCGTGGCGCTCTCGTCCCGGTGCAGCGAGTTGACGTCGAGCCGGTACTGGAGCCCGCGCACCACGGTACGAGCGGCTCGCGTGGTGTGCTTGATGGCGTACTTGGCGCCGACGTGCAGCGGCCGCGTCTCGTCCATCCAGCAGATCATCGCTTCGAGATCCTGCGTGGCGTCGGGCGCGTTGTGCGGGCGGCAGATCATGTCGCCGCGCGAGATGTCGATCTCGTCTTCGAGCCGCACGGTGACGGACATCGGCGGGAACGCCTCGTCGACGGGGCCGTCGGCGGTGTCGATCGCGGCGATGCGGCTGGTGAAGCCGGACGGCAGCACCATCACCTCGTCGCCGGGCTTCAGCACGCCCGAGGCGACCTGGCCGGCGTATCCGCGGTAGTCGGTGACCGTGGTCGACTGTGGACGGATCACGTACTGCACGGGGAAGCGCACGTCGACCAGGTTGCGGTCGGAGGCGATGTGCACGTGCTCCAGGTGGTGCAGCAGCGACGGGCCGTCGTACCACGGGGTGTTGTCGGATCGGCTGACGATGTTGTCGCCGCGCAGCGCCGAGATCGGGATGACGGTCAGGTCGGGCGCTTCGAGTTTGGCGGCGAACGAGGTGAACTCGTCGGCGATCCGCTCGAACACCTCTTGCGACCAGTCGACCAGATCCATCTTGTTGACGCACAGGACCACGTGCGGCACCCGCAGCAGGGAGCACAGGAAGGCGTGCCGCCGCGACTGCTCCACCAGGCCCTTGCGGGCGTCGACCAGGATCAGCGCCAGGTCGGCGGTGGAGGCGCCGGTGACCATGTTGCGCGTGTACTGGATGTGGCCAGGGGTGTCGGCGATGATGAACTTGCGCCGCGGGGTCGCGAAGTACCGGTACGCCACGTCGATCGTGATGCCCTGCTCGCGCTCGGCGCGCAGGCCGTCGGTGAGCAGCGCCAGGTTGGTGTACTCGTCACCGCGCGCGGCACTGACCGCCTCGACCGCTTCGAGCTGGTCGGTGAACAGCGACTTGGTGTCGTACAGCAGCCGGCCGATCAGGGTCGACTTGCCGTCGTCGACCGAACCCGCGGTGGCGAACCGCAGCAGGTCCATGGCTCGGGTCTCCAGAACGGGAGCCGTCATCAGAAGTACCCTTCCCGCTTGCGGTCTTCCATCGCCGCCTCGCTGACCCGGTCGTCGCCGCGGGTGGCCCCGCGCTCGGTGATGCGCGTCGCGCCCACCTCGTCGATCACCTTCTCGACGGTGTCGGCGTCGGAGCGCACCGCGGCGGTGCAGGACGCGTCGCCCACCGTGCGGTACCGCACGAGGGCGGTGAACGGGGTCTCGCTGGCCCGCGCCGCGAGGTACTCGTTTACGGCGTACAGCATGCCGTCGCGCTCGACGACCTCGCGCTCGTGCGCGTAGTAGATCGACGGCAGCGACAACCGCTCACGGGAGATGTAGTGCCACACGTCGAGCTCGGTCCAGTTCGACAGCGGGAACACGCGGATCGACTCGCCGGGGTGGTGCCGCCCGTTGTAGAGGGACCACAGCTCGGGGCGCTGGTTCTTGGGGTCCCACTGGCCGAAGTCGTCGCGGAAGCTGAACACCCGCTCCTTGGCGCGCGCCTTCTCCTCGTCGCGGCGCGCGCCGCCGAACAGCGCGTCGAACCGGTACTTCTCCACCGCGGCCAGCAGCACCGGCGTCTGGATCCGGTTGCGCGTGCCGTCGGCCGGCTCGCGCACCAGCCCGGCTTCGAGCGCCTCCGGCACGCTGGCGACCACGAGCTGGAGCCCGAGCTCGGCGACCCGGGCGTCCCGGTACTCGATCACCTCTGGGAAGTTGTGACCGGTGTCGACGTGCATGACCGGAAACGGGATGCGCGCCGGCGCGAACGCCTTTTCGGCCAGGCGCAGCATGACGATCGAGTCTTTGCCGCCGGAGAAGAGCAGCACGGGCCGCTCCAACTCGGCCACGACCTCGCGCATGATGAAGATGCTCTCGGCTTCGAGAGCATCCAGGTGCGAGACGCGGTATGTGGTTGACGTCTGGCTCACGGGTTCCAGACCTTCCCGATTGGTTAAAGGCAGATTTACTCTACCTGGAGATGGCGTCCCACCGCTTCCAGCAACCGGGCCGCCAGGTCTTTACGGCACACGAGCAGATCGGGCAGGCGCGGATTCGCCTGGTTATATTTCAGCGCAGATCCGTCGATCCGGGAAGCGTGCAGCCCGGTGGCCGTGGCCACAGCCACCGGCGCGGCCGAGTCCCACTCGTACTGGCCACCCGCGTGCAGGTATCCGTCGACGTCCCCGCCGATCACCGCCGCGATCTTGGCGCCCGCCGAGCCCATCGGTACGAGCTCGGCACCCACCTCCTCGGCCACGGCCGAGAGGAACGCCGGCGGGCGGCTGCGGCTCGCCGCCAGGCGCAACGGGCCGCCGGTCGCGGCGGACAGCGTCATCGGCGGGTACGCGGGCGGGTAGTCGGTGCCGATCACTCGGTGCTGGGCGGGCAGGCCCACGGCGCCCGCCGCGAGCTGGTTCGGGCCGCTCGCGTTTCGAGCCCAGAGCGCCACGTGTACCGCCCAGTCGGAGCGCCCCTCCTCGGCGAACTCGCGGGTGCCGTCGAGCGGATCGATGATCCATACACGCTCGGCGTCGAGGCGGATCGGCGGTGCCGGGCCGTCACCGACCACCCACGCCTTCCGCGCGTGATCGTCTTCCTCCGACAGCACCGCGTCGGCTGGCCGCCAGCGGGCCAGCTCGGTGCGGATGAAGTCGTGCGACAGCTTGTCGCCCGCCGCCTTCAGCGCCGCCGGATCCTCGTGACCACGCTCGGCGCGTACGTCGAGCAGCAGCTGGCCGGCGCGGGTGGCGAGCCATCGCGCGAACGCACCGTCGACGACCGGCGGGCTGACCGGGGCGCTCATCAGTACGCCCCGGAGGATCGGGTGACCGCCGCGACGGTCCTCATCAAAATGACCAGGTCGAGCGAGAGCGACCAGTTCTCCACATACCGCAGATCCAACCGGACCGCCTCCTCCCATGGCAGGTCCGAACGACCGGAAACCTGCCACAAGCCCGTCATGCCGGGCTTGACCGCCAGCCTGCGCCGCATGTCGTCCGGGTACACCGCTACCTCTTCCGGCAGCGGCGGCCGCGGGCCGACCAGCGACATGTCTCCCCGCAGCACGTTGAACAACTGCGGCAACTCGTCGAGCGACAGCCTGCGTAGCCACCGCCCCACCGGCGTCACCCGGGGATCGTTACGCACTTTGAAGAGCACACCGTCGTGCTCGTTCAGGTGCTGGATCTCCGCGAGTCGCGCCTCCGCGTCGAGGTACATGCTGCGGAACTTGTAGATCAGGAAGTGCTGGCCATCGCGGCCCACCCTGACCTGACGAAAGAATACCGGCCCCGATGAATCCCTGCGGATACAGACGGCCACCGCCGCCAGCACCGGCGACAGCAGCATCAGCAGCAACGCGGCACCGAGGCGATCGAAGATCTCCTTCACCACGCGGGCTCCACCGTCCAGCCGCGGATGCTCCACGTGCAGCATCGGCAAGCCGTCCACGGGCCGGATCGTCGTGCGGTCACCGGCCACGTCGATCAGGGCGCTCGCCAGGATCAGGTCGACCTCGTCGCGCTCCAGCCGCCACGCCAGCCGGCGCAGCGCCTGACCGTCGAGTTCGGGACACGACAGCACCAGTACCGTGTCCACGCCCGCCGCGTCGACCGCCTCGGCCACCTCGTCGAACGTCCCGTAAACCGGCGACCCCACGGCACCGTCCCCGCCGGGCGGCAGGCACGCGCCCACCACCTCAAGACCGTGGTACCGCTCGCGGCGCAGGCGCGCGGTCATGTCCAGGACGGCCAGCTCATGGCCCACCACCAGCACCCGGCGCAGGCACTCGCCGCGCTCCCGGGCCAGATGCAGCCGCTTGCGGGCCGCGAACCGCACCGCGAGCACCGTCGCGGTCGCCCCGGGCAGCGCGACGAGGACGTACGACCTCGCCAAGGGCAGATCCAGGGCATAGGAGACGACCGCGGCCGCCGCGATAATGCCGAGGCCCGAGCGGATGACCCGCTGGTACTCCTCCGTGCCGACGAAAAGAAACCGGCTCTCGTACGTGCGGTGCAGCGCCAGCATGGCGACCAGCGCCACCGGCAGCAGCAGCGAGAGCAGCAGGTAGACCCGGTTGTACGCGGTCACAGTCAGCCCGAAGCGCACCTCGAACGCGACCGCGCCCGCCGCCAGGCCGACCAGCAGGTCACCCAGTACCAGGGTCCGGATGTACCGCGCCTCCCACTGGGCGCGTCGCGACATGGCCGCGTGCCGCCCGGGTATCCGCCGCAGCGGCCAAGCCGACATCCGCGGCACCTCGGCGGCGCGCTGCCGCAGGGGCGCGGGAAAGAGGCGAAGCTCCTCGTCGAACGCGTTCTCGACGTCGCGGACCAGCTCGGCGTCGTACTCGCCGAACCGCCGCTGCTCCACGCCGCCTCCCCCGTCACATCGTCTCGGGGGGATCAACGCATGACCGGCTTGGGCGTCACGCCCCGTTATAGGCGTTCTGAGCCGCTTCAACCCCTTGCGTGACAATGGCCTCGACCACGTCAGCCGCTCGATCGACGAGGAACTCAAGCTCCTTGCGCTCCGCCGCCGAAAAGTCGGAAAGCACGTAATCCGCGGGATCCTGCCGCCCCGGCGGCCGGCCAACGCCGAACCGCACCCGGGCGTACTCCTTGCCACCCAACGACTTCGACATCGACCGCAGGCCGTTGTGCCCGCCCTCGCCGCCGCCGAGCTTCGCCTTCACCAGCCCGTACCCGATGTCCAGCTCATCGTGCACCGCGACGACCTGCCCGATCGGTACCTTGTAGAACTGCGCCAGCGCCGCCGCCGGCCCGCCCGACAGGTTCATGTACGTCAACGGCTTCGCGAGGATCACCTTCGGGCCGCCGTACCCGAGACGCCCCTCAGCCACCTCGGCGACCGCGCGGCGATGCCGGCCAAACTTCGCGCCGATACGCCCGGCCAGCAGGTCGGCCACCAGGAAGCCGACGTTGTGCCGGTTACGCGCGTACTCCTTGCCCGGGTTGCCAAGCCCAACCACGAGCCAGCTCTCGTCCACCGCACACCTCTACAGATGCGAAGGGGGCCCACCGGGGCCCCCATTCGAACGTCAGCCATCCACCATCACGGCGGTGATCAGGCCTGAGCTGCGGCCTCGGCCGGCTCCTCGGCAGCCTCGGCCGGCGCCTCTTCGGCGGTCTCGCCCTCGAGCTGCTCGGCGCTCGGCGCCACGGTCACCATGGCGATGACCAGCTCCGGGTCGGCGGCCAGCTCGGTGCCGCCCGGCAGGGTCACATCCGCGGCGGTCACCCGCGAACCACCCTCCAGGCCCTCGATCGAGGCCTCGAGGTACTCCGGCAGGTGCAGCGCCTCGGCGTTGACGGTCAGCGTCTGGTTTTCGGTCACGACCAGCGTGCCGCGGGCGGCCTCGCCGACGAGGTGCACCGGAACCTCGACGGTCACCTTCTCGCCGCGCTTCACGATAATCAGGTCGACGTGCTCGAACGTGTCCCTGATCGGGTCACGCTGGATCGCCTTGGCGAGCGCCAGCGTCGTGGCGGCACCCGCGATGTCGATCGCGAAGATCTGGTTGAGGCCGCCGTGACGGATCGCGGCGGCGAACTCCCGCGCGGGGAGAGCGATGTGCTGGGGCTTCTCGCCGTGGCCGTACAGCACGGCGGGCACCTTGCCGGCCCGACGGGTACGACGGGCACCACCCTTGCCGAACTCGGTGCGGGGCTCGGCGCTGATCTTTACCTCGGACACGGAAGTACTCCTGATGCTTTCGTCTGCTGCGTGGGGTCGGCGGCGGCGGTGCCGGGCGAGGAGGCGCACTGGGGCAAGGCCCGGAGCACCGCGTCGATCACGGTGACCCCGTGCGGTTGGTGCTGTGTCAACAGCGGCCCGCAGAGCACCCTCGCCGTGGCAACCGCTCCAGTCTAGCGGAGCCCAGGCGCTGATTACCCAAGACCCCCGATTAGCTCAAGCCCCCGAACAGTGTCGTCACCGAACCGTCGTCGAACACCTCACGAATGGCCCGTGCCAGCAGCGGCGCGATCGACAGCACAGTGATCTTGTCGAGACGCTTCTCGGGCGGCAGCGGCAACGTGTTCGTCACCACCACCTCGCTGATCCTGCTGTTCTTCAAGCGCTCGGTCGCCGGATCCGACAGCAGCGCGTGCGTCGACGCCACCACCACATCGGCGGCGCCCGACTCGTGCAGGATGTCAGCCGCCCGGGTGATCGTGCCACCGGTGTCGATCATGTCGTCGACGATCAGACACACCCGGTCCTCGACGTCGCCGACCACCCTGTTCGCCACCACCTGGTTCGGCTTCAACGGGTCACGCGTCTTGTGGATGAACGCCAGCGGGCAGCCGCCCAGCCGATCCGTCCACCGCTCCGCCACCCGAACCCGGCCCGAATCCGGCGCCACCACCGCCATCGGCCGGCCCGCGTACTTGCGCTCCACGTACCCGGCCAGCGTGTCCATCGCGAAAAGGTGATCCACCGGCCCGTCGAAGAAGCCCTGGATCTGCGCCGTGTGCAGGTCGACCGTCAAGATGCGGTTCGCGCCCGCCGTCTTCAACAGGTCGGCCATCAGGCGCGCCGAGATCGGCTCGCGTCCGCGGTGCTTCTTGTCCTGCCGCGAGTACGGGTAGAACGGCAGCACCACAGTGATCCGCTTCGCCGAACCGCGCTTCAACGCGTCAACCATGATCAGGGTCTCCATGACCCACTTGTTGACCCCCTGTGTCACCGACTGCACCACGAACGCGTCCGAACCCCGCACCGACTCCCGGTACCGGACGAAGATCTCGCCGTTCGCGAACTCGTACGCGTCGGTCGGCGTCGGCGCCACACCCAACGCCTCGCCGATCTCATCTGCCAGCTCGGGAAACCCCCGACCCGAGAAGAGCATCAGGCTCTTGCGGTTCTCCGCGACGATGCTGCCCATCGGCAATCCGCTCCCGTGGGTCGGAGGTTCAACGACTACTCGGTTGCAGTATCTCCCGAGGTCGTTCGCGGTTGACCCGCATCACCCCCGTCGTGCTGTGCCTCACGCTCCCGCTCCTTCGCGCGGCGCGCGGCCTCGGCCGGAGGCGTACCCGGCCGCTTACGCTCCGTCCAATCCGGGAAGATCCGCTGCGGTCCACCCGACACCGCCAGCGCTCCCGGCGGCACGTCTTCGCGTACCACCGTGCCCGCACCCGTGTAGGCACCATCGCCCACCTCGACCGGCGCGATGAACATGTTGTCGGAACCCGTTCGCACGTGGCTGCCGATCGTCGTGTGGTGCTTCGCCACCCCGTCGTAGTTGACGAACACCGACGCCGCGCCGATGTTCGAGAACTCGCCGATCGTCGCGTCACCCACATACGTCAGGTGCGGCACCTTCGAACCCTCGCCGATCGCCGCGTTCTTCGTCTCCACGAACGTGCCGAGCTTCGCCTTACGCGCCAGCCTCGTACCCGGACGCAGCGACGCGTACGGCCCGATCGTCACCTCCGGCCCCACCTCGGCGCCGACCGCGTGCGCCCGCACCACCGACGCGCCCGCACCCACCACCGTGTCGACCAGCGTCACATCAGGCCCCACCGTCGCGCCCGCCGCCACCGCGGTCGCGCCACGCAACTGCGAGTTCTGATCGATCACCACGTCGGGCTCCAGCGTCACCGTCACGTCGATCCAGGTGGTCGCCGGGTCCAGAATCGTTACGCCAGACCGCATCCAGGCCGTGTTGACCCGATCGCGGAGCAGGCGCCGCAAACCCGCCAGCTCCGCCCGATCGTTACAACCCAACGTCTGGATCGCGTCGTCCGCCACATGTACCGCCACCGGGCGACCATCGGTCGCCAGCAGCCCGAACACGTCCGTCAGGTACTCCTCGCCCTGATCGTTGTCCGTCGACAGCTTGCCCAGCGCCGCCCGCAACAACCCGCCCTCGAACGCGTAGATGCCCGCATTGATCTCGCGGATCGCCCGCTGCTCAGGGGTTGCGTCGCGCTCCTCGACGACACGCTCCAGGGCACCGCTCGCGTCCCGCACGATCCGGCCCAGGCCCGTCGGATCGTCGACCTCCGCCGCCAGTACCGTCGCCGCGGCGCCGCCCGCCTCGTGCGCGGCCACCAGCGCCGCCACCGTCTCGGGGCGCAGCAAAGGCACGTCACCGTTGAGCACCACCACAGTGCTTCTTGAAACCGATCTCTCAGGGCTTCTTGAAACCGGGCCCTCGACGCCGCCTGCCGCCTCCAGTGCGATGCGCACCGCGTGACCGGTGCCGTTCTGGCTGGCCTGTAGCACGGGCTCGGCGTACGGGGCGACGTCGGCGAGATGCGCGGAAACCTGCTCGGCGCCGTGGCCAACGACCACGATCGTGCGCTCCGCGCCGAGCGGCTCGGCGGCCGCGAGAACGTGGCCGACGAGGGTGCGACCGAGCAGCGGGTGCAGCACCTTTGGGAGCGTGGACTTCATCCGTTTGCCCTCACCGGCGGCGAGAACGACGACGGTGCGAGGGCGGGGAGAGGTCACGAGAGGGCTCCCGTCGGGGCGGCATGAGGTTGCGGCCTCATGGTAATCCCCGCGCCCTCACCCCACCCCGCGAGAGCCAAGTCCGAAACCGGACATTTATGGATGGCTCGGCTGCTAGGACTCGAACCTAGAACTTACGGACCAAAACCGCAGGTGTTGCCAATTACACCACAGCCGACTGTTTGCGTCTGACAGCGTAGCGTCTGCCTGATCGCAAGTAGAACCTACGTCGGCATCGCCGCATCAAACAGGCCCGCCATAATCCCCTCGACCCGGACGTAGAGCTGTCGGCTACGCGGGACGTCGATCTGAAGGCAGCCGCGATAATCCTCACCGGTGTTACGCCGATTGGTGGACGGCTTGTGGCGCTTCAGTGTCGGCCGCTGCATGGCCTCGATCGGCACGCCGATTCGGTCGGCCCACCACCGCGTGGCGGCGTCGGCGTCGGCCGACTCGTGGATGCTTACCCGATATTTGAAGCGGTCCCGAGATACGCCCAATGCCTCCACAAAGCGCACGAACAACTCGACCAGGCCAGGGTCGCTGTTGGTGAAGTCGAGGCCGGTCTGCTTGCGCCAGGGCTTGGATTTGGCGCCCTCGCACCAGTAGGCGCCGGCGAGCAGGACGTCGCGGTGCTTGAGGGTGCCGACCCAGCGCGCCGCCTTGTCGCGGATGCCGTCCTCCATCTCGTCACGAGCGACCCGGTATTCGCCCCATCGAGCGTCGGTCATGGCTTTGGAGTGTGCCTGCCGCCGAGCCCGCTCGGCCGCTGGGTCGGGGTCGAGCGGCAGGTGCCGCACCCACAGGTACGCGGTGGACTTCGACACACCGAGCGTGGTGGCGATGTCGTTGACGCTGCGGCCGTCGCCGCGCATCCGCAGTGCTTCGGCGCGCAGGTCGTCTTTGGCGTTTGGTCGGCGGGTCCAGCTTGGGGGTGGGACGCCGCGCAGTAACTCGTAGAGCAGTTCCTTGCCAACGCCGAGCCGCTCGCGGGCGATGGTCTGACGGTCCTGAGCAGGTAGATCATGGTCAGCCCTGTCAAACTACGGTTCCGTAAGTTACGGTGACGTAGGCGTAACTTAACCTGTTCCCCCGCACCGCCAGTGAGGTTCCATGTCTCCTGCCACCCTCGCCGAGACGTCCACCAACACCCCCAAGCCGCTGACCGAGGGCACCCAGTCCAAGGGCATCCTGATCGGCCTCTGGGCGTTCGTCGTGATCCCGTTCCTCGCGGTGTTCGCCGCGGTGCCGATCGCCTGGGGCGGTTGGCTGTCCTGGACCGACGTCGCGATCTTCGCGGTCTGGTATTCCGTGGCCGGCGTCGGCATCACGGTCGGATACCACCGGTACTTCACTCATGGCTCGTTCAAGGCCAAGCGCTGGCTGCGGATCGCGCTCGCGGTGGCGGGTTCGTTCGCGGTCGAGGGCAACATCACGCAGTGGGTCGCCGATCACCGGCGCCACCACGCGTTCTCCGACATGGAGGGTGACCCGCACTCGCCGTGGCGGTTCGGCACGAGCTTCTGGGCGCTGGTCAAGGGCCTCTGGTTCGCGCACATGGGTTGGTTGTTCCACCGCGAGCTGTCCAACCGTGAGCGTTTCGCCCCCGATCTGCTGCGCGACAAGGACATCAACCGGGTCGACCAGCTGTTCCCGCTGCTGGTGGCGATCTCGCTGGTGGCGCCGGCGGCCGTGGGTGGCCTGGTCACCTGGTCGTGGCAGGGCGCGCTGACCGCGTTCTTCTGGGCCGGCATCGTGCGGGTGGGCCTGCTGCACCACGTCACCTGGTCGATCAACTCGATCTGCCACGTTTACGGTGAGCGGCCGTTCGAGATGCGTCAGGGCGACAAGGCGGCGAACTTCTGGCCGCTGGCGATCCTGTCGTTCGGCGAGAGCTGGCACAACCTGCACCACGCCGACCCGACGTGTGCCCGTCACGGCGTGCTGCGCGGGCAGATCGACATCTCCGCGCGCACCATCTGGATCTTCGAGAAGATCGGTGCCGCGTACGACGTCCGCTGGCCCAAGCCGGAGCGCATCGCCGCGAAGCTGGTAAAACCCTCAACGTGACAGATATTTCAAGCGCGAACGGGGCGCCACCCAAACCCAGCTCACGGGTTCGGATGTCGGCGGCGCAAAGGCGTGAGCAGCTCATCGTCATCGGCCGCCAACTCTTCGCCGAACGCGGGTTCGACGCGACCTCCATTGAGGAGGTCGCGCACCGCGCGAAGGTCTCCAAGCCTGTCGTGTACGAGCACTTCGGCGGCAAGGAGGGCCTGTACGCCGTCGTGGTGGACCGGGAGGTCCGGGCGCTGCTGGATCGGATCACGAACGCGCTGACCGCCGGCCACCCGCGCGAGTTGTTGGAGCAGGCGGCGCTGGCGTTGCTCGACTACATCGAGGGCGAGACCGACGGCTTCCGGGTACTGGTGCGGGAGTCGCCGGTCATGTCGTCGACCGGCAACTTCAGCAGTGTGCTCAACGATGTGGCGCACCAGGTGGAGCACATCCTGGGCGCCGAGTTCAAGCAGCGCGGTTACGACCCGAAGCTGGCCGAGCTGTACTCGCAGGGGCTGGTGGGCATGGTGGCGCTGACCGGCCGCTGGTGGCTGGAGGTGCGCAAGCCGCGCAAGGACACGGTGGCCGCGCACCTGGTCAACCTGGCCTGGAACGGCCTGTCGCATCTGGAAGCGAAGCCGACGCTGCTGACGCGCCGCAACCGCTGAGCGCGCCTCCTAGGCGTGCACAGAGGCCCGTCGATACTTGTCTTCGGCTTCGGCGTCTTCGGCGGTGCCGGGCTTGTCGTACAGGCCGGCGGTGAAGACGAGTATCCCGAAGATCAGCGACACGATCACCGTCGACATCGAGAAGTTCAGGATGTTGGCGTCGGTCTGCATGACGGTCATCATGAGCATGCCGGCCAGCATGAAGAGCACCCCGCCGCCCAGGTTGATCAGGTGGCCGAGGTTGCCGCCGGCGAGGTTGCCGCCGAGCAGCACGATGCCGTACAGGATCGACAGGATCGCGAACGCCAGGTTCGTGCGCAGCCCGAGCGTCCAGACGTCGCCCCGGTCGAAGAGCGGGTCGCCGAGGGTCTGGATCAGGCCGATGACGCCGAACACGAGGATGTACGCGCCGATCAGGCCGGCGAATGTGCGGTACACGGGCCGTAGCGGGTGGTTCACCGGGATGTGCGCCATAGCTGGATTGTCGCCCAGCTATGGCGTTTCCGCAGCGCTACCGCACAAGCCCGGTAGCGGCTACAGGATGAGCCGGGCCGCCTCGGCCGCCTTCGCCTGCTCGTCGGTGCCCACCTTGCCGTAGAGGCCGGCGGTCAGCAGCAGGAGCCCGATCGTCATGGTGACCACGACGGTGGGGATCGTGAAGTTGAGGTAGTTGGCGTCGGTGCGGATCACCGCGAGCGCGGCGAGGCCCAGCGCCATGTACGCGTACCCGCCCACCGTGTTGAGCTTGGTGTCGACGTTGCGGCCGATGCCGACACCAGCGAGGATCAGCAGGCCCGAGGCGATCGCGATCACGGAGTACCCAAGGTTGGTGCCCTGGCCGATCGCGCTGCCGTCGCCCTGGTCGAAGAACGGTTCGGTGCCGGTCTCGACGATGCCGAGCACGCCGAAGATCACCAGGTAGAGGCCGGCCAGCCCCGCCAGCGCCCGGTAGGTGGGCCGCAGCGGGTGGTTGACGGGAGTGTGCGCCATGGCGGCGATTTTGACGTACGCGATCAGGAGGCCACCGAGCGGCCCCCTGTTCAGTGATCCGGCACTCGCTCGGCCAGCGCCAGCCACTCTTCTTCGACCTGTCCACGCTCGGCCTGTACCGCTTTGAGCCGCGCGTCGAGGTCAGCGAGTTTGGTGTAGTCGGTGGCGTGCGCCGCGAGCTCTTCGTGCAGCGTGGTCTCGCGCTGTTCGAGCTTGCCCAGGGTGCGTTCGAGGCGGGCCAGCTCCTTGCGCGCCGCGCGGACGTCGAAGGCGGGCTCGCGCTGTTCGCGCTCGGGGCGTGGCGCGGCCGGCGGCGGGGCTCCGGGGGTCAGCATCGACAGGTACTCGTCGACGCCGCCCGGCAGGTGGCGGAGCCGCCCGTCGCCGAGCAGCGCGTACGCCGAGTCGGTGACCCGCTCGACGAGGTACCGGTCGTGGCTGGCGACCACGAGCGTGCCGGGCCAGGAGTCGAGCAGGTCTTCGAGGGAGGCGAGCGTGTCGGTGTCGAGGTCGTTGGTGGGCTCGTCGAGCAGCAGCACGTTGGGCTCGCCGGCGAGCAGGCGCAGGAGCTGCAGGCGCCGCCGTTCACCGCCGGACAGGTCGCCCACGGGTGTCCACACCCGACGGTCGGTGAACCCGAACACCTCGGCCAGTTGCGCGGCGCTCAACTCCCGGTCGCCGAGCTTGACGCGCTTGGCGACCTCTTCGACGGCTTCCAGCAGGCGCAGCTGGTTGGGCAGCTCGACGAGTTCCTGCGACAGGAACGCGGTGCGCACCGTCGAGCCGATCCGCGCCTCGCCCTTGTCTGGGGAGATCCGGCCGGCGATGAGGCGCAGCAGCGTGGTCTTTCCGGCTCCGTTGGCGCCGAGGATGGCGATCCGGTCACCGGGGCCGACCTGCCACGTGACGTCGTCCAGGATCAGCTTGGGGCCGGCGTGCAGGGTGACGTCGCTCAGGTCGTACACCTGCTTGCCGAGGCGTGCGGTGGCGAGCCTGCGCAGCGAGACCGTGTCGCGCGGCGGCGGTACGTCCGCGATGAGCGCGTTGGCGGCGTCGATGCGGAAGCGCGGCTTGGAGGTCCGGGCGGGCGGGCCTCGCCGCAGCCACGCGATCTCCTTGCGCAGCAGGTTCTGCCGGCGTGCCTCGGTGGCCGCCGCGACGCGGTCGCGCTCGGCGCGGGCGAGCGTCCACGCGGCGTACCCGCCCTCGTAGGCGCGGACGGTCTGGTCGGCTACCTCCCAGGTGCCGGTGCAGACCGCGTCGAGGAACCACCGGTCGTGCGTGACGACGACGAGCGCGCCGCGCCGCGCCAGCAGGTGCCGGGCCAGCCAGTCGACGCCGGCCACGTCGAGGTGGTTGGTGGGCTCGTCGAGGATCAGCAGGTCGGCGGCGCGTACCAGCAGCGCGGCCAGCGCGACCCGGCGGCGCTCGCCACCCGACATCGGCCCGACGGGTTGGTCGAGGCCGAGGTGTGGCATGCCGAGACCGTCGAGGATCGCGCGCACCCCGGCGTCGCCGGCCCACTCGTGCTCGGCGGCGAAGCCGTGGCCGAGCCAGGCGGTGCCGATGACGACATCGTGGACGGTGGCGTCTGGAGCGAGGTCGAGCGACTGCGGCAGCCAGGCCACCCGCAGGTCGCGGCGGTGCGTGACCCGGCCGTCGTCCGGCTCCTCCAGCTTGGTCAACAGGCGCAGCAGCGTGGACTTCCCGGCGCCGTTGAGCCCGACGACCCCGATCCGGTCGGCGTCGTCGAGGCCTAGGGACACCTCGGTGAGCAGCTGCCCAGCCGCGCCGTACCCCTTGGACACCCGGTCCAGGTTGACGATGTTCGCCATGGTTCAGGCCACCCGGGCGCCCGCCACGGGACCGTGCGCGGTGTATGCGACGCGGCACACCCCGGCGACGGTCAGGTCGTCGGCGATCTCCTTCGCCCGGCGGCTGTCGGGGGCGAGGAACACGCAGGTCGGCCCGGAGCCGGAGACAAGGCCGGTGAGCGCTCCCGCGGCGTGGCCGGCCTTGAGGACGCCGGCGAGGCTCGGCCGCAACGACAGGGCGGCCGGCTGGAGCTCGTTGTCGAGTGCCGCGCCCAGCACGGCGGGGTCGCGCTGGCGCAGCGCGGCGAGCAGCCGGTCGGCGCCGCCGAGCAGCGGGTTCGTCGAGTGGGTTGGCAGCCGCGGCACCTCGCCGGTGGAGCGCAGCCGGTCGAGCTCGCGGTAGACGTCGGGTGTGGACAGGCCGCCGTCGGCGATCGCCACCACCCAATGCCAGGTGTTCGGCCGGGCCAGTACCGGGCTGACCGCCTCGCCCCGCCCGGTGCCGAGCGCGGTGCCGCCGTAGACCAGGAACGGCACGTCGGAACCGAGGTCTGCCGCGATGGCCGCGAGGTCGTCGCGGGACAGCCCGGTGCCCCACAGCGCGTCGCACGCCACCAGGGCGGCGGCCGCGTCGGCGCTGCCGCCGGCCAGCCCCGCGGAGAGCGGGATCTGCTTGCGCAGGTGCAGCCGGGCGTGCGCGGGCATGCCGGTGTGGTGTGCCAGGGCGCGGGCCGCGCGGATCACCAGGTTGGACTCGTCGAGCGCCAGCTCACCGGCGCCCTCGCCCTCCATGGTGAGGGTCAGCGTGTCGCCGCGGCGGGCGGTCAGCTCGTCGTACAGGGAGATCGCGTGGTAGACGGTGCTCAGCTCGTGGTAGCCGTCGTCGCGGGCCGGGCCGACGCCCAGGTGCAAGTTGATCTTCGCGGGAACGCGCACCTTCACCGGTCCGGAAGCCGCCAACCGGGGCCGGTCGTCTTCGTCCGGCCGCCACGCCTCGGTCACGGAGCGATGTCCTGACCCGGTACAGGCGCCGCCGCGCCAACTCCCTCGCTCACGAGCACGCCGCCAGACTACTCGCCGGCCCCGGCTGGCACCGGCACGCCAGCGGCGATGTCCGCGAACTGGCCGATCGTCAGGGATTCGCCCCGCGCGCCCGGGTCGACGCCAGCGGCCACCAACGCCGCCGCGGCCCGGTCGGGGCTGCCCGCCCAGCCGGCGAGCGCGGCCCGCAGCGTCTTGCGGCGCTGCGCGAAGGCGGCGTCGACCACCGCGAAGACACGATCGCGGTTGACATCGGCGCGCGGCGGGTCGCGGCGGGTGAACGCGACCAGGCCGGAGTCGACGTTTGGCACCGGCCAGAACACCGCCGGCGGCACCTTCCCGGCGCTGCGGGACGAGGCGTACCAGGCCAGTTTCAGCGACGGGATCCCGTACACCTTGGATCCCGGCCCGGCGACCAGCCGGTCAGCGACCTCCTTCTGCACCATGACGAGCCCGTGGCGCAGTGAGGGCAGCTCGGCGAGCAGGTGCAGGACGACCGGTACCGCGACGTTGTACGGCAGGTTCGCGACGAGGGCGGTGGGCGGTGGCGTGAGATCCGCTGTGGAGATCCGCAACGCGTCCGCGCGATGCACCGTCAGGCTGTCGGGGTGACCCGCGGTCTCGGCGAGCGCGCCCGCGAGCACCGGATCTATCTCGACCGCGTGCACGTGCCGGGCCGCCGCCAGCAGTCCGAGCGTGAGCGAGCCGAGCCCCGGACCCACCTCGACGGCCACGTCGTCCGCGTCGAGGCCGGCGGCGGCCACGATCCGGCGGACGGTGTTCGGGTCGTGGACGAAGTTCTGCCCCAGCTTTTTCGTGGGGCGCACGCCGAGGCGCGCGGCCAGTTCCCGGATCTCCGCCGGGCCGAGCAGGTGCTGCGTCACCACGGCCCGAAAACCCGGTCGCCCGTTTCGGAGATCGCCGCGCAGAGCTCGTCCAGGTCGGCGCCGGTCGTCTCGGCCAGGCCGCGGACGGTCAGCGGGATCAGGTACGAGGCGTTCGGGCGCCCGCGGTACGGCATGGGTGTCAGGTACGGCGCGTCGGTCTCCACGAGCATCTGCTTCAGCGGTGTGACCCGGGCCGCCTCGCGCAGGGCGCCCGCGCTGGTGAACGTCACGGTCCCCGCGAAGCTCAGCACGTACCCGCGCCGGACGCACTCCGCCGCGAACTCGGCGTCGCCCGAGAAGCAGTGCAGAACCACGGTTTCCGGTGCACCCTCGCTGTCCAGTACGCGCAACACGTCGGCGTGCGCGTCGCGGTCGTGGATGACGAGCGGCTTCCCGTACCTCTTGGCGATGGCGATGTGGGCCCGGAAGCTGGCCTCCTGCGCCGCGCGGCCCTCGTCGCCGGTCCGGAACGTGTCCAGGCCGGTCTCGCCGATGCCGCGGACCCTGTCGTGCGCGGCGAGCGCCTCGATCTGGCGCAGCGCCTCGTCGAGGTCGGGCAGGCGCGGCGCGTCGTTGGGGTGTATCGCGACGGTCGCGACGACGGCCTCGTGCTCGGCGGCGACCGCGACTCCCCACCGCGAGGTCTCGACGTCGACGCCGACCTGCACGAGCCGGTCGACGCCCGCATCGGCGGCGCGTGTGATCAGCTCGGTCACTCCGCCGGGCACGCCCGCCTCGGACACGGTGATGTCGAGGTGGGTGTGGCTGTCGACGACGGGTATCGGAAGGGGTGGTGGCGAGGGCGGAAACTCCCCCGCCCGCTGGCCGCGCGTCTTACTCATCGCCACCCAGGATGTCACAGGCAGGTGTAACCCTCCGTTCACCCGCGAGCACGGGCAGCGGTCTACTCTCAGGCGAGTGACCGCCGCCCGTGAGGCCCCCCATGTCGCCGAGGCGCCGACCGGGCTGCGGGTGACGTTCGGCGGCGCGATCTACCCCGCCGATGAGCTCGCGCACGGCGCGGCGTACGAGTTGTTCAGTGCCGACCCCGTCGACGGTTTCCAGCGCAACCCGCGTCCCGGCGCACCGCTGCCGTGGCACCGGTTCGTGCACGTCACCGAGGTCGCCGCCGTGCACGGGCCGCGCGCCGACACACCGCTGGAGACGCCGGAAGCGCCGCTCATGGTGCCGCTCAACCGGCAGCGCGGGTGGAGCGACATCCACGCGCTCAGCCAGACCCCGGCATACGCCGACGATCCGACCGTCGCGGGCATCCGGCGCACCGCCGCGATCCGGCGGGGCACCCGCATGATCAAGGCGCTGTCGGCGCGCCAGCTCTCCGGGTACCTGCGCGGCTGGCTGCCCTACGGCTTCTGCTACCGCGAGCACGACGTGGCGCACCTGCGCACCCCGGCCGACCTGGCGCTGCTGCGCACCGACGCCGACGCCGGCCGCGACGACCCCGACGTCGTCTACGCGCTGCGGTGGCGCGCGATCGACCCGCGCGACTACGAGATCCCGCTCGGCGCCCACCAGCGCGGCCTCGTCCGCATGCCGGCGCACGACCGGGTCGGTCCGCCCGTCCTGGGCACGGGCTTCACCCCGAGCGGCCGGCACGTGATACCGGAGTTCGTCACCGCCGACTTCGCCGACCTGCCGATGCCGGCCAACGCGACGCTGCTCGCCTACACCCCCGACGGCACCGAGGTCGTGCTGTATACGTACCAGCCGGAGCAGCGAGGATGGCTGCGGATGGCCGGTCCACAGTGGCGCCACCTGCTGACCAGGGTGCCCGAGCTGCCGCCCGACCAGGAGTACGTGCCGAGCGACGACAAGACGAAGTCGACCCGGCTCGTCGGGCGTTACCGCGGGCAGGAATACGACGCGGTCGCCGATCCGCCCGGCGAGTTCCGGGTGCTCGCGATGACCCGGGCCGCCCGGTATCCGGTCGAGGCCCTGAGCCGGCGCGTGCCGTACGCGCGCTGGCGCGGCGTGCCGTGCACCGCGCTGCACCAGGAGGCGGGCTGGACCCGCCTCCGGCTCTGCCGCCCCGACGCCGACAGCGTCGCCGCGCTCGGCGCGCAGTGTTACGAGCGCGGCGTCTACGAGGTGTGGGCGCCGACCGCCGAGATCACCGACTCCGGCATGGTCGACATCGAGTACGCCCTCTAACCGGCCAGGATTTGAGCTGCCGCGACGTCCGCCGGGTTGTGGGGACGCGTGGGGTGAGGCCGCGGGAGCAGCGGTCTGGAGCGCGACGAACGTCGCGGCAGCTCAAAAATTGCTTCTAGGCTCCGAGGCGGGCTAGCTCCTCGTCGACGATCGACGGGTCGAGCTTGCGGAAGACGGGCTTCGGCGGGGCGAGCGCCCGGCCGCTTTCCAGCGACACCGACTCCCAGCGCGTGCCGGCCGTGTAGTCGCCGGTGAGGATCGGGTACGCCGGGCCGCCGTCGAGGTCTTCGACATCGACGATCGAGGGCATGGGCGCGTGTACGCCGGTGCCGCCGAGCAGCTCGTGCACCTTCTGCGCGCTGTGCGGCAGGAACGGCGTGAGCAGCGTGTTGCAGTCGCTCACCGCCTGGAGTGCCACGTGCAGCACGGTGCCCATGCGGTCCAGGTCTTCCTTCATCTTCCAGGGCGCCTGCTCCGACAGGTACTTGTTGGCCTCCGCCACCACCCGCATGGCCTCACCGATGGCCTGCTTCTGGCGGTGCTTCTCGATCAGCCCACCGACCGTGGCGAAGGCCTTCTGGGCGGTATCCAGCAGCGCGCGGTCTTCGGCGGTCAGCTCGCCGGCCGGCGGGATGGCGCCGAAGTTCTTGGCGGCCATCGAGATCGACCGGTTGACGAGGTTGCCCCAGCCAGCGACCAACTCGTCGTTGTTGCGCCGGAGGAACTCGGCCCACGTGAAGTCGGTGTCCTGGCTCTCCGGGCCGGCGACGGCGATGAAGTAGCGCAGGGCGTCGGCGTCGTACCGCTCCAGGAAGTCGCGAACGTAGATCACGACCTGGCGTGACGACGAGAACTTGCGGCCCTCCATCGTCAGGAACTCGCTGGAAACCACCTCGGTGGGAAGATTCAGCGTGCCGAAGGCGCCGGGCTCGCCGCCCCGGTCGCCCTCGCCCGAGTACCCGAGGAGCAGGGCCGGCCAGATCACCGAGTGGAAGACGATGTTGTCCTTGCCCATGAAGTAGTAGCCCCGGGCGTCTTCCCGGCGCCACCACTTCTGCCACGCTTCGGGGTCGCCCGAGCGGCGGGCCCACTCGATCGAGGCCGACAGGTACCCGATCACCGCGTCGAACCAGACATAGATCCGCTTGTCGGACCGGTCACGCCAGCCGTCGAGCGGGATCGGCACACCCCACTCCAGGTCGCGGGTGATGGCACGGGGCTGGAGGTCGTCGAGCAGGTTCTTGGAGAAGCGCAGCACGTTGGGGCGCCAGCCGTCGCGGGTGTCGAGCCACTTGCCCAGCGCCTGCGCGAACGCCGGCAGGTCCAGGAAGAAGTGCTCGGTCTCGACGAACTCCGGCGTCTCACCGTTGATCTTGGAGCGGGGGTTGATCAGGTCGACCGGGTCGAGCTGGTTGCCGCAGTTGTCACACTGGTCGCCGCGCGCACCGTCGTACCCGCAGATCGGGCAGGTGCCCTCGATGTACCGGTCGGGCAGGGTGCGGCCCGTCGACGGGGAGATCGCGCCCATCGTGACCTTGGGGACGATGTATCCATTGCGGTGCAGCCCCTCGAAGAGCTCCTGCACCACCGCATAGTGGTTACGGGTCGTGGTGCGGGTGAAAAGATCGTAGGCGAGGCCGAGCCCGTGCAGGTCCTCGACGATCACCCGGTTGTACCGGTCGGCGAGCTCGCGCGGGGTCACGCCCTCCTTGTCGGCCTGCACCTGGATCGGCGTGCCGTGCTCATCGGTACCCGACACCATGAGCACGTCGTGGCCCGCCATCCGCATGTACCGGCTGAAAACGTCGGAGGGGACGCCGAAGCCGGAGACGTGGCCGATGTGGCGCGGGCCATTGGCGTACGGCCAGGCGACCGCCGCGAGAACGTAACTCATGCTTGACAAGGGTAGTGACCGGTTTATAGGCCGACACGCGCGGAGCGCTACATGGTCATCACGCCTTCCCGTTGTCCAATGAAGTCTGTGACCGGTTCAGCGCCACAGCCAGGGGAAACGCAGATGCCCGAGGGCGCTGCGGGCGGTAGCCCGTGGGCCGCGGACGGTCCCGCCGGAGCATGGTGGCGGGGTGATCCAGCGGCAGCCGCCGCCCGTTTCGCGGCACTCGACCGCCCCGCCGTGCCCCCCGTACCGATCGCCACCCTCATCCCGCCCGACCCGCCGTCCACGGTCGAGGCCAGCGGCAGCGGCGACACACTCACGGCGCTACCGGCACCCGCCGAGCCGTCCGCCCCGTCCGCTGAGCGGCCTTCCGGCGGCTCGCCCGCTGAGCGGCCTTCCGGCGGCTCGCCCGCTGAGCGGCCTTCCGGCGACTCGTCCGCTGAGCGGCCTTCCGGCGGCTCGTCCGCTGAGCGGCCTTCCGGCGGCTCGTTCGCTGAGCGGCCTTCCGGCGACTCCGAGCCGGCGCCGGCTGAGGGGGCAGCGCACGCGGACAGCTCCGCTCCGTCGGACCTTGGCCCGGCCGCGCCACTCGCGGACCTGGCACCGGCCGATACCGGCTCCGAGCACGCCGCCGACGACCTCCCGGAGACCGTCCCCCCGCACGACGCGGACGCCACCTCCGACCTTGCCCAGCCCAAGGCCGCCTCCAACCTCTCGGAGCCGGAGCCGGCCTACGACCTTCCCGAGGCCGAGGCCGCCAACGACCTTTCCGGGGCTGAGCCAGAGGGCGCCTACGACCTTCCCGAGGCCGAGCCCGGGGCCGATGCCTCCTCCGACCCTCCCGGGGCCACGCGCGACGCGGACGCCGCCTACGACGCACCGCAGGACGAGACCGACGCCAGCTCCGACGTTGCCGAAGCCGAGGTCGAGACCGACGCCTACGGCCTTTCGCAGGCCGGGGCCACCTCCGACCTTGCCGAGGTCGAGACCGACGCAGACGCTGCGCATGAAGTCACCGCTATTTCCACCCCCTCCGCGTTCCCGGAGGACGACACCGCCTCGGAGCCCGCTGCCCTTATCGGCGCCGACGCCGCCGCCAATCGGAGCGCCGCCGTCGTCGAGACCGACGCCGACCTCGCCCATGAGGCCGGCGCCGTGCACGAAGGCGACGCCGAGTCCGAGGACGGTCCGTGGGAGGGAGCCGCGCTTCAAGACGCCGCACTCGACGACAGCCTGACCGACGACGAGGCCGGCTTCGGTGCTGACGCGGCCGGCGACGGGCCAGCGCGAGCCGGCACCGCGGTCGAGGCCGGGCTCGCGGACGACGGTGGAGCGCCGCAGTTGCCCGCTCCGGTCCTCCGGCCGGGCACGCCCGCGGATGCCTCGGACCGACCGTGGCGAGTTACTGCCCCTATAGGGGCAACTGGTCACCACAGACTCGCGGCGGAGGCCAGGGAGACGGTCGTACTGCCGCCCATGCCGGAACGCGCGCTCATCCCGACCCCTTCGCCCGCGCCGGATGACGATGAGTTGCCGTTCTGGCTGCCCACTCAGGAGGTGCCGCGCCGGGAACGGTACAGCGGCCGCCGTCCGGGGCGGCCGCCGAAGCCGCCGCGCAGCCCAGCCGTCGGCCTGGTGGGGCTGGTCGTGCTGGCGCTGCTGGCGACGTTCTTCGCGTGGGTGAGCGCCGAACCGCTGTGGCTGGCGGTCGGACACGGCGACACCGGCACCGCCACCGTCTCGGAGTGCACCGGCAGCGGCGTCGGGCAGCGCTGTGTCGGCGAGTTCAGCGCGGCCAACGGCGCGTTCACCGCCGAGGGGATCCGGCTGGTCGGGGTGGCCGACGACCAGAGCGCCGTCGGCAGCACGGTGACCGCTCGGATGGTCGGCGCCGACAGCGGCCGGGCGTACGTGGGCGATGGCGCCGCGGTGCGGCATCTGCGGTGGGCGCTCGGGCTGATCCTGATCATGCTCTGCGGGTTCGGGCTGGTGTGGGTGACCGGCGCGCGCCGCCTGGAGGACCGCTGGTCTCGCCGCACTGCCACGCTGACCGCACTGACCGCGCCTCTGCTGGTCACGGTGGCCTTCCTCGCCTCGACCTTCTGACAACGTCCGAGCAGGTCCAAACCGGGATTCTGAGCTACCGCGACGCTCGCCGTGGGCCAGACCGTCGCTCCCGCGGCCTCACCCTCCGCGCCCAGGTGTCAAGGTCGCCGTTCCACGGCGAGCTGGTCGGTGGGCGGCGGCTAGGGGCGCTCGGGGCCGCCCGTGGTGGATGGGCTTGACCCGATGCCCGAGCCCTCTCAGCTCGAGGACGCCGATCAAGGGCTTTCGCAGGGATCAAGGGCGAACGCACGCGGAAAGGAGATCCAACCGCGTGCGTTTGTCCTTGATCGGCGAAGACGCGGGCAGTGCCGCGCGAGCGCGACGCGGGCCGCTGGGGGTCAGGGGGTTGTGTGGACGAGGGTGTAGACCTCGCGGCGGGGGCGACCGTGGGTGGCGGCTACCGACGCGATGGCGTCGCGGCGGGACATGCCGCTGGTTTCGAGAGCGGCCACCGCTGACCGCAGCTCTTCGTCCGATACCTCGGCACCCGACGACGGAGGCGCGCCGGCCACGACGAGGGTGATCTCGCCGCGCGGCTGCTGCTCGGTGGCCCACGTCGCGAGGTCGCCGAGCGGCCGCCGCACGATCTCCTCGTACGTCTTGGTGAGCTCGCGACACACCGCCGCCTCCCGATCCGCGCCGAACGTCTCGGCCAGGTCGTTGAGCGCCCCGCCGATCCGGTGCGGCGCCTCGAAGAAGACCAGCGTTCGTTCCTCCGCGGCGAGGGCGCGCAGCCGGGCACGCCGGGCGCCGCCGCCGCGGGGCAGGAAGCCTTCGAAGCAGAACCGGTCCGCGGGCAGCCCGGACAGCGCCAGCGCGGTGGTCACGGCGCTGGGACCGGGGGCCGCGGTGACCGGTAGGCCCGCGTCGAGTGCGGCGCGGACCAGCCGGTACCCAGGGTCGGACACGCTCGGCATCCCCCCATCGGTGATCAGCGCGACCGACGCGCCATCGCGCATGGCGTCGACCAGATCGGGGGTACGCCTTTCCTCGTTGCCCTCGAAGTAGGAGATGATCCGCCCGGCGATGGTGACGTCGAGGTCGCGTGCCAGCCGGCCGAGCCGGCGGGTGTCCTCGGCCGCCACGACGTCAGCGGTCGACAGGGTTTCGCGGAGCCGTACGGAGGCGTCGGATATGTTGCCTAGCGGGGCACCAACAAGTACCAACCGCCCAGAATCGGACTTTTGCCCCACCTCAATGGCCTTTCATCGATACTCGTGACACCACTAGATGGGCAGTGCGCGCCGGACCGCCCCTCCGCAGCCTACGATCGCGGGGTGACCACGGCCGCGACAGCGCAGGCACCGGCGATCACCAATGAAGGCGCCGGTCCCAAAGAAGAGCACGAGAGCCCTGAAGCCGGCACCGCCGACCAGCGCGGCGGCGTGGCCGACGTCGTCCGGCGTCGGCTGCTGCCGTTCGACGCGCGGCTCGACCCGTACTCGTGGCTCGCCACCGGCGTCATCGTGGTCATCGCCGGCATCCTACGGCTGGTCAACCTCGACAAGCCCAAGGGCTTGATCTTCGACGAGGTTTACTACCCCACTGACGCCTGGGACATGCTGCACCGCGGCGTCGAGTGGGACGAGAAGAGCAACGGCCCGGCCTACGTCGTGCACCCGCCACTCGGCAAGTGGATGATCGCGCTCGGCGAGATGGTGTACGGCAACAACGAGATGGGTTGGCGGATCTCCGGCGCCCTGATCGGCACCCTGTCTGTGCTGATCATGGTGCGCGTCGCCCGACGCATGTTCCACTCGACGGTACTGGGTTGCACCGCCGGCCTACTCATGGCGCTCGACGGCTTCCACCTCGTACTGTCGCGGATCTCGCTGCTCGACATCTTCCTCATGTTCTTCGTGCTGGCGGCGTTCGGTGCGCTGGTCATGGACCGAGACGCACGCCGACGACGCTGGCTGCGCGCGATGGAAGCCGGTCTCGACCCGAGCCAGCCGGGCAAGGCGGGACGGCCGTCCTTCGACTGGCGCACCGGCGTGCCCTGGTGGCGGCTCCTGTGCGCGGTGATGATCGGCTGCGCCCTAGGCGTGAAGTGGAGCGCGATCTGGTTCGTGCCGGTCTTCGCCCTGCTCATCGTCTGGTGGGAGGTGGGCGCGCGCCGGTCCGCTGGCGTACAGCGTCCGTGGCGCGACACGGTGATCGACGAGTTCGGCTGGCTCCTGCTCGCTGGCGCGCTGATCCTGATCACCTACACGGCGACGTGGGCCGGCTGGTTCGCCACTGACACCGGGTACTTCCGGCACTGGCTGCGCGACACCGGCCACTCCGAGCCGCCGGTGTGGGGCGCGATCCGCAACCTGCTCCACTACCACCACGAGATGTACAAGTTCCACTCCACGCTGGACGCCACGCACCAGTACCAGTCGTGGCCGTGGCAGTGGCTGCTGCTGGGCCGCCCGATCGCGTTCTACTGGTCGGGCGACGGCAACTGCGGCGCGTCGAGCTGCGCCTCGCACATCCTGCTCGTGGGTACGCCGCTGCTGTGGTGGTCGTTCATCCCGGCGCTTGGCGCGCTCGCCTGGTTCGGCATCGCGCGCCGCGACTGGCGAGCCGGCGCGATCCTGCTCGGCGTGGCGGCCGGCCTGCTGCCGTGGTTCTACTTCGCGATGCATGGCCGCACGATGTTCGCGTTCTACGCCCTCCCGGCTCAGCCGTTCCTGGTGCTCGCTGTGGTGTACGTGCTCGGAGCGATCATGACGCCCGCGCCCGCCCCAGCGGGTGCCACACCGGGCGCGGCACCGCCAACCGACGAGAGCAGTTCGGACCGGCGCCTGATCGGCGCGGTCGTCGCCGGGGCATACGTGCTGCTGGTAGCAGTCTGTTTCGCGTACTTCTATCCGATATACGTCGGCCAGGTCATCCCGTACGACGACTGGTCCGCCCGCATGTGGTTGGGCAGCCGCTGGATCTAGCCGCGATCCCGCAAGTGGTACGCGGGCGTCACCTGCTCCCGCCGCCCGAGCCGCGCGGCCTTGGCGGCACGGCACGGCGCCGACGGCCGCAGCGGTCCGCACATCGGCGGACCCCACGCCCGCCGACCAAGGGCAATCGCATCGATCACGGGCGAACGCACGCGGTAAAGAGATCCAACCGCGTGCATTCGCCCTTGATCGGCGGAAGGGGGCCGGCGCGCGGAGCGCGGAGCGCCGGGGTGGGAGCGCGCGGGGGGTTACATTGCTACTTCGGTTTGGTTGGGGAAGAGGACCTCGCGTCCGGCGACCGCCGCGGCGACCACCGGCGAGAACGCGTACGCGCGGGAGACCTGTACCAGCCGGGCGACCTCCCCGGCGAGGTCGGCGGGCTCGTCGGGCCGGACCGGGGCGGCCTCGGTCTCGTCCGGGCCGCGCGCACCGCGCGCGTAGGCTCGCACCGCTCCGCGCAGGCGCGCGGCGTCGACCACCGCGGCCAACTCTTCCTCGCGCAGCCCGACCTGGGTGCCCAGCCGGCGGGCGCGCCCACCGGCCGCCTCGTCCAGGTACGGGCGCAGCACGAGCCAGCCGTCGTACAGCTCGATCACGCGCCGGTACAGGCGGCGGTCGAGGGTGCTGAGCGGGACGGCCACGGGTGGCTCCAGTGCGATCTCCGGCATGAGCCGGTGCAGGTCGACCCAGAGCGGCTGGAGCTGGCGGTACTGCTGGCGCCTGCGCACCCAACCGCGCAACTGTGACAGCCTCGGGCCCCACGCTGGCATGGTGAGCCCGAAGATGACGAGGAACGCGCCGATGCTGGCGGCGATCGGCGCGAGCGGTTCCCAACGCCGCGGATCGGCACCGGCCTGCGCGCCGATCACACTGGAGATCCGGATGGCGCAGTAGACGAGCCCGGCCATCGCACCGACCGCCGTGGCGCGCAGTCCCCGGCGCAGCCAGGAGCGGCCAGACACTCTGGCGTACGGCCAGCACAGCCGCACGACGTCGATGAGCCCCAACCCGAACGCGCCCAGGTACACGAGGATGTAAACGGCGAACACCGGCCGGCTCACGTAGGTGGCGACGAACTCGCCGACGCGCGGCTCGGTGGGGCCGGAGGCGAGGAAGAGTACGACCATCGCGACCGCCGCCGTGGCGAGGAACGCGAACCGGATGCGGGCGCGACGGCTGGCCTCTCCCGGCGGGGTCACCCACCACAGCAGGAGCAGCTGTACCGTGCCGGAGAACCCGACGACGGACAGGTGCGCCCAGAGCGCGGCGAGGTTCGGCACTCCGGTGGCCCGGTCGAGCCACCTCCACACGGCTGGCGTCGACAGGGTGAACGTCGAGCCGAGCAGCGCGAGCGCCACGCACACCGCGTATCCGGCCGGGTTTCCGCCGCGCCGGAGGCCCTGCAGCTTGACCGCGCATCCGGCCCAGGCCGTGACGGCCAGCACCGGATACAGGACCTCGTTCACCCGCTCATCCCAGCGAGCGTTCGATCCGCGCCACCACGTCGGCCGCGTCGAGCGGTACGTGCCAGGTCTGTTCGGGCGCCCACGAGTGGGCGCGCTGCAGCAGTAGGTCGGCGATGATTTCGGCCTCGCGCTCCTGGCGGCTGTCGTATCCGCCGTCGCGCGCGAGCGCCCGCCGCACCATCTCCGGGTCCAGTGTGGACAGCAGAGCGCCGGCGGGCACGTCGACGTCGGCCACCTGCTCGGAGGTGTGACCGGCGATGAGGTGGCCAAGTTCGTGGGCGATGATGTGCTGCTGGTGCAGCGGCCGGGTGCCGCTGTCGTAGCAGAGGTAATGCGCGCGGGCGCCGGTGATGACGAGCCCGGACGGACCGTCGGCGGGCATCGCGGTGGGCATCAGCGTGATGGGACGGCCGATCCGGTCGCCCACTTCTTGGCAGAGCCGCTCGGCGTCGAACGGCACGGGCACGGCGATGTCGCGCACCAGGCGGGCGCAGTGGCGGCGGATCCGGCGCAGGTCGGTGTCGTCGCCGGCGTTCCAGATCGGTGGTGGAGTCATTCGCCCGCCAGCCCTTCCAGCTCCAGGCAGCGGTCGACGACCTGCTGCACGAGCTGCTGGCTGGCTTCGGACAGGCCGGCGCTCGCCAGGACGGTGCGCAGTGCGACGCGTTTGGTGCCGAGCTGGCGCAGGCTCGACAGCAGTTCCAGATCCCGGTCGGTGCGGCGGGTGACGGCGTCGTCGAAGAAGTACGCCGGCGGGACACCGAAGAATCCGGCCAGCGCCTGGAGGTGCCGCATCGTCGGGTTGGTGCGCTCGCCGCGGCGCAGCAGCCACAGGTACGTCGCGGACATGCTTTCGCCGCTCTCCCGGATGGCCGAGGCGACCTCTTCGTTGCTGTACGCCCCGCGGTCGCCGGGGTGCACCGTGCGGAAGAGATGATTGAGCCTGTCCGCGAGCGTGCGCGGCTCTGCTGGCGTTGTCACGGCGGACCCCCATGTGCCCTGCTGCTCCGCTGCCCTGCGGTGCGTCTTGCCAACCAGTGTGGACCAGGGTGGGCCCTGGTCCACACTGGTGACAGGTCACCGGCACGCGCCCTCGGCATGTGGCCCGCACCGAGAGCGCCCCCCGTTTACGCCGGCGGTCCGTTAACCAGCCTCACCATCGGAGACCCACAATGTCAACTGGTGTGAAGCAAAGCCGTCCGAACGTTCATGTTAGTTGACAGCGGGAATATTCGGCGCACACCAAAAAGCGGCACGTGAGCCACGTGCCGCCGAAGTGTTGCTGAGATAGGCGCGCGCCCCGATCGCCTGCCACGGGGGAAGCGGGCGATAGGGGCGCGCTGGGGTCAGCTTAATCACGTCGGATCAACCGCACAACAGGTCGCGGTAGGTCAGATTTCCGACCTTGCCAACGGCACCCACCCCGGAATATCGATCAGCCTCGACAATCGGTGCGCGTTGAGATCAATGAATGCATTCAGTCTGGGAGAGTCGCCATCCCGACAGTAACCTCGGGACGCGACCGTCTGGCCAGGCGACGCGTGGCTGGATCAGCGTTTCGTCCAGTTCTTTGGCACGACTTCGCCGTCCCCAATGGAGGGACCGAAAAGAGGCCCTGGCCAGGGACATCTCCATACGCTGCCTAGCCGTGACCGAAATCTTCGTCGACGCGACCGGCCGGCGCCGGCGCCGGATGCGGCGGATCGCGTACGCCGTCGGCGCGACCTGCCTGATCTACACCGGCCTCGTCGGCACCAGCGTCGTCGGCGAGCCCGCCGGACCCGTTGCGCTCGAACCCTTTCCCGTGCGCACCGACCGGCCACCCGTGCGCCCGACGCCGGTGCCGACCCGGCCGTTCGCCGCGGTCCTGCCCGAACAGGACCTCCGCCGCAGTGCGCCGCGTCGCGTCAACCGGACCGCATCCGCGCCGGAGCGGGTAGCCGCGCGAGCCGTCCGGGTCGCCGTCGCCACGCGCAGCCCGGCGCCACGCTTGGAGTCGACGCCGACGCCCACGCCGAGTGGTACCACGACACCGCCGCCGCCGATACCGGTGCCGACAAGCCCGCCGGCGCCGCCCCAGCCGACGACACCGCCGCCGACTACCGAGGCGCCGGCAACCCCGATACCCATGGAGACGCCCGAACCGGAAGTGCCGCAGAGCCCGGAGCCCACGCCCTGATGCCCGTTTCGAAGCGGACGCTGCGCCCGCGCCGCATCGTGGTCGCCGCTCTGCTCCTCGTACTGGCCAGCGTGCTCTTCGTCGAGGCGTACGCCAATGCCCGGTTCACTCCGGACGCCAAGGGCGCCAATGGAGACGAGTCGAGCGAGACCGTCCCCGACAGCGTCAGCGCCGGCGGACCGATCATCAACGCCGCCGGCCAACGCCACGTCTCGTACCGCCTGCCGCCCAAGACGATCGCCCTCACCTTCGACGACGGGCCGGATCCATGGTGGACACCACGGATCCAGCGGGTGCTCGACAGGCACGGCGTCGACGCCACGTTCTTCGTGGTGGGCTCGCAGGTGGCCCGCCACCCGGATCTGGCGCGGCAGCTCGTCTCCAATGGACACGAGTTGGGCGTGCACACGTTCACCCACCCGCGGCTGCCAGCGCTCCCGCGGTGGCGCCGGCACACTGAGTACGCGCAGACTCAGCTCGCCATCGCCAACGCGGCCGGCGTGCGCACGTCCCTGCTGCGGTTCCCGTACTCGTCGCAGCCCTCCGCGATCGGCGACCGGGAGTGGGAGCTGGTACAGGAGGCGGGGCGGCTCGGGTACATCGTCGTCGTCAACGACCGCGACAGCCGGGACTGGGCCCGCCCCGGCGTACCGGCGATCCTCGCGAGCTCCACACCGGACGGTGGGCACGGTGCCGTGGTACTCATGCACGACGCCGGTGGCGACCGCGCGCAGACCGTAGCGGCGCTGGAGGAGTTCATCCCCCGCATGCGGGCGCGGGGGTACCGCTTCACCACGGTTTCGCAAGGGCTGAACCTCACGGTCGGCGCCCCGGTCATGGCCAAGAACCCGGTCGCCGACGCCAACGACCGGTGGCGTGGCGGCGCGCTGCTGTGGGCCGTACGCATCGCCGACGCGATCCTCTGGCTGCTCAAGGCGCTGTTCATCGCGGTCGGGCTGCTCGCGGTCGCGCGGACGCTGCTGCTGTTCGCGCTGGCGGGCCGGCACGCCAGGGAACGCCGGGCGCGGCGGTGGTCGTGGGGGTCACCGGTCACCGAGCCGGTGTCCGTGATCGTGCCCGCGTACAACGAGAAGGAGGGCATCGCCGCGGCGGTGCGGTCGCTGGCCGCGGGCGACCACCCCGAGATCGAGGTGGTCGTGGTCGACGACGGGTCCACCGACGGCACGGCCGATATCGCGGAAGGGCTCGGCCTGCCAAACGTGCGGGTGATCCGGAAACCCAACGGTGGCAAGGCGAGCGCGCTCAACACCGGGGTGGCCGCCGCCAGGCATGAGCTGATCGTGATGGTGGACGGCGACACGGTCTTCGAAACCGACTCGGTGCGGCGCCTGGTGCAGCCGTTCGCAGACCCGTCGGTGGGCGCGGTCGCCGGCAACGTCAAGGTGGGCAACCGGCACAGCCTCGTCGCGCGGTGGCAGCACATCGAGTACGTCATCGGCTTCAACCTCGACCGCCGGCTGTACGAGACGCTGCGCTGCATGCCGACGGTGCCCGGCGCGATCGGCGCGTTCCGCCGCGGCGCGCTCGAAGCCGCGGGCGGAATGACAGACGACACGCTCGCCGAGGACACCGACATCACCATGGCGCTGTGCCGCGCCGGCTGGCGGATCGTGTACGAGGACTCGGCGCGCGCCTGGACGGAGGCGCCGGCCACACTGGGCCAGTTGTGGAAACAGCGGTACCGGTGGAGCTACGGCACCATGCAGGCGATGTGGAAGCACCGGGGCGCGCTGCGCAGCCGCGGCCCGTTCCGGTACGGACTGCCGTTCCTGGCGCTCTTCGGCGTCGTACTGCCGCTCCTCGCGCCGGTCATCGACCTGCTCGCCATCTACGGGCTGTTCTTCTTCGACCGGAGCGCCACGGTGACCGCGTGGTCGGCGATGCTGGGACTCCAGTTCGTGACGGCGGCGGTGGCGTTCCGGCTCGATCGGGAGAGCCTGCGCCCGCTCGCGGTACTGCCACTCCAGCAGTTCGCGTACCGCCAGCTCATGTACCTGGTGCTGCTCCAGTCCGTGGCGACCGCGCTGACCGGCGCGCGACTGCGCTGGCACAAGCTGCACCGCACCGGCCAAGCGGCGGTGGCCCGCGATGGTTGAGTTTGCTGGCAGGACCGGCCGGGACAGGTACTTCGACCTGCTGCGGACGGCCGCGATCGTCCGCGTCGTGGCGTACCACATGTTTCCGGCCGCCTGGCTGAGCTTTGCGTTCCCGGCGATGGGCGTGATGTTCGGGCTGGGCGGCTCGCTGATGGCCGCGTCACTCGACCGGTCGGACGGCGCACCCGACCGGGTCGTCGCGGGACGGCTGCGCCGGCTGCTGCCCGCGGTGTGGGCGTTCGGCGCGATCATGGTGCCAGCGATGCTCTGGCACGGCTGGCCAGACCGTCCACAGTGGTCCGAGCTGCTGCTGTGGCTGCTGCCGCTGGCCGAGCCGCCGGGCACCGAATGGGCGCTGCCGGCCACCGAGGTGCTGTGGTACCTGGTGACCTACCTGTGGCTGGTGCTGCTGTCGCCGGTGCTGCTGTGGGCGTACCGGCGCTGGCCGCTGCGCACGGCCGTGCTGCCGCTCGTGGTTCTCGTCGTGGTGGCCGGCAGGGGTGACGTGCTCACCGACCTGGCCACGTACGCGACCTGCTGGATCGTGGGCTTCGCCCACCGCGACGGCGCGCTGCGCCGCCTCCCGCTGCCCTGGCTCGTCACGCTCGCCGCCGCCTGCCTGGCGGGCGGCGCCGGATGGGCGCTGGCGTACGGCCTCGACGCGCCGCTCGCCATCGCCCTGTACTCGCTGGGCTTCGTGCTCCCGCTGCTGCGCGCGGCTCCGCCGATGGGCTGGCTGGCGCGGGCGCGACCGCTGGATCGGCTCGTGTCGCTTGTCAACGCCCGCGCCGTCACCATCTACCTCTGGCACAACCCGGCGATCGCCGCTTGCTTCGTGGTCGGCGACGCCCTACACGCCTGGCTCCTGGGCGACGTGGGGTACCTGCTTGTCGCGCTCGGTTTGACGGTAGGCGCGGTGTCAGCACTGGGCTGGGTGGAGTCGCTGGCGTCGAAGGTCAGGCGCGTGCCAGGGTCCATGTGAGACCGCTGTCGTTGCCGGCGGGAGACAGCACGAGCGTGTCGCCCCGGCACTCGTACGCGCCCTTGCCGAGGAACGGCTGCACGTCGACGACGTTGCCGGTCTGGCCGACGCCGTCACCGACGTAGTCGCCAAGCCGCACGTTGTCGAACGGGCGCGCCTTCACCGGCGACGTCAGGTCGACGGTGACCCGCACTTCACCCCACTCGACGGGCGGGATCGGCTCCCAGGTGCCCTCCATCGTGCGGACTGTTCCGTTCGCCGTGCCGTCGTACCGGAACTGCCCGCGTATGGAGGGGCCGCCGGCGTTCAGGTCGAACGTGACCGGCTGCATGCCCGAGAAGTCGGCACGCACGGCACCATCACGCTGGATGTCGACGGCTACGCCGCTGCCGCCGGTCACCTCGGCGGTCGCTTCGCCCGACCCGGCGCTGCCGGTCGCACCCGTCGTGCGCCAGTTACCGGTGACGCATTCGGCGGCCTGCCCCGCTGCCGACCCGGAGGAGCTGGGGGTCGGGCTCGGGGAAGCGGTCGACCCTGTGCCGCCGGTGCCGGTCTCGCATCCGGTGACGGCCAGACCGAGGGCGACCAGCGTCATGACGGCCTTCGCTGGAGTACGCATCCTTCCTCGCTACCCGGCCCGGACGCGCCTGAAACCGGACGATCGACGCAACAGGGTCGGCGTACGCTGTCCCGATGCCAGACGCGCTCGTCCTGCCCGGCCGCCTGTACGGGCCGTACGCTCCGCTGTTGCAGTACCCCTCCGAGGCGCTGCGGGCCCGTGACGTGCGCGTTCACCCGCACTCCTGGCCGTCGGAGGTGCCGGAAGGGCTGCCCTACGACTTCGTACGCGCCCAGGTCGAGCCGCTGCTCGACGCGTTGCCGCCGCGCACGCTGGTGATCGGCAAGTCCCTGGGCACGCTCGCCGCACCCGTGGCGGCCGAGCGCGGCCTGCCCGCGATCTGGCTCACCCCGCTGCTGACCGAGGTGCGCGTCGTCGAGGCGCTGCGGGCCGCCACCGCGCCGTTCCTGCTGGTCGGCGGCAGTGGTGACCGCGTGTGGCAGAGCGACCTGGCCAAGGAGCTGACGCCGTACGTGCTGGAGGTCGACGGCGCCGATCACGGCATGATGCTTCCCGGCCCGCTGGCCGCCTCGGCCGCGGTACTCGGTTTCGTGGTGACCGCCGTGGAGCAGTTCCTCGACGGCGTGGTCTGGCGAGCGCGGGTCCCTCAGACCTGATCGCGCCAGGTGTGCTGGGGCTCGTAGCCGAGCACCCGGCGCGCCTTGTCGATCGACATCAACGTCTCGGTGCCGGTGAGCTCCCGGGTGACCGGCACACCGGGGAAGACCTCGGCGGCCAGCTCGGCGGACGGACGGCTCATCACCGAGTCGGCGTTGGCGATGATGAAGACGTCGACACCGGTCGCGTCGTGCTCCAGCGCCTTACGCACGGCCTGGGCGCCGTCCCGAGCGTCGATGTACGACCACAGGTTCCATTTGCGCAGGTTGGGGTCCTCGTCGAACGACGGGAAGGCCGCGTAGTCGGCGGGCTCCATGACGTTCGAGAAGCGCAGGCCGATCATCTTCAGCCGCGGGTCCCACCGGCAGAACTGCGCCGCCATCTGTTCTTCCAGGTGCTTGACCAGCGAGTACGTGGACTCGGGGCGAGCCGGGTACTCCTCGTCGAGCGGGATGTAGGGCGGGGGCGTGTCGAAGGGCAGCCCCAGCACGGTCTCGCTGGACGCCCACACCACGTTGGTGATGCCGGCCGCGCGGGCGGCGGCGAAGACGTTGTAGGTGGAGGTGGCGTTGTTGGCGAAGGTGGCCGAGTTCGTGGTGAGACCCGGCGCGGGGATCGCGGCGAGGTGCACCAACGCGTCGACCCCGCTGAACCGGTCGTCCACCATGGACAGTGCCTCGGCGGTCTGCCCGTAGTCGGTGAGGTCGACGCGGACGAACTGGCAGCGCGGCTCGCGTGGCGGCGCCGCGTCGACGTTGACCACGTCGTACCCGTGCGCCAGCAGCTCCTCGACCACGGCACGGCCAAGCTTGCCGCTCCCACCGGTCACCACAACACGCGTCATGACGCGCCTCCTCACTCCAGCTAGCTCCAGCCGAGAGCCGAGCGCCGTTGCCAGTATTCGGCGGGCGGCTCGGCGAGTCCACGCAGCAGATCGGGATCGAGTGCGACGCCGGCCGCGGCAAGGTTGCTGTCGAGCTGTGCCACGCTGCTCGCGCCCGACAGCACGATGTCGACCCACGGCTGCCGGAGCGCGGCGGCCAGCACCACCGCATCGGGCGCCGCGTCGACCTCGGCTCCTATTTCGGCGACCGCCGCCGGCGGGTCGACAGCCAGCCTGCCGTTGGCCAGCCCTTCCTTGACGATGACAAGGCAGCCGGCGTCGTGCGCCTCGGCGAGCGCGTCGCCCGCCGAGGGCTCCAGTGGGTTCCACGTCGCCTGGACCGCGCGGAACAGCGGCCGCCCATCGACCTTCACCCCGAGCGCCGCCCGGATCGCGTCGGCTTGGCGCGGCCCGCTGGTGGACAGGCCGATCCGGACGCCTTCGGCGCCGAGCTCAGCGAGACGCTGGTGCAGAGCGCCGTCGGTCAGTGCCGGGCTGTCGGGCGTGACCGAGTGGATCTGGTACAGGTCGAGCCACCTGCCGAGCAGCGCGCGCGTCTCGGCGAGCTGGCGCTCGAACGTGGCGACGCTGTGGTCCTTGACCTCGTGCACCTCGGCGTCCAGCTGCCAGTTCGCGGTGTACGTGTAGCCCCACTTGCTGCCCACCGTGACGTCCGTGACGTCCGGCCGGGTCGTCAGCCAGCCGCCGAGGAACTCCTCGGACCGGCCGTACGAGCGGGCCGCGTCGAGGTACCGCACGCCCCGGGCGTACGCGGCGTCGAGGACCTCGTGCGCCCGCGCCCGCATGGCCGCCACCGACCGGTCGGCGGGCAGGTCACGCCCCAGATTGATGTATGCCGGCCGGCCCAACGCGGCCAGCCCCAAGCCGATCTCCGCCATCGCGGGTCAGCATGGCACAGAGCCGCTCAGTCGTCGTCCACCTGGGTCAACGTCACGGTGTCGGGGGCGTAGCCGACCGCGGACAGGGTCACGACAATGAAGTCGTCGAACGCGTCGGCGTCGTTTCCGCTGTACATGGTGAACGGCCTCGGCGTGGCCCAGGTGTTCTGGTCGAAGGTGAGGATGACCGGCGGCGCGGCCCAGATGCCGGTGCCTCTCGCGCGCATGTCGATGCGCACCGTGCCGGCCGGCTGGTGGCTCAGCCGCACGGTGAAGGTGCCGCTGCGGCCCTCGGGCACGCTCACCGCGTCGGGCTCGACGACCACGGCCGGCGTCTTCTCGTCGGCCGCCTGTGCCGGAGTACCAGAAAACGTCGCGGCGCCAACCCCCGCGAATGCCCCCGCGAAAGCGATGGCCAAGAGGCGCTTTATTTTCATGTATTTAAATGTATTACGGTACGACGGTGACGGGCCAGCGGCCGGCCTTCACGAGGCGTATCGCGATCGAACCGGCAAACCGGTGCCCGGCCTGCATCGACGCCCCCACGATCACGCCGTCCGCGCTCACCTCCTCGGCGACCTTCACCAGCTCGGTGTAGGGATCGCCGGAGACCGCCCGGAACGTCGCCCGCAGCCCGACCTCGGCGGACCTCTCGTCCACCTGCCGCCGCAGGTCGTCGGCGATCTCGTCGTGCGCCTGGCGAACCACGGCCATCGCGGCGGGCGCCATGCCGACCAGCGGCGACGGGCGGGCGATGTAGACGACCACGAGGTGGGCGCCCTGCCTGCGGGCCAGCCCGGCGGCGTAGGCGCCGGCGCGCATCGACGTCGTCGAACCATCGACGCCGACCACCAGGTTCTTCGGTCCGTCGGTACCCAACTCGAACCGGTGCTCAGGCGAGATGCTCACGCTCTCAAGTATCGAGGCGTGGGGCACACCACTTCAAGATCCGCGCAAAAGAGGGCAGACTGGCCCGATGGCCCTGCTCCCGACCGGCCGCCACCAGGTCCACCTCGCCGTGGCCCTGGCCATCGTGGTGACCCTGTCGATGGGCCTTGTCCGGTGGCAGACCCGGCCCGATCCGGCCCGCCAGGTGGTGGCCACCGCGAGTTGCGCCGGGCGCCCGCTCGACACGCCGCGCCAGCTCCGCGGCATGTGGATCGCCACGGTCAGCAACATCGACTGGCCGAGCCGGCCCGGCCTCGACCAGGAGCAGGTCAAGTCCGAGTACCGCGGCTGGCTCGACCTGGCACAGCAGCGGGGGCACAACGCGGTCTTCGTCCAGGTACGCCCGAGTGGCGACGCCTTCTGGGAGTCCTCGTACGCGCCGTGGTCCCGGTGGCTGACCGGACGGACCGACGGGCTCAGCCCCGGCTGGGATCCGATGGAGTTCCTGGTCAGCGAGGCGCACGCGCGCAACCTGGAGTTCCATGCGTGGTTCAACCCGTACAAGGCCAGCCAGACGGGCAATCCAGCCGAACTGCCGGCGAGCCACCCGCTGCGGCAGCATCCGGAGTGGGCGGTCACCTTCCCGAAGGGCGGCAAGGGCAGCCGCCTCTACTACAACCCGGGCATCCCCGAGGCGCGCAAGTTCGTCGAAGACTCGATGCTGGAGGCGGTTGCCAAGTACGACGTCGACGGCGTCCACTTCGACGACTTCTTCTACCCGTACCCGGTCAAAGGGCAGGACTTCCCCGACGACGCGGCGTTCAAGCAGCACGGCGCCGGCTTCGCCACCAAGGCCGACTGGCGCCGCGACAACGTCAACAAGCTCGTGAAGGAGATGAACCAGCGGGTCAAGGAGCTGAAGCCGTGGGTGAAGTTCGGCATCAGCCCGTTCGGCATCTGGCGCAACCGCACCACCGACTCGCTCGGCTCCCCCACCCGTGGCCTGCAGAGCTACGACGCGATCTACGCGGACACCCGGCTCTGGGTCAAGGAGGAGTGGCTGGACTACATCGTCCCGCAGCTCTACTGGCACATCGGCTTCGACATCGCCGACTACGCGAAGCTGCTGCCGTGGTGGTCAGACGTGGTGAAGGACACCCGGGTGCAGCTCTACATCGGTCAGGCCGACTATCGGGTCGGGCAGAAGGGAGCCTGGTCCGACCCCGCTGAGCTGGACCGCCAACTCGCGCTCAACAGCAAGTACCCGGTCAGCGGCAGCATCCACTTCAGCGCCCGGCAGGTGCGCGCCGACCGGCTCGGTGCCGTCAGCCGGTACGCGACCGCGCACTACGCGCGGCCGGCCCTGGTGCCGGTGATGGGCCACATGCCTCCGAACCCCCCGGACGCGCCGGAGGTCACCGAGGCCAGCCGGGACGGCGCCAACGGGGTCACCCTCGCGTGGCGCGCCGGCGACGGTCCGCGGCCGGCCGGTTACGCGGTATTCAAGGTGGACGGTGAAACCGCGCGCTTGGTGGCGACCACCCGCGGCACGACCTGGGTCGATCGAACTGTTGGCACCCCCGGTGCGTACAGCTATTGCGTAGCCGCCTTGGACCGGCTCTGGAACCTTGGCGGCTCCAGCGAAGTTGACGTGGCAGGGTGAGGAGACATTACCGAAAGTCGTTGTCTGGTAACACTTTTGGCTGGTCAGAGCAGTGTCGAGCAGGCCCGTTGATCCGGTAAGCTTTCCGGCGGTCTCCGCTCGGCGGCGCCCCCACGGCGCCGGCGGTGATCGTCGCCTAATCACCCGCGAGGGTGAGCCGGGGAACCAGAGTTCCACTGGGGTGAATCCGCGCGAGCGGTAGGGATCACTTCCATCCCGAACCCGTCAGCTAACTCGGTAGGCGGCCGATGGAAGGAACATGCATGACGGCATCCGTACGCCGCCAGCGCTGGACGCTGGGCGTCGCACTGATCGCTGCCGTGGTCGCCATCATCGGCGTGGTCGGCCCCGGCTCCGCGGCTTCCGCCGCGCCAGTCGGCCTGGCGCCGACCCCGACGACACCCGGCGACGAGGGTGGCACCCCGCTCATCCGCGACGTGATAGCCAAGGCCAGCCAGGGCTACGCCGACGCGAAGCAGGCGGTCGACAAGTCCCAGAAGCGGCAGCTCCAACTCCAGCTCGAGCTCACCAAGGCCGAGACGAAGATCAAGGAGATGGAGCCCGAGGTCGCGGCCATCGCGAACGCCTCGTACCGCAGCGGCCGGATCAGCGCCGTCTCGATGCTTCTCAACAGCTCGTCACCAGACGCGTTCCTGGACCGCTCGATGACGCTCGACCTGCTCGCGCAGCGCGACAACGCGAAGATCGCCATCCTCCGGGAGGCGCACGACCAGGCCAAGCGGGCCAACGACGCGATCGACGCCGAGCTGGCCGAACAGCAGAAGCAGATGAGCATCATGGCCAAGCAGAAGAAGGACGCGGAGATCGCACTCAAGCAGGTCGGTGGCCAGGCCACCGGCGGTTTCGTGGTCGCGTCCTCGCCGAAGGCCAATCCGGCGCCGCGCAACAACGACGGCGGGTTCTCGGGGCAGAGCTGCAACACCAAGGACCCGACCAACCCCGGCAGCGGCTGCATCACGGCCCGGACGCTGCACATGTACAACGAGACGCGCCGGCTGGTTCCCGGTGCCAAGGAACGGTTCGTGAACTGCTACCGGTCCGGTGGCCCGTACGAGCACCCGAAGGGCCGGGCGTGTGACTGGTCCTCGGCGCGCGGCGGGTTCGCCGGCGACGCCAGCGGTGCCGACAAGACGTACGGCAACAACCTCGCCGCCTTCTACGTGCGCAACGCCGACCGCCTCGGCATCATGTACGTGATCTGGTACCGGCAGTTCTGGTCACCGGCGACCGGTTGGAAGTACTACAGCGGTGCCGGCGGCGACCCGTCCAGCGACCACACCAACCACGTACACGTGTCGATGCTGTAGCCCCTCCAAGCGTGATCAGGGCGTCCCTGAAGTCGTTCTAACGACTTGAGGGACGCCCTGATCACGTAAAAGGGTTTAGGACGTCTTTTCGGGCATCCGGCGTGCCGGTGCGCGGCCCCAGGGCTGCCGGGGCGACGGACCCACGGGCGGCAGCGGCGGCACCGACATGATGACCGGCTTGTCCGCTGTGACCGTGATGGCCTCGCCGTGGTGCAGCAGCTCCAGCTCGGCGCCGTCGTGGCCGTCGCGCAGCGAGTACGTCACCTCGTCGCGGTCGACGTCGACCCGGACCCGCAGGCCCCGCCACAGCAGCGAGAACTCCAGCTTGCTGATCCGGCTCGGCAGCCGCGGCGCGAACGACAGCGCGCCACCGTGGTCACGCATTCCGCCCAGTCCACAGACCACCGCGATCCACGCACCGGCGAGCGCTGCCATGTGCAGCCCTTCCCGGGTGTTGTTGTGGATGTCGTGCAGGTCCATCAGCGCGGCTTCGCCCAGGTAGTCGTGGGCGAGCTCCATGTGGCCGACCTCGGCCGCCAGTACCGCTTGCGTGCAGACCGACAGGGACGAGTCCCGCACGGTGCGCGCCTCGTAGTAGGCGAAGTTTCGCGCCTTCTGCTCCGGCGTGAACGCGTCGCCCCGCCAGTGCATGGCGAGCACGAGGTCGGACTGCTTGAGCACCTGCTTGCGGTATAGGTCGAAGTACGGGTAGTTGAGCAGCAGCGGGTACGCGGTCGGCGGAGTCGCGGCGAAGTCCCACTCCTGCAGCCGGGTGAACCCCTCGCACTGCTGGTGAACGCCCAGCTCCTCGTCGTACGGGATGTGCATGGCCGCGGCGGCGTCGCGCCACGACGCGGACTCTTCCTCGTCGACGCCCAGCCGACGGGCCTGGTCGGGGTGGCGCACGGCAGCGTCCGCCGCACCCAGCAAGTTCCACCGGGCCATCAGGTTCGTGTACACGTTGTCGTTGACCACGGCCGTGTACTCGTCAGGGCCGGTGACGCCGTCGATGTGGAAGATCCCGTGCCGGTCATGGTGTCCCAGTGAACGCCACAGCCGGGCGGTGTCGACGAGGATCTCCAGCCCGACCTCGCGCTCGAAGTCGTAGTCACCGGTCGCCGTCACGTACCGGATCACCGCGTCGGCGATGTCGGCACCGATGTGGAACCCGGCCGTGCCCGCTGGCCAGTACCCGGAGCACTCGTGACCGCGCACGGTGCGCCAGGGGAAGGCGGCGCCCTTGAGCCCGAGCGTGCGGGCACGCTCCCGGGCGAGGTCGAGAGTGGCGTGGCGCCACCGCAGGCCGTGCTTGACCGCCTCGGGCTGCGTGTACGTCAGTACCGGCAGCACGAACGTCTCGGTGTCCCAGAAGACGTGGCCGTCGTACCCGGGCCCGGTCAGGCCCTTGGCCGCGATCGGCCGCTGCTCCGCGCGGGCGCCGGCCTGTAGCACGTGGAAGAGGCCGAACCGGACCGCCTGCTGGACCTCGGGGTCGCCCTCCAGCCGCACGTCGGCGGCGTCCCAGAAGGCGTCGAGGAACTTGCGCTGCTCGCGACGCAGGCCGTCCCAGCCGGAGAAGCGTGCGCTGGCGATCGCGGCGCCGACCTGGTCGCGCAGCGCCGGCAGCGAGCGCCGGCTCGACCAGCCGTACGCCAGCAGCTTGACCACCCGCAGCTTCTCGCCGGGCTGGAGCAGGCAGGCAACGGTGGTGCGGGCCCAGTCCGGGTACGCCTCCGTGCTGACCGACACCTTTTCGGCGCCGTCGACCACGTGGTCCATGGCCGCGGCCATGCGCAGGCCGCTCTTCTTGGTGCGGTGGATCAGCAGCCCGCTCGAGCCGTTCGAGAGGTGCTCCTCGGCCTTGAGCGGGGCCTTGAGCACCGCGGCGACCCGTGGGTCCTTCCGGGTGGCCGGCAACTCCTCGTTGGCCACGAGCTCGGACTGAAGGATCAGCCGCAAGGGCTTGTCGTCGGCCGCCTCGACCTCGTAGCAGATCGCCGCGATCGCCCGCTGGGTGAACGACACCAGGCGCGTGCTGTGCACCCGCACGGCCCGGCCGGCCGGTGACACCCACTCGACCGTGCGGTCGAGGGTGCCCGCCTGCATGTCGAGCACCCGCTGATGCGTGCGAACCTCGCCGTATCGCAGATCGAAGGGCTCGTCGTCGACCAGCAGGCGGATCAGCTTGCCGTTGGTCACGTTCACAACGGTCTGGCCGGACTCCGGGAAGCCGTAACCGGCCTCGGCGTACGGCAGCGGTCGCAGCTCGTAGAACGAGTTCAGATATGTGCCCGGCAGACCGTGCGGCTCGCCCTCGTCAAGGTTGCCGCGCAGTCCAATGTGCCCGTTGGACAGCGCGAAAACCGATTCAGATTGGGCAAGCACATCGAGGTCGAGCCGGGTCTCCCGGACATGCCATGGCTCGACCGGGTAGGCCCGCTCACGGATCATGAAGTCTCCAGCAACTCACTGAGGTCGCGCACGACGACGTGGGCGCCGTGCTTGTAAAGATCATCGGCCTGGCCGACGCGATCGACACCGATGACATGACCGAAGCCGCCGGCGCGTCCGGCCTCGACTCCAGCCAGTGCATCCTCGAATACGGCCGCTGCCGTGGGCGCGACGCCGAGCAGCTTAGCCGCGTCGAGGAACGTATCGGGGTACGGCTTGCCGCGCAGGTTGTCGCGTCGGGCGACGATGCCATCGACGACGACCTCGATCTCGTCAATGAGACCCGTAACCGTGAGGATATCGCGGCAATTGGCGCTTGCCGAGACCACAGCGCGACGCAATCCCGCGGTGCGAACGGCTTTCAGGTATGCCACCGAGCCCTCGTACACCTGGACACCGTCTTCGCGGATCCGGCGCAGCAGAATGACGTTCTTCCGGTTGCCGACGCCGTTGACGGTCTCCGCCTCGGGCGGGTCGTCGGGCGTGCCTTCCGGCAGGACGATGCCTCGGGAGGCGAGGAACGTGCGCACACCGTCGGCGCGCGGGCGACCGTCTACATACCGGTTGTAATCACTGCCGGAGTCGAACGGCACGAACGGCTCTCCGGTCTCGACTGAGCGAGCACTCAGGAAAGCGTCGAAGGTCTCCTTCCACGCGGAGTTATGAACCTTTGCGGTCTGCGTCAGCACACCGTCCAGATCGAAAAGACAGGCGGTAACGCCTTCGGGGAGGCCCAGCACAACGGAGAGAGTAACCGCTCCGCCCCCGCCGAAACCGCCACCGTGTGCGGCTCGCCGCAATTACCGTCCGTGATGGTGGCTCGAACCGATCGGCGGCCGTCCGGCAGACTCCCCCGGCTCCACCACCACGAACTGCCCCATCATTCCGGCGTCTTCGTGGGTGAGCAGGTGGCAGTGGAACATATACGGCATATCCGGATCAGCATAATCCGCAAATCGGGCGATAATCCGTACCGTGCTCCCCTGCTTCAGAAACACCGTGTCCTGCCACCCCATCAGATCGGGCGCCGGCGGCTGCCCGCCGACCGACAGCACCTGAAACTGCACATCGTGGACGTGGAAGCTGTGCGGGGTCCCATCCAGCTTGGTCAGTTCCCAGATCTCGGTGGTGCCCTTCGTGACCACCGCGTCGATCCGGTTCATGTCCATCTTCTGGTCGTTGATGCTTCGCCCGGCGAGCCGGAACTGCCGGGTCTCCACGGCATCCGCCTCGTCGAGCGGCTCGAACGGCGCCAGCTTCGCCGGCACATCCGCCGAGGGGTCCAGGTCGTCGGCGGCACGCAATTCGAGTACATCGAGCGTGTCGCCGCCACCAGTGAACCGCCGGTTGAAGAAGTCGGTGCCCTGGTCCTCCGGGAAGCTGCGCAGCGTCACCCGCTCGCCGGGCCGCATCGCGACCACGATCTCCGCCCGGTCGCCCGGCGACAGCATGACCCGATCGGTGGCGACGGGCGCCGGCAGCAGGCCGCCGTCGGTGCCGATCATCGCGAACTCACGGCCATCGGCCATTCCAAACGTGTACGTGCGAGCGTTGGAGCCGTTGAGCAGCCGCAGCCGTACCCGCTCCGAGCGCACGTCGTGGTACGGCGCCACGGTGCCGTTGACCAGTATCGTGTCGCCGAGGATGCCGACGCCGCCCAGGCTCTCGCCCTCTTCGAACTGGCCGCCGCCGTCAAACTTGCGATCCTGCACGATGACGGGCACATCGTCGACGCCGTACCGGTTGGGCAGCCTCGCGTTGCTGGCATTGTCGTCGTCCACGATGAACATGCCGGCAAGTCCCCGGTAAACATGCTTAGCGGTCTGCCCATGCGGATGCGGGTGGTACCAGAGCGAGGCGGCCGGCTGATCCACCGTCCAGGTGGGCGACCACGTCGCGCCCGGCCGGACCGGCTGATGCGGTCCACCGTCCATGACGGCCGGCAGGTGCATGCCATGCCAGTGCACACTGGTCTCTTCGTCGAGGCCGTTGACGACGTTGACGAGTACTTTTTCGCCGCGTTTGGCCCGAAGGGTCGGGCCGAGATAATCCCCGTTGAAGCCCCACGTGCGGGTGCGACCGCCGGCACCGAAATCACGGCTGCCCTCCTGCGCCCGCAGGTCGAAGACCCGCCGCCCCTTTTCATCGAGCCGCGACTCGGCCAGCAGCGGTATCGCCAACCTGTTCACAAAGTCGATCTCGCCCGCGGTGTCGACCTTCGCGCGGCTCCACGCCCAGCCACCGAGCGCCGCCCCGCCTCCACAGCAGGCCAGGAGCACCAGGGCCAGGCTCACCAGTACGACCGTCCACCGCCGCCGCCTCACGAACGCCTCCTCGATAGGTCCGCCTTCTACATGTAGCTTCCCTACCTATAAGCGTCCGCGTCCACCCCCAGCCTCAAACCTCAGGGTCGTTTCAGGGCCACCCCACCCCGCTCCCCCCAACAACTTCACCGCGCAGGCTTAGCGGCCCGCCGCACGCACGCCGCGGGCCCCCGCACGCGCGCCGCAGCCCCTCGCACGCACGTCACGCCCCCCGCACACGCGTCACGGGCGTCGCGGCCCGCCGCGCGGCCCGCCGCGCGGCCCGCGCCGCGCGCCGCGCGGCCCCTCTCGCGCGTCGATCAAGGGCAAATGCACGGCTCTCCTGTCTGATGTGTGGGTCAGGTGGGAGAGTTGCGGCCGGGTAGTGGGGTTTGGTAGCCGCCGAGGTGTAGGCGGGTGAGG
>NZ_BSDI01000016.1 GCF_027923225.1 Phytohabitans aurantiacus
CGACGGCCACGACAAACCCTGAACTGGCATACTCCAGCCCAGAAGCTCAACCAGCACCTCGTTGCACTGACCCCCTGAAACCGCCTCTCTTTTCCGCGTGCGTTTGCCCATGATCGATGCGATTTCCCTTGATCGGGCCGCTTCCGCTGGTCGGGCAGTGAGGTTTGCCGCCGTGGAGGCGGTGGCCGCTTGGCGGACCGGGCTACCCTTGCCCGCGTGACTACGCAGTGGCTTCGGCCGTACACACCTGGCCGAGGCCGATGGCTGGTGATTGGCTGGGAACTCGTCGCCCTCGCCATCCTCGGCAGCGCCACCGAAAACCTGTTCCGGCTGGCCGGCACGGCATTCCTGGCGCTCGCGATCGGCTTCGGCGTCGTCTGGGTGGTCGGCGCGTTCCGGATCATGCGCATGGGCGTGTACGTCAGCGGATACGGTGTGCGCGTGCGCGGCCTGTTTCGCACCCAGACCCTGGCTTGGCAGGACGTGGAGCACATCCGGCTGCACCAGGCGTCACACCGGTTGGGGCGGTTCGAGATACCGAGCGGGATGACGGTGCTGATCGAACGGCGCGACGGCGGCCACGTGCAGACGCCCCTGTGGGCTCAGGGCATCGACTTCCATCGCCGCCCAGGTCTCTTCCGGTCCGTGTACCAGGACCTGCGCGACCGTCACGCGTTGGCCCGCCTGGCCCCGGCTTAGCGCCCACAGGCCCTAGACACGTGGACGGCGCCTCATTGTTGAGGCGCCGTCACACACGTCCATCCGGGTTACCAAGCGTGCACCTCCATGTCGTTGTCAGCGGTCCTCTAGGGTGCCGCCGCAACGCGCCTGCCGCGGCTGGTCGCGCGTGGGTGCCCGGTGGCCGTGCACGGAGCCCGTCTGGCGGGGTCCGCACCTCTGTTCTACGCCGCACCGGCCTAGATCGCTAGCCCTCTTCGGGATTGTGTGACTGTCGGTGATTACTGGTACGTCTACGCGCTGCGGCCACGCCCACGTCGCCTGCCGTACCAGGCAATCCCGATCGCCACACCCACGCCGACGCCGATCGCGGCCGCCGCTACCGGCACCGCCGGTCGTTCCCGCAATCGCTTGCCCAATGGGATGGGATGCCGAAATTCCAGTACTGGCCAGGCGTTCTCCGTGGCCAGCCGGCGCAGCGCGCGGCCCGGATTGACGGCGGTCGGGTGACCAACCGACTCCAGCAGCGGGACGTCACTGAACGAGTCGGAGTACGCGTACGACTCCTCAAGATCGTAACCGCGCTCCTTGGCCATCTCGCGGACCGCTTCCACCTTGCTCGACCCGGCGGCGTAGAACTCGACCTCGCCGCTGTACCGCCCGTCTTCGATGGTCATGCGCGTGGCGATCACGTCGGTGATGCCGAGCAGCTCGCCGATCGGCCGCACCATCTCCTCACCTGACGCGGAGACCAGCACCACATCCCGCCCCGCTGCCTGGTGCTCTTCGATCAAGGCGGCCGCCTCGGCGTACACGTACGGATTGATCAGCTCATGCAGCGTCTCCGCGACGATCTGACGCACCTGGTCGACCCGCCAGCCCTTGCAGAGCTGCGCGAGATAATCGCGGGTGCGTGCCATCGTCTGCTCGTCCGTGCCGCCCAGCCGGAACATCAACTGGGCGTACGCGGACTTGACGACGTCTCGCCGGGTGATAAGGCCGTCCCGATAGAACGGCCGGCCGAACGCCAGCGCACTAGACTTTGCGATGACGGTCTTATCTAGGTCAAAAAAGGCGGCACTTCGGCCCACGAGCCGCCAGTCTAGTCGGAGGGGCTAAAGTTGGTCCGCGCTCGCCTGGCGAGTCGCACGCCCCGCTTACCTGCGGTTCTGAGCCGCTGATCAGCCTGACGGCGACCTGGATCACCATATTTGATCGGCGTGTCGCAAGAGTTGCGGCAAACGCCACTCGACGCGCGCCCGGGTGCTCAGGCATGCTTGTGTTTACGACGCGGTTTCATGTCCCTACACGACGTGAACCCTCGGCTGCTCTCGGCGGTTGCACCCCCCGTGACCGCTGAGTGGGTTCGGCTCGACCCCCCCGGAGCCGGACCCCAGACGGCCCCCGCCTCCCCCCGGCGGGGGTCGTCCCCTTCTGAGCAGCGTCTCTCCTCATCGTCCGGTCGAAGTGGATCTTCGTGCTGCGCCCGGTGGTGCGCCCGGCTTTGTGCCGGTTGACATAGCAGATCCACAAGCAGTGTGGCTGTTTTCCACAGCTGGCTCGGTCGTCCACAGGCGGTTGGTTTTGGCATCAGTGCGGATCGTCTTTTGCGCCACGGTGTGTGCCGTACCCGACACCCGCCGTGGGAGGCACGATGCCAGCGACCTTCGTCCCGCGCCGTCCGCTGGTGGTGACCAGCGACGACGATCTGCTCGACGACCTGCTCCGGTTGGCCGCCGCAGGCGGGAGCGAGGTCGACCTGGCGCCCGATCCGGCAAACGCGCGCCCGAGGTATTCGGCGGCGCCCTTCGTCCTGATCGGGGTTGATCAGGCCAAGGCGTGCGTGCAGGCGCGCTTACCGCGCCGCCCGCGCGTCGTCATTGTTTCCGCGCCGCACCACGCGGGCGCCGCGTGGGACCTGAGCGAGGCGCTCGGTGTCGAGCATGTCGCTGTACTGCCGTCCGCCGAGCCGTGGCTGGTCGACCGCTTCTCTCAGCCGGCCAGCACGCTGGACGCCATGCCGCGGGGTGCAGTTGTCGCGGTGGTGGGTGGTCGGGGTGGTGCCGGAGCAAGCGTTTTCGCTGGTGGGTTGGCGGTGACGGCGAAGAAGGCGGGGCTGCGCACGCTGCTTGTCGACGCCGATCGGATGGGTGGCGGCCTCGATCTCGTCCTCGGCTGGGAGGAGATCGACGGGCTTCGGTGGCCGGCCTTGAGCCAGTCCGACGGCCGCATCGATGCCGCGGCGCTCATCGGATCGCTTCCCAACCGAGGCGGGCTCATCGTGCTGTCGTGGGATCGCGGCGAACTGCTTGCCCTGCCGGGCGAAGCCATGGCCGCGATCCTCGATGCTGGTCGCCGCGCGTGCGATCTGGTCGTGGTCGACCTGCCCCGGCAACTCGACGACGCGGCAGTAATGGCGCTGCAGGCCGCCGTCCGCACCTTCCTTGTCGTACCGGCCGAGCTGCGCGCCGCCTTCGCCGCCGCCCGGGTGGTGGCTGCCGTCCAGATGCACTGCGTCGACCTTTCTTTGATCGTGCGCGGGCCGTCACCGGGCCGGCTCAAGGCGAAAGACCTGGTGGAGCAGCTCCATGTGCCGTTGGCCGGCATCCTGCGGCCTGAGCCGGCGATCGTTCGCGCGTTGGAGCGTGGTGAGGCGCCGGCGTCGAGCGGGCGAGGGCCACTCGCGAGCCTTTGCCGGCGGATCGTGGCCGACCTTATGGGTCCGGCGCGCGAGGCCAGCGCATGACGAGCCAGGGTGATCTCGCGGGCCGGGTGCGCCGCCGGTTCGCTGTTGAGGGCGTCGACGCGACGCGCGCCGCGGTCGTCTCGGCCGTGCGCGAGGAGCCGGGTGGCGCGGTGCTTGGCGACTCAGCTGTACTGCGGCTCGCCACCCGAGTCCACAGTGATCTCGTCGGAGCGGGCCCACTCGCGCCGTTCCTCGCCGATCCTCAGGTCACCGACGTGTTGGTCAACGGCCGTGACGTATGGATCGACCGGGGCGCCGGGCTGGAACGGGTGTCCTCGGTGATCGGTGGCACCGACGAGGTGCGCAGGCTGGCGCAGCGGCTCGCGGCGGGCTGCGGCCGGCGGCTCGACGACGCATGCCCGTACGTCGACGCGCGGCTGCCCGACGGCACCCGCCTGCACGCGGTGCTTCCTCCGGTCGCGACCACCGGTCCCTACCTGTCGCTGCGCACGTTCCGGCAGCGCCCGTTCCGCCTCGACGAGCTGGTCGACCAGGGCACCGTGCCGCGGGCGGTCGCGCCGTTGCTGGCAGGCATCGTGGCAGCCCGTCTGGCATACCTGGTGACAGGCGGCACCGGCTCGGGAAAGACGACGCTGCTCAACACCCTGCTCGGCCTGGTACCGATCACCGAGCGCGTCGTGGTGGTCGAAGACGCCTCCGAGCTGCGCCCTGTCCACCCGCACGTGGTCGCCCTGCAAGCGCGCACATCCAATGTGGAGGGCGCTGGCTCGATTGGCCTGAGCGACCTCGTCCGGCAAGCACTCCGGATGCGCCCCGATCGGCTGGTGGTCGGCGAGTGTCGTGGAGCCGAGGTGGTCGACCTGCTGGGTGCCCTCAATACCGGCCACGAGGGCGGTGCCGGCACTCTGCACGCCAACTCACCGGGTGACGTCCCCCGCCCGCTTGGAGGCGCTCGGACTGCTCGGCGGCCTGCCCCGGGCGGCTCTGCACGCGCAAGTGCTGGCGGCGCTGCAGGTGATCCTGCACGTCCGCCGCACCGCCCGCGGCCGAGTACTGGACGAGGTCTGCCTGCTCACACCGACCGGTGCCGACCGTCTGGTCACCGTCGTGCCGGCATGGCGCCGCGGATATGGTCTCGCTCCAGCCGCCCCGGCACTGGCCCGCCTCTTCGCCCTTCGATCGGTGGCTGTACCGCCCGTGCTCTCGGGCGGAGGCGCGGGATGACGCCGCGATGGTGGGTGGTGACCGGGTGCCTGGCGCTGGCAGCCGTAGTGGTCAGTCTGCCGCAGCCGGCCCGGTGGACACGGCTTGTCGGCGTGCGCCGTGACGGCCTCAAGTGGTCGCCGACGTTGCCCAGTGGCCGAGCCCTCGCGGGATACATCGTCGTCGGCGCGGCCGGCACCGTAGTACTGGCCGGTCCGGTCGCCGCGCTGGCTCTCGGCGCATACGGGGCCCTGGCGGCGCGGGAACTCGATCGTCGCCGCACCGCTCAGACCGCCGTCCGCCAGCGAGCACACGCGGTCGACGCCCTGTGCGGGCTCGCAGCTGATCTACGGGCCGGCCTGCCTCCTGCCGCCACCGCTCCGGCGGCTCTCGACGATCCACGCGTTGCCGAGTTGGCAGGAGCCGCCTGGACCCTCGCCGAACAGACCGGCGCTCCACTTGCCGACCTGGTCGAGCGCATCGAAGCCGACGTGCGCGCCGCCGGTCGGGCCCAATCGTCAGCCGCTGCCCAGGCCGCGGGCGCTCGCGCCACCGCGTGGCTGCTTGCCGGTCTGCCCATCGGCGGCATCGCCCTGGGCTACGGGATCGGTGTCGATCCGCTCGCGATCCTGCTGCACACGCCGGTCGGCGCCGCGTGCGCGGCAGGCGCGATCGTCCTCCAAGTCGGGGGCCTGACCTGGGCCGACCGCCTCGCCAGCCCACTCGCCCTGCGCGGCACCCCGTGACAGGTCGGGCGCCCGACCTGGGCCAACCGAATCGCCAGCCTCGCTCGGCGTGGCAGCCGGTGACACATCGAAAGCCTGACCTGGGCCGAGCGGATGGCCGGCCTCGCTCGGCGCGGCAGACGGTGACAGGCAGCGAGCCTGACCTGGGCCGAGCGGATGGCCGGCCTCGCCCTGCGCGGCAGCCGGTGATGGTCCTCGACCGCACCGAGGCGGGAAATGGGTCGGGTCGCGCGGCATCGGCCAAGCCCGATCGCAAGGTCTGGGCCGGAGCCGTCCTTGGCGGGATCGTGGTCACGATCTTTATCGGTGGCTGGGTCGGTGTGGCTGCCGGGTGCGTGACCGTAGCGGTGCTGGTACGGCTCCTGCACCGGCTCGAACCGGCCGCTGTACGTATCCGCCGGCTCCGGGAAGTGGCCGATCTGCCGCTGGCCGCAGACCTGATGGCCGCAGGGCTCCGCGCTGGCGCACCGGTAGACCGGGCGGTCGCGGCGGTGTCCGAGGCGATCGGAGGCCCACTTGGCGAACGCCTCGCGATGGTGTCCCGGTCGCTGCGGCTGGGCGCTGAGCCGGCTGAGGCGTGGGCACACCTATCCACTGTGGCCGGTGCCGACCGCCTGGTGGGTGCCGCAGTGCGCGCGGCCGCCAGCGGCGCGGCCCTCGCCGGTGCGCTGACCAGGTTGGCCGACGACCTGCGGGCCGACCGCGCGGTCGCAACCGAGGAAGCGGCACGCCGCGCCGGCGTACTGATCGTGCTGCCGCTGGGGCTGTGCTTCCTGCCCGCCTTCATTCTCGCCGGTCTGGTGCCGGTGATCGTCGCCGTGCTCGGTGACGTGCTGTGAAAACCACTCGAGACAAAGGGGAAGCCGTCGTGCGCAGACTGTTGGTCCGGCTACGAGGAGACGACGGGATGACAACGGCGGAGTACGCCGTGGGAATGCTCGCCGCCGTCGGCTTTGCCGGGATTCTGCTCAAGGTGCTGACGAGTGAGCCTGTCCAGAACGCTCTGACCACCATGGTCGATCGGGCGCTGAAGTGAGCCGGCGCCGGCGGTCCGGCCGCCCCAACGGCAGGTGCCCCGTTCACGGCGGCCGCCACCGCACCGGCGGTCGGCACGGTTGCCGCTGCCGGGGCGGCCGCCACGAGCGTGGCTCCTTCACCGCTGAGCTGGCGGCCGGGCTGCCGGCGCTGATGCTGCTGCTGTTCGTCGGGCTCACCGCTGTGGGCGCGGTGACCACAAAGGCGCAGTGCGTCGACGCGGCACGTGAGGCCGCGCTCGCCACCGCCCGGGGCGAGTCCGGCGTGGTGGCCGGCGAACGTACCGGACCACCGGACGCGACGGTCACGATCTTTGTGGACGGAGACCTGGTCGTCGCCACCGTGCGTGCCTCGGTGCGGGCGCTGGGTGCTCACCTGCCCAGCACGACCATCACCGCCACGGCGACGGCCGTACTGGAACCCGGTCCTCTGGAAGCCGGCCCATGAGCCACCTCAATCCTCCCGGCCCGGCGACGACCGGCCAGACGGCCGGCCCGGCGACGACCGGCCCGGCGACAACCGGCCCGGCGACAACTGGCCCGGCGTGCCCGCCTGCGGCAAGGACGACGGCGCGAGACAGACGGGATCTTGGTGCCGCCACGGTGTGGGTACTGACCATTGGACTCGTGTTCGTCATCGCTGGCCTTGGTGGCGCGGCTGTCGGGGCCGCACGGGTAGCCAAGCACCAGGCCCGCACCGCCGCTGATCTGGGCGCGCTCGCCGGTGCCGCACAGGTTTTCGAGGGCGAGGAGGCCGCGTGCGGCCGTGCCGCCGATCTGGTCCGCCGCAACGGTGGCCGGTTGACCCGCTGCGTCGTCGACGGGCTCGACCTGATCGTCACGGCGGAGGTAAAGGTCACGCCGCTGCCGGGGATAACCCGCACCGCCCGGCAGGACGCCCGAGCGGGCCCGGTGCGGACGAGCGCGCGGTAGCGCGCGGCCCGCACCGGCCTCGGCAAAGCCGGGCCCGCGCCAGCTCTACGAACCGCGGCCTTGCTGCGCGAGCCGCGGCCTGGCCGCGCGCACTGCGGCCTGGCCGCACGCACCACGGCGAGGCCGCGCGATCCGGCCACGCCGATCAAGGAGATGTGCATCGATCAAGGGCGAATGCGCGCGGAAAGAGATCAAACCGCGTGCATTCGCCCTTGATCGGCGGAAGGGGGCGCGGGCGGCGCGGAGGGCGTGGGGGGAGTGGGCGGCGTGGGGGGAGTGGGCGGCGTGGGGGGAGTGGGCGGCGTGGGGGGAGTGGGCGGCGTGGGGGGAGTGGGCGGCGTGGGGGGAGACGGTGGGGGGAGGGACGCTAGGACTACGTTCAGGACGTTTACGGCGCCGGCCTTGTCCAAGGGGTTGTTGCCGTTGCCGCACTTGGGGGACTGGACGCACGACGGGCAGCCGGTCTCGCAGGCGCATCCGGCGATCGCGTCGCGGGTGGCGCTGAGCCACGACGCGGCGATCCCGTACGCCCGCTCGGCGAAACCGGCGCCGCCCGGGTGACCGTCGTAGACGAAGACGGTGGGTGCCTCGGTGTCGGCGTGTGAGGCGGTGGAGAGCCCGCCGATGTCCCATCTGTCGCAGGTGGCGACCAAGGGAAGCAGGCCGATCGCGGCGTGTTCGGCCGCGTGGAGGCTGCCTGGTACATCTTCGATGCCGGCCCTGTCGAGAGAAGCCGGTGACAGGGTGAACCATACCGCCGTCGTGCGCAGCTCACGGGTTGGCAGGTCGAGCGGGCGGGTGTCGATGACCTCGCCGGTGCCGAGTTTGCGGCGCTGGTACGACACTACTTGGCTGGTCACGTCGACATCGCCGAAGAACAGGCCGACGGGTCCGGCGTCGACGTAGGAGCGGACCGATACGACGGACAGCGAGGTTACGTCGCGGGCGTGCGTCGACCAGTCTGGTTCTTCCTGATGCACCAGCGCTACCGCATCGTCGAGGTCGAGATCGTCGACCACATAGGACACGCCCTGGTGCAGGTACACGGCGCCGGGGTGGACCATGAAGTGCGACGAGCCGGGGTCGACGGTGCCGAGTAGGCGGCCGGTCGCCGACTCGACGACGCAGATGGGGTTGCCGCCGGTGCCGCGTAGGTCGACTTCGGGGCGCTGCTTGTGGGTCCAGTACCAGCCGCTGGGGCGTTGCCGCAGGGTGCCGGAGGCCACCAGGTTGGCCACCACGTCAGGCGCGGACGGGCCGAAGAGGGCTAGGTCGGCTCGGGTAAGCGGGGCCTCGTATGCGGCGCTGCACAGTTGGGGCGCCAGCACGTACGGGTTGCCGGGGTCGAGCACGGTCGCCTCGACGGGCCGGCCGAAGAGCGCCTCGGGGTGGTGGATGAGATAGGTGTCGAGCGGGTCGTCGCGCGCGACCAGTACGGCCAGCGCCTCACGCCCCGACCGGCCGGCGCGTCCGGCCTGCTGCCACAGCGACGCGCGGGTGCCGGGGTACCCGCAGATCACCACCGCGTCTAGCCCTACCAGGTCGACGCCCAGCTCCAGCGCGTTTGTCGAGGCTAGGCCGAGCAGCTCTCCGGACAGCAGCGCGTTTTCCAGCGAGCGGCGCTCTTCGCGCAGGTAGCCAGCTCGGTAGGCGGCGACTCGGGAGCCGAGCCCGGGCACTGCCTCGTCGAGGGAGCGGCGGGCGGTGGTGGCCACGACCTCGGCGCCGCGCCGGGACCGCACGAACGCCAGCGTGCGTATCCCGTTGACGACCGCCTCGGTGAGCAGGTCGGCGCTTTCCCTGAGCGCCGAGCGCCGGACGGGAGCCGCGTCCTCCCCAGAAGAAGAGGAGGAGAGCAGCGGTGGCTCCCACAGCGCGAATGTGACCCCGCTGCGCGGAGACGCGTCGTCGGTGACCGCGGTGACGGGCAGGCCGGTGAGCCGCTCGGCCGAGGACGCCGGGTCGCCCGAGGTGGCGGAGGCCAGGACGAAGACCGGGGCGCGACCGTACCGGGCGGCGGCCCGGCGCAAGCGGCGCAGTACGTGGGACACGTGGGAGCCGAAGACGCCCCGGTAGGTGTGGCACTCGTCGATCACCACGAACGCGAGCCGCCGCAGGAACGTGGACCACGCCGCATGCCCCGGAAGGATGCCGTGGTGCAGCATGTCGGGGTTGGTGAGGACGAAACGGGAGTGCTGGCGTACCCACTCCCGCTCCTCGCGCGGCGTGTCGCCGTCGTAGCACGCTGGGCGTACACCGTCGACGTCGAGCGCGGCGACGGCGCGCAACTGGTCCGCGGCGAGTGCTTTGGTCGGCGCGAGATAAAGCGCGGTGGCGCGCGGGTCGGCCAGCAGGGTCGCCAGCGCGGGCAGCTGGTACGCCATGGACTTGCCGGACGCCGTGCCGGTCGCGACGACGACGTGCTTGCCCGAGTACGCCAGCGAGGCCGCCTCGGCCTGGTGGCGCCAGGGTGCGGTGACCCCGCGCGCGGCGAACGCCTCCCGCAGCGGAGCCGGCACCCAGTCGGGCCACGGTGTGGACTCGCCGGCGCTGGCCGGAACACGCTCGACGTGTGTGACGGCGTCGGAGCGCAACCGACGCAGCAATTCGGCCGGCTCGGCGACAAGTGTCACCCCAGCACTCTCGCACTGGTGTGCGGAAATCCCAAACGACCGACCCATGGCGCAGCATCACGCACCGGTCAATGGTTAGATTCCCCCCAGAAGCTGTCCGCCAGGAGGAGTACCGATGGAGCTGTCGCTGGCGACCCGCACCATCGCCGAGCATACGGTGCTCGAGGTCGGCGGCGAGGTCGACGTTTATACCGCACCGCGGTTGCGCGAGCGGCTCGTCGAGTTGATCGATGGCGGGGCGCCTCATGTGATCGTCGACCTCAACCGCGTTGATTTCCTCGACTCCACCGGGCTCGGCGTGCTGGTCGGGGCGCACAAGAAGCTGCGCAACACTGGCCGCACTTTCGCGCTGGCCTGCGACAAGGAACCGTTGCTGAAGATCTTCCGGATCACCGCACTCGACCAGGTGTTTCCTCTATACCCCTCGGTGAAGGCGGCGACGGAAGCGACCGGTCCGCAGGCGTGATGTCGACCGTACGGCTCGCGTTCACACCAGCGCCCGTGCACGTGCGCACCGCCCGGCTGGTCGGTGTCGCGGTCGCGCGCCGTGCCGGGGTCGCCGAAGAACTGCTCGACGAGGTGCGCCTGGCGATCGGCGAGGCGTGCACGCGGGCGGTCGCCCTGCACCGGCAGTACGGCCTCTCCGACCTCGTGACGGTCGAGATGAGCGACGAGGAGCAGTACACGGTCCGCGTCATCGACCGGGCGCCGATCGAGGCCGGGCTCGGCATCGCGGCGCTGCCGCCAGACGAGTTGACCAATGAATGGCTTCCCGGCGACCAGCTCGCGGTGGGTGTCGGATTTGCCCTGCTCGCGGGGTTCGTCGATGATCTGCAGGTGCGTCCCGTAGACGAGGGAATCGGCACCGTGGTGCGGATGGTGTGGCCCGTCGACAGGTAACGGGCTAACACAACGGCGCTCGTCACAGTCACACACCCGGTAGGCGGTGTGACCATGAACACGACGTGCCGTTAGAGTACCCGGGTTACCTGCTCATTAGCCCTGGCGCGCGGGCGCCCAGGTGTCGCTTCGCTGGTTCGTCCGCCGGCGGGCGCTGATCGTAACGGCACAGGAGGACATAGATGTCCCGGACCTTGGCCGCCGAGGGCGGCGGTCTGTCCCTTACCGACACCAACCTTACGTTCGTCATCGTCGCGGCTGTGATCGCGCTGGTGGCGCTCGGTTTCGCCGCCGCGCTGGTCAAAGCGGTGCTGGCGGCCGGTAAGGGTACCGACAACATGCAGGAGATCGCCGGCGCCGTGCAGGAAGGCGCGTCGGCGTACCTGTTCCGCCAGTTCAAAACCCTCGGCATCTTCGTCGTGCTGGCCGTGGTGCTGCTCTTCCTGCTGCCGGTGCACGACACCGACGGCAACGAGACGCTCGTCAAGGTCGGCCGGTCGGCGTTCTTCGTCGTGGGTGCGCTGTTCAGCGCGTTCATCGGCGGTGCCGGCATGGCGCTCGCGACCCGCGCCAACCTGCGCGTCGCGGCGGCGGCCCGGGCCAGCGAGGGCGGCCGCGAGGCCGCTATGCAGATCGCGTTCCGCACCGGCGGCGTGGTCGGCTTCCTGACCGTCGGCCTCGGCCTCTTCGGTGCCGCGCTCGTCGTCCTCATGTACAAGGGCGACGCGCCGACGGTGCTGGAGGGCTTCGGCTTCGGCGCCGCGCTGCTCGCGATGTTCATGCGGGTCGGCGGCGGCATCTTCACCAAGGCCGCGGACGTGGGCGCCGACCTGGTCGGCAAGGTCGAGCAGGGCATCCCCGAGGACGACCCGCGCAACGCCGCCACGATCGCCGACAACGTGGGCGACAACGTCGGTGACTGCGCCGGTATGGCCGCCGACCTCTTCGAGTCGTACGCCGTCACCCTGGTGGCCGCGCTCATCCTCGGCCGTGCGGCATTCGGTGAGGACGGCCTGGTCTTCCCGCTGATCGTTTCGGGTATCGGTGTCCTCATCGCCATCGTCGGCGTCTTCATCACCCGGCTGCGCGCCTCCGACCGCAACGGTCTCGTGGCGATCAACCGGGCCTTCTACGCCTCCGCCGGCATCGCGGCGATCCTCGTGGCCATCGCCGCCTGGACCTACCTGCCGAGCGACTTCTCGGAGTTCGGCAACGGCGTCGCGGACCTCGACGGCAACCCCCGGGTGATCGCCATCGGCGCGGTCGTCATCGGCATCGTGCTCGCCGCCGCCATCCAGGCGCTGACCGGGTACTTCACGGAGACCACCCGGCGTCCGGTGCGCGACATCGGCAAGACCTCCGAGACCGGCCCGGCCACCGTCATCCTCGCCGGCATCAGCGTCGGCCTGGAGTCGGCGGTCTACTCGGCGCTGCTCATCGCGGCGGGCGTCTTCGGCGCGTTCCTGCTCGGTGGCGGCTCCATCACGCTGTCGCTCTTCGCGGTGGCCCTCGCCGGCACCGGCCTGCTGACCACGGTCGGTGTGATCGTGGCCATGGACACGTTCGGCCCGATCTCCGACAACGCCCAGGGCATCGCCGAGATGTCTGGCGACATCGACGAGCAGGGCGCCCGCACGCTCACTGAGCTCGACGCGGTCGGCAACACCACCAAGGCCATCACCAAGGGCATCGCGATCGCCACCGCCGTCCTGGCGGCGACCGCGCTGTTCGGCTCGTACACCGACACGATCCGCACCGCGCTGTCGGACGCCGGCGTGGCTGACCCGGTCGACTACCTGCAGGACGCGCTCAACGTCGCGAACCCGAAGAACCTGGTTGGCCTGATCATCGGCGCCGCGGTGGTGTTCCTCTTCTCCGGCCTCGCCATCAACGCGGTCTCCCGTTCCGCGGGCGCGGTCGTCATGGAGGTCCGCCGGCAGTTCCGGGAGCACCCCGGGATCATGGACCGCACCGAGCGCCCCGAGTACGGCCGCGTGGTCGACATCTGCACCCGGGACGCGCAGCGCGAGCTGATGACCCCCGGCCTGCTCGCCATCCTGGCCCCGATCGCGGTGGGCTTCGGCCTCGGTGCCGGCGCCCTGGCCTCGTACCTGGCCGGCGCGATCGGCACCGGCGTGCTCATGGCGGTCTTCCTGGCCAACTCGGGCGGTGCCTGGGACAACGCCAAGAAGCTGGTCGAAGACGGTGCGCACGGCGGCAAGGGCTCCGACGCGCACGCCGCGACGGTCATCGGCGACACCGTCGGTGACCCGTTCAAGGACACCGCTGGCCCGGCCATCAACCCGCTGATCAAGGTGATGAACCTGGTCTCGCTGCTGATCGCCCCGGCTGTCGTGGCCTGGACCGTCGGCAACGACGAGAACGACCCGCTGCGCATCGCGATCGCCCTGGTGGCGACCGCGATCGTGGTGGCGGCCGTGATGTTCAGCAAGCGCAAGCCGATCGCCATGGGCGACGGCCCGGGTGCTGACTCGGGAAAAGCCGGTAGTGGTTCCCCGGACCACGAGCCGGAGACCGTGAACGCCTGATCACGTGCCAAGGTAAGGGCCCCCTCCGCTGGCGGAGGGGGCCCTTACCGTTCAAAAACGGATGACGAGGTGACCTTGCAAAACCGCTACGCTGCAACGCATGCGTACGCCCCGTGCCGTTTTCGCGGCCGCCACGATGGCGCTCGCGCTCCTGCTGGGGGCTTGTGCGGGCGGGCCGACGCCTCAGGTGTGGGCAGCCTCGGTGTGCCAGGCGCTCGGGCCGTGGCGGGCCGAGATCAGCAATCTGACCAGCAGTACGCAGCAGCAGATGACCGCCAAGACCACCCCCGCGCAGGCCAAGGAGAACCTGGTACGCCTGCTCGGCGGGGCCGAGGCGGCCAGCGAGAAGGCCCGCAGCCAGGTCAAGCAGGCGGGCGTCCCCGACGTCGACGACGGTGACCGGGTTGCCGGCGGGTTCGTCGACTCGCTGACGGCGGTGCGGGATGCGTACGGCAAGGCGAAGCAGGGCATCGAGCAGCTCGACTCGGGCAACGCCGACCCGTTCTACGACGGGGTCGAGACGGTCATGAACACCTTGAACACCGAGTACAACCGCAGCGCCCTCGACACCAGCTCGCTGGACTCGCCCGAGCTGAAGAAGGCCTTCGACGAGGTCCCGGAGTGTCGCTGAGCCCCGGCGCGTCCGACGGCTCCCGGCAGCTCTCGCTCTTCGGGGTGGAAGCCCACGACCCCACCCCGGCCGATCTGGCGGGACTTCTCGCCGGTACGGGTGAGGTGGTCCGGATGGGCGGCACCGCCCGCGTCTCGGTCGTGGTGGACGGGGCCTGGCGAGTACACGTGCTGGCCGCGGAGCTGGCGTTGCGCGGCCTGGCGGCCACCTGGGAGGCCGCGACGGCCGAGGGGCACCTCGCGGTGCGTACGGCCTACACGTCGGCGCTGGCGCCGCTGGCCACGGCCTGGCTGCGAACGGGGGCCAAGCGCCCACCGGCCGGGTTCTTCCTGAGCGGTCCACGGCTGCGGATGTGGGTGGTCGGCGCCGGGCGTCCGGACGCGTCCGGGTACGTGCTGCGGCTCGGCGAGGCCGACGAGGCGTGCTGGGACGCGGTGGGCGCCGCGCTCGCCGGGGTGGGGCTGGCCGCCGCGCTGTTGGGACCGCGGGCGGGCGGTCCGGCGTACCGCATAACCGGCCGGCGGCGGCTGGCGCGCCTCGCGGAGCTCGTGGGGGACCGGCCGGCGCCAGCGCCGCAGGCCGAATGGCCTGTCTGATCTACGACAGATTGAGGCACGCCACTGAAGTGCGGCTGTTTGCCCGGTGCGGTGTTCGACGTCACTATTGCAGTTCGGTGTACCGTGTCGCCGTCTGGTCCGCGCAACCCGTCGGGCGGACGGCGAGTTACGTTGGACATCTGGCCCACGGTTCTGATACCGGAGGGCGGAGACTATTCGTCAAGGTCAGGAGAGAAGTGCCGAGCAACGCCAGCAGCCGTCTGGTCATCGTCGAGTCACCGGCGAAGGCCAAGACGATCTCGGGCTATCTCGGTCCGGGATACGTCGTGGAAGCCAGCATCGGGCACGTCCGCGATCTTCCGAAGAACGCGGACGAGGTGCCTGCCGGCTACAAGGACCGGCCGTGGGCGCGGCTCGGTGTCGACGTCGACAACGGGTTTGCCGCGCTCTACGTGGTCTCGCCTGACCGGCGTAAGCAGATCACCAGGCTGAAATCACTGGTCAAGGACGTCGACGAGATCTTCCTCGCCACAGATGAGGACCGCGAGGGCGAGGCCATCGCCTGGCACCTGATGGAGATCTTGAAGCCCAAGGTGCCGGTGCGCCGGATGGTCTTCCACGAGATCACCCGCCCGGCCATCCAGGCCGCCATCGCCAACCCGCGCGAGATCGACCGCGACCTGGTCGACGCGCAGGAGGCCCGCCGCATCCTCGACCGCCTGTACGGGTACGAGGTCTCGCCGGTCCTGTGGAAGAAGGTGCGCTCCGGCCTGTCCGCCGGCCGGGTGCAGTCGGTGGCCACCCGCATCGTGGTGGAGCGCGAGCGCCAGCGGATGGCGTTCCGCTCCGCGGAGTACTGGGACATCGCCGCCACGCTGGCCGTTCAGGGCAAGGTCGAGGGGGCGCGCACGTTCGGGGCGACGCTGATCGCGCTCGACGGTGACCGCATCGCCACAGGCAAGGACTTCGAGCCCACCACGGGGCAGGTGAAGCCGGGGGCTGCGGTCGTCCACCTGGACGCCGACGGCGCCCGTGGCCTGGCCGCCCGCCTCGACGGGCGGCCGTTCACTGTGACCCGCGTCGAGGAGAAGCCCTACCGCCGCAAGCCGTATGCGCCGTTCATCACGTCGACCCTTCAGCAGGAGGCCGCCCGCAAGCTGCGGTTGCCGTCGAAGGACACGATGCGCATCGCGCAGAAGCTGTACGAAAACGGCTATATCACCTATATGCGTACCGACTCGGTGAACCTGTCGGAAACCGCGCTGGCCGCTGCGCGCCGCCAGATCGCCGAGCTGTACGGCGAGAGCAGCGTCCCGCCGCAGCCCCGCCGGTACACAGGAAAGGCCAAGAACGCGCAGGAGGCGCACGAGGCGATCCGGCCCGCCGGCGACAACTTCCGCACCCCGGGCGAGGTCGCCAACGAGCTCCCCGCCGAGCAGTTCAAGCTCTACGAGCTGATCTGGCGGCGCACGATCGCCTCCCAGATGACCGACGCGGTCGGCTCATCGGTGTCGGTGCGCATCCGGGCCGTCTCCACCGCTGGTGAAGAGGCCGACTTCGGCGCCACCGGCAAGACCATCACCGACCCCGGCTTCCTGCGTGCCTACGTCGAGTCTTCCGACGACGAGAACGCCGAGGCCGAGGACCAGGAGCGGCGCCTGCCCACCCTGGTCAAGGACCAGCCGCTGACCGCCGAAGAGCTGGCCGCCGTCGGGCACACCACCCAGCCGCCGGCCCGCTACACCGAAGCGTCGCTGGTCAAGCAGATGGAAGAGCTGGGCATCGGGCGGCCGTCGACCTATGCGTCGATCATGGCCACCATCCAGGAGCGTGGCTACGTCTCCAAGCGTGGTCAGGCGCTGGTGCCGAGCTTCCTGGCGTTCGCGGTCGTGGGGCTGCTGGAGCGGCACTACCCGCGCCTCGTCGACTACAACTTCACCGCGGCGATGGAAAACGAGCTCGACGAGATCGCCGCTGGCGAGGGCGCCGCCATCGACTTCCTGACGTCGTTCTACTTCGGCGCGCCCACCGGCGACGACCAGTCGATCGCCCGCTCGGGCGGCCTGAAGAAGATGGTCACCGAGAACCTCGGCGACATCGACGCGCGCAGCGTCAACTCGATCCCGCTCTTCCGCGACGACGAGGGGCGCGACGTGGTCGTGCGCGTCGGGCGGTACGGGCCGTATCTGCAGCGCGCCCTGCCCGACGCCTCGGACTCGGGCGAAAACGGCGACGACCGGGTCTCCATCCCCGAAGGGCTGGCGCCCGACGAGCTGACCCCAGACAAGGTCAACGAGCTGTTCCTCGGCGGTGGCGGCGAGCGCAAGCTGGGTGAACACCCCGAAACCGGTGAGCCTGTCGTGCTCAAGTCCGGCCGGTTCGGCCCGTACGTGTCGACCGGCGACCGGAACGCCTCACTGCTCCGGTCCCAGTCACCCGATTCGGTGACCCTGGAAGAGGCGCTCAAGCTGCTGACGCTGCCCCGTGTCGTCGGCGTCGACCCAGACGGTGGCGCGGAGATCCTCGCCGCCGCTGGCCGGTACGGCCCGTACGTCAAGCGCGGCGACGACTACCGGTCCCTCGACTCCGAAGACAAGATCTTCACCGTCACGCTGGAAGAGGCGCTGGCGCTGCTGGCCGCCCCGAAGACGCGCCAGCGCCGGGCCGCCGCCGAGCCGCTGCGGGAGATGGGCACCGACCCGCTCACCGAGAAGCCACTCGTGATCAAGAACGGGCGCTTCGGGCCGTACGTCACGGACGGCGAGACCAACGCGTCGCTGCGCCGCGACCAGACGCCCGAAGACCTGACCATCGAGCAGGCGTCGGAGATGCTGGCCGACCGGCGTGCCCGGGGCCCGGCGAAGCCGCGCAAGAAGGCGGCGGCCAAGAAGGCGGCTCCCGCCGACGGTGAGGCCCCGGCCAAGAAGGCCGCGGCGAAGAAGACGGCGGCCAAGAAGACCACGGCCAAGAAGGCGACGGCGGCGAAGAAGACCACCGCGGCCAAGAAGGCGGCCCCGAAGAAGGCGACCGCCCGCAAGGCCACGGGGTCCGCGGAGTAGTCGGGTTCTACGGGCCGAGGACGCGGCTGGTGTAGGGGTTCTGGAAGAGGCGGTCCGGGTCCAGGCGGTCGCGGACCGCCAGGAAGTCGTCGAATCTCGGGTACTCCGGCCGGAGTGACTCCGCGTCGCGGTAGTGCAGCTTGCCCCAGTGGGGCCGGCCGCCGAGCCCCTGCGCCACCTGCTCGAACGCCCGGAAGAACGGCTCGTACTCCGCGCCGTCGAACTGATGGATCGCGATGTACGCCGAGTCGCGCTCGAAGCCGTGCGACAGCCAGATGTCGTCCGCGGCGGTGAACCGTACCTCCACCGGCACCAGCACCTTGAACGGGAGCGTGTCGACGACCCGGCGCAGCCCGGCGAAAGCCTCCGGGAGGGCGGCACGCGGCACGGCGTACTCCATCTCCGTGAAACGGACCCGGCGCGGGCTCACGAAGGCCGCGTCGGACCGGGCCGTGTAGACGCGGGGTGACAGCACGCGGGCCTCGGCGCGCGAGATGGCCGGTGCCAGCGCGGGCGCCGCGCGACCGACCCGGCACAGCGCGCCGAGCACGGTGTTCTGCAGGAAGTCGTCGTCCCACCAAGCGCGCAGCTTCGAGAGCGGGCGGTCGTCGGTCTCGACGCGGTTGTTGCGCTTGGTGAGCGTGCGACCGGTGTACGGGAGCCAGAAGAACTCGAAGTGGTCGTTGTCGGCGACGAACCCGTCGAGCCCGGCGAGCACGTCGACGAGCGGCATGGGGCGCTCGTCGGCGTGCAGCACGAACGCGTCGACGCAGCGCAGGGTGATCTCGGTGATCACGCCGAGCGCGCCGAGGCCGACCCGGGCGGCCTGGAAGACATCGGGGTGCTCGTCGGGGGAGCAGCGCAGGATCTCCCCGGTGCCGGTGACCAGGGTGAGGCCGGCCACGAAGGTGGACAGGCAGCCGTACCCGGCGCCGGTGCCGTGCGTGCCGGTGGAGATCGCGCCCGCGACGGTCTGCGCGTCGATGTCGCCGAGGTTGGGCATCGCGAGCCCGTGCCCGGCGAGCAGGGCGTTGAGCTGCCGCAGCGGCATGCCACCCGGCACGGTGACCAGCTTGGCGGCGGCGTCGACCGATGGTGTGATGAGCAGGTCAGACAGGTCCAGGCGGATGTCTTCAGCCACCGCGATATCGGTGAAAGAGTGACCACTGCCTACCGGCTTGACCCTGCGTCCGCTGCCGGCGGCCTCGCGAACGGCGGCCGCTACCTCATCGGCGCTCGTGGGGCGTAACGCCGTGACGGCAGTCGCGCTCTGGTTGCCGGCCCAGTTCCGCCAGACCGTCTCCGTCATGCGTGTGGCCCTCCTCACAAATATGAGTAACATTCATATCAGCGCAGCGACACTGCGTAAACGCCTCGCTCGTTATTTTGAGTAAGGTTCTCACCGTTGAAAGGGAGTGGCGCCGAGTGTCGACATCAGCCGTCACCAGTGGGCCGCTGCGCCGGGTACCGGTTCAGGGGCGCAGCGTCGCACGGGTGCAGCGCATGCTCGACGCATGCGCTGAGCTGGTCGATGAGGTGGGTTACGAGGGTCTGACCACCACGCTGCTCGCTGAGCGTGCCGAGGTCGCCATCGGCTCCGTCTACCAGTTCTTCCCCGACAAGCGCGCGATCGTCCAAGCGCTCACGCTCCGCAACATGGAGGCGTACCTTGAGCGGCTCGCCACCCGTTGGGCTGACGCGTCGTTCGACCACTGGTGGGACGGCGTCGACGCGGCGATCGACGAGTACATCGCGATGCACCGCACGGTGCCCGGGTTCCGCACGCTGCACTTCGGCGACGTGGTCGACGTCCACCTGCTGGACGAGGAGCGTGACAACAACGCCGTGATCGCCGAGCGGCTGGCTCAGGTGCTGGTGGGTCAGTTCGGGGTGACCGACGAGCCACGGCTGCGGTTCGCGCTGGAGATCGCCGTCGAGGCGGCCGACGCGCTGATCAAGCTGGCGTTCCGGCGCGACCTGGACGGCGACGCGGCGGTGCTGCACGAGTCCAAGACGCTGATCCGGGAGTACCTGCACAGGCACGTCGACACCCCGCCCTCATAGGAACGCCTGCGCCTCACCACGGTACGTGGGGACGGTGTCGACGACCTCGCCATCACGCACGAGGTGCAGCTCGTTGACGTGCTCGCATACCTCGCCGGCTTTCGCGTGGCGTAGCCACACCCGGTCGCCCACCTTCAGGTCGGCGGCTGCCCGACCGCGCACCGGGGTCTGCACCTCGCCGGCGCCCTCCGATCCGGTCAGGTGCAGCCCTTCGGGCAGCCACGGCAATGGCTGGCGGCCACGCACGGGCGGGCCCGACGCGACCCAGCCACCACCGGCGAGCGTCGCGATGCCGGCTGCCGGACGGCGTACGACCGACAGTGCGAAGAACGCCGCCGGTGTGGGGCGCCACACCCGGTACTCGTCGAAGAGGGCCGGCCCGTAGAGACCGGAGCCGGCGGTCACCTCGGTCACTGCCGGGTCGGCGCCGGTGGCGGTGACGCTGCCGGTGCCGCCGCTGTTGAAGAACTCCAGGTCGGCGTGCTGGCGTACGGCTGCCAGGGCCGCGCCGCGCCGCCGCAGCAGGTCGAGGTACGAGCGGCGCTGCATCGCGCGGATCGCCGCACCGCGTACCGCCTGCCGGTGCGGTGCGTCGCCAAGGCCCGCGATCTGCGCGTCGTACGCCATCAGGCCCACCAGCCGGAATCCGCGCCGCCCGGCCACGTGCGCGGCGAGCGCTCCGATCTCGGCGGCGGTGTGCACGGGCGACCGACGCACCCCGACGTGCACGCCGAACGGCCGCCAGGAACCGTCGAGCTCGAGGCAGACACGGATCTCGGCGCGCCGGTCGGGGGCGACCACCGCGTCGATCAGATCGAGCTGGGCGGGCGAGTCGACCATCAGGGTGACCGCCGCGGCCAACTCGTCGTCCTTGGCCAGCTCGCCGACGGCGCTGCGGTCGGCTGTCGGGTACGCCACCAGGGCGTCCCGGGTAACCCCGGTGCGGACCAGCCAGATGGCCTCTGCCAGTGTGAATGTCATCACCCCGTGCCAGCCCGGCTGGGCGAGCGCCCGGCTGAGCATGGCGCGGCACCGCACGGACTTGCTCGCCACGCGCACCGGCTTGCCGGTGGCCCGGCGAGCGATGGCCGCCCCGTTGGCGTCGAACGCGTCCAGGTCGATGACCGCGAACGGCGGATCGAGGTGCGCGGTCGCCCGATCGAGGCGGTCGCGGAGGGCGGCGCGTTCCGATGTCACACCAGCACGCTACTGGGAGTAGGCGCTAATGCGAAATACCTTCGCGTAATGGTGGCAGGAGTCAACCCGTCAGGTACCGCGTTTAGAGTGTGAGCCGGCAGCGAAGGAGCGGGGCCATCGACACAGATTCCGGTACGGAGAGTGGCGGCGCGCGCAAGAAGAAGGCGTCCGCCACACAGGTCGACCTGTCCGGCTTCAAGGCCCTACGGTCGGTAATGCGCATCCGGCCGTTCCGGCGGCTGTGGGTCGTCACCGGCGTGGCGTCCCTGGGCGACTGGCTCGGCCTGCTGGCCACCGCTACGTTCGCGTCGGCACAGGTCAGCGGCAGCGCGGCAAAGGGCCTCGCGTTCGGCTCGGTGATCGCGGTCCGGCTCCTGCCCGCCCTCGTCCTCGGTCCGGTGGCCGGTGTGATGGCCGACCGCTTCGACCGGCGCCTCACGATGGTGATCTGCGACCTGCTGCGGTTCGTGCTGTTCGCGTCGATCCCCGCGGTGGCGCTCTTCACGGAGGCCCCGGAGATCACGATCGGCTGGGCGGCCATCGCGACGTTCCTCATCGAGACGGTCACGTTGATGTGGATACCGGCCAAGGAGGCCGCGGTCCCCAACCTGATCCCGAAGGCCCGGCTCGAGATTGCCAACCAGCTCACGCTGATCACCACGTACGGCATCACGCCGGTGCTCGCCGGCCTCAGCATCGCCGCCCTCGACCGGGTGACCCGTGCCGGCGGCACCACACCGCCGGAGTGGGCCGAAGCCTCCAACCTGGCGCTGTACTTCAACGCGCTCTCCCGCCTCGCGATGGCCCTGGTGGTCTTCGTCGGCATCAAGGAGATCAGCGGCCGGGCGGTCGGGCCGCGCACCGAGCACCAGAGCATGTTGCGGCAGTTCGTCGAGGGCTGGAAGTACGTCGGCAAGACGCCTCTGGTGCGCGGGCTGGTGTTCGGCATCCTCGGCGCGTTCGCTGGCGGCGGCATCGTCATCGGCACCGCGCAGTTCTTCGCCAAGTCGCTCAACGCCGGTGACGCCGCGTTCTACCTGCTCTTTGGCACCCTCTTCGTCGGGCTGGGCGTCGGCATCGCGGTCGGCCCAGCGGTGGTCCGCGACCTGTCCCGCCGGCGCTGGTTCGGCATGAGCATCGTGCTGGCGGGCGCCTCGGTGCTGGTACTGGCCGCGTCGATCCACCTGACCATGGCCCTTCTCGGTGCGCTGCTCGTCGGCGCCGGGGCGGGCATGGCGTTCCTGTCGGGCGTGACACTGCTCGGCGGCGAGGTCGGCGACGACGTGCGCGGCCGGGTCTTCGCTTTCGTGCAGACCGCCGTGCGGGTCGTGCTCATGCTCGCCATCGCGCTCTCGTCGAGCCTGGTGGGCCTCGGCGGCTCGCGCCAGCTCACCATCGCCGACCTGGGCATCTCCATCTCGTCGACCCGGCTGCTGCTGCTCGCCGCCGGCCTGTTCGGGATCTTCACGGGCATCAGCGCGTTCCGCCAGATGGACGACAAGCCGGGCGTACCGGTACTGCCCGACCTCTGGGGCTCCATCCGCGGCCGGCCGCTGTCGGCGGGCGAGAAGTTCGTGCCGCGGGGTGTCTTCGTCGTCTTCGAGGGCGGCGAGGGCGCCGGCAAGTCCACCCAGGTCACCGCGCTGGCCGATGCGCTGCGCCGCGACGGTCACGACGTCGTGGTGACCCGCGAGCCGGGGGCCACAGACGTCGGGCAGCGCATCCGCAGCCTGGTCCTCGGCCGGCACAGCGGCGCCGGGCTCGCACCGCGTGCCGAGGCCCTCCTGTACGCCGCAGACCGCGCCGACCACGTGGCCACCGTCGTCCGGCCCGCTCTCGGGCGAGGCGCGGTGGTGATCAGCGACAGGTACGTCGACTCGTCCCTGGCATACCAGGGAGCCGGTCGCACACTGCCGGTCGAAGAGGTGTCGTGGCTGTCCTCCTGGGCGACCGGCGGCCTCAAGCCCGACCTGGTGGTACTGCTCGACATCGACCCGCGTGCCGGGCTCGAGCGGGTGGCGGCCCGGGGTGCGGGCGCCGACCGGCTGGAGAGCGAGTCGGTGTCCTTCCACGACCGCGTGCGGTACGCCTTCCTCGATCTTGCCGACGCCGACCCGAAGCGCTACCTGGTCGTCGACGCGACCCAGCCGACCGGCGAGATCGCCGCCCTGGTACACGACCGGGTCGGCGACATCCTCCCCGATCCCCCGCCGCCCCCGCCGGCCGAAGAGGTGGCCGACGCGCTCAACACGTTCGCGGAGGCCGACCGGCCGTGAGTCCCGTCTTTGCTGATCTGGTGGGCCAGGACGAGGCCGTAGACGTGCTGCGCCACGCGGCAGCCGCCGCCGCTCACATCATCGACGGCTCGCCCGGACAGGGCATGACGCACGCGTGGATCTTCACCGGGCCGCCGGGATCCGGGCGCTCGGTCGCCGCGCGGGCGTTTGCCGCCGCCCTCCAGTGCGCCACCGGGGTCGGCTGCGGCGACTGCCACGGCTGCCACACGACTCTCACCGGCACCCACGCCGACGTGCGGTTCGTCGTGCCCGAGGGGCTCTCCATCGGCGTCGGCGAGATGCGCGCGCTCGTGCTGCGGGCCGCCAGCGCGCCGTCGGGCGGGCGCTGGCAGGTACTGGTGATCGAAGACGCCGACCGGCTCACCGAAGCCGCCGGAAACGCGCTGCTCAAGGCCATCGAAGAGCCGCCACCGCGCACCGTCTTCCTCCTGTGCACGCCGTCGACCCACCCCGACGACATCTCCGTCACGATCCGTTCGCGCTGCCGCGTGATACCGCTGCGCCAGCCACCGGCGTCCGCCATCGCCAGCGTGCTCGCCAGTCGCGACGGCGTCTCGCCCGATGTGGCCCAGTGGGTCGCGTCGGCCGCGCAAGGGCACGTCGGCCGGGCACGCCGGCTCGCCCGCGACCCGGAGGCGCGCAAGCGCCGCGAGGCGGTGCTCGCCGTGCCGCGGCGCCTGACCGGCGTGGGCGCGTGCTTCGACGCGGCGTCCGCTCTCATCGAGGCGGCCGAAGCCGAGGCCGAAGCGGCGGTCGCCGAGACCGACGCCACCGAACGCGCCGCGCTGGAGACCGCCCTCGGCGCCGGCGGCACCGGCAGGGGTGCCGCGAGCGCCGTGCGGGGCGCGGCGGGGCAGCTCAAAGACCTGGAGCGGCGCCAGAAGTCGCGCGCGACCCGGGCCCAGCGTGACTCGCTCGACCGGGCGCTGGTCGACCTCGCGGGCTTCTACCGCGACGTGCTGACCCTGAAGATGCGCGCGCCGGTCGCGGTCGTGCACGCCGACACCGAGCAGTTGGCGTCGGCGGCGGCCGAGAAGTGGACACCCGAGAGTACGCTGCGGCGGCTGGAGGCCGTGCTCGCGTGCCGCGACGCCATCGAGGCGAACGTCAAGCCCCGCATCGCGGTGGAGGCCATGATGCTCTCCCTGTGGCGCGGCTGACCTTCCCTGCGGGGTTGTGCGGGGCAGCGCGAAGAGTGGTGAGACCGGTACGGTCTGATGATGGCGCGGGAGATCGACGAAGCCTGGATCGAAGAGGCGGTCGAGCGTTACCGGCGCATCGAGTCCCTGCGTGCCGAGTTCGACAAGGCGGCGCGGGCGCTTGAGGTGACCGTGCGCTCGCCCGACGGCCTCGTCGAGATCATCGTGACCGCGAGCGGCGACATCACCGACGTGCGCGTCGTCGGCGACCTTGACGGCCGCCGCAACGCCGAGCTGTCCCGATCGATTCACGCCGCCGTGACGGCCGCCGCCGACGCGGCGCGCTGGGCCCGCGACAAGCTGCACGCCGAGATGTTCGCCGATTACCGGCGCCTTGGTGAGGCATGAGGGGAGGTCGGTCGTGGAGGCTTTGCGCGAACTAGCCGGCCGTTTCGACGCCGCCGCCGAGTCGCTCACCGCCGCCAGCGGCCGGCTGGCGGGCCTGGAGCCGCCACCCGACTCGGTGGCCGCCGGAGCGCCCGGTCGCCTCGGTGAGCTGGGCCGCGCGCTGCACAGCCAGTGGGTCGGCGCGCTGGCCGCCCGGGCGCGGGAGGCCGCGGCTACCGGCGGGCGCATCGCTGACGCGGCCGGCACGCTGCGCGTCGTCGCCGCCGACTACGCCGGCATCGACGAGGAGGCCCGCCGCCGCCAGCCGGAGGTGCCCTGATGGACGCGCTCGACCAGGTGGCACCGGCGGCCGCCGGGCTGCTCGACCGCGTAGACGGCGTGCTCGCGCACGCCGGCGCACCCGCCGATCATCGGATCTGGCCGCTGCTGCGCCGCGTCGGCGCACTACCCGGCGCGGCGTTGACGGCGGTGCTCTCGCTGCGCCCGGCACGGCCGTCCTTCCACAGCCTTCTTGAGGTGTACGCGGACACGCGCACCGCCATCTCGGTGCGCGGCTCGTGGGAGGGCGCGGGTGCGGAGGTCTTCGCGACCCACCAGGCTGCCCTGTCCGGGCACCTCGACGGGCTGACCGCCAAGCTGTCGACCACCGAGGCATACGGGGAGGCGGTCGCCGGGTGGGTGCGGGAGAGCCGGGGCGCGGTGGCCGCGGCGCTGGTGCCGTTGCTCGCCTCGGCCGAGGCGGTCACCGTGTCGACCGAGCCGGTGAGTCCCGAGTCGGCCATCGCGGCGGCGGAGATCGCGGCCGAGGTGCTCGTGGCCGTCGACGAGGCATACGACCGGCTTGAGGCATTGATGCGTGACTGGGAGGTAGAGCTGGCCGAGCTGCCCTACCGGCCGCCCGAGGCAGGTGCGCCGTCGATCGACTTGACCACGCGAATAGGGCTCTGACCAGGCCCGATGAGATGCCGACGGCGCCGCGCTCAAACAGAGTGGCGCGGCGCCGTGGCTCTTTCCTGCACCCCCCGCAGGTCTGTGGACATCCCACTCAACGCCCATAGGTGGCGTTTGTCGTGGGCCGGTTCCATGATTCATCCGTAAGTGCGATCGTGAATGGTCCGAACCGTGGGCTGGCCCAACCCGATTGGGCCAGCCCACGACCCCCGATCTACCCGTGGCGGCGGCGGGCCGTCACGATCAGGGCGCTACCGGCGGTCAGGAGGAGTGCGCCCGCGGCGGCCACGATCCCCACATTCCGTCCGGTGATCGGCAGTCCACCGCCGCCCGGCAGCACAGGCTCGCGAGCCGGAGCCGGTGCGAACGCGCCGGCATCCAGGTCACCGATGGCGATGTCCGCGATGCTGGCCCCGGCGGCCACCTGGATCCGGATCGACGCGACGCGTGCTCGCACCGACCGGTCGGCGATCTCGGTCCGCGCGTCGCCGAGCGAGATCCGGACCAGCGAAGCATCCCCACCGAGCGGCGGCAGTGCCTCACCCGCGACGAGTTCGCCGGGGTTGGGCAGGCCGGAAAGGGCGGGCAGGGTCAGGGGGCCGGCCTCCGCGCCTCCGCTGGCGCCCCGCAGCCGCTCCGGATGCAGCGCGCCCAGCGTCTCGGCGAGCGGGTCACCGGCCACGAGCGGCAGTCGCCGCGCCTTGGCGTCCGCTCGCGCCGCCTCGGCACCGCCGGCCGTGCGGGGCAGTACCAGGTCGACCGTCTCACCGGGGGCGTCGATGCGGCGCGGTGGCACCCCGGGACCGGAGACCTCCAGCAGCGGCGAGGCATACCGGACGCCCGTCGTGGCCGCTGTTCCGCCGGTGGACACGGTGAGCGTGGGCGGCTTGATCACCTTGATCGCGATCTCCGTGGGCGTGCCGGCGAAGAGGCGGAAATCGGCGAGCGCGGCCGCGGCGGTCGCGGTGGACTGGACGGCACCGTCCCGCTCGACAAGGCCGGTACTGGTGCGACCGCGCAGGCTGGCGGGCAGGCGCACCAACGCGGTGCCGCCCGGCCCCGGCAGGATGTCCGCACCCGCGACCTGGGTGCTCGACGACGTCACATCGTCCCTCCGCGGGTGGCATGACGCGCCGCGGGCGTGCGCGATCAGGTTGCCGGCGCCAGCCTCGACGAGACCGAGGTCCTTGCGGGGAGCATGCGCCTTGGCCGGCTTCGGGTTACGGGGCGGCGCTTCCTGGTACACCGATGTCGAGAGCGGCCCGGCCGGCAGCGGTATCCCGAGCAGCTTCGCGTCGAGGTACCGGGCGGACGCCGCCGCGTTGACACGGCTGTTGGCTGCCATCCCGGAGCGGGCGGACGCGAGCCGGACGACCGCGACCGGCCCGGTCGGCAGGCCCAGCGGGCGCAGGTCGAGCGCGTCGAGCCGGACGAGTTCGGCACCGGCGCCCGCCGCGTACGGCAGCGTGCACGGTTTGCCCGCCATGACCGGCGCGGGCCCGACGGCTACGGCGCCTACGACAGCGACAGCGGCGGCGATTTTGACCAGCGGCATGTGCGACCCAACGAAGGCCCGACGAGGGGTGTTGCGGGACGTAGACCTGTCCTATTCGTACGTACCGGCCGGAATATCCGAAAGGCTCGCCTTCTGGCAAACCGCTGGCGCGTCGTAGGGTGTGGTGCATGGGGATGCTGTGCGCGGTCAGCTTCAACCGGTACGGCCGCCTGTACTACCTCGACCCCGGTGACCTCCGTCCCAACGTCGGCGACCATGTGCTGGTGCCGACCGACGACGGTCCCGAGGTCGCGGAGTGCGTGTGGGCCGCCCAATGGGTCGACGAGGAAACGGCGGGCTTTCCGCGTCTGGCTGGCATGGCCACCGACAAGGACCTGCGCCGAGACGAAACCCTGCGCAAGCGCAAGGCCGAGGCGAAGGTGGCCGCCAAGCGGCTCATCCGCGAGCACGGCCTGCCGATGAAGGTCGTCGCGATCGACCACGTGCAGGAGGGCGGCGGCGGCACCAGCGGCGCGCGCACCACGATCTACTTCACCGCGCCGCACCGGGTCGACTTCCGGTCGCTGGTGCGCGACCTGGGTGCCACGCTGCGCTGCCGGGTGGAGCTGCGCCAGCTGTCGGCTCGCGATTCCGCGCGGGTGCAGGGCGGGATCGGCTCGTGCGGGCGTGACCTGTGCTGCGCGACGTTTCTCACCGACTTCGAGCCGGTCACCATCCGGATGGCCAAAGACCAGGACCTGCCGCTGAACCCCCTGCGCATCTCCGGCGCGTGCGGCCGGCTGATGTGCTGTTTGAAGTACGAGCACCCGCTCTACCAGAAGTTCCAGGCATCGGCGCCCGCGATCGGCACCCGCGTCTCGACGCCCGAGGGCGATGGACGGGTGGTCGGCCACAGCGTGCCCCGCGACTCCGTGGTCGTGCGCATGGACGCCGACGGCTCGCGCTGCTCATGCAGCCGCGCGTCGGTCTGCGGCCCGCGCCAGGCACACGAGGAGCGCTACACCTAGGCCTGAGCGCTGCTACGGCGTGATCGTGATCGGCTCCTCGGCGAGCCGCACGCGCAGGTCTTCCTTCGGCTCCAGCCAGGACGAGTCGGCGGGGCCATCCGGGTTGGGGCGCCACGAACGGCAGATGCGGTCAACCGCCACCGGGTAGATCGTGACCGTGCGATCGGCGCCGACGTGCACCCGCAGGAACGCCTTGGAGTCTTCGATGCCCTGGCCGGCGAAGAGCTCGTTGAGGTTGACGCCCATGGCGCCGGCGGCGACCAGGTAGGCCGCGACCAGCTCACTCGCCACGAACCCCACGATCGGCCCGTAGACCACCAGCGCGGCGACCACCGGCATCGGCCAGGGCCAGTCGACGAACGGGAGCTGGAACCACAGCCAGGTGCCCGCCGCGCCGAGGCCGATGTGCGCGAACCCGTGCGTGACGCCGAGCAGCCAGTGCCGTGTGGACCGTCTGCCGCCCGCCGCGGGTGGCTTGGCGAAAAGGATCGACCCCGCCATGACGAGCACCAGCACGAGCGCCAGCGGGATGCTGAAGAGGCGCTCTTCGAGGGCGCCGCTGCGGTACGCCACGCCGGTCATCGCCAGCATCAGCATCGAGTGCAGGATGCCGAGCATCACGGAGAAGCCCGGGTTGCGGAACGGCAGCCGCTGGAAGATCCCCCACCCGTACCGGCTGGAGCGCGCCGCGTCCGGGTAGCGGCCAGCGAGGCGGTACGGCCGGCTGCGGCTGGAGCGGCGGGCCTTGGTGTCTGGCGGCGGCACCGTGATCTCGCCGGGCAGCTTGTGCGTCGGGTACAGGTACGCACCGCCCCCGCCACACGTGACGAGCTGCCGATCGGCTCCCTCGTAGCGGGCGTAGTGGTGCAGGTCGCCCGCCACGATCAGCCGCACCTGGGCACCGGTCGGCGCGATGACGGTACGGATGAAGTAGTCGACCGCGTCGTATGCCTCAGGGTTGTCGACGGCCTTGACCCACGCGGGCGCCGGCACGACCAGGATCACCCGGTGGTCGGGCCGGAGCTGTGTCGCCGCCTGCTCGAAGTAGATCAACTGTGGGTCGTCGAGGTACGCCCCGAACTGCTCGTCGATCCCGTACAGCCACCAGTCGCCGGGCAGCTCGGTGGCGAAGTACGACCGGTGCTGCGCGGTCTGCCAGCCGCCGATGGCGCCGTCCTTGCGGCGGGCGAAGAGCCGCAGGAACGCCGTCAGCCCGTCGTACCAGTCGTGGTTGCCCGCGACGGCGAAGAGCGTCGGTCGCGGCCCCGACGCCGGCGGGCACGGCAGCGCCGCCTGGTAAGGCCCCTTGCAGCGGTCTTCGTATGCCGCGCCGCTCGCCGTCGGGTAGACCTGGTCGCCGCCCATGACGAGGATGTCGCCGCGCGGCAACCGGTGCCCGTCGACGTCGAGCTCGCGCTGTGCCAGCAGGTAAGCGATCGAGTAGGTGGCGTTGAACCCGTCGCCCAGGTCGGCCACGTAGTCGAGCCAGACCTCGTCGCCGGTGCCCGTGACCTTGTGGACGTTGCCCGGGAGGGCGTTTTGCAGCTCGCGCTTGTCCAGGTACGCCCCGAAGAGGATCGCCAGCAGCGTGCGCAGCCCGGTGCTCAACAGCAGGAGCGGGGCGAGCCAGGGCACGGGTGGCCGGGGCGTGAAGCCGAGCTCCAGCGGGTCGAGGGTGCGCGGGCGCGGTCGGGTGGTGGGTGCGGCTTCGACCGGAGCGGCGAGGTCTTCCGTCACGGGAGGCAGCGTAGTCGCGACCGCTGTCAATTTGTCGGGCCGGGCGGGCAACCGATTCGATCGGGGGACGGTGGGTGCCGTACACTTGACGATCGTTGCCGCCTTAGCTCAGTCGGTCAGAGCGACGCACTCGTAATGCGTAGGTCGACGGTTCGATTCCGTCAGGCGGCTCCATACCGATCAAGGCCCCAGTTTCCGGGGCCTTGATCGCTTTCCGTGACTCTCGTCGCGCCCGGCGTATGTTTGGTTGATAGCGACCCGGGTACCGCTGACCCTGCCAGCGGGCCAGGCAGGGAGCGAATCACCATGGAGACTCGGCTCAAGATTTCCGGACACCCGGTGCACCCGATGTTGATGACGCTGCCGTTGGGGCTGTTCGTGTGCGCCGCGTTGTTCGACTTCGGCGCGGTGATCGGCGGGCTCGCGTTCCTCGGTCAGGTCGGATATTGGACCATCGTGGCCGGACTCTTCGCGGCGGTGCTCGCCGCGGGGGCCGGCATGGTCGACCTCTGGGATGTGCCCGGCGGGGCCGGCAAGCGCCGGTCGGTGGCGTACCTGCTGGTCAACCTCGTGATGGTGGCGCTGTACGCGCTGGTGTGCATGGTGCGGGTGGAGACCCAGACCCGGGCCCCGGGAGCCGCCGCGTTCCTGCTCGAACTGCTCGCCTTGGCGGCGGGCGGATACGGGGCGTGGCTGGGCGCCACGCTGGTGCGCCAGTTCCGGATCGGCGTCGTGGCCGAGACCGAGCCCGAGTTCGACGCCTTCGAAGCGCTCGGTGAGAGCCAGACTCCGTGACGGGTTTGTCCTTCCGCGCCCCGGGCACCACGACGGGGACGGAAGGAGGTCGCACCGATGGCGACGACACTGGACGGCAAGCGGGTCGCGTTCCTGGCCACGGACGGCGTGGAAGAGGACGAGTACACCAAGCCCCGTGAGGCGGTCGAAGGAGCCGGCGGCCAGCCCGAGCTGATCTCGATCAAGCCGGGCGAGATCCAGGCGTTCCAGCATCTCGACAAGTCGAAGACGTACCCGGTCGACCGCACGGTGGCCGACGCGAACCCGGACGACTACGACGCCCTGGTGCTCCCGGGCGGGGTGGCGAACCCGGACCAGTTGCGCACCGACCCGGACGCGGTGCGGTTCGTGCGGGCGTTCTTCGAGGCGCGCAAGCCGGTCGCGGTGATCTGCCACGGGCCGTGGACGCTGATCGAGGCGGGCGTCGTGGAGGGGCGAACGCTGACATCGTGGCCGAGCCTGCGGACGGATCTCGCGAACGCGGGCGCCACGTGGGTCGACGAACAGGTGTACGTGGACGACGGGCTCGTCTCCAGCCGCAAGCCCGATGACCTGCCGGCGTTCTGCTCGAAGATGGTCGAGGAGATCGCCGAGGGCAAGCACTGACCCTCATTTAGTGATGACGAATCCGATGAAGGTAGACGCATCTAGGATTGATGCGTAGGCTGATGTGCGTGAAGCGGACCACTGTGACCCTCGACGGCGAAGCCGAGCGGGTGGTCGAGGAGAGCGGAGCCGAGACGGCTCTGCGACGGCTGCTGGAGGAGTGGGTCATGGCGCATGGCGAGTCGGTTGATGTGCTTCGCAGCGAGGGCGGCCGCATCCGCACGCTTCTCCAGGTCGCGGGTGAGGCGCTGCATGAGCGCGCGCTCGACATCGGCTACACGCGGATGGCGGAGTGGTATGTCGACACCGACCCGCCGCGGCGGGCAGCCCGCGACCGTTGGGTGGGCAAGGAGGCCGAGCGCTGGGCCGTTGAAGACGCGGTCCGTTGATGGATCCCGCGCGCGGCCAGGTCTACTGGGCTGAGGTCGGCGGCATCGGTCGCAAGCCGTGGCTCGTCGTCTCCAACAACCGTCGCAACAAGCATCTGCAGAGCGTCCTGGCGGTCCGGATCACCACGACCGACCGGCACGCCGGCATGCCCACCGTGGTGCCGCTGAGCCAGGACGACCCGCTCGTGGGCTACGTGGTCTGCGACGACCTCGGGCCGGTCTATCGCGACGAGATCGTCGAGGCCGCCGGTGCCCTGTCGGGCCGCACGATGCTGGCGGTCAACGCCGCCCTGCGGGTGGCGCTAGGCATCGCTATTTGAGGACGCAGCGCTATTTGAGGACGCTGAGCTACTTGAGGATCATTTGGCCGGTGCCCTCGTAGGCGGCCAGGTCGGCGAGCGTCTCGGTCACGGTCGACGAGAGCGGCGCGGGCAGGCTGTCGAGCGTGAAGAAGCCGGCGTCGGTCGTCTCGTCGGTGACCCGGGTCAGCTCGCCGGCCCACTGGTCGATCCGGAACGCGATCACGAAAAGCTGGTACGTGTCGGAGTACATGTTGGTGAAGGTGTACGCCGGGCCGGTGTACAGGCCAAAGGGGGTGACCGCGCCCGCTTGGAGGCCGGTCTCCTCGTAGACCTCGCGCACCGCGCAGTCGGCGATCGACTCGCCCAGCTCCATGGCACCGGCCGGCATCGCCCACACGCCGTTGTCGGCGCGCCGGATCAGCAGCAGCCGGCCCTCGTCGTCGCGGACGACGCCGCGCGCGCCAACGAACATCAGCGTGCGGTCGCCGGCAACCGCGCGCAGTTGACCAAGGTACGAGTCCGCCCACGAAATGCTCGCCACGCACAGATACTAGATCTCTTCCGGAGTGTGACGAGGGCCACTAGATTCGGTAACCATGCGCAGCACGATGATGGACGTCCCTTTGCTGGTTTCCCGGATCCTCGACCACGGCAGCACCGTGCACGGGAGCGCCGAGGTGGTCACCTGGACCGGCACCGAGGGGCGGCGGACGACGTACCGGGAGGTGGGGGCGGCCGCCGCGCAGCTCGCTCACGCCCTTCGCGACGATCTCGGCGTGACCGGTGACCAGCGGGTCGGCACCTTCATGTGGAACAACGCCGAGCACCTCGTCGCCTACTTCGCCGTGCCGAGCATGGGCGCCGTACTGCACACGCTCAACCTGCGCCTCTTCCCCGACCAGCTGGCATACATCGCCAACCATGCCGAAGACCGCGTGATCATCGTCGACAGCACGCTGATCCCGCTGCTGGCGAAGGTGCTGCCCCAGATGTCCACCGTGGAGCACGTCGTGGTGGTGGGCGGCGGTGACGCGGCGCCGCTCGGCGACCGGGTGAGCGTTCACCGCTGGGACGACCTGCTGCGCGACAAGCCGACGCGGTTCGACTGGCCCGAGGTCGACGAGCGCGACGCCGCCGCCCTCTGCTACACGTCCGGCACGACCGGCAACCCCAAAGGCGTCGCCTACTCGCACCGTTCGATCTGGCTGCACTCGATGCAGATCAACGCGCCGGAAGGGTTCGGTCTCGGCCCGACCGACCTCGAGCTGGCGATCGTGCCGATGTTCCACGCGATGTCGTGGGGCATCCCGTACGCCGCGTTCATGTCCGGGGCGTCGCTGCTCATGCCGGATCGCTTCCTGCAGGGCGCCCCGATAGCCGAGATGATCGCGGCTGAGCGCCCGACCAAGGCGGGTGCGGTGCCCACCATCTGGACCGATCTGCTGGCGCACCTCGACAGCCACGACGTGGACGTCTCCTCGCTCCACGAGGTGATCGTCGGCGGCTCGGCGTGTCCACCGTCGCTGATGCACGCGTTCGCTGACCGGTACGGGATCCAGATCATTCACGCCTGGGGCATGACGGAGATGTCGCCGCTGGGTTCGGTGTCACGCGAGCCGGCGGGCGCTACCGGCGACGACGCGTGGGCCTACCGGTACACGCAGGGGAGGGTGCCGGTCGGCGTCGCCGCTCGGATCGTGGGTCCGCTGGGCGACGTGATGCCCGCCGACGGCACGTCCGTCGGTGAGCTCGAGGTCCGCGGGCCGTGGACGACGGCACGGTACCTGGGCGACGACAAGCCCGATCCCGACAAGTTCCGGGACGGCTGGCTGCGCACCGGTGACGTGGGCACGCTGTCGCCGGACGGGTTCATCACGCTGACCGACCGCGCCAAAGACGTGATCAAGTCCGGCGGTGAGTGGATCTCCTCGGTCGAGCTGGAAAACGCCCTCATGGCGCACCCATCGGTACTGGAGGCGTGCGTGGTGGGCGTACCCGATGAGCGCTGGGGTGAACGGCCGCTCGCCACGGTCGTGCTCCGCGAGGGCGCGACCGCCTCGGTCGATGACCTGCGCGACTTCCTGGGCACCCAGATCGCCAAATGGCAGCTGCCGGAGCGGTGGGCGTTCATCGAGGCGGTGCCCAGGACCAGCGTGGGCAAGTTCGACAAGAAGGTGGTGCGGTCGAACTACGCCAGCGGTGAGCTGGAGGTCACCGAGGTCGAGTAGGCCAGTACCGGTCAGGCGGACTTGCGCGCGGTCTTCTTGGCGGGTGTGGCCTTCTTGGTCGCGGTCTTCTTCGCTGGTTCGGCCTTCTTGGCGGCCGCGGTCTTCTTGGCAGGGGCCTTTTTCGCCGGCTCTGCCTTCTTCGCCGCGGCCTTCTTCGCGGGTGCCTTCTTCGCTGGCGCGGCCTTTTTGGCCGACCGGGCCGACGTGATCGGGGTGGGCTCGCCCGCGCCTTCGCCGCGTGCCGCCTTGGCACGCTCGACCGACGCGCGCAGCGCCGCCATCAGGTCGACCGCCGCTGCCGGCGCCTCCTCGACCTCCTCCGGCTGGACGACCTCGCGGCCCTCGACCTTCGCGTCGATGACCTCCTGGAGCGCCTCGCGGTAGTTGTCGGTGTAGTCGCCCGGGTCGAAGTTGGCGGCCATCGAGTCGATCAGCGACCCGGCCATGGCGAGCTCGGGCGGCCGCACCTGGATGTCTTCGTCGAGGAACCCGAAGTCCGGCTTACGGATCTCGTCGGGCCACAGCATCGTGTTGAGCAGGAGCACGCCCTCGCGTACCCGCAGCGTGGCGAGCTGCTCGCGCTGGCGGAGGGCCACCTTGACGATCGCCACCCGGTCGGTGTCGGTGAGCGCGTCGCGGAGCAGCACGTACGGCTTGGTGGCGGCGCCTTCGGGCTCCATGAAGTACGCCTTGTTGTACAGGATGGGGTCGACCTGGTCGGCCGGCACGAACTCCAGCACGTCGATCGCGTGCGAGGTGCTCAGCGGCAGGTCGGCGAAGTCTTCGTCGGTGAGGATGACCATCTCGCCGCCGCCGATGTCGTACCCCTTGGCGATGTCGTCGTAGGTGACCTCTTCACCGCAGACCGAGCACGTCCGCTTGTACCGGATGCGACCGCCGTCTTCCCGGTGCACCTGATGGAAACGGATGTCTTTCTCTTCCGTTGCCGAATACAGCTTGACCGCGATCGATACAAGGCCGAACGAGACGGCACCCTTCCAGATTGCCCGCATGTCGCTCCCCTACCCCGTGAGCTGGTCAGGAACCCCCGCCGCGCGTCGTGCAACAGCCCGCTGTCCCCAGCATCGCATCGGTTGGAACGGGACGCGAGAGTTTACGCAGGCGATCTATGGTGAGGAAGTGCCAGGCGCGCCGTTTCGGCCGATGCTCGCCACTACGAGCGAGCGGCTGCCGGGCGGGCAAGGCTGGACGTACGAGTTCAAATGGGACGGCGTCCGCGTGATCGCCGATATCCGTCAGGCGTCCGCGCGGTTCTGGGCGCGGTCCGGCGCGGAGGTGACAGCGGCGTACCCGGAACTGGCGCCGCTCGCCCGGGTCCTCGACGACGCCGTGCTCGACGGCGAGGTCGTGCTCCTCGACGAGAAGGGCCGGCCGTCGTTCGTGGCGCTGGCCGAGCGGATGCACGTACGCGACCACGCCCGCGCCGCCCGGCTCGCCGCGAGCATCCCGGTGACGTACATGATCTTTGACCTGCTCCGCTGGCGCGGTGCCGACCTGACCGGATGGCCCTACCGCGACCGTCGGGCGGCACTGGAGGCACTCGGGCTGGCCGGCCCGCGCTGGGCCGTGCCGCCCAGCTTCTCCGACGGCCCCGCCACCGAGGCGGCCGCGAAGGAAAACCAGCTCGAAGGCCTGGTCGCGAAGCGACTCGATTCCGTGTACCGGCCGGGCGCCCGCTCGCCCGACTGGTTGAAAATCAAGTCAGAGGTCACGGCAGAGCTCGTGGTCGGTGGCTGGCGACCCGGCGCGCGCCGCATCGGCGGCCTGCTGGTGGGGGTACCACGTCCGGACGGGCGGCTCGACTTTCGCGGGCGGGTCGGTGGCGGCATCGGGGTGACCGCCGAGCAGGCACTCCTCGACGTGCTCGAACCCAGGCGCGCACCCGCGTCACCCTTCGCGGTAGGAGGCGTGCCGCGCGAGGATGCCCGTGGCGCGATCTGGGTAAGACCGGACATCGTGGTGGAGGTGAAGTACGGGCAGCGCACGCCGGATGGGCGGATGCGATTTCCCCGCTTCCTGCGGCTGCGCCCCGACATGACCCCGGAGGACGTGACGGATGCCGCGTGAGCAGCGGATCAGGGTGGAGGTCGACGGGCGGAACCTGGAGCTGTCCAACCTGGACAAGGTGCTCTATCCGTCAGCCGGCTTCACCAAGGGCGAGGTCATCGACTACTACACGCGGATCGCGCCGGTGCTGCTGCCGCACCTGCGAGATCGGGCGCTCACCCGTATCAGATTCCCGAACGGCGTGGACGGGGCATCGTTCTTCGAGAAGAACGCACCCGCCGGTACGCCGGACTGGGTGCGGTTGGAGCGGCTGCCGGTACCCGGCTCCACGAAGTCCCGCGAAATGCTCGACTACGTGGTCGCCGACGACCTGCCCACCCTGGTGTGGCTCGCCAACCTCGCCGCCCTCGAACTGCACACTCCACAGTGGCGAGTCGGCGCCGATCCCGACCTGATGGTCGTCGACCTGGACCCCGGCGCGCCGGCCGGATTGCGGGAGTGCTGCGCGGTGGCTGTGCTGATGCGCGATCGCCTGGCCGCGGACGGGCTCGACGCGTACCCGAAGACGTCCGGCAAGAAGGGCATGCAGCTCAGTTGCCCGATCGCGGGTACGCAGTCGGCTGAGGAGGTGTCCGGGTACGCGAAACGGATCGCGGAGGAGCTGGAGCGCGGTAACCCGAAGGGGATCACCTCGAAGATGGCCAAGCGACTCCGGCCGGGCAAGGTCTTCATCGACTGGAGCCAGAACAGCGCCACCAAGACCACCGTGGCGCCATACTCCCTGCGCGCCCAGCCGACACCAACCGTGTCGACGCCGTTGACCTGGGACGAGGTCGAGGCCGGCGCCGCCCGCCCGTTCACCTCCGGCGAGGTCCTCGACCGTATCGAAGAACACGGCGACCTCCTGGAACCCTTACTAACCCCAGGCCCCGAACTCCCATCGAGTTAATTCATCGCCAATACGCCGGCCGGCTCAGTTTGATGCCGGCCTGTGTATTGATTTCAGCAGGGAGTTGCGCGCGGCTTAGTTTGTCCCGACCCAACCAATAAACCGCGTCCGCCGTGCGTCGGAGTTCGTCGGAATGACGCCTGGGTGGAAATACCACGATCACCCTGCTGCTTGGCCGCACTCGCCGGACCGCGCGTATGGCCGGGCAGAGGTCGCTGTCCGCAGAAATGATCAGCGCCACGTCGAACCGATCGAGGGCGGCGTCCTCCACCAGGGCGACGGCCAGGCTGACGTCCGTCTCCTTCTCCTCGTACGTCGTCCAGCGCGCCCGGCAGACAAAGCATGTGCACGTCTTCCGCTGAAACCGTCCCTCGTGCGTCTCGACAAGTGCACAGTGCGCCTTGAGCGCTTCGAGGTAGGCGAGTTGCCGGCGCCGGCTCGCGTCCTGGTCGCGGACCCTGGCGGTGAAATAGCGCACTTTCTCCAGCTGTTGCCCAGGCCGGAGCAGAGACTCGCCGAGTGCTTCTAGATCAAGCCAATGTAAGGATCGGCCGAACTGTGTTCGCATTCCGTGGTAGAGATTAAAACCGTCGATGTACACGTAAATCCGCGGCACGCGTTCCTCCTTGCCGTTCACCGGGCGAGCGTTGTACGCTTGTGACAACCCCGCCGGAGATAGCATCTCCGGCCCGACGGCCCCGCAAGGGGCCGTCTCTTTATGCACCAAGGGTTGTTGGTACGCAACGCCCAATCGGCATGTCGTGCGATAAGGCACCACGGGGTTGATCGTGAATCGCGCACGGTGAGGCTGCGGGAGCAGCGGTCGCTACCGCGACGGGCGCCGCGGTAGCTCAAAGTCCGGTCCTGGTTGTGGGATAAGGCGTCAGGTGAGGACGTCGTCGGCGTCGACGATGGTGTAGGCGTAGCCCTGCTCGGCTAGGAAGCGTTGCCGGTGGGCCGCGTACTCGGTGTCGATCGTGTCGCGGGATACGACCGTGTAGAAGTGCGCCTGGCGGCCGTCGGACTTGGGGCGCAGTACGCGGCCGAGGCGCTGCGCTTCCTCCTGGCGGGACCCGAACGTCCCCGACACCTGGATGGCGACCGTCGCCTCGGGCAGGTCGATCGAGAAGTTGCCGACCCGCGAGATCACCAGGGTCTTCAGGGCTCCGGAGCGGAACTCGTCGAAGAGCCGCTCGCGCTCCTTGGTCGTGGTGGCGCCCTGCACGATGGGCGCGTCCAGAGCCTCGCCCAGTGAGTGGAGCTGGTCGATGTACGCGCCGATGACCAGGATCTGGTCGCCCTTGTGGCGCTCGACGAGGGCCTTGACCACGGGCAGCTTGCTGCGTGCGGTGGCGGCGAACCGGTACCGCTCCTCCTGGTCGGCCGTCGCGTACGCCATCCGCTCGTCGTCCGTGAGGGTGACGCGGACCTCGGTGCAGTCTGCCGGGGCGATCCAGCCCTGCGACTCGATGTCTTTCCAGGGCGCGTCGTACCGTTTCGGCCCGATCAGGGAGAAGACGTCCCCTTCCCGACCGTCTTCCCGGACCAGCGTGGCGGTGAGCCCGAGCCGGCGCCGGGCCTGGAGGTCGGCGGTGAACCGGAAGATCGGCGCCGGCAGCAGGTGCACCTCGTCGTAGATGACGAGGCCCCAGTCGCGGGCGTTGAAGAGGTCCAGGTGGGTGAAGGCGCCGCCGCGCCGGGCGGTGAGCACCTGGTACGTCGCGATGGTGACCGGGCGGATCTCCTTGCGCTCGCCCGAGTACTCACCGATCTCCTCCTCGGTGAGGGAGGTGCGGGCGAGCAGTTCGCGCTTCCACTGGCGGCCGGCGACCGTGTTGGTGACCAGGATCAGCGTGGTGGCCTGCGCCTGGGCCATGGCGGCCGCACCGACGAGCGTCTTGCCGGCGCCACACGGCAGCACGACGACACCGGAGCCGCCGGCCCAGAAGCCGTCGACCGCTTCCTGCTGGTACGAGCGCAATGTCCAGCCGTCGAACGCCAGGTCGATCTTGTGGGACTCGCCGTCGACGTATCCGGCCAGGTCTTCGGCCGGCCAGCCCAGCTTGAGCAGCGCCTGCTTGAGTCGGCCGCGCTCCGAAGGGTGCACGACGATCGTGTCGTCGTCGACGCGGCCGCCCAGCATGCCGGCGAGCTTCTTGGACTTGCTGACCTCGGTCAGTACGGCCCGGTCGAGGCCGCGCAGCACCAACCCGTCGGTGGGGTGGTTGAGCAGCTGCAGCCGGCCGTACCGGTCCATGGTCTCGGCGACGTCGACGAGCAGGGCGTGCGGCACGGGATACCGGGAGAAACGCAGCAGCGCGTCGACCACGCCCTCCGCGTCGTGCCCGGCGGCCCGCGCGTTCCACAGGCCGAGCGGGGTCAGCCGGTACGTGTGCACGTGCTCCGGCGAGCGCTCCAGCTCGGCAAAAGGTGCGATCGCCATGCGGCACGCCTGCGCGTCGGGATGATCGACCTCCAGAAGCAAGGTCTTGTCCGACTGCACGATCAGTGGTCCACCACTCACGCCCGGGCCCCTCCCAAAAAGACCCTCAAGTGTTGCACGACCTTGTCACACTCCCGAAGAAACATTTCATTTGACGCAACCGAGGTGGTACCTCTGTGCGTCTACGAAGGGACAGCTGCTCTGGGGAGGGCGCCGTGGTTTGGAGAGGCTCGCGCTTGATCGCGGTCGCAGTTGTCACGTTGATCGGCGCCGGAGCGTGCGCGTTCGAGTCGCAGCCTGACCAGCGTGGAGCGGATCTCCAGCCGGTGAGTGCGGCAGAAGGTAATACGGGGGCGAGCGCGACGCCCGGTCCGGTCGAAACACCCACACCCAGCCCCAAAGCGACAACCAGCCCCAAGACGACCGTCTCTCCCACACCCACGAAGACGACGAAGAAGACGACCAAGCCGGGCTGTGCGCAGGGCGATAATCAGCGCGAGGTCGAGACGGCGCTGGCCAAGCTGGGTGGCTTCGGCACGATCACCGTCGACGGCAAGCAGTCGGCCGCCGACTGCGCGGCGATCAAGAAGTTCCAGCAGCGGTACGGCATCTCCCCGGCCGCCGGACGAGCCGGCCCCACCACCGCCGACGTGGCGAAGCGGCTCGCCGCGACCGATACGCGCAAGTGCAAGGGCGGCAGCGGCACCACGTTCTGCCTCGACCTGACCCACCAGACGGTCTGGGCGATGAAAGGTGGCAAGGTCGTCCTGAAGCCGACCGTCACGCGTACCGGGATGTCCGGTTTCGCCACCCCGACCGGCGTCTACACGGTGCAGAACCGGGCACTGAAGGAGTGGTCGAACCCGTACGAGGTGTGGCTCCCGTACTGGCAGCGGTTCAACGGCGGGATCGGGTTCCACGAGACCACGACGTACATCCACGTGAAGTCGATCGGGTCGCACGGCTGCGCCAACCTGCTTCCGTCCGACGCCCGCGCCTTCTGGAAGCTCGGCAAGATCGGCACCCGGGTGCACGTGTTCGGACACCGGCCCGGCACTTAGGGCCTTAAGAGTCGAGCACTGCCGCGGTGATGCGGTGGAGTGCGAACGTGTGGAGCATCTCCGTGCGTTCGTCTTCGGCCCGCAGGTACCCCGCGCCTATGGAGACCGGGCGCACCAGCCGGGACGCGGTCGCCCCGTGCGCGTCGACGTATCCAACCCAGACCAGCGCCTTGTCGCGTACCGCCTGCTGAAGCACCGCGAGTGCCTGCGTGTGCGCCTGGACGGCCGTGAGCCCCTCGACGCCGTGGCCGTTGGCGGCGCGGACGGTGACCGGCGCCCGGCGAGCGGCACGGGCGGCCGCGTCGCCCCGCCGGATGTGCTCGACGATGCCCGCGAGCCGCGGGGCGGTGAGGATGGGCGGCTCCGTCTTCAGAGCGGCGGCCGCGCGCACCGCGGCTCGGCGGGTCTTCGGCCGGGCCACGACGGCGGCGCCGCTCGCGTCTTCGTGTACGGGCGGGTATCCGGCCTCGCGTAGCGCGGTGAGCAGCCGCCCGACCTGGTACGGCGTGGCCAGCACCGTGGGCGCCAGCCGCCGCAGCCCGAGTGAGGTGAGCCGCCGGTCGGCGAGGAGTTGCACGAGGAGCGCCTCGTCGTCGCTGCGGATGTAGGCGCCGGCGCCTCCGACCCTCAGCCCGCCGTGCTTGCGAGCGATGTCGTCGACCAGGTAGGTGAGGCCCTGCGGCACCGGGGTACGCGACCGGCGGCGGAACAGGGCGTGCAGGTCGTCGGCCGTGTACCCGGCGTCGAGAGCGCGCCTGATGCTGGCCTCGGTGACCCGGTACACGCTGGCCCCACCGGCGGACTCGTGCTCGGCGACCAGCTCCAGCTCGTCCGCGAGGGTTGGCTCGGGCGGGCCGGGCACCACGACGGTCAGGTCGGCCTGGACGAGAACGTGGTCGACGGGTGCCGGGAGCAGCCCGTCTAGCTGCCGGGCGACCTCGGAGAACTCGCTGTCGCCGCCGGCGCGCACGCCCAGCGGGTCGTTGTCGGCCGCGCCGCCTTCGCCGTCGGTCGCCGCCAGCAGCCGGCCGTACGAGGTGACCGCCCCCAGCCCGGTCACGCCCAGCGTGGCGGCGTCGGCGAGTACCGCGCGATGGGCGTTTTCGCGACCCTTCGCCCGGCGCGGCGCCCGCCACGTGAGCAGCGCCAGCACCTCCTCGGGCGCCGGTGCGGTGCCTGGTGGCAGTTCCCCCAACACTTCCAGCACCGCCTGGCGGGCGGCCGGCGCGCCGGCGCGTTCCACATCCATGGAGAGCGCGTTGATCGGGCGGTCGCGCTCGTCGCGCTGCCCGACGAGGCTCGCCTGCCTGGTCATCGCGAGCCACGCGGTGGCCAGCCGTTCCCAGCGCGGCGCGAGCGTCTGGCCGCGCCACGCGTCGTAGGCGACGGTGGGCAGGAACAGCGGCTCCCCGGACGACCGTTCGGCCTCACCGGCGAGGCCGGCGGCGTTGGCGACTTCCAGCAGGAGCGCGGCGACGGGCTCCTCGACCCCGATCGCCTTGGCGAGGCGGCGCAGGTCGCGTACGCCCACGCCGCCGGCGCGCAGCATCGCCGCCGGCTCGGCGTCAAGCGCGTCCAGCAACGCCTCGGTGAGCCGTACCGCTTCCATCGCCTGCCCGGCGCCAGCGGAGTCGGCGGTCTTCGGATCGCGGGTCGTGCCCGTCACCGCGGGCGGCTGCGGGCGTACCGCGCCGAGCGGGCCAGAGTCGCGGCGCAGGAGCAGCCCGACCTCGCGCGGCATCTCCACGGCCTCGTCGGAGATCCGCACGAGCAGCGCGTTGTCGACCAGCCAGGTGACCGGCGCGTTCGCGGAGCCGGTCAGGGTGCCCACCGGTGGCCCGGCCGCGAGGCGGTCGAGCACCGCGCGGGCCTGCGGCGGGGCCGCGAGCAGCGTCCGGCGCAGCCGCGCCGGGTCGGCGCACAGGGCCGCCGTGCCGGCGTCGAGGTCCGCCGCCGGCCGGCCCAGTCCGGCCGGGTACGGGGACGACACCTCGTCGACACCGGGTACGACGTGGAGGGCGTCGTCGGGGCCGGTGATCAGGAACAGGGCGCGCAACCGGGTCAGCGCGGCGCGTGCCTCGGGGCGGGCGGCCATCGCGAGTACCGCGTCGACCGAGGTCGTGCCGTCGGGGTCGCGGGTCAGCCGCGCGGCGTCGAGGATCTGGAGGGTGAAGTGGTCGAGCCCGTCGAGCGCGCGGGCCACCGAGACCCGGGACTGGGCGCGCACAGCCAGCGCCGACAGGTCGGCCGGGACGGGCATGACCAGGTCTGGGCGGAGCCGGAGCAGCTCGCCCAGCGCGGCGTCGGTCAGCGACCGCAGGTGGTCGGCGAATGTGGTGGCCATCGTCGTTCAACGCTAGCCGTGCGACGATGATCGCGGTAACGGCAATGGGGAGGAATGACCGGGTGACTGAACCGCTAGTGGTCGGATTCGACCTGGACATGACCCTGATCGACTCACGGCCGGGTATCGCGGCGGCGTTTCGGGCACTCAGTGCCCGCACCGGCGTGCACGTCGACGCCGACGCGGCGGTGGCGAGGCTCGGCCCTCCGCTGCGCCACGAGCTGCGGCTCTGGTTTCCGCCCGAGGACGTGGAGGCGGCGGTCACCGAGTACCGCGGGCTCTACCCGGACTACGCGATCACGCCCTCGGCCCTGTTGCCCGGTGCGGAGGCCGCCGTGCGGACGGTGCGCGACCTGGGCGGTGGCGTGGTGGTCGTCACGTCGAAGCTCGGCCGGCTCGCCCAGCTGCACCTCGACCACGTCGGCCTGGTGGTCGACCACGTGGCGGGCGATCTCTTCGCGGAAGGCAAGGCAACCGCGCTGACCGCCCATGGCGTGCGGCTGTACGTGGGCGATCACGTCGCTGACATGGTGGCCGCCCGCACGGCGGGCATCCCCGCGATCGGCGTCACCACTGGTCCGTGCACCGAAGAGGAGCTGACGGACGCCGGTGCGGATGTGGTCCTTACCGACCTGACCCGATTCCCAGCGGCGCTCTCGGCCCTCCTCCAGTTAGCCTTGTGAGAATCAGCAAATCTCAACGAAGTAGAGGTCAACGGTGCCTACCGGTCGAGTGAAGTGGTACGACGCGCAGAAGGGCTACGGGTTCGTCACCAGCGACGAAGGTGGGGACGTGTTTCTGCCCAAGGGTGCGCTGCCCGGCGGCGTCACCGACCTCAAGAGCGGTCAGCGGATCGAGTTCGGTGTGGTCGACAGCCGTAAGGGCGCGCAGGCCATGGGCGTCAAGGTGCTCGACGCGCCGCCGTCGATGGCAGAGCTGCGGCGCCGTCCCGCCGAGGAGCTGCATGGCCTCATCGAAGACATGATCAAGGTACTGGAAGCGAAGGTCATGCCCGACCTGCGGCGCGGCCGCTTCCCCGACAAGAAGACGGCTCAGACGGTCGCGCAGGTCGTGCACGCCGTCGCTAGTGAGCTTGAGCTCTGAGCAGCGCTTTGACCGCCGCGTGCCCGTCGTCTCCCAGGTCCGCGGTGTATTCGTTCACGTAGAGCGCGATGTGCTGGTCGACGACATCGCGCTCCATCTCCTGAGCGTGCGACAGCACGTAGTCGCGGCTCGCCTCGGGGTTGTCCCAGGCGTGCCGCACCGAGGCCCTGATCCATTCCGCCGCCGCGGCGGGGTCCACGACGCCGCGGCGGGCCAGGATCGCGCCCAGCGGGATCGGCAGCCCGGTCTCCGCCTCCCACCACTCGCCGAGGTCCTGTAGCGCGGTCAGCCCGTGCCTCTGGTACGTGAAGCGGGCCTCGTGGATCACCAGGCCGGCGTCGAACTGGCCGGCCGCGACGCCCGGCATGATCTCGTGGAACGGCACGACCTCGGTCTCGAACGACCTACCTTCGGCCCACTGCCGGAAAAGCAGGTACGCCGTGGTGCGTTCCCCAGGGATCGCGACCGTCTTGACGTTTGAATTGCCCTCGCGAGTGACCACGAGCGGCCCGCAGCCGCGGCCGAGCGCGCCGCCGCAGGGCAGCAGCTCGTACTTGTCGAGCAGCCACGGCAATGCCGCGTAGCTCACCTTCACCAGGTCGTACTCGCCCTTCTCGGCGGCGGTGTTGGTGATGTCGACGTCGGCGTAGGTCACGTCTACCGGCGGCGCGCCGGGCACCAGCCCGTGCACGAGAGCGTGGAAGACGAACGTGTCGTTGGGACAGGGCGAGATCGCCAGGGAGAGCGCCACGTACACAAAAGTAGCCCGGCCGAAGCCGGGCTACTTGTCATGGTTTATTTACAGCGTCCAGAACGCGATCGGCGAACCGAGCTCGTCCGTGAGCTGGATCTGCTTACCGGCACCGGCCGGCGTGTCGAAGACCACGAGCCCGCGGCTCGTCTGGCCCGAGGGCACGTCGCCGGACTCGAGCTGCGGCTCGTGCCCCGAGAAGATGGCGTTGCCGTCGCCGCTGTCGTAGACCTTCTCGTCGGCGGCCTGGTACTTGAAGTACAGCGGGTTGACCGCGAACTGCTTGTCCGTCACCTTGATCTGCACGTCGACGATGAGGTACTGGCCGTTCTTGGGCTTCTCGGCGATGTCACCCTTGCCCGCCTTGGCGGTGGTCACCTTCAGCACGGTGACCTCTGCCTTCGCGCCGGACTGGAGCTTGACGTTCAGCGCCTTGCCGACCTGTGTGGTGTCGTTCCTGCCCTTGTCCGCGCCCTTGTCCTCGCTCGCCGCCGCCCCGGTCTGCGTCGAGTCGCTGGGCTTTTCGGCACCGGCCTCCCCGGCCCCGCATCCGGCAAGCGTCAGCAGCAGGAATGTCGCGGCCACGATGCTCTTGCGCATGGTGCGGTGGTGTCCTTTCCTCCTGCGGCGACCACAGCGGTCGCCGACGTCCAGAAGCATCGAGGCACCCACTGCTAGATCGCTGGCGCTACGCTGCCACCCGGCCGCCCTGGCGCTGCCAGAGCGCTGCCACCGACTGCCATCCGCTTCCGAAGCGATGCCAACAGAGGAGGAAACCGCAGGTGACGACGCTGCGCTTCGGGTTGTTGGGCCCGGTGTGCACATGGAACTCCGGTGCGGAGATCGACCTCGGACCTGTCAAACAGCGGGCGGTTCTCGCGGTACTCCTGCTGAACGCCAACCAGCCGGTCCCGGTCGCCACCATTGTGGACGCGGTGTGGGGCGACGAACCGCCCGGCAACGGCCCGAACGTGGTGCAGAAGCACGTCTCCGGTCTTCGTCGGGCGCTGGAGCCCGACCGCCAGGCCCGCCTGCCCAGCCAACTGCTGACGCTGACCGAGGCCGGGTACGCCATCCGGGTGGAGGCGGGTGCGCTGGACGTCGATGCGTTCCGGGCGCAGGTGGAGCAGGCGTACCAGGCGCGGGCCGCCGGTGCCATGCCGTACGCCGTCGAGACGCTGCGCGCGGCCCTCTCACAGTGGCGCGGCACCGCCCTCGCCGGCCTTTCCGGCTCGTTCTTCGAAGTCGAGCGCGAGCGCCTCACTGAGCTGCGGATGAGCGCGATCGAGGAATCCGTCGAGATGGAGCTGCGGCTGGGCCGCCACGTCCAGCTCGTTCCCCAGCTCCAGGCCCTGGTCGCCGAATACCCGTCGCGGGAACGCCTGCGGGGCCTGCTCATGAGCGCGCTGCACCAGTCCGGCCGGGTCACCGACTCGCTGGCCGTCTACAAGGACGCCCGCGATCAGCTCGTCGACGAGTTGGGCATCGAGCCCGGAGCGGACCTGCGCAGGCTGCACCAGCAGATCGCCTCGTCACCGGCTCAGTCGCCGATCTCGCCGGCTTCGCCCATGGCGGCCCAGGCGATGGCGGTGGCCGCCCCAGCCCCACCGGCGCCGCCGTCGGGTCTCTCGTGGACGAACCGCCTCCTCAGCCTGTGGCTGCCTCTCGTGCCGTTCCTGAGCGTCGGCCTCCTCGCCTGGATACCGGCCGCCTACGGCGCGGCGCGGCTCCGCAGCCGAGTGCACGGTGCCATCGCGGCGGTCTACATGCTCCTCACCGGCGTGGTCCTCGTGTTCAGCACGCAGGGGGCCTCGGGCCTGTCCGACTTCGTGTTCAGCATGCTGTTTCTGATCGGGTGGATGGGCGGCACCGCGCACGCCGTGTATCTGCGCGCCAAGTTGTTGCGGCTGCGTAAGTCGCTGGCGGACCCGCTCGTCGCGATGGCCCGGCAGCGGCGCCACCGCAGGGAAGGCGCGCTCGAACTCCTCCGCCGCGAGCCGTCCCTCGCCCGTGACCTGCGCATCGGCCGCCCCGACCTGCCGAGGCAGTACGACGACGGCGGGCTGATCGACGTCAACGGCGTACCGGAGCACGTGCTCACCACCGCCCTCGGCCTGACCATCGAGCAGGCGCGCGGCATCGTCCTGGAACGGGAGCGGGTCGGTGGGTTCGCGTCGGTGGGGGAGCTGGCGAAATCCGGGCTGCTCCAGCAGAGCGAACTGCGCACGCTGCGTGACGTGTTGATCGTGGTCCGTTAGGTGCTGGGAGAGCCCGTCACCGCTGGTCGGGGCGGTCGTTAGGAGAACTGGCTGTGCCGTACAGCCTGCCGTCCCTTCCCAGCGGGGGGCTCTGTCCCGGGCCCCCCGCACCTCCCTTTCACAAGCCGGCCGGTGACCATTCCGGGCCGGCGGGTGTGTCGCGGACCTCGACGCCAGCCGCCGCCAGGCGGTCGCGGACCCTATCTGAGGTGGCCCAATCGCGCGCCTCTCGGGCACTCGCCCTGAACTCCAGCAGCAGCGACACGAACGGCTCCAGCACGGCGCGCGGGTCACGCGCCCCGACCCGCGCCAGCTCTCCCAGGCGTACGACCATCGAGCGCAACACCGCCCGTGCCTGCTCGCCCTCGTCGGAGACGTTGGTGTCGGCTGCCCAGTCGACGATCACCTGCTCGAGGTCGAGAAGCGCGCTGACGCAGCCATCGATGTCGCGGGCGGCCAGCGCCGCGCCGAACCGGTCGTCGAGCGCGTCGGCGGCCGCCTTGAGCGAGGTATCGGGGCTGAGAACGGCGGGCTCGACCGTGGCCTTGACCGGGCCGGCCGGTGCTGCCGCCCCACCGGGGATCGCCGCGAACTCGATCACCGAACCACTCGGGTGCACCACGCTGCGCCCCTGCCTGCGCACGGTGAAGCGGCCGTTGCCGGTGACCGTGGCCGTGCGCGTGGACAGGTCGAACAGGACCGCGGTGTGCTCGTCAACCCCGAGGATTACCGTGTCGGCCGGCAACTCGGCCTCCATGGCCGTGAGCCGTTCCTCGCCGAGGTAGCAGTACCGGGTGTCGTGGTGGCCGCCCTCGGCGTTGTCGTAGTGCGGGATCACCACGGACGGGAACCCCAGCACCGGCGAGACGAGGTCGAGCCCCGGCACCCAGTGCGGCTCGATGCCCGCCTTGTAGATCTCGTACACCGGCACGGTGTGACTGCCGAGAGTCAGCGCGGCGGCGCTCGCGAAGCAGACCGTGCCGTTGGCGAGCTTGCCGGCGATGAGGTCGGGCACGGGTGTGTCGTGCCACTGCCGCAGCGTGTACGTCGGGCTGCCCGGCCCGGCGAAGATCCAGCCAGCCTCCCGCAGACCCGACAGGGCACGCTCACGCACGAGCGTGTCGGCGGGCGGCCGGCGCCACGACACCACGTCGACATGGCGGCCCACGCTGGCGGCGAAGTAGTTGACCGCGCGCGCCGAGATGTCGTCGGCGTTGGACTGGAAGCCGTACGGAGTGTCGAGGAGCACCGCCTTGCGGTCGCCGACCCGCTCCAGGATCGCCCGGTGTGGCTTGACCATCGTGGGCGCCGTCTCACCCGACCCCATGATCACCAGCAAGCCACTCATGCGAGCGCCAGGAGGTCGTCGGCGAGCCGCTTCGGGTGCTGCGCGTGCAGGTCGTGGTCGCTGTCCGGGTACTCCTTGATGCTGGCCGTGGACAGCGCGCCGGCCGCGGCCCGCACCCGCGCACGGGCCTGTGCCGCGCGCTCCGGCTGGCCGGCGGGCAGCGCCGGCAGCAGCAGCACCGGCATCGACAGCGCCGGGTAGAACCGCTGCGGCGGATCGTCGAACATGCTCCGGACGATCTCCATGTGCCGGGGGATCGGCAACCGCCGCGTCACGGTGCCGTCGGGCTCTTCGCGCAGGTTGGCCGCGGTGGCCTCGATGGCGGCGGGCGACCAGTCGGGATGCGCGCGCCGCAGGTGCGCCCGCAGGTCGGTGCCCCGCAGCCCGTCGACGTCGGGCGGGCGCAAGGCTCGGGCGCACGCCTCCCACGAGTCGAACTGGGACGCGAGGTCGATCCATCCGCCGTCGACCAGAGCCAGCGCCGACACCAGGGCCGGGTGCTCGGCGGCGAACCGCACGGCCACGTTGCCACCCCAGGACTGGCCGGCCACGACCAGGTCGCGCAGCTCCAGGGCGGTGGCCACGGCGGCCAGGTCGGATGCCGCGGTAGCGGTGTCGAAGCCGCTCTCCGGCAGGTCGGACTCGCCGTGCCCGCGCAGGTCGACCGCGAACGACGGGTGGCCGGCCGCGGTCAGCGCGGCGGCCACCTCATCCCACAGCAGGGCGTTGGAGGCGAGCCCGTGCACGAGCAGGAAAGCCGGCGCGCGCTCGCCCTCGTGCCGGCGAACGCGCAGCGTAACCCCGTTGGCGACGGGCACCCGAAGGTCCATGCCGATCAATCTAGGCCCCGGGTGCGACACCTTCCAGAGAACGCAGCATCTCGGCGGCTTCCTCGGGTACGACGTCGTTGATGAAGACACCCATCGCCGACTCGGAGCCGGCCAGGTACTTCAGCTTGTTGGCGGCGCGCCGGATGCTGAAGATCTGGAGGTGCAGGTAGCTGACGTCGCGCCCGACCCGCACCGGCGCCTGGTGCCAGGCGGAGATGTACGGCATCGGGGTGCCGAAGAGCCCGTCGAAGCGGCGGAGCACGTCGAGGTACAGGGGGCCGAAGGCGTCGCGCTCGGCGTCGTCGAGCGCGGGCAGGTCGGGTACCTGGCGGTGCGGCGCGATGTGCACCTCGAACGGCCAGCGGGCGGCCACCGGCACGAACGCCGTCCAGTGCTCGTTGGCGGCGACTACCCGGGTACCCGTGGCGCGTTCGGCGGCGAGCATGTCGGCGTACACGCAGCGGTCGCCGGCCGCGGCGAGCATCGAGCGGGTCCGCGGGGTGACGAAGGGGTACGCGTAGATCTGGCCGTGCGGGTGGTGCAGGGTCACGCCGATCTCCACGCCCCGGTTCTCGAAGCAGAAGACCTGCTCGACGCCCGGCAGCGCCGACAGCTCGACCGTGCGGTCGATCTGAGCCTCCAGCACGGTGCGCACCCGCGACGGTGGCAGGCTGGCGAACGAGGCGTTGTGGTCGGACGTGAAGCACACGACCTCGCACCGACCCTCCGCCGGCCGCGCCACGATGTCCGGCGGCAGCTCGACCGGCCGGTCGCTGAACGACGGGAACCTGTTCTCGAAGACCACCACGTCGTACTCGGACGACGGGATCTCGGTCAGCCGGTCGCCCCGCGACGGACACAGTGGACACTCGTCGCTGGGCGGCAGGTGGGTGCGGGTCTGCCGGTGTGCCGCGATCGCCACCCACTCGTCGACCAGCGCGTCGTACCGCAACTGCGACGCCGGTGGCGGCGGGGGCAGGTCGCGACGGTCGGTCGTGTCGCGTACCGCGTCGTCCCGCTCGTCGAAGTAGATGAGCTGGCGCCCGTCGGCCAGCGTGGTCGGCAGCCTCTTCATGAGACGATCACCAGTTCCGCGACATGTTCGGTCAGGATTGCTTGGCCCGCGTCGGGCAGGCCGGCGTCGGTCACCACCGTGTGCGCCTCCTCCAGTGCGGCCATCGAGGAGATGCCCACCGTGCCCCACTTGGTGTGGTCGGCCAGGACCACGAGGCGTTCGGCCGCGCCGACGAGGGCGCGGTTGGTGTCCGCCTCCATGAGGTTCGGGGTGGTGAAGCCGGCGCGTTCGCTCATCCCGTGCACGCCGAGGAAGAGCACATCGAGGTGGAGCGTGCGGATGGCGCCGACGGCGACCGGGCCGACGAGAGCGTCGGACGGCGTGCGCACTCCGCCGGTGAGCACGACGGTCTGGTCGGGCCGGCCCGAGCGGTAGAAGATATCGGCGACCGGGATCGAGTTCGTCACCACGGTCAACCCGGCCACGTCGGTGAGCCGCCGAGCCAGCTCGGCCGTCGTGGTGCCCGCCGACAGCGCGATCGCGATGCCCGGCGTGACGAGTTCGGCGGCTCGGGCGGCGATACCGGCCTTCTCCGCCTGCTGCCGGATCGACTTCGCCGCGAAGCCGGGCTCGTCGGTGGAGCCCGGCTGCATCGACGTGGCTCCGCCGTGCACCTTGGCGAGCAGGCCGCGGTCGGCGAGCGCCTCCAGGTCGCGGCGGATCGTCATGTCCGAGACACCGAACTCGGTGGCGAGATCGGTGACCCGCACGCCGCCGGTGGCCCGGACGCGGTCGAGGATGGCGGCCTGACGCTGCGGTGCCAGCATCAGCCCTCCCGGAGAACGGCGACGGATCCGGCGTCGAGCCGGCCCGCCCACGGTGCGCCGGTGAGCAGGTCGGTGCCGGTCGCGTCGACCGTCGCGACCGCGTCGCCGTGGTTGAAGAGGAAGAGGTACGAGCGGCCGTCGGCGTGCCGGCGACGCACGGCCTCCACATCGGACGGCACCGGATGCGCCGGCGCGGCGCCGGCCTGGGCCGCCACCGAGGCGAGCAGCGCGCCCAACGCGGGGTCGGTGAGGCGCGTGCTGAGGTACCAGGCGGCGCCGCGCCTGGTGACGGCGGGGCCGCCGGCCACCGGGCCGTCCGCGTAGCGTGCGACCACGTCGGCGCCGTCGGCGTGCATGGCCTCCGTCCACACGGCTCCAGCTGTACCGTCATCGAGCCGCACCTCGTCGCCGGGGCGCAGCGGGTAGAACTCCTCGACCCGCACGCCCAGCAGCTCCGAGAACGCCCCCGGCAGCGGCGCCGGCCGCACCTTGTCGTACTCGTCCACCAGCCCGCTGTACGGTCCGACGACGAGCGTGCCGCCACCCTCCACATAGGAGCGCATGTTGGCGGCGTCGTTGTCGGTGACCGCGTACAGGGAAGGCGCCACCACGAGCCGGTACCCGGACAGGTCGGCGCCGGGCTGCGCCACGTCGGCCGTGATGCCGGCGCGCCACAGCGCCGCGTGCCAGCGAGTGATCTCCGCGAACGCGACCATGGCGGTGCTGGGCTGGTTCTCCGCCTCCTGCGCCCACGCGCTGGAGTAGTCCAGCAGCACGGCCACGTCGGCGACCGTACGCGAACCCTCCACTTCGGACAGCTTGGCCAGGTGCCCGCCGAGCGTCACCACCTCGCGCCAGACCTTCGAGTCGGTGCCGGCGTGCGGCACCATCGCCGAGTGCCACTTCTCCGAGCCGGCACGGCTGGCCCGCCACTGGAAGAACAGCGCGCCCTCGGAGCCGCGCGCGACGTGCCCGAGGCTGTCGCGGATCAGCTGGCGCGGCGCCTTGGCCAGGTTGTGCGGCTGCCAGTTGACCGCGCTCGTGGAGTGCTCCATGAGCAGCCACGGCGCGCCACCGGCCAGCGAACGCGTGAAGTCGGCGGCGAACGCCACCTGCGCCGGCCCCTCGCGAGGGTCGTCGGCGAGCAGGTAGTGGTCGTTCGACGCGAGCCGGTCGGGGCCGGTCAGCTCCCGCCCCCAGGCCCAGTAGTCGAGGTTGAAGCAGGACGACGCCATCAGGTTGGTAGTGATGGTCACGCCGGGTGAGAGCTTCTGGATCAGGTCGCGCTCGGCGATGAAGTTGGCCAGGTGCTCGTCGGAGCTGAACCGCTTGAAGTCCAGCACCTGGCAGGGGTTGGACGACGTGGTGGTGGCGCGTGGCGGCTGCACCTGGGCCCAGTCGGTGTACGTCTGCGACCAGAACGCCGTGCCCCAGGCATCGTTCAGCCCGTCGAGACTCTGATACCTGGCGCGCAGCCAGCCGCGGAACGCCTCGGCGGTCACGTCGCAGTAGCAGTGGGCGTTGGCGCAGGCGTACTCGTTGTGCACGTGCCACATCGCGATCGCCGGGTGGTCGTGGTACCGCCGGGCGAGCTGCTCGGTCATCCGGATGGCGGCCTGCCGGTACACCGGGGAGCTGGGGCAGAACGTCTGGCGGCTGCCGTACGTGAGCCGGCGCCCGTCCCGCTCGACGGGCATCGCCTCCGGGTGCGCGTGCGAGAACCAGGCGGGCGGGGAGGCGGTGGGGGTGGCGAGGCTGACCTGTACGCCACTGCGGTGCAGCCCGTCGATGATGCGGTCGAGGCGGTCGAACTCGTACCGCCCCTCGGCCGGCTCCAGCCATGCCCAGGAGAAGATGCCGACGCTGACCAGGTTGACCCCGGCCTCGCGCATGAGGGCGAGATCGTCGGCCCAGACCTCTTCGGGCCACTGCTCGGGGTTGTAGTCCCCGCCGTAGTGGAGCGCCACCAGCTCTCCTCACACCGCACTAAATCCAACAGACCCGAACAGTACCGCACGTGAGCCCTTCTAGACGAGGCCGGCGCGGACGGCGTACAGGGCGGCCTGCGTGCGGTCCTGAACGTCCAGCTTGCCCAGGATTGCGCTCACGTGCGTCTTCACGGTCTTCTCGGAGAGCGACAGCGAACGGGCGATCTCGCGGTTGGACCGGCCGCGCGCCACCTCGGCCAGTACCTCCCGCTCCCGCGCGGTCAGGGCCGGCTCGCGGGCCGGTGCGTCGCCGGCGGCGAGGAGCCGGACGACATCCGGGTGCAGCAGCACGTGCCCGGCGTGTACCGCCCGGATCGCGGCCGCCAGCGCGGACGGGTCCACGTCCTTGTACACGTACCCGGCGGCGCCGGCTCGCACGGCTGGCAGTACCGCCGACGGCTCGGTGAAGCTGGTGACGACCAGCACCTTCGGCGGATCGGGGAGCGCCCGGACACGCCGCAGCGCCTCGGTGCCGTCGACTCCCGGCATGCGCAGGTCGAGGAGCACGACGTCGGGGCGCAGCCGTTCGACCTGTGACACGCACGTGGCGCCGTCGGACGCCTCGCCCACCACCTGGATGCCGTCCTGCACGTCGAGGAACGTCCGCAGTCCCTGCCGGACCACGGGGTGATCGTCGACCACCAGTACCCGGATCGGCTCACTCACCGGCGGGCACCTCCAGCCGCACGGTGGTACCCGAGCCCGGTGCTGACCTGACGCGAAGGCTGCCGCCGGCGGCCGACGCGCGCTCCCGCATCGACGCGAGCCCGAGCCTGCGCGCGGCCTGCGCCCGGGCGCCCGGGTCGAATCCGCGGCCGTCGTCGGCGACCGTCAGGACGACGCGCCCGTCCCGAGCGGCCAAGTCCACCGACACCGTGGTGGGCTCGCCGTGCCGGAGGGCGTTGTGCAGCGCCTCCTGCGCGATGCGGTACACCGTCTCCTCCCGCGCGGCGGTGAGCCTCGGCACCGGCGTACCCGTGAACGTGACGGTCGCCTTGTGCACCCGATCCAGCAGGTCCGCCTGCTTGCGCAGCGCCGCGTCGAGCCCGTCGCCGGCCAGGTCGACCGGGCGCAGGCCGATCAGGACGGCGTGCAGCTCCTCCACGGCTTCGGCGGCGAGCTGGCGTACCGTCGCGAGCTGCGCCGCGCCCCGCGCCGGATCGCGCTCCACGACGGTGGCGGCCGCCTCCGCCGTCAGCCGCAGGCTGAAGAGCTTCTGGGTGACCGCGTCGTGCAGCTCCCGCGCGATCCGGTTGCGTTCCTCCATGATGGACAGTTCGCGGCTGCGCTCGTACAGGCGCGCGTTGACGATCGCGATCGCCGCGTGCCCGGCCAGCAGGCGCAGCAGCTCCTCGTCTTCGGCCGTGAACCCGCCCGGTGACTGCTTGTTGGCGAGGAAGATCTCGCCCAGGATCTCGTCGCCGTCCACGATCGGCATGCCGAGGAAGTCGGTCAGCTCCGGGTGGGCCCGCGGCCACCAGCCGAACTGCGGATGGGTCCGGATGTCGGCCAGCCGCACCGCTTCCGGCGAGCACAGCATCTGCCCGAGTACCCCGTGCTGCTTGGGTGGCGGGCCGATCGCGCGCCACTGCTCGTCGGTGAGGCCGTCGGCGAGGAACTCACCGAAGCCGCCGCTGCGGTCCGGCACGCCCAGCGCGGCGTACCGCGCGTCGAGCAGCCGGCGCGCCGAGGTGAGGATCGTCTGTAGCACCTCGCGCACCGACAGATGGGCGGTGACCGCCAGCACCGCGGCGCTGACCTCGCGCAGCTCGTCCCGATCGCGCACGCCTCCACGCTACCCACCGTGAAGATCCGCGTACGTGGTCCTAGGGCTAAAGACCTAGGCGGCGCCCGTCCGTGGCCCGATGGCGGGCCCCGCGGGCCGCCATAGCGTCGTTGACATGGCTGGAGCAATCATCACCGGGGCTTCCCGAGGGCTTGGGTTGGCGCTCGCACACGGGCTCGCGGCGCAGGGATGGCGCCTGGTCATCGACGGCCGCGACGCCGACGCGCTGGCCGAGGCGGCCGCTGGCATCCCGCACGACGTGACCGCGCTGGCCGGCGACGTCACCGACCCGGCGCACCGGGCCGCGCTGGTCGAGGCCGCACACCGGATCGGAGGCGCGGACCTCCTGGTCAACAACGCCGGCATCCTCGGGCCGAGCCCGCAGCCGGCGCTCGCCGACTACCCGCTCGACGCCCTGCGCGAGGTCTACGAGGTCAACGTCGTGGCGCCGCTCGCGCTCACCCAGCTCGCCCTGCCGGGCCTGCGGGTACACAAGGGCGCCATCGTCAACGTCACCTCCGACGCGGCGGTCGAGGGGTACACCGGCTGGGGCGGCTACGGCTCGGCGAAGGCGGCCGTCGAGCAGGCGAGCCGGGTGCTGGCCGCTGAAGAGCCGGCGCTGCGCGTGTGGTGGGTCGACCCGGGCGACCTGCGCACCCGGATGCACCAGCAGGCGTTCCCCGGCGAAGACATCAGCGACCGCCCGGAACCCGCCACGGTGGTGCCCGCGTTCCTCAGACTGCTCGCGGACCGGCCACCGTCGGGGCGGATAAAGCTGGCTGATCTGTTCACCCCGGCGGACCTGTGAGGTTCACGCTCCCCACCGACCTGGAGGCGCACGAGCCGCCGGAGGCGCGCGGGCTGGCCCGCGACGGCGTACGGCTGCTCGTCGGCGAGGTGTCCACCGGTGCGATCAGCCATCACCGGTTCACGGACCTGCCGGACGTGCTGCGGGCCGGCGACGTGCTCGTGGTCAACACCTCCGGCACGCTCCCGGCGGCGGTACAGGTCGTGGGTGCCGGATTGGCCGTGCACTTCTCCACCGGCTTGGCGGGCGGCGAGTGGCTGGTCGAGCTGCGCAGCACGGACGGCAAGGCCAGCAAGCCGTACCACGGGGGCGTCGCCGGGCAACGACTGCCGTTGCCCGGCGGCGGGGCGGTCACCTTGCGGGAGCGGTACTCGCGGGACCGGCTGTGGCGAGCCACAGTGGACAGTGGCGGCGGCTCGGTGACGGCGTTCCTGCGCCGGTACGGCCAGCCGATCCGGTACTCCTACGTGCCCCGCCCCTGGCCACTCCCGTACTACCAGACCGTGTTCGCCACCGAGCCGGGCAGCGCGGAGATGCCCAGTGCCGCGCGCCCCTTCAGCGAGCACCTCGTGACCCGGCTGGTCGCGGCGGGCGTGCTGATCGCACCGGTACTCCTACACGCCGGCGTCGCGTCACCCGAGGCGCACGAACGCCCGTACCCGGAGTGGTTCGACGTCTCCGCGACGACCGCGCGCGTGGTGGCCGAGGCGCGCGCGGCGGGTCGCCGGATCATCGCGGTCGGCACGACCGCCGTACGCGCGCTGGAGAGCGCGGTCGGCGCGGACGGGGTACCGCGCGCGTCCAGCGGCTGGACCGATCTCGTGGTGACGGTGGATCATGGGGTGCGCGTGGTCGACGGCCTGCTGACCGGCTTCCACGAGCCGCGCGCCTCGCACCTGGACCTGCTGGAGACGATCGCCGGCAGCCCGCTGCTCGACGCGATGTACGAGGAAGCACTCCGATCCCGCTACCTGTGGCACGAGTTCGGCGACACCAACCTGATCCTCCCCTAGATTCCCCTGCCCCTCTTGTGGAGGGCGTTCAAGACGTTTTCCACCTTTACCGTGCCCGTCATCGCGGCCAGTGCGATGGCGGCCCGCGGCTCCCGCCAGTTGGCGCGCACCGCCTCCCGCGTCCAGCGCCAGGCGGCCGAGCGGTTGCCGGTGGCCGCCGACCAGCAGGCCAGCTGGCCGTAGACCCGAGCGGCGCCGGGCGGGCAGCCGCGGATCTCCGGGTGCCGAGCCATCATCCAGCGCAGCGACGAGATCTTCGTGGCGTACTCGTACGCGTAATGCGAGGACCGCCCCCACAGCACCCGTACCAGCGGCTGGTCGACATGCGTGATGGGCGACCGCCGCGCGGCGCGCAGCAGCAGGTCCCAGTCCTCGTTCTGGCTGCCCGGCGCATCCTCCGCGACCAGGCCGAGCCGCGCGGAGTCGACCAGCGCGCTCCGCCGGATGAGGAAGCTCGACGAGTGCAGCATCGACATCCGCGAGCGGGCGAGGTGGTCCACGGTCACCGCGTCGCAGCCGGCGAGGCGCGGCGTGTGCCGCCCGTTGTACTCCACCTCGATCGCACACGTCGCAAACTCGCCATCGCCGAGCGCCGCGACCTGGTGCCGCAGCTTGTCGGGCGCCCACTGGTCGTCGTCGTCGCAGAACGCCACGAGATCGGTGTCCAGGGCCAGGATGCCGGTGTTGCGGGCACCGGCGAGGCCGGGCGTACGCCAGTTCGCGGCGACGAGCACCGGTACGCCTTCGGTGGTGGAGAGCAGGTAGTCCGGCTCGGACTGGTCGTGTACCACGACGACGCGCAGCCGACCCGGATAGTTCTGGTCCCGGACGCTCGAAAGGGCGCGGCGCAGCAGCTTCGGGCGGTTGCGGGTCGGGATGACGACGCCGACAGAGGGTGTCATCGGCTCGACCTCAACGGGTACCCGTAGGCGCGCAGCAGCGGCGCGCACACGGCGCCCACCAGCCTGCGCTGGCTCGTCGGCAGCGCGCTGCGCCAGGTGTCGTCGCGGCGCAGCGGTACCTGGCCCACGGTGAAGCGCATCGGGTTGCCGGCGGCGCTGTGCACCGGCTTGAGCTCGGCGTGCTCCTCGGTGACGAAGTCGAGGTCGGCGGTCGACACGTCCAGCCCGGCGAACCCGGCCAGCTCCTGAAGCCCGCGGCGCGGGTCGGCGACGAAGTGCTCGTACCGCACCCGGCGCACCGGCACGCCTCGCCGCGAGAGCAGGCCGAACGCCGCGTTGTGCGCGTTCCACAGCATCGCCGAGCGGGCGGGGGAGTACCGGGTCATCTCGGCGCCGCCACCGGCCTCGGGCCGCGCCACGGTCTTGGTCCACGAGTACGCGACGCCGCGCGCGTCCCGGACCACGTGCACGACGCGCAGGTCGAGCGCGCGGGACCAGCGCAGGCAGTGCGCGAGCGCGCTGTGCTTGGAAGAGTCGATGACCACGCTGGCCCCCGACACCGTGGCCGCCGCCTCGTAGATCGCGGAGTAGTAGCCGGCGTACTCCTCGATCAGCTCGACGTGGTCCTCGGGCAGCCGAGCAGCGGCCAGCCGGGGGATGTGGCGGGTACGTTCGACGGTCTCCCGCAGGGCGAGGACCCGGTACACGTCGACCTGATGCCAACCGCCGAACGCCCGCTCGCCGACCGCGTCCCAGAAGTCGCACGCCGAGAACGCCGCCCCGCAGCCGCACCGTTCGTCGTCGCGGATGTCGCGCTGCCAGAGGTGCACGACCTCGCCCAACGCGCACATCCCGGGAAGTTCGCCTAGCAGGCGCTCGATCAGCGTGGTCCCGCTGCGGCCCAACCCGCCGATATACAGCACCCGTGCCACTTTTCTCCACCTTCGCTCGTTCTGTCCATATAACGAACGATCAAGGACTAGGACCGGTATGTCCGAGCGAATAGTGTTGGATGGCATCGAGATCGACGCCCTCACCGAAGGCGAGGTCGTCGCGCGGGTCCGGGAGGCGCTGGACCGGGGTGAGGGCGGCCGGATCGTCACGCCCAACGTCGACATCCTGCGGCAGGCGGGTACCGACCCGGAGGTGCGCGACTATCTCGACGACGCCACGGTGGTGGTCGCCGACGGCGCGCCGCTGGTATGGGCGAGCAAGCTCGCCGGCACGCCCCTGCCCGAACGCGTGGCCGGCTCCGACCTGATCTGGTCGCTCTCCGCCGGCCTCGGCCAGGACGGCCGGTCGGTCTACGTGCTGGGCGGCGAGCCGGCCGATCCGGGGTTCATCGACGGCGCCGGGCGGGCCGCCGCCGAACTGGCCGCCGCGTCCCCCGGCCTGCGCATAGCCGGCTGGCGCAGCCCCGACTACGGGTTCGAGCGGGACTGGTACGCGCTCTCCTCGGTGTGCGGCGAGGTGATCGAGGCCAAGCCCGACCTCGTGTACGTGGGTATCGGCTTTCCCAAGCAGGAGTGGCTGATCTCGCTGCTGCGCCCGGAACTGCCGTTCACGTGGTTCCTCGGGTGCGGTGCGGCGGTCAACTTCGTCACCGGTGACCAGGAGCGGGCGCCACGGTGGATGCAGCGTTCCGGGTTGGAGTGGGCACACCGGCTGAGCAACGAGCCACGCCGGCTGGCCGGCCGCTACCTGCGCCACGACGCCCCGTACGCCCTACGCCTACTCGCCTCCAAAGCCGCCGGCCGCTAACGACCTATTCCAACGAAGACCTGATCCAACCCATGATCTGAGCTACCGCGACGCCCGTCGTGGCGCAGGCCGTTGCTCCCGCAGCCTCACCCTCCGCGCCAGTCACGCTCAAATCCCTGATCTTGTCGCCTCATGGGCGCTCGGACAGGGGATTTCGCTGCGCACCCGGCGACACGCCGTGTCGCCACCCCCTCTGCGCCGATCAAGGCCGAACGCACGCGGTTGGATCGCTTTTCCGCGTGCATTCGCCCTTGATCGTTGCGCTTTTCCTTGATCGGCGCCGTTCGGGCGCTGCGGTTCGCGCGGCCACCGCCGCCCGCGTCACGCGGCGGCGCTCCCACCCCTCCTTCTCGCCGATCTTGCACTGGTCATGTCCCATTCCGGGCATTCCGCCATGACAAGTGCAAGATCAGCGTGGCGAGCGCACGCGTCGCCGCGCCCTGCGCGGTGCGCCCTGCGCGGTGCGCGGTGCGCGGTGCGCGCCGATCAAGGGCATTTGCATGGATCAAGGGCGAATGCACGCGGAAAAGCGATCCAACCACGTGCGTTTGCCCTTGATCGACGGAAGCGGCGTGGCGACACGCCGTGCCGGGCCGGCCTGGGGCCGACGCGCGCGGAAATAGAGATCCAACCACGTGCATTCGCCCTTGATCGGCGCGAGGCGCGAGGCGGGAGGCGCGAGGCGGGAGGCGCGCGGGAGGCGGGAGGCGCGCGGGAGGCGGGAGGCGGGAGGCGTGCGGGGTGTGGCGACACGCCGTCACGGGCGGGCGGCGGCGCCAGGGGAGAGGATCAGGGCCGAAAGTAGCGGTCCTGGGCCATCGCCCGGAACTCGGCGAAGGCCGACGGGTCGTCCGCGAGGCGGAACTGCTGCTTCGGTCCCGTGTTGCCCTCGGGATCGGACTCGAAGTAGGACACCGCCTTGATCTGCGGGTTCGCCTTGAAGAGGGCCGCCGCGTCGCGCAGCCACGCCGCCCGCGCCGCCGAGCCCCACTCCCGCGCGACACCATACTCCCCGACGATGATCGGCTTGGGCCGCTCCGCCGCCCACCGCAGGAAGGGCGCCATCAGCTCGCGCAGCGGCCGGAAGTCGCTCGCGGCGTACACGTCGACGCAGGTCCAGTCGACGGCGTCGTCGCCAGGGTAGAAGTCCGGCGCGTCGCCCCGCGCGAACCCTTCGGCCGTCGGGCACCACACCCACGACGCGTTGCGCGCCCGCTCCTCGTCGAAGATCTGCCGGACGTGCCGCCACGCCGCCACGAAGTCGGCCGCCGACCACATCGTCGCGCGCAGGTTCGGCCGGTCCATCTCCCAGCGGAAGCGCAGCAGGATCGGCACTCGCGCCGCCCGCACCCGGCGAGCCTGCGCACGGATCAGGGCGTCGTGCCGCCCCGACGTGATCGAGCGGGTGTCGCCGGACGCCCAGCTCAACATGATCGTCTGGCCCTGCCGGAGGAACTCCTCGTCGGACTCGGTGCCGAACTCCTGGTCGAACCGCCGGTACGTGTTGACGATGTCCAGCCGCCGCCCGAGGCGTTGCTGGAGGTCGTCCATCGCGACGAGCCGGCCCGCTTGGCGGTAGCTCTCCGGCTGCACCCAGGCGCCCACGAGGGCACCCCGCTGCGGCGCGGCGACCGGGCCGGAGCGGAACGGCCCGGGATCGGTCGCCACGACCGACGGCGCCGGCTCGGGAGCGGGCCGCGGCTCGGTGCCGCCGCAGCCCGCGAGCGCGAGCGCGGCGACCAGCGCGACGAGGCGCCTCACCGCTTGGCCCGCAGGGCGTCCAGCGCCAGCACACCGCGCAGCCGATAGGCACCATAGGCATAGAGCAGGATCGCCGCGGCCAGCGCGCCGATCAGCGCCGCCGGGCCGGTGCCAGCCGTCGCCGCTACAGCATGTGGGAGTACGCCGAAGCACCCCACCGCCAGTCCGCTGGCCACCATCGTTCCCGTGCCGAAGGGGTGCAGCCCGACCGACCGTCCAACCTGGACCAGCGGCGCGATGTTGTTGATCAGCACCGCGACCGCGAGCCCGGCGGCCGCCCCGACCGCGCCGAAGTGCGGGATCAGCACCAGGTCGAGTGCCACCATGGCGGCGAGCGCCGCGGTGACGTTGGCGAGGTTCCAGCGGGTGCGGCCGGCCATCGACAGTACGACGTCGACCATGCCGCAGCCGGTGGCGACAAGCATCGCGCTGGCGAGTACCACGACGACCGGCCCGCCGGCCGCGTACTCCGGGCCGAACAGTCCAAGGTAGACCGGCGCGTACGTGCTGACGAGCAGGTACAGGGGCCAGGTGAGCAGCACGAGCCAGCCGGTGGCCGTCTGGTACAAGGCGTTGGCGGTATCCCGTTCGTTCCTGGCCAGCGCCTCGGCGAGCCGGGGTTGCACGCTCTGGGTGATGCCCTGGTTGGCGAACTGTCCAAGTACGACGAAGCGCCCCGCCACCGCGTACGTGGCCGCCGCGGCGAGCCCGCCGAGGCTGGCGACCAGCAGCACGTCGACCCGCTGCAGCGCCTGCTGCGCGACGCTGGCGAGCGCGCGCGGCCCGGTGAACCGCCAGAACTGTGCCCGCAGCGCGCTCATCGCCCGGTGCCCGGCCCGTTTCGTCGACCCGCTCTGATACGCGCCGCGCAGGGCGTACCCGGCCAGCAGCGCGACGGGGATGTACGGCGCGACCCAGGCGACCGCGTAGGCGCCGGGCGACCGGACACCCGCCACGGCCAGCCCGGCGACCGCCGCGAGCTGCATCGCCGGCCGGCAGATCCGCTCCAGCAGCACCGTCGGCCGGATCATCGCGTACCCGCGGGTGGCGGCCAGCATCGTGTCGGAGAGCGTGGCGAGCGGGAGGAAGAGCGCGAGCCAGTCGAGCGGCGTCGGGGCGGCGAACCACAGCACCAGGGCGAGCGCGGTCGACGCGGCGGTGACCGGCGTGAGACCGATCCGCAGGCACGCGCCGAGCAGGTGTCCCCTGTCCTGCGCCCGTAGCCTCGCCACCCAGTACACGAGCCCGGTCTGCGTACCGAGCTTCGCGACCGCCCCGGCGAGCACGAACCCGGCGGTGGCCGCGAAGAACGCTCCCGCGCCCTCGGCACCCAGTACCCGCGCGACGAGCCACGCCACGAGGACTCCGGAAGCGCCTGCGGCACCGGCACCGGCGATGCCGGCGAGCCCTCCGCGAGCCACCCGCCGCTTCTCGTGATCAGGGCGTCCCTCAAGTGCCGTGGTCGGGGAGGTGGGCGGGGACTTCCGGGACGCCCTGATCACCGGGCGGTGGTCCATGTTGGAGCGTGACCGAGCCACTCGGACAGGGCCTCGTCGTGGTCGGCGAAGTGGGCGGTCAGCTCGCGGCGCACGCAGGTGTCCATCGCGGCGCCGCGCGGGCGCGCGTTGTGCTTCAGGAACGGCGGATCGCCCAGATGCGGCAGGCCCAGGAAGTCCAGCACCTCCGCGTACACCGTGGCGGGCGTCGCGAAGAACCGCTCGCTCTCGACCACCAGGATCCGTTCGCGCTCCACGTGCGCGGCCATCTCAGCGAGGTACCGGGCGTACTCGCCGCGCGCCCGGTACCCGTGGTGCTGGTGGGCGAAGCTGTAGTACCGGGGCTCGGCGCGCAGCCGCTCCTCCTGCCCGCGCAGCCGTGCCGGCTCCAGCGCCAGCGCCCGCCCGAACGACGTCTCCGACTCGAAGCCGCGCGCCAGCTCGTGCGCGTGGTGCGAGTACGCCCGCTCCACGGGATCGCGGACCAGGGCGATGAGCCGCACGCCGGGCAGGTCGCGGGCGATCCGGGCGGCCGCCTGCGGGTGGTACAGGTAGTACGGGCTGGACTCGAAGGTCTGTGCCGGCGCCCCGTACCGCTGCGACGCCTTCAGAGCCGTGCGCTGCAGCGGGAAGTGCGCCCGGTACCAGGCCGGTCCCCGGTGATACGACGTGTCGAAGTAGTGCACGCCCTTGTGCAGCACGGCTTTGAGCACCACCGGGTGCGCGGCGAGCGCCCGGTACAGCGATGTGGTGCCGCAGCGCTGGCCGCCGCAGATCAGAAACGACGGCAGCATCCGGGCCGGCGCGGTGATCCGGCCGTACGAGCGTGATCCGAAGTGGACGGCGCGCTTGACCGGCGCGGGCACCCGGCTAGAATTGATCATGAAAGCGCCTCCACGCGGCGGATGAGGACCGGCAGCAGCCAGGTGCCGAGAACGCCCAACCGGGCGCCCGCCTCGGCCTGCCGGTCGGCGAGGTATCTGGTGGCCAGGTCGACCAGGTACAGCAGGGCGGTGATGCCGGCCGCGTGGCCGGTGACCTCGAACGGGCGCAGCAGCCCCGGCGCCAGCTTGAGCGTCGCCTCCACGGCCGCACCGGCGTCCGATGTGGACTGGATGCGGCGCTGGAGCTCGTAGTGCACGGCGTCGAAGCCGAGCGGCGTGCCCGTGGTGAACCGTTCCCAGTCCCACACGAGCAGCGTGTCGGCGAGCGTCGCCATGTTCCACGGTGCCCAGTCGCCGTGCCACGCGCCGTACCGCAGGTCGACGTCGCTGGTCCGATCGACGAGCGACCGTGCCGCCGTACGCAGCGTGGCTCCCTCCGGCCGGTCCGACACGGCGTCCAGCCGCTCGCGCAGCTCCGCCCAGTACGGGCTGGTGGCCAGCCAGCTTCGGGAGGTGCCGCAGCAGCCGGAGACCTCACGCATCGCGTCGACCAGCCGGTCCGGCGCGAGCGCGGCCCGGGGCCGCCACACCGGCAGGGCGGACTGCACCAGTACCTGGTGGCCGCGCCACTGCCCGGCGTGCAGCACCTTCGGTACGGTCAGGTCGCGCAACCCCACGTGGGACAGCGCGTTGAGCGCGGTGGTCTCGGCGCGCACCAGCCGGCGGGTCAGCGGCCCGGTGCCCATCTTGGCGAAGCCGAGTGTCTCGCCGTCCGGCGCGATGAGTTGCAGCACCGGCTTGCGGTTGGCCCGTGCCGGTCCGATGTGGACGCTGATGGCCAGGTCGGTGCCGAGCGCGTCGCGCAGGTACCCGTCGATCGTGTCGCCGGCGTCGCCGCACACCCGTACCCGGTGGCGCAGCAGCACCGCCGAGGCACCCGGCGTGCGCAGGGCGGCCACGACGGCGTCCCGCTTCCACCGGGCCACCCGCGACTGCGGTTCGGCGTACCGGCGCACCGCCGCGGCGGCGATCCGGCGGTTGCGGGTCGGCACCAGCAGGCGCGGGCGGCGCGCGTCGGGCACGACCACGTACTCGGTGACCAGCGGCGTGCGGGCGCCCCGGGTCGTCGTGCACGGTTCCGGATAGAGCAGGCCGAGCACCTCTTGCAGGTACTGCGCCCGCAGCGCGGCGTCGCCAACCTTCAGGCTGGCCGGCGCGGTCTTAACTGGACTCATCGCAGATCCTCGTTCCTCCACAGGAGCGCATAGGCCAAGAACATGAAGGCGAGGGGTGTGACAAGCGCGTTGTACCAGAGCATCGCGGCGAACGTGCCGAACAGTGCGCACCCGCCCGCGATGCCGATCGCGCTGCGGTCCCGCCGGAACCGCCACAGCCCGTACCCGAAGAAGCCCAGATATCCGGCCGTGCCCACGATCCCGTGCGCGAAGATGAGCTGCCAGAACTGGCCGTTGCCACCGATCGTGAAGTTGCCGCAGCGCTCGCACTCGGCGCTCTCGCCCACCGTGATGGAGTTCCGGCCGCCCATCGTGTCCCGTGTCGAGCCGAAGCCGATGACCGGTGACTCAGCCATCCCGCTGACTGCCCGCTCCATCAGGAACGAGCGGACGCCGTTGGACTTGCCGTCGTCGAGGCGGGCGGTGACCACGGTGCCGAGGGGGGTGGCCACCAGGGCGCCGGCCACGGCCACACCGGCGAGGGCCAGCGCGCCGATCGCCCAGAGCCGGCCGGCGAACGCGAGCCGGACCGCCGCGTACACGGCCGCGACGCCCAGTCCGATCCACAGTCCACGGTTGAGCGAGTGCACCACCGGTACGACCGACACCGCGATGCAGGCCACCGCCAGCACGCGCGCCCGGCGCTCCTTGGCGTACCCCCACGCCCACGCCGCGAACCACACGACCAGCAGGCAGAAGTTGTTGCCCCAGGTGTTCGTGTACCCCCACGGTGCCGCGGGACGCGGATGGGAGTCGCGGACCACGTCCATGATCTGCGCTGCGTACGGGTGCACGAGCGATCGCACGAACCCCTTCTGGCGTACCCCGTGCGGCAGCAGCAACTCGACCGGCGACGTGAACTCGAAGTGGCCGGCGAACACGCCCAGCAGCCCACCCGCGACGGTCACGGCGAACAGCCACGCCAGCAGCCGCACCAGGCGCTCCCGCGACAGCTCGGCCTCGGAGAGGTTGCCGGCGTACAGGAGCATCACGGTCAGCGCGGCGTACCAGACCAGCCGGAAGCCCACCCCGAACAGCCGCCCACCGGCGCTCTCGTCGACCGCACCGACCGGTTCGGCGTCCAGGACGGTGACACCGACGACCACGGTCACCAGGAACACGACCCACAGCCCGAAGCCGGGTGGCAGGCGCACCGGCCGCCCCGCGAGATGCGCCCGCAGCAGCGCGGCGGCCATCGGCACCGCCACGATCGCGAATCCGAGTACGCCAAGACCCAGCGCCCACCACAGTGGATAGAGCAGCAGCAGGCCGGCGAGCGGCCACGCGGGGAGGCTGGCGGTCCGCGGCCGGGCCGCGAGCGCGGTCGTCACTTCCGGGGGCCGGTGCGCGGGGGTACCCGGATCACGGCGGTGGCGGCGGACAGGTCCACCTCGGTCTCGGAGAGCGGCGGCGACGCGGGTAGCGCCCGTGCGGGCTTGCGTTCGATCGCTGGCACGTCCTTCTGGAGGTCGAGGTTGAGCCGGGGCAGCACCACGGCGCCCAGCAGCGGGGTGCCGACCCGCCGCAGTTGCTCGGCCGCGTCGGTCACCTCCGGCCGGCGGGTACGCCGCCGCTCGACGGCGATGATCGCGGCGTCGGCGAAGCTGGCGAGGCTCTGGGCGTCGGCGCTGCTGGCGGTGGAGGGCGCCTCGATCACCACGTACCCGGGCCGCGCGCTGAGCAGGTCGAGCGCGTCACGCAGTCCCTGCGACTGCATGAGCCCCGCCGCGCTGGCGGTACCGCCGGTGGTGACCACCCGCAGCGACGGGATCCGCGGCGCCGGCTGTACCGCCTCGGCGAGACCCACCCGTCCGGCGAGCACGTCGGAGAGGCCGGGCGTCGGCGCGACCCCGAAGATCGAGGCGAGCGGTGCCGTGTCGGTCACGCTGTCCGGCTGGTGCGCGCCGACAAGGATCACGTCGCTGCCGGTACGGGCGAGTGCGGCGGCCAGGTTGGCGGCGACCAGCGTGGACGCCATGCCGCGGCTGGCACCGGCGACGACGACCACCTTGTCGTCCGGCCCGAGGGACGCCACGACCTCGTTGCGCAGGCGGTTGAAGGTGCGGCCGCCGGCGGCGTACGGCTGGAAGACGTCGTCGAACCGCGGCTCCTCCTCCTGGCCCAGCTCGGCGAGCACCGGCACCCGGCTGCGGCGGGCCACGTCGCCGGCGGTGCGCACCCGCCGGTCCAGCCGCTCCCGGGCCAGGGCGAGCCCGAGTCCGAGGAGTACGCCGAGCATGGCGCCGGTCGCGAGGTTGAGCATCCGGTCCGGCTTGCTGGGCGTCTCGGGCAGCCGGGCGTCGCTGATGATCTTTCCGCCGGTGACCGTTGCCGTGGTCAGGTCGTTCAGCTTGCCGCTGAGGTTGTTGAGCTGGTTCTGGGTGGTCGAGCGCTGGCTCTCCAGGTTGGGGCGCTGCGGGTTGCTGTCGGGCAGCCGGGCGAGCCGGCCGTTGATCTGGGTCAGCGAGCCGCTGAGCTGCTTGACCTTGGCGTTGAGTGCCGCGATCTGCGCGTCGATGTCGGCCTTCGCGCTCTCCTCGCGGTTGCGCAGGTACGCCTCGGCGAACGCGTGCGAGCCGGCGCGGGCGGCGGCCGGGTCGCTCGCGCCGTACGTGATCACCAGGACGGCGGTGTTGGCCGGTACCTCGACGGTGACGTTGCGGGCCAGCTCGTCGGGGGCGGTGGTGGCGCGCATCAGCTCGGCGGCTCCGGCCGCTACCGCGGTGGAGCGCACGAGCTGGGCCTCGGTGTCGAGGTTGATGTCGCCCTTGGTCCGCCCACCGACGACGTTCGTGTCCTGCCCGGCCGGCTGTACCAGGACCGACGTGGACGACTCGTAGAGCTTCGGCTGGGTCGTGGTGTAGAGCAGCGCGCCGCCGATGCCGATGCCTACCAGCAGGAATAACACCCACCAGTGCCGCCGCAGCATCACGAAGTAGTCGGAAATGTCGGTCGGAGCCGGGCGCGGTGCCGCTTGGCTGGCGTCCATGGGGAGGGCGGGACCTTTCGCGAGGGCTGGGGGATCTGAATGGGTCAACGGGCGGCTGGGCCGGTACGTAACTCCCAAACCAGGTCACACAAAACGGACTTAAGCTTTATAGTGCATATTCAGCACCAACCGGCACTAGTGCATCGGCAGTAACGAAGGCGGTCGCGGAGAAGGGCGGCACTGCCATGGCCAGAGCACGCATTCTGACCGGCGTCGGCATAGCGGCCGGCGCCACGGCGTTCGCCGTCCTGCTCGGGTACCTCGGTGGCTCGTTCAGTACCGCGCCCGACCAGCGGATCGCGGCCGCCGAAGACACGTACGCGGCCACGGCCGACCCGCACCGCGCAGGTGGCGGGCGCCCCGAGCTGATGGCCGGGGGAGTGGGCGGCGGTGCCGCGATCACCTACCTCAAGTTCACGGTGCGCGGGCTCCGCGGCGGCAAGCCGCCGGTCCGGGCCGAGGTGCGGCTCACCCGCCGCGTGGGCGACCTGCCCAAGCACATCGAGCTGACCCGGGTACCGTCGACCGGCTGGCGGGAAGCGAGCCTGAACGCCCGGTCGGCGCCTCCGCTCGGCGCGGTGGTGGCCAGCGCCCGCCCCCGCGCGCAGGACCGCATGGTGATCTTCGACGTCACCCGCGAGATCCGCGGTCCCGGCACGTACTCGTTCGGCGTGACCGCGCCGATGGGTTTCGCGGACTTCTTCGCCTCGGACGGCGCCTGGGACAGGTACTTCAAGCCGACGCTCTGGCTGTCGTGGCTGGGCAAGGCGCCGGAGCCGTCCGCGACGCCGTCTGGCTCCCCGTCGCCGGCTGACTCCCCATCTCCGTCCGACTCGCCGTCACCGTCCGACTCGGCCTCGCCGTCGCCGGGCGACTCCCCGTCGCCTTCGGACACGCCCGTGCCGTCGAGCGAGCCTTCGCCGTCGAGCGAGCCTTCGCCATCGGGTGAGCCGACACCGTCGAGTGAGCCTTCGCCGTCGAGCGAACCAACACCGTCCAGTGAGCCGTCCGGCCAGCCGTCGCCCTCCGGACAGCCGTCGGAGTCGCCGTCCCCATCGGAGTCGCCGTCGCCCGGCGAGCCGTCTCCTAGCGAGCCGTCGCCCAGCGTGCCGTCCGGATCGCCATCGGACTCGCCGTCTCCGTCGCCGTCCGACGATCCGGACCCGGAGTGCGTCGTCGGCGACAAGCTGGTGCCCACGTGCGGCGCCCTCTGGGGCGTGGCACCCGGCGCGCACACCAGCACCCCGCGCCACCTCGCGCTACGCGACTTCGAGACCAAGACCGGCCGCCCGCAGGCCGTCTACCACGCCTACCACCGGGGCACCGAACTCTTCCCGACCCCGGAGGAGACGGCCATCGCCCGTGACCGCATCCTCTTCCTCAACTGGAAGCCGCGCGGCGCGTCCTGGGCCCGCATCGCGGCCGGCGACCCCGCCACCGAGCGGTACCTGGACCGGCTCGCCATGCACATCCGGCACACCCTGACGGCACCGTTCTTCCTGACCGTGCACCACGAGCCGGAGAACGACGTGCAGTCGCGCCAAGGCTCCGGCTACACCGCGAAGGACTACGCGGCCATGTTCCGGCACGTCATCAGCGGTCTACGGGAGCGCGGCGTGGACAACATGGTGTCCGTGATGGTGCACATGGCGTACGTCAAGTGGACCACCCAGCCGTGGTTCGAAGACCTGTACCCGGGCGACGACGTGGTCGACTGGGTCGGCTGGGACGTGTACGCGTACAGCGAGCCCGGGTACGGCCACGGCGACTTCGCCGAGATGATGAACCGCCGCTCCGGCGACAAGCCGTCATGGCCGGGCTTCTACAACTGGGCCGCCGCGCGACACCCCGACAAGCCGCTGATGCTCGGCGAGTGGGGCGTCTGGCACTCCGCGAAGAACCCGGGCCACCAGGCGTACTTCTTCGACACGGTCGCCAAGCAGATGGCGCTCTTCCCGAGGGTCAAGGCGCTCGTGTACTTCGACACACCGGCCGACCAGCGCGGCAACGACTCCAGAGTGGACCGTACGCGTCAGGGGCTCGACGCCTATCGCCAGCTCGGGCAGGAACGGATGTTTCAGGTGCGCGTCACGCCGGCTGAAGACGCGGCTCGACCCAGCCCGTCTCCGTGAGGTGATCGAGTACCGCCCGCACCGCCTCGTCGATCGAGACCTCGCTCGCGTCGATCACCAGGTCGGCGTCGGTGGGCTCCTCGTACGGATCGTCGATGCCGGTCATGCCGGTGAGCTGGCCGGCGCGCGCCTTGGCGTAGAGACCCTTGCGGTCGCGCTGCTCGCACACGGCTAGCGGCGTGTTGATGTACACGAGGACGAAGCCGGCACCGGCGGTCTGCGCCATCGCGCGAGCGGTGGCGCGCGCCTTGGCGTAGGGCGCGATGGGGCAGCACAGCGCCATGCCGCGATGCCTGGCCACCTCGGCGGCGACCCAGCCGATCCGGCGGATGTTGGTGTCGCGGTCTTCCTTGCCGAAGCCGAGCCCCTTGGACAGCTCGCGCCGGACCACGTCGCCGTCGAGCAGGGTGACGGTGCGGTCGCCACTCTCCCGCAGCGAGTCGGCGACGCCGCGCGCGATGGTCGACTTGCCGGAGCCGGAGAGCCCGGTGAAGAACACCACGAGGCCGCGGTGGCGGCGCGGCGGGCGGGCCCGGGTCAGCTCCTTGGCGACCGCGGGCGGCGTGTGCCACTCGGGCAGCGGAAAGCCCCGGTCGAGCAGATCGTTGATCTCGTCGGGGCGCAGCGCGAGCCGCCGATTGCGAGGCGGGATGTCGTCGCGCCAGCGCCACTGGCCGTCGCGGTTGTCGTACGCCAGCTCGCGCGGCACGAGCACCCGAGGCCCGCCGCCGGAGAGCATCTCGCCGGTCGAGAGCAGGTGTGTCACGCCGTACGCCGCGGCGACCTTGGCGCGCAGCAGCGCGTCGCGGATCTCGTCGCCGCGCCGGGTCAGCGGCACCGCCACCAGGGTGGCGGGGGGCATCCGGTCGCGGGCCGCGAAGACCGCGCGTACCAGCACCTCGGACGGCAGCCCGTCGGGGCCGGGCTCGGCGATCGGGATGAGCACGAGCAGGTGTGCGGCGAGGGTGCGGGCCGCGTGTGCGATCTGAGCGAGCTGCGGGCGGTGCAGCGGCCGGTCGGCCACCACGCCGAGCACCCGGCCGGGCGGCAGCAGCGACTTGACCTCTTCCGGGGTACGGCGCAGCCGCTGGAACGGGCCGTGCCCGCCGTCGCCCAGCCGGCGTACCGTGCCGCCAACGCCGTAACGCCCGTCGCGGGTCGGCCACGCGTCGGTGACGTCGACCGCGGCTACCGGCGCGCCTTCCGGGTCGGTGATCACGAGCGCCCGGTGCAGCGGGTTGTCGAGCTGCAGGCCGGCGGCCAGATCACCGGGGACCTCCAGGGTCACCGGCACGGGCCAGGGCGTGCCGTCGACCAGGCGTCCGCGCCGGGCGAGGCTCGCGAGATCGGCCCGGTGGAGGAAGCCGGTCAGCGGCGCGTATGCCCCAGCGAGCAGCAACTCGAGGTCGGCTAGTTCGTACGAGCGCGGCGTATACGCCGGCGCGTCACGCAGCACCTCGTCGGGCAGCACCCACCCGTTGCTCATTACACCCCCAACAGCGAACCGGACCACAGTTTCGCAGCCGCCCGCCCATCGGTCGAGAGTGCCACGGCCCGGTGTTGTCGGCTACCGGACCCGAGACCAGCACGGTCGGTATAGTGACCGTATGGCACAAGATGATGACCGGTGGCTCGCGGCTGCGTACGTGGAGCCGGCCGTCTTCGAACTGCGGCCGGACTACCGCGCGCTCCTCATTCTCGCCGATGGCCTCCAGCCCGGACCAAGCGACGGCACAACCGAGAAGGTGCTGCGTTCGGCTGAGGAGGGTGCGGTCTCCGAACACCCCCATCTGGACGCCTGGCGAGACGCGTTCCGCGGGTTCGGCGCCAAGCCACAGCGCACCCGCCCGAGCGTCGACGCGCTCATCCGGCGGGCGCCTCAGGGGTTGCCGAGGATCGATCGGCTCACCGACGCGTACAACGCAGTGTCGGTGGCGCACGTGGTGCCGATCGGCGGTGAAGACGTCGACCGCTATCAGGGGCCGCTGCGGCTGGTGCGCGCCACCGGAGACGAGCCCTTCGACACCACGGCCGGCGGCGAGCCAGCGGTTGAGCACGCCAGCCCCGGCGAGGTGGTCTGGCGAGACGACCTCGGTGTCACGTGCCGCCGCTGGAACTGGCGGCAGTGCGTGCGTACCCGAATCACCAGCACCACGACGCGTGCCGTCTTCATCCTCGACGCGCTCGGGCCGATGAGCGACGCCGACCTCGCCGCCGCCGGCGACGCCCTCACGGCCACGCTCCGGGCCACCAGCCCGGGCGTCACCCTCACCACGAGAAACCTGAGAGCAACCTGAGAACTAAGGGCTTGGCCAGGGTAAGGCCGGATAGAAACCGGGGTACCGGATCCATACGCTGACCCCGTGACCCTCATCGCGACCCAAGCGCTCACCAAGACGTACGGCGGCCGGGTGACCGCGCTTGCCGATCTCACGGTCAGCGTCGAGCCGGGCATCGTGGGGCTGGTCGGTGCCAACGGCGCCGGCAAGTCCACCTTGATCAAGATTCTGCTGGGGCTGCTCGCACCGACGAGCGGCTCGGTACGCGTATTGGATCTGGACCCCACGACCGACGCCGCCGCGGTACGCGCGCGGGTCGGATACATGCCCGAGCACGACAGCCTGTCACCCGACCTGTCCGCCGCCGAATTCGTGACCCACCTCGGGCGCATGAGCGGGCTGCCCCGCACGGCCGCCCGCGAGCGCGCTTCCGAGGCGCTGCGCCACGTCGGCCTCTACGAGGAGCGGTACCGCCAGATCGGCGGCTACTCGACCGGCATGAAGCAGCGGGTCAAGCTGGCCCAGGCGCTCGTGCACGACCCCGACCTGCTGCTGCTCGACGAGCCCACCAACGGCCTGGACCCGGCGGGGCGCGATGCGATGCTGGCGTTGATCCAGCGGATCGGCACCGAGTTCGGCATCTCGGTCGTCGTCTGCTCGCACCTGCTCGGCGAGGTGGAGCGGATCTGCGACTCGCTGATCGCGATCGACGCCGGCCGGCTGCTCCGCTCCGACAACATCTCGGCGATGACCACGGTCACCGACGTACTGGCCGTCGAGGTGAGCGAGGGCCTCGACGAGCTGGCGGCCCGGCTCGACATGCTGGGGCTGACCGCACGCAGAGACGGCCGGCTGTTGCTGGTACCCCTCGAGGATGACGAGACCTACGACCGCATCCTGACCGCGGTGGCCGAGCTTGATTTGCCGTTGCACCGCCTCGACCAGCGGCGTCACCGCGTCGCCGAGCTCTTCGCGACCAGGGAGGTGACCCATGTCTGAGCTCTCGGGTGTCATCCACGACATCGGATACCAGCGTTACGCCGGTCCTCGCCTGGGCCGCCGGTACGTGTTCGGCTCGCTCTACACGCACGGCCTGCGCACCGCCTTCGGGCTCGGGCGCAGCGCCAAAGCCAAGATCTTCCCGTGGTTCGTGCTGGGCGTCGTGGCGATAACGGGCCTGATCCTGGCGGCCGTACGGGCGCAACTCGGCGAGGTCGTCGTCACGTACAACGCGTTCCCCGACACCATGTCCTGGCTGGTGATCTTCTTCGTGGCGGTGGTCGCGCCCGAGCTGGTCTCGCGTGACCTGCGCTCGGGCGTGCTGCCGCTGTACTTCTCCAGGCCACTGCCGCGGGGCGACTACGTGTACGCGAAGTTCGCGGCCCTGGCCACCGCGGTCTGGATCCTGCTCGGCGGGCCGCAGCTGCTGATGTTCCTGGTGGCCGCCTTCTCGGCCGACAACCTCAGCGCGGTCTGGACCGAGGTGGGCGACCTCGTGCCCGGCCTGATCTACGCGCTGCTCTGGGCGGGAGTCTTCGCCGGCATCGGCCTGCTGGTCGCCTCGCTGACCGGCAAGCGGGCCTTCGCGGCCGGCGGGATCGTCGCGGTGTTCCTCATGACCACGCCGATCGTCGGGGTATTCGCCGTGCTGCCATCCAAGGCACTCAACGAGCTGGCGCTGCTGTTCAGCCCGTCCAGCCTCGTGTTCGGGGTGGGCATCTGGCTCTTCGGCTCACCCGACGGCAACGACGACATCGGCCCGTTCGGTCCCCTGTACGCGGCCGTGGCGGTCGGGCTCGTCGCCGGCTGCGTCGCGCTCCTGCTGGCCCGCTACCGGAAGGTCGCATCGTCATGACGGATGTAGTGCTCGATGGGGTCTCCAAGTGGTACGGCAACGTGGTCGCCGTCAACGACGTGACCATGACGCTCGGTCCCGGTGTGACCGGGCTGCTCGGCCCGAACGGCGCCGGCAAGACCACCGTGCTGCACATGATGGCCGGGTTCCTCGCGCCCTCGCGGGGTGCCGTCACCGTCGGCGACGTGCCGGCCTGGCGCAACCCTTCCGTGTACGAGCGGCTGGGGCTGGTCAGCGAGCGTGAGGCGGTGCACGACTTCCTGACCGCGCGGGAGTTCCTGGAGGTGAGCGCGCGGCTGCACAAGCTGCCCGACCCTTCGGCGGCGGCGCAGCGCGCGCTGGAGCTGGTCGAGATGACCGACGCCCAGAACCGCCGCATCGGCACGTACTCCAAGGGCATGCGGCAGCGCACCCGGGTGGCCGCCGCGCTCGTGCACGATCCTCAGGTGCTGCTGCTCGACGAGCCGTTCAACGGGATGGACCCGCGGCAACGGCTGCACATGATGGACCTGCTGCACAATTTGGGCGCCTCCGGACGCACCATCCTCTTCAGCTCGCACATCCTCGAAGAGGTCGAGCAGGTCTCCGGCACGGTACAGGTGATCGTGGCGGGCCGGCTCGCGGCGTCCGGCGACTACCGGGCGATCCGGCGGCTGATGTCGAACCGGCCGCACGTCTTCGCGGTGCACTCGACCGACGACCGGCGGCTGGCGGTCGCGCTGATCGGCCAGCCCTCGGTCACCGGCGTCGAGATCGACAAGGCCGGGCTGACGGTACGGGCCGGCGACTACGGCAGTTTCACCCGCGCACTACCCAAGATCGCGCTAGCCGAGGGCATCCGGGTGCGCCGGCTGCTGCCCTCTGACGAGTCCCTGGAGAGCGTCTTCTCCTACCTGGTGGAGGCATAAAGATGGTCACCCAGACGATCACCTGGATCACCGCGCGGGGACTCTTCGGCCGGCGCCGGTTCCTGCTGCTCCTGCCGTTGCCGCTGCTCGTGATCGGGCTCGCGGTGCTCAGCCGGGGCTTCGGGGTCGCGCCCGAGCACTGGGGCGAGCCGGTGCTGGTGGGCCTCGGGCTGGCCGTGGTGCTGCCCGTGATCGCCCTGATCGCCGGCACCGGGGTGCTCGGCTCCGAGATCGACGACGGCACGATCGTGCACATCCTCACCAAGCCGCTGCCGCGCTCGCAGATCGTCCTGCCGAAGCTGGCCGTGGCGACGGCGGCCACCGCGGTGTCCGTCGCGGTGCCGCTGTACGTGGCCGGGGTGCTCGCCGACTCCGTCGGTCTCGGCTTGGCGCTGGCCGCCGCTGGCACGGTGGGCGCGCTGGCGTACTCCGCGCTCTTCCTGGCCCTCAGCCTGGTGACACGGCGGCCGGTGCTGCTCGGGCTGGTCTACGTGCTGGTGTGGGAGGGCCTGCTCGGCAACTTCGTGTCCGGCACGCGCGTCCTGTCGATCCAGCAGTACGTGATCACGATCGCTGACAAGATCGCGCCCACGCCCCTGCTGGAGGCGAAGGTGTCGCTGCCGGTGGCGCTGGTGATGTCGGCCCTGTTTACGGTCGGCTTCACCGCGCTGGCGATCGACCGACTCCGCTCCTTCTCGGTGGCCGGCGAAACCAGCTGACCCACCCGTCAGCCGGTGTTGCGCATGCCTGCCGCGATGCCGTTGACCGTGGTCAGCAGAGCGCGCTCCACGGCGGTGCCATCGCCGGGGGCGCGCCTCGCGCCGGGTGCCGTGGCCACCGCTCGGCTCGCGGCGCCCGAGTCGCGGTACTGCCGCAGCAGCGCCACCTGCAGATGGTGCAGCGGTTCAAGGTAGGTGTCGCGGACGGCCAGCGTGCGACGCAGTACCGGCTGCGCGTCGAGCAGCTCGGTCTCTCCCGTGATCGCCAGCACCTCGCGGACGGTCAACGCGTACTCCGCCTCGATCTTGTCGAAGATCGGCTGGAGCTCCGGCGAGACCAGGGTCTGCACGTACCGCCGCGCGATGCTCAGGTCGGTCTTGAAGAGCATCATCTCCACATTGGACAGGAACGTGCGGAAGAACTGCCAGTTGGTGTGCATCTCGGCCAGTACGTCGGACAGGCCGGCCTCGCGAGCGGCGGCGAGACCGCTGCCGACGCCGTACCAGCCGGGCACGATCTGCCGTGACTGGGTCCAGCCGAACACCCACGGGATGGCCCGCAGGCCGCCCAGCCCGGCGCCGGTGTTGGGGCGCTTGGCCGGCCGCGAGCCGATGTTGAGCGCGCCGAGCAGCTCGGTCGGGGTGGACGCCCAGAAGTACGTCGGAAGTTGCGGGTCTTCGATCAGCTCCCGGTATGCCCGGAAGGCGGCCGCCGAGGTGGTGTCCATCGCCGAGTCCCAGCGCGCGAGCGAATCGGTGGAGACCCGTGACCTGGTGTGCAGCAGGGTGGCCTGGAGCACCGCCGCCACGGTCAGCTCCAGGTTTTCCCGAGCCAGCGCCGGCAGCGTGTACTTGTCGGAGATGACCTCGCCCTGCTCGGTGACCTTGATGGCACCGTCGAGCGTGTTGTAGGGCTGAGCGAGGACCGCCTCGTGCGTGGGGCCACCGCCGCGCCCGACGGTGCCGCCGCGCCCGTGGAAGAGCCGCAGCCGCACCCCGTGCCGGGCGGCGGCGTCACGCAGCGACCGCTGGGCCCGGTGGATCGACCACTGCGACGTGGTGATGCCGGCTTCCTTGTTGGAGTCGGAGTACCCGAGCATGACCTCTTGCACGTCGCCGCGGGCGGCCACGATCGCCCGGTAGGCCGGCAGGGACAGCATCTCGTCGAGCAGCTCGCCACCGGCGTCGAGCTCGGCGGGTGTCTCCAGGAGCGGCACGAAACCGATGCGCGCGCGGTGTCCGTGCACGTCGATCAGACCGGCCTCGCGTGCCAGTACAGCCGCCGCCAGCACGTCATCGACGCCGAGCGTCATCGAGATGATGTAGGACTCGACGACCTCCGGGCCGAACCGCTCCTGCGCCTCGCGGATCGTGCCGAACACGTCGAAGGTGCGCCGGGCGGCGTCGGTGAGCGGCGTGTCGGGGCTGGACAGCGGCCGCCGGCCGGTCAGCTCGTCGCTCAGCAGCTTGGTGCGCTCGGCGCGGCTGAGGCTGGCGTAGTCGGCGACCTCGCCGATGCGGGCGTACATCTCAGCCAGCACCGTGTGGTGCGCCTCGGCATGCTCGCGGACGTCCATCGTGGCCAGGTGCAGGCCGAACGCGGCGACGGTGCGGATCGCGGAGGCCAGCCGGCCCACGGCGGTGAGCTGGCCGGAGTTGCGGGCGAGCGAGGCACGCATCAGCTCGAGGTCGGCGAGCAGCTCGTCGGAGCCGCGGTAGTCACGCCCGGGCTCGTGCGCGGTGCCTTGGCGCAGCCGGAGCCGGGTGTTGGCCAGCTTGGCCTTGATGCAGCGGGCCTTGAGCCGGTACGGCTCCTCGGCGTTGGTGCGGCGGAACCGCTTCGGCACCTCGGGCAGCGCGTCGAGGTCCTTGGCGAGGCTGGCCGACAGGTCGAGCGACACCCCGCGCAGCCGCCGGGACACCGAGATCTCGTTGATCAGCGCGTCGAGCGCCGCTTCGGTGGCCTGGATGCCGTGCTCGTGCTGGATCATGAGAACGTCTCTGGTCACGCGGGGCGTGACGAACGGGTTGCCGTCGCGGTCGCCACCGATCCAGGTGCCGAACGTCATCGGGCGGGCCGTCGGGGCGGTCTCCACGCCGAGGGTGCGCAGCGTGTCGGCGAGATCGCCGAGCACCTGCGGCGCCGCGTCGCTGTACAGGTCGCGCAGGTAGTAGACCGCGTTGCGCGCCTCGTCGGTCGGGTCTGGCCGGTCGAGGCGCAGCTCGTCGGTCTGCCACAGCAGGTCGATCAGCTCGGCGAGGCGCCGCTCGGTCTGCGGGGACTCGCTGGCCCCGTACAGGATCGCGGCCGCGGTCTCGGCGTCGAGCTCGTCGGCGACCGCGCGCAGCTTCGAGAGGATCGAGCGGCGGGCCGCCTCGGTCGGGTGCGCCGTGAAGACGGGCCGGACCGCGAGCCGGCGCGCGGCGGCGGCGATCTCGTCGGCGGGCACGCCCCGCTCGGCGATCAGCTTGGCCGCCTGGTCCAGCCATCCGCCCTGGCTGGCGCGCTGCCGGCGCAGCTCTCGGGCGCGGTGCACCTGCTCGGTGATGTTGGCGAGGTGGAAGTAGGTGGAGAAGGCGCGGGCCAGCTTGGTGCCGGTGGTGATGTCCATCGCGGAGAGCCGGTCGGCCGCCCCTTCCGCGTCCGTGCGCACGAGCGCGCGGATCTCCTCGACCAGGTCGAGCAGCGGCGGGCCTTCCTGGCGGGCGAGGGTCTGCCCGAGAAGTGTGCCGAGCCGGCGGATGTCGGCACGAAGAGCCGCATCGGGACCGTCGTGGTCGGGCTTGTCGGTCACCATGCGCTCCTTACGGGAGTACTGCGCTACGGGAGTTGCTGCGCTCCTTGACGCGCGTACGAAGGACGGCGCTGTCCGACACCCTTGGATGTTACCGAGACCACGTTGCGTGCAGGTCGAACTGGTGAGTCATGTCTCAAAGGCAGGCGAGAAGGTCGGCGGGATAGGCTGAAGGAGCAACCCCCCGTCCTCGCTGGGCGCGGGGGCCTCGACGTGCGCCCAAAGGGGTTATCCCATGAAGCTCACCGGTCTGCTCTCCGCCGCCCTCTCCGATCCCGCCCTCGCGCGGGTGCGCGATCGCGCGCGGGCCGGCGGGGCCGCGGCGGACGGGTTGGATCTCACCGCCCCGCCGGCGCTCCGGCCGTTCGTGGTGGCTGCCGTAGCGGCCGAGAGTGAGGGAGCCGGCCGGCCGGTACTCGCCGTCACCGCCACGACCAGGGAAGCCGACGACCTCGCGGAGGCGCTGGGCAGCCTGCTCCCCGCCGACCAGGTCGCGGTCTTCCACGCCTGGGAGACGCTGCCGCACGAGCGCCTGTCGCCGCGGTCCGACACGGTGGGGCGGCGGCTGGCGGTACTGCGGCGGCTCGCGCACCCGGAGGGCGCTCCCGTGCGCGTGGTGGTGGCGCCGGTGCGCTCGGTCCTCCAGCCGCAGCTGCGCGGGCTCGGCGATCTCGAACCGGTGGAGCTGCGCCGGGGTGGAGAGGCCGAGCTGGAAGACGTGGCCCGCAAGCTGTCCGGCATGGCGTACGCGCGGGTCGATCTGGTGACGAAGCGTGGCGAGTTCGCGGTGCGGGGCGGCATCCTCGACGTGTTCCCGCCCACCGACGAGCACCCGTCACGCGTCGAGTTCTGGGGCGACGAGGTCGAGGAGATCCGCACGTTCGCGGTGGCCGACCAGCGCACCATCGACGCGGTCGACCACCTCTGGGCGCCGCCGTGCCGCGAGCTGCTGCTGACCCCCGACGTGCGCCGGAAGGCAGCCGAGCTGGCCGAGGAGCATCCCGAGCTGATCGAGATCCTCGACAAGCTGGCCGAGGGCATCCCGGTCGAGGGCATGGAGTCGCTCGCACCCGCGCTGCTCGGCCCGGAGTCGCTGGAGACGCTGCTGCACTGCATGCCGATACAGACCCACGTGCTGCTCTGCGACCCCGAGCGCATCCGGACCCGGGCGCACGACCTCGTGCGCACCTCCGAGGAGTTCCTGGAAGCGAGCTGGGCCGCGGCCGCCGTCGGGGGCCAGGCCCCGATCGACCTGGGGGCCGCCGCCTTCAAAACCTTGGCAGAGGTACGGTCGACCGCCACCGACCTGGGCATGCCCTGGTGGTCCGTGGCGCCGTTCGGGCTCGACGCCGCTGAGCCGGCGGCCCCGGAGGCGGCGCCGTGGGAAGACCCGCTGCCCGAGGTGACGGTCACGCCCGACCTGGGCGAGACGATCGCGCTGGCCGCGCAGGCGGTGCCGCTCTATCACGGCGAGACCGCCCGGGTGGTCGACGACCTCAAGCGCTGGTCCGGCGACGGCTGGTCAGTGGCGCTGGTCTTCGAGGGGCACGGACCGGCGCAGCGGGCCGTCGAGGTGCTGCACGACGCCGGTCTGGGCGCCGCCCTCGTGGAGACCGTGGAGAAGCCGCCTACGCCCGGCCAGATCGTCGTGTCGTGCGGTGCGCTCAACCACGGCTTCGTCGACGAGACGTCGCGTCTCGCGTTGATCACGGGCAACGACATCACCGGCGGGCGGGGCGCCTCGACCCGCGACATGCGCAAGATGCCCAGCCGCCGGCGCAACACGATCGACCCGCTGGAGCTGCGCGCGGGCGACCACGTGGTGCACGAGCAGCACGGCATCGGCCGGTACGTGGAGCTGGTGCAGCGCACGGTCAACGGCGCCTCCCGCGAGTACCTGGTGATCGAGTACGCGGCGTCGAAGCGGGGCCAGCCGGGCGACCGGCTCTTCGTACCGACCGACCAGCTCGACCAGCTGTCCCGCTACGTCGGCGGGGAGAATCCGGCGCTGCACAAGATGGGCGGCGCCGAGTGGCAGAAGGCGAAGGCGCGGGCTCGCAAGGCGGTACGCGAGATCGCGGCCCAGCTCATCCAGCTGTACGCGGCCCGCAAGGCGTCCAAGGGACACGCATTCGGCCCTGACACGCCGTGGCAGCGGGAGCTGGAAGACGCCTTCCCGTACACCGAGACGCCCGATCAGCTCGCGGCGATCGAAGAGGTCAAGCAGGACATGGAGCAGCCCACGCCCATGGACCGGCTGATCTGCGGTGACGTGGGGTACGGCAAGACGGAGATCGCGGTACGGGCCGCTTTCAAGGCGGTGCAGGACGGCAAGCAGGTGGCGGTGCTGGTGCCGACCACGCTGCTCGCCCAGCAGCACTACAACACGTTCTCCGAGCGGATGGGCCAGTTCCCGCTGGAGATCCGGCAGCTGTCCCGCTTCCAGACGCCGAAGGAGACCGAGCAGACGCTCGCCAAGGCGGCCGACGGCAGCGCCGACATCGTGATCGGTACGCACCGGCTGCTCCAGACCGCCACCCGGTTCAAGCAGCTGGGCATGGTCATCGTCGACGAGGAGCAGCGCTTCGGCGTGGAGCACAAGGAGTACCTGAAGCAGCTCCGCACCGCCGTCGACGTGCTGACGATGTCGGCTACCCCGATCCCGCGAACGCTGGAGATGGCGATCACGGGTATCCGGGAGATGTCGACGATCGCGACCCCTCCGGAGGAGCGGCACCCGGTGCTGACCTTCGTCGGGGCGTACGACGACAAGCAGGTCTCCGCCGCGATCCACCGCGAGTTGCTGCGCGACGGCCAGGTCTTCTATCTGCACAACCGGGTCGAGTCGATCGATCGGGCGGCCCGCCGCATCCGCGAGCTGGTGCCGGAGGCGCGGGTCGCGGTGGCGCACGGCCAGATGGGCGAAGACGCCCTGGAGAAGGTCATGGTCGGCTTCTGGGAGAAGGAGTACGACGTCCTGGTCTGCACGACGATCGTGGAGTCGGGCATCGACATCCCGAACGCCAACACGCTCATCGTCGAGCGGGCCGACCTGCTGGGCCTCGCGCAGCTGCACCAGATCCGGGGCCGGGTCGGGCGCGGGCGGGAGCGGGCGTACGCCTACTTCCTCTACCCGCGCGACAAGCCGCTCACCGAGCACGCGCACGAGCGGCTGGCCACGATCGCCCAGCACACCGAGTTGGGCGCCGGCATGTACGTGGCGATGAAAGACCTGGAGATCCGGGGCGCCGGCAACCTGCTGGGCGGTGAGCAGTCCGGCCACATCGAGGGCGTGGGCTTCGACCTGTACGTGCGGATGGTCGGCGAGGCGGTGCAGCAGTTCAAGGGCGAGCGGCCGGCCGAGGAGGAGCCAGACGTCAAGATCGACCTCCCGGTCGACGCGCACCTGCCCCACGACTACGTCGGCGTCGAGCGGCTGCGCCTGGAGATGTACCGCAAGCTCGCCTCCGCCCGCTCGGAGGCCGAGCTGAAAGAGGCCGTCGCGGAGATGCGCGACCGGTACGGCGAGCCGCCGGAGCAGGTGTCCAACCTGGTGGCGGTGGCCCGGTTCCGGCTGCTGGCGCGCGCATACGGGCTCACCGACGTGTCCGTGCAGGGCAAGCACGTGCGGTTCGCCCCGCTGGCCCTGCCCGACTCGAAGCAGCTGCGGCTCAAGCGGTACCACCCGGACGCGGTCTACAAGCTCGCCACCGACCAGGTCAGCGTCCCGAGGCCGACGACCCGCCGGATCGGCGGCGAGCCCCTGCGCGACCAGGCGCTGTTGGACTGGTGCGCCCAGCTCCTGAAGGATCTGCTGGGCGACCCCGTGCCCGCCGCCGCCAGCGGGGCATGAGAGAGTGGCCGCCATGCGTGCTCGTCGGTTGGCATCCATCGCTGTCGTCGCGTGCCTGGGCCTCGGTGTTCTCACCGGGTGCCAGGTGGAGAGCGGCAAGGCGGCGATCATTGGCGGGACCTCGTTCACCGACGACCAGGTGACCGAGATCTATGAGGGCGCGCAGCAGGCGAGCGCCGCCGAGCCGACGCCGTCCGCGAGCCCGGGTCCGGCCGCCGCTCCGTTGGTCAGCCGCCAGAAGGTCGTCGACCTGCTGGTCAGCCTGGAGCTGGGCCGGCGGATCGTCGAGGAGAAGAAGTTCCCCGCCCCGGAGCAGGCCACCAACCCGGAGGAGATCGCCGCCGCGCTCGGCGCGCCGCCGCAGAGCGAGTACGTCAAGCTCTGGGCCGCCTGGCTCGACGTGCAGAACACGATCGTGGAGCACACCCCGCGCGTCGGCCTGACCGACGAGGGGATCATGCAGGTCTACGAGGCGCTGGTGCGTTCCAACGCCATCCAGGGCGGCATGAACATCACGCAGGTGCGCGAGGCGTTCGGCGCGGCGATCTTCGCGGAGGCCGCCACGCTCGTGAGCACCTCGCTGGGTGCCGAGGTCGAAAAGGTCGACGCCGAGATCAACCCGAAGTACCAGCCGCTCGGCGCCCCGCTCGCGGTCAACACCCAGCAGGGCCCGGTCTTCTACTCGCTGCCCTATGTCTCGTCCGACATGGTGACCGACGTTTCTCTCTAGCGGAGTCGGGTCGCTATGACCGCTCGGGTCGTACTCCTCGTCACGTCACCCCGTCTCCCAGCCGGGCTGTTGACGGCGGCCGCCTGGGATCTGGTACGCGAAAATCAGGTCTTCGCGGCCGCGGAGAGCGAGCAGGTCGCGGCCGTGCGCGCCGCGGGCGTCGAGGTCTCGATCGGTGGTGTCGACGCGTTGCTGGCGGCGGCCCGCGAGCGCGGCACCGCTGTCTGGCTGGCCGGCCCGGCCGGCGATCAGGAGTTGGCCCGCACCCTGGGCATGCGGATCGCGCGCGAGCCGGGGTTGGCCGAGTTGGAGCTGATGTACGGCTCCTGGGACCCGCCCGGCGCGCGGCTGCTCGACGCGGTGAGCGCGATGGACCGGCTGCTGTCGCCCGGGGGCGACCCGTGGAAGCGGCAGCAGACGCACGCGACGCTGGCCCAGTTCATGCTGGAGGAGGCGTACGAGGCGTACGACGCGATCGCAGCCGGTGACCTGGCGGCGCTGCGCGAGGAACTGGGCGACGTGCTGCTCCAGGTGGTGCTGCACGCCCGGCTGGCCGAGGAGCTTCCGGACGGCGAGCGGTGGACGGTCGACGACGTCGCCGGCGACCTGGTCGAGAAGCTGGTGCGGCGCAACCCGCACGTGTTCGCGGGCGTCACCGTGTCCAGCATCGAGGAGATCACCGAGAACTGGGAGCGGATCAAGCGGGCCGAGAAGGCGCGCGGGTCGGCGGTCGAGGGGATCGTGCTTGCCCAGCCGGCGCTGGCACTCGCCGCGAAGCTCCTCGAACGCGTGGAGCGCGCCGGCCTCGACGTGCCCGCGCCCGCTCAGCCGTCCACTGTGGAGAACGAGGGCGAGTTGGGTGCCGCGTTGTTCGCGCTGGTCGCGGCGGCCCGTGGCCGTGGGCTCGACGCCGAGGCGGCGCTGCGCCGGGCGGCCCTGGAGTTCGCCGACGCGGTGCGGGCCGCCGAAGCCTGACCGGTCAGGCCGACACCGAGCCCCACGGCGACGACGAGCACGCCGAGCGCCTGACCCACCTCGGGCAGCCGCCCCGCCTGGATCGTGGCGGTCACCAGGGTCGCGATCGGCATCACGCCGACGATCATCCCGGCCCGCTCGACGCCCAGGCGCTGCAAGCCGGTGAACCACGCCACGAACGCCACCACGGTCATCCCCACAGCCAGGTACGCCAGCGTGGCCGCCTCGGTACCCGTGGGCATCCGCAACCGGGAGATCTCGCCGGCTGGCACGGCGGCGAGCAGCAGCAGCGGTACGGCGAGCGCGCAGCTGTAGCCCGCCACGCGTACCGCGCCGAGGCGGGGCAGGACGGCGGCGGCGAGCATCGAGAAGAGGATCTCGCCGGCCAGGGCGCCCAGCGAGGCGAGCAGCCCGATCATGTCGGCGCGCCCGGTGCCCTGTACCAGCGCGGTGCCCGCCACGACCACCGCGGCGGCGACCACGATCCGTCCCGCCGGCCGGCCGCCGCGCATCAGCGGGGCCAGCAGGGCGATGCCGAGCGGGGCGGCGCCGATGACGGTGCCGACGACGGCCGCGTCGGCGTGCGGCAGCGCGATGAGGATGAGGGCGTTGAACGCGGCCAGGCCGGTGGCCGCGAGCAGGGCGAGGATGCCCAGCTCGCGGCGGGTGGGCACGACTCGGGGGCCCCGGACCAGCGCGAAGAGGATCGCGGCCGCCACCGCGTACCGGACGGCCTGCCCGGTCATGTGCGGAAAGTCGACGATCAACTGGCTCAGGGAGACGGCGCTGCCGACGATCGCCATCCCGAAAACGCAGAGCAGGGCACCGAGTCGCATGTACCCGACGCTAGGCCCGCTTTGGCCCCACCAACAGGGCCATCACAACGCCATTTGACAGGTCCATAAATCGCGTGAGCCCGCCGAGCCGGAGGCGAGGCCAACAGGTAGAGCGCTAACGTCTTCGCATGGCGCAGTTCGTACCGGTCGCTGAGCGCATCGCCGACGCGATCCTGGAAAGCTCCCCGCTGCTCGCCTCCTACGCGGGCGACCACCGCTTCGACCACAAGCTGCCCGACCTGTCCGCCGGCGGCGTGGCGGCCGAAGTGGCCATGCTGCGCGATGCCGGCAACGCCCTGGCCGAGGTCGACGCCGACGCGCTCGACCCGCAGGATCAGGTCGACCACGCGATGCTGACCGCCATGGTCGAGCGCGGCCTCTTCGAAGCCACCGAGGTCCGGTCGCACGAGTGGGACCCGCTGGCCCACAACCCGGGCCCGCTGCTGTACGCGCTGATCGCCCGGCCCTTCGCGCCCGCCGAGGAGCGGCTGGCGAGCCTCGAAGGGCGGCTCGCCGCGATACCGGACGCGCTCGCCACCGCCCGCTCGGTGCTGCGTGACTGCCCGCGGATACACCTGGAGACGGGCGCCGGCCAGTTCGCGGGCGCCGCCGCGCTGGTACGGGACGAGCTGCCCGGCCTGCTCGCGGAGGCCCCCGGGCGGGAGGCGACCGTCGCGCCGCTCGCCGAGGCGGCGGTGAGCGCCCTGGAGGAGTTCGCGGGCTGGCTGCGTTCCAGGGTCGAGACGGCTGACCGGGATCCTCGGCTCGGCCGGCGACTGTGGGAGGCCCGGCTGTGGCACACGCTCGACACGGAGCTGCCCGCCGCGCAGGTGCTCGCCCGCGCCGAGGCCAACCTGGCCCGGATCACCGAGGAGATCAGGGAGGCGGCCGTCGCCCTGGTCGGGGGCCCAGCGACGGACGAGACGGTACGCCAAGCACTCGGCATCCTCAGCGCCGAACACCCCGACGACGCCACGATCGTCGACCTCGCCAAGGTCACGCTCGGCGAGGCGACCGAGTTCGTCCGCGAGCACGATCTCGTGACGCTCGTCGACGACCCGTGCGAGATCATGGAGATGCCCGAGTTCGCGCGCGGGGTGGCGGTGGCGTACTGCGACCCACCCGGCCCGCTGGAGACCGCGGACGTGCCGACGTTCTACTGCATCGCGCCCGCCCCGGCGGACTGGCCGGCAGAGCGCGTGGAGTCGTTCTACCGCGAGTACAACGATCACATGATCCGCAACCTCACGGTGCACGAGGCGATGCCGGGCCACTTCCTGCAGCTCGCCCACTCCCGCCGGTACCGGGGCGCCACCCGGGTACGGGCACTCGGCCACTCTGGCCCGTTCGTCGAGGGCTGGGCGGTCTACACCGAGGAGCTGATGACCTCGCTGGGGTTCGGCGGGCTGGCGATCAAGCTGCAGCAGCTCAAGATGCAGCTCCGCATGACGATCAACGCGATACTCGACCAGCTCGTCCACTGCGAAGGGCTGGCCGAGGCAGACGCGATGGCGCTGATGACCGGCAAGGGCTTCCAGGAGGAAGGCGAGGCGGCCGGCAAGTGGCGCCGGGCGCTGCTCACGTCGACCCAGCTCTCCACGTACTTCGTGGGCTACACCGAGGTCGCCGAGATCGCCGCCGCACGCCCCACCGGTGTCTCCCTCCGGGAGTGGCACGACGCCATGCTCGCGCACGGCTCCCCGCCCCCGCGCCACCTACGCGCGCTGCTTGAGAGCGGCGTCTATTAGCCAGCGGGAGATCGAGTACGCCGGCGGCAGCTCCGCCGGCAGGGCGTCCAGGGGGAACCACCGCGCCTGCGTCAGCTCGCGCCCGTCGATCACCGGCTCGGCATGCGGGTCGGCGCACTCGGCGGTGAACCCGGCCAGCACCACACCCGGCCCGGACATCGCCCACGGCTGGCTGCCGAAGTAGGTCAGCTCGCCGAGCTCCAGCCCGACCTCCTCGCGCACCTCCCGGTGCACCGCCTGCTCCAGCGACTCGCCCGCCTCCAGGAAGCCGGCGACCAGCGCCCACAGCTCCGTCGGCCCGTACGAGTGCCGCACCAGCAGCAGCTCGTCGCCCCGGCGGATCGCGACGAGCACGGCGGGGGAGAGCTGCATCGGCACGTACAGCTCGCAAGCGGGGCAGCGCCGGGCGTGCTCGCCTGGCACGTCGTCGAGCTTCGTGGTGCAGGCGCCGCAGTACTGGTGGGTGCGCCGCCACGTGATCACCTGGAGTGCCCTGCCGGCCAGGGAGGCGAGCGGCTCGCCCAGGTCACCGGCGAGGGCTGGCCAGCTTCGCCACTGGCCCACGTCACCGCGTTCACCGGCGGCTGCCCACACCGTCACGCCGTCCAGGGTGCCCAGGACCACGTGGTCGAGGCCCTCGGGCAGGTCGCGGACGCGGGGAAAGCCACCGTCGGGCATGCGCATGAGTCTGCGGCCGTCTACGACGAGGCAGAAGTCGTCCGGCGCGGGCGGGGCGTCAGCCACGGCGCCCGGCACGAACAACGGGCTCACTTCGCGCCGGCGCGCTGGTCGACGATCGTGGCGCCGGTGGGTACGGCGAAGGCGTCTGCGTCCACGGCGTCACGGTACCGGGTCAGCGCGATGTCGACCGCTGAGCCGTTGACCACACCCGCGAAGCTGCCGAGCACGCCTTCGGTGGTGATACAGGCGTTGAACTTCGAGGCTGCCGCGTTCTGTACCCGCTCCACCTCGACGCAGGTCGCGTGCCGGCCGGCGACGGTCGTGTCGCTCTGCTCGATGATCGCGTCGGTGTCGAGCGCGGCGGCGGTCAGCAGGCCGATCACCACCGTCGGCGCGACGAGGCCCTGCGCGCCCGCGTTTTCGAAGAGCGTCACCGCCGGCTTGTTGGCCGGCGTGGGCGGTGCGGTCATCGTGCACGTGGTCCCACCCGAGGCGGTGTGACACTCGGTGGTGGCCTCCGCGGTGACGGTGACCTTGCCGTTCGGATACACATAGGCCGACCGCAGCGGCTGCTGTGCCTGCGCGATGGTCGCGGCGCGACCGCCGGTGAGCTGGTAGTCGGCGGAGTAGGTGAGCTCGCCGGAGCCGTCCAGCCGGCTCGCCAGGTCGTTGACCAGGCTGGCTCTGTCGATCACCTGCCCGGCGTCGTCCATCGACTGGCACCCGCCCGTGAGGACGGTCACGACAACGAGCGCCAAGAGTGGGCGGGCGAAGGACATGACGGCCAGCCTCCTCGATCAGGTCCGGCCGGCGCAAGCCGGATCTGTCCGTCCGGATACGCTCTGCAAGCGGAGAAGGCGAACTGTCGGCCGCAGCGCGGCGGCCTGTGAAAGATCAAGACGAGGAGCGTCACAGTGGCCACCATTGAGGGAATCGTCGCCCGGGAGATTCTCGACTCGCGCGGCAACCCGACCGTCGAGGTCGAGGTCGGGCTGGACGACGGCACGGTCGCCCGTGCCGCGGTGCCGTCCGGCGCGTCCACGGGCGCGTTCGAGGCGATCGAGCTGCGCGACGGCGACGCTGACCGGTACGGCGGCAAGGGCGTCGAGAAGGCCGTCAGCAACATCGAAGACCGGATCGTGGACCAGCTGATCGGGTACGAGGCGAGCGAGCAGCGCCTGATCGACCAGAAGATGTTGGACATCGACGGCACATCCGACAAGTCGGGCCTCGGTGCCAACGCGATCCTCGGCGTGTCGCTCGCCGTGTCGAAGGCGGCCGCCGGCAGCGCCGAGCTGAGCCTGTTCCGGTACCTGGGCGGCCCCAACGCGCACCTGCTGCCGGTGCCGATGATGAACATCCTCAACGGTGGGGCCCACGCCGACTCCAACGTCGACGTGCAGGAGTTCATGGTCGCCCCGATCGGCGCGCCGACCTTCCGCGAGGCGCTGCGGTCCGGTGCCGAGGTCTACCACGCGCTCAAGTCGGTACTGAAGAAGAAGGGCCTGTCCACCGGCCTCGGTGACGAGGGCGGCTTCGCGCCGAACCTGCCCACCAACGCCGCCGCGCTCGACCTGATCGGCGAGGCGGTCGAAAAGGCCGGGTACCGCCTGGGCGTCGACATCGTGCTCGCGCTCGACGTGGCCGCGACCGAGTTCTACAAGGACGGCTCGTACGTCTTCGAGGGCGCCGCCAAGTCGTCCGACGAGATGATCAACTACTACAGCAAGCTGGCCGAGGCGTACCCGATCGTCTCCATCGAAGACCCGCTCGCCGAGGACGACTGGGCGGGCTGGAGCGCGTTCACCGCCGCGGTGGGCGACAAGATCCAGATCGTCGGCGACGACCTCTTCGTCACCAACCCGGAGCGCATCGCCCGGGGCATCGCCGAAAAGGCCGCCAACGCGGTACTGGTCAAGGTCAACCAGATCGGCTCGCTCACCGAGACGTTCGACGCGGTCGACCTCGCGCACCGGTCCGGCTTCAAGTGCATGATGAGCCACCGTTCCGGCGAGACCGAAGACACCACGATCGCCGACCTGGCGGTGGCCACCGGCTGCGGCCAGATCAAGACCGGTGCGCCCGCGCGCTCCGACCGGGTGGCCAAGTACAACCAGCTGCTCCGGATCGAGGAGGAGCTGGGCGACGCGGCGCGCTACGCGGGTGCCGGTGCCTTCCCGAGGTACCGTTCGGCTAGCTGACCAAGCGCTTCTGGGGAGGAGGGCGGCACCACATGACACAGCGGCTCACGCCGAGCGGGCAGCGCCCCGCACGGCGTTCCCGCGGTGCCGCCCCCCGACGCCCCGCGATCGCCCGAGAGCAGCGTGACCAGCGCGGTCAGGCGAGCCGAGACGCCAGCGACTCCGGGCGGTCGGCCAACCGGCCAGCGGCCGCCCGGCGCGCACCGGTGCGGCGCACCAGCGCGCCACAGCCGCGCCGCTTCACCGGGCGGGCCACCGTGCTCCTCGTGGTGCTCATCGCGCTCGCCCTCGGCTACACGTACCCGGTGCGCGTGTACCTGACGCAGCAGTCCGACATCGCTCGCATGGAGGCCGCGCAAGAGACCCAGCGCCGGCGGATCGGCGAACTGAGCGAGCAGGCCGCGCTGTGGCGCGACGAGGAGTACATCAAGATCCAGGCACGGAAGCGGTTCTACATGGTCTATCCGGGCGAGACGCCCCTGGTGGTGCTCAGCGACCCCGAGGGCGCGGCGCGCGACGCCGGCATCGACCCCAAGGCGGGCAAGGGCGCCAAGCCCGACCCCTGGTACGACACGCTGTGGTCGAGCATCCAGGCGGCCAACAACGCGGGGTCGCGGCCTTGACGGTACCCCCACCGGAGCGTGAGCCTGCGACGCAGGCCGACCTCGACGCGGTGGCCGCGCAGCTCGGACGGACGCCGCGCGGCACGCGAGCGGTGGCCCACCGCTGCCCCTGCGGCCTGCCTGATGTCGTCGAGACCACGCCGCGCCTCGCCGACGGCACGCCCTTCCCGACGCTCTTCTACCTGACTTGCCCCCGCGCGACCGCGGCGTGCTCGCGCCTGGAGTCCGCCGGCCTGATGAAGGAGATGGCCGAGCGGCTCGCGGCGGATCCAGAGCTGGCCGAGCAGTACCGCGCCGCCCACGAGGACTACCTCGCGCGGCGCGACAAGATCGGGCAGGTGCCGGAGATCGAGGGCGTGTCGGCGGGCGGCATGCCTGGACGGGTCAAGTGCCTGCACGTGCACCTGGCTCACTCGCTGGCCGTGGGCCCGGGCGTCAACCCGTTCGGAGACGAGACGGCCGAGCTCATCGCGCCCTGGTGGTCGGACGGGCCATGCGTGACGTCGTGATCCGGCGCGCCCGCACGACCGACGTGCGGCGCATCCGCGAGCTGATCGACATGTACACCGGCGGGCGCCGGATGCTCAGCAAGGCCACCGTGACGCTGTACGAGGACGTGCAGGAGTTCTGGGTGGCGGCCAGGGTGTCCGACGACGTGGTCGTGGGCTGCGGCGCGCTGCACGTGATGTGGGAAGACCTCGCCGAGATCCGCACGGTGGCCGTCGACCCCTCCTGCCGCGGCCTGAAGATCGGCCAGCGGATCGTCTCGGAGCTGATCGGGGTGGCCCGCGACGTGGGCGTGTCCCGGGTGTTCGTGCTGACGTTCGAGACCGGGTTCTTCGGGTCCTTCGGTTTCAAGGAGATCGACGGCGCGCCGGTGCCGCATCCGGTGTACGAGCAGCTGCTGCGCTCGTACGACGAGGGTGTCGCCGAGTTCCTCGACCTGGAGCGGGTGAAGCCGAACACTCTCGGTAACACCCGGATGCTGCTGCACTTGTAGGGTTGCGGCCATGAAGAGGGTGGCGGCGATCGACTGCGGGACCAACTCGATCCGGCTCCTGATCGCTTCGCCAGGGCCCGACGGGCTCGTCGACATCGTCCGCCGGATGGAGATCGTGCGGCTCGGCCAGGGCGTCGACCGCACGGGGCGGCTCGCGCCGGAGGCCCTGGAACGCACCCGGGTGGCGCTGGCGTCGTACGCGGCGCAGATCGCCGAGCACGAGGCGTCGCGGGTGCGGATGGTCGCCACGTCGGCGACGCGCGACGCGTCCAACGCCGACGAGTTCCGGGTCATGGTCAAGGAGACGCTCGGCGTCGAGCCCGAGGTCGTGACCGGCGACGAGGAGGCCAGGCTCTCCTTCACCGGGGCGGTACGCGGCCTGTCCGCCGAGGCGCCCTATCTCGTGGTCGACATCGGCGGCGGCTCCACGGAGTTCGTGGTCGGCGCATCCACAGTGGACTCGGCCATCTCCGTCGACATCGGCTGCGTCCGGATGACCGAGCGGCACCTGCACACCGACCCGCCCGGTTCGGCGGAGGTCACCGCGGCGACGGCCGACATCACGGCGGCGGTCGACCGGGCGCTCGCCGCGGTCGACGGGGGCCGAGCGGCGACCCTGGTCGGGCTGGCCGGCTCGGTGACGACGGTGGCGGCGATCGCCCTGGGCCTGACCTCGTACCAGCCGGAGCGCATCCACCACGCCCGCATCTCGTACGACGACGTGGCGGCGGTGACCGCCCGCATGCTCGAATCGACGACTGAGCAGCGCTTGGCGATCCCGGTGATGCACCCGGGCCGAGCCGACGTGTTCGCGGCGGGCGCCCTGATCCTCCGCACCATCATGGACCGCTCGGGCATGTCGTCCGTGGTGGCCAGCGAACACGACATCCTAGACGGCATAGCCTGGTCCATCACCTCGTGATCAGGGCGTCCCTGAAGTCGTTAGGGCGACTTGAGGGACGCTCTGATCACTGAGGGAACTGTTAGTGCGTGCGGCGGAGGTCGGCCCTTGATTGTTCGCGGGGGTCGGATTCGTCTCGCGACCACCACCAGGCATAGCTGATCGCGCCTGGTTGGGGGAGCTCCAGCACGATGCGGGCCACTAGGGGGCCCTCGTACGCGGTGAACTCGCCCGGACCGGTCTCGCTGAAGCGCACCACGCCCGGCAGCTCCAGGCAGGCAACGTGCAGCTCCAGCCGTCCGCCCTCGCCGGCGACCAGGACAGTGTGCTCGACGTGCTGGAGGCCGTTGCGGTCGTTGGTGGCCTCGTAGTCGAGGGTCACGGCGCGCCCGCGCACGACCGTAGCCACCGCCATCCGCGCGACGAACGGTCCGCTCTCCGGGCCGTCGCCGCGTCCCCGGTACACGCCCGCGGCGCTGGCGAGGCGCCCGAGCACATCTTCCTTGGCACGCACGGCGACACAGTATCCGCACGCGGCTACGACACCCTGCGCCGCGTGCGCGCCGCCGGATTCCGACGCCCTCTGCCACTGGGTGACCACCGCCAGCTACTGGGGTGGCGGGGGTTGACCAGGGCCGCTACGGTCGCGCAGGTCAACCGCTGAAAGAAACCTGGGAGAGGACCCAAGTCGTGACGAACCAGCCACCCCAGTACCCGGGCGCTGCGCCGCAGCCGCAGCCATCGGACCAGGGCTGGGGAGCGGCCCCGCCGCCTCCACCGCACACCGAGGGCTTCGGCCCGGCCGGTGCGCCACTGCCGCCGTCTCTCCAGCCGCCGAAGAAGAGCGGCGCCGGCAAGAAGATCCTCGGCATCGTCGGCGGTCTCGTCGTGGCGCTGGTCGTGGCGGGCGGCCTCGCGTTCGCGCGCGGTGCGCTGCAGGAGGACAAGACGGCCGAGGCCAAGCAGGGGGACTGCATCGCCGACCTGCCGGACGTCAAGGAGGGCGAGGAGGCCGAGGCCAACAACGCCAAGCCGGTGACGTGCGGCACGGCCGAGGCGAAGTACACCGTGGTCGGTCGCGTCGACAACCTGACCGCCGCGCAGGCATCCTCCGACGGGGTGTGCCAGCCGTTCGTGGCGCAGGGCGCCGAGATGATCTTCTACAGCATCCCGCCCGCGGGTAAGGGCTACGTGCTCTGCCTCAAGCCCACCTGATATACCGCAAAAACGGCGGCGCAGCGTACACCAGGCAACAACGAGGTGTACGCCACGCCGTCGTCTGCTTTCCCCCCGCGTGACGGCGTGACACGCTACCGGCACGCAACGACGCCACTGTGCGACCAGCCAACGATGACTGACCGACAGGAGGACGGCATATGGGGGAAATGGTTAGCTATCGCAGCAACGGGGGGACCAGCGAGGGGTATCTCGCCGTTCCGACCTCGGGTAGCGACCAGACGGTCCCGGCCGTTGTCGTGATCCAGGAGTACTGGGGACTCGTGCCCCACATCAAGGCGCTCGCCGATCGGTTCGCCGATGCCGGCTTCGTGGCGCTCGCTCCTGACCTCTACCACGGCCTGCACACGACCGAGCCGGACGAGGCGGGCAAGCTGCTCATGGGCCTCGCGATGGATCAGGCGGCCAAAGACATCGCGGGAGCCGCCGCCTACCTGACCGAGCGGCCGGAGGTGACCGGCAAGGTCGGCGCGGTCGGGTTCTGTGCGGGCGGCAGCCTGGCCCTGTGGTCGGCGACGCTGTCGGACCAGATCGTGGCGGCCGTCGGCTTCTATCCGAAGCTGCCCTGGGAGCGGATGCGTCCCGAGTGGACCGGATACGCGGGCAAGTCCGCGGTGATCCACTGCTCCGAGGCGGACGGCACGTCGGCTGACGAGGGCGTGCAGGTCGCCCGTCGCTCGATCGAGGCAGCCGGCGGTGAGTGCGTCCTCTACGACTACCCCGGCACCAAGCACGCGTTCTTCAACGACGACCGCCCCGAGGTCTTCGATCGGGACTCGGCCGCCAGCGCATGGGCCCGTACCCTCGTGCACTTCCGTGCCAAGCTCCGCTGATCCGCGTACCGCTGACGAAGTGGCCGCCCGCGCCGAGCGGGCGGCCGATCTGCCCGACCTCGACGGCGCCATTGCCGGTTGTTTCGCCTGCCCCCGGCTGGTCGCGTGGCGGGAGGAGGTCGGGCGGGTCAAGCGGGCGTCGTTCCGCGACCAGGAGTACTGGACGCGCCCGGTGCCCGGATTCGGTGTAGTCGGCGCGCGCCTCGCGATCCTGGGGCTGGCGCCGGCGGCCCACGGCGGCAACCGCACCGGCCGGATCTTCACCGGTGACCGCTCGGGCGACGTGCTCTTCGCCGCGCTGCACCGGGCCAGCCTCGCCAACCAGCCGACGAGCGTATGGCGCGACGACGGCCTGGCACTGCGAGACACGCGGATCTTCTCGGCGGTGCGCTGCGCGCCACCCGACAACAAGCCCACGCCGGTGGAGCGCGACACCTGCGCACCGTGGTTGCACCGCGAGCTCGCGCTGATCAAGCCCGCGCTGCGGGTCGTCGTGGCGCTGGGTGCGTTCGCCTGGTCGGCATGGTGGCCGGCGATGACCGCCGTCTACGGGGTCCGGCCGCCGGTGCCGCGTCCCCCGTTCGGGCACGGCGCGCGATGGACGGGCAACGGCACACCAACTGTGATGGGGTGTTATCACGTCAGTCAGCAGAACACCTTTACCGGACGGCTCACACCCGCGATGCTGGACGAGGTGTTCGCTGAAGCGAAGTTACTAGCGGGGATCGACTGAAGGTGCCGGTACGGTTAATGGTGCATCCATTAGCCTGACATTTCGGACAAAACGCCAAAGATGGTTTTCGGGTTCTTGCGGAGATGGTGGCCCCTGGCCGGGGTCGCCGTTTTGCTCACGCTGGCCGCGGTCGCGGCTGCCCATTCGTCGGTGCGATTGGGCCGGGTCGAGTCGCCGGCCGGCCCCGCGCCGTCGCTGGAGGAGCCCGAACGCATCCGGGTCGAGCCCAGCGAAACGGCCGAACCCTTCGCCGCGGCGTCCGTTACCGTGCCGTCCTGGCTCGTCAAGCTCGTCGTGGCGATCGGCATCGTGCTCCTGGCCGTACTCATCGGCATGATGGTCTGGGTGCTGGCGCGTGACCTGGTCAAGAAGCGACGCATGCGCGCCATGCCCGCGCGCCGGGCGCGGCCCGGTCAGACCAGCGCGCAGGACGTCGTCGCGGCGCTCGACGCCGGGCTGGTCGACCTCTCCGACGCCGACAGCGACCCGCGCCGCGCGGTGATCGCCTGCTGGCTGCGGCTGGAGCAGGCGGCCGCCGCCGCGGGTACGCCCAGACAGGCCACCGACACGCCGACCGACCTGGTCACCCGCCTGCTCGCCGGCCACCACATCAGCGCCGACGTGCTGGCCCGCTTCGCCGACGTGTACCGGGAGGCCCGGTACGCCACGCACACCGTCGACGAGCGGATGCGCACCCAGGCTCGCGAGGCGCTCCAGCGGCTGCGCGCCGAGCTGACCGCGGGAGCCGTCCATGAGTGACGCCAGCACCAGCATCGACGACCTGCTCCGCCACGACGACGAGCCACCGCCCAAGCCGGAACGCGAGGTCAGCGGCCTCGGCTGGTGGGTACGCACGGCGTTCGTGGCGACCGGGCTCGCGGCGGTCGCGGTCTTCGCGTTCCGGCTGTTCGGATACGGCCTGTCGATCCCGCTCGCGCTCGGTACCTTCATGGCGCTGCTCGTCCTGCGCCGCGCGGTCGCGCTGGTCGCGGCGCCGGCGGCCGTCAAGGTCTTCGTCCGGCGGCCAGCCGGCGAAGAAGACGGCAACTACAACTGGGCGGCAGGCGAAGACGGCCTGAACGCGGCGGTGCGCCGGTGGGAAAACCGGCTCGCCTGGGCCGACCGCGAGCCCGATCGGTTCGTCCGCTCGCCGCAGCCCAAGCTGGCGCAGATCGTCGACGAGCGGCTCCGGCAACGGCACGGCTTCACGACCACCAGTGACCCTATGCGCGCGCGTGCGCTGCTCGGTGATCCACTATGGACGCTGCTCACCAAGCCGCCCAAGCGCACCCCCCATTTCCGCGACCTGACGGCAATCGTCTCGCACCTGGAGAAGCTATGAAGGACGTCGAACCAGTACCGGTCTACGAGGTAGGCCGCCTCGCTCATGCCGTCCTCGACACGGTAGGCACCGTGGTGGTCGGCAAGCGTGGCGCGCTGGAGCTGGTGCTGTCCGGCATCCTCGCTGGCGGCCACGTGCTGCTCGAAGACCTGCCCGGCCTGGGCAAGACGCTGACCGCACGGTCGTTCGCGCAGGCGCTCGGGCTCGACTTCCGGCGGCTCCAGTTCACACCCGACCTGCTGCCGGCCGACGTCACCGGCTCGTTCTTGTACGACCAGCGCAGTTCCGACTTCACGTTCCGGGCCGGCCCGGTCTTCACCAACCTGCTGCTGGCCGACGAGATCAACCGGACGCCACCGAAGACCCAGGCGGCCCTGCTCGAAGCCATGCAGGAAAAGCAGGTCTCCGTCGAAGGCGTCACCTACCGGCTCGACGCACCCTTCCACGTGCTCGCCACCGCCAACCCGATCGAGTACGAGGGCACGTACCCGCTGCCCGAGGCCCAGCTCGACCGGTTCATGCTGCGCGTCTCCTTCGGGTACCCGGCGCAGGACGAGGAGTGGGAGGTGCTGCGCCGCCGGATGTCCCGCCGCCAGGAAGAGGCCGACCTCCAGCCGGTGGTCGACCCCGGCACGCTCCGCGGCATGCAGGCGGCGCTGGAGAACATCGCCGTCGAAGACTCCATCGGCCGGTACATCGTCGAGCTGACCGCCGCCACCCGCAGTCACGCCTCGGTACTTGTCGGCGCCTCGCCCCGTGGCTCGCTCGCGCTGCTGCTGCTCGCCCGGGCGCGTGCCGCCCTCGCCGGCCGCGACTACGTGATCCCCGAAGACGTCAAAGACGTCGCGGCACCCGCGCTGGCGCACCGGATCACACTGCGGCCGGAGATGTGGCTGCGCCGGGTCGACCCGTCCTTCGTGGTCGCCGAGGTACTGGAAAACGTGCCCGCCCCGGCCAGCGGCGCGATGCCCACGTACGCGGGTGAGGGCTACGGAACGCCGCCGCCGCGCGGCAACCGGGTCACCCAACCGCTCCAGGTCGGCAACCGCGACGGGTCACCGCCCGCATGAGCATGCGCTTGGTGGCGGCTGCGGGAGCCGGCGCATGACCACTCTGCGGTCCGCGGTGCCGGTGGATGACGACGTCGCCGCGGTTGACGCCGGTCCCATCGGCCCCGACTGGGTGCCCACCAAGGCGCTCGGGCGGGCCGTGCTGCTCACGGGACTGCTGCTGATCGCAGGGGTCGTGTTAGGCCGCGTCGACCTGGTCGTACTGGCGATCCCGTTCGCGCTCGGCACCGCCTTCGCGCTGCGCCGCCGGCCCAACGAGCGGCCCCGCATCGCGATCACCGCGGACGACGCCCAGCTCGCCGAGGGCGACGGCGTGTCGGCGGCGGTCGTCATCGGCAATGCGACCCCGGTGGCGTACGACGTCGTGGTGGTTCGCGCGCAGACGCCGCGCTGGCTGCGCATCGAGAAGGCCGACCGGCCGTACGTGCGGACCCTGGCCAGTGACGCCGTCGACGACATCCCGCTGGAGGGCCCGGCGGTGCGTTGGGGCCGCCACCGGCTCGGTCCGGCGGTCGCGCAGGCGGTGGCCTGCGACGGGCTGCTGGCGAGCCGGCTGTCGGTCGCCGACCCGTACGACGTCAAGGTGTACCCGGTCACCGAGCCCTTCGACGCCGACGAGGCGATGCCCCGTGCGGCTGGCCTGGTGGGCGGCCACCGGTCGCGGCGCCCGGGCGAGGGCGGCGAACTGGCCGGCGTACGCGTCTTCGCCCCCGGCGACCGGCTGCGCCGCATCGACTGGCGGGTGTCGCTGCGCGCCCGCCAGCTCCACGTGGCGGCCACCCTGTCCGACCGCGACGCCGAGGTCGTACTGCTGCTCGACGTGCTCGCCGAGGCCGGGCGCTCGGGCGGCATCGGGGGCACCGCGTCGGTACTGGACACGACCGTCCGGGCGGCTGCCGCGATCTCCGAGCACTACCTGCACCGCGGCGATCGAGTCTCGCTGCTGGAGTACGGCACGTCCGCCCGCCGGCTGCGCCCCGCCACCGGCAGGCGGCAATATCTGACAGTGCTGGAGTGGCTGCTCGACGTCCGCGCCGAGCCGTCGCCGTACGAGCCGTACGACCAGGTCTTCGGCCCGCACCTGCTCTCCTCGAACGCGCTCGTCGTCGTGCTGACCCCGCTGGTCGACGGGCGCTCAGCGGCCATGCTCGCCCGGCTGGCCCGCGGCGGCCGTTTCGTGGTCGCGGTCGACACGCTGCCCACCGGGGCGGTGCCGTCGCGCCGCAGCAACTGGACCGACGTGGCGTACGGGCTGTGGCGGCTTGAGCGCGACAACACGATCGGCCAGCTCCGCGAGCACGGGGTCCCCGTGGTGCGCTGGGCCGGTGCGGGCAGTCTCGACCTCGTGCTCCGCGACGTGGCCCGGCTGGCGTCGGCACCGAAGGCGGTACTGCGATGAACGCGGCGATCACGCGGTTCGTCACGCTCGTCAGCCGCATGACGTTCGCGCCGATGCTGGTGCGCGCGATGCTGCTCGGTTGCGCCATGGCGGCGTTCGTGACCGCGTTCTCGCCGGAGATGCTCACCGGGTACATGCTCGGCCTCCTGACCCTCCAGGCCGGCCTGGCGGCCGTGCTGCCGCGCAGTCCCTGGGTCACGATCGCGCTGCTCATCGCCGTGGGCGGCTGGGGCGTCTCGACGATCTGGTACGACGAGCCGATCGCGCTGTGGCGGCTGGTGGGCCTGGCGACGCTCCTGTACCTGACGCACAGCCTCGCCGCGCTCGCGTCCTCGCTGCCGTACGACGCCATCGTCGCGCCCGAGGTGCTTTTCCGATGGATGTCCCGGGCGCTCGCCGTGGCGCTCGGCTCCGCGGTGCTCGCCGTGCTCGTCCTGGGCGGCGCCGACCTGGGCGGTGACCGGCCGTTCCTCCTGGCGGCGCTCGCGGGCCTCGCGGTCGCGGTGGGCGCCTCGGCCCTGCTGTCGTGGCTCCTGCGCCGTTCTTGATCACTGCGAGCGTCACCGGCGTCACAGCTGGGCGCATCGACACTGTGTGAGGGCGGTCTCAGGGGGAAGATGGAGGCTGTGAAACCGCAGCGGATTCTTGTGGTGGGGGCCGGCCACGTAGGGCTTTACGCGGCCCTGCGGCTGTCCGACAAGGTGCGCCGGCGTGAGGCCGAGGTTACGGTCGTCGATCCGCAGCCGCACATGACGTACCAACCGTTCCTGCCGGAGGCGGCGGCGGGAAACATCTCTCCCCGGCACTCCGTCGTGCCGTTGCGCCGCGAACTGCGGCGCTGTCGCATCGTGTCCGGCGCGGTCACCCGGATCGAGCACGCGCGCAAGGTCGCGACCGTGCAGCCGATCATCGGTCCGGCCCGCGAGATCGAGTACGACCACATCGTGGTGGCGCCCGGCTCGGTCTCCCGCACCCTCCCGATCCCCGGCCTGCGCGAGCACGGCATCGGGTTCAAGACCATCGGTGAGGCCATCTACCTGCGCAACCACGTGCTCGACCGGCTCGACGTGGCGGCCGCCACGAAAGACGCCGAGACCCGGCGGCGGGCGCTGACGTTCGTCTTCGTCGGCGGCGGATACGCCGGCATCGAGGCGCTGGCCGAGATGGAAGACATGGCCCGCGACGCGCTCAAGTACTACCCCGAGCTCGAGCAGACCGACATGCACTGGGTGCTCGTCGAGGCGACCCAGCGGGTGCTGCCCGAGGTCGACCGCGACATGGGCGCCTACACCGTGCAGCAGCTGATCAAGCGCAGCCTCGACATCCGGCTCGACACCCGGCTGGAGTCGTGTGTCGACGGCGTGGTCAAGCTCTCCGACGGCGACAGCTTCCCGGCCGACACGATCGTGTGGACCGCGGGCGTGAAGCCGTCGCCGATGCTCGACGACACCGACCTGCCCCGCGACCCGCGCGGCCGGATCACCTGCCTGCCCACCCTCCAGGTGGTCGACGGTGACCGGGTGCTCGACGGTGCCTGGAGCGCGGGTGACTGCGCCGCGGTGCCCGACCTCACCGGGCCGCCGGGCGCCTACTGCTCGCCGAGCGCGCAGCACGCGGTACGCCAGGCGGTGCGGCTGGCCGACAACATCCGCGACGTCATCCGGGGCAAGGCGCCCACGGAGTACAAGCACAAGCACGTCGGCAGCGTCGCGAGCCTTGGCCTGCACAAGGGCGTGGCTCAGGTGTACGGGATCAAGCTCACCGGTCCACTCGCCTGGTTCATGCACCGCACGTACCACGTGAGCCGGATCCCGTCGTTCAACCGCAAGGTGCGCGTGGTGATCGACTGGACGCTGGCGTTCTTCCTCAAGCGCGAGGTCGTGGCGCTGGGTCAGCTGCACGACCCGCGTGAGGAGTTCACCGAGGTGACCCCGAAGGTGCCCGCACCTTAGACCTTCCAGATCCAGGCGTCGGCGACCTGCGTGCCCGGCCCGTACAGGGCATTGAGCGTGGCGCGCAGGTCGTCGCGGTGGGGGGCGTCGACGAGTACGACGCACGAGGCGCCCCAGAACGTGACGTCTTCCTTGGCCTCGCGCAGCTGATCGGGGCCGATCGCGGGCACGCCGCCGTCCTTGGCGACCTGCTCCAGCAGCCGCGAGGTCGGCCGCTTGAAGGTGCCCATGGACGCCTTGCCCCTCGACCCGTACGGCCCGATGAAGAAGCCCTCGGGCATGCCGAACTCAGCATCGGCGGCCGCCGCCCAGCGCATCGCCCACGGCTGGGGTGGGGTCGGCAGCGGTACGGGCACGAGCACCCCGCCGGGCTGTACGCACTCGCGCCAGTGGCCACCCGAGATGAACTGCGGCAGGGCCGGGCGCTCGGCGGTGGGCAGCGGCGCCGGGAAGATCGGCAGCAGCGCGGCGAGGATCGCTCCGGGTACGACCAGCCGGATGGTCCAGGAGCTGTCGCGCACCGCCTTGTCGATCGCCAGTACGAGCACGGTGGCGACCAGCGGCAGCAGCGCCAGGGCGAACCGCATGGGCAGGGCGCCGTCGACGATGGGCAGCCCCACCAGGACCGAGTACGGACCGTGGATGTCGTGGCGCTTGCCGTTGAGCACGAGGTCGGGCCCGAGCGACAGCCACGCCATCAGCACCCCGGCGACCGCGCACGCGATGACCACCGGCCGGCGGATCTGCCAGATCAGGTACACCACCGCGACGAGCAGCAGCGGCCAGCCGAGGAACGTGTTGTATTCCGCCGCGCCCGTCGACAGCTTCTTCGACGCGTCGGAGCCCGCGATGGACAGCGGTGAGATGGCCGTCCAACTGGCCAGGTCGGCCGAGAAGTAGTGCGGGCTGAACACGCCGTTGGGCACGCTCTGCGGCCCGGCGAACTGGAACCACAGCGGGTACACCAGCAGCACAGCCGCGGTGGCCGCCGTCACGCCGAGGCCGCGGAGGAAGCCGGGGGCCACCCGCCTGGCCCACTTGCGCCTCGTGACGGCGTACGCGATGGCCATGATCGCCAAGGTGAAGGCCGTCAGGAAGAGCACCTCTTCACCGATGAAGACCTGCACGGCGACCGTCACCGCGAGCCAGAGACCCGACGTGATCACCTTGCGCCGGCTCGCGACGTCGTCCGGATCGGCCGCCCGCGCCATCCGGACCACCAGCCAGACCATGACCGGCACCAGCCACTGGGCGGTCATGTGGAGGTGGCTGTTGTTCTGCGAGATGATGCCCGGCCCGAAGCCGCACAGCCCGCCGCCGACCGCCGCCGCGAACCGACGGGCGCCCAGCACCCGGGTGTAGAGGAAGTACCAGGCGACGGCCGTGCCGGCCAGGTTGCCGCCGGCGATCAGGGCGAACGTCACCGGTACGCCGAAGATCAGGGTGACCGGTGTGAAGAGGGTGCCGAGGGCGATGACCGTGGTGTTGGCGAGCAGGTTGACGCCCTCGGGGGCGTTCAGGCGGTCGGTCAGCAGGCTCAGATCGCCGAAGAGGAACTTCGTATCGGCGGCCAGAAACCACTCGTACAGCACCTGGTCTTCGGGGTTGAGCCCCATCACCCGGCTCGCCGGGTCGGGCCAGAGCCCGTGCGTGACGTAGCCGGCGAGCGCGAGAAACACCAGGATGACCAGCGCGTCCGGCGCGTACGGCCGGACCCGAGCGGCGAGCCGCGCGGGTCTCGACGGCGCACCGGCTGCCGTATCGGTGGCGGTGCTGGCCGGGGCCTCGATGGCGGCCTCACCGGTGTCGGAGTGAGCGGCGCGGGCAGTGCTGGTCACGGCCTTGACCCTAGTGCCGATGCCCCGTCCAGGTGCGCCCCGGTGGGCACCCACCCGCTACCGTGGCATCTGCGCGCAGGTCGCGCGCCTGCCCGGGTGGTGGAACGGCAGACACGGCCGCCTTAAAAGCGGCTGCCGAAAGGCATGCGGGTTCGAGTCCCGCCCCGGGCACAGATCCCCAGCACAGCCTGCACACACAATCTCGCTCCGGCCATTTACCCTTGATGAGCACGGTCACGAGATCTGACCCGTGCCCAACCCTTCGAGGGAGGCTTGACGTGAAGACTTCCAACCCGGTGCTGAGCCGGCTCGGCCAAGCGGCTGAGCGGGAGCGGTCCGCCGGGTATGCCCCTGCCGGTCCATACGGCGCACCCGCCTACGGCGATCCGCACCAGACCGCCACCGGCTACCCGGTCGCCCCAGCCACCACGCAGGCCATGACCGTCGACGACGTCGTCGTCAAGACCGTGACGCTGCTGGCCATCGTCGGCGCCTCCGCCGCGGCGGCCTGGGTCCTCATCCCAGACTCCCTCATGGGTGCGGCGTGGATCGGTGCGGCGCTCGTCGGCCTCGTCCTCGGTCTGGTCATTTCGTTCTCCCGGGTGGCCAACCCGGCGCTCGTCGTCACGTACGCCGTGATCGAGGGCGTCTTCGTCGGCATGGTCAGCAAGTTCTTCGAGGTCATCGCCGGCTACGAGGGCATCGTCCTCCAAGCCGTGGTCGCCACGTTCGGCGTGTTCTTCGTGATGGCCATGCTCTACAAGGCCAGGGTCATCCGGGCCACGCCGAAGTTCGTTCGCGGCATGATCGCGGTGATGGCGGGCTTGTTCGCCGTCATGCTGATCAACCTCGTGCTCTCGCTCTTCGGCGTCCACACCGGCCTGCGTGACAACGGCGCGCTCGGCATCGGGTTCAGCCTGATCTGCATCGTCGTCGCCTCGCTGAGCTTCATCCTGAGCTTCGCCGAGGTCGAAGAGGGTGTCCGGCTCGGGCTCCCCCAGCGGTACTCGTGGACGGCCGCGTTCGGCATCCTGGTGAGCCTCATCTGGCTGTACATCGAAATCCTGCGCCTGCTGAGCTACTTCCAGGGCGACGACTGACACTCGTCTCCGCTAGCGAAAAACGCCCGCTCCCGATCCTGGGGGCGGGCGTTTCGCGACTAGGCTGCCTGGCGATGAGCGTGCAGGAGTTGAGCCAGGCGGTCGAGCGGCTGAGCAGGCATGTGGGGCACTGGGAGGCGCCGCGCTGGGGCGTCGTGGCGTTCGGCGCCGAGGGCACCCGCGCCGAGGTGGTACACGGCCTCGTCCAGCGGATGGCCGACCGTGCCGCCGACGCCGAGGGCCAGCCCCGCAGGCAGGTGCCACGCCTGAGCGTGGACACCAGCCTCCTCGACCAGCTTCGGGTGGTCTCCGCCGACCTGCTGGCGGCGGCGCCGGCCGACGATGTACTGGCGAGCGCCGCCGACGACGTGCGGAGCGTCCAGGGCGCTCTATAGGCGCTCGACGATCAGGGCCATGCCCTGGCCGCCGCCGACGCACATCGTCTCCAGCCCAACCGTCTTGTCGTGCCAGTCGAGCACGTTGAGCAGCGTGCCGGTGATCCGGGCGCCGGTCATCCCGAAGGGGTGACCGACAGCGATCGCGCCGCCCATCACGTTGAGCTTTTCGACCGGGATGTCCAGATCGCGGTACGACGGGATGACCTGGGCGGCGAACGCCTCGTTGATCTCCACCAAGTCGACGTCGTCGATGGTCATGCCGGCCCGCTTGAGCGCCTGGCGAGACGCCTCGACCGGGCCCAGTCCCATGATCTCGGGGGACAGCGCGGTCACGCCGGTCGACACGATCCGGGCCAGCGGCGTGATGCCCAGCTCCCGAGCGCGCGTGTCGCTCATGATCACCACTGCGGCGGCGCCGTCGTTGAGCGGGCAGCAGTTGCCGGCGGTGATCGTGCCGTCCGGGCGGAAGACCGGCTTCAGCCCGGCGACGCCCTCGATCGTGACCCCGGGACGCGGGCCGTCGTCGGTGCTGACCACCTGGCCAGACGGCACGGTCACCGGGGTGATCTCGCGGGCCCAGAAGCCGTCGGCGATCGCCTTCTCGGCGTTGTTCTGGCTGCGAACCCCGAACTCGTCCATGTCTTCGCGGGTCACCCCGTAGACCTGAGCGAGGTTCTCGGCGGTCTGGCCCATCGCCAGGTAGATGTCGGGCAACTCGCCGTCGGCGCGCGGATCGTGCCAGACGTCGGCACCGCCCTTCGCCCGCTCGGCGGAACGCTGCTCGGCCTCGGCGAACCGCGGGTTCTGCCAGCCGCCGCCCACAGCCGCCTGCGCCTCTGGCGGCAGCCCGTCCGAGCTGCCCCGGGCGAATCGGGACACGCACTCCACGCCCGCCGAGACGAAGACGTCGCCCTCGCCCGCCTTGATCGCGTGGAACGCCATCCGGGTGGTCTGGAGCGACGACGCGCAGTACCGCGTGACCGTGGCGGCCGGCAGCTTGTCGAGGCCGAGCAGGGTGGCGACCACCCTGCCCATGTTGAAGCCCTGCTCGCCGCCGGGCAGGCCGCAGCCCAGGTACAGGTCGTCGATCTCGGCGGTGTCGAGCTGCGGCACCTTGTCGAGCGCCGCCCGCACGATCGTGGCGGCCAGGTCGTCGGAGCGCACCTCGCGCAGCGAGCCCTTGTGAGCCCGGCCGATGGGGGACCGGGCGGTGGCGACGATGACAGCTTCAGGCATACACGTGACTCTACTCGCCAGTAATATCAGCGGGTAGTAGGGACGGCTGCCCTGATCACCGCTGGTAGGAGGGCGTGTGCCCAGACGCGGTAGCCGTCGGCGGACGGGTGGAAGCCGTCGTAGCAGAGCGTGCCCGCGTCTGCTCGGAAGACCGCGCCCGTCTCGGCCGCCAGGTCGACGACCGTGCCGCCCGCGGCGAGCACCGCGCGAGCCTGAGCGCGGGCCATCTGCCGGCCCAGCCAGCCCACCACCTGGCGCAGCGGCGGAGCCACGGCCCGCACGGCGCCGAGATCCGGGCAGGTGCCCACCACGACCTCCACACCGGCGTCCCGGAGCCGCCGGACCGCCGCGCCCAGGTATGCCGCGGCATCGGAGGGCCGCCGCACGCTGGTGGCGTCGTTCGCCCCGATCAGGACGACCGCGACGTCGGGACGCTCACCCAGCAGCGCCCGGGCCACCTGCGTCGCCAGATCGGTCGACCGGGAACCGGACACACCGACACAGGAGAGCTGGACGTGCCGCGGTGACAGGCTCGTGGTGCCGTCGGCCAGCATCTGCGCGAGCTGCCCGCCGATCGTGTCGGCGAGCCGCTCCACACCGACGCCGAGCGCCGACGAGTCGCCGAGCAGCACCAGGCGCAGCGGCGGTGCGCTGGCGGGCCCCATGGTCGTGCGCAGCGCGAGGCTCATCTCCGGCTTCGCGTATCGCCGGTTGCGGGCGACGATCGCCTCGGTGGCCAGCACCGCGGCGCCACCCACCGTGCCGGCGACGAATGTGAGCACCGCGGCTCGGCCAGCGTGCCGGGCCCAACTCATCCGGGTCACCTCACCCCTGTCGCTGCGTTTCACCCAAGGGTACGGCCGCATCGAGGGAAGTCTCGGGCTCGGTGAACCAACGCGTGTGCCGGCGCAGCTCAGCCCAGCGCCCAGCTGGCCCGCGGTCGCGCCCGGCGACCCGCGCACCGGTGACCTCGGTGCCGGCGCGCTTGGCCGCCTCTTGAGCCGCCTGCGGCAGCGAGCGCACGCCCTCATCCCGGCTGAGCGCCCGCGCCTCGCCGGCTCCCAGCGCCGCGAGCGCGGTCGGCAGGAGCGCCGCGGCGGCTGCCGCGTATCCGGCGGCCGACGGGTGGAACTTGTCCCAGGCGAACATGCGGGTCGGCTCGGCCCTGAACTTGGGCCCGAGCAGGTCGGCGAGCGACACCGTGCGGGCGCCGGCCTCGACCACCGCCACGGTCTGCGCCCTCGCCAACTGGCGGCTCCAGTGCCGGGCCAGCCACCGGAGCGGCGGCTTGATCGGCTGGATGGTGCTCAGGTCGGGACACGTGCCGACCACCACCTCGACGCCGCTGGCACGCAGATCGCGTACCGCGTTGACGAGATGGCGCACAGCGCTGCTGAACGATGAACGGTGCGTGACGTCGTTGCCGCCGATCAGGATGATCGCCAGATCTGGCCGTACCTCCAGCGCGGCCTCGACCTGCGGCGGGAGGCCGGCGGACGTCACGCCGACCACCGCGAAGCGGTACAGCCGCACCGGCCGGTGCAGCCGGCGCGAGATCATCATCGCGAGCAGCACGCCCGGCGTCTCCCGGGACCGGTGCACGCCGTAGCCGGCGGCCGACGAATCGCCCAGCACGACAAGTGTGATCGGCGGACCCGGCAGCTTGGCGCCGTAGATACCGTCGCCGCGCGGCGGCGGCCCTTCCGCCATCGGAATGATCCGGCGTGCGCGCTGCGCCTGCGCCGCGAGCAGCCCCAACACGCTTCCCGTAGCCACCACGGCCACCCCCGCGGTGGCCGCCATCGCCTTGGCGACCCGCCAACCGGTCCAACTCATCTGTGCCCCCCTGTGGCTTACGAGGTTATCGCGACGCCACGACACGATTGAGTCTTGCGCGGCCGGGGCACCATGGGAGACATGGGTAGGACCTTGAAGCGAGCCGCGGCGTTCAGCGCGCTCGGGCGGGCGATCACCGCGGGGGCGCGCGGCGGGCCGTCGATCGGCAAGCGGCTGGCCGCCCTGCCACGCATGATCAAAGCGACGATGAAGGGCGAGTACGACGGTGGGCTCCGGCTGGCGCTCATGTCGGCCGCGATGATCTACGTCGCATCCCCGATCGACGCGGTGCCCGAGGCGCTGCTGCTCGTGCTCGGCCTCGCCGACGACGCTCTCGTGATCACCTGGCTGGCCGGTGCCGTGCTGGCCGAGACCGAACGGTTCCTGACCTGGGAGGCGCGCCGCGAGAGCGTCATTCCGGGCACCGTACTCTGAGCTGGTGCACTACTACGACAACGTCGTCGAACTGATCGGCAACACTCCCCTGGTCAAGCTGCGCAACGTGACCGCCGGCATCCCGGCGACCGTGCTGGCCAAGGTCGAGTACCTCAACCCCGGCGGGTCCGTCAAAGACCGGATCGCGCTGCGCATGGTCGAAGAGGCCGAGCAGGCCGGCCTGCTCAAGCCCGGAGGCACGATCGTCGAGCCCACCAGCGGTAACACCGGCGTCGGGCTCGCGCTCGTCGCGCAGCTGCGCGGGTACCGCTGCGTGTTCGTCTGCCCCGACAAGGTGAGCCAGGACAAGCAGGACGTGCTCCGGGCGTACGGCGCTGAGGTGGTGGTCTGCCCCACCGCGGTCGCTCCCGAAGACCCCCGCTCGTACTACAACGTCTCTGACCGCCTCGCCCGTGAGATCCCCGGTGCGTGGAAGCCCGACCAGTACTCCAACCAGGCCAATCCGCGCTCGCACTACGAGACCACCGGTCCGGAGCTGTGGAAGCAGACCGACGGCCGGATCACGCACTTCGTGGCGGGGGTCGGCACCGGCGGCACGATCTCGGGCGTCGGCCGGTACCTGAAGGAGGCCTCCGGAGGCGCGGTGCGCATCGTCGGCGCCGACCCGGAGGGCTCGGTGTACTCCGGCGGCACCGGCCGGCCGTACCTCGTCGAAGGGGTCGGCGAGGACTTCTGGCCGGAGACGTACGACCGGACGGTGTGCGACGAGATCGTCGAGGTCTCCGACAAGACGTCGTTCGAGCTGACCCGGCGTCTGGCGCGCGAGGAAGGGCTGCTGGTCGGCGGTTCGTGCGGGATGGCGGTCGCCGCCGCGCTGGAGGTGGCCCGCCGCGGCACGCCCGACGACGTGGTGGTCGTCCTGCTGCCCGACGGTGGCCGTGGGTACCTCTCGAAGCTCTTCAACGACGAGTGGATGGCCCGGTACGGCTTCCTCGAGACCGGCACCGCCGAGCCGACCGTGTCGGACGCCCTGTCGAGCAAGCCGGGCGGGATGCCGTCGCTCGTGCACGTGCACCCGACCGAGACGGTGCGCGATGCGATCGACTACATGCGCGAGTACGGCGTCTCCCAGTTGCCGGTGCTGAAGGCGGAGCCGCCCGTCGTGACCGGTGAGGTGGCAGGCTCGATAGCGGAGAAGGACCTGCTCGACGCGCTCTTCACGGGGCGGGCACACCTGCACGACACGATCGAGCGCCACATGGGCCCGGCGCTGCCCATGATCGGCGTCGGCCAGCCCGTCGGCGAGGCCGTCCGCCTGCTCGAAAAGGCCGACGCCGCCCTGGTCCTGGTAGACGGCAAACCCACCGGCGTGCTAACCCGCCAAGACCTGCTAGCCCACCTAGGCACCACCCCGTAGCTCACCTGGCCCCGCCGCTGCCCGCGCCGCGCCGCGCTCGCGCCGCGCTCGCGCCCGGCCGCGCCGCCTGCGCCGCGCCCGGCCGCGCGCCGCCCCTCTCTCCGCCGATCAAGGGCGAACGCACGTGGTTCGATCTCTTTTCGCGTGCATTCGCCCTTGATCGATGGAGATCTCCTTGATCGACGCGCCGTCGTGGCCAGGGCCAGCCGCCGGGTTAGACGGGTTGGCGGCGGCGTATCGCCGTGCTCTGCGCGCCGATCAAGGCCATTCGCATGGATCAAGGGCGAATGCACGCGGATATGCGATCAAACCGCGTGCATACGCCCTTGATCGGCGCAACGGGCGTGGCGACGCGCCGTGCTGGGCTGGCCTGGGGGCGGACGTACGCGGGGAAGAGATCGAACCGCGGACGTCGCGGTAGCTCGGAATCTTCTGGAATGGATCTGTCTAGGGAGTAGGTGGGAGGGCGGCGGCGGCCTTCGTCAAGGCCGCGAAGGCGTCTCCCAAGCGCCAGGCGGCGCGGTCGCGGGGGCCGACCGGGTTGGAGATCGTGCGTAGCTCGGCGAACGGCAGGCCCGCAGCCGTGGCGGCGCAGGCGACGCCGTATCCCTCCATGGCCTCGGCCACGGCCGACGGGTAGCGGGCGACAAGTGCCTGGGCGCCCTCGGCCGTGCCGGTCACGGTGTTGACCGTCAGGACGTCGCCGGCGATGGCGTGCGGCAGTGCCGCCTGGAGCGCCGCCAGCAGCGTTTCGTCGGCGGTGGCGATCGCGGAGCCGAAGCCCAGCTCGTCGAGCGGGATGAAGCCGTCGGGGGAGTCGGCGCCCAGGTCGGCGGCGATGCTGCGGACGGCGAGCACGGTGCTGCCGACGGGGGCCTGGCCGGGGAAGCCGCCGCCGATACCGGCGCTGAGGACCGCCCGAAATGGACGGCCGGCGGCCTCGGCCAGCGCGAGCAACCGCGCCGTGCCGGCTGCGGCGGCCGCGGCACCGACACCGACGGCCTCCACTGTGGACCCTGTGTTTGCGGCGGCGCGGATGGCGTCGGCTTCGGGGGCGACGGCGGTGACGATCAGGAGCGTCATGTCGGCGGGCCGGACGTTGGCCGGTACACGTGGAAGCCCGGTGGTGGGGTGGGTGAGACCGGCGTGTCGCTCTCGGGCTCCTTGCTGGCCGGCGCCGGAGATGGAGCTGGAGCCGCGGCGGGAGCGGGCTCCGGCTCGGGGTCGGCGGGCTCGTCGTGGGATGAGCGGCCGTTGAGCTTTTCCTTGCGCAGCGCGCCCGCCACCACCACGGCCCGCACCGCCGCCACGACCGCGAACACCGTGGCGATCGCGATGCCGACCCGGCCGCCGAACGGGATCAGCCCCGCCGCGCCGCCCGCCACCCACGCGAGCATGAGCACGGTTTCGGAGCGCGCGAAGGCGCTGGCGCGCAGCCGGTCGGCGATGCGTTCCTGGATGGAGGCGTCGACCGCGAGCTTGGAGATGCCGCTCATGAAGCCGGTCACCAGGCAGAGCAGGACCACCATCGCGAGCGAGAACTTGAGGGTGGTCAACACCGCCACACCGGCTACGACGATCATCCCGCTGGACTGGAGCGCGGCGGGGCGGTGGATGTTCATGCGGGTGCCGAGGGCGGTGGCGAAGAAGCCGCCGATGACGAGCCCGCCGCCGGCCAGACCGAGCGCGGCCTCGTCGCCGATGTCGCGGCCGAGGAAGACCGTGGTCAGGGCGCCAGCCTTGATCGCGAACGCCAGGAACAGCAACAGGAATCCGTGCATGGCGCGCAGCGCGGCACTGCCGACGAGCGTCGACGTGACCAGGCGGCCGGTCAGGGCGCGTTCGCCGCGCCGCAGGCCCATGATCGAGAACCGTGGCGGGACGGTCTCGGGTGGATCGGAGTCGGCGCGAGGTGGGAGCCGAAGCGCGATCACCATGCCGACGAGGAAGATCACCGAGGCGACCCGCAGTGGCCACTGTGGCCCGATCTTGAATGCTGCGAGCCCCAGCGGTGTCACCACGGCGCCCGCGATCATGCCGTACACGCCGGCGCGGGCGGCCGCCTGGGACAGCCCCATGCCGCCAGGAAGCAGCCGGGGCACGGCCGCGGAGCGGGCCACGCCGTACGCGCGGGAGAGGGCCAGCACGCCGAAGGCCGCCGGGTACAGGCCAAAACCGTGGATGTAGTCGGACATCAGCCACGCGAGGAAGGCGCGGCCGAGCATCGTGGCGGCGAGGGCGTATCGCCGGCCGTGCCGGAAATGGTCGAGTAGTGGCCCGGCAACGGGTGCCAGCAGCGCGAACGGGATCATCGTGATCAGCAGGTAGAGCGCGACCCCGCTGCGCGCCTCGCCGAGCGGCACGCTGAAGAAGATGGTGCCGGCCAGCCCGATCGCGATAAGGGTGTCGCCCGCGTACGAGGCGGCGTGCAGGTCGAGCAGGCGGGTCATGCCGACCTCACCACCGGCACCCTTTTCGCGTACCTGGCCGACCTTGCGGGTCACCCATTTGCCGCCGGTCAGCGATCCACGGACAGCCATCCGTGTCGTCCGGATCGCCGAGCCGACGGCTCGCCCGGCAGATGGCAACAGCGGCATCTCTTCATTCTGGCCTATGAAACAATGTCCGAGTGACCAGGACGTCCGCCACACGCGCTGCCCGACTCGACCAGGTATGTGCCGATGCCGTCGATCTGGCGCGCGGGGCCATCACCGAAGTCGAGCCTTCCGACGTGGGCGACCACCTGGAAGCGGTGGCCGAGGGCGACCGGTTGGTGACCCACTTCTTCGAGTGTCACCTCGCTGGATACCGCGGGTGGCGGTGGGCGGTCACCGTGACCCGGGTGCCGCGCAGCAAGCACGTCACCGTGTGCGAGACCGTCCTGCTGCCCGGCCCCGATGCGCTGCTGGCCCCGGGTTGGGTGCCGTGGCACGAGCGGCTGCAGCCGGGCGACCTGGGCGTGGGCGATCTGCTGCCGACGCCAGCGGACGACGATCGGCTCGCACCGGGATACACGCTGTCCGACGACCCGGCCGTCGAAGAGGTCTCCTGGGAGTTGGGCCTCGGCCGTCCCCGGGTGATGTCCCTGGAGGGCCGGCTCGACGCGGCGCAGCGCTGGTACGACGGCGACGCCGGGCCGGAGGCTCCGATCTCGGTGGCGGCGCCGAGGACGGCGCGGTGCGGGTCGTGCGGGTTCTATTTGCCGCTCGCCGGTTCGCTCCGGCAGTCGTTCGGGGCTTGCGGCAACCTGTACGCGCCTGATGACGGGCGTGTCGTCAGCGTCGATCACGGCTGTGGCGCGCACTCCGAGGCGCTTCGCGAGCCCGAGGCTCCGGTCGAGGAACTGCCGACCGTGTACGACGACAATGAGGTCGAGGCGGTCGCGGTCAGCCGCGCGCCCGGCTCGGTCGAGGCCACCGAGCCCGCCGAGCACTACGGCCACGGCTAAGACTTCGTGATCAGGGCGTCCCTCAAGTCGCTCTAACGCCTTCAGGGACGCCCTGATCACGAAGGATCGGCACGGCGGCGCCGGCGGTTGGCGTCGTGGCGGAGCATCACGGCCAGGCCCAGGAAGCCGAGTAGGAAGCCCGCTAGGCAGGTCCACAGCCAATCGGTGCGGTCGTGGTCGGCCAGCCAGTCGCGGAAGAAGATCAGCAGTACCAGGCCGGCCAGCGCCCAGATGACGATGCCCGCGACCGCGAACGGCACCATCGGTGGGTCGAGGGGCGCGACCCGGCGCGGCTCGTCTTGATCAGACACCAGCCAAGAGTACGGCTTTGTAACGCGAGGGTGCTTCCTCGGTGCCCTTGTGATCTGGGACGATGCGCGCAATCGTATCCATGATCATAGGTGAGGTTCCATGGACCGCTTCGACCGGTTCTTTGAGATATCCGCCCGCGGCTCGACGCTGACCCGGGAGATCCGTGGCGGATTGGCCACCTTCTTCACGATGGCGTACATCGTCGTGCTGAACCCGCTCATCCTGTTCGGTTCGGCTGACGGCGACGGTGCCAAGCTCGCCATTCCCGCGGTGGCCGCCGCGACCGCGCTGGTCGCGGGCGTGATGACGATCCTCATGGGCGTCGTGGCCCGCTTCCCGCTCGCGCTGGCCGCCGGCCTCGGCGTCAACGCCCTGGTGGCGTACGAGATCGCGCCCGAGATGACGTGGGCCGACGCCATGGGCCTGGTGGTGATCGAAGGTGTGATCATCGCGATCCTGGTGCTCACCGGGCTGCGTACCGCCGTGTTCCGCTCGGTGCCGACGGAGCTCAAGACCGCGATCGGGGTAGGCATCGGCCTGTTCCTCGCTCTGATCGGCTTCGTCGACGCGGGCTTCGTCAAGGGCAACGCCGGTACGCCGCCGGTGGGCCTCGGCATCGGTGGCCTGCTGGTGACCTGGCCGTCGCTGGTGTTCGTGATCGGTCTGCTCGCCACGCTGGTGCTGGTCGTACGCCGGGTGAAGGGTGCCATCCTCATCGGCATCCTGGGCACGACGGTGCTCGCCGTCATCGTGGAGGCGATCGCGAACGTCGGCCCGGCCGGCGGCCCGCAGGGCAACCCGCACGGCTGGTCGCTCAACGTGCCGGAGTGGCCGTCGACCTGGGACGCGACCCCCGACCTGTCGCTGCTCGGCAACTTCAACGTGCTTGGTGCCTGGGACCGGGCCGGCGTTCTGGTCACGCTGATGTTCGTGTTCACCCTGCTGCTCACCGACTTCTTCGACACGATGGGCACGATGGTCGCGGTGGGCCAGGAGGGCGGCATGCTCGACGACCGCGGCATGCCTCCGCGTACCCGGGAGATCCTGCTCGTCGACTCGGTGGCCGCCGCCGCGGGTGGTGCCGCGAGCGTGTCGAGCAACACCTCGTACATCGAGAGCGCCGCCGGTGTCGCGGAGGGTGCCCGGACCGGCGTGGCCAACCTGGTGACCGGCGCGCTCTTCCTGGTGGCGATGTTCCTGGCGCCGCTGGTGCAGGTGGTGCCGTTCGAGGCGGCCTCGGCAGCGTTGGTGATCGTCGGCTTCCTGATGATGACCGCGGTACGCCAGATCGACTGGACCAACTACGAGATCGCCATCCCGGCGTTCCTGACGATCGTGCTGATGCCGTTCACGTACTCGATCTCGAACGGGATCGGCGCGGGCGTCATCTCCTACGTGCTGCTGAAGGTCGCGAGCGGAAAGGCTCGCCAGGTGCACCCGCTCCTGTATGCCGTGGCCGCACTCTTCGTGCTGTACTTCTTGCGCGGTCCCATCGAGACGTGGCTCTTCTGAGCCCAGCCCAGGGTGATCGCGATCATAACCAGTGGTCGTTAGCTTGGCTTATTAGCTAAGCTAACGACTGTGACGGAGCGGATGGTGATGGCGGTGCGTGTTACTGCCGTTCAGCTCGCGCCCATGCTGCGCGACGCGATCACCAGGCTCAACCGACGGGTGCGGCAGGCCCGCCCGGTCGGTGACCTCACGGTGACTCAGCTCTCCGCGCTGACCAGTCTCGAACTGGGCGGCGCCCTGACTCCCCGCGAGCTCGCCGATGTGGAGCGGGTCCAGCCGCCGACGATGACCAAGATCGTCGCAAAGTTGGAAGACCGCGGCCTCGTGCTGCGGTCTCCCCACCCGACCGACGGCCGGCAGGTGATCCTGTCGGCCACCGAGTCGGGGCGCGCGGTGCTCGCTCACCACGAGCGGGCCCGCGACGAGTGGCTGGCCGCGAGGCTGGCCGAGCTGACACCCGAGGAACGCGACTCGCTGCGGCGAGCCGCGGAGATCTTGCAGAAGGTCGCCCGCGCCTGACCCTTCGGGGCACCGGGTCCGCTTCGTCCACTGTGGATGACGCGTACCGACCCGAGGAGGCGCACCCCCAAGTGCGGGCGAAGCTGAGCACGACGTTCCAATCCCTGAAGGTCCGCAACTACCGGCTGTTCACGATCGGTCAGCTCACCAAGCTGATCGGCGTCTGGATGATGTTCATCGCCCAGGACTGGCTCGTCCTGGAGCTGTCGAACGATTCGGCGACCGCGCTGGGCGTGGTCACCGCGCTCCAGTTCACCCCGGTACTCCTGCTGACCCTGATCTCCGGGCGGCTGGCCGACCGGTACGACAAGCGGCTGCTCCTGGTCATCGCGAACGCGACCTGGAGCGTGCTGGCGCTGGGAATGAGCGTGCTCGTGGTGACCGGAGCCGTGCGGCTCTGGCACGTCTTCCTCTTCGCCCTCCTGCTCGGGGTTTCCAACGCGCTGGAGACTCCGGTACGGCAGGCCTTCGTCTCGGAACTGGTCGGGTCGTCGCTGCTGCCCAACGCCCTCTCGCTCTCCGCGGCCACCTTCAACACCGCCCGGATCTCGGGGCCGGCGCTGGCCGGTGTCGCGATCGCGGCGTTCGACGTCGGGCCGGTCTTCCTGATCAGCGCGGTCAGCTCGCTGGCGCCGCTCTTCGGCCTGTTCATGATGCGCGCGGCCGAGCTGCACCGGGCCGAGCTGCTGCCGATCGACCAGCGCGACGCGGCGCGGGTGGTCGACGGACTGCGGTACGTCGCGCACCGGCCTGACCTGTTGCTCCCGATGGCACTCATGTCCGTCATCGGCATGGTGCTGTTCAACTTCCAGCTCACCCTGGCGGCGCTCGCCAAGACCGTCTTCAACACGAGCGCGGCGTCGTTCGGCCTGTTCACCACGGCGCTCGCCACGGGTGCGCTGGTCGGTGCCCTGGCGAGCGGGGGCCGGCGGTCGCGCCCGTCCGTGTACGTGGTGATCGGCTCCGCCTTCGCCTTCGCGGTGTTCGGCACTCTGGTGGGGCTCGCGCCCACGTACTGGCTCGTCGTCGCGGTGCTGGTGCCGACCGGGTTCTTCATGATCTTCTTCGCCCAGGCGTCCAACCAGCGGGTGCAGCTCGGCGTCGACGCCGCGTACCGGGGTCGGGTCATGTCGCTGTGGGTACTGGTGTTTCTCGGCACCAACCCGGTGGGCGCGCCGCTGATCGGCTGGATCGCCGAGACGTACGGCGCCGGCGTGAGCATCTGGCTCGGTGGGCTGATCTCCATGGCCGCCGCCGCCATCGCGCTCGCCTGGCAGCTTCGCCGCAGCGGAGGCCGCCTGCGGCTGCGATTCCGTCCACTTCCAAAGCTGTACGTCGTCCACGCCTGAGTAAGTGCTGCCTGAGTAAGTGCCGCGTGAATCCGGTAGCGGTCATCGCGGCGACCGCCTAGCGTTGAAGAACGTGGCTCCCGTGCGCGCAATGGTGCTGGCGGCGGCGCTCTTGGCGCTGGCGGCACTGCCGGTTGCCATCGCGTTGGTGATCTGCGCCGACGACGTCACCGGCGATCTCCGCAGGCGCGTCCGGATCCGTCGCGAGCGCCGCACGCTCCAGCGGCTCGACCGCATGCTCGGCTCGCAGACGATCCAGATCACCGCGCTCGACGACCGCCGGCAGCCCAGCATCCAGCAACTCGCCGCCGACCTCCGCCGGCTCGACAGGCAGCGGCTCGGCGGGGTCGCCACCCAGTCGCGGGTGTGGCACGCCGCGGTGCAGCAGGCATACGACGACCGGCTGCGCCTGGCCAGCCACAGCCTCGGCGTGGCGGAGCACCTGCAGCAGCTCGACGGCGTCGACCTCGCGATCGAGCGAGTGCGCGTCGAGGGCGAGCTGCAGGCCGCCGGTCTGGCGCTGCGGTCGAGCATCCAGCACAGGCAAGACCACTGAGTTGCGACTCTTCACGGCGGTCTATCCGACGGACGAGGTAGCCGATCATCTGGCGTCGTGCGTGGCGGGCCTGCACGTCAGCCACGCGGCCGCCGATGGCGTCAACACGCGGTTGGCGCCACGGAGCAACTGGCACGTGACGCTGGCGTTCCTCGGCGAGGTGCCCGACGAGCGCCTGCCCGGCGTCGAGGCGGCGCTTGCCCGGGTCGCCGCGTCGCCGTTCGAGGTCAAGGTCGCCGGTGGCGGGCGGTTCGGGCGCGGCCGGTTCACGATCCTGTGGGCGGCGCTCGGCGGCGACCTGCCGGCGCTGACCGGGCTCAGCCGCTCCGTCCGGCGGGAGCTTTCTCGGGCCAGGCTGCCGTTCGACCGCAAACCCTTCCGGCCGCACCTGACGATCGCCCGTCCCGGTGACCGGATCGGTCGCGACGAGGTCGCCGCCGACCGTGCCGCGCTGGACGCGTACGAGGGTCCACTGTGGCGGGTGACCGAGGTGGTGCTGATGCGCAGCCACCCCGGCCCCAATCCCACCTACGACAGGCTCGGCGCCTGGCCGTTGTAAGGCCCTACTTCAAGCCCTCTACCAGGCCCACGCCTCGGGTCCCGAGCCGCCGTTGCCGATCGGCGGGAAGAGCTCGTCGAGCTGGTTCAGCACCTGGTCGGAGAGGGTCACGTCGAACGCTCCTAGCGTCGCGTCGAGCTGCTCGACGGTACGCGGGCCGATGATCGGCGCGGTCACGCCGGGGCGGGACAGCAGCCAGGCCAGCGCCACGTTGGCCGGGTCGTGGCCCAGGTCGGCGCTCAGCTTCTCGTACGCCTCGATCGTGGTGCGGTGTTCGGTCAGCCCGCCGGCCGCACGCCCGCCCTTGGTCCGCTGTCCCGCCCCGCCCTCGGCCAGCTTGCGGATCGCGCCGCCGAGCAGCCCGCCGTGCAGCGGCGACCACGGGATGACGCCGATGCCGTAGTGCTGCGCGGCGGGCAGCAACTCCAGCTCGACGTGACGGGTCAGCAGGTTGTAGAGGCACTGCTCGGAGACCAGCCCCAGGAAGTTCCGGTGTGCGGCCGACTCCTGCGCGCGGGCGAGGTCCCAGCCGGCGAAGTTCGACGAGCCGACGTAGAGGACCTTGCCCTGGGCGACCAGGATCTCCATCGCCTGCCAGATCTCCTCCCACGGCGTCGTCCGCAGGACGTGGTGCATCTGGAACACGTCGATCCAGTCGGTCTGGAGCCGGCGCAGCGAGTCCTCGCAGGACCGGACGATGTGCCGGGCGGACAGGCCGCGCTCGTTGGGCCAGTCGCCCATCGTCCCGTACACCTTCGTGGCGAGCACGACCTTCTCCCGCCGCCCGCCGCCCTGCGCGAACCACCGACCGATGATCTGCTCGGTGACGCCCTCACCCTGCTTCTGGCCGTACGTGTTGGCCGTGTCGAAGAAGTTGAGGCCGTGCTCCAGCGCGCGGTCCATGATGGCGAAGCTGTCCGGCTCGGTGGTCTGCGGGCCGAAGTTCATGGTGCCGAGGCACAGGCGACTGACGGACAGGCCGGTCCGGCCAAGGTTGGTGTACTCCATGAGCCCAGCCTGCCACGCGGCCCCGGGCCTACCCAGTGAAGATCAGGAACTCTCGCGTGCGGCCGGACCGCTGCCGAAGAGCACGTCGTCCCAACTCGGGAGGCGCTTGCGCGGCTTGCCGGTGCCCTCGGCCGGCTCGCCCGCCGCAGCCGCGGCCGCGCCACCGCCCGACGTCGTGCGCCGGGGGCGGAGCACCGCCAGCGACGGCACGGCCGGCACCTCCTTGGGGAGGTCGCTGTCGTCGTCGAACGCCGAACCCTGACCGCCGCCGAGCAGTGCCGCGGCACCACCGGAGACGGCACCCGAGCGCCGCGGCTCCGAGCCGGCGAGCCCACCCTGGTCGAGCCCGCGGCCGGACGCAGCCGGCCGGTCGAGCGACGCGAGCAGCGCGTCACGGCCGGCGCGGATCGGGTCACGCCCACCGCGCGACTTGTCGCCCGCCGCGGCCGGCAGCCCGTGCCCACCCCGGCTCGGCTCGCCCCGCGACGGGCCGGGCAGCCCGTGCCCGGTGCGCTCGCGTTCAGCGGGCGGTTCCTGGCCGAGGATTTGCGTCGGCCGCTCGGCGCACAGGTATTGCGCCATGTCGTCGTGGGGAGACACCATCTGCCGGGTCTTGTCCAGCTCCCAGATGGCCTGCGCGGTCGCCTTGCCCGACGGCCACGTGGCGACGATCCGCCAGGTGCCGTCTTCGCGCCGGTAAGCGTCCCAGGAGATCTTTTCGGAGTCGATGCCGTGCTGAGCCAGCCGGCCGTCGACAACTTCGGCGAGGGGTGCGCCCTTTTCGGAGGTCTTCAAGCGGGTGCGGCGCGCGTGCTGAGCCAGCATCGCGCGCTCCTGGAGCACCGGGCCCGCGTATCGCAAAACCCGGTCGACGGGCACGCCAGCGATACGCGCGACGTCGTCAGCCGACTCGCCAGCGCGGATGCGTGCCTGGATGTCGCGAGGGGAGAGCGTCGGTGCGGGCTCGTTGCCGGCGCCGGAGGCGGTCACCGGGGCAGCGCCGACACCCGGCTCGGCGTGTAGCGCGCTGGAGACCCGCTCATCGAGTGGGAGCGCGAGGAGACGGCCGACCTCGTCGGCAAGCACCAAGGCCTGGCCGTCCTCGGAGAGGGCGACGAAGCGTACCGGCCGCATCGCGTTGCCTCCGTCCCGCTGAGCTGGCCCCGTTCCCGCGACACGCTACGCCTTTATCGGCACGAGTGGGGGGAGGCCACGCCGGCTATTTCCTCCTCAGAGGCGCTCGACCACGTAGTCGACGCACTGGGTGAGAGCATCGACGTCGGCCGGGTCCACTGCAGGGAAGAGCGCGACGCGGAGCTGGTTGCGGCCGAGCTTCCGGTACGGCTCGGTGTCGACGATGCCGTTGGCCCGCAGCACCTTGGCGATCGCGCTCGCGTCGACGCCGTCGGCGAAGTCGATGGTCGCCACGACGTTCGACCGGAGGGCCGGGTCGCTGACGAACGGCGTCGCCACGGACGAGCGCTCGGCCCAGCCGTACACGATGCCGGCGCTCTCGGCGGTGCGCTTGGTGGCCCACGCCAGCCCGCCCTGGGCGAGCATCCAGTCGGTCTGCTCGGCGGCCAGGAAGATCGTGGCCAGCGCCGGCGTGTTGTAGGTCTGCTCGAGTCGCGAGTTGTCGATGGCGGTGACCAGGTCGAGGAAGGCGGGGATGTAGCGGCCCGACTCCTTGATCTCGGTGGCCCGGGCCAGCGCCGCCGGCGACATCAGGGCGATGAAGATGCCACCGTCGGAGCCGAAGCACTTCTGCGGCGCGAAGTAGTACACGTCGCTCTCGGCCACGTCGACGTCGAGGCCGCCGGCGCCCGAGGTGGCGTCGACCAGCAGCAGCGCGCCCTCGTCGGCACCCTCGACCCGCTTGACCGGCACGGCCACGCCGGTGGAGGTCTCGTTGTGCGGCGTGGCGTACGCGTCGACGCCGGCCTCCGCGACAAGCCCCGGAGCGGTGCCCGGCTCGGCCTTGCGCACGGTCGGGTCGCCGAGGAACGGCGCCGCCTTGACCGACGACGCGAACTTGGCGCCGAACTCGCCGAAGCTGGCGAACTGCGCCCGGTCACGGATCAGACCGAACGTCGCCACCTCCCAGAAGGCGGTGCTGCCGCCGTTGCCGAGAACGACCTCGTACCCCTCGGGCAGGGAGAAGAACTCGGCGATGCCGCGGCGGAGCCGGGCGACCTGGTCCTTGACCGTCTTCTGCCGGTGGGAGGTGCCGAGGAGCGTCGTCGCGACGCCCGAGAGCGCGGAGACGGCCTCGGGGCGGACCTTGGAAGGCCCGCAGCCGAAGCGACCGTCGGCGGGCTTGAGCTCGTCTGGGATGCGGATGGTGGAAACGTCAGCCACGCCTCCATCCTTCCACCTCGAGATCGCCCGATTTGAAAGGGGGGCTCAGACGCCGTGCGGGACGGCGTCCCAGCCCTCCACGTCAGCGGGTTTGCGCGGCGCCGGGCCGACGTACTTGGCCGACGGGCGGATGAGCCGGCTGAGGCGCTTCTGCTCCAGGATGTGCGCGCTCCAGCCACCCATGCGGGCGCAGGTGAACATCGACGTGAACATGTGCGCCGGTACCTCGGCGAAGTCGAGCACGACCGCCGACCAGAACTCCACGTTCGTGGCGAGTACCCGGTCGGGCTTGCGGGCGTGCAACTCCTCCAGGGCGGCCTTCTCCAGCGCTTCGGCGATCTCGTACCGCGGGGCGCCGAGCTCCTTGGCGGTGCGCCGGAGCACGCGGGCGCGCGGGTCCTCGGCCCGGTACACCCGGTGGCCGAAGCCCATCAGGCGCTCGCCCCGGTCGAGCACGCCCTTGACGTATCCCTCGGCGTCACCGCTGCGCTCGACCGCCTCGATCATGTGCAGTACGCGGGACGGCGCGCCACCGTGCAGCGGTCCGGACAGAGCTCCTATTCCGGAGGAGATGCACGCCGCCGCGTCGGCGCCGGTGGAGGCGACCACGCGAGTGGTGAACGTGGAGGCGTTCATGCCGTGCTCGGCGGCGGAGATGAAGTACGCGTCGACGGCCTTGACGTGACGCGGGTCGGGGTCGCCACGCCACCGGCGCATGAAGCGCTCGACGATCGTGGAAGCCTTGTCGATCTCCTTCTGCGGCACCGCGGGGAGGCCGAGGCCGCGGGCGGACTGCGCCACGAACGACAGCGCGGTCACCGATACCCGGGCCAGGTCTTCGCGCGCCTGCTCGTCGGAGATGTCGAGGAGCTGGCCGAGCCCCCAGTACGGCGCCAGCATGGCCACCGCGGACTGCACGTCGACGCGGATGTCGCCGGAGTGCACGGGCACCGGGAACGGCTCGGCGGGCGGGAGCCCCGGGCCGAAGCGGCCATCGACCAGGAGGGCCCAGACGTTGCCGAACGAGACCTGACCGATCAGGTCTTCGATGTCAACGCCGCGGTATCGCAGGGCCCCACCCTCTTTGTCGGGCTCGGCGATCTCGGTTTCGAAGGCGATGACTCCTTCGAGTCCCGGCTTGAAGTCGGACATTTCGCTCTCCTGGAATTGTTGTCCGCACTGGCGGCGCCAGGCCACGTGGTGCCGCGGCCGGGGGTTGCGTGCCATCTTGCCTGGTGAGTAACTAGGTTTGCGACCCGTCGCACTTGTGTTACATGCGACATCATTCCCTGTCGTTGCCTTAACCGTCGTTGACCTGTGTACGAGGATGGCCAAGTGATCGAAGACACATCCTGGCTTTCGGGCATGCGTCGGGAGTACACGCAGGTGAAGGGGCTTACCGAAGAGGATCTCGCGGCCGACTGGGTGACGCAGTTCGCACGCTGGCTCGCCGATGCGGTCGCCGCCGAGCTGCCGGAGCCCAACGCCATGGTGGTGGGCACCGCCGATTCCGAGGGTCGCCCGAGCGCGCGCACCGTGCTGTTGAAGGGGTACGACGAGCGGGGGCTGGTCTTCTACACCAACTACGAGTCGCGCAAGGGCAACGAGTCGCGGGTCAACCCGTACGCGAGCCTGGTCTTTCCGTGGTTTCCGATGCATCGGCAGGTGGTCGTCGCCGGCTCGGTCGCCCCGGTCGATCGCGCCGAGACCGAGGCGTACTTCGCCACCCGGCCGCGCGATGCCCAGCTCGGTGCCTGGGCGAGTCCGCAGTCGCGGGTGGTGGCCGATCGCGCGGCGCTCGACGAGTCGCTGCGCGCGACCGGAGAGCGTTTTCCGGACGAGGTGCCCCCGCCGCCTCACTGGGGCGGTCTGCGTGTGACGCCTCACACCGTGGAGTTCTGGCAGGGCCGGACGGGTCGCTTGCATGATCGTCTCCGATACCGCCGCACCGACGAGGGAGTGTGGATGATCGAGCGGCTCGCCCCTTGAGTCAGGTTTCCAGCGCCCGCCGGTGGGCGATCGACGTGCGCCCGCTGCGGGTGCCGGCGTACCGGCGGATGTGGTTCGGAAACGCCGTCTCGTTCTTCGGATTCCAGCTCACCGGTGTCGCGGTGGCGGTCGAGATGTACGACCTCACCCGCGACTCGTTCTGGGTGGGCCTCATCGGCGTGGCCGGCCTGGTGCCGCTGCTGGTGTTCGGCCTGTGGGGCGGCGCGGTGGCCGACGCGATCGACCGCCGCAAGGTGCTGCTCGCCAGCTCCAGCCTGATGTGGGCCTCGACCGCCGGGCTGCTGGCGCAGGCGGTGTTTCAGGTCGGCAGTCCGGTGCTTCTGCTCGCGCTGGTGGCCATGCAGACCACCGCGTTCGCGGTCAGCTCGCCCACCCGGCAGGCGATCATCCCGAGGCTCGTGGGCACCGAGCTGGTGCCCGCCGCGAACACGCTCGGCTTCACCACGTCGAGCGGCAGCTCCGTCGCGGGCCCGCTCGCCGCGGGCCTCATCCTCGCCGCCTGGGGCACCGATACCGGGGTACAGGTGGCCTACACGGTCGACGCGGTGCTCTTCTCGCTCTCGTTCTGGGCGACGCTGCGGCTGCCGTCGATGCCGCCCGAGGGCGAGCACCGGTCGATGGGGCTGCGCAGCGTCGCCGACGGGCTCCGGTACCTCGCCACCACGCCGGTGCTGCTCCTGTCGTTCGCGATCGACATCGTCGCCATGGTGCTCGCCATGCCGAAGGCGCTGTTTCCGGAGGCGGCCGAGGAGCGCTTCGGCGGCGGGGCGGCGGCGGGCTGGCTGTTCAGCGCGATCGCGCTCGGCTCGGTGCTCGGCGGGCTCACGTCCGGCTGGACAAGCCGGGTGATCCGGCAGGGGCGGGTCCTGGTCGCGGCCGTGATCGCCTGGGGTCTCGCGATCGCCGCCGCCGGGCTCGCACAGCAGCTCTGGCTCGCGGTCGTGTTGCTCGCCGTCGCCGGGGGCGCCGACCTCGTCAGCGCCGTGAACCGCCAGTCGATCCTCCAGACGTACGCTCCGGACCGGCTGCGGGGGCGGCTCCAGGGCGTCAACATCACGGTCGTGGCGGGTGGGCCGCGCCTGGGCGACCTGCGCGCCGGCACGATGGCCGGTGCCTGGGGCCTGCCGGTCGCGTGGGTCGGTGGTGGCCTCGCCGCGGCTGTGCTCGCCCTGGCGCTGGCAATGGCTTTCCCCGCGCTGCTCCGCTACCAGATAAGGTCCCCGCATGGATAACCAGCTCAACGGCACCGCGCCGCTCTCCGGCACACAGTGGACGATCAGTTCGGGCGGCCACGAGGCCACCCTGGTCGAGATCGGCGGCGGGCTGCGGGCGTACCGGGCGGACGGCGTTGACTACGTCGACGGGTACGGGGCGGACGAGCTGCCGGTCGGTTGCGCGGGCCAGATCCTGGCGCCGTGGCCCAACCGCATCCGGGACGGCCGGTACACGTTCGCGGGCGAGCCGCAGCAGCTCTCGCTGACCGAGCCGGCGCGCCACAACGCGATCCACGGGCTGGTCAACTGGCAGCCGTGGCGGGCCGTCGAGCAGAGTGCGGACGCGGTCACGCTGGAGTGCCCGATGCCGGCGCAGCCCGGGTACCCCTGGCCGCTGCGCCTGCGCACGACCTGGCGGGTCGGCGACGGTGGCCTGCGTGCCGAGCAGGAGATCACGAACGTGGGCCACAAGTCGTGCCCGATCGGGTTCTCGGTGCACCCCTACCTGAGCCTGCCTGGTGCCCGGGTCGACGACATGGTGCTGAAGGTACCGGCACGCAGCCGGCTGCTCGTCGACTCGCGGCTGCTACCGATCGGCGCGGCCAAGGTCGCCGGCACCCGGTTCGACTTCACCGAGCCCAAGAAGATCGGCGCCGGCGTACTCGACACGGCATTCGGCGACGTGGAGCGAGACGCCGACGGTGGCTCGCGAGTCGAGCTGTCCACCGTGGACGGACGGCACTCGGTGTCGGTGTGGGCCGACGAACTGTTCGGCTGGTGGCAGGTGTTCACGAGCGACACGCTGACCGGTGACCGGCTGCGCCGTTCGATCGCGATCGAACCGATGACGTGCCCGCCGGACGCGTTCCGTTCGGGCCGCGACCTGACCGTGCTGGAGCCGGGCGAGACCTGGCGTGCGACGTGGGGCATCACCCCGGGCGGCGGTCGTTAGGTGGAGTTCGCCGATGTCGTGCGCGCGCGGCGGATGGTGCGGAACTACGACCCGGACCGTCCGGTGCCGCCCGATGTGGTGGAACGGTTGCTGGCGCACGCCGTCCGCGCACCGTCGGCGGGGTTCTCGCAGGGCTGGGGCTTCCTGGCGCTGTCGGACGCCGCCGACCGCGACGCGTTCTGGGCCGCCACGACGCCTCCGGGTGCGCCGGAGAGCCGATGGCTGGCCGGGATGCGGCGTGCGCCGCTGATCGTGGTTCCGCACTCGAACAAATCGGTCTACCTGGACCGGTACGCCGAGCCGGACAAGGGCTGGACCGATCGCGACGAGTCCCGCTGGCCGGTGCCGTACTGGCACATCGACGCGGGTTTCGCGTCCCTGCTGGTACTGCTCACCGCGGTCGACGAGGGCCTGGGAGCCTGTTTCTTCGGCATCCCACCCGACCGGACCACCGCGTATCGGGATACGTTCGGGGTGCCCGCCGACTTCACGCCGATCGGGGCGATCACGGTGGGATATCCCGCACCGGACCGCCGGTCGCCGTCGTTGAAGCGGGGACATCGCCCCGTGGACCAGGTGGTGCACAGGGGTAGGTGGCTGGCCGGGGTGCCAGAAAACTGACATCCGGTAACAAACCGCGATGTCGGCGGCGGTCGCTAGGCTGGCACCCGGTCGACAACGGGACAGCGGTGCGACGACATGGGAGGGGAGCGTGCCGTCGTGATCTTCAAAGCGGTTCGGGACGGGCGTCCGTACCCCGAGCACGGGCTCACCTTGAAACAGTGGGCCGAGATCCCACCGCGGCCGATCCGGATCGACCAGCTGATCACCACCAAGCGCGAGCTCGCCCTCGACAAGCTGCTGGCCGAAGACTCCACGTTCTACGGCGACCTGTTTCCGCATGTGGTGCAGTGGAACGGTGGGCTGTATCTCGAAGACGGGCTGCACCGGGCACTGCGGGCGGCGCTCCAGCAGCGCAACCAGATCCACGCGCGCGTCCTGGTCCTGACCTGACATGGGAACTCTTCCGCTCGATCTGATCAACGTCGACTCGCTGCACAGCGACGAGGAGCTGCAGATCCGCTCCGTCGTGCGGCAGGTGGTCGACGACCGGGTGCGCCCGCACGTCGCGCGGTGGTACGAGGAGGGTCGGGTGCCGGCCCGCGAGCTGGCCCGGGAGTTCGGCAAGCTCGGCCTGCTCGGCATGCACCTGACCGGATACGGGTGCGCGGGCGCGTCCGCGGTGGCGTACGGGCTGGCCTGCATGGAGTTGGAGGCCGGCGACTCGGGTGTCCGGTCGCTGGTATCGGTGCAGGGCTCGCTCGCGATGTACGCGATCTGGCGGTTCGGCAGCGACGAGCAGAAGCAGCGGTGGCTGCCCCTGATGGCGACCGGCGAGGCGGTCGGCTGCTTCGGGCTGACCGAGCCCGATCACGGCTCCGACCCCGCTTCCATGACCACGCGGGCCCGCCGCTCGGGCGACGACTGGCTGCTGAGCGGCACCAAGATGTGGATCACCAACGCGCCCATCGCCGACGTGGCCGTGATCTGGGCCAGGGTCGACGAGCGGGTCGCCGGTTTCGTCGTACCAATGGACACGCCTGGTGTGACGGCGCGCGAGATCGGGCACAAGCTGTCGCTGCGCGCGTCGTCGACCGGTGAGGTCGTCCTCGACGACGCTCGCCTGCCGGCGTCGGCCATCCTGCCGGAGGCATCCGGTCTCAAAGCGCCGCTGAGCTGCCTCACCGAGGCGCGCCAGGGCATCACCTGGGGATCGCTCGGCGCGGCGCGCGACTGCCTGCACACCGCGATCGCGTACTCGACGAGCCGCGAGCAGTTCGGGCGGCCGATCGCCTCGTTCCAGCTCACCCAGGCCAAGCTCGCCGACATGGCCGTCGAGCTCCACAAGGGATACCTGCTGGCGCTGCACCTGAGCCGCTTGGCCGACGCCGGCACGCTGCGTCCCGAGCAGGTCAGTGTGGGGAAGCTCAACAACGTTCGGGAGGCGTTGGCGATCGCCCGGCAATGCCGCACGATCCTGGGCGCCAACGGAATCAGTGGCGAATATCCGGTGCTGAGACACGCCAACAATCTGGAGAGCGTGCTGACCTACGAGGGCACATCGGAGATCCACCAGCTGATCATCGGCCAGCGCTTGACGGATTTACCCGCATTTATCTGACCTGGCCGTGGAGTCATATTTGCCGGGTTCGTTCCTTGGCATTGCTTGCGCCTAACTGCTAGCCTTCGGCCCCAAGGCAACCAATGCGTGGCTGCCAGGCCAAGGCTTGGTTGCTTTGTGGTGTCTCGGAGGCCGTACCGCCGATTCCCTGTGTTGTGACGGCCTCACGGAACGTTTTCCGAGGTCGATGCGGGAGGGTGTGTGTCGGGTCACAGTCGGGCGGCGCTGAGGCAAGGACGGGCGCGGTGACTCTCCTCAGTATTGTTCTGCCCGCCTACCGCGTGCAGGGCTATCTCGAAGAATGCCTGGATTCCATCCTTCGCCAGCCGTTCACCGACATCGAGGTGATCGGTGTCGATGACTGTTCGCCAGATCACACCGGCGAGGTCCTGGACGAGTACGCGAAGCGCGACGCCCGCGTGAAGGTGCTGCACCTGGAGCAGAACGTCGGTCTCGGCGAGGCCCGCAACGCGGGGCTCCGCCAGGCCACCGGTGAGTACGTCTGGTTCATCGACAGCGACGACTGGCTCGCCGACGGTGCCCTGTGGTCGGTGGCCAACCGGCTGCGCACGACCCAGCCCGACGTGCTCGCGGTCGACTACGCGAAGGCGCCGTGGAACGCCGCGCCGCAGCCGAGCAAGTTGACCGCCGCGCTTGCGCAGGACCCGGTGCCGGACGTCTTCGCCCTGCGGGACCATCCGCACATCCTGAAGATCTTCCACGTCGCCTGGAACAAGATCTTCCGGCGGCAGTTCCTGATCGACAACGAGATCCAGTTCCCGACCGGCCTGTACGAGGACGTGCCGGTCGGTCACGCGGTGCTGATTCTCGCCGAGCGCATCAGCATCCTGCCCGAGGTGTGCGTCTACTACCGCCAGCGGCGGCGGGGTGCGATCACCGGAACTGTCGGCCGGCGCCACTTCGAGGTCTTCACGCAGTGGGATCGGTTGTTCGCGTACCTCGACGGCCTGGGGGAGCGCGCCGCGCAGTTCCGCCCGCAAGTCTTCGAGCGGATGCTCTTCCAGATGCTGCTGGCCCTGGACAACCCGGAGCGGGTCTCGCGGGGCATGCGCCGGGAGTTCTTCGGCAAGATCGTCGAGGCGTACCGGCGTTACCTGCCGCGCGAGGGCTACCCGGTGCCCGAGGGCAAGCTGGGCAGGTGGCACGCCGCCGTCGCCAGTGGCTCGTTCCGCCGGTACCAGATGACGCATCTGCGGGACCGGGTGCGCGACGGCCTGGCCAACCGCGGAGCCGCGCTGTTCTCCCTGGCATGGCGCACCGCCGCCCAGGCGCGCCGGCAGGTGTTCCGGTTCTACTACCGGCTCCAGCTGCGCCGTCCGCTCGACGAGAACCTGGCCGTCTACTCCATGTACTGGGGGCGCGGATACGGCTGCAACCCGGCGCCGATCTACGAGCACGCGCGTGACCTGGCGCCCCAGGTTCGGGGCGTCTGGGAGATCACCCGCGACCGGGTGAAGGAGATCCCCAAGGGCGTGGACTACGTCGTCATGGGCACGTTGCGGCACTACCGGCTGCTCGCCCGTGCGAAGTACTTCGTCAACAACGTCAACTTCCCGGGCTGGGTGGTCAAGCGCCGCGGGGCGGTGCACCTGTCCACCAACCACGGCACTCCGATCAAGGTGATGGGCGTCGACCAGCTCAAGTACCCGGTCGGCGCGCGCAGCATGAACATGTCGCTGTTGCTGGAGCGCTGCGACCGGTGGACCTTCAGCATCAGCCCGAACGCGTTCACCACCCGGGTCTGGGAGCGCGCCTACCCTTGCGACTACGAGAGCATCGAGTCCGGCTACCCGCGTAACGACTGGCTCGCCAACGCCACCGGAGAAGAGGTGGCGGCGATCCGCGCCAAGCTCGGGCTGCGGCCGGATCAGCGGGTGATCCTGTACGCGCCGACGCACCGCGAGTACGCCGGCGGGTACCAGCAGATGCTCAACACCACCCAGCTCGTCACCGCGCTGGGACCGGACACGGTGTTGCTGGTCAGGGCGCACCACTTCTACGAGAACGCCGGCGGCTCGGTGCATCCGCAGGTGACCGACGTGTCCGACTACGCACGCGTGGAGGAGCTGTACCTCGCCGCCGACGCGCTCATCACCGACTACTCGTCGGCGATGTTCGACTACGCGGTTCTCGACCGCCCGATCGTGGTCTACGTGCCGGACTTCGAGATCTACCGGGCCACCCGTGGCCTGTACATCGACGTGGTCGCCGAGGCGCCGGGCGCGGTCGCGCAGACGCAGGACGAGCTGGCTGAGGCGTTCCTGTCCGGCGAAGCGTGGGGCGAGGCCGCGGCCAAGGCGCGGCAGGAGTTCCGCAGCCGGTACTGCTATCTCGACGACGGCAAGGCATCCGAGCGGGTGATCCGGCGGGTGTTCCTGGGCGAGAAGAGCCCGATCAGCTGACGGCTCCGGGCCACGCGGCGACGCGTGGCCCGGCCCGTTTCTGCCCCTGACCGCCCTGGCCTGCGGCGATGCCTTCCAAGTCGCGGGTGTCGTACGGTGCATTTACCGTTACTTACAGACGCTGGCCGGCCGGTCGCCGGCCAGGCGATCCTGACGAGGACGGTGATCGGGCATGACCCACCCGACCAGCGAGTTCCCCGAGTACCGCAGGGGCCAGGCCACCGCTGCCGAGCCTGAGCGGCGGCTCACGGATGACGAGAGCGGCGATCACGAGCCAGTAGAGCCGCCCCGGCGGTGGCGTGGCCTGATCTGGCTCACCGTGGCGGTGGGCCTGGTCGTGGCCCTGGTTCTCAGCGTGCAGGCGGTCGGGCTGTGGCCGAGCTGGCGCAACCCGTTCGCCGAGGAGAAGACCGACCGCAGCCAGCCACCGCTGCTCCAGTCGATACAGGACCTGAGCCGCTACGTGGCCGCCGAGGGCACCTTCCAGGTGGTCATCGACCTGCAAAAAGACCGCAAATACGTGCCGGACTTCCTGGTCAACGAGCGCACGCTGTTCGTCGGCGCCGGCAACGTCGATGCGTATGTCGACTTCGCCAAGGTCGGCGACGGTGCCGTGGTGGCGTCCGCCGACGGCACGTCGGTCCAGGTCACGCTGCCCGCGCCGCAGCTGAGCGAGGCGCGCCTCGACCTGGAAAACAGTTACGTCTTCGCCGAGCAGCGCGGGTTGATCAACCGGATCGGTGAGGTGTTCGGCGGCGATCCCAACCGCCAGCGGGAGGTGTATCGGCTCGCCCAGGAGCGGATCACCGCCGCCGCGGGTGAAAGCGGTCTCGCTCAGCGTGCCGAGGCGAATACGCGCAAGATGCTAGAGGGGCTATTGCGTTCGCTGGGTTATCAGACGATTACGGTTACCTATTCGCGGCCCTAGCCGGCGCATGCCCACGGTTTCCACGGCATCCGCTATCCTTCTGCGGGTGGCGTGCCACAGGGTGGGAATCGACAGGTCAGGCCACCCGCACCGCGTCGCCTGCGTAAAGTGCGCCATGTAGGGGTGCGTCGCTTCTGTCGCCGCCTGAATCACCTGGGAGTTTGCCTGTGGCTGGCACCGTGGCCAGAGACGAGATCGAGGTCACCGTCCTGTTGCCCTGTCTCAATGAGGCAGAGACGCTGGAGGTGTGCGTCACGAAGGCGCTCCGCGCCCTCGATGAGCTCGGCGTCGTCGGGGAGGTGCTGGTCAGCGACAACGGCTCGACCGACGGCTCCCAGGAGATCGCCACCAAGGCAGGCGCCCGGGTGTCGCACGCGCCGATCCGCGGCTACGGCGGCGCGCTGCTCAACGGCATCGAAGAGGCGCGCGGCAAGTACATCATCATGGGTGACGCCGACGACTCGTACGACCTGTCCAACCTTGAGCCGTTCGTCCGGGAGCTGCGCGCCGGTCACGACGTCGTCATGGGTAACCGGTTCCGCGGCGGCATCGCCCCCGGCGCCATGCCGCCCCTGCACAAGTACCTCGGCAACCCGGTGCTGTCCTGGCTTGGCCGGCGCCTCTTCGGCCTCAAGGTCGGCGACTTCCACTGCGGCATCCGCGGGTTCAACCGCGACCGCATCCGCCAGCTCGGGCTCTGCATGCCGGGCATGGAGTTCGCGTCCGAGCTCGTGGTCCGCGCGGCGCTCAACAAGTACGACATCGTCGAGGTGCCGACCACCCTCCAGCCCGACGGCCGCAGCCGCCCGCCGCACCTGCGCACCTGGCGCGACGGCTGGCGCCACCTGCGCTTCCTGCTGGTGTTCGCGCCCCGCAAGACGCTCATCTGGCCCGGCGCGATCATGTTCGTCCTCGGCATGATCGGCACCGGCATCCTCACCGTCGGCCCGCTGAGCGTCGCCGGCGTCGGCTTCGACATCAACACGCTCGTCTACACCTGCCTCTCGATGCTCGTGGGCGCGCAGCTGTGGCTGTTCGGCGTGTTCGCTCTGATCTACGGGCACAGCGAAGGCATCACCGACAACAGGCAAGCCGATCGCTGGACCCGGCTGATCAGGTTCGAGACCTGCACGGCCGCCGGCATCGTGATGATCCTGATCGGCCTCGCGGGCAGCATCCTGGCCTTCTCGGCGTGGGGTTCGCGCGGCTTCGGCGCGCAGGACCTCGGCGAGGCGCTCCGGGTCGTACTGCCGTCGTCCACCGCCATCGGCCTCGGCGTGATGGTGCTCTTCGCCGGTCTGTTCTCCAGCCTGCTGAGCCTGCGCCGGGTGCACGCGCCGGTGACCTCCAAGCAGCAGGTCGACAGCGAATACGCGGCTACCGGCGTCTGACGCCACCTGCCCGACGGCGACTTGGGGGAGTGTCGGACGAGATGGCGCTGCAGACTCAGGAGCCCGACGTGGAGGCTTCGCCACAACCAGCGGCGTCGCCTCCGCCGCGGCGGCAGCGGCTGGTGGGGTGGCTGTCCAACTCGGGCACCATCGCGGTGCTGGTGTGGCTGGTAGCCACCCCGGTGGCGTTCTTCGCGCCCGCCTACTTCAAGTACGACCCGTTCTCGTTCATCGCGTACGCGGTGCCGCTGACCGCCGCGCTGGTCCTCGCCAGCGTGTTCTTCGTGATCGGGCTGCGCTGGCGAGGTGAGCTGGTCGCTGGCGCCGCCGGTGGCCTGGCCGCCGCGTGGGTGGTGCTGCTGCTGCGGTCGGCGCTCTACGGCACGCCGTTCGGATTCGGCGGCGTGTCCGGCGACATGATGCGCATGTCCGCGATCGTCGAGCACTACACGACGACCATCAAGCCGTCCGACTCGATTCCGGGGCTGGTGTCGGAGTACCCGCCGCTCTACGGGATGTTGATCGGGCGGGCCGCGGTGCTGCTCGACGCGCAGGCGTGGCGGCTGCTCGCCGACGCCGAGGTGCTCACCACGTCCGCCGCGCTGCTCGTGTCGTTCCTGCTGTGGCGGCGCCACGTCGGGCCCTGGGTCGCCCTCGCGATCTCCGCCCTGGCGTTCGTGACGTGGACCGACCCGCGCAAGGCGTTCGAGGTCATCACGCTCTCGATCTTCATTCCTTGGGTACTGGAGACGTTCGGCAAGCCGCCGAAGGCCCGGATGCACTGGCTGCTCGCCGGTGTGCTCGGCGGCCTGATGGTGGTCGTCTACCAGGCATGGATCATCTACTCGGTCTTCGCGATCGTGGCGCTGATCGTGGTGACCTTCCGCGCCGAGACCGACCGCAAGGCGTACATCCGCCGTCTGGTGCTGGTCGCCCTGGTCGCGTTCGCGGTCTCGTCCTGGTACGTCATCCCGTACGCGTGGGCGATGCTGACGCAGAACGGCGAGCTGGTCTCCGACCTCTTCGTTTCGGCCGGGATCAACGAGAAGCTCTTCCCGTTCCTGGAGATGGACCCGTTCGGCCTGCTCCAACTCGCGGGCCTCGTCGGTCTGCTGTTCTTCTACCGCTCCACGTGGTGGGCCAAGCCGATCCTGTTCCTGGTGCTCGGCGTGTACGCCTACCGGATCCTCAACATGGTGCGCTTCGTCTTCACCGAGCACACCTTCTTCCTGCACTACACGATCCGCCTGTACACCGTGCTGCTCGCCATCGCGGGCGTGCTCACGATCGTGCACGCGGCGCCGATCATCCTGCGGCGGCTACGGCTCACCGCGCCTCGCGCCGCCGGTGCCGCCGCGCTCGCCGTGGCACTGGCCTGGTCCGCCAGCGTCTTCACCGACCAGTGGATGCCGCAGGAAGAGGCCACGCTGTACAGCGGGCAGCGGTACGCCTGGAGCGCGCACAGCGAGCCCTTGCCCAACGGCAAGTACCCGGAGTACGCGCCCAAGGAAGACCGGCGGCGCTGGTTCCCGATCGACCCCATCAAGAAGGTCGTCGAGGATGCCCGCGGCCCCGACGCGCGGCCCGTCACGCTCTCCGTCGACGAGCGGATCTTCTCGTTCGTGCCCTGGCGCGTCTACGTGGCGATCCCGGTCGAGGGAGCCGGGTCACTCTCCCGCTGGCACGAGCGCCGCGCCGAGGTGACCCGCCTGACGCAGACCACCGATCCCGACGCGTTCGCCGCCGCTTCCGCCAACACGAAGTTCGGCCCCATCGACGTCTTCGTGCTGCGGAAGCGGGCCGACGGCTGGCAGTGGGACAACCAGCGGTTCCAGCGCGAGCAGTTCTCCGCCGCGCACTGGACCGTGGTCGACGACCTGCCGGAAGACGTCGTGGTCTGCGTCCGCAAGCCCTGAGTGAGGGCAGCGGGCCCGGCTAGCGCACCGTGGCGTAGCGGTTCTCGTTCGGCATGACGATCCACAGCGCGATGTAGATCAGGAACTGCGGTCCGGGCAGCAGGCACGAGAGCACGAAGATCAGGCGCATCATCCCGGCCGACATGCCGAAGCGGCGCGCGAGGCCGGAACACACACCGGCGATCATGCGGTTGTCGCGAGGTCGGACGAGCTTGCGACTCATGGTCGTCAACTCCTTGACGTCGGCGGCGGGGTCTTCGCCGCGGCTGTTTCCACCGTACGAACGGCAGGCCGCCCCGCCCTCAGCCACGAGGCGTATCCACGTCCCTCGTACCCGTAGGGCACACCCCGTACGCGAGTTCAGGCGTTAACACCAAGGATTAACCGGCTGCTAACCTGAGCCGCGTCAACGTGAGGAACGGGAGGCGGCCGTGACGTCGAGTGTCGTCGCGGTGTGGTCACATCGCAATGCGCTCCGCCTGCTGGTTCGGCGTGACCTGGCCGTCAAGTACCAGCAGTCGGTTCTCGGCTACCTGTGGTCGCTGATCGAGCCGCTCGCGATGGGCCTGATCTACTGGTTCGTCTTCGGCGTCCTGTACGACACCGGTCACCACTTGGGCGAAGCAAGCGATTCATACCCCCTCTTCCTCATTACCGGCATCTTCGCCTGGATGTGGACGAACGCCGCCATTTCCGAGGCGACGAACGCGCTCACCGGCCAGGCCCGGCTGATCACCACCATGAAGGTGCCGCGCGAGGTCTTCCCGCTCGGTCGGGTGATCGGCCGGTTCGCGGAGTACCTCGCCGGGCTCCCGATCCTCGTGCTGCTGGCGATCATCTTCGGCGAGTTCCAGCTGCGCTGGTCGATGCTCGCGCTGCCGCTGGCGATCCTCATCCAAGGAGCGCTGCTGATCGGGATCGCGCTGCTGCTCTCCTCCCTCAACGTGCTGCTGCGCGACGTCGAGCGGTTCATGCGGCTGCTGACCCGGGTGCTGTTCTACGCGACGCCGATCATCTATCCGCTCGCGCTGGTGCGCGATTCGTCGATGCCCGGCTGGGTAAAGACGCTCTACGATGTGAACCCGCTGGTCGGGATCTTCCAACTGCATCACGCGGTCTGGTACCCGGCCGAGCTCGACCTGCGCCTGACGGTCATCTCCGCGGTGGGCAGCGTGCTGACCCTCTTCTTCGGCTGGTGGGTCTTCCGTAGCCTGGAGCCCGCCGTCCTGAAGGAGCTCTGAGGGCCGTGTCCCAGCCCATTATCGAGGCCCGCGACCTCGGCATCCGGTTCGTGAGAAACCGGCGCCGGCAGTTGCGGCTGCGCGAGATGATCATCCACCGCGGCGGGCGGCAGCCGCGCGGTGACGAGTTCTGGCCGCTGCGGCACGTGACCTACGACCTGTATCCGGGCGAGGCGATCGGCGTCATCGGGCGTAACGGCACCGGCAAGAGCACGATGCTTCGCCTGATCGCGGGCGTGCTGATCCCAGACGAGGGCTCGATCAAGGTGCGGGGTGCGGTGGCGCCGCTGCTCGAGCTGTCGGCCGGGTTCTCCAACGACCTCACCGGTCGCGAAAACGTGCACCTCGTCGGGTCGCTCCACGGGCTGACGCCCAACGAGCTGAAGCACAAGTTCGACGAGATCATCGCGTTCGCCGGAGACCAGGTCGAAAAGGCCATCGACACCCCGGTGCGGCACTACTCGTCCGGGATGAAGGTGCGGCTCGGCTTCTCGATCATCTCGCAGCTCGCGCACCCGATCCTGCTGGTCGACGAGGTGCTGGCCGTCGGTGACGCGGAGTTCCGGAAGAAGTGCTACGCGACCATGGAACGACTGCTCGCCGAGGGGCGCACACTCGTGCTGGTATCACACAACGAAAGCGACCTGACCCGGTTCTGCAAGCGCGGCCTGTACCTCGATGGCGGCCTGCTCAAGGTCGACGGCACCGTCACCGAGGCGCTCGGTGCGTACAACGCGGCGGCCCGTCGCTGATGCTTGGCGTAGTCGTCGGCGAGCGGCCGGAACTCGCCGACCAACTCCGGGCCGCGGGCGCCCGTGACGCGGTGACCGTCGCTGACCTCGACGGGTTGGCAAAGGTGGCCAGTACCGCTGAGGAGCCCCTGCTGCTGTGCGCCGATGATCTCGTGGCGCACACCGCGGTACTCAGGCATCTCGCGACGAGTCCGGTCGGGCCGACGGTGGCCCTGTTGCTCCCGGAAGGCGCCGCCGACGTGCGCGAGGAGCGCGGCCGGCTGGTGCCGGGCCCGCCGACCGCCGCCTTTGGCGGTGCCCTGCGCGTGGGCGCCGATGACCTTCCGGCGCTGGTCGCGGCCGCGCGGGGAGCGACGCCCGGTGGTCTCGACGCGCTGCCCGCGGCCCTGTTCGGCACCGGGACCACGATTTTCGCTCACCGGGTACGCCTACTCGTGGCGACCCGGGCCAGCACGCCGCCCGATCGGGTGGCCGCCGAGGCCGCGGTGGCCGCGGTCGACTCCGACGCCGCCGAGCTGCGCCTGGCGGTGAAGGAGAAGGACGACCTCTTCGCCACGTACTTCGTGAGCACCTGGTCGCCGGTGCTGACCCGCTGGTCGGCCCGGCTAGGACTGGGGCCCAGCGCGGTCACGGCGATCTCGGTCGCGTTCGCGGTCGCCGCCGCGGCGCTCTTCGCGGTCGGCGGCCGGTCGGCGCTGGTGGCCGGTGCGGTACTGCTCTACCTGGGCTTCGTACTGGACTGCGTCGACGGCCAGGTGGCGCGGTACACGCGGAACTTCAGCGCGTTCGGCGGCTGGCTGGACACGATGGCCGACCGCGCCAAGGAGTACGTGGTCTACGCGGGGCTGGCCATCGGGGCGACCCGGGCGGACCTCGGCGACGGCTGGACGCTGGCGATCGCGGCGATCACCCTGCAGACCGTGCGGCACAAGACGGATGCCTGGTACGGCGCGCTGCACGACGAGGCGGCGTCCCGCTCGGCGGCGGCAACGGGCCGGCTCAGCTCCCTCTCCAATCGGGTGCAGGCCGACCAGGGCTCGATCATGTACTGGCTCAAGCGCACGGTCGTCTTCCCGATCGGCGAGCGGTGGGCGCTTCTGGCGCTCGCGGCGGCGCTGTTCGATCAGCGGGTGGCGCTGGTGGCGGTGCTCGTGTGGGGCGGGCTCGCGGCCGCGTACACGCTGCTGCTGCGCACGATGCGAGCCCGCGCGATGCGCGTGCCGGTGCTGGCGACGGTCAATACGACCCGTTACCGCGACGACGGCGTGCCAGCCCGGTTCCTCGGCCGGCGACGGATCCCGCCGCTGGCGGCGGCCGTCGTGGCCGCGGTCGGCGCGGCCGCACTGCTGTTCGTCCCGGATGAGATCAACCGGTGGAGCGTGCTCGCCGCGGCGGTGGCGCTCGTACTGGTCGCCGGACTGCCCGCGGCGGCACCGCACGAGGGAGCGCTCGACTGGCTCGTGCCGGCCGCCCTCCGAGCCGTCGAGTTCGTCTTCGTGATCGCCGTCGGCGCCGCGTTCGAGGTGCCGCAGTCACTCGTGTACGGCCTGCTGATGGTGCTGGCACTGCACCACTACGACCTCACGGCTCGGCTGGAGAAGCGGCTCGGCGGTCCACCACTGCACTGGCTCAGCCTGGGCTGGGACGGGCGCGTGCTGGTGCTCGCGATCGGTGCGGCGGCCGGTCTCGCCGGCCCGACGTTCGCGGCGCTGGCAAGCTACTTGCTGGTCGTGTTTGGCGCGGGCGTGGCACGGGCATGGGCCACCCCGACTGTCCAATAGACTGAATCGCACAATGCGTAATCGCCGCCTCCTGGGCGCGTGACGGGCCGCTAGCAGGGATCAGATCATGACGCTCATCAGCATCGTTCTTCCTGTGTATCGAGTGCAGGGATATCTGCGTGAATGTCTTGATTCGATCCTGCGGCAGTCCTTTACCGGCGTGGAAGTCATCGCCGTCGACGACTGCTCGCCCGACACCAGCGGGGAGATCCTCGCGGAGTATGCGGCGCACGACCCCCGCGTGCGGGTCGTCTCGCTGTCGGAGAATGTCGGTCTCGGCGAGGCGCGAAACATCGGGCTGGACCAGGCGACGGGTGAGTACGTCTGGTTCATCGACAGCGACGACTGGCTCGCCGACGGTGCGCTCGGCCGGGTCGCCGCCCGATTGATCGAGACCGCTCCCGACATGCTGATCGTCGACCATGTCCGGGCGTATTGGGACAACCGCACGGTCGGCAGCTCGCTGGCGCAGGTCTTCCCCGAGCCGCCGGGCGTCTTCAGCGTGCGCGAGCGGCCCGAGGTGCTGCGCCTGCTGCACACGGCGTGGAACAGGATCATGCGGCGCGAGTTCCTGGTGGGGCTCGGCCTGCGCTTCGGCCCGGGCTGGTACGAGGACGTCTCGTTCACGTTCCCGCTCCTGCTCAAGGCGAGCCGGATCGCGGTGCTCGACCGGGTGTGTGTCAACTATCGGCAGCGCCGCACCGGGGCGATCACCCGTACCCGGGGAGAGCGGCACTTCGAGGTCTTCCCGCACTGGCATCGGGTCTTTGAGCTGATCGACGAGTGGGGAGACGAGGTCGACGCCCTGCGTCCGCTGATCTTCGAGCGGATGATCTGGCACTACCTGACCGTGCTCGGCAACGGAAACCGGATCTCGCCGGACCTGCGGCACCGGTTCTTCGACCAGATCGTCGAGGACTACCGCCGCTGGTATCCGGCCGGCGGGTACGCCCAGCCGTCCGGCGCCGACGGCCTCAAGCACCGGCTGGTCAGCAAGGGCCAGTGGCGGACATTTACGGTGCTTCGGGCGGCGGCGCGCTACCGCACGAGGCTGCGGTCGATGGCGCGTAAGGGCAAGCAGCTGTCCCAGCGTGCCGCCATGGCCGCCGCGCGGGCCGCCCACCACGCGGTGATGCGCGTGTACTACCACCTCCAACTGCGGCTGCCACGCGACCCGGCGCTCGCCGTCTACGGCGCGTACTGGTACCGGGGATATGCCTGCAACCCCGCCGCGATCTACGAAAAAGCCCGCGAGTTGGCGCCCGATGTGCGCGGGCTCTGGGTGGTGCGGCGGGACAAGGCAGCGGCCATGCCGCCCGGCGTCGACTACGTGATCGCTGGCAGCCGGCGGTACTACCGGGCGCTGGCCCGCGCCACCTGGCTGATCAACAACGTGAACTTCCCAGACCTGGTGGTGAAGCGTCGCGGTTCCGTGCACGTGCAGACGCACCATGGCACCCCGGTGAAGGTGATGGGCCTGGACCAGCAGCGCTATCCGGTGGGCGCGGCCGGCACCGACTTCGCCCACATGCTGCGGCGCTGCGACCGGTGGGACTACAGCATCACGTCCAACAGCTTCTCCACCCAGATGTGGGAACGCGCCTACCCGTGCGACTACGAAACGCTGGAGGTCGGGTATCCGCGCAACGACCGGCTGGCGAACGCCACCCCGGCCGACGTCGCGGCCGCCCGGGAGCGCCTCGGCATCGGCGCCAAGGAGCGTGTGGTGCTGTACGCGCCGACCTACCGGGACGCGGTCAGCCACCAGCCGATGTTCGAGTACGACGAGCTCGCCGAGCTGCTCGGGCCCGACGGGCGGCTGCTGGTGCGCGGGCACTACTTCACCTCGCGGCGTAAGCGGCCGCTGGTAGACGAGGCGACCCGCGCGGGGTCGGTACAGGATGTGACGGAGTACCCGTCGGTGGAAGACCTGTACCTGGCCGCCGACGTGCTCGTCACCGACTACTCGTCGGCGATGTTCGACTACGCGATCCTCGACCGGCCGATCGTCATCTACGCGCCCGACTGGGCCGAGTACCGGCTACTGCGCGGCGCATACTTCGACATCACCGAGGAGCCGCCGGGCGTGGTGGCACAGACCTTCTCCGACCTGCTCGACGCGTTCCGCTCCGGCGCCGTCGACGGCGACGCGGCGGCCAAGGTCCGGGCCGACTTCCGGCGGCGGTTCTGCCATCGCGACGACGGCAACGCCGCCGAGCGCGTCGTCCGGCGCGTGCTGCTGGGAGAGCGCCCCTAGGGTGTGTGCCAATTGTTAAGCGCTTCGTGTGCCGGTAGCGCGTGCTGGGTAGCTGATTGACCGGGTGAAAGCCGCCTGAACTGGGCGGTAATCACCCTGTTACACCAGCAACATGGCACGTTTACCCGATGGGCTAGAGCCGTAACGCTCGTCACAGTTACCTATTCGGGGGCCGGCAACGATGCTGCGGGGAGGTGACGGTGACCACCGTCGCGCTCAAAGACGTCACGAAAGTGTTTCCCGACGGAACGGTAGCGGTCGACAACGTCAACCTCGACGTCAACGACGGCGAGTTCATGGTGCTCCTCGGCCCGTCAGGTTGCGGCAAATCAACCGTTCTGCGCATGGTAGCCGGCCTTGAAGATCCCACCAGCGGAGCAATCCTACTCGATGGTGAGCTGGCAAACGATCTTCCCCCGCGTGACCGGCGGATCGCCATGGTCTTCCAGGACTTCGCCCTGTACCCGCACATGACCGTCGGCGACAACATCGGGTTTCCCCTCCGCCTGTCCGGCGTCGAGCAGGGCCCCCGCGGTGAGCGGGTCGCCGACGTCGCGAGCGCCCTCGGCATCGGCGACGTGCTCGCCCGCAAGCCCAACCAACTCTCCGGCGGCCAGCGCCAGCGCGTCGCGATGGGCCGCGCGATCGTCCGCCGGCCGGGCCTGTTCCTCATGGACGAGCCACTGTCCAACCTCGACAGCGGCCTGCGCGCCGAGCTGCGCGCCGAGATCTCCGGCCTGGTGCGCGAGCTGGGCGTCAGCACCATCTACGTGACGCACGACCAGGCCGAGGCGCTCACGATGGCCGACCGCGTGGCGATCATGCGCCGCGGCGTGCTGCAGGACGTCGGCACACCCACCCAGGTGTACGGCCGACCGGCGACCCTCTACGTCGCCGCGTTCCTGGGCAGTCCGCGGATGAACCTGCTCGAAGCGTCCGTCTACGTGCACCTCGACCGGTACGTCGCCCTCAACTTCGGCGAGCAGGCACTCTACCTGCCGTGGGACGACATCCGGGCCCGCGCCGTCGCCCACTACCACGGCGAGCGGATCATCGTGGGCATGCGGGCCGAGGCGCTCACCCCGGTGGCACCCAGCACGCAGGGCGACGTGCTCCAGGGCCGCATCCGGTACCTCGAGCACCACGGCCACGAATCGCTGGCGTTCCTCGACATCGGCGCCACCGCCATCGTTGTCGACGACATCGGCGGCGCGGCTTCCGAACCGAGCGGCGGGTCCGGCCGGTTCCGCCGCTTCGGCCACGTCGTGCAGCGATTGACCGGCCGCGGCGAGCCGCGCAAACCCAACGACGAATCGGCGTCCAACCGCACCAGCGTGCTCAGCGACCCCGGACGCCACCAGCGCCGCCCAGCGGAACTGGCGGTCCGGCTGGCGCCGTATCCCGCGGTGTCGTCGGGGCATCCGCTTGCTATTTCGGTACGTATGGACGCCTTGCACTTCTTCGATGAGCGTGGCGACCGCATCGATGTGGGGTGGCGGTAGCTCGCCCGGTGCTCTACCGTCTCCGACACTGTCCTGACGGAAAGGACCATTCCTGTGTCGGCCAACGGTTCCGGAATACTGGTAATCGAGCGCATCCTGCGCGATAGGCAGAGCATCTGGCAGCAGATCGTCGCCGAGCGCGACCTCAACAGCCTTACGGGCAACATGCTTGCCAGCTCGGCCGTCGCCCTCGCCGCATACGGTGCGGTGCTCGGCTCGTTCCACAGTGTACTGATGGCCGTCACCTCGGCCGTCAAGCTTCCACTGCTCTTCCTGGCCACGCTCGCGATCTGCCTGCCGACGCTGTACCTCTTCAACCTGGTCTTCGGTGCCCGGCTGTCGGTACGCCAGTCGCTCGCGCTGGTGATGACCGCGCTCACGGTCACCGCGATGCTGGCGCTGGCGTTCGCGCCGATCAGCCTCTTCTTCCTGATCACCGCGCCCGACTACGGTTTCTTCAAGCTGCTCAACGTCGCGATCCTCACGCTGTCAGCATTGGTGGGACTACGATTCCTGACCGGCGGCATGCACGTGCTCAACGACGCCGGCCTGTTGAAGCCCGCCACCCCGGCACCGCTTGAAGCCGCCCCGGAGCCGGCTCCCGCGCTCGTCGCGGTCGCGGCCAACGGCGACAGCGCGTCCACAGTGGCCGCTCCCGTCCCCACCCTGCCCGTGGCGCCGCCGCCACCACAGTTCCAGCCATACGCCCCGCGGCCGCAGCGGCCTGTCGGCGAGCAGCGGCCGGCGAGCATGACGCTGCTGTACATCTGGATCATGCTGTTCGGCTTCGTGGGCACACAGCTCGCCTGGACGCTGCGGCCGTTCTTCGGCAACCCGGGGCAGGATTTCGCCCTGTTCCGCAGTATCGAAGGCAACTTCTACGCCGAAATAATCCGCACCATAGCCAACCTCTAACCCCACCGCCCGCGCCCCTCGCGCCCGCTCCGCGGCGCGCTCGCGCGCCGCGCGTGGCGCCCCGCGTGCCGCGCGTGGCCGCGTTGCTGGCGCTGCGCGCCCTTTCTCGCGCCGATCAAGGGCGAATGCACGGCTCTTCGCCCCGATGTGTGGGTTGGGGTCGGGTTGGTGATTGGGGCACGCCGTTGCCTGGCCTAGGTTTC
>NZ_BSDI01000017.1 GCF_027923225.1 Phytohabitans aurantiacus
CGCCTGCACGGCGAACTCAGCCACATCCCACCCGCCGAGCACGAGGCCCTACACGCGATGACCCAACCGGTCACCGCACCCCTGAAAACCAGCTAACCAACTCTCCACCAAACCCGGGGCTTGACACTTTGGTCGAAGGTTGCCGGACCGGCCGCGTTCGTGGGTGTCGCCGCGACCGTGGTGACCGCACGCGCCGAGCGCCGGCGCCGTACACTCCGGCGGAGATCCGCGCGAAAGCTGTGCGAGCGGGTGGCTGAGACGCCATAGACCTAAGGGAGAATCCATGCGTATTCGTCGAGCGATCGTGGCCATCGCGGCCGTCGCGATCGGGCTGTCGCCGCTGGCGCTGGCGGCCGTACCCGCTGACGTCGCGAGCGTCGCCGATACCGTGATCCGCAAGCCGCAGTAAGGCGGGTCTCACGCTTATCCACCGAGTCGCCGTACTGGTCATTGCCGTCGCGATAGGACGGTTGCCGGTGGGCGCACGGGCATGGGCCGTGGGGGCGTGGCCGGTGGGCTGTGCGCCGTTGTTGGCGTATCGCACAATCGGCGCCATGGTGTGGTGGCGGACGTCGTGCCCCGTGCGGTCGGTTGAGCAGGGTTGGATCGAGCGGTCGATGGACTGGTTCGTGGGGGAGTTCGGCGAGGAGCGTCTGCTCGGCGATGTCGTGTTACCCACCGATGACTACTTCCCTGGCGCCTACCAGGGCAGTCGTGACGATGTGCGGGCCGTGCTCGAACGGTTGTGTAAGCACATGGACATCGATCCGGCCCGGGTGGAGTTGGAGCACGACACCGCTGACGAGGATCCGGGCTTGTCGGCGCATATGCCGATCCACAGTGCGTCGACCGGTGCGGCCGGACACCACCGGCTCCGCGACGGGCGGTCGGTCATCGGGATCCGTGACGACCAAGCCCAGCAGCCGGTGGCTCTCGTGGCGACCGTGGCGCACGAACTGGGCCACGTTCTGCTGCTGGGTGATGGCCGAATTTCGCGGGAGCGGGAGGATCACGAGCCACTGACTGACCTGTTGACCGTCTTCTTCGGACTTGGCATCTTCACCGCTAACGCCGCGTTCGAGTTTGGTCGGGAGAACCGGGGCCAGTACACCTACACGACACGTACCCGGCTCGGCTACCTGACCGAGCCGATGTACGGGTACGGGCTAGCCCGGTACGCGTGGCTGCGCGGTGAGGCCGACCCTGCTTGGGCCAGATACGTCGACACCAATCCACGGGCGTACCTCAAGCGCGGTCTTCGCTATCTCAACCAATAGGAAAAACAGGGTGTGGCTTCGGCGTCATGCACTGGGGGCGACCGCGATCCGCAGGCCGGTCAGTTCGGGGGGCAGGTCACGGCGTTCCAGGGGATGGCCGGTGGGATCGAGGAGCGTGGCGTGGCCAGCGGAGATCAGGAGCAGTCGCTCGGCTGCCACCCAGACGAGGGTCGCGGAATTGAGGTCTATCGTTGGTAGGTCGCGCACCACCCGCCCGCTGTCCACCTCGACCAGTTGGGTCGCCTCCTGTCCCTTGATCACCACCAGCCTTCCGTTCGGTGACCAGGAGTACGGGCCGGCTGCGTCACCGCGTGCTGGGACAAACCTGGTTGGCTTGCCGGTATCGGCGGAGAAGAGCTGCAACCCACGGCGGGCGTGCGGCTTGCTTTCGGTGCGTGGCACGGCCGGGTCGGTCTGCTGGAGCGCTACCTGCTTCCCGTCCGGCATCCAGGTGAAGAGGCAGTAATCCGTGCAGAGATACTGGCCGGGGCCGCGGTTGGCCCACCCGCTCGACGTGTCCACCGGGAAGGTTTGGAACGACCCATCGACGCTCAGGACGCCGAGCGAGGAGGAACCGGTCTCCTTGTCCAGCAGAGTCAACGCTAGCCGTGTCCCGTCCGGCGACCACTCGGGGTTGAGTGTCAGTTGGCCGGTCCTGACCCATCGGACCTTCCCGGTCGGTACGTCGAGCAGGCCGACGTCGCCGGGACGGTCGTGGTCGAGGACAGCCGCGAACCGACCGCGTGGTGCTGCCCACGTCTCTTCGTACTTGTCCACTTTGACGTACCGGTTCTGGCTGCGGTCCAGGACGAGTCCGTCGCTGGCCGGCCCGCCGGTGGAAGTGGCGCCGGTGACCACCCAGCCACCGGGCAGCTCCAGCGGCGCGTCCCGCCAGTTGTCGTCGGGCGGCGGCAGGACACGTAGCTCGGCGGCGGTCGGGTCCGGCGCGGTAACCGAAGGCGCGGACCTGGGATGCAGCCAGATGAACGGGGTGGCGAGCGCGATGACGGCTACCATCGCGCCGAGCGCCGTTGCCGCCCGCCGCTGACGCCGTATCCGTCGCCCGCCCAGGATTGCGTGCGTCACCAGGTCGGCCGGGAGTTGGGGTGTTCCGGCCAGATCGTGTACGGCCTTTCGCAGCAGCTCGTCGGGTCGGTTCATCGGTGCACCTCCGTACGTTGAACGAGATCGTCGAAGGCGGGCACCAGTTGACGCAGTTTCGCCAGGGCTCGGGACGCCTGGCTGGCGACCGTTCCGATCCGGCAGTCGAGCAGCTCAGCGGTTTGCTCGACGCTCAGGTCCTCCAGGTAGCGCAGCACCAGCACGGCCCGCTGCCGTGGCGGCAGCCGGAGCAGCGCGTCGCGCAGCAGCAGCCGCACCGCCGTCTCGTGATCGTCGTCCGTGCCGGTGGCCAGGTCGGGCAACGCCGCGACCGGCACCTCGGACCGGCGGGCCCGGCGTCGCCAGCCGGAGACTTGGTCGTGGTAGAGAATCCGGCGTACGTAAGGCTCCGCGTCCCCCCGAATCCGCGACCAGCTGACGTACGTCTTGGCCAGCGCGCTCTGCAGCAGATCCTCCGCGCTGTGCCGGTCACCGGTGAGGGCGTACGCGACACGCAGCAGCGCCGTGCCCCGCTCGTTGACAAACGCGGTGAACTCGCGCTCGGTCCTCTGGGTCACTGCACACCTCCGTCAACACAGACGCCCGGCGGCGCGGAAAGTTTGCAGCAACAAGAGAAAATCATGATTGGGTCGATCGACACGCTGGTGCCGGCGTCTTGTCACGGCTCGCGAGACGGCCTCTCGTCTCGACTCCGCGCGTGAGGGCCGACCTGTTGTCAGACCGTCTCGTTGTTGAGAACGCTGCTGACGCCGCGGAGCTGGGCGATGTAGGCCCTGCCGATCAGGCTCGGGGGGATCATCCGGGTCAGCGCGCGTACAGGTGGGGGAAGGGGCTTGTTGGTCCGTTCGCTCGCGGCTCGCCGCGATACCTTGCGCACCCGGCGGGCTCGCAGTGCCTCGTAGCGCCGCAGTGCGCCCGGAGCGTCGACAGGGTTGACGCGCAACGCGCGGCTGAGTAGCCACGCGTCCTCGAGCGCCTGGTTGGCGCCCTGTGCCTGGGTGGGTGGGAACGCGTGTGCGGCGTCGCCGAGCAGCGTCGTTCCACCATGACCCCACTGGTTCGGCACGCGATGCGTCACGTGCCGGAACGACTCTAGGTCCTCATCGCGGAGCTTCGCGAGCAGTTGCTCGACCAGCGGGCCGTATCCGGCGAACCGCTCGGCGAGGGCGGCGGCGGGCGAGCCCTCCAGTGGCCGGTGAACGTCGAACCACCACATGAGCAGCCCGTCGCCCGAGGGCAGGAGACCGACCAGCCCAGCCTGCCCTACGACACAGACGCCCGTGGCGTTGACGGCCAGCTCGGGCAGGACCGGCGAGAGGCCTTGCCATGTGGTCCACGCATTCTCGATGGCGGGTGCCGGATCGAGGAGCGCCCGACGCACGGCGGAGCGCTGCCCGTCCGCGCCCACCACGACGTCGGCCTCATGGCGGTCGCCGGTAGCGTCGATCGCGGTCACGCCGTCGGGGCGGACCTCGACGTCGACGATCTCGCGCGAGAACTCCACCGGCACGCCCCGCGCGAGGTGCTCGATCAGCCGGTCTCGGGGCACCGAGGTGACCGGGAAGCCGGTACGGCGGGCAAGGATCGTCAGGTCTGCGGTGACTATCGTGCGGCCGTCGGCGGTGTCGAACCGCAGCGTGTCGAGTCGGCCGCCGAGGCCGCCGAGAGGAGCGCCGAGCCCGGCCAGGGCGGCCGCTCCGTTGCTGAAGATCGTCACAGCCGCGCCGCCGGTCCGCAGCGTCGGGAACTGTTCGAACACGCGTACGCGATGCTCGGAGCGGGCGAGCCCTCGGGCGAGCGCTAGCCCGCCCACGCCGCCCCCGGCGATCAAGATGTCCACCAAGCCACTCCGTTCACTACGGTCGTTGTACTACGGATGGTGTCATATGATGACCGGGTGCCGCCACCGAACGAACAGCGCCGGGCGCAACTCGCGGACGCCGCCATCGACCTGCTCGTGGAGTCAGGCGTCCACGGGGTGACCCATCGGGCCGTCGACCGGCGGGCCGGGCTGCCGGCCGGAACCGCGTCGAACTACTTCCGAAACCGGGAGGCTCTGCTTGTGGCGACCGCCCGCCGGGTCGTCGAGCAGCACCAGGCCGACATGGCCGAGGCGAGACGAAATGACCCTGCGGCCACATCCGGTAAGGGAGACAGCGTCGAGCGCGCGATCGAACTGATCTCGGGCTCATTGATGCTGGCTGGGAGCCTGCACCGCCGGCGGTACCTGGCAATCTTCGAGCTACGGCTGGAGAGCCTGCGGCGACCGGCACTCGCCGCGGCGATCGATGAGCTGATGGTGGCGATGGCGGCGTTCACGAGCGGGCACCACACCGACCTCGGGCTGCGGATTCCACCGGCCGCGATCCCGCCGATGCTCGTGATGTATGGAGGCGCGCTCTTCGCGCTGGTCACCGGGCCTGCGGAGGCCGTGACGCCAGCGGCCGTGCGGCCGCTCGCGATAGCGATTGTGGAAGGCGGTCTCGCGGCGGCGCGTTTCATGCTGAGTCATTAGCCGCCAGGCGGGCAGGGCCTACAACTAACCCCAGTCTTCGTCGAGTGGATCTCCGGGCAGCCATAGGTTCACTGGCCGGCGTACGGGCTCGGGCTCCCATGCCTTCGTCTCCGGGTTCCAGCGGAGTGTGGCCGCGCGCAGTGAGCCGCCGGAGAGGTCGATTTTCTGCAGGGCGGCGAGCGCGGTCGCGTCGACCCGGGCGTCGATGACGACGCGTACGTCGGTCTCGCGGTCGCCCAGCATGATGCGCTCTGGATCCGGTTGCTCAGCCGTGCTTACCTCGTGCTGCTTGCGCACCCGGTGCCGGCGGATGAGCTGGGTCAGCGCGCGGTACGCGTCGTTGCCCGCGTTTTCGATCAGGCTCTGCACGAAGGGTAGAAGGATGGTGGTGATGCCGACGGTCGAGACAATTGTCAGTGGATCCAACCCACGCGGGCCGGAGTCCTTGATCGCGTCGGCGTCGAGTACCGGATGAAGCGGCGCGAGCGCGTCGATCGCCCGGCGCGCCCTGGACAAGAGCTCATCCGCTTCCGCGATCAACTCGGGATCGAGGTCGTTTTCGCTGCCGCGTAGCTCGTCTCGCAAGGAGGAAAGCTGGTCGAGGGTGGACATCAGCTCGGCACGCCAATGCGACTCGCGCCGCCGGTCACTCATACATCGAACTTTAGTGTAAGTCTGGTGTGGTGCGGTGGAAGAGGAAAGCGCGTGGACAAGGGGACGCAGCCGCGCCCGACAGTATCGAGTTGCATGCTCGGCTCAGCGAGGCGGCCAGCGCCGTCTATGCCGCGGCCGACGACGTGTCAGGTCTCAGCGCGGCCATCGACGTGCTTGAGCGGGGGTTGCCTCGGGTCGCGGCCGACCATCCCCATCGAGGGATCTTTCTGGGTCTCCTCGGTGAGGCATTCGGGCTTCGGTTCAGTCTGACGAGCGTTCCCGCTGACATCGAGGCGGCTGTTGCTTTCGGTGAGCAAGCCGTCGTGGCTCTGCCCGCGGACGATCCGCAACGCGGCGTGGCGTACAGCCGGCTGGCGGAGCACTACATCGTGCGGTTCGAAGCCGTGGGCAATCCGTCCGACCTGGACGCCACCGTTGGGTGCTGCGAGCAGGCCCTGGCGGAGGCGCTGGCGACGCCGGTGGTGCTGGCCCGGCTTGCCTACGCACACCAGTGTCGCGCTGAGCTCGGCGGGGCACCGGCCGATGTGGACGCTCAGATCCGGCATGCCGAACACGGTCTGGAAGTGGCCGATGCCGCGGACTCCTATCGGCCGGTTCTGCACGAGCTGGCGGCCGCTGGGTACGAGCGACGGTACGAGCGGGCGCGTGACGTCGGTGACCTCGACGCGGCCATCACCTGTCGGGAGGCGGTCGTGGGCGATGGTCTGCGCGGCGGCATGCTGGCCCGAGACTTGTCCAACCTCAGCTTCGCCTATCTGGAGCGGTACGAGGCGACTGGCGGCTCGGCGGATGTGCACAGTGCCATCGACTGTGCGGGCAGGGCGCTGGAGATCGCTGGCGAGGACAACCGGGACTACGCGGAGCTGCTCTACAAGCTGGGTCTGGCGTTTCGAGCTCGGTTCAACCTGGCCGGCGACGCCGCCGATCTGCGTAAGTACGTCGAACTGACGCAGGAGTCGCGGCGACGCGCTTCTGCCCACTATCAAGGCATAGCGCTGGTCAATCTCGCCGTTTCTTACGTCCAACGCTACGAATACCTTGGTGACCACCGCGATCTGGAGGCGAGTATCGAGGTCGGTGAGGAAGCGCTGGCGGATGGCGGTTTGACCAGCCAACAACGCGGCACCTGCGTTGCCAATCTCTCCAAGATGTACCGGAAGCGGTTCGAGCGATACGGCGCGCAGGGCGACCTTGACCATGCCGTCCAGCTCGGTCACCGTGCCGTCCGGGCGCTGCCCGACGGTCATCCCGAGCTTGTCTCACGACTCGAAGGTCTCGCCAACGCCTACTCCGAACGCTTCGAACGCTTCCGGGACCTGGAAGATCTGACCACCGCCGTGGAACTGGGTGAACGTGCCCTCGCGATCGCCGGCATCAGGCACACTGAGCGGCGGCAGATACAGTCCAACCTCAGCGGGTACCTGCTGCAGCGATACCTGGGGGGCGGCGATCCCGCCGATCTGGACGCGAGTGCCGGATACAGCCTGCAGGCGCTCGGCGCCACCGACGAGGCCGACCCACAGTGGGCTCAGTTCGCCGACGCCCTCGCCGGAGCCCTGCTGCATCGGCACCGGCTAAACGCCCGCACGGGCGAGGTGGCCGGTCACGCAGACCTGGACAAGGCGATCGACCTCATCGCGCGGGCGGCGACGGCGACGGGGCCGGACTCGCCGTTCTTCCTGAGGCGTCTGCAAAACCTCGCGGTCGCCTACCAGGAAGAGGCGGTCGATCCAGAGCGTCGGGCAGGCGTGGTGCGGCGACTCGTCGAGGCGGTCGGCACCGCCACAGATACGACACCGACGGCACAGGCGAGTGCCCGGACGAATATCGGCCACCTGGCTCTGCAGGCCGGCATGCTCACCGAGGCGGCGGCGATGTGGCGCGGAGCGGTCGAGCTGCTGCCCCTGTGCGCACCTCAGGGCCTGGCCTGGTCCGACCAGGAGCACCAGCTCAGCCACAGCGGGAGTCTGGTTGGCGAGGCCACGGCGACTCTCCTCGCGATTGGTGACGTGGCGGGTGCTGTCGAGCTTGCCGAGCTTGGCCGCGGCATCTTGCTGTCCAACCAGCTGAGCGCCCGCATAGACGTAGCCGAACTCTCGCGCTCCGCTCCCGACCTCGCCGAGGAGTTCAAGATACTCGTGTCCGAGATGGACACCCAGTCGCCGATGGACGGCCGCCTGCACGACCTCACCGGCGCGCCGGCACCGCGGCGGCCGCCGCGCCACCTCGCCGACCGCTGGGACCAACTGCTGCACCGGATCCGCGAGTTCCCCGAGTTCGCCGGCTTCCTGGTACCGCCTCGGATCGCCGAGCTGCAGAGTGCAGCGGCAGACGGTGCCGTGGTGCTCGTCAACGTGGGAACGCTCGGCGGCGACGCGGTGGTGCTCAAGCCGGACGCCCTGCTGCGGGTACGGCTGCCCGAGCTCACCGAGGCGGACGCGAGGGCCCACGCGAACGCCTTGGCGGGCGTGGAGTTCTTCACGGAAAATCGCGTCGCGCAAGCCAGAACCACACGGCCGGCAGGCGCGACACACGACCTGCTCGCCTGGCTTTGGGAGACGGTCACCGGGCCGGTGCTGACCGCACTCGGATACGACACGCCGCCGGATGCCGGGCAGCCAACACCACGGGTGTGGTGGGTGGCGACCGGGGTGCTGAGCCTGTTGCCCCTGCACGCGGCCGGGTTGCCCGACGGGCCCTCGGCACTCGACCGCGTCGTGAGCTCGTACACCCCGACCATCCGTGCCCTGATCCTCGGCAGGCAACGCACGGGCACGGACACCCGCACCCAGCTGACCGTCACCATGCGGCACACGGACGGACTGCCGGACCTGCCCGCTACCGCCGCCGAGACCGCCTACCTGCTGGCCAGGAACCCGGACGCGGTTGCGCTCGCGGACGGCGAGGCCAGCGCGGCCGCCGTTCTCGACGCACTATCCGGCGCCGGCTGGGTTCACTTCGCCTGCCACGCGACAAGTCATCCGGAGAAGGCGTCGAAGAGCGGGCTGCACCTGCACGACAGGATGCTGCGCGTGCCCGAGATCAGCGGGGCCGGTCCGCGGGGCGGTGAGTTCGCGTACCTGTCGGCCTGCTCCACGGGTCAAGGGAGCCTCTTCCAGGCAGACCAGGCGATCCACCTGGCGTCCGCGTTCCAGCTCGCGGGGTACCGGCACGTGGTGGCCACCCTGTGGTCGGTCAACGATCAAGTCGCGGCGATGGCCGCACGTCGCTTCTACCGGCTGCTCGGCGATTCCTCGACCGCGGACGGCGCCGCGGTGGCCTTACACGACGTGACCCGACGCCTGCGTGCGAGATTTCCCGCACATCCCGAACTGTGGGCACCGTTCGTCCACAGTGGTCCGTGACGAGTACCGCCAGGTCGGTGCCGTCGGCGTGTCGTCGGCGCTGGTGTCCTTCGCGCCGCCACCGCGGCGGAGGTGGAGTCGGTGTGGTCCGGTTCAGTCGTCCTCCAGGCTTCGTCGAGTCGTCGTGCTTAGCGTGAGCCACTTGTCGAGCCGACCTCCGACATGAGCGCGCTCGGTCGTCCCATCGAATCCGACCTCAGGAAAGGAACTCGTGGCAATGAACATCACACGATGGCTTCCGCGGAGCAGGCCGCTGGCCGTGGCGGCGTTGGCCATCACGGCGGTGGCGGCGATCCTCATCCCCGCGCCCGCATCAGCCACCGCCGCCGCCGGCCTCTGTACCTTCCGGTCGGGCGGCCCCAACAACTGGAGCAACCCGGCACAGGTCAGCGCCGACCTGTTGATCAATTGCAGCGACGTCGGATCCACCGCCTACGCGTCGGTCCACCTCTACCGCGACGGGACGCTCGTGGGGTCCGACGACGACTTCGGCATCGGGGGAGCGTGGGCGTACACGGCGGCGAGCTGCGTACCCGGCAACTACGTGGCGTACTGGTACGCCTCCGTGAGTGACTCCACCGTGCCGGAGTCGTACCGGTGGCAGAGCCCGAGCACCAGCATCAGTTGCGCTCCGCCGCCCCCAGCCGTGGCCAACCCGGGCAGCCGGAGTACCTACATTTATGACTACGCATATCTGCAAATGACCGCGACCGGCGGGACCGCCCCTTACAACTGGTCCGCCAGCGGGCTGCCCACGGGTACGTCGATCAACTCCAGCACCGGCGTGATCGCCGGCACCGTTACTCAGTTCGGCACTTACACGGTCACTGTGAGCGCGACCGACGCGGCGGGTCGCACCGGCAGCACCCAGTTCACCTGGCTCGTCCGGCGCGAGGCCTGTCCAACCTGCTAAAAGCGCCGCACCGTCGGGCATCGCCAGCAGCGGCCACTATCGTTGCTACGTGTTCGACGACTGACGGTGGATCGGGCGCAGCACGACGCCGAATAGGTCGCTCGCGGTGACGTAGCCGAAGTCACGGGAGTCGGAGCTGGCGTCCCGGTTGTCACCTATGGCGATCAGCGCGCCGTCGCGGACCGGGCTGCCGGGCCGCACGGACAGGGTGGGGGCGACCGACGCTGGCACCGGGTCGCCGGGCGTCGCGATCGCACGCTTGATGAGCCACCGGGCGCTGGTGTCCGGTGCCACGATCGCCTCCAGCTGCCACGGATGCTGGATGACCACGATGTCGCCGGCTCTTACCCGGGACAGCGGAGTACGGCGCACCAGCAGCCGGTCGCCAGGGGCGAGCGCGGGTCGCATGCTGTCGCCGAAGACGGTCACGATCCGCAGCCGCCACCGCAGCCAGCCGACGACCGCGGCCGTCGCCAGCAGGACCAGCCCGGCGATGAGGGACGAGGTCATGACCGTTTGACCCTTCGCTAGTTCCGCCGCAATTTCGCCAGTCCGACCCTGAGTGGTGGCGGCAGGACGCCGGGCCCTGCCGCCACTGGTCAGCCAGCGCTGTGAAGCGCTCAGGTCAGCAGCCGCAGTACTGGACCGTCCACTTTGAACACGTGCCCGGCATGGTGTAGAAGTACCGGCGGTACCGCACGCGCTGGGTGCCGCCGCAGTAGTTCTGGTGGTACGCGCAGGCGAGCTGGGTGCAGACTCCATTGCTGCAGCTCTGCCCGATCAGGCTGCCGCACGCGGGCAGCGCCGCGACCACCGCTCGCGGCACCAGCCGCTCCAGCAACGCATCGGCAAGACGGCTGATCGCCATCCCACATCCCTTCTGTCGAGGTCATTCGCGGCCTCGTCGCCCGAATGTCGCCGGTCTTCGAGGCCCGCAGCAGGTTGGCACGGGCGAATTGAGGCGCGGTTGCAGCGGGATTGAATCGGCTGGTCAGCGGCGCTCGGCGGCATGGGCGCGCGCCGGTGTGCGGGTGGCTCACCACCCAGGACGCCCCCTGCCACCAGCGTTTTCAATTCCGCTGCAAGGCCGTGTCAATCCCGGTCTGCCAACCTGTCGCGGGTCGAGTTCGGATGACGTATCTGGATGGTGAAGGTGACCTCGTTTCTTATCGCACTCGTGGTGCTGGTCGGCGCCGTTGCCGTACTGAACCTGCTGCTGACCGTGGGGGTGATTCGCCGGCTGCGGCAGCACACCGAGAAGCTGACGAACCTGCCTGTGCCGGACGGGACGGCGCCGTCGGTGATGCCCGGCGCGGGCGAGCAGGTCGATGATTTCACCGCCACCACGGACGACGGGGAGCCGGTCTCGCGGGACCTGCTGTCGGGACAGACCCTCATCGGGGTGCTCTCGCCCAGCTGCAGCGCGTGTGAGGAGCGGCTGCCGGAGTTCCTTGTCAGGGCGAAGGAGTTCCCGGGCGGGCGGGGCCAGGTGCTGGCGGTCCTGGCCGGCGAACGGGAGGAGACGGCGGAGTACCGGGAGCGGCTCGCACCGGTCGCCCGGCTGGTGATCGAGCCGCTGCTGGACGGGCCGGTCGCCGCCGCGCTGAAGGTGCAAGGCTACCCGGCGTTCGCGGTGCTCGACTCCACTGGGACGGTGGTGGCCAGCGGACATGACCCGCACCAGCTACAGCTGCTCGCGCCGGCCGTCGCCTGAACGCGATGGCCGACCTGAACGGGGGCGCCCGGGCCAGCCTCACCGGGCTGACCCGCGCGCTGGCGTTGGCCTGGTGCGCCGGCCGCTACCACCTGGTCGGGTACGGGGCACTGACTCTGCTGGCGGCGGCGGTCCCGGTCGTGGCCGGGTGGCTGACCAAGTACGCCTTGGACAGGATCGTCGATTCGGCAGCGGGCGTCTCGACGTTGGCCGCCGCGGGGGTGGGGTTGGCGCTCGCCGGTGTGGTCGGCGGGGTTTCGCCGCACGCGTCCAGCTACCTGACCGCGGAGTTGGGGCGGCGGGTCAGCCTGCTGGCGCAGGACCGGTTGTTCGTGGCGGCGGAACGGTTCGTGGGACTGCGCCGGTTCGAGGACCCGGCGTTTCTGGACCGGCTGAACCTGGCTCAGCAGGCCGGCGGCTCCACCCCGAGCCAGGTGGTCTCCGGCGCGTTCGGCATCGGTGGCAACATCGTGACGGTGGTCGGGTTCGTCGGATCGCTGCTCGTGCTCAACCCCCTACTGGCGGCCGCGGTGGCGGTCGGCGCGGTGCCGGCGGTGTTCGCGGAGTGGAAGCTGTCCCGGCAGCGTGCGGCGATGATGTGGCGCGTCAGCCCGGCACAGCGGCGGGAGTTCTTCTTCCAGCAGTTGCTCACCAGCGTGCAGGCGGCGAAGGAACTGCGGCTGTTCGGCGCGAGCGGCCACTTCCGCCAACGGATGCTCGCTGAGCGGCGCGTCGCCAACGGGGAGAGCCGGCGGATGGACCGGCGGGAGATGCTGACCCAGTCGGGGCTCAGCATGCTCGGCGCGGCGGTCGCCGGGGCCAGCATGCTGTGGGCACTGTTCGCCGCTACCCGGGGCCAGCTCACCGCCGGCGACGTGATGCTGCTGGTCGGTGCGGTCGCCGCCGTACAGATGGGAGTCGCCTCGCTGGTGAGCCAGATGATGGTGACCCACCAGGAGCTGACCATGTTCGACCACTACCTGGCGGTGGTCGACAGCGAGCCGGACCTGCCGGTGCGTGCGCACACCGCGTGGGCGCTACCGCTGCGCTGGGAGATCGAGTTCCGGGAGGTGTGGTTCCGGTATACGCCGGAGCATCCCTGGGCGCTGCGCGGCGTGTCGTTCCGGGTCCAACGTGGACAGGCGGTTGGGCTGGTCGGCCGCAACGGCGCCGGCAAAAGCACCATGGTCAAGCTGCTGTGCCGGATGTACGACCCGGACCGGGGATCGATCCGGTGGGACGGCGTCGACCTGCGCGACATGGACCCCGCCGAGCTACGCCGACGGATCGGCGTGGTGTTCCAGGACTACATGGAGTACGACCTGACCGCCGCCGAGAACATCGCCCTCGGCGACCTGGACGCCGGCCACGACCGGGCGAGAGTCGTCGCCGCCGCCCAGGCGGCCGGCATCCACCACAAGCTCGCCACGCTCCCGCGCGGCTACGACACGTTGCTCACCCGGATGTTCTTCGGCGCGGCCGAGGCGGAGGACCCCGACCCGGAGGCCGGCGTGGTGCTCTCCGGCGGCCAGTGGCAGCGGGTGGCGCTGGCCCGGGCGCTGCTGCGCGACGAGCGGGACCTGCTCATCCTTGACGAGCCGAGCTCAGGTCTGGACGCCGAGGCCGAGGCCGAGATCCATCAGACGCTGCGCGGCTTTCGGCAGGGGCGCACGAGCCTGCTGATCTCCCACCGGCTCGGCGCCATCCGGGACGCGGACGCGCTGGTCGTGCTCGACCAGGGCCGTGTGGTGGAGCAGGGCAGCCATGCCGAGCTGATGGCCGCCGGTGGCGTGTACGCGTCCCTGTTCACCAAGCAGGCGGCCGGATACCAGTCGCCGGAGCTCTCCGAGGTCGCCACATGATGTCGTATGTCCTGATCGGCCTTCGCAGCCTAATCGCGCTGGTATTCGTGTTCTCGATCGCGGGCAAGCTTCGCGGCCGCCGCGCGTTCGACGAGTTCCTGGCCGCCACCGTCCGGCTGTCGCCCCGGCCGTTGCCGGCGGCCCTGGCCCGGTGGCTGGCGGCCGGCGTGGTGGCCATCGAGCTCGCGGTGGTGCTGCTGCTAACGATGCCGGCGACCACCCCGATCGGGTTCGCGGTCGCCGCCGCACTGCTGCTGGGCTTTACCGGCACGATCGTGCTGGCACTGCGCCGCGGCGAGCGGGCGCCCTGCCGCTGCTTCGGCTCCACGACACAACCACTCGGGTACCCGCAGGTGGCGCGCAACCTCGTGCTGCTCGCCGCCGCCGCGCTCGGCCTGGCCGGCGGGCAACTGCCGGCCGCCTCGCCCGACCTGGCCGGTGCCCTGGTCGCGGTCGGCGCCGGCGCGCTCGCCGCGACGGTGGTGACCATGGCCGACGACATCACCTCGCTATTCCGTCCGGTATAGCCAGGTCGCGGCCGGCGTGGACCACTCGATGTGGTGGTCGCCCATCCAGCCGCTCGGGTCGGTGTCGGTGCGCTCCAACCGCTTGAACACCCTGGACAGGACGGCGTCGCGAATCACGCGCCCCACCGGGCCGGTCGCCTTGGAGTCGCCGTTCTGCTTGCCCTGCGCCACGATCCGCTCGACTCGTTCCCGGCGCAGCGACTCGTACACGGCCAGCGCCTCCGGGATGGACGGCACGTCGCGCAGGCACTTCGCGAGCACGACGGCGTCTTCGATCGCCATCGACGCGCCCTGGCCGGATGCGGGCGAGGTGGCGTGCGCGGCATCGCCAATGATCACCATGCGGTCGGTGTGCCAGATCGGCACCGACGGCAGATCGTACGTGGTCCAGCCGGCCAGGATGTCCGAAGTGGACTCGATGATCGCTCGCGCCGGGGTGCGGTCGGCGCGGAACAGGCCGATGAGCATTTCCCGCCACGCCGAGGCTGGCGTGTTCGCGAGCTCCGCGCGGCTGGGCTCCTCGGTGCGGGGTGGGTTGGCGAACCACCAGATCTCGCCGTCCGGGGTCTTGAGGTAGCTGAAGAAGCAGCGCTTGCCGAAGATCATGTGCATGACGCCGGGCCTGCCCGGGACCTCCACGCCGCGCGTGAAGCCGCCGGTATTGAGCAGCGGCACGTACCGGGCGGGTGGCGCGGCGGGGTCGATGAGCTGGCGGGTGCGTGACTGGAGGCCGTCCGCGCCGATCAGCAGGTCGCCGGTGGCCGTGGTGCCGTCGGCGAAGATCGCCCGCACGCCGCCGTCGACGGGTTCGGCCGAGACGAGGCGCTTGCCGTACTCGATCGGGATGCCGCGTGCCATGACCGCGTCCCGCAGCGCCCGGTAGAGGTCGGCGCGCCGGATGGTCTGGCTGACCAGGCCGTCCTGCCGGGTCGGCCCGTTGGGCAACTCGGCCAGCTTCCGTCCGCTGCCGACGTGGAACGCGAACCGCGGGGTCGCGACGCCGCCCTTCACCACCGATTCGAGATCGATCGCGCGCAGCGCGTCCAGGCCGTTCACCGCCAGCGTCAGGAACGCACCGACGCCGTCAGCGGTCTGGTCGTAGGCCTCGTAGAGCGACGCCTTGATGCCGGCGTGCCGCAGGGCCATCGCGGCCACGGGACCGGCGACACCACCGCCGATGATCAAGACCCTAGTCATGCTATGACTATACCTACTATGACCGACGCGATGTCTACCAGGCGACGGGCAGATTCACCGGTGCCCGCACCAGACCGCCGGCGCACCAGATGATGTCGTCGACGTCGGCGGCCAGCCGCAGATCCGGGAAGCGCCGCAGCAGCGCACCGATCGCGACCTGGAGCTCCATCCTGGCCAGAGCGGCGCCAAGACAGCGGTGAACGCCGTGCCCGAACGCGAAATGGGCGGGCCTGGGCCGGGCGAAGTCCAGCCGGTCCGGCTCGGCGAAGACCTCCTCGTCGCGGTTCGCCCCGGCCATCAGCGGCATCACGAACTCGCCGCGGCGCACCAGGACGCCACCGAGCCGCACGTCCTCGGTGGCGAGGCGGGGCAGGCCGGTCGCCACGCCGGACGGCACGAACCGCAGCATCTCCTCCACCGCGGCGGGCAGCTGTTCGGGCCGGTCCAGCAGCTCTCGCCGCTGGTCGGGGTGGGTGAGCAGGAGGTACGTGAGGTTGGCGATCTGGTCCGCGGTCGCCTCGTGGCCCGCGACGAGCAGCATGAACGCTACGGCGAGCAGCTCGTCGGCGGTGAGCGAGCCGCCGTCGATCAACGAGCTGAGCAGATCGTCGCCGGGGCTCGCCCGCTTGCGCTCGATGAGCTGGGACAGGTACGTCTGAAGCTCCTCCCGCTGCGCCATCAGCTCCTCCACGGTCCGCGTGAAGACCGCCGGTACGGAGAAGGCGTCGGCGAGCCGGCGGAACGCCTGCCGCTCGGCGGCCGGCACGCCCAGCAGCTCGGCGATGACCAGCGCCGGCAGGGGGAGCGCGTACGCCGCCAGCAGGTCCACCGGCGCTTCCTGCTGCCGCATCGCGTCGAGCAGCTCCTCGACGGTCCGCTCGGTGAACGGCCGCAACCGCTCCACGCCACGGACGGTGAACGCGCCGGCCAGCAGCTGCCGCAGCCGGTCGTGCTCCGGCGCGTCGGTGACCAGCAGCACGTTGGCCTGCTGGATGAAGGGCAGGATCCGCGGCTCGTCAGGGCCAACCGCGTCGGCCCGGCTGAAACGCTGGTCCGTCAGCAGCGCCTTGACGTCGCGGTGGCGCACCGCCAGCCAGGTCGCCTGCCCGTACGGCAGCCGCACCCGGTGCATGCCCGGCTCCCGGCGCAGCCGCGCCAGCAGTGGATCGGCGTCCAGGCGAGGTGGATCGCCGGCGGGGAAGAGCGGGTGGTCCAGGTCGTCGCGCAGGGTGTCCACCATGGCCAGAGGATTCCCATCCGTACTGGACGCGCGCTCAAGGCCGGATTGAACGGGCCCCTGTCCAGCGGCTCTCCAGCCGGCGTCGACCAGTGCCCCGCAGCATGTGTGCCGACCCGACGGCACGTCCACGAACCGGAGGACCTCGTGAGAGTGGGAATCGTCTGCGGCGGGACCCGGGGCGACGTCGAGCCGTACGTGGCGCTCGCCTCCGCGCTGCGGGCGGCGGGACACGAGGTGGCGATGGCCGCGTCCGTCGACGCCGGGCAGCTGGTGGCCGCCGCGGACGCGCACTTCGTGCCGCTGGACTTCGACGTGCAGGCGCTGGTGCGAGAAAGCGGTGGGATGGTGGCCGGGGCCGGGCGGCGGCGGGCCGGGTTCCCGGGCTGGAAGGAGATGATGGCGCGGGCGAGCGGGACGATCGGCGACGGCATCAAGGCGCTGGCCAAGCGGTCCGACGTGCTGGTCGCCGGGCTGGGCATGGACGACCACGCGCTCGCCGTGGCCCAGGCGTACGAGGTTCCCCTGGTGACCGCGTACTTCGTGCCGCTGGCAGCCACCGCGGACTTTCCGCACCCGCTGCTCAGCCGTGCCCGCTTGCGCCCCCGCCCGCTGGCCGGGCCGGTGAACCGCGCCACCCACCGGCTCGCCGAGTCGGTCTACTGGCGCGACAAGCAGCCACAGGTCAACGCGCTCCGGCGTTCGTTGGGGCTGCCCCCGGCGTCGGCCTCGGTGATCGCCACTGGGGAGCGGCTCGGCCTGACCACGCTGCACCACTTCAGCACCACCCTCGTGCCGCGCCCCCGCGACTGGGGACCGCACCAGGTGATCACCGGCTACTGGCGGCTGCCGGCGGAGGCGCGCCGCCGGCTGGGCGAGGCGGAGCCGCCCCCCGACCTGGTGGCCTGGCTGGCGGCCGGACCGGCCCCGGTCTTCCTCAGCCTCGGCAGCATGATGATGGCCGAGCCCCGCCGCCTGGTGGACCTCGCGGTCGGGGCCGCCCGCCGCACCGGCTCGCGGGTGCTGATCGGCAGCGGCTGGACCGACCTGAGCGGCGTGGCCGACCAGCTTCCCGCACAGGTGCACGCGGTCGGCGCGGTCGACCACGACTGGCTGTTTCCGCGGTGCGCCGCCATCGTGCACCACGGCGGCTCGGGGACCACCGCCGCCAGCCTGACCGCCGGCCGGCCGAACTGGGTCTACTCGCTCTTCTTCGACCAGCCGTTCTGGGGCAGCCGGGTGACACGGCTCGGCGCCGGCGGCCACACCTACCTCGTCGACCTGGACCTGGACCGGCTGGGCCGGGCGCTGCGCCACCTGGCTCGGCCCGAGGTGCGCGAGCGGGCTGCCGCCTGCGGTGAGCGGCTGCGGGCCGAAGACGGGCTCGGCCGGGCGATCGAGGTCCTGGCCGACGTCGCCCGCCGGGGTGACGCGCCGGCCCAGTGTCCTTAGTGGAACGTCACGTGGACGCGGCGGCCGAACCGGTGGGCCTCGGCGAGTACGGCGTCGCCCCACCGGTCCCACACGCCGCCCAGCCGCGACGTGACGAGCACCAGGTCGACGGAGGACTCCGGCAGCTCGGTGCGCAGGCCGATCCCGTGCAGCGCGGTGTGCCGGCCGCCGTTGGCCGCGGCGGCCAGCGCGTCGGCGTCGAAGTCCAGTAGCACCGAGTCGGGCCACCCGGGCGGGAGCGCCGGACCGCAGCCGATCACGGCCGTCCGCGTACCGGCCGTGACGCCGAGGTCCCGCGCCGCCTGCTCCAGTTCCGGCCGTACGTCCAGACCGTGGGCGCGCGCGGCCCAGCGGGTGAGGTACCGGTGTTCGTCCTCGACGAGACGCACGATGTCCTCGTTCGAGTTGACCGCGCACAGCTCGATCAGGGGTTTGCGGTGCTTGGTGAGAAAGCGGCGCATGTTCACGTCGCCCGCCGTCTTGGTCACCTCCAGCACCCGGTCGACCGGCAGCTCGAACGCCCAGGCCGTCCGCGAGGTGACCAGCCGTACGCCGTGCCGCGTCAGGCGGTATCCCAGCTCGATGTCCTCGTGGCCCCAGCCGCGGAAGTCCTCGTCGAAGCCGCCCACGGCCCAGAAGTCGGCGGCGGACATCGAGACATTCAGGCCCCAGAACAGCAGCCAGGGCGCGGCCAGCTCGCTCAGGTCCCGATCGAAGTACGGTTCGCGCATGTCCATGCCGAGCGGTTGGTCCGCGATCCGCTCGACGACCTCCATGGGGGAGTGCCGGGCGACCAGCTCCTTCAGGGTGTCGCGGCCGGACGTGAAGGCCTCCGGGTTGTAGCCGTGGGCGTAGCCGATGACGGCCACCCCTGGTCCGGCCGGGCTGCCGGCGAGCTGGTGGTGGCGCTGGTGGTCTGCCACGAAGTCCGGTCCGGCGACCGTGCCGCTGTCCAGGAACGCCAGGATCGGGGCGGTGGCCAGCCGGACGCCGAGGTTGCGGTTCCGCGCGTAGGCGGGGCCGTGCGCCGCGACATCGGCCTCGTCGTGGTCCACAACGAGGTGCCGCACCTGGTGCGTCGCCCCGAACTCCCGCACCACTTCAGGCGTCTCGTCGCTCGAGCCGTCGTTGACGACGACGACCTCCATCTCGTGCGCGGGTGCGGTCTGTTCGCGCAGCGATTGAAGCGTCCGCCGGAGCTCGGCGGCGCGGTTGCGCGTCATGATCACCACGGAGGTCCGAGGTGCGGGCGTGGTCATCGGGCGGCCGCCGTGTCGTTCGCGGTCACGCTCGCGACCCACTCCGGCAGCAGTCCCTCGTCGAGCAGGTGGAGAAACGCCGCCTTCGTGACCGTACTGGCGAAGTGGAGCTGCGCGGCGCCGCTGGGTGTCTGGAGCTGCTCCAGCAGCCGCGCCCGCTCCCGCTGGTAGCTGCCGGCCGCGACACCCTTTTCGCGGAACTCGATGACGTCGTACAGGGGTTCCTGCATCACCAGGTGGGACCCCGTCGGCCCGTAGTACTCGAAGATGGCCGCGTCGTGGTCCACGCCGATCCGGTCCGGCTCCAGAAGCTGGACGAGCGTCCAGTGGTACTGGTCGCTGAAACTGAACTGCGCGGTGGTGTCGTAGCCGTGCGCACGCAGCCGCTCCAGCACGGTGAAGCGTTCGCTCGGCGGCTCGGGATACCGGGTGCACAGGTCGAGGAGGTCGCCCGCGGGCCCGATGAAGCCACCGCTGTTGAGGTAGGGCAAGCGGCCGACCGGCGGGTTCTCCCGCAGGGCCAACCCGATGACTCCGATCGGCCAGCTGTTCGTCTCGCCGCTGAAGACGACGCGCTGCGGGAAGCGCGCGTAGGCCCGCTCGATGTGCTGCTTCCCCTGGATGAACAGCGTGTCGTAGGCGTCGGTGAACACGGTGAGCTCATCGGGGTCGGCCGCCTCGGACAGGTACGCCGTCAGCGCGGCGCGCTTGTCCGCGAACGTGAATTGCTCCTTTGTGGAGTGCAGGACGATGAGGTCGAGCCCCGCGTCCCGGCAGGACGGCATGAGCAGCCGTGTGAGGAACGGGTTCTCCAGGTCAGTTGCGATCGTGACAACCTTCATGGGCACAGCGCAGCATCTACCGCTCCACCGGCGGTCGAGCGGTACTCAAGCACCCCTTCCCACGATCGACCCCATGCCGCCCGCCTCCGAGGAGTACTTTCGCGCACTCGGCGACCGCAAGGACATGCTGGCGTTGCTTGCGCTGGCCCCGCTGTCACCGTCCTACCTGCCGTGGAGCGCGAGCGCCATGCGGCCGAGCGCGATCGTCGCTCTCCTCAACGACATCGTGGTCTACCGGCGCCGGCGCGTCGTAGAGCTGGGCGGCGGCATCAGCACCTTCTACATTGGACGCCTGCTCCAGCAGCGGGGTGGGCATCTCTGGACTGTCGAGCACGACGCGGACTGGGCCAAGCTGCTCTGTGACGAGCTGGCGAACGAAGGGCTCGACGCGGTGGTCACCGTGGTCGTGGCCGTGCTGGCACCGATCGCCTCGGAGTGGCCGGGCGAGGACGCCGTCTGGTACGAGCGGGACACCATCACGAAGGCGATCGATGGCGAGCCGGTCGACCTGCTCGTCGTCGACGGGCCACCCGCGTACCGGCCGGAGTGGCGGCACCGCCGGTATCCCGCCGTCCCCTTCTTCGCACCGATGCTCGCCGACGACTACACGGTCGTGCTCGACGACATCAACCGGAGCGGCGAGGAGGAGATCCTGGCGCGCTGGGAAGGCCAGCTCGGCATCACGTTCGAACGCCGCCTTCTGGACGGGACGATCGGCGTCGGGCGCTCCCGGAAGTCATTCGACGTCTGAGGGAGGGCCCAGTGATGAACCGCTTCGTCGCCACCGTACGGCGCGGCTGGCGCCTGCTGCGGCTGCTCGGGCTCGCCGGCCCGCCGGCCGCGGCCGGCCTGATTCTGATCCGGGCGACGGTCGAGGTCAGCCCGGCGCTGGTGGCGCTGGCCGGCGGGCGGCTGGCGGCCATCCTCACCGAGGGCGCGGGCGGCGGCGACGCGCTGCCGGTCGTCGCGGTCCTGGGCGCGGTGCTGCTGGCCGGCCGGGCCGCCGAGTCAATGCAGAGCTACGTCACCATGGAGGTCTCCCACCGCGTCAACGGCGCGCTGCGGGAGAGGCTGCGGGCGATGGCCACGGCGCCGGGCGACCTGAGGCTCATCGAAGACCCGGCGTTCCAGGCCGGCGCCGACCAGGCCGGCGACCTCGGGCTGGGCAACGGCCGGGCCCGGTCACCGGGCGCGGCGGCAGCCGGCCAGGCCGCGCTGGTGCTTCGCCTGGCCGGCGGGCTCGTCGCGGCCGCGGTGGTGGCCCGGTTCTCCGTGTTGCTCGCCGCCGTCCTGCTGGCCATCACCTTGACCATCCGGGCGCTGCTGCGCCGGCAGTGGATGCACATCGCCGAGGTCCGGCACGGCGACCGCACCCGGCAACGGCGGGCCAAGTACTGGGTGAGCCTGGCGACCGAGCCGGAGGCCGCCAAGGAGCTGCGGATCTTCGACCTGGGCCGCTGGGTCGTCCGGCGGTACCTGCGGGACGAGATCGGCGGTGCCGCCGGCGCCTGGCGGGCCACCTTCCGGACCCTGCGCGCGCAGGGTCCGGTCATCGCGCTGTCGGCACTGGCCGCGGGGCTGGCGCTCGGCGTACCGGGCTACGCGGCACTGCACGGGACGATCTCGGCCGGCGGGCTGGTGAGCTGCGTCCTCGCGGCCTGGGGGATGTTCGCACTGAGCTACCTGGGCACCGAGGCCTTCGACATCGAGTACGGGGCGATCACCGTGGGCGCCTACGACCGGCTGGTGCGCCAGCACGGCCGGCCGCCCGCCGCCGGGCCGCCACCACAGCCGCCGGTCGACGACCAGCCGCCGCCACTGGTCCGCTTCGACGGCGTCACGTTCGCCTACCCGGGCCGGTCCCGTTCCGTGCTCGACGGGCTCACCCTCGAACTGCGGCCGGGCGAGGTCACCGCGCTCGTGGGCCGCAGCGGCGCCGGCAAGACCACGCTGATCAAGCTGCTCGCCGGTCTCTACCAGCCGAGCGCCGGCCGGATAACCGTGGACGGCGCGCCATTGGCCGAGCAGGACCCGCGCGCGTGGCGCCGCCGGCTCGCCGTGCTGTTCCAGGACTTCGTGCGATATCCCGAGTCGCTTCGCGCCAACGTTGTCGCCGGCGCCCCGGAGGCGGGCGACGACCTTCCCGGCGTCCTCGCCGCGATCCAGCGCGCGGGCCTGTCCGAGGTGGTCGAGGACCTGCCGGGCGGCGTGGAGACACCGCTGTGGTCCGGGGCGCCCGGCGGGGTCGACCTGTCCGGCGGGCAGTGGCAGCGCGTGGCGCTGGCCCGGGTGCTGTTCGCGGTGGCGCACGGCCGCCGGATCGTGGTGCTCGACGAGCCCACCGCGCACCTCGACGTCGGCCTGGAGGCCGACTTCCACCAGCAGATCATCGCGGCCATGCCGGGGGTGACCGTCGTGCTGATCTCGCACCGGTTGTCGACCGTCCGGCCGGCGCGCGCGATCCTGCTGCTGGCGGGCGGCCGGATCGTGGAGGCCGGTGACCACGACGAGCTGGTCGCGCGGCAGAGCGAGTACGCCCGGCTGTACCAGCTACAGGCGGCCCGCTTCGCGACTCAGAAGGTGTCCGGATGACGGCCGGCCGCTGGCACCTGCTGGCCGACCTGGCGCGGTTGACGACCCGCGGCGACCGGTGGCGTGCGGTCGCGGTGACCGTCATGGCGCTGGCCATCGCCGCCAGCGCCGCTACCATCGGGCTGAGCCAGCGCTGGCTGGTCGACTCCACTGTGCACGGTCAGGCCACGATGGTGCTCGCCGCCGTCGTGCTCGGCGTGCTGGCTCACACGATGACCGCGGCCTGCGGCCGGATCGAGTCCAACCTGCGCCTCTACCTGATCGAACGGTTCGGCATCCTCCTCAACGGCGAGATCGTCGCCTGGTCCGCCCGGCTCCCTACCCTCGACCACCTCGACGATCCACGGTTCCTGGACCGGTCCTCACTGCTGCGGCACAGCACCTGGTTCCTCGCCGCCGGGCTCAGCGCCATCACCGAGGTCGGCATCGCGGCCTGCGGACTGCTGCTCAGCCTCTGGCTGCTCGCCGGCGTCCACCCGGCCCTCGGACTGCTCGCGGTGCTGGCCGTGCCGCCCTTCCTGGCCAACAGGGCGGGGCTGCGCCGGGTGCGCGACGCCCGGGAGCGCGCGGAGGGCACCAGCCGCCTGGAGCAGCGGCTGCACGAACTCGTCATCCGTCCGGAGCCGGCGAAGGAGGCACTGGTCGCCGGAGCCGAGCGGATGCTCAGCGAGCGCGCCGCCCAGTTGTGGCGCGGCGCCTGGCGCGCCGAGGCGAGGGCCAACGGCCTGGCCGGCGTCTGGCAGCTGCTGGGCTGGGCGGTGTATCTCAGCGGGCTGGTCGCCGCGCTGGCCGTCGTGAGCCGGCTAGTCGCCCAGGGTACGGCCAGCGTCGGTGACGCGGTCCTCGTGCTGTCCCTGGGCACCCAGTTGCTTGCCCAGGTCAACGTCGCCATCCAGGCGGCGCATCAGGTCGCCCTGGCCGGTCACGTGACCGAGTACTACCGGTCGCTGCGCGAGCGGGCCCGCCGGCCGCACCCCGGCCGCCAGCCGGCACCTGCCGCGTTGCGTCACGGCATCACGCTGCGCGACGTCTCCTTCGGCTACCGCGGCCAGGAAGGCGTGCTCCGCCGCCTCGACGTCCACCTGCCGGCGGGCTCCACTGTGGCGGTTGTCGGGCTCAACGGCGCGGGCAAGAGCACGCTGGTGAAGCTCCTCTCCGGCATGTACCAACCCAGGGCCGGCAGTATCGAGATCGACGGTGTCCCGCTGCACCAGCTCGATCCGGCGTCGTGGCGGGCGCGGCTCTCCGCCGCTTTCCAGGACGCGGTGCGGTTCCAGGTACGCGTCGACGAAGCGGTGCGGATCGGTGACCTGCACCAGCTCGACCCCGCCGCGGTGCCGGCCGCGGTGGATCGGGCCGGCGCCACCGAGATCGTCGAACAGCTGCCCGAGGGGTACCGCACCCAGCTCGGCACCATGTTCGGCGGGGTGGACCTGTCCGGGGGGCAGTGGCAGCGGTTGGCCATGGCCCGCGCCTGCATGCGCCCCGACCCGCTCCTGCTGCTGCTCGACGAGCCCACCGCGGCGATGGACCCCGCCGCCGAGCACCTGCTGTTCGAGCGGTTCGCCCGGATCGCCGCCGACGCCGCCCGCTCCTGCGGCACCATCACGCTCCTCGTGACGCACAGGTACTCGACCGTACGCGACGCCGACCTCGTCATCGTGCTCGACCGTGGCCGGATCATCGAGCAGGGCCGGCACGAGGAACTGCTGGCGCGCGGCGGCCGGTACGCCGAGCTGTACCGCCTCCAGGCGAAGGGTTACCGGTAAGGGCGTCGAGCGGTGGTCGAGGTACCCGCGAGAGGCGATCGGCACGGTGGTGGGGGTTCGACCGTCGAGGAGAGGGAGGCGCCATGTGCGGCATCGCGGGGTGGGTGGACTTCGGACACGACGTGCCCGACGCGCAAGCGGTCCTGGACGCCATGACCGACGCGCTCGCCAGTCGCGGGCCGGACGCGCGAGGTACCTGGCTGGGCCGGTACGCCGCGCTCGGGCACACCCGCAATTCCGTGATCGACCTCGCCGGCGGCATCCAGCCGATGCTGGCCCGTGAGGACGGGCGGATCCTGGCCGTGCTGACCTACAGCGGCGAGGTGTACAACTTCCGGTCGCTGCGGATCGAGCTGGAGCGGCGCGGCCACACGTTCCTGACCCGCAGTGACACCGAGGTCGTGCTGCGCAGCTACCTGGAGTGGGGCGCGGACTGCGCCCGACACCTGGAGGGCATGTTCGCCTTCGCGGTGTGGGACGAGCGCCGCCAGGAGCTGGTGCTGATCCGCGACCGGCTCGGCATCAAGCCGCTGTTCTACGCCGTGCTCCCCAGCGGTGCCGTCCTGTTCGGCTCCGAGCCCAAGGCGCTGCTGGCACACCCGGGCGTGCGGCCGATCGTCGACGCCGACGGGCTCCGCGAGCTGTTCTCCACCGCCAAGACCCCCGGCCAGGCGGTCTTTCGCGACATGCGCGAGCTGCTGCCCGGCCACACGCTGACGATCTCGCGTACCGGCCGCACCCAGTGTCGCTATTGGACGCTGGAGGCCCGGCCGCACACCGACGACCTGGCCACCACCACGGCCACGGTCAGGTCCATGCTGGAGGAGATCGTCACGCGGGAGCTCGTGGCCGACGTTCCACTGTGTACCGCCCTGTCCGGCGGCATCGACTCCAGCGCGGTCACCGCGCTCGCCTCGATCGCCCGCCGCGCGGCCGGCGACGAGCCGGTGCGCACCATCACCGCGACGTTCGTCGGATACAGCGAGAACTTCCGGCCGGACGACCAGCGGGACACCCCGGACGCGCCGTACGCGGCCGAGCTGGCCCGCCACGTCGGCGCCGAGCACACCGACATCGTGCTCGGCACAGCCGACCTGATCGACCCGGCGGCCCGCCGGGCGGCCCTGGTCGCCCAGGACATGCCGACCACGCTCGGCGACATGGACACCTCGCTCTACCTGATGTTGCGGGCTACGCGCGAGCACTCGACCGTGGCGCTGACCGGCGAGACAGCCGACGAGATCTTCGGCGGCTTCAAGTGGCTACACGACGCCGAACTGGTCGCCGCCGATACATTTCCGTGGGTGGCCGCGGAGATGCGCTCGCCCGCCAGCCGCCTGGGACAGGGCCGGGCGCTGTTCGATCCGGGGCTAATGTCCAAACTGGACATGACCGGCTACTACCGCGACTCCTACCGGCAGGCGCTGCGCGAGACACCGCACCAGGAGGGGGAGAGCGAGCACGAGCACCGGATGCGCGAGCAGTGCTACCTCCAGCTGGTCCGGTGGCTGCCGATGCTGCTGGATCGCGGCGACCGGCTGGCGATGGCCTCCGGCCTGGAGACCCGGGTGCCGTTCTGCGACCACCGCCTGGTCGAGTACGTCTACAACGCCCCGTGGTCGTTCAAGTCCTTCGACGGGCGCGAGAAGAGCCTGCTGCGGGCCGCGGTGAAGGACCTGGTGCCGCCGTCGGTCCTGGCGCGGCCGAAGAGTCCGTACCCGGTGACGCAGGATCCGACCTACACCCAGGCCCTGCACCGCGAACTGTCCGATGTGCTCTCCAACCCGGATTCGCCCGTGCTGCCCTTCCTGCACCTGGAGTCGGCCCAGCAGGCGGTGGCCGAGCTGTCGGCCGGCGCCCACGACTGGCACGCCCGGATGAACGTCGAGATGGCCTGCGGCTTCAACACCTGGCTAACCGAGTACAACGTCGAAATCGCCGTCTGAAGAGCAGGATCCAGAACAATCGTGAGCTACCGCGGCGGGCGTCGCGGTAGCTCACGATCTGGGTTAGCGGCCGCCGGCTACGTGGATGATCGAGCCGTTGATGTTGCCGTTGGCCTCGGAGCAGAGGAACGCTATGAGGTTTCCGACGTCTTCCGGGGTGCTCAGCCGGCCGCTCGGGGTGTCTCTCTCGGCGCGGGCGAGCTGGGCGGGGTCCACGCGCTCCAGGCTCTCCGTTCGGGTGCCGCCCGGTGCCACCACGTTGACCAGGACGCCGCCGCGGCTCCACATCAGACCGCGGGCGAAGCCCTGGACGGCGGCGCGGGACGCGCTGTAGATCTCCGAGCCGGGCAGCCCGTGGTGCGCGGTGACGGAGGAGAGCAGCACCACCCGGCCCCAGCCGCGCTTGCGCATGCCGGTAAGCGCGCACTGCACGGTCAGGAGCTGACCGTCCACATTGGCCCGCAGCAGGTCGGCCCACTCGGCGGGTGGCACGTCCTCGAACAGCGGGGCGGTGTCGGGGTCCACCCAGGTGAACCAGTGGGCGTTGGCCACCAGTACGTCGATGCCGCCCCATTTCCGCTCGACCTCGTCGACCGCGGCGGTGATCGAGGCCGGGTCCCGCAGCTCGTAGGGCATCGCCATCGACCGGCCGGTGCCGCCGAGCTCCTCGACCACCTCGGCGGCCCGGCCGGCGGCCGACTGGTAGGTGATCGCGACGCGGGCGCCCTCGGCGGCGAAGATCCGGGCGGTCACCCGGCCGATGCCGCGGGTCGCGCCGGTCACCAGGACCCGCTTGTCGGTGAGGCCGAGGTCCATGTCAGTCCTCCTCGCGTTCGGCGCCCCGGTACTGGTACAGGGCGTCGGACATTCGTCGTTTGACGGCGGGCAGCCGGTTGGCCACGCGCATCCCGGTGCGCATACCGGCCAGGACCGCCCGCCCGATGTACGGCTTGTGCAGCGGGTCGTCGCCGCTCTGCTTGCGCCGGGAGTCGCGGACGGCGGCGAAGCCGTACTCAGTCATCTTGGCCTCGTATCGCGCCACCGCCTCCCGCACCGTGGCCTTGCCGTCGCGGACGTCGCGAAGCGTGCGGCAGAGCAGCGCGGCGTCGCGCAGCGCCGTGTTGGCGCCCACGCCCCGGCCCGGCGTCATGGTGTGTATGGCGTCGCCGAGCAGCGTCACGTGGGTCGCCTCCCACGCCGGCACCGGCGTGGAGGTGGCGATGTTGACCGGGAAGGCGGTGCCGGGGTCCGTGAGCTCGAAGAGCGTGCGCAGGTGGGGATGCCAGCCGGGTGTCATTTCGAGCGCCAGGTGGGCGAGGTCGGCGCCCCGCATCGCCATCACGTCGCTGGGGAACCGCGTGGTCGCCGCGGCGAAACCCCAGTTGATGTAATCGCGGGTGTTGTCGTACATCAGGCCGGGCCACTTGGCCAGCAGCGCGGCGTCGCTGGCGCCGATGTGGGGGTGCGGCACGCCGGCGCGGTCCCACTTGAACTCCATCACGTGCAGCACGCAGCTGTAGCCCTTCGGGGCGAACACGATGGAGATGCCCGCGAAGACCTTGGGTGGCAGCAGCGCCTTGGTCTGTTCGTTCAGCTCGACCTTGCCGCCGATGGCGATCACGCCGGCCGGCTCCACGACGGCGTGCGGCAGGTACTGCCGGCGCACCCGCGATCCGGTGCCGTCGGCGGCGACCAGCAGGTCGCCGGTGGCGCGGGTGCCGTCGGCGAAGTGGGCGGTCACCGACCCGCCCGGGTCCTGCTCGAAGTGCGTGAAGGTCTTGTCGAAACGGACGACGTCTTCCAGGCCGGTCAGCAGCACCTGGCGCAGGGTCATCCGGCTGACCGACTTTTCGCTGTTGATCGGGTCGGACTCGTCGCGAAGGGGCAGCGAGAGCAGCTCGGACAGGCGCTCGTCGAGCATGGTGAAGTGCATGGGCGCGCGGGCGCAGGTGGCGACGAAGGTGTCGTAGAGCTCGGGCGGCAGGCAGGCGTGCAGGGCCCGGCTGCCGTCAGGGTCGATCCCGACGCGGTAGCCGTGCAGCCCGTCGGCCCGGTCCCGGTCGCGCTCGTAGACCTCGACTGGGATGCCGGCCCGCTTGAGTCCGTGCGCCAGGCACATCCCTCCCGTGCCGGCGCCGATGACGATGACGCGCGGCGGCATGGCCATGACGTGCCTCCTTGGTTCGCGCGGACGTCGCGTGTGGATCGCTCATATTAAGGTTATCCATAATATGTGTAGCGTGGTAGGTATCGAAAACACCGAACATGTGTAAGGCTGCTCTTACATATGGAGGGTCTATGGACGCGGTACCGCCGAACGGCGACCGCCTGCTGCACATGCTGGGGGCGCTCGCCAACCCGCACCGGCTGCGGATAGTCGCCGCCCTCGCCAGCCGCCGCAACTACGTCAGCCAGCTCGCCCGCGACCTCGGCATCAGCCGCCCGCTGCTGCACATGCACCTGCAACGGCTGGAGTCCGCCGGCCTGGTCTCCGGCGTACTGGAGGTCTCGGCCGACGGCAAGGCGATGAAGTACTTCGAGGTCGCGCCCTTCACGGTGGCGCTGACGCCGACCACGGTCGCCGAGGCGGCCTCCACCCTGACCCCTGACCCCCCGGAGGCGAAGGACTGATGGACGAAACGTCGGTCACGATCAACGGAATCTGGTTCACGGCGGCGATCTTCGCGCTGATCGCCGTCGTGCTGGTCGTCATCATCTGGCAGGTCGGCTCCGCACTGCGGGCGCGCGCGGCGGTGAGCCGCGAAGACGCCTACCGCAAGCTCGCCGACCAGGTGGGCGACGCGCAGGCACGGGCCGGTGACGACCTGAGCCGGCTGGCCGAGGACGTGCGCGACATGAAGGGCCGCATCATCGCGATGGAGCGGATGATGCGCGAGGTCGACTGACCTCCTGCGGCCTCCTGGCCCGGGATGGCCGTTCCAGCCAGCCTTGAGTGGTCGGCCGCATGCTCCCCCGGAGCGGGACGGCAGCCAGCCGTCAAGGGGAGGTGGAGCGCGCATGCGAGTCGAGGATCGTCGATCACGCTGGACCGCGCTGCTGTGGCGCCTGCTGAGCTGGGTCGTCGCGGTGGCGCGGGCCAACGTGGTACGCCCGTACTGGCCGCCCTTCCACCCCTGGCGACCCCGGTAACCGCCGCCCGCCAGGAGTGTAGGGAGGCAGACCACCGATGAAACGCTCGCACATCATCCGGACTCTCGCGCTGGGAGTCGGTGCGCTCCTGGTGGCCGCCGCGGCGGTGCCGGTGACGCCGGCCTCGGCCGCTGGGGGTGGGGGCCGGCACTACTTTGTGGACTGTGCACAAGGGAGCGACGCGGGCCCGGGCACCGCAGGCCGTCCCTGGCGCACGCTGGCGCGGGTCAACACGACCCAGCTGAAGCCGGGAGACGCCGTGCGCCTGCGCGCCGGCACGACCTGCACCGGCACCCTGGCGCCGCGCGGCTCCGGGACACCCCGACGGCCGATCACCCTCGGCGCGTACGGGGTGGGCAGCGCACCGCACATCGACGGCGGCGGCGCCCGGGCCGCCGTGTTCCTGCACAACGTGCAGGGCTGGGAACTGCGCGACCTCCGGATCAGCAACGCCGGTCCGCCGCCCACCGCGGGGCAGCAGCGGGTGGGCCTGTACGTGCTGCTGGAAGACTTCGGGATCGGCCGCCACTACAAGGTGTCGCGGGTATCGGTGCACGACGTCAACGGGTGCGACTGCCGGTTCCCCGGCCCCAGCGGCGGAATCGTTTTCGAGGCCGGCGGCGCCAGCGTGCCGACCGGGTTCGACGGCATCTCGGTGCGCGACAACGCGGTCTCCACGGTCGACCGGATCGGCATCGGCACCTTCTCCAGCTGGCAACGGCGCGACATCCACCCCGAGGGGCCGGGCACCTCGTTCGTGCCGATCACCGGGGTCACCATGGAGCGCAACCGGCTCACCGACATCGGCGGGGACGGCGTCGCCATCCTCAACGGCGTCGGCGCCCGGGTGCGGCACAACGTGATCGACGGCTACAACACCCGCTCGCTGGACTACAACGTCGGCATGTACGCCTGGAACTCCGACCGCACGCTCTTCGAGTACAACGAGGTGGCCGGCGGCCGGGGCGTCGGGATGGCGTTCGCGCTGGAGGGTGCCAACGACGGCACCGTCTACCAGTACAACCTCACGCGAGACAACGGCGGCGGGTTCCTGTACGCGTGCAACTCGGACGGCTCGACGTCGCGCAACGGCGTGGTGCGATACAACATCAGCCAGAACGACGTGGGCGGCAGCAACTTCTTCGGGATCTTCACGCTGCTGTGCGACCCGCAGCCGAACACCGTGGTGCACAACAACACGTTCTACGCCCCGACCAGCGAGCGGATCGTCAACAACGCCGGCACCACCGCCGTGCGGTTCGTCAACAACGTCTTCGTCGGCCGGCCGGCCGGGTCGGTCATCAGGGACCCGCACGGCGACTACGCGCACAACCTCTACCAGAACGTGCCCGCGCCGCCCGGCGACACCGCCGCCGTGACCGGCGCCCCGATGCTCGCCGCGCCGGGTACCGCGTCGTCGCTGGCCACCACCGACGGGTACCTGCTGCTAGCCGGGTCGCCGGCGCTGGGCGCCGGCACGGCGGTGCCCGGGGTGCGGCGCGACTTCTTCGGCAACCCGGTGCCGGCCGATGGTGCCAACATCGGCGCGTACCAAGGCCCGGGCCGATGAGCACCACTGTGGACAGGAGGTCGCCATGCCGATAGCGGCGCTGACCTACGACATCATCGCCGGGCACGAGGACGACGTCGCGGAGGTGTTCCGTGGCTTCCGCCGGCCGCCGTCGCCGGACATCCCCGGCGACGGCAACGGGGACGCCCCGGCGGCCCGCATCCTGGCCACCGCGGTCTTCATCCGCGACGACACCCTGGTGCGGGTCATCGAGTACGAAGGCGACCTGCAGGCCGTGGCCCGGTTCATGGCCGGGCAGCCCGGCGTGCGGGAGGTGGAGCGCCGCCTCAAGCCGTACCTGCGCAATCCGCGGGACACCGACACGCCGGAGGGGTTCGTCCGCACGTTCAACGCGAGCCTGCTGCGCTGCGTCACCCACCTGTCCGTCCCCCGCTGACCCCACCCATAGGCCCGGAGCCGGGAAAGGCTCCGGGCCCGAACGCTCAGGGCTTGTGGCAGACGACGATGGTGTCGAAGTCGCCGAGCGGCCGGTCGGTGATCCTCTCGAACCCGGCCTCGGCGGCCGCCGCACGCAGCTCCTGCACCGGGTATTCGCTGCCGCCGTCGGTGACCAGCAACATGTCCAGGCTGATCACCAGGTTCTCCACGTGCCGCGGGTCGTCGTCGAGCATCCGGTCGTAGACCACCAGCGCGCCGCCCGGGTTCGTCGCGGCGTACGCCGCGCGGACCAGTTGCCGCCGCTGGTCGGCGTCCCAGTCGTGCAGCACGTGACCGAGGACGACGACGTCGGCCGCCGGCAGCGGGTCGGCGAAGAAGTCGCCGCCGTGGAACTCCAGCCGGTCGGCCACCCCCTGCGCTTCAACGTGCTCAGCGAAGAACGGCGCCATCGGGGGCAGGTCGAAGACGTGACCGCGCAGGCCCGGGTTCGCCGTGACCAGATGGGCGGCGAGGTTTCCCCGGCAGCCCCCCACGTCCAGCAGCGACCCGTATCGCGACCAGGGGAACGCCTCCACCAGCGCTGGCGCGAGCTGCTGGGTGAGCGCGTCCATCATGCCGATGAACTGCCGCAGCACGGCCGGGCGCTCCAGCACCTCGGCGAAGCTGCCGCCGGACTGCGGCTTGCCCGTGCGTAGCGCCTCGCTCAGCCGGCCCCAGGCGGGGTACAGGTTGCGGTTGGACCGTTGCAGGAACCCGCCGATGTAGCTCTCGCCGCCGGGCACCAGGTGCCGCTGCGCGCCGGCGGCGTTGCCGAACGCCTCGCCGCTCTTCACCAGCACGCCCAGGGCGGCCAGCAGGTGCAGGAAGTCCGACAGCCCGCGCCCGTGCAGGCGCAGGCGCTCGCGGATCTCCTCCTCCGTGGCCGGTCCGTCCTTCAGCACGCCGAACAGGTCCAACTCGACAGCGGTCAGCAGCGCCTTTGCGTCGCAGAAGGCGTTTCCCAGGCGCAGCAGGCCGGCTGCGGTGCCGACGTCCAGTTCCGTGGTTGTCATGTCGACGTTCCTCTCTCCGGCGATGGTTGCCGGGCCGGATAGTCCGGCACCCGGTTCGAGGCGCGCTCTACCCGCGGTGGAAGAGCGACACCCGCTGTGGAAAGAGCGTGACCGCGACCGCGCCGCCAGCCATCCTTGAGTTCGCGGCACTACCACATCCGGTAACACGAAAGGGGCCACCGGATGTCGTACGTCGAAGTGACCGTCCTCGTTATCGGCGGCGGACCGGTCGGGTTGTCCACCGCGCTCTTCCTGGGCCGCCACGGGATCGCCACGATGCTGGTGGAGAAGCGGGACGGCACCTCGTCGTTGCCGCGCGCACCAGGCCTGCAAGCCCGCACCATGGAACTGTTCCGCGCGGCCGGCGTCCACGACCGGATCAGGGCGCTGGAGATGGGTGACTCCCACCCGTACTTCGAGGGTGGCATCCTGCGCGTCCGGACGCTGGCCGAGATCGACGACGCGGTCGTACTGGAGGCGCCGTCGCTGGACGGCCCGCACATCAGCCCCGAGCGGGTGATGGGCTGCGGCCAGGACCGCTACGAGCAGGTGCTGACCGAGGCCGCCCGCGAGGACGGCGCCGACATCCGCTTCGGCACCCGGCTGGAGGCGCTGGAGCAGGACGGCGACGGCGTTACCGCGATCGTGCGCGACGTGGCCACCGGCGAGCCGACCACCGTGCGGGCCCGCTACGTCGTCGGTGCCGACGGCGCGTCCAGTACCACCCGGCGGATCCTTGGCATCGGCCGTCACGGGCGCGGCACCGTCTTCACCGCGATGAGCGTCTACTTCCGCGCGCCGGAACTGGAGGCGTTGCTCAAGGGCCGCAAGTTCATCCTCTGTTACGCCGAGGCGGCTCCGGGCACCATGATGGGACTATCCCGGCTGCACGGCTGCGATCCATGGCTGGCCGCCCCGCTGTACTTCCCGGAGCGCGGCGAGCGCCCGGAAGACTTCACCGACGAGCGTTGCGCCGAGATCGTGCGGGCCGCCGCCGGCCGTCCGGACCTGGCCGTGGAGATCGTCGCGAAAGTGCCCTGGGAGGGTGCGCAGCTGGTGGCGGACGCGTTCCGCCAGGGCCGGGTGTTCCTGGCCGGCGACGCCGCCCACGTGCACCCGCCGGCCGGCGGATTCGGTGCCAACACCGGCATCCACGACGGGCACAACCTGGCCTGGAAGCTGGCGGCGGTGCTGCGCGGCACGGCCGGCGACCGGCTGCTGGACACCTACGACACCGAGCGCCGCCGGGTCGGCGAGGCGATGGCCGAGCAGGCGATGGTGCGCAACCGGATCCGGCACGGGCACGCCGACGACCAGACCCGCGCGGCGATGGTCGACGACATCATCATCACCCTTGGCTACCGGTACGCCTCCGACGCGGTCGTCGACGGCGAGCCGGACGGCCCGGTGCTGACGCCGAACCTGGAGCTGACCGGGCAGCCGGGCACCCGGGCGCCGCACGTGTGGCTGCGCCGCGACGGGCAGCTCATCTCCACAGTGGACCTGTTCTGGGACGGCTACGTCCTGCTCACCGGCGACCGGGACAAGGGCTGGAACGAGGCCGCGGACCGGGTCGCCAAGCGGCTGGGCGTACCGCTGCGGTGCGCCGTCGTCGGCCCGGCCGGCGACCTCGTGCCGGAGGGCGCCGACTGGGCGGCGGCGTACGGCGTCTCGCCCGGGGGAGCGGTGCTGGTGCGCCCGGACGCGTTCGTGGCGTGGCGTTCACCGGGCCCGGTCGAGGACCCGGACGCGGAGCTCATCGAGGTACTCGCCCGGGTCGCCGCGCGCGGCACCGACTAGCGATCGAGAGAGGGAGGACCTCATGGACATGGCGGTCTCGGGCAAGCGGGTACTGGTGACCGGCGGCACCCGCGGCATCGGGCGCGCGACGGTACTGGCGTTCGCCGCCGCCGGCGCCCGGGTGGTGACCTGCCACCGGAGTGCGGACGAGCGGTCGCAGGAGCTGGCCCGGGAGCTCAAGGAACTCGGCGAGGGCCACCTGGTCGTACCGGCCGACGTGACCCAGCGGGCCGACGTCACCCGGCTGGCCGAGCTGTGCCGGCGGCACTTCGGGGCGCTGGACGTACTGGTGAACAACGTTGGCGCGGACGGCGCGCGGCCGTTCGGGCAGGTCGACGACGGCGAGTGGCACCGGGTGGTGGGTGAGAACCTGACCTCGACGTACCTGACGACGCACGCCGCGCTGGACCTGCTGGTGGACGGCGCGTCCATCGTCAACGTCGGTTCGTCCGTCGCCCTGCGCGGCCGGGCGAACGGCGTGCACTACACCGCCTCGAAGGCGGCGCTGATCGGGTTCACCCGCGCGCTGTGCAAAGAGGTCGGCGAGCGCGGCATCCGGGTCAACACCGTGGCGCCCGGGCTCACCGAGACCGAGCCCGGTGCCGGCCTGCCGCCCGAGGCGGTGCGCCGCATCGTCGGCATGACGGCGCTGGGCCGGCTGTGCCAGCCGACCGACGTCGCCGCGGCGGTGCTGTTCCTGGCCGGCGACAACGCCCGCTACATCAGCGGCGCGACGCTCAACGTGGATGGGGGAGTCTGATGCCGTACGCGGCCTTGATGTACCGGGTCAAGCCCGGGCACGACGACGAGATCGCGGAGATCTTCGCCGGTTTCCAGCGGATGGACACCCCGCAGGTGCGCGACGCCGGCGGGGAGATGGCCGGACGCCTGCTCGGCACCGCCGTCTTCGTCAAGGACGACGTCGTCGTCCGGATGATCCACTACGAGGGCGACCTCGCCGCGATCGGCCGGCACGTCGGCGGGCAGCGGGGCGTCCACCTGGTCGAGGCGGCCCTCGCGCCGTTCCTGGCCGAGCAGCGCGACACCCAGACGCCGGAGAGCTTCGCCGCGTTCTTCCGCAGCGCGACCATGCGGCGTGTGTCGGAGCTGACGGTGGACACCCATCCGGCCGGGCGGTGATCCGGGTGGGCACGCGGGTCACGGTGATCGGCCTCGGCCGGATGGGCTCGGGGATGGCGACGGCGTTGCTGGACGCGGGATTCGCCGTCACCGTCCACAATCGAACGGCGGAGCGGGCCGAGGCCCTGCGGGCGGCCGGCGCGGCGGTGGCGGCATCCGCGGAGGCCGCCGTCGAGGGTGCCGACGTGGTCCTCGTCAGCCTCGCCGACGAGGCCGCTGTCGACGGCGTCCTCACCGACCGGCTGCTGGACCGGCTGGCACCGGCGGCCTCCATTGTGGACACGTCGACGGTGTCGCCCGAGTTCGCCCGCGCCACCGCGGCCCGCCTGGCCGTGCGCGGCGTGACCCGGGTCGAGGCGTGCGTCATCGGCAACCCGGAGATGGCTCGTCAGGGCCGGCTGCGGGTACTCGTAGCCGGGTCACCGCCGCCAGCGGCCGTGGCGGAGGTGCTGGCCGCCTGCGCGCAGGATGTCCGCCACGTCGGCGAGGCGGGCCAGGCCAGCACCCTCAAGCTGGCGTTCAACCTGCTGCTCGGCGTGCAGACGGCCGGCCTGGCCGAGGCGGTCAGCCTGGTCGAGGCGGCCGGTATGGCGCGCGGGCTGCTGCTCGACGCGCTGGAGAACAGCGGCTGGCGCTCCCCGGTGCTCAGCTTCCGGGCGGGCTACATGCAGAGCGGTCAGTACCGGCCGGCGGCCTTCAGCGCCGAGCTGATGCACAAGGACCTCACGCTCGCCCTGCGCGAGGCGCGGGCGTGCGGGGCCGAACTGCCGGTCGTGGCCCGCGCCGCGGACCGGTACGCCGAGGCGCTCGCCGCGGGGCGCGGCGCCGATGACGCCGCGGTGCTCGCCGAGCTGACCTGCCCACCGGACCCCGGTTTGTCTACATCGGAATAGGAGGAAACCCATGGACATCGGAGTGGGCCTGCCCACCACCGTGCCCGGCACCGACGGCAAGCACCTGCTGGAGTTCGCCCGCCGTGCGGACGAGCTGGGCTTCAGCACGCTCGCGGTGATCGACCGCCTGGTGTACGACAGCTACGACAGCATCGTCGCGCTCGCCGGCGCGGCCGCGGTCACCGAACGCATCCGCCTCGCCACCACGATCCTGCTGGCCGCGTACCGGCCCGGGCCGGCGGTGCTGGCCAAGCAGCTGGCCAGCCTGGACCGGCTGTGCGGCGGCCGGCTCGCCATCGGGCTGGCCGCCGGCGGCCGCCCCGACGACTACGAGGCCGCCGGCGTGACGTACGGCCGGCGCGGCCGCCGGCTCGACTCGATGATCGACGAGATGAAGGCCGTCTGGGCTGGCGAAGGCGCCGTACCCGGCATCGGGCCGCGCCCGACCGACGGCGACATCCCGATCTGGATCGGCGGGCACTCCGAGGCGGCGCTGCGCCGGGCCGCGAAGCACGCGGTCGGCTGGATCGCACCCGGCGGCTCGGTGATGGGCTTTCCGGACCTGGTCCGCCGGGCCAGGGACGTCTGGGCGGCCGAGAACCGCACGGACACGCCGCGCATGGCGGCGCTGACCTACGTCGCGCTCGGCTCGCAGCGCAAGGAGCAGGCCGGCGACTACCTGCGGCACTACTACTCCTACGTCGGGCCGAAGGCCGAGATGCTGGCGGCCCACGTCATCGCCGACGAGGACCGGCTGCGGGCCACGATCGAGGGCTACGCCGCCGCGGGCTGCGACGAGCTGCTGATATTCCCGGGTACGGCCGACGCCGAGCAGCTCCCGCTGCTGGCCAAGGTCGCGTTCGGCTGACCGGGCGACGCGGGCCAGCATGATCGAAAACTCGCTCGGCGTCGCGGTGCTGGTCGGCAGCGGCGTGACGGCGGGCGTGCTGTTCGCGGTGGCCCTCAGCGTGCTGCCCGGACTGTCCGCGATGCCGCCCGACCGGTACGTCTACGCGCACCGCCTGCTCGGCCGCAACTGGGACCCGACGATGCCGCTCATCGTGCTGGCGTCGGCCGCCGGTGCGGTCGCGCTCGCGGTAATGTCGGCGGGCGTGCCGGCCCGGCTCTTCGCGGCGTCGGCGGGGCTGCTGGTCGGTGTCTCGGTGGTCTCGCACTTCTGCAACGTGCCGATCAACCGGCAGGTCAAACGGCTGGATCCGGACCGGTTGCCGCCCGACTGGCGCGACCCGCGCCCGCTCTGGCGGCGCTGGCACACCCTGCGCACCGTCCTGGCCGTCCTGGCACTGCTGCTCAACGCCATCGCGGTCGCGGTGCACTGAGCGTCGCTGTGCACTGAGCGTCGCGGTGCGCTGAGCGTCGCCGTGCACTGAGCGTCGCTGTGCGCTGAGCCCGCCACCGGAACGGTTGGTCGAGCCGGGTTCGAGATGTCTTCCAGCCTCGCCCGTGACTCTGAGGTCCCGCACCGGAAAGGAGCCAGGATGCCGCCCGCCTCGCCCGCCGTCATCACCGGTATCGGTGTCGTCGCGCCCACCGGCATCGGGCGGGACGCGCATTGGCAGGCGGTGCTCGCCGGCAAGTCCGGGATCGGGCGGATCAGCCGGTTCGACCCGTCGCCGTACCCGGTGCGGCTCGCCGGCCAGGTGCCCGGCTTCGTCGCCGCCGAGCACCTCAGCGGCCGGCTCATCCCGCAGATGGACATCTGGACCCACATGAGCATCGCCGCGGCCGACGCCGCGCTGGCCGACGCCGGCGTCGAGCCGGCGAGCCTGCCCGAGTACGACATGGCGGTGGTGACCGCCAGTTCCTCGGGCGGCACCGAGTTCGGCCAGACCGAGATGGTCAACCTGCACCGCAAGGGACCGCACTGGGTGGGCGCGTACCAGTCCATCGCGTGGTTCTACGCCGCGACGACCGGGCAGATCTCGATCCGGCACGGGATGCGCGGGCCGTGCGGGGTGATCTGCAACGAGCAGGCCGGCGGGCTGGACACCCTGGGCCACGCCCGGCGCCTGCTGCGTACCGGCACGCGGTTGGTGGTGGCCGGCGGGCTGGACGCCTCGCTGTGCCCCTTCGGTCTCACCGCCCAGCTGGCCAACGGACTTCTGTCGACAGTGGACAACCCGCAGCACGCGTACCGGCCCTTCGACGCGGACGCCTGCGGCTACCTGCCCGGCGAGGGCGGGGCGATCCTGCTCGTGGAGGACGCCGCGGCGGTACGCGCGCGCGGCGGCCGGGCGTACGGGACCGTCGCCGGCTACGCGGCCGGCTTCGACCCGCCGCCGGGCTCGTCACGGCCGAGGGCGCTGCGCCGCGTGATCGAGGACGCGCTGGCCGACGCCGGGCTGGCACCGGACGACGTGGACGTGGTCTTCGCCGACGCCGCCGGGGTACCGGCCGACGACCTGGCCGAGGCGCGGGCCATCACCGAGGTCTTCGGCCCGTACGCCGTGCCGGTCACCGCGCCCAAGACGCTGACCGGGCGCCTCTACGCCGGCGGCGGCGCGCTGGACGTGGCCACCGCGCTGCTGTCGATGCGCCACGGCGTCATCCCGCACACGCCCGGTCCGGTCCGGGCGGCCCCGGAGTACGCCGTGGACCTGGTCCTGTCCGAGCCCCGCGAGCGCCCCGTCTCGCACGCGATGGTGCTGGCCCGCGGCTACGGCGGCTTCGCCGCGGCCCTGGTGCTCGGCAGGCCCGCCTGAGGTTTGTGAACCCCGTCGATTGGAGGAAGACATGGCCGACCCGTTTGGCATGACAGAGCTCACCGAGATCCTGCGGACGAGCATCGGTCTCGACGCCGACGTGCGCTTCGACGGCGAGCTCGCCGAGACCGAGTTCGCGGAGCTGGGCTACGACTCGCTGGCGATGATCGAGCTGGCCAGCCAGGTCCAGCGGCGCTACGGCGTGCGGATCACCGACGAGGCGGTCCTCGACCAGATGCGCAGCCCGCGCGAGGCCGTGGACTTCGTCAACTCGCTGCTGGCCGGGAAGGTGGCCTGAGATGGCCGGGCACGTGGACAACGCGGTCGTGCTCGACGCCCCGATGGACCTGGTTTGGCAGATGACGAACGACGTGGCCTCCTGGCCGGGGCTGTTCAGCGAGTACGCGGAGGCCACCATCCTGGAGGAGCGGGACGGCACGACCCGCTTCCGGCTGGCCCTGCATCCGGACGACAGGGGCACCGTCTGGAGCTGGGTCTCCGCCCGCACGCCCGACCTGGCCACCCGCACCGTGCGGGCGCACCGCGTGGAGACGGGCGTCTTCAAGTACATGTGGATCTTCTGGGAGTACACGCAGGAGCCGGACGGCGTGCGGATGCGCTGGGTGCAGGACTTCGAGATGAAACCCGGCGCGCCGATCGACGACGCCGCCATGCGCGACCGGCTGGACGGCAACACCAAGGTCCAGATGGAACTCATCAAGCGGAAGGTGGAGGCGGTCGCCCGCGTCCACAGCACCTGACCGGGAGGCGTCCACAGTGGAACTGCTCGTGCCGATCGTCCTGCTGGCCAGCGGCCTGGCCGCCGGCGTGATGATGTGGACCCAACTGGGCGGCTGGCCCCTGCTGACCAGCCTGCCGCCGGACCGGTACGTGGCGACGCACGCCTTCTTCGCCACCCGGTTCGACCCGTTCATGCCGGCCTGCATGCTGCTCACGGTCGGCGGGGACGTGGCGCTGGCGGCCCTGGCGGTGAGGGCGGCCACGCCGCTGTTCCTGTCCGCCGCCGTGCTGGCCGCCGGTGCGATCGCCATCTCGCTGCTGCGGAACGTGCCGGTCAACTCCTGGATCAGGAGCCTGGACCCGGCCAACCTGCCGGCCGACTTCCCCGCCGTGGACCCGCGCCGCAGCTGGGGTGCCTGGAACCGGGTGCGCGCCGTCTTCACGGTCGCCGCCTTCGCCGCCAACTGTACCGCCCTGCCCCTGCTCATCCAGTAAACGTTCGGAGCTACCCATGAACCCTCGTACGCAGGAGCCGATCGCCTTTCGCGTCATGCTCCGTATGACCATCAAGGCCGGCGCGGAGGCGGACTTCGAGCGGGTGTGGCGCGAGATCGGCGACGCCGTCACGTCCCACCCGGCCAACCTCGGCCAGTGGCTGTCCCGCGCCGCCGAGGAGAGCGGCAGCGAGGGCGTCGTCTACTACATCGTCAGCGACTGGGTCGACGAGCCCGGCTTCCGCGAGTTCGAGACCAGCGACCGCCACCTCGAACACCGCCAGCGCCTGCACCCGTACCGCTCCGGCGGCACGATGACGACGATGCGGGTCGTCGCCCACCTGCCGGGTACGCCCAGCGCCGTTTCACACCACGAGTGGGAGACGGTGCGGCTGTGACCGGAATGGCGATGAACAGCCTGCGGGTGCTGCTCTACCACAGCGCGCCGAGCATCGGCGAGATCGACCCGTCCTACCACGAGGTCAGCCGCCGGCTCGCGCCCGTGCCCGGCCTGATGGCCAACGAGCTGCTGCGTTCCGTGCACGACCCGACCGAGTTCGTGGTCGTCAGCGCCTGGCGAGACCTGGCCGCCTTCCGGGCCTGGGAGAGCGGTCCCGGGCACCGGGCGAGCACCGCGCCCCTGCGCGCGTACCGCAGCAACCCGCCGGCCCGCCCGTACGGCGTCTACGAGGTCGCGGCCGCGTACTCCACAGTCTCCACAGACTCCACAGTGGAACTGCCGTGAGCTGGCCGGGGCTGCGGGTACTGGTCGCCGGCGGCGGCATCGGCGGGCTGTGCCTGGCGCAGGGGCTGCGGGCCGCCGGTGTGTCGGTGCGCGTGTTCGAGCGTGATACCTCGGTCGCCGGCCGCAACCAGGGGTACCGGCTGCACATCAGCCCGGAGGGGGAGCGGGCCCTGCGGGAGTGCCTGCCCGAGCGGGTGGTGCGCCTCATCTCCGGTACGGCCAACGTGCGCCACGGCGCCGGGCTGTCCGCGTACGACGAGCACCTGTCGCCGCGTTGGGCGCCGGCGTTCGAGGACCCGCGCGCCGCCGATCCGCAGAAGATCGACTCGGTGGACCGGGTCACGCTGCGGCACGCGCTGCTGGCCGGCATCGAAGACGTCGTCCAATTTGGACGGACGGTGGTCGGGCACGAGGTGACGCCCGGGGGCGTGACCGTACGCCTGGCCGACGGCGCCACCGAGACCGGCGACGTGCTGGTCGCGGCCGATGGCGCGGGCTCGCGCATCCGGGAGCGCCACCCCGGCCTGGCGAGCCACGCGGACCTGGGCATCCGCACCATCTTCGGGCGGATACCCATGACGCCGCGGGTCCAGGCGCTGGTATCACCCGAGTTGCGCGACCGCTTCAGCTACGTCATCGGCTCGGACGGCCACCACCTCGGCCTCATGCCGATGGTGTTCCGCGAGCCGCCACCGGTGGTCGCGGGCCGGCTGTGGCCCGGGCTGGCGATGGCCCCCGCCGGCGACTACTACATGTGCGTCTTCAACCTGCACGCCGATCGTCTCGGCACCTCCGACGACGAGCTGTTCCGGCTCTCCGGCACCGACCTGTGGCGCCTGGTGACCGATCGCACCGCCGGGTGGCACCCCGGGGTGCGGGAGATCCTCGGGTACGCGGACCCGGCCGCCAGCTTCGCGGTGGCGTTGCGGGCCACGGATCCGGTCGTGCCCTGGGACACCGGACCGGTGATCCCGCTCGGCGACGCCGCGCACACCATGCCGCCGTCCGGAGGCGTGGGCGCCAACACCGCGTTGCGCGACGCGAGCGCCCTGACCACCGCCCTCGCCGGCGTCGACCGTGGGGAGCGGGACCTGGCCGACGCGGTGGCGGACTACCAGGCGGCGATGGTCGGGTACGCCACCGACGCGCTCCAGCTCTCCCTGCGCATCCTGCGCTGGTCCATCCCGTCCCCGGACGAGCACCCCGCGGCACATCCAAGGAGGTAGGCCCTCATGCATCGAACGCTGATCATCGCGAAGCTCAAAACCGACCGGCCGGAGAAGATCGCCGACGTGTTCGCCGAGTCCGACGCCACCGACCTGCCCCACCTGATCGGAGTGTCCCGGCGGACGCTGTTTACCTTCCACGACCTCTACGTGCACCTGGTCGAGGCCGACCAGGACATCTCACCGTCCCTGTACAAGGCTCGCAGCCACCCGCTCTACCAGGACATCAACACCCGCCTGGCGGAGCTGGTGTACCCGTACGACCCGTACTGGGCCGAGCCCAAGGACGCGATGGCGAACCCGTTCTACGTCTGGTCGGCCGGCAACGGGGGCCCGCGATGACCGCCGTGCGGCCGCTGCGGGTCAACGCCGGCGACGTGCCGCCCAACCGGCGCCGCGGCGGCGACATCCGGGTCACCCTGAGCCCGGCGACCGTCGGCGCCACCTCCGGGTTCGGCGGTGTGCTGAAGATGCTCCCCGGCGAGTCGGTCACCGAGCACTACCATCCGTACTCCGAGGAGTTCCTGCACGTCGTGGCCGGCCAGCTGGACTTCTTTGTGGACGGTGCCCTGACCCGCCTCGGGCCGGGCGACTCCCTGATCGTGCCGATCGGTGCCCGCCACCGCGCGGTCAACACCGGCGACGTCGAGATACACGCGATCTTCCACCTCTCGCCGCTGGCCCCGCTGCCCGCCCTCGGCCACGTCGACGTCGAGCCGCCGCTCTACGGGCACGCGCCGCTCCCGCAGGTCGGTGGAGCGTGAGCCGGCGGGTGGTGATCACCGGGATCGGCGCGGTGGCGCCCGGTGGGATCGGCCGGGAGGAGTTCTGGCGCCTGCTGGTCGACGGGCGCACCGCCACCCGCCGGGTGACCTTCTTTGACCCGGCGGCGTTCCGGTCGCAGATCGCCGCCGAGGCGGACTTCGACCCCAGCGCCTGCGGCCTGACCAGCCAGGAGGTCCGGCGGATGGATCGCGCCGCGCAGTTCGCGGTGGTCTGCGCCCGGGAGGCCGTCACCGACAGCGGCCTCGACCTGTCCGGGCTCGACCCGGCGCGCACCGGCGTGACCGTGGGCAGCGCGGTCGGCTGCACGATGGGCCTGGAGAAGGAGTACGTCGTGCTCTCCGACGACGGCAGGCAGTGGCTGGTCGACCACGGGTACGCGGTGCCGCACCTGTACGGCTACATGGTCCCGAGCACGTTGGCCGTGGAGGTCGCCTGGGCCGTGGGCGCGGAGGGCCCGACGGTGCTGCTGTCCAACGGCTGCACCTCCGGGATGGACGCCGTAGGCCACGGCGCGACGCTGGTGGAGGAGGGCTCCGCCGACGTGGTGCTGGCCGGCGCCACGGACGCGCCGATCTCGCCGATCAGCGCGGCCTCGTTCGAGGCGATCAAGGCGACGTCGTCGCACAACGCCGACCCGGAGCACGCCTCGCGCCCGTTCGACCTGCACCGTGACGGCTTCGTCCTGGGCGAGGGCAGCGCGATGCTGGTGCTGGAGGAGCGGGACGCGGCCCGCCGGCGCGGTGCCCGGATCTACGCTGAGATCGTCGGTTTCGCCAGCCGCAGCAACGCCTACCACATGACCGGGCTCAAGCCGGACGGCCGCGAGATGGCCGAGGCCATTCGCGTCGCCATGGACCAGGCGCGGCTCGACCCGGACGGCATCGACTACATCAACGCGCACGGGTCCGGCACCAAGCAGAACGACCGCCACGAGACGGCCGCGTTCAAGCGGAGCCTGGGCGAGCGGGCGTACGCGGTCCCGGTCAGCTCGATCAAGTCCATGATCGGCCACTCGCTGGGCGCGATCGGTGCGCTGGAGCTGGCCGCCTGCGCCTTGGCGCTCGACCGGCAGGTCGTGCCGCCAACGGCGAATCTGCACCACCCCGACCCGGAATGCGATCTCGACTATGTGCCGCTGGTAGCGAGAGAACACCGTATGCGCGCGGTCTTGAGTGTCGCGAGCGGGTTCGGCGGATTCCAGAGTGCGGCGCTGCTCGCTCGGTAATTGCGCAATTGTGCAGCGGTGAGGATGGGTACTGGTGAATGTGGGAGCCGCCCAGAACTCCCACACAACCGGCCATTGCCCGCCATCGCTTTCATGTGTAATCTCTGACTTACAGGTAACACATTCTGGGTCGCGTCACATTCGGGTCGGCCTCAGGCCGCGGAGCGCGAGGGGGGTGTGCGATGATTCATCGAACCGGTTTCCTGCGCATACATCTGCCTCGGCATCGGCAATTGCGGCGTCAACAACACGTGCGGCTCGCCATCTCCAGCCAGGATCGCTTGGTGCAGGCGCTGCAGCTCTCTCGACGGCTCCACTCCGAGCTCGGCGACCAGGGCTCCGCGGGCCCGCTGGTAAGCGTGCAGGGCGGCCGAGCGGCGACCGGCCCGATAGAGCGCCAGCATCAGCTTTCCCTGAAACCCCTCGTGCGTCGGGTGCTGCGCGACCAGCCCGATCAGCTCGCTGACGACCTCGGAGTGTCGGCCCAGCTGAAGGTCGGCGGTGATCCGGGCCTCCACCGCACTCTTGCGGATCTCGTCGAGTCTCAGCATCTCGACCTGGAGGATCGGGCCGGGACTCACGTCGACCAGGGCAGACCCGTTCCAGAGCCCCAACGCCCTGCGCAGCGTGTGGCTCGCCTCCTCGGTCGCGCCCGACTCCAGCAGGGATGTGCCCAGGCGGGCCAGGTGCTCGAAGCGCGTCGCGTCCAGCGCGTCGGGCTCCAGCGAGAGCATGTAGCCGCCGGCGAAGGTGCGCAGCGCGTCTTCGCGGGCTCGGCGCGGGTGCCGGTGTCCCGGCCCGGCGGCGGGTGCCAGCCGCAGCTGTTTGCGGAGTTGATAGACGTACGTCTGGAGTGTCGTGGTCACGCTGGCCGGCGGCTGATCCTCCCAGAGCTCCTCGATGATTCGTTCGTTGCGGACCACGCTGTTGGCCGAGGTGGCCAGCAGCGCGAGGACTTGGCGTGGCTTCGGGGCGGTGGGTGTCACCGGCATCCCGTCGACCGTCACCGCCAGCGGGCCTAGAATATCGACGTTGATCACGGCGCGTCCTTTTCTCAAGTCATGGAATGGCCTTGAGGATTCCTTGCTGGGTCCTTTAGGCAGCCTCTGTCGGGCCGCCGTCAAGGAAGTTTGTTAACAGTGTGATCTCCGCTGCAATGCTTGGCAGTGTAGGCAGGCATCGGGAGCCAGCGAAAGAGCAAATGTGCAATGGACTGAGGTCTATGGTGTGCGGTCTTCGTCGAACCGTCGATAACCACCCCTTTTGCCTGTCCCGCGTGGAGCGACCTTGCACATAAGCGCAGGTCTCGCTTCAGTTTGCGCTAGATGCCTTGACAGGCGCCTCAGTGAAATTACGCAACGTCCCTATCCGCCGTACCCGCAATCTTCCGGATCGAGGTCGCATCGATCGGCGTTCGAGTGGCGGTCAGCACCATGGCCGCATGACGCTCACGCCGATACGCGAGGTCAGGCCCGAGGCCGACCTGCGCGAGCCGCGAGCCCGCCTGCGACGGCTCTTCGACGGCGCCTTCGGTGTTCTCGACGACCGGGAGCCGGCGGGGCAGCGGATCGGCGTGACGGTGGGCCGGGGTGAGATCGAGGGGGTGCCGGTCACCGCGTACTGCACGGACGCGACGGTCATGGGCGGTGCGCTGGGGGTGGCCGGGTGCCGGCGTATCTGCGACGCCATCGACGACGCCGTCGCCGCCGGCACACCGGTGATCGGTCTGTGGCACTCCGGTGGCGCCCGGCTGCCTGATGGGGTCGGCGCGCTGGACGCGGTCGGGCGGCTGTTCGCGGCGATGGTGCGGGCATCCGGCCGGGTGCCGCAGATCTCGGCGGTGCTGGGGCCGGCCGCCGGCGGCGCCGCGTACGGGCCCGCCCTCACCGACATCGTCGTGATGTCCGGCAACGGGCGGATCTTCGTGACCGGGCCGGAGGTGGTCCGCAGCGTGACGGGGGAACTGGTGGACATGGAACGGCTCGGCGGCTCCGAGCCGCACGGCCGCCGATCCGGGGTGGCGCACGTGACCACCGAAGACGACGCCGCCGCCCTCCAGCAGGTCCGAAGGCTGACCGGTCTGCTCGGCCGGCCGTTCGCGGGCGCCGCACCGCCGGCCCGGCCCGGGGCCGCACACACCGGCGGCGTCGAGTCCGTCGTCGCCGGCCTGCTCGACACCGCCGGCACCGAGCTGCATCCCCGCTGGGCGCCCAACATCGTCACCCTGCTGGGCCGGCTCGCCGGCCGCACCGTCGGCGTCGTGGCGAACAACCCGCGGCGGCTGGGCGGTTGCCTCGACACCGCGGCGGCGGACAAGGCGGCGCGGTTCGTGCGCATGTGCGACTCGCTCGGCCTGCCGTTGGTCGTGATCGTGGACGCGCCCGGCTTCCTGCCCGGGCTCTACGAGGAGTGGCGGGGTTCGGTGCGGCACGCTGGCAAGCTGCTGCACGCCTTCGCGGAGGCGGTCGTGCCGCGCGTCACGCTGATCACCGGCCGGGCCTACGGAGCGGCGTACCACGCCATGAACTCGCGCGCGCTCGGCGCCACCGCGGTCTTCGCCTGGCCGGGCGCGGACGTGGCGATGATGGGCGCGGACGCCGCGGCCGGGTTCCTGCACCGGCGGCGCCTGGCCGGCACGCCCGCGGCCGAGCGCGGACAGCTACGGTCCCGCCTGGCGCGGGAGTACGCCGACACCGTCGGCGGGCTGGCGCGGGCGCTGGAGATCGGCGCCGTCGACGCCGTGATCGCGCCGGCCGAGACCCGCGCCCGGATCGCCGGGGCGATCGCCGCGGCCGGCACCGCCCGCGGCGCGCACCGCAACATTCCACTGTGACCGGAGAGCCATGCCAACCACCGAGCCGGCCCGGCCGGCGCACCACTTCGTCGCCGGCATCGGCGCCGGCCCCGCGAATCTCAGCCTCGCCGCGCTGGGCGAGGACCTGCTTCCCGGCGGGCTCCCGCTTTTCGAGCGGCAACCCGGCCCGGCCTGGCACCCGGGCCTGCTCGGCGCCCACTCGCGACTGCAGACGTCCTGGGTCAAGGACCTGGTGACGCTCGTCGATCCGCGCAACCGGCTCAGCTTCCTCAACTACCTCGTCCAAACTGGACGGATCTACGCGTTCCTGAACGCGCAGTTCGACGCGATCCCGAGGGTGGAGTACGCGCGGTACCTCGGGTGGGCGGCGAGCGAGCTCGGCACCGTGCGGTACGGGACGGCGATCCACGAGATCCGGTTCGCGGACAGGTTCGAGCTGGTGGGCGCGGACGGACCGGTGGCCACCGCCGAACACCTCGTCCTGGGCCTGGGCACCCATCCCGAGGTCCCGCCCTGCCTACCGCCCGGCGGGCTGCCCGGCGTCGTGCTGGCCGAGCGCCTGGACGCCACCCTCGCGGGCGACAGCGGCGCGACCGGGGGACAGGTCATCGTGGTGGGTGGCGGCCAGACCGGTGCGGAAGCGGTGCTGTCATTGGTACGCCGCGGCGTCCGCGACATCCGGTGGCTCGGGCGCCGGCACTGGTTCGCCCCCCTGGACGACTCACCACCGGCCAACGACTTCTACCGGCCGGCGTACCAGCGGTTCTTCCACAACCTGCCCGACGACGTGCGGCACGCGTACGTGGGAGCGCAGGTGCTCACCAGCGACGGCGTCTCGCTGGAGACGCTGCAAGAGATCTACCGGGCGAACTACGAGGGCTACCTGCGCGACGGCCGGGCACCGGTGATGATCCTGCCGGGACGCGACGTCGTGCGAGCCGGCGCCCGCGACGGCGTGGTGACCCTGTGGTGCCGCCGCGCCTCGGGCGGCAGCGAGCGGCACACCGCCCATCTCGTCGTCCTGGCCACCGGCCGCCGCCCGGCCCCGCTGCCCCTGTCGGCCGGTCTGGCCGAGCTGGTGGAACTGGACGGCGCCGGCGACCCGATCGTCGACCACGACTACTCGATCCGGTGGAAGCACGCCCCGCGCCACCGCATCTTCGTCCAGAACCGCGGCCGCCTCAGCCACGGCCTCGCCGACCCGAACCTCAGCCTGCTCCCCGTCCGCAGCGCGATAATCCTGAACACCCTCCTCGACCGACCCGCCTTCACCATCCGCGACGAACAGGTCTACACCATGTGGGCCTAGCGCTGCCGCCGCTCGAGCTACCGCGACGCCCGCCGCGCCCCATACCGCCGCTCCCGCAGCCTCCCCCTCCGCACCCCCACAACCCCACCACCGCACCCCACCACCCGCGTCCCACCACAGTGGGGCGCGGACCGGCCACCAAGGCCGAGCACCCGGGCGCCGCCCGGGGTGCCCGGGGTGGATGTGACTCGCGGTGGGTGAGGCTGCTCCGTCCGTCCACATAGGTCCCGGGAGGTAGATCTTGGAGCTGGAGCGTCGCTATGACGACGGTGGCCAACCAAGATCTGGCTCCGGGTTTCTAGGAGACCTTTCGCGAACAGGGTTGTCTGTCCACATAGGTCATGATCGGATCTTGGCGAGCTGTGGCGGAAACAGCGCCAAACTCGCCAAGATTCAGGGGTTTTGGGCTGCCGCGACGTTCGTCGTGGGCGATGCCGTTGCTCCCGCGGCCTCACCGTTCGTGTCCGCACGACCCACCCGGCCGGGGGTTGTGGGTCGCGGAGGGTGAGGCCGCGGGAGCGGCGGTCTTGCGCGCGGCGGACGTCGCGGCAGCCCAGACCTCGGTCCTGGATCTGAATGTGCCCAGAACTGTTGTCGATCGGTCTAGAACTTGTCGGTTATCGCGTCGGCTAGGTAGGTGGGGACGTCGGGTTGGGGTGGGCGGACGATGTGGGTCAGCCAGGAGCGGCGTTCGTGGGCGATGACGGCTAGCTCCCAGAGGCATGCGGTGGCGTGGCCGGGGGCCTCGGTGGGCGCGGTCAGGTCGGACCAGTCGGCCAGCCACGTGCGGGTGTGGAGGATGACGCGGTTGAGGCTCCACCAGGCGGCCACCGCGTAGCAGCCGTCTTCGTCTTCGTGCACCACGCTGAAGGCGTGCGAGCCGCCGTGCGGGTGCGGTGGCGGCAGGCTGCGGCGCAACGCCAGCACGGCGAACGCGTGCACCGGCTCCGGCGGGGTGTCGCGCAGCGCGGACACCGCGTACCTCTTCACCGTCCAACCGCCGACGTCGATGCCGTCCTGCGTGGTGATCGCACGCGGCTGGTACGTCACCGGCCTCATCCCGACCGTCATGGCTCGATGGTCACACGCCGGCGGGCGCGGCCGCGAGCGCGTACCAGCGGCCTTCGAGCGCGGTTCGACCGGGGCGCCAGAGGCTGTCGCCCATGCGTACCTTCAGCGCGGCCGACGCGGTGCTCAACGCCGCCTCCGGCATCCACATCGGACGGTGGTCGCAGTACGAGGGCGTGGCGGCGCTGCCGTTCCAGGCCATGTGGTGTGTGATCCCGCCGGCGTCGGCGAGCGCGCCCGACCAGCATCCCGAGGTGGAGCTGGCCGTGGTGATGGCGGGCCGGGCGACCTTCGACGTGGACGGCCGCGAGGTGGCCGTGTCGGCGGGCACCGCGGTCCTGCTGGAGTCCGGCGAGCGGCACGTCATCCACAACGCCGCGGCCGACGAGCCGGTCCGCATCCTCAGCGTGTACTGGATGCCGGAGACGCCGCCGGAGGGAGCGGGCGAGCCGCCCGTCACGGTGGTTCTCTCGCCGCCGCCCACCCCGAACGGACCGCTGCACGTCGGGCACCTCGCCGGGCCGTACGTCGCGGCGGACGTGGCCGTGCGCGCCGGGCGGGCGCGCGGCGAGCCGACCATCTCGGTGTGCGGCCTGGACGACAACCAGAACTACGTGGTGGCCGCCGCCCGCGCACGGGGCCGGGACGCCGAGGAGCTGCGCCGGGAGAACGCCGGCCGCATCCGTTCGGTCTTTACGCGGCTGGGCATCGGGCATGACGTCTTCACCGAGCCGACCGCCGACCCCCGGTACCGGTCGGCGGTCGTCCGCCTGCTCGACCAGAGCGTCACCGCCGGGATGCTGCCGGTCCAGGAATGGACGCTGCCGTACTGCGAGCCGTGCGGCGGCACCCTGCACCACGCGTACGTGGCGGGTCGCTGCGCCGGCTGTGGCGCGGGGATGAACGGCGGCACCTGCGAGGGATGCGGCGCGTTCCACACCGCCGGCGACCTCGTAGAGCCGCGCTGTACCCGGTGCGGCGCCCCGCCGTCGGGACAGTCGCAAGGGCGCGGGCCGGTGCTGCCGCTCGCGGACCACCGTGACTACCTGATGCGCGTCTGGTGCCAGGCGACGCTGCCGCCGCGGGTGCGCCGGATGGTGGATCGGTTGCTGGACAAGGGTTTGCCGACCGTACCGCTCACCTACCCTACCGACTGGGGCATCCCCGTGGCCGACGGCCATCGGCTGGACCCCTGGGCCGAGATGGGGCTGGGCTACCTGTACTCGGTGGGCCGGCGGCTGGACTCCTCGGCGGTCTCGCTCTCCGACCACCTGCGCGCGTGGCGTTCGGTGGGTTCGCTGTGGGCGTTCCTCGGCCTGGACAACGCGTTCTACTACGCCGTGCTGTTTCCGGGGCTGTTCGCGGCCTGGGGACTGCCACCGGAGCTGCTCGGCGGCCTGGTCGTCAACGAGTTCTACACGCTCGACGGCGACAAGTTCTCGACCAGCCGCGACCACGCCGTCTGGGCGGAGGAGCTGCTGGCCGAGTATCCGCCGGACGTGGTCCGCGCCTTCCTGTGCTGGGACCGGCCCGAGCCGTACGCCACCGATTTCACCCGCGAACGGTTCGAGCGGGTCACCGGGAGCTGGCCCCAACCGCTGCGCGCTGGCGAGGTTTCCGCGATGGACGCGGCCCGCGCGGAACGGTCACTCGCGTACGACAGCTTCGCCCTGGCACAGGCCGCCCGGTGCCTGCTCGGCGCCGACCAGCCCGGTGACGGTGGGCGGGCGGGCCAGCTGCTCACGATGCTTACCGGTGTCGAGGCGGTCGGGGTACCCCGATGAGGGTCTGCGTGGTCGGCGCCGGGCTGGCCGGCAGCCTGCTGGCCTGGCGGCTCGTCCAGCGGCCAGGGGTGCGGGTGATGCTGGTCGGCGACGAGCACCGCCACGCCGCGAGCGCGGCCTCCGGCGGCCTCGTACGCGGCTACGAGCCGGACGAGTACAACGCGGCGCTGGCCGTACGCGGTCTCGCCGTCCTGTATGCCAGCCCGACCCTGCGCTCCTGGGCCGCGTTCCGCGAGATCGGCTCGGTCTACCTGACCGCCGCCTGCCCGGCGCGGCGCACGCTGGATGCCATCGACGCCGCGCTACCCGGCTCGCTGTCGCTGGCACCGGGTGACGCGGCGGCCCGACACGGGCTCGCCGGCGTGCCGCCGGGTCACACCGCCGTGGTGGAGCGCCGGGCCGGCTTCATCAACCCGGCCCGGTTGGCGGCGCGGGCCCGCCGCGAGGTGATCCTGCGCGGCGGCGTCGTGCGCGCCGGCACGGTAACGCGGATCCGTTGCGAGGCCGGCGAGTGGGTCGAGCACGCCGACGCCGTGGTGCTCGCTGCCGGGGCATGGACGCCGGGACTGCTCGCCGGCAACGGCCTGCCGGCGGGCGGCCTGCGGACCAAGCTGATCCGGTACGGCGTCTTCCGGGCGGCCGGGCCAGTCCCGCGCGCGTTCGTCGACGAGTCCACCGGGCTGTACGGCCGGCCGGACGGCCTGGGCCGGATGCTGCTCGGTCTGCCCACAGTGGACTGGGACGCGCCACCGGGCACCTCGCACCGCGACGGAGTCCGGGCCGGCCGATCCGCCGCGGCCGAGGTCCGGCGCGCCGCGGCGCGCCGGCTGCCTGAGGTGACGCTGGGCCGGTACCGCGCGGTGGCGGCGGCGGACTGCTACGCGCCGGACGGCCAGCTGCGGCTGCGCCCGGTCGCGCCGGAGGTGCCGGGACTGTTCACGTTTACCGGCGGCAGCGGCGGTGCCGCCAAGACCGCCCTCGCCGCGAGCGTGGACGCGGCCGACGCACTGCTGCGCTCCAACCGCCAGAGGGAGACCGACGATGACCTCAGCCCTGTCCCGTGAGCTCGCCACCGCCTGCCCCGACCGGGTCGTGTCGGCCAGTCACCCGGCGTACGACGACCTGCGCCTGCTCTTCAACGGCATGCACGACCGGCGACCCCGGCTGATCTGCCTACCCCGCGACGGTGCCGAGCTGCTCGCCGTCGTGCGGGCGGCGCGCTCGCACGGCATCCCCACGGCCGTACGCGGCGGCGGTCACAGCGTGGCGGGGCTCGGCTCGGTCGACGACGGCCTCGTCATCGACCTCCGGCTGATGAACCAGGTGGAGGTCGACCCGGGGGCGCGCACCGCGACGGTCGGCGGGGGAGCGACGTGGAGCGACGTCGACCTGAGCACGTCCGCGTGGGGCTTGGCGACCACGGGCGGCACGTTCGACACCACGGGCGTTGGCGGGCTCACCCTCGGCGGCGGTATCGGCCACCTCATGGGCCGGTTCGGGCTGGCCTGCGACAACGTGGTCGACTACCGGCTGGTCACCGCCGACGGGCGGGAGCTGACGGTCGACGCGCGGTCGGATCCGGAGCTGGACTGGGCGCTGCGGGGCGCGGGGCACAACTTCGGGGTGGTGTCCCGGTTCCGCTTCCGGCTGCATCCGGTGTCCACTGTGTACGGCGGCTACGTCGCGTACCCGCGGACCGAGCTGGCCGCCGCCGTCCGGCTGTTTCGCGATCTCATGACCGAGGCGCCGGACGAGTTGACCTGCACGCTGCTGCTGGAGCGGTACGGCCCGACGCAGGAGGCCGCGGCGGTGATGAGCGTGGCCTACTGCGGCGCCGACGAGGCCTACCGGGAGCGCTTGGAACGGACCCTGCGCCGGCTGCCGGTCGCGGACTGGCGGATCGGACGGCGCGGCTACGTGTCGATGCAGGTGTGCCTGGGCCGGCTGCCGTTCGGGCTGCGCCACTACTGGAGTGCGCGGTGCGCCGGTGAGCTTCCGGACGACCTCGTCGAGCCGCTGGTCGAGCGGTTCCTCGCGGGCCGCTGGAGCGGCCTGTACAACGACACCGTCCTCATCGAACCGATCGCCGGCGCCGTACGGCGGGTGCCGGCGGCGGCCACCGCGGTGCCCTTCCGCACGGCCCGGTTCAACATCACCGGCATGGCCATCTGGGAGCCGGCGGACGCGGACGCCACCCAGGTCGAGTGGGCGCGGTCGGTCGCGCGGGCGGTGGAGCCGCACAACGCGTGGGGCGACGGGTACGTCAACTATGTCGCCGACCGGCCGGCCGACGGTGGCTCGCCCGACGAGCGCGCCCAGCGGACGTTCGGCGCGGCGGCGTACCAGCGGCTGGCGGCGGTGAAGCGGCGGGTCGACCCGGACAACTTCTTCCGCTCCAACTACAACGTGGCGCCGGCGGGTGTGGCGGTGACGCGATGAGCGACGCTCCGGTCGACTACGACGGCCGGGTGTTCCGGTCCACGGCGAAGGAGACGGCGGCTGGCTCGGCCGCCCCGATCGGCCGGTACCACCAGCGGGGCGACCTCGTCTGGGCCGAGTTCTCCGGCGGCGCGGTGCGGCTGGGGCGGCTGGCCGGTACGTGCGCGCCGGACGGCACCCTGCGCGTGGTGTACGGGCAGGTGCTCGTCGACGGTCGGGTGGTGGCCGGCGAATGCGTCAGTACGCCCGAGCGGCTCGCCGACGGGCGGCTGCGCCTGCGCGAGGAGTGGCGCCGGTTCGACGACACCAACTCCACGGGCGTCTCCTACATCGAAGAGCTTCCCGCGATGTCCACTGATCGACCCCACGGTGCCGCAAGCCCCTAGCGGGTCCTGACCGGTCTTCGAGCCGGACGCGGCACGCTGCACCGCATGCTGGACCTGACCACGACCATACCGGGGCCGCTCGCCGCCGATGTGGAAGAGATCGTCGTCGCGGCGGCGCGCCGCCACCGGGAGCACCCGTACCACCGGGCCTTCGCGGACGGGACGTTGCCGCCGGTGGTGTACGCCCACTTCGCCAGGCAGGACTCCTACCACCTGCTGCCGGACTACGGCCGGGCCTTCGCCCGCTGCGCCGCGCGGGCGGCCGAGCCCACGCACGCCCGGTTCCTGAGCCGGATGGCCGCGATCTGCCTGGACAGCGTCGCCTCCGACATGCGGACCATCGGCGACACGCTGCGCGGTCTTGGCCTGTCCCCGGAGCAGGCCGACGGGGCTCCGCCGGTCGCACCGGCCACACGCTCCTACACCTATTTCCTGACCGCCGCCGGGGTCACCTCGCTCGCCGCCGGACTCGGCGCGCTGCTGCCGTCGGCGCTGCTCCAGATGCGGATCAACGACCATCTCCTCGCCCACTACACGGCCGGCTCCCGCTACGCGGCCCTGATCGAGCAGTCCCACCCCGGCGAGGAGTACCGGCGGCTGGTGGACGAGCTTCTCGTCCTGGTGAACGAGGTCGGCGCGGGCGCGTCGACGGGTGAACGGGCGGAGTTGCTGCGCTTCGTCGCGGAAGCGGTCCGGCACGAGTGGGCCTTCCTGGAAGCCGCCTGGCGCCTCCAGACCTAGGGGATCCAACTGGCCATAGGTCGATACCGGGGTCGAAACGTGCGGGAAAGGACGACCGACATGCGAGTGCTCTTCACCACCTGGGCCTGGCCGTCGCACCTCTACGCGATGGTCCCGCTGGCCCGGGCCTTCCAGGCGGCCGGGCACGAGGTCCTGGTCGCGAGTCAGCCGGCGCTGCGCGTCGAGATTGGACACTGCGGCCTGCCGGCCGCGGTGGTGGGCACCGACGTCGACGCGGTGGGGATGGTGCGCGGCTACGTCCTTTCCAGCGCCGGTGCGCAGCCCCGTGCGGGGCGCGGTCCGCGCGCGCTGCAGATGCTGCTCGCCAACGCCGAGTCCATGGTGGACGAGCTGGCGGAGCTGGCGGCGCGCTGGCGGCCCGACGTGCTGGTCTTCGAGCCGACCGCGCTGGCCGGTCCGATCGCGGCCGCGGCGGTCGGTGTGCCCGCTGTGCGCCACCTCTACGGCACCGACCTGCTGCTGCGGGCCCGGCCGCTGCTGCCCGAGCTGGTCGCGCCGCTGGCCGCCCGGCTGGGTGTCGCGCCGCCGGACGCCTTCGGCGTGTCCACGATAGACCCGACGCCGGCGAGCCTTCAGGTGCCGGGGGACTATGAGCGGCTTCCGATGCGGTACGACCCCTTCAACGGCCCCGGCGCGAGCGCTGCCCCGTTGCCGGCCGCCGACCGGCCGCGGGTGTGCGTCACCTGGGGCCACACGATGGCCCGGCTGGCGCCCGAGCACTTCCTGGTCGGCGGGATCGCGGCCGCGCTGGCCGGCGCTGGCATCCAGGTGGTGGCGGCCGTTGCCGCCGCGCAGCGGGGGCTGGTCGGCGACGTACCGGACGGGGTGCGGATCGTGGTGGACGCGCCACTGCGTCAGGTGGTGCCCCACTGCGACGCGGTGGTCGCCCACGGCGGAGCCGGCACGCTGCTCACCACGCTGCGGGCGGGCCTGCCGTCGCTGCTCGTGCCGCAGCTGCCCGACCACGCCGGTCACGCCGGCCGGCTGCTGGCCGCCGGCGCCGGCGAGGTGCTGACCCGGGACGAGGCCACACCCGAGCGGGTGGTCGCCGAGGTCGGCCGGCTGGTCACCGACGGCCCGCACCGCGCCGCGGCCCGGCGGCTCCAGGCGGAGATGCGCGCGCAGCCGGCACCGGCCGAGGTGGTCGGCGCGCTGCGGCGGCTCGCGGCGCGCCGGTCAGCGTTTGTGGCAGACCGCTAGAGTCTCGTACTCGCCGAGAGGTTGGAAGCTCACCTTGGCGAAACCCGCGGCGCGGGCGAGGTGTTCGACCTCCGTCACCGTGTACTCACCGCCCTCGTCGGTCATCAGCAGCATGGTGAGGCTGGCGACGAGGTTGGTCGTGCTGTCGCGGGCGGCGTTCAGCATCCTGTCGTAGATGAGCAGGGTGCCGCCCGGTTCCAGCGCCGCGTACGCCAGAGCGACGAGGTGGGCGCGTTGTGCCGGACTCCAGTCGTGCAGGATGTGGCCGTAGACGATGGCGTCGGCGGCCGGCAGCGGGTCGGCGAAGAAGTCGCCAGCCTGGAAGCTCACCCGCTCGGCCAGCCCTCGCGCGCCGGTGTAGGCGGCGAACAGCGGCTCCAACTGGGGAAGGTCGAACACCTGACCGGTCAGGTGCGGGTGTGCCTCGACGAGCCGGGCGACCAGGTTGCCCCGGCAGCCGCCCACATCGAGTACCCGGCGGTGGCCGGACCAGTCGTACCCCCGCACCAGCTCCGGCCCGAGCGTCTCGGTGAGCCCGTCCATCATCCGCGCGAAGGCCGCCAGCGCCGCCGGGTCGTCCAGCATCGCGGTGAAGTCACCGTCGGCCTGCGGCCGCCCGGTGCGCAGGGCTTCGGCCAGCCGACCGTACGCCGGATAGAGGCTCGCGTCCGCACCGGCGAGAAATCCTCCGATGTACTCCGGTGCGCCGCGCACCAGGTGCCGGGTGGCGCCCGGAGCGTTGCGGTACCGGCCGCCGTCCTCCTCGACCAGGCCCAGCACCGCCAGGGCGCGCAGGAAGTCGGGCAGCCCGCGCCCGGACAGGCCCACCCGCCGGCCCACCTCGTCGTAGCTGGCCGGCGCCTCGTGCAGCGCCGAGAACACGTCCAGCCGCACGGCGGCCAGCAGCAGCTTCGCCTCGCGGAAGCGGTGGCCCAGCCGCAGGATTCCCTCGGCCGTGTCCACGGAATGGGTCATGTCCGCCTCCCGTCGCGATGGATCGCCCGCTAGCGTGCGGCGGCGCGGTGGAGACGGCCTCGACAACGGCATGAGTCTCGACATCGGTATGAGTACGGGGCCGGGCGATCCACCCGGCCTCGAGCCCATCCCCAGCGGTGGTCCGCACGATGGGGCCGACCTGCGCCGGCCGACCCTGGGAGAGGTGCGATGTCGAGCTCGTCCACACCCGTCAGCTATCCATTCGCGTGGGACCCGCCGCTGGCCGTCCCAGACCGGTGGCGCGACCTGCGCGACCGGTCGCTGGTCGAGGTGCAGCTGCCCAGCGGTGATACGGCCCTGCTGGTCACCCGCTACCGCGACGTGCGGGCACTGTTCTCCGACCGCAGGCTCAGCCGCAACACCGCCCGGTACCCGACGTCCCGGATCTCGCCGAACAACGACCTGTTCGGCGACCCTGAGATCGACAGCGACCCGCCGCGGTACCTCGACGAGCGCGCGATCGTGACCCGCGCCTTCAGCGCCCGCCGCCTGGAGGCGCTGCGCCCGCTGGTGTGGCAGGTGGCCGGTGAGCTGATGGACGCGATGGACGCGGGGCCACGCCCGGCGGACCTGATGGAGGCGTTCGCGTTCCCGCTGCCGATCCGGATCATCTGCCACATGCTCGGCGTGCCCCCCGGCGACAACGACCGGTTCCGCGCGCTCGTGGACGGTTTCATGTCGGTGACGAAGATGTCCGCCGAGGATGTCGAGCGGTGCCGCGCCGGGTTGTGGAGCTACCTGGACGAGCTGATCGAGGCACACCGTGCCGCGCCGGGCGATGATCTGATCAGCGAGCTGATCAGGGTCAACACCACCGACCCGAACGCGCTGTCGGACTACCAGCTCCAGCACTGGGTTCGTACGCTGCTCATCGCCGGCTATGTCACGACCGCCTCGCAGATCGGCACGAGCATGGCCGTGCTGCTCAACCAGCCGCACATCGTCGAGGAGCTCCGCCAGGACTTCTCGCTGGTTCCCGGCGCGGTCGAGGAGTTGCTGCGGTTCCAGCTCATGGGCGCCTCGCTCGGGTCGCTGCGCTACGCGCTGGCCGACATCGAGCTGTCTGACGGGGCGGTGGTGCCGGCCGGCTCGACGGTCATGCTGTCCGTGGAGTCCAACATGGACGACACGGTGTTCGAGAACCCGTTCGAGCTGGACATCCGGCGCACCGAGAACCATCACATGACGTTCGGGTCGGGCATCCACTACTGCGCCGGGGCCGCCCTGGCCCGGATGGAGCTACAGGTGTCCACTGAGGGCCTGCTGCGCCGGTACCCGAAGCTGCGGCTCGCCGTGCCCAAGGAAGAGCTGGCCCGCCCGGCGGGTGGCTTCCTCGCGGCCTTCTCCGCGGTGCCGGTGGACTGGTGAGCACCGGCATCCGGGTCACCGCCGACGCCGGCAGATGCGTGGTGAGCAGTCTCTGCGTCTACCGCGCGCCGGCGGTGTTCGACCAGGACGACGACGGGCACGTGACGCTGCTCGACCCGCGTCCGCCGGTGGAGCACCACGAGGCCGTCTGGCGCGCGGCACGAGGTTGCCCGACCCGCGCGATCCAGGTGGAGTTCGAGCCGTCCTAGCGTGGTGTCGAGGCGTGCTCAGGCGTCGATCGCGAGCCGGCCGGCTTCGAGGTCACGCACGACGCCCCTGACCCACGCCCGCTCCGCCTGCCACATGGTGCGCTGGTGCTCGACCTCCAGGAGGTAGACGCGGTCGACCCCGCCCGGGACCTGTGCCACCTTATCGGCCACCTCGGCCGCGAGCCGGTCGAGGTTCGCGTCCAGAGCCGTCACCCGGGCACGCAGCGCCGCCAGCCCGTCCTCGCGCGGCAGCGAGGTCAGGAAGGCGAGGGCGGCCGGAAACTCCGGGTACTCGGGCGTGGGCGCGGCGAGCATCTCGGCCAGCCAGCGGCGTGCGGTGGCGGCGCCCTCGTCGGTGGCCTCGTAGACCGTGCGGTCCGGCCGGTTGGCTTGGCGGGTGGTGCCCCGCAGCCGGATCAGGCCGCTGCGCTCCAGCCGGTCGATCGTCTGGTAGATCGCGTTTTGCTGGCTGACGTTGATGACGCGGTCCTTGTCCCAGTCCCGGATGCGCTGGCGCAGCCCGTACGGGTGCAAAGGCTCCTGGGTGAGCAGCAGCAGTACGGCCATCGCCAGTGGCGATCGACGTGGTGGACGTGGCGGCGCAGTCGCCATCGTGCGGGACCGCCTTTCCGCGTCGGTGCCGTTCCCGGTGGGCGGTTAATCATAGTAGGACTATCGGCCGGTGCACCGTTCAGGACCGGTCGAGTGGTCCTCGAGCCCGCCGGCTGAGGCTGAGCGCGTTCCGCGAGCCCGAGGAGGAGCGGCGATGGATCTGGGTCTGGTCGGCAAGAAGGCGCTGGTGACCGGGGGAGTCCGAGGCGTCGGACGGGGGATCGTCCGGCGGCTGGCCGAGGCGGGTGTCGAGGTGATGACCTGCTACCGGCAGGAGAGCGACTTCGTCGCCTCCCTGGAGCGGGAGCTGAAGGAGATCGGCGGCAACCACCACGTGATGCGGGCCGACCTCGCCGACCCGGCCCAGGTCGACGGCCTCTTCGAGGAGGTACGGACCCGGTTCGGCCGGCTCGACCTGGTGGTCAACAACGCGGCCGCGATCAGTCACGTCCCGGCAGCCGAACTGGCGTACGACGAGTGGCGGCGGGTGCTGGACACCAACCTCACGGGCGCGTTCCTGGTCATCCAGCGCGCGTTGGACCTGCTGTGCGATGGCGGCTCGGTGGTGAGCATCGGCTCCGCCTCGGTGGACGTCGGCATCCCGCTGCGCGCGCACTACACGGCGACCAAGGCCGGGCTGATCGGGCTGAACCGGTCGCTGGCCCGCGAGATCGGCGGTCGAGGCATCCGCTTCAACGTGCTCGCCCTCGGCATGATCGAAACCGAGGCCTGGGACGCGATGCCGCCGGAGCGGGCCGCCGAGATGCGCCAGCGGTACATCGGCAAGACGGCGTTGGGCCGGCTCGGTACGCCCGACGACGTCGCCGGGGCGGTCCTGTGGCTGGCCAGCGACCTGTCCCGCTACGTCACCGGCGCGACGATCCACGTCGACGGTGCCATCGCCTGAACGCGCCCTGTGGGCCCCGCCGAAACGGTGGGGCCCACAGCCGTCTCACCAGAACAGCCGTGTCACCAGAACGGCGGGGTCACCAGTCCAGCGTGCGGTCGCCGCGCAGGAACGCCCCGGTCGGGCCGTTGTCGGGCAGCGTCGCGGCGTCCGCCACGTCCACGGCGGACTCCTCGGCGGAGCGCGGCGCCGAGGGCATCATCCGGGTCCTGGTCAGACCGGGGTTGACCGCGTTCACCAGCACGCCGGTGCCGCGGGCCTGCGCCGCCAGCATCGTGGTGAGGCCGTTCAGCGCGGTCTTCGACGCCGAGTACCCCGGCGTGCCGGCGTACAGGCCGACCCGGAACGATCCGGTGGCGCTGGAGACGAAGACGACCCGGCCCCAACCCTGGCGCATCATGCCCGGCAGGAACGCCTGAGCGACCCGCCAGGAGCCGATCAGGTTCACCGCGAACGTCGCCTCGACGAGGTCGAGCGGCACCGAGAGCGGGTCGCTTCCCGCGTCGAGCAGGACGCCGGCGTTGGAGACCAGGATGTCCACCGGTCCGACGGACTCCAGCGCCGCCCGCACGCTCTCCGGATCCGTGACGTCCAGGGCGTGCGCCCGCGTACCGCCGCCCAGCTCGCCGGCGGTGCGGGCGGCGTCGTCGCCGCAGCGGGCCGTGACCACCACGCGCACGCCCCGGCCGAGCAGCTCCGCCGCGACGGCGCGGCCGAGCCCCCGGTTGGCTCCGGTGATCAGCGCGGTGTGCTCTGGCGCCATGAGGACCTCCCGCGAGTACGTGCCACGACGCCAGCGATGATCCCGCCGGTGCCTCGAAAGCCGGTCGAGCGGCTCCCGGTGACTTCAGCGGCGCTCAAGCGCCACGCGAGAACCGGACGGCACGGTATGGGGATGCGGTGGTTACGGATGATCGCGCGGGCGTTCTTCGTCGGCTGCTCGTATGTCGGCGCGGCCCACCTCGGCGTCTGCCACGAACTGCCTCCGCGGCGCGTCGACGAGCCGCCGCCCGCGTCACCGGAGCGGCTGGCCCGGCACGTGCCGCCGACGCCCGAGGAGCGTCGACTGTGGGCACAGCTCGGCCACCGCACCTGACGGTCGTAGCTCCTTTGTGGAGGGTCACGACCCGCCGAAGGGACCGCGGCGTTCGCCGTGCGCATGGAGCGCGGCGAACGTCGCGGTAGCTCGCGTCTTTCTTTGCTTCTGTGGCGGCGATACCAGTGGGAGTGATCAGCCTGTTGCGGCAAATCCAGCTGGATGTCGCCGCAGGTGACGGCTGGGGTCCATCGTGGACCCGCCCGGTCGGTGAACGTCCGGCGATACCCGAACGGCTGACGTCCCGTGCGCCGACGCATGCGGCATGGGCATAGTCGGCTGTCGGGTGTTCGGTGCTTGCCGGGCTGGACCGCCGAATCCGTGTCACCGACCATGATGACAATGCCGCCGGGTAGAAGGGACCGATCGGGTGAGCAGCGCTACCGAGGAAACCCGTCAACACGGCAGCATCCCGCAGCGGGCGGACGGCGCCGCGTCACAGCCGGCGTTGCCCGAGCTGCGGCCGATGTGGTGGGAGCACGGCATGCGGGTCCGCGTCGACGCCGGCTTGTTGGGGGTGTTCGCGCAGCTGCCTCGCCTGGTGGTTGAGGCGGTCCGGATCGGTTGGCGTGCCGACCGTGCGCGTACTGCGACCGTTGCGGTCTCGACGCTGGTGGCGGGGGCGATGGCGACGTTCGGGTTGCTGGCCACCCAGCGGGTGCTGGTCGAGTTGTTCGCCGGTGGCCCGACACCTGATCGGGTACGCGCGGCGTTGCCAGCGCTGGCCCTGCTGGCCGCGGCAACCGCTGTGCGCGGCGGGTTGGGCATCGTCACCGGCTACGCGTTGAACGGCCTGACCCCGCAGGTGAACCGGGACGTCGAGCGCCGCCTGTTCGAGACCACGTCGGCGGTGCGGCTGGAGGCGTTCGACGAGGACGCCTTCGCCGATGACATGGAGCGCGCCTCCCGAGGTACCGAATCGGCGATCGTGCTCGTGCAGGAGGTGTTCAACCTGCTGGCCGGGGTGGTGAGCCTGCTCGCGGTCACCGTCGCCGTGGTGGTGATCCATCCGCTGCTGTTGGTCGCGCTGCTGGTGGCCACGGTGCCCAACGCGTACGCGGCGCTGCGGGCCGGGCACGAGAAGTTCAAGACCTACCTCGCCGGGTCGGCGCGCCGCCGCCGGCTGTGGGTGCTTCAGCGCCTGATGGCCGAGCGGATCTCGGCGCCGGAGTTGCGCTCCTACCGGCTGCGCGGCTTCCTGCTGGACCAGTACGACCGGGTGATGGACGCGCACACCAAGATCGAGCTGCGCCTCGCCCGGCGGGTCACCACGACCACCAGCCTCGGCGCGCTGGTCAGCGGGGCCGCCCTCGCTGGGGTGTACGCGCTGCTCGGGGCGCTGCTGTTGAAAGGACAGATCCCTCTTGCCGCGGCGGCGACCTGCGTGGTCGCGGTGCAGGCCGCGCAGCGCTCGCTCACGCTGGTGACCTTCCAGGTCGACCGGGTCTTCGCCAACGGCCAGTTCTTCAACGAGTACGTCAACTTCCTGCACCGCGCCGACACCTACCTCCCCCCAGCCGACCAAGCCGGCACGGCGCGCCCCGACGAGCTCCGGGAACTGTCAGTTCGCGAGGTCAGCCTGAGTTACCCGGATCGGGACACCCCCGCGGTGCACGACGTCACCCTGACCATCCGCGCCGGCGAAACGGTGGCGCTTGTCGGCGAAAACGGCTCCGGCAAGTCCACCCTTGCGGCGATCATCGCCGGGTTGCGTACCCCCACAGGCGGCAGCATCTGGTGGAACGGCCGTCCACTGCGGGAGTGGGATCGCGACGCACTGCACCGGAAGATCGCCGTGGTGCTGCAGGAACACCACAAGTGGCCGTTCACCGCGGCCACCAACATCGCCACCGGCGAGATCGACGCCGAACCCGACCGCGGGCGGATCGAGGCCGCCGCCAGCCTGGCCGCTGCCCACGACATGATCCACGAACTGCCTCAGGGGTACGACACGCTGCTCGACCGCACATTCAAAGACGGTCAAGACCTGTCCGGCGGCCAATGGCAGCGGATCACCGCCGCTCGAGGCTTCTACAGCGACGCTGAACTGCTCATCATGGACGAGCCGTCCTCTGCCCTCGACCCACGCGCAGAAGACACACTCTTCCAAGCCATCCGCGGCCGCCAGGGCCGGCAGACCACCATCCTGATCACCCACCGGCTGGCCAACGTCGTGCACGCCGACCGCATCTACGTCCTGGAAAAGGGCGCCCTCGTAGAGTCCGGCACCCACGGCCAGCTCGTGGCCGCAGGCGGTTTGTACGCAGATCTCTTCTCGTTACAGTCAGCCGGCTACACGGCCCCCGCCGCCGGACATTACTCATGATCGGCTTCGATCATCGCCACGATCCACAGTCGGCGGCTGTGCCGGGCCGTTGAACTGGTTGTGTAGTCGCGGAGGGTGAGGCCGCGGGAGCAACGGGCATGGACCGCGACGGGCATCGCGGTAGCTCAAAACCGGATCCTGAACTTGACCCAAAAAGGTCTCTAGCGCGGCCCGGCAGGGGCCCAGGAGGCGCTAGGTGCCCGTCTTCGTGAGATCCGCCGCGAGGCGGAGTTCACCGCGCGGGCGCTGGCGCGCAGGATGGTGGCTGCCGGGTATCGGTTGCTGTCCCGCACGCGAACGAGGCGTGGGCCTACGCGTTGCTCGGTGCGCCGCAACAGGCCCGCGAGTATCGAGGCGCCGACGTCGTCATGCCGGTGGGGGAGGGGTCCAGGAGAAGGCGCTGGCGGCGAACCGGGCGAACAGCGGTGTGGGTAGCGCGCGGGTCATCAGGTCGCGCAGGCGGACCGCCGCGGGGTTGCTGGTTTGTAGGACCCGTGCGAGCTTGCCGGAGGTCCGCGCGAATCCTTGGGTGCGGGGTCGGCGTGTGGTGTCGTAGGTGTGCAGCGCCTTCCCGATACCGCTGCTGGCAAGGGCGGTGGCCAGTACCACGGCGTCTTCGATGGCGAGGCAGGCGCCTTGGCCGATGTCGGGGGTGACGGCGTGGGCGGCGTCGCCGAGCAGCGCGACCCGGCCGTGGGTGAAGCTGGGCAGCGGTGTCTGGAGGTAGTAGACGTCGTGCCGGAGCAGCGTGTCGGGCGGTGTGGCGGCCAGCAGTTGCGGTATCGGGGTGTGCCATTGGCCGAAACGGGTGGTCAGCTCGTCGAGGTCGTGGTTCGGCGCGGCGTGTTCGGCCATGCTTTCGCAGGCGAACCAGTACACCTGTCCGTCGTTGATGACCGCGACGCCGAACCGCGCGGCTCGTCCCCAGGATTCGACGAGTGTCGGCTCGACGCCGATAGTGGCCGCGGCCTCGGCTGGGACGATTCCGCGCCACACCGTGTAGCCGGCGTACGTGGGGCCGGGGTAGTCGGGGAACAGGGCGCCGCGCAGGCGGCTGTGTATGCCGTCGGCGGCGACCACCAGGTCCGCGCTGGCGGTGCGTGGCCCGGTGGGGGTGTCGAAGGTGACCGTGGCGGCGTGGGCGTCGGTCGTGATGTCGACCGCTGTGTGGTGGGTGCTCAGCCGGACGCCGTCGACGGAGTCGAGCAGGATCCGATGCAGTTCGGCGCGGTGCATGGTGATGAACGGGTCGCCGAACCGGCCCTCGATGTCGGTGGCCGGCAGGTGCGCGACCTGCTGTCCTGAGCTGAGCCTGATCTCCAGACCGGCTTGCCGGATGCCACTTTCGCGTACCGGCGCGGCCAGACCGAGCCAGCGCAGCGCCTTGACCGCGTTGGGCGCGATGCCGATGCCGGCGCCGACGGGCCGGAAAGCTGGTGCCTGGTCGTAGACGGCCACCGTCCAGCCGCCGCGTTGCAGCGCGCGGGCGGCGCTAAGACCACCGATGCCGCCGCCGATCACGATCGCGGTGCGCTCGGTCATGACTTCCTCCAAGAACGTGAACACGACTGTTCGAGTTATGCTAGCTTAACTCGAACAGAGATGTTCGAATTAGGGGGAACGATGATGGCTGATACGCGTGCCGTACCCGTGATGTCGCCACCGGATGCCCGCCGCTGGCGGGCCCTGGCGCTGCTGTGCCTGGCCCAGTTCATGGTGATCCTGGACGTCACGGTGGTGAACGTGGCGCTGCCCGACTTGGCTGCCGATCTGCGCTTGGACCGGTCCGCGCTGACCTGGGTCGTGACCGCGTACACGCTGTGTTTCGGGGGACTGATGCTGTTCGGCGGCCGGCTGGCCGACCTGCTGGGCCGACGGCGGATGTTCCTCGCCGGATTGTTGGTCTTCACAATCGCCTCGCTGGGGGCGGGTTTGGCCGGCGACGCCTCGGTCCTCGTTGGCGCGCGGGCGGGCCAGGGCGTTGGCGCGGCGCTGTTGTCTCCGGCCGCGCTGTCGATCATTACGACGACTTTTCACGGCGCGGAGCGCCACCGGGCGCTCGGCGTGTGGGCGGCGCTGGGCGGTGCCGGTGCGGCTGCGGGCGTCCTCGTCGGCGGGCTGCTGACCTCCGGTCCAGGATGGCAGTGGGTGTTCTACGTCAACGTGCCCGTCGGAGTCGTCGTGGCCGTACTCGTGCCGGTCGTCGTGCCAGCCACGCCAAGGCAGGCGGGCCGAATGGACATCCCCGGAGCAGTACTGGTCACCGCCGCCACCGCGGCCCTCATCTACGGGTTGGTCCGCGCGGGCGAGGACGGCTGGCTGCTCGCGCTCGCGGCCGCCGCGGCCTTGTACGTGCTGTTTGTGGTCGCCGAGCGGCGGATGCGGGCGCCGCTGGTGCGCCTGGACCTGCTCGCCCAGCGTCCCATGGCGGCCGGGATCGTCACGATGTTGACCGCCTCTGGGCTGCTGATCTCCGGGTTCTTCCTCAGCTCCCTGCTGCTGCAGCATCTGCTCGGCTTGACCGCGCTGGAGACCGGGCTGCTGTTCCTGCCGGTCGCGGTGGCCACCGGGATCGGCGCCCACCTCGCTGGGCGGTTCGTCGGCCGCGTCGGGGCGCGGCCAGTAGCCGTCGCCGGCTTCGGCGTAGCCGCGGTCGGGTACGTCCTACTGTCGCAGGTGGACGGGCGTGTCGGGGCGTGGGGCGGGGTGCTGCCCGGCTTCGTGCTGGTAGCTGTCGGCTTGGGTGCCGGGTTCGTCACCGCCACGACGACGGCGTTGAGTCGGGTCGACGCGCATCACGCGGGCATGGCGTCCGGTGCGATCAACACCGCGCACGAGTTGGGCGCGGCCCTGGGCGTGGCGGTGGTCTCCGCCATCGCCGGTGCCAGCATCGACGGTGGCGCCTCCGGGGCGATCGGCGGGTTCACCGACGCGTTCTGGGCCTGCGCCGCCGCCTCCGGCGCCGCCGGGGTCGCGCTCGCGGCGTTGCTGCCCGCTGGCAGGCCACCAGCGGCCGAGGGTCCGGTCTTCGCCCACTGACGCGCCGTACCCTGACGGTCATGGCACCAGAGCGACACCAGGCGGTGGCGGCAGGACCGGCCGCCACGCGGCGGCGGGCGGACGCCCGCCGCAGCATCGCCGCCATCCTCGACGCGGCCCTCGCGAGCCTGAGCACCAGCCCCGAGGTCAACGTGGCCGAGATCGCTCGCGCTGCGGGGGTCGGGAGGGTCACGCTGTACGGGCACTTCCCGACCAGGGAGGCGTTGGTCGACGCAACCGTGGCGCATGCCATCGCGCACACCAGCCGCGCGCTGGACGCGGTCGATCTGGAAAGCGGTCCGGCGCCGCAGGCCCTCGCGCGACTGGCGACCTCGTCGTGGCAGATCCTCAACCAGCACCGGCAGCTCATGGCCGCCGGGATGCGCCACCTCGGCACCGAACGCATGCGCGCCCACCACGACCAGGCATTGGACCGGGTCCGGGCGTTGCTGGCGCGTGGCCGGGCCGACGGCGACATCCGCACCGACCTTCCCGCCGACTGGCTCATCACCACGTACTACGCGTTGCTGCACGCCGCCGCCGAGGAGGTCAACGCCGGCCGGCTCGACCCCCGCGAGGCCGGTCACACCGTGGCGGCCACCGTCACCGCGGCGCTCCGCCCGCCGCCCTGAACACGGCCGCAAGCGGGCTGTAGCGGCGCATACCGCTTGGCCGCGATAGCGGCCCGTCCCCGGCCCGCGGGCGAGTCGCGAGGGGCTGGACGTCCATGCGACCTCCTTGACAGAAGCGCGATCGCTTCCACACCTAAGCACGATAGTAGGTGGACGCGGCTGCTCGTACTACGGCCCGTTGTTGCAAGCACGGTTACCCGGGCTGGCCCACCGTGAGTACGATCACCGATAGGAGCGAGGGTGGCCAGGGAGGGCGCGGTGCGCGGGTTCGGCGAGCTCGAGTCGAGCGTCATGGATTGGCTGTGGGAGCATGGCGAGCCCGCGACGGTCCGCGAGGTGCACACAGACCTGGCCAAGCAGCGGCAGCTCGCCTACACGACCGTGCTGACGGTCACGGATAACCTGTTCAAGAAGGGGTGGCTGCGGCGGGAGCCCGCTGGCCGGGCGCATCGGTACGAGCCGGTAGCGAGCCGTGAGCAGTACGGGGCGATGCTCATGCGCGAGGCGCTGGATGTCAGCGGCGACCGGCAGCAGGCTCTGCTGGCCTTCGTAGGGAAGATGTCGCTGGAGGAGGCGGTCGCGTTGCGTGCCGCGTTGAGCGAGTTCGAGCGCAGGATCAGCGGTCGATGACGCTGCTGTTACTGCTCGGCCTATCGGCTGCGGTGGCCGCCGTAGTGCCGGCGGTCCTGGCCCGCGCCACCTGGGCGGTGCGGGCGCCTCGGCTGGGCGTACTGGCCTGGGAAGCGGCCGCGGCGACGCTCGTGCTGAGCGCCTTCGGCGCCGCGCTGGCCATGACGATGCCGTGGCACGAGGCCAACGATGCGGTGTGCATGGTCTGGCGACTCTGCCTCGACGCACTCAGCGGCGCGCATGGTCGAGCTGCGCAGCTGATGAGTTGGATCGGCCTCACCGTGCTCGTCGCCGCGTTGGCACGGATGACGTGGGCTGGCGCGCGGCTGGTGCGGGTCGTCGGGCTGCGCCGCCGCCATAGCCGCCAGATCCGGTTGGCGGGCAAGCACCGCCCTGACATGGACGCCACCGTGATCGAGCACCCGGACCCGGCCGTCTACCTGGTCCCGGGCCGAGGCGAACAGATCGTGGTCACCACCGGCGCGCTGTCGCGGCTCGATCAAGACGGGTTGGCGGCGGTACTCGCCCATGAGCGCGCCCACGCACGTGGCCGGCATCATCTCATCTTGACCTTCTCGGGTCTGCTGCACGACGCCTTCCCGAAGGTCACCGTGTTCGCACAGGCAGACCGACAGGTCCGTCGCCTGGTGGAGATCTGCGCCGACGACGACGCCTGCCGGCATCATTCCCGCCTGGCCCTCGCTCGGGCGCTGGTCGCCCTTGCCACACCAGCAGCCGCGCCCGGCGCCCTCGCCGCCGACGGCGGAGATGCCCTGCAGCGCATGCGCCGGCTGATGGACCCACCACCACCGCTGCCGCGGTATACCCAGCTGGCCGCCGCGGCGGCGTTGATGGCGCTGCCGGTACTGCCACTCGCGATCCTTCTCAGCGCCCCCGTCGTGCCGGTGCTTGCCGCCGGGCCGCCGCTGTGGTGACCACCCGGCTCCGCCGGGTTCATCAGTGAACGCGCGTCTCCTATCGCCCATAGTAGAGTGAGGTCGTAGGCGCCGGTCTTTCGGCGAGAGGCGGTGAGTGACATGGCGACACAGCGTGCGGTGCAGCGGCTGCTGCTGGTCGTCATGCTCGCTGTCGGCATCGCCGGCATGCACACGCTCGGCCACCCGAGCGGTGGCCACGGCGGTCACGCGCCCGCCGACACAACCCGCCAGACGCACGGCGAAGCCGTGCAGGCGCCGCCGCTCCGCCTCGCGAGTCATGCCGCTATGGCGGCCCTCACCGCTGGCCAGATGGCGCTTCGCGGCGCCGACGTCGGCCTCGACCCGTCATCGGTCTGCATGGCGATCCTGGCCGGGCTCGCGCTCGCCGCGCTGATCGCCGCCCTCGCCCGGCGTGCCCGCCGGACCAGCCGCGCGCCGCGCCTCGCGGTCGCGGCGCTCCGATCGAGCGGTCGAGGGCCGCCGCGCACCTCGCCGGTCGGACTCGTCATCGCCCACCTGTCGGTGCTTCGCGTATAGGACGACAACCGGTGACGCCCCCTGTGGCCGTCACCGGCCCCTGTCGCACGTCCTTTCCGCCGTGAACCGACCAGGAAGGCACCACACACACATGACACGCGTTATCACGCTGCGCCGGCTCCTGCTGACCAGTGCCGCGTCGCTCGCAACCATCGCGCTCGCCGCCGGGTGCGGTGGCGACGGAGATGACCCGGGCGGCATGAACCACGGCGGCGCCAGCTCGCCGACCGCCGCCGCAACGTCGAACGGGACGTTCAACGACGCCGACGTGCAGTTCGCCCAGATGATGATCCCGCACCACCAGCAGGCAGTGGAGATGGCGACGCTCGCCGAGACGCGTGCCGCCGACCCGGAGGTCAAGCAGTTGGCCACGCAGGTCAAGGCCGCGCAGGATCCGGAGATCAAGACCATGACCGGCTGGCTGACCGCATGGGGTCAGTCGACCGCGGCGCCCGACGGTGGGCACGACATGCCGGGCATGAGTTCGATGCCGGGCATGATGTTGGACGACGACATGGCCAAGCTCGAGGCGGCCAAGGGCACCGAGTTCGACCGGATGTTCGCGCAGATGATGATCGCCCACCACGACGGCGCGATCCAGATGGCCAAGGACGAGCAGAAGAACGGCGCCAACATCGAGGCGAAGTCGCTCGCGGCCACCATCGAGAAGACCCAGACGGACGAGGTCGCCAAGCTGCAAGGCGTCGTCGACCGCCTGTAGCGCGGTCCTGACCGGGCGGCGGGCCAGCGCCCGCCGCCCGGCTTCTTGGGTCTGTCTTGTTTGGATCTTGTGAGCCGTCGTCCGCGCTGGTGGATACGCTGCCGGGGTGGATACGGATGACGGCAGGGCGAGGCGGGTCGTCGGTCGGGGGCGTGGCTGGTATCGGGGTGACTGCCATGTGCATTCGGCGCGCTCGAACGGTGGCGAGCTGACGCCGGAGCAACTGGCGGCCGGTGCCCGTGAGGTGGGTTGGACTTCATTTCAGGGACCGGCCGTCCCGACCGTGGAGAGTTCCGACGCATCGTCCACTGTGGTCCCGGCGGCATCCTGAGCCTGCGTGCTCCAGACGCCCTGAGCCATGCTGGCTCAGGGCGCCCGTGCATCTGCTGTCTTTTGGTCGGTCGAAGCCGTAATACCTTGAGTGCGCCAGAGTCTTACTGCGGTGGCGCGGCCAGGTTGACCCTCCGCAGCAGCTGAGCGTTGAGGGCGACCACGATGGTGGAGGCCGACATCAGTACCGCGCCGATGGCGGGGCTGAGGGTGAACCCGGCCCACGCCAGCACGCCCGCCGCGAGCGGGATCGCGATCACGTTGTAGCCGGCCGCCCAGCCCAGGTTCTGGATCATTTTGCGGTATGCCGCTTTGGACAGCCGGATCACGCCGGTGACCGCGCGGGGGTCCGACGAGGCGAGCACCACGCCGGCGGATTCGATGGCCACGTCCGTGCCGGCCCCGATGGCGATGCCGACGTCGGCGCGGGCCAGTGCGGGGGCGTCGTTGACGCCGTCGCCGACCATCGCCACCCGCAGCCCACGAGACTGTAGTTCGGCCACCTTCTGGTCCTTGTCGGCGGGCAGTACCTCGGCGAACACCTCGTCGATGCCCAGGTCGGCGGCGACCGCGTCGGCCACCGCTCGGGAGTCGCCGGTGATCATGGCGATGGTGCGTACCCCGTTGCGGCGCAGCTCTTCGATCGCCTGGCGGGCCTCCGGGCGTACTTCGTCTTCCAGCGCGAAGGCGCCGAGCACCGCCGGACGATCGCCGTCGAGACGGATCAGGTGCAGCACGGCCGCGCCGCGCTTGGCCCAGTCGTCGGCCGCCGTCCGCAGTTCAGCCGGCGGCTCCACCCCGAGCTCGCGCAGCAGGGTTGGACCGCCGACGGCGTACTCGCTGCCGTTGATCGTGGCCTGCACCCCGCGACCGGTCAGCGACCGGAAATCCTTCGCCTGGGCCGGCTTGTCCGCCGCCGCGACGATCGCGCGGGCCAGAGGATGCTCGCTGTCGGCCTCGACCCCGGCCGCCAGCGAAAGCACGTCCTCGTCGTTGCCGCCGTTGGCAGCGGCGATCCCGGTTACGGTGTGCTTTCCCTTTGTCAGGGTGCCGGTCTTGTCGAACAGCACCGCGTCGACGGTGCGCATCCGCTCCAGAGCGAGGCGGTCCTTGACCAGGATGCCGGCTTTCGCCGAGACCGCGGTGGAGATCGCGATCACCAGTGGAATGGCGAGGCCGAGGGCGTGCGGGCAGGCGATCACCAGCACGGTGACGGTGCGGACGACGGAGTCGTCGAGGTTGCCGGCCGCCCACCAGGCGCCGAACGTCACCAACGCGGCCCCGAGCGCGACGTAGAACAGCAGCGCCGCGAACCGATCGGCGAGCACCTGCGCCCGACTGCCGGACGCCTGAGCCTGCGCGACCAGGCGTTGGATGCCGGCAAGCGCGGTGTCCTCACCGATGGCTTCGATGCGTACCCGGATCGCCGAGTCGGTGGCGACCGTACCGGCGACGACCTTGTCACCGGTGCCGCGCGGCACCGGCCGCGACTCGCCGGTGATCATGGATTCGTCGAGTTCGGCGCTGCCGTCCACGATGCGTCCGTCGGCCGGGACGCGCCCGCCGGGGCGGACCAGGACGGTGTCGCCGACGCCGAGGTCGGTGACCTGTACGCGCTCGACTCCGCCGTCGGTGACGCGTTCGGCGTCGTCGGGTAGCAACGCGGCGAGTGCCGCGAGGGCGCCCTGTGCCTGGCCGATGGCCTTCATCTCCTGCCAGTGGCCCAGCAGCATGATGGTGACCAGCGCCGCCAGCTCCCACCAGAAGTCCAGGTCGAACAGGTCCAGCGCGGTGGCCAGGGACGCGACGTAGGCGACGGTGATCGCCATCGAGATCAGCAGCATCATGCCGGGCGCGCGGTCGCGCACCTCGCGGACGCCGCCGACCAGGAACGGCCAGCCGCCGTAAAAGAACACCACGGAGCCCAGGACCGGGCCTACCCAGTCGATGCCGGGGAAGTCCAACGTGTACCCGAACCAGTCCATCACCATGTGGCTCGTGATCACGACCGGCACGGTCAGAACCAGGCTCAGCCAGAACTTGCGCCGGAACATCTCGGGGTCATGGCCGGCGTGCTTGTCGTGCCCGCCGTGGGCCGCGGCCTGCGGGTGGTCGTGCTGCCCCTCGTGGTCGTGCTGTGGGTTGACGGCCGGGGCCGTAGCGTGCTCACGGTGGCCGTGATCCATCTCAATCGCCTCCTTAACTCCCGAGCCTATACCCCCCAGGGGTATGCGTCAATCGTCGTGTCTCGGCGTGTGCGTAGCACCCAACCAGCGGGGTTTGCCGACGGTTGAACTCTTATTGGTGCGAGGAGGTCGTGATGACACAGGCAACCGCGATGTTGGAGACCTACCCGGCGGACCTCGGGCGCGTGGACAAGCAGGCGCTCGCCCGCTGTATCGAAGAGTGCTTCACGTGTTCGCAGGCGTGCACGGCCTGTGCGGACGCTTGCCTGAGCGAAAGCAATGTGGCGGAGCTGGTCAAGTGCGTGCGGGAGAACCTCGACTGTGCGGACGTCTGCGACGCCACAGGGCGAGTGCTGTCGAGGCACACCGGCTACGATGCGGCCCTTACCCGCGTAGTGCTGGAGGCGTGTGCGACGGCGTGCAAGTCGTGCGGCGACGAGTGCGCGCGCCACGCCTCGATGCACGATCACTGCCGGGTATGCGCGGAGGCGTGCCGGCGTTGCGAGCAGGCGTGCCGGGAACTGCTCGCCACGCTCGGCTGATCCTTGACACGGGTGTCCCGGGAGTCATGAGACGATCTCCAGGGACACCTGCCCTTGATAGTGCATGGCCCGGCCGTGCGGATGGCTCTCGGGTGAAGTACGAGCCGTAGGTTCTGACGCCCTCAGCCCGAACTCGGGCGGTGTAGATCCCGGCGTCCGACGCGACGAACGTGGCCTCGTAGGTGCCCGGCCCGTGGTCGGAGAGCGGTAGCGCCAAGTCCGCTGATCGCCATCGTGGGCCGGTGTTTAGCGCGTGGCGTGCGAGCCGTGGTCGCTGACTTGGGCGTCGAACCAGTGGTGCAGGGCGTTGCGGAGTTCGGGGTCGGTGGTGGTGTAGGTGACGCGTGCGCCCTCGGGGGTGTTTTCGTAGTCGATGGTGATTCGGCCCCCGTGTGTACGGAGCGCTTCCAGGCCGGGCATCTGGTTGCCGTGGATGCGGGCGGGGTCGGTGAAGTCGCCTTTCCGGAAGCGGTCGACCTCAGCGGTCAGGTGTTGCCGGATGAGGGTGATCTGAGCAGTGTCCTGTGGGTTGTCGGCGACGACGGTCTGCACGCCGCCGGTGTCGGTCTTGGTGAACTGGTGGGTGGTGCGGTCTAGGTCGAACGGCATGACGGACGCGCCCCGTTCGGCGACTTCGGCCTGTCGGCTGGAGCTCGGCGGAGTCGCCGTCGAGGCGTCGTTGGTGCAGCTGCTGAGGGCGGCGGCAGCGGCGGCCAGCAGAAGGAGGACTCGACCGGTATAAGGGCGGTCAGGACGGTTCAACTGCGGCCTCCGCAAGGGTCTGCAGCGCGCTTACCACGGCGCCGCGTTGGTCGGCTGGGATGCGGTCAAGGAGGTGGGTGAGCCGGTCGCGGCGGGCTTCGGCCTGCCGGGCTGCCGCGGTGGTGCCGGCTTCGGTGAGCACCAGCAGGACGCCGCGGCCATCTCCGTCGGCGGCCTCCCGGTGTACCCAGCCCCGGCTGACCAGGTTGGTGACCAGGCGGCTGACGGTGCTCTTCTCCAACCGCAACCGACGGGCCAGTTCTACCTGACGGATCTGCCCATCCCGGGCAATCTCCACCATGGCATGTGCCTCGGAGACCGGCAGCGGCTGCCCACACGGGGTGCGGTCGGGTTGATGGAGGCCGAAGTTGCGCACGAACCGCATCAGGGCTTCCTGCGCCGCGTCCAGTTCACCGCTCTGCATGGTTCGACCATACAACCGGATAGTTCGACTATACAACCATACTAGATGCACGCGGATGATCTTCTTGGCTAGGCAGTGGCCTGGTGCAGGTAGAACACGGCCAGGGCGCTGGCAAGCGCGCCGAGAAGCAGCCGCAGGCCCCGCTCGGGCAGGTGCGGCTGGAGGCGGGCACCGGCGTACCCGCCGAGCAGTCCGCCGAGTCCGCAGGCGAGGCCGACCGTCCAGGTCGGTGCGACGGAGCCCGGCACGGCAAGCGCGAGAAGCCAGTAGGTGAGGGCGCCGGCGATGGAGGTGACGAACGTCGAGGCCAGCGCGGCCGGGGCGACGCGGGCGACCGACATGCCAAGGCCGACCAGGATGGGGCCGAGGATCGACCCGCCACCAATGCCATAGATGCCGCCGATGACGCCGACGAGCAGGGCAAGGCCGGTGACGGCACGCGGGGACGGCCCGGCCGGACCTCCGAACGACGACGGCCAGTCGCGGTTGCCGACCTGCCTGGCGCGCCGTGCTGGCCGTAACGCCCGCAAGCACAGCCAGACGCCCAGCGGGAGAAGGAGTGCGGCGACGATGAGACGGAACGCTCGTGGCCCGGGTACGGCGAACACCCGGATGGCGGCGCCGGCCACGACGCCAGGCAGGGTGCCGGCCAGCAGCAGCCTGGTCAGCGGTCCAGCGAGGGTGCCGTGGCGGCGGTAGCGCAGCAGCGCGCCGGGTCCGGCGACGACGTTGAACAACAGGTTGGTGGGGGTGACCGCCGGGCTGGGAACGGCCAGCACGGATAGCTGCACCGGCAGCAGGAACACCGCCCCCGATACACCGACCGGGGTGGTGGCGGTGGAGATGAGCGCGCCGGCCGCGAAGCCGAGCAGTGGCGTCGACCAGCTCACTGGGCGGCCGGCAGCCCGGCGTGGGTCGGCGGTATCGCGCAAACGGCCAAGGCCATCTGGGCGACGAAGCGCGGCGCGTCGGTCGGGTCGAGGCGTCCGGTCGCGACGTCGCCTGCTACGCCGTGCAGGATGTGGTGCAGGACGCTGGCCATGAGGTCGGCCGGAATGTCGGCGCGGAAGACGCCGTCGACCTGGCCGCGCCGGATCAGGTCATGAACGCGCTGCTCCGGTTTGGCGTGCAACTCCTGCACCCGGTTGGGTGGCAGGGCCGCCTGCGCCGCCTGCAGGACCGAGGCCGCCTGGGCGATCAACAGCCAGCCGGACTCCATGAGGGCCCGCAGCACGTCGCGCGGATCGCCGCTCAGGTCGACGGCTTCCAGAACCTCGTCGCCCTGGGCCAGGAGCCGGATCAACGCGGCTTCGACGAGGGCTTCGCGGGATGGGAAGTGCCCGTACAGGGTCATCCTGCCGACGCCCGCCTCGCGCGCGATGTCGTTCATGCTCGCCTCGGCGTTCCGGCCGAGGCAGGCGACGGCCGCCTGCACGATCTTTTCTGCGTTGTGCCGCGCGTCCGCCCTGCGGGCCGGCTTCGCTGCGGTGTGAGCCATGCGACGTCCTTAAGTCAAGCAGGTCCTGTACGAGTTACAGTACCCGAGCATAACTTGTACTCACCCTGTACGACTTAACTCAGGAGGCGACCATCGTGTCCGAGTCCATGACCGCATCCACCTCGACCAACACCCCCGATCCACGACGCTGGCGAATCCTGGGGCTGGTCGGCGTCGCGCAACTCATGCTCATCCTCGACGTCACCGTCGTCGCGATCGCCTTGCCACACATGGGCGCAGACCTCGACCTGCGACGGGAAACCCTCACCTGGGTGGTCAGCGGATACACCCTCGCGTTCGGCGGACTGCTGCTGCTCGGTGGCCGCGCCGCCGACCTGTTCGGTGCCCGCCGGCTCGTCCTGGCCGGCCTGCTGCTGTTCGCAGCGGCGTCGCTGACCGCTGGCTTGAGCACCTCCGGATCCATGTTGCTCGCCGGTCGGGTGGTCCAGGGGACGGCTGCCGCGATGTTGTCCCCGGCGGCGCTGTCGCTGATCGTCACGATCTTCGACGGCGACGAACGCAACCGTGCGCTCGGCATCTGGTCAGCGCTGGGCGGCAGCGGCGCCGCCCTCGGCGTCCTGCTCGGCGGGCTCCTGACCGCCGGACCTGGCTGGGCATGGATCTTCTACATCAACGTCCCGGTCGGTCTTGCCCTGCTGTTGGCGCTCCGCTCATACCTGCCGGCGCAACCGGCAACCACGACCGGAGCACGCCTCGACGTTCCCGGCGCCGCGCTGGTGACCACCGCGACCGCGACCCTGATCTACGCGCTGATCCGGGCCGGTGATCACGGATGGGTCACCGGGACCACCGCCGGGCTGCTGCTGGTATCGGCCCTGCTCTACGTCGCCTTCGTGGCGCGTCAGCGCCTCGCCGTGAGCCCGCTGATGAATGTACGACTGCTGACCCGCAGGCCCGTGGCGGCCGGCACCCTGCTGATCCTGGTCGCCACCGCACTCATGATCATGATGTTCTTCCTCGGCACGTTCGCGCTACAGGAGCATCACGGCTACGGTGCGCTGACCACCGGGCTGCTCTTCCTTCCGATCGCGCTGTCCACCATGCTCGGCGCCAACACCGCTGGGCGCCTCATCGGACGCACCGGACCGCGGACGCTGGCAGTGATCGGGCTCGTCATCGCCGGCGCCGGCCTGGCCGTTCCGGCACTCTGGGACGGAGCCGCTGCCATGGTCATCGGTATGACCGTCGGTGCGGCCGGTACCGGGGCGCTGTTCGTGGTGGCGTCCGCCACCGCGCTCGGGCAGGTGGCGGCGCACGAGGCCGGCCTGGCCTCCGGAATCGTCAGCACCTTCCACGAGTTCGGCGCCTCACTGGGCGCAGCCGTCGTGTCGAGCATGGCCGCCGTCAGCATCGCCGGCACCAGCGCCGAGGGCTTCACCCGCGGCTTCACCACCGGCGCGATCGTTGCCGCCGTCACCGCTGTCGCCGCCCTTGCCATCACACCGGGGCGCTCGGAGACAAAGGCATGACGAGGGACGACTTCCTGGTCGCCGTGGACATAGCCACCGACCGCCCGGTGGCGAGCCTCGTGGGGCTGTATACGTGCGCGGGGCGCATACTGGCGAAGACCTCGTCGGGCTGGGTTGTTGTGTGGTAACTCGATCCAACCCCGACGAGGTCTTCCTATGTGGACTTAGATCAACTCCGGCGAGTTACGGACGAAACTTCCGGCCAGGTGCTTAGACCTTCAGCTGGGCGGTCAGCAGCGCGGGGGCCTCGGCCAGCGAAGGGCCGTACCAGGTGAGGTGCCGTCCAGAGACAAGCGCGCAGGGTATGCCCGGGAACGATTCCGGGCCGTCGTCCGCGGTGAAAAGGTAGGGCTCGTCGGGCAGCACCACCAGCTCCGGCCGCCGGTCGCGGATTTCATGGAGGGTGGGCCGCGGGTATCGGTCGGGGTGGTCGGCGTACAGGTTGGTCACGCCGAGCCGCCGCAGCATGTCGGTCGCGAACGTGCCGCCGCCGACCACCACCCACGGCTTGCGCCACACCGGCACCACCGCCCGGCGCGGCGGGCCGGGCCTGACGGCGGCCCACGCACGCCGGGCCTCGGTCAGCCAGCCCGGTTCGCCGGCCGCGCCAAGCACGGCCAGCATGTGCGCCAGCTCGGTCATCGCCTCCTCGACGGTCCGCGGAAAGGTGACGTGCACACCGATCCCCGCCGCCCGCAGCGCGTCCGCGTCCTCGACCCGGTTCTCCTCCATGTTCAGCAGCACCAGATCGGGCCGCAGCGCCCGCACCCGATCGAGATCGGGGTACTTGCTCCCGCCCACCCGTGCCACGTCCAGTCCGGCCGGATGCGTGCAGTAGTCGGTCGCCCCGACCAGCACCTCCGGCACACTGGCGGCTACCGCCTCGGTCAGCGACGGCACCAGCGACACGACCCGCATTCGGCCATCGTCGCACCGCGGGTACGGCCGGCGTCTTGCCGCCCAGCAGACGAGGGCGCGATCACCGACCTCGTCTCGGTTGGCCTGGTCTGGGGGCCACCAGTTGGTCGGCGAGGGCGGAGCGGCGGTAGAGCACCGAGCGGCCGTGTCGGGCGCTGACCAGGAGTCCGCCGTCGCGTAGGGCGCGCAGGTGTTGGTTGACGGCCGTGGTGGTGACGCCGAGGCGTGCGGCCAGTTCGGTGGAGGAGGCGGGTGTCTCGAGGTGGACGAGTAGGCCGGCGCGCGTGGCGCCGATGATCGCGGCGAGGGCGTCGGGCGCGGGCAGCGGCTGGGGTTCCCACAGGGTGGCGAGGCCGCGGGCGGCGTACAGGATCATCGGTGGCTCGGCGGCCGAGATGGGCGTCGACGCGTTGGTGGTCCACAGGGTGGGCACGAGGGTCAGCCCGCCGGTGGTCGGGCGGGCGTAGTCCAGTTTGGAGCGCAGGCGCACCTCGACCACGTTGTCGACCAGCCGCACCGTGGGTGACAGGTCGGCGAACATCGCCGCGAGCCCGCGCTGGGCGATTTGCCGTCCGCGGTACGTGACGTCGCCTTCGAGTAGCGCCCGCATCCGTGGCCAGTGCGGCTCGAAGCAGCGCTGCCAGTAGCCGGTGAGCGCGTCGACGACGCGGGTGAGCACCCGGGGTGCGGATCCGCGCAGTGGCCGGGGGAGCGGGCCGGCGCCGTGTACGGCGCGCAGGTCGCCGCGCACGGTCGCCGGCTCGGTCCGGGCCAGCCGGGCCAGCTCGTCGTCGATGCGGGTCAGCGGCGAGTACGGGCGTGGGTTGAGGAAGTCGGGGGTCCACAGCCGGTCGTTGGTCAGCGCGGAGAGCGTGGCCTCGTCGAGGTCGGCGCGCGTCTCGTCCAGGGCGTGCAGCCAGCGCAGGTGCAGCGGAAAGCGGCCGGGGTCGCGCCAGGCGCGCAGTGACAGCACGAGTTCGTTGAGCGGGGATACCGCGAACCGCACGTCGGCCAGGTCCATGCCGACCAGCTCGTACCGGACCATGAAGAGTAACGCTACATCGTTGGTGGCCTGGCGCGGTCTCCTGCGAGAACTGTGGGCGTGCTTATTGTCGCGAGCCGTTCCACCGTGCGGCGCACGCTGCTGCCGGACGACCCGGTTGCCCGGGCGCTGACCTGGTCGACCATGTCATCCGCCCTGTCCAGGGGTGTGTTCTTCAGCGTCAGCGTGCTGTTCTTCACCCGGGTCGCCGGGCTCACCCCGACCACTGTCGGTTTCGGGCTCACGATCGCCGGCGCCGCGGCGGTCGCCGCGTCGCTGGGCGCGGGCTACCTGGCCGGCCTGGTCGGCGCCCGGCGGGTCCTGCTGTTCAGCACCGCCGGGCAAGGGCTGGCGCTGCTCGCGTACCTCGTCGTGAGCTCACCGACCACCTTCGTCGGTGTCGCGTGCGCGGCGGTGGGCCAGCAGGCCATGCAGCGTACGGCGCTGAACACGATGATCGCCCAGAGCTTCACCGGACCGGAACGGGTCGAGGTGCGCGCCCGCCTCCGCGTGGTCATGAACTGCTTCATCGGCGCCGGTACGGCCCTGGCGGCGGTGGTTCTGGCGATCGGCACGAGGCCGGCGTACCTGCTGGCGATGGCGTCGACGGCGGCGCTGCTGTTCGTCTCGGCGCTGTCCGTGCGCCGGGTCACCACGCCCGGCCCGTCCGGCCCGCCGCGGGTGACGCATCGACGCCGCTCCCCGCTGAGCGACCGCACCTATCTCGCCGCCACCGCGCTGAACGCGGTGATGACCATGCAGTTCGGCATGCTGACGGTGGGCGTACCCTTGTGGATCGCCGGATGGACGACGGCGCCGGCGGTCACCGTCGCGGTTCTGCTGGCCCTCAACACCGTGATCGTGTCTCTGCTCCAGGTCTGGGCGGCGCGTGGCGCCCGCGACCTCCCGGCGGCCGGGCGGTCCGTGGCCGGAGCCGGTGCGTTGCTGGCCGTCGCCTGCGGGTTGTACGCGGCGGCCACCTACGGCGGCGTCGCGATGGTCGTGGTGGTGCTGGCGCTCGCGACCGTGGCGCACAGCCTCGCCGAGGTCGTCTCCGAGGCCGGCAGCTGGACGCTGGCCTTCGAGCTCGCCGACCCGGACAACGCCGGCGCATACCAGGGGGTCAGCCAGACCGGCGCAGCCCTTGGGTCGATGCTCGCGCCGCTGGTCGTCACCGCCACCGCCATCGAGCACGGCCGGGTCGGGTGGGTCGTGCTCGCCGCGCTCTTCCTCGCGGCGGGACTGTCCACAAGGGAACTCGCTCGGCGGCAGGCCACATAATGAGGGTGGCTCTCCCGTCGCTTCATGATCGAGTTCTGTCAGAGCGAGGATCTCGCCGCGTCGTCGTGGTGGGCTGTGAGTGGCCGTACGGTGCGCGAGGGCGATACGAGGCTTCCAGCGTAGCTGTGTCCTCGTTGCTGAGGGTCAGGTCGACGGCGGCGAGGGCGTCGTCGAGGTGGTGGGGTCTGGTCACGCCGATGATGGGCGCGCTCACCGGTGTCTTGCCCAGCAGCCAGGCCAGCGCGATCTGGGCGGGCGGCCTGGTGTGTCTGGCGGCGACCGTGCGCAACGCGTCGATGATGTCGGTGTCGTTGTCGTCGACGCGCTGCGATCCGTCGGCCCGTTCGGCGATCGCGCGAGGTGTGTCGCGTGGACCGCCGGCGAGCAGCCCTCGGGCCAGGGGGCTGTACGGCAGGACGCCGACGCCCTGGTCGGCGCAGAAGGGGATCATCTCCCTCTCCTCCTCGCGGTAGGCGAGGTTGTAGTGGGTCTGCATCGAGGCGAATCGGGTCCAGCCGCCCGCTTGTGCGGTGTACTGGGCCTTCGCGAACTGCCAGGTATACATCAGTGACGCGCCGAGGTAGCGCACCTTTCCCGCCCGGACGACGTCGTGCAGTGCCGCCATGGTCTCCTCGATCGGTGTCTCGGGATCCCACCGGTGGATCTGGTAAAGGTCGATGTAGTCGGTGCCCAGCCGCCGTAGCGAGGCGTCGACGGAGTCCATGATGTGTTTGCGGGACAGGCCGCGGTCGTTGGGACCCGGCCCCATCGGGAAGAAGAGTTTGGTCGCGAGCACGTAGTCGCTGCGCCGGGCGAACAGTTTGTCGAGCAACCGCCCGGTGACCTGTTCGCTCACGCCGCCGGAGTACATGTCGGCGGTGTCGAAGAAGGTCACGCCGGCGTCGACGGCGTGCCGGACGATCGGTTCGGCGGCGTCTTCGGACAGAAACCACGGCTCGGCGGCTGGATTGCCGAAGCTCATCATGCCCAGGCCTATGCGTGACACCTTCAGACCGGACGAGCCGAGCCGGACGTACCGCATTGTGTTTCCTCTCGATCGGTGTTGATGGACGGCTGTTGGTGGATCGCGACCGCGGCGGTAACCAGAGCCACGCCGAGCAGGTCATGGACCGTCGGCGGTTGGGCGAGTAGGAGCAGGCCGATGACCGTGGCGGAGGCCGGCAGGATGCTCAGCATCAACGCGAATGTCGCGCGGCGCAGCCGGGCCATGGCGAGTTGGTCGGTCACGTACGGGATGACCGAGGAGCAGACGCCTACCGCGACACCGGCCAGCAGCCAGTCGGGGTGGTCGAAGGCGGGCGCCGCGCCGGACAGGCATAGCGGCGTGGTCACGATCGCCGCTATCAGCATGGCAACACCGAGCTGGTCGACGCCGTCCCACCGGGAGCCGTCGCGCGGTCCGGTGTTGGCGACCCGGTGGCCGAGGGTCACGTAGAGCATGAACAGCGCGCAGTTCGCGAAGGCGAACCCGAACCCGAGTGGCGCGCCCGCCAGCCGGATGTCGGTGAGCGTAAACACGCCGGCCACCGCGAGCCCAAGCGCGAGTGTGTTACGCGCGCTTCTGAGCCCGGCGGCGGCCAGGACGATGACACCGAGGAACTCGATCGAGCCGACCGTGGCCAGTGGTAGCCGGGCGATCGCCAGGTAGAACGTCGTGTTCATCGCCGCCAGCACCACGCCCAGCGCCAGTAGGACCCGGTGTTGCGTGGCGGTCAACCGTCGCAGCAGGCGCCATGGGCGGCGCCACACCGCGAACACCAGGGCTGCGCTGGTGATCCTGAGCCAGGTAACCCCGAACACATCCAGCCGGGCGAACAGCAGCACGGCGCACGCCGGGCCGAGGTAGTGGAAGACGGCACTGACCGCGATGAACGCCGGCGCCGCCAGCCCGGCCGGAAAGCCGGACGGGCTCGCCGACGAGCTTCGCCCGCCTGCCGCCGCCGGTTCTTTCACCCGAGTATCTTCCAAAGCGGGGAGCGGACCGTGAAGGGCAAACTGAAGGCTGGAGGCGTGATTTGCCTAGAGAGTCAAGGCCAGAAGGTGCAAATTCCTTGGACGGCCGGGCGAGGCTCCTGGACGCCGTCAACATGCGTGTGTTGTCCGAGTTGCAGGCCAATCCGCGCATGTCGATGTCGGAGCTGGCCCGCCGCGTCGGCATGTCCGCGCCGGCGGTCACGGAACGGGTACAGCGGCTGGAGACCACAGGCGTGATCGTCGGGTATCGGATGGACATCGACCCCGCCGCGCTCAACATGCCGGTAGCCGCTCTGCTACGCATCCGGCCAGGCCCCGGCCAGCTTCCCGCGATCGCTCGGGCCGCACGCGAAACGGCGCAGGTCGTCGAGTGCTATCGGATCACCGGAGAGGACTGCTTCCTCCTCAAGATTCACGCACCGTCCATCGGCGAACTCGAAGAAATCCTCGACCGGTTCCTCCTCCTCGGACAGACCACCACCTCCATCGTGGTCTCCACGCCCGTACCCGCTCGGCCGCTGCCTACCGCAGCGCCTGAATAACGCGCCCCGGCCACGCGACGCCGTTGCGGTCCGCCGTCGCGTCATGGGATGTCTTTATGGTCGGTCCAGCAGCCCGCGTCTAGACGCGGCCGGGAAACATGCCTTTCACAAGGCGTTTCCTTGACGACGGCTGCTGGTCGGCTCTCGCCCAGGTCGCAGGGGTTTTCGAGACATGGGATTACCTGCTACGGTCTGGCTCCGCGTAGACCACCCGCATGATCCGCTGACCTTCCAGCGGAATTTCTGCGATGCTGCCCGCCCGGATGCATCTCCTATGTCAGGGAGCAACGAGATGCCGACGGCGCCGGCGCGAAAGGTTGATACAGATGTACCAAGAGGTCAGGTTCGATCCGGCGATCGTGGACGCGGCAATCGCCGGGGACCAGCGGGTCTTAGATGACCTTGTAGCGGGATGTCTGCCGTTGGTTTACAACATCGTCGGCCGCGCGATGAGCGGGCACCCGGATGTCGACGATGTCGTGCAGGAGACCATGCTGCAGGCGGTGCGCGGGCTGCCCAGCCTGCGCGACCCGCAACGGTTCCGGCCATGGCTGGTGACGATCGCGATCCAGCAGATGCGCGGGCGTTGGCGGACCAACAGCCGTTCGGTGCCGCGCGCCAATCTGGACGTGGACGTCACCGACCCCGGGGCCGACTTCGTGGACCTGACCATCGCCAAGCTCGGCCTGCAGGGCCAGCGCCGGGAGGTCGCCGAGGCGACCCGGTGGCTCGACGACGACGACCGTCACCTGCTGTCCCTGTGGTGGCTGGAGGCCGTCGGTGAGCTGACCCGCACGGAGCTGGCGGTCGCACTGGAACTGACACCACACCAGGCGACCGTGCGGGTACAGCGGATGAGGCAGCAGTTGGACGCGGCCCGCGCGATCGTGCGGGCGCTGCGCGCATCGCCGCGGTGCGGACAGCTTGCCCATCTGGCTCGCGGATGGGACGGCCTGCCCTCGACGTTGTGGCGCAAGCGGTTCGCCCGTCATACCCGCGAGTGCGACAGCTGTGCCGATGGTTGGACCGATCTCGTGCCGGCCGACCGGCTGCTGGTCGGGTTGTCCCTGGTCCCGCTGCCGGTAGTGTTCAGCCTGCCCGCGTTGCAGGCTGCCACCGAGGCGTTGACTCATGCCGGTAGCGGCCATTTGTCTGGTTGGTTGGCCAAGCTCGGATCGGCGCTGTCCGCGAAGCCGGCGGTGGCTGCGGTGGCCGCCACGGTGGTGCTCGGCGGTGGCACGGCCGCGGCGTACGGGGCCGGGGCGTTCGAGGCGCCGCCGGCGGCCACGGCATCGACGTCGTTCACCGTGCCGACGGCGTCTGCGGTTCCGGGGTCGGCGCGACCGACCGCCAGCCCGAGCGCGGCCACGTCGCCATCCTCCTCGCCGGCCAGCCCGAAACCCACCGCGTCGCCGACGGCGTTGCCTTCCGGCCGGTTCCGGTTGCTGCCGCCCGGCGCCAAGCTGCCATCGGGTGCACAGTGCGCCACCGTGGTGCGAGCCAAAGCTATCCGCGAGAACAAGGCGGCCAACGCCACGGCCAACAAGACCATGGGGCACACCGTGCCGGGCGCCAGCGCCCCGCTGACCCGCGTCGACGGCAGGTTCACCGGCACCACCGAACAGATCCTGCGCTGGACGGCCTGCAAGTGGGGTGTCGACGAGGACATGGTCAAGGCGCAGGCCGCTATCGAGAGCTGGTGGCATATGAGCAACAAGGGCGACTGGGGCACCGACGCCTCGCGCTGTCCGGCCGACCACGGTCTCGGGGTGGACGGCACCCCGGGCAAGTGCCCGGAAAGCTTCGGGATGATGCAGGTCCGCTACCCCTACAACACGTCGGCGTTCCCGGGCGTCGAGAAGTCCACGGCCATGAACCTCGATTACGGGTACGCCGTCTGGCGCAGCTGCTTCGAGGGCAAGATGACCTGGCTCAACACGGTCGAGCGCGGATCCCAGTACAAGGCGGGGGATGCGTGGGGCTGCATGGGCGTGCACTTCTCCGGGCGCTGGCACACCGACGCCGCCGAGGGGTACATCAACCGGGTCAAGGACTACCTGGCCCAGCGGATATGGACCACTCGCAACTTCCAGCAGCCCTGATCGCGGAAACCGCGAACGGTTCTCCCCTGGAGAACTACATGACCAACGCCCCTGCCCATCGAGGTCCCCACTTTCGGCCTCGACGTCGGTGGCTCCGTCGACGGCTCGAACCGACGTGCCGGCCCGCACGACGCGGTCGTCCTGGGAGGACTGACCCGTAGGTCGACAGGGTCGTCGCTCACGCTCGGCCCTCGACCAACCGAACACCACGGGAAGATCCTCAACATCATTTTGTGGAGTTTCTGCGATGTTGCCTGCCCGGGTGCATCTCCTACATCAGAGGGCATCGAGATGCCGAGGTAGTGGCGTGAAAGGTCGATACAGATGTACTCAGGGGAACAGTTCGCCACAGCGGAGGCTGGTGAATGAACGGGATGCACCGGGAACACCGTGCCAAGACGAAGCCCACGGCCGGCGGGCGCCGCGGGCGTCACCGCCGTCGTTGGATCGCTACCGGTCTGCTGCTCGGCCTACCCGCCCTCGTCGTGCCGTATGTCCTGTTCGTTAAGGACGACTCGCAGGCCGCGACGATCGACGGCGGTGCCTACTACCGGTTGATTTCCGTGCGCAGCGGCAAGGCGCTGGACGTCAACGCCTTCTCCACCGCCGACGGTGCCCGTATCCAGCAGTGGACCGACCAGAACACCGCCAACCAGCAGTGGAAGCTGCGATCCACGGGGGACGGCTACTTCGAGTTGGTGAGCCGCAACAGCGGCAAGGTGCTGGGTATAGCGGGCGACTCGACCGCCCAGGCGGCCGCCGCCGAGCAGCAGACCGACAACTCCTCCACCTCCCAGCAGTGGCGGATCGACGATGCGCGCGGTTCCGACGCCGTCACCTTCACCTCCCGCAGGAGCGGCCAGGTCCTGGACGTGTACGGAGACTCCACGGCCGACGGCGTGGCAGTCATCCAGTGGCCCAGCCACGGCGGCACCAACCAGCGGTGGAAGCTGGTGAAACTGGCCCAGACACCAACGGCCCAGACACCGACGGCCGCCACCCCGACGACCGCCGCCCCGACGGCCGGGACCGGCACGACGGAGCCCAAGACCCCGACCGGACCGTATGTGTGGAACAACGCCCAGGTGGTGGGCGGCGGTTACGTCACCGGGCTGGTGTTCAACCCGGGGGAGAAGAGCCTGCTGTACGCGCGCACCGACATGGGCGGCGCCTACCGCTGGGACGTCGCGGCCGAGCAGTGGATCCCGCTGACCGACTGGGCCGGCGAGAAGGACTGGAACCTGTTGGGCATCGATTCGGTGGCCACCGACCCCGTCGAGCCCAACCGGCTCTACCTCGGGGCGGGCACCTACACCAACGAGTGGGCCGGCAACGGCGCGATCCTGCGCTCCACCGACCGGGGCCGCACCTTCCAGCGCACCAATCTGCCCTTCAAGCTGGGCGCCAACGAGGACGGCCGCGGGGCGGGTGAACGGCTGGCGATCAACCCCGCGACCCACGGCACCCTGCTGCTGGGCACCCGCAAGAACGGCCTGTGGCGCAGCACCGACTACGGCGCGACATGGAGCCAGGTCTCCTCGTTCCCTGTCAAGGACGGGGCCAGCAGCGGCGCGGGCATCTCCTTCGTCACGTACGGTCCGGCCGGGAGCAAGACGGTTTATGTCGGCGTCGCCGACACGTCCACCTCCCTGTACCGCTCCACCGACGGCGGCAGCACCTGGCAGGCCGTCTCCGGGCAGCCCAGCGGCCAGATGCCGCAGCACGGCGTGCTCTCCGGTGACGGCTCGCTGTACCTGACGTACACCAACGTCGTCGGACCCAACGGCGTGACGGCGGGTTCGGTGTGGAAGTACACGCCGGCCGGCGGGGCGTGGAAGAACATCTCCCCGTCCCAGGGCAGCTACGGGTTCTCCGGTCTGGCCGTCGACCCGCGGAAGCCGTCCACGGTGATGGTCACCACCCTCGACCGCTGGTGGCCCGAGGACGAGATCTACCGGACCACCGACGGAGGCACGACCTGGAAGGCGCTGGCCGCGAAATCGGTGCGGGACGCCGCCATCGCTCCCTACGTCGGCACCGGAACCGGGCACTGGATGACCGTCCTGGCCATCGATCCTTTCGACTCCGGCCACGTGTTGTACGGAACCGGCAACGGCATCTGGCGCAGCAAAGACGCCGCCGCCACCGACACCGGCGGCACCAGCCACTGGACCGTCGGCGCCCGCGGGCTGGAGGAGACCGCGCTGCTGGACGTGATCGCCCCTCCCGGCGGCGCCCACGTCATCACCGCCATGGGCGACCAGGGCGGTTTCCGGCACGACTCCCTGACCGACCTGCCCGCCCAACATCTGCGGAACCCGGTGATGGGCAACAGCACCAGCATCGACTTCGCCCAGTCCAACCCCGCGACGATGGTCCGCGTCGGCCGTGGCGGCGCGCAGGACGGCGCCTACTCCACCGACGGCGGCACCAGCTGGCACGGCTTCACAGCAGAACCCGTGGCCAGCGCCGACACCGGCCAGGTCGCGCTCGCGGCGGACGGCTCCACCATCGTCTGGACCCAAACCGGTCAGGCCCCGCATCGCTCCACCGACAAGGGAGCAAGCTGGTCAAAGGTCAGCGGGCTGGGCACCGACGCCGTGGTCGTCGCCGACCGCTCCACGGCCAACACCTTCTACTCACTGGCCGGCGGCACCCTCTACGCCAGTACCGACGGCGGCGCGAGCTTCACCGCCCGCGCCACCAACCTGCCGACCGGCCGGCTCACCGCCGTTCCCGGCATCGCCGGGGACCTGTGGATCGCCGGCAGCGCCAGGGGACTGCTGCACTCCACCGACGGCGGCCGCACCTTCACCACACTCACCACCGTGCAGACCGCCTCCGCCCTCGGCTTCGGCAAAGCCGCACCAGGCGCCTCCTATCAAGCCCTGTACCTGATCGGCACCGTAAAAGACGCCACCGGCGTCTTCCGCTCCACCGACAAGGGCGCCACCTGGCTCCGCGTCAACGACGACGCCCACCAATGGGGCAGCATCAGCGGCTCCGGCGTCATCACCGGCGACCCCGACACCTACGGCCGCGTCTACATCGGCACGAACGGACGCGGCCTGCAGTACGGCGACCCGTCCTGACCCCTACACCCGAGCGGGGCCGCAGGCACACTGGCCTGCGGCCTCGCCATGGCCGAGGCGGGCGTGGCCTCTCCGGTCTGGCCCGTCATCAGGAGACAGGCACGCTTCCCTATGAACCGACCCTTTGGTAGCACTTGGCGACTGTGGTGTAACGACGGCGGCACACGGGGGTAACGTGCGGTCGCGATCGTCACGATGTGGGCGCGACGATCGAGACCCATTGCCCGTACTGCTCGCTGCAGTGTGGCGTGCGGATGCGGGTCGAGCCGTCGCGCGCTCCGGTCATCGAGCCGACCGAGTTTCCGACCAACCGGGGTGGCCTGTGCGCCAAGGGTTGGAGCGCGCCGGAGCTGCTGGACCACCCGGACCGCCTGACCACGCCCCTGGTCCGCGACGATCGGTCCGGCCCGCTGCGACCGGCGAGTTGGGATGAGGCGCTCGACCGCGTCGTCGCCGCGATCCGGCGGGCGCAGCGGGAGTACGGGGCGGCGGCGGTGGGCTGCTTCGGCGGCGGCGGGCTGACCAACGAGAAGGCGTACCAGCTGGGCAAGTTCGCGCGGGTGGCGCTGCGGACGCCACATATTGACTACAACGGCCGGTTCTGCATGTCCTCGGCGGCGACGGCGGCCAACCGGGCTTTCGGCATCGACCGGGGACTTCCCTTCCCGCTGGCCGACATCGCCGAGGCCGACGTGGTGTTGCTGGTGGGCAGCAACCCGGCCGACACGCTGCCGCCGGCGATGCAGTACTTCGACGCCGGGCGGGCCCGTGGAGCGGCGCACATCGTGGTGGACCCGCGCCGTACCGCGACCGCGCGGGGCGGCACTGTGCACCTGCAGCCGACGCCCGGCACCGACCTCGCGCTGGCCAACGGGCTGCTGCACATCGCGATCCGCGAAGGCTATGTGGACAAGACCTATGTGGACGGCCGCACCAGCGGCTTCGACACGGTGGGCGCGGCGGTGGCCGCGTGGTGGCCCGACCGGGTGGAGCGGGTCACCGGGGTGGGAGAAGCGCAGCTGCGCCGTACCGTCCAGCTGTTGGGGACGGCGACGTCCGCGATGATTCTCACCGCGCGCGGTGCTGAGCAGCACAGCAACGGCACCGACACCGCCCAGGCGTACATCAACCTGGCCCTCGCGCTGGGGCTGCCGGGACGGCCGCACTCCGGCTACGGGACGATCACCGGCCAGGGCAACGGGCAAGGCGGGCGGGAGCACGGCCAGAAGGCCGACCAGCTGCCCGGCTACCGGCGCATCGACGACACGGCCGCCCGGGCGCACGTCGCGGCCGTCTGGGGGGTGGATCCGGCAGACCTGCCCGGCCCGGGCGTCTCGGCCGTGGAGATGCTCGACCGGCTCGGCACCCCTGGTGGGGTGCGCGCGCTGCTGGTGCTCGCCTCCAACATCGCCGTCTCAGCTCCGGATCGCGACCGGGTAGTCGCACGACTGTCCGCTTTGGACTTCCTGGCCGTCTCCGACATGTTCCTGTCCGACACGGCGGCGCTGGCCGACGTCGTGCTGCCCACCGCGCAGTGGGCCGAGGAGGACGGCACGATGACCAACCTGGAGGGGCGGGTGATCCGGCGCCGCCGGGCGCTGGCACCGCCGGACGGGGTGCTCGACGACCTGGCGCTGCTGGCCGCGCTCGCCGAACGGCTGGAAGCCCCCGGCCGGTTCTCCGCCGACCCGCGCACCGTCTTCGACGAGCTGCGCCGGGCCAGCGCCGGCGGCATCGCCGACTACGCGGGCATCTCGTACGAGCGGATCGAGGCGGAGCGGGGCGTCTTCTGGCCCTGCCCGGCAGCCGACCATCCGGGCACGCCGCGGCTCTTCACCGACCGGTTCGCCACCGCTGACGGTCGGGCTCGCTTCGTCCGGGTGGACCACCACGAGCCGGCCGAATCGCCGGACCAGGAGTACCCGTACGTGCTCACCACCGGCCGCATCATGCAGCAGTACCAGAGCGGCAACCAGACCCGCCGGTCCCGCTCGCTGCGGCTGACCGCGGACGACCCGAGGGCGGAGATCCACCCCGACCTGGCCCGCCGGCTCGGCATCGGCGCCGCGGACCTGGTCGAGCTGCGCACCCGCCGCGGCACGGCCGTCTTCCGCGCCCACCTGACCGACACGATCCGGCCGGACACGGTCTTCGTGCCCTTCCACTGGGGCGGACCGGCCAGCGCGAACGCGTTGACCGACCCGACGCTCGACCGCCACTCGAAGATGCCCGCGTTCAAGTGCTGCGCCGTCGCGATGCGCCGGATCGGCGGGCCCGACGACCGTTCGCCGGCCACGCCACCGCCCACACACCTATCTCCGTCCAGAAGGGACAGTTGACATGCAGTCCACATCGAGGTTTCTGCAGGGGGTCTTCCCCTTCCAAGGCAAGGGGATCGAGTCACCCTTCCCGATCGACGCGACCCTGTCGTACACCGTGCCTGACGGCGTGGTCACCCAACCGGTCTACTTCCGCGGCGGCAACACCACCGGCGAGCTGATCTACGCCGTGCTGATGCGCGACGGCGCCCCGATGCGGTACTTCCCCATCGGCGCGAAGAGCGACGTGCACGTGCCACTGCGGGTCGTCGAGGACCTCGACAGCGGCACCGTCGTCGAGTTGCACCTGGCCGCGCCGGACGGCGTCAGCGGCGCGGTCGTGGTCGACCTCGGGCTCGTGGAGGTCTGAGTGGAGCGACTGGTGGTCATCGGCAACGGCATGGCCGGCGCCCGTGCCGTAGAGGAGATCCTGGAGCGGGGTGGCCGGGATCGGTTCACCATCACGATGTTTGGCGAGGAGCCCTACGGCAACTACAACCGCATCCTGCTGTCCAATGTGCTGTCCGGTGTGGAGGACGAGGCCGGCATCTTCCTCAACAGCCTGCCCTGGTACGAGGAGAACGGCATCGCGCTCCGGGCCGGCGTGCGGGTGGAGCGGATCGACCGGTTCGCCCGCGTCGTGCGCGCCGACGACGGCTCGATCACCCCGTACGACACGCTCGTCATCGCCACCGGCAGCCGGCCGTACGTGCCACCCATCGAAGGGATGCACCATCCCCGGCGCGGCTATCACCAGGGCGTGTTCACGTTCCGCACGATCGACGACACCCGCGCGATGATCCGCTACGCCCGCGACCACGAGCGTGTGGTCGTCATCGGCGGCGGCCTGCTCGGCTTGGAGGCGGCGCGCGGGCTGCAGCAGTACGGCGTCCAGGTCACCCTCCTGCACTCGGCGGCCACGCTGATGAACGCCCAGCTCGACGCGCAGGCCGGCACGATCCTGCGGCGCAGCGTCGAACACCTCGGCATCACCGTCGAAGTCGGCGCGCGCACCGCCGCCGTCGTGGGCAAGGACCGGGTCGAGGGGGTACGGCTGGCCGACGGTCGCGCCATCCCCTGCGACATGGTCGTGGTGGCCGCCGGCATCCGCCCCAACGTGGAGGTCGCCGCGCTGAGCGGGCTGCCGGTCGAGCGGGCGATCCTCGTCGACGACCACATGCGGGTGCTCGACGAACCGCACATCTACGCGGTCGGCGAGTGCGTACAGCACCGCGGCCAGACGTACGGCCTCGTTGCCCCGCTGTGGGAACAGGCCAAGGTACTCGCCGACCAGGTCACCGGGCGCGACCGCACCGCGGCGTACCACGGCTCCCGGACGGCCACGAAGCTCAAGGTGGCCGGTGTCGACGTGGCCGCGATGGGCCTCACGACCCCGGAGCACGACGACGACGAGTTCGTGGTCTTCGCCGAGCCGCGGCGCGGCGTCTACAAGAGCGTCATCATCCGCGACGACCGGCTGATCGGCGCGACGCTGCTCGGTGACGTCAGCAAGGTGGGCTTTCTGATGCAGGCGTTCGACCGGGGCCTGCCCCTGCCGGAGGAGCGGGTGCGGCTCCTCTTCGACCTCGGCGGGCCGGCGGCCGAGGAGTCTGCCGCCGAACTCGACGACGGCGCACAGGTGTGCAACTGCAACGGTGTCAGCAAGGGCGCGCTCGTCTCCACCGTCCACAGTGGTGTCAAGACGCTCGGTGGTGTGATGGACGCCACCCGCGCTGGCAAGGGCTGCGGCTCGTGCAAGTCCCTCGTCGCGCAGATCGTGGAGTGGGCGGCTGGCGGCGCCGTCGAGGAGGATCCCTCCGCCACCTGGTACGTCCCCGGCGTACCCATGGACAAGCCGGCGCTGATGGCCGCGATCCGCGCGAAGGGCCTCAAGAGCGTGTCCGCGGTCTTCGACGCGTTGGCCGGTGGCCGAGAGGATGCCAAGAGCAAGATGGGTCTGGTCTCGCTGCTGCGGATGATGTGGGGCGAGGAGTACCAGGACGAGCGTGGCGCCCGGTTCATCAACGACCGCGTGCACGCCAACATCCAGCGCGACGGGACCTTCTCGGTGGTGCCGCAGATGAAGGGTGGTGTCACCACACCCGCCCAGCTGCGCCGGATCGCCGACGTCGCCGACAAGTACCAGGTGCCGATGGTCAAGCTCACCGGCGGGCAGCGCATCGACCTGCTCGGCATCCGCAAGGAGGACCTGCCGAAGGTGTGGGCCGACCTCGACATGCCCTCCGGGTACGCGTACGGAAAGAGCATGCGCACGGTGAAAACCTGCGTCGGCAGCGAGTTCTGCCGCTTCGGCGTCGGCGACTCCACCGCGCTCGGCATCGCCATCGAGTCCCGGTTCCAAGGGCTGGAGAGCCCGGGCAAGATGAAGCTCGCGGTGACCGGCTGCCCCCGCAACTGCGCCGAGGCGTACGTCAAGGACCTCGGTGTGGTGGCGGTCGACGGCGGGCGGTGGGAGATCTATGTCGGTGGCGCGGCCGGCGCCCACGTCCGCAAGGGCGACCTACTGGCCACGGTGGACAGTCCGGACGAGGTGATAACGCTCACCGGTCGCTTCCTCCAGTACTACCGCGAGAACGCCAACTGGCTGGAGCGCACCTACTCCTTCGTTCCCCGGGTGGGCATCGGCCGGCTTCGCGCGTTGCTCGTCGACGACAGCGAGGGACTGGCGACCGGCCTTGAGGAGCGGATGACCGCGGCGGTGGCCGCCTACAAGGACCCGTGGAAGGAAGGTGCGGATCCGGCGACGCCCGGCCAGTTCCGCACCGCCCTCCCGCTACTGCCACTTCCCCGGGTACCCGTGCGCGAGGGAGGGCAGGCGTGACAGCGAACCTGGTGGAGTACCGCGTCGGCGCCGTGGCGGAGCTGCCCGTGGGCGAGGCTCGCGCGTACGCGGTCGGCGCCGACACGGTGGCGGTCTTCCGGCTGCGCGACGGCTCACTGCGGGCGGTCTCGGCCATCTGCCCACACGCCGGCGGGCCGATCGCCGACGGTATCGCCGACGCCGAGGTGGTCATCTGCCCCCTGCACCAGCACGCCTTCGATCTGGCGACCGGCTGCTCCCAGACCGGGCAGCCGCCACTGACGGTGTATCCGGTTCGGGTGGACGAGGGCGAGCTGGTTGTCGGCGTCCCCGCCGCAGCGATCAGTAACCTCGTCCCCGGCGCAGGAAGCACGACAGGAGTCGCCTGAATTCGTGCGGGTGCTCGATCGCCGGCACGTGCCCGCATCGGCCGAGCGCATACAGACGGACATCGGCCAGGTGTTCGAGCATGGGCAGGGCTGCCGTCCCGATCGGGGTGACTCGATCCTCGGCACCGTGGACGAGCAACACGGGAGCGCGGACTTCTGCCAGCGTTTGCGGCGAGAGGGCGAGCTCGTCGGCCCAACGCGCCCTAGGAGGAGGGAACAATGACGCGAATGCGGCCGCGCCCGCTCGCATCGCAGTCGCACGAGCATCGACGGCCGACTCGGTCACGAGCGCTTGGTCGTAGACGAGGCGACTCAACATGTCTCGTGCCCCGAGCGGGCCGGCGGGTGCGGCCCAGACCGCGTCGAGCTCAGCGGACAGCGGCGCTCCGGGGGCGCCCATCGTCGAGACCGCCACGACACGGGTGACCTTTTGGGGACGCGCCGCCGCCAACGCCAGCGCCACGGCACCGCCCATGGAGTGGCCCACCACGGCGTAGTGCTCGACACCGAGAGCATCCATCAGGCCCGCGGCCTGCTCCGTCCACAGCCGGAGCCCACCCCTGGAGCCCTCCGGGATCGGTGTACGGCCGAACCCCGCCTGGTCAGGGGCCACCATGTGCCAGGACGAGCCCAGCGCCTGCGCCGTCGCCGCCCAGGCGCCGGACCCGGTCGTGCCGGGTCCAGAGCCGTGCAGCATCAGCACCGCGGGCCCGGTGCCGCTCTCCAGGACGTGTACGGGGGAGCCGTCGACCGTGAGGGTCCGAAGTGCCGTCACCGGGGCCTGTCAGGGGTGCTCATGCCGATGCGGAGTTGACCGACTTCGAGAAGAGCTCCATCATCGCCCTGCCGAACTGCGGCATGTCTGGCCACCCCCTACAGGAGACGAGGTTGCCGTCGACGACGTCGGGGGCGTCGATGACCGTCGCGCCCGCGTTCTCCATGTCGCCGGTGATCGGGGGGAAGCACGCCGTCTTTCGACCCTTCAGCAGCCCGTACACCGCGGGCACCTGCGCGCCGTGGCACACCAGCGCGATCGGGAGGTCGCGCGCGAAGAAGTGCTCGGTGATGCGCCTGACGTCGGCGTCGACCCGGATCCACTCGGGGGCACGTCCTCCGGGGATGATGAGGGCGTCATAGCGCTCGACCTCGACCTCGGCCCAGGTCACGTCGACCGGCAACTTTCGGCCGTTCTTCTCCACGTAGGCGTCGGAGTTGGGGTCGAACTCGTGGATGACCAACTGCACGTCACGCATCGTCCGTGACGAGACGTCAACGTCCCAGCCGCCCTCCTGCACGCGATAGTAGGGGTACATCGTGTCGAGCTCCTCGGCGGCGTCGCCGGTCAGGAGCAGCGCTCTGGGCACCTGCTTCTCCTCGCATCTGAGGGCCGGGTGATGTTGATCCAATCCGATCCGATCCGATTTTGAGTTAGCATTCCTCGGCCCAGGCCGCCCGTCAAGCCTTCACCGGCATTCCATCCGCGTCCTTGACCTCGTCGAACAATCGCCGGAACCGCTCGCCGGACAGCAGGATGTGCCGACGCATGGCGTAGGCGGCGGCGTCGGGGTCACGTGCGGCGATCGCGGCCAGAACCTCCTCGTGCTCGGCCATGGCCAAGTGGGTGACCTGGGTGTCGTGGAGAAGCCGGAACAGGTGTACGTGCGCGTGCAGGCGAGCGAGCGCTTCGCGAATGACCTGGTTCTCCGCGCTCAAGGCGATGAGATCGTGAAAGGCGGCGTCGCGTAGCCCGAAGGCGCCATAGGCCACGAGCCCGGTGCCCCCCTCCAGCTCCGCCATCTCCTCCAGCATTCGTTGCAGACCGGCCACCTGCTCCGAGGTTGCGCGTTCGGCGGATCTGCGCGCCGCCGCGGGCTCGAGGAGCAGGCGGACCTCGAGCATGTCCTCGAATCGGCGACGGGTGATTTGGGGGGGAATGCGGTAACCAGCATGGGGCACACGCACGACCAGGCCCTCGGCCTCCATACGGTTCAGAGCGTCTCGGATCGGCGTCTGTGAGACCCCCAGCTCTCGCGCCAGGACGTCGATCGTGACGCGGGAGCCAGGCTCGATCCGTAGCGACATCAGCTGTCCGAGCAGCGTGTCGTACACCTCGTCGGCGAGCCGGCCGCGAGATCTTCCGGGCGGCATCCCGCCCGTCATGGCCCCATGGCCCGGCGCGATCGTCGCTTCGTCGTCCATCGTGAGGTGAGGTCCCTTCTAGCGTCTTCGCGAACCTGTTGACATCGATCGCGACGCTGCTGCATGCTGACGCCCAATCGAATCGTATAGGAAACGTGACGGACGCTAGCCGTCCTGAACCATCGCGGAACAGTCCTCCAGCGCCTACCTCGATCACCTAACGCTCCCCCTGAGCATGCTCGACGTCCTGCTCGGTTCGCCACCAGGCCGCGCGAGGACCGAAGGACGTCTCGACGTCGCGGGACGCCTCCCGCGACAGCCCGGCAAACACGCCTGAGACAACCCAGCACTCGGCGAAGCACGCGGCAAGGCCCCCGAGTCCCTACGCAGAAAGCAGGCTTGAAGATGCGGTATGCGCAGCGAATAGGACGACTGCCCGTTTTCGGTCGAAAGGTGCGGCTAGCGGCGGCCATGCTGGTGGCCGCGACCGTGGCGGCGTGCGGCGGCGGCGAGGACGACGGCGCGGAGGCGAGCGCCCCCAAGGCGCCGGCGACCATCCCGACGCTCACCCAGGACCCGCTGACTCTCAGCTTCATCTGGTTCGAGTGGCCCCCCGCCCAGGCGCTGGAAGCCTTCGCGAACGCGGAGTACAAAAAGCAGCGGCCGAACGTCACCATCAAGGTCAACACCGTGCCGAACGCGAACTGGCACGACGCGATGTTCACCCAGTTCGCCGCGCGCAAGACCGACTTCGACATCGCGATCCTGGACTCGCAACACATCGGCGAGGCCGTGACGAACGGCAACATCCTCGACATCACCGACTTCGTCAAGCAGAACATCGACGTCAAGGCCTACAACCCGTACCTCCTGGCGGCCTACGGCCAGTTCCCCCAGGCGGAGACCGGGCAGCGCGACGAAAACGCCAGCCTGTACGGCCTGCCGCTGCTCGGCGACACCTGGACGATGATCTACCGCAAGGATCTGATCGGCGACAAGCCGCCGCAGACCTGGGACGAGATGATTTCGGTCGCCGAGAAGTGCCAGGCCGACAACCCTGGCGTCAGCGGGCTGGCTTTCCACCAGGCCAACGGCTCTGACGCCGCGGCCGTTACCTACAACACGGTCAACGGCGTCTACGGCGGCAATCTCTGGAACTCCAAGGATCGCAAGATCGACGGCGTCCTCAACGACCAGGCGGGGCAGGAGGCGATGGACGTCCTGGTCAACAAGATGAAGCCGCTGACCGCCAAGGGCTCCGGCAACTGGTTCATCGACGAGGTGAACGCGGCGGTCGCCCAAGGCAAGGCATGCATCGCGTTCCAATGGATCGCCGCGAGCGGCGGCCTGCTCGACCCGAAGCAGTCGACGCTCGGCACCTCGCGGGAGCAGATTCTCGACAAGCTGGGTTTTGCCACCCTGCCGAGCCAGAAGACGAACCTGGTGCCTCTCGGCGGCATGGGGATGCACATATCGGCCTACGCCGCCGAGGCGAACCAGGCGGAGGCCCTGAATTTCCTGAAGTGGTTCGAGCAGGCTGACATCCAGAAGAAGTGGGCCGCGGCCGGCGGCGTGCCATCGCGCACGGACGCCCTGCAGTCGCCCGAGTTCCTCAACGCCCAGCCGTTCAACAAGGTGTACGCCGACTCGGTTCCGCGGATGCGGGACATGTGGAACGTGCCCGAGTACGCGCGCCTCGTCGACATCGAGAACACCAACGTGAACGCGGCTCTCAACGGCGCGAAGAGTCCGAAGGACGCGCTCGACGACATCGCCAAGGAGCAGCAGAAGGTGCTCGACTCCAGCGGCCGCAAGGGCGGCGGCGGGCTGTGAGTGACCCCGTGGCGCCGCCCGCACCGGGTCGGTCCCGCCGCGTGAGCGACCGCTGGCTCGCCGTGGGCTTCATCTCTCCCGCGATGCTGCTGTTGCTGTCAATGTCGGTGTTCCCGTTGCTGTGGGCGTTGTACCTGTCTTTCACCGACTACTCGGCCACACGCGGTGGACCCGCCCGTTGGATCGGGTTCGGAAACTACACCGCCGTCCTGACCTCGTCGCAGGTCCACCAGAGAGCCTTGACAACGTTGATCTACGTGGTCGGTGCGGTCGCCCTGCAGACCGTGCTGGGTTTCACCATCGCCTACCTGATCTCACGGCGCACGCACGGGCGAGGGCTGCTGACCACTCTGTTCCTGGTGCCGATGATGCTGTCGCCGGTCGTGGTCGGGCTGTTCTGGCGATTCATGCTCGACGCGCAATTCGGCGTGGTCAACAGCATGCTCGGCTCGCTCGGCCTGGGGCAGGTGGAGTGGCTCACCCAGCGGCGAACGGCATTGCTTTCCCTGGTCGTGGTCGACACCTGGCAATGGACGCCGTTCATCATGCTCATCGCACTCGCGGGCCTTACCGCGGTCCCCAAGTACCTGTACGAGGCCGCCTCGATCGACCGGGCGTCGGAGTGGTTCCGGTTCCGCACCATCACTCTTCCGCTGGTGTGGCCGCTGCTCCTCATCGCCGTACTGTTCCGGGCCATCGAGGCATTCCGGCTGTTCGACCTCGTCTACATCCTCACCAGCGGAGGTCCGGGGGTGTCCACAGAGACGTTGTCGTTCCATGTCTACAAGGTCGCGTTCCTGGGCTTCAACACCGGAACCGCCTCGGCGTACGGGATCCTCATGGTCCTTGTCGTCATCATCCTCACGCAGCTCTACCTGCGCTACTTGAACAAGCTCAAGGAGGACTAATGGCGGTTTCCGTCGACGACGCCGTGTCCGCCGGTCCGGTCCGGGATCACACGCCACCCGCGCGCCGCTTTGGTGGCCGGGGCCGCGCCGTGCTGGAGGTCGCGCTGCTGACGGTGCTGGCCGTCGTCATGCTCTTTCCGGTGCTGTGGATGGTCGAGACATCCATCAAGGAGAACCGGGACGTCTACGCCATCCCGGCCAAGTTCTTCGACTTCAAGGTCACTGTGGACCATTTCAAGGACGTGTTCGTGTCCTCCAGCGGTGGTCGCTCGGGCTTGTCCGTCTCGTTCCTCAACTCCGTCGTGGTCGCCGGGGTCTCCACAGTGCTGGCCACCGTGCTGGGGGTCCCGGCGGCCTGGGCCTACTCACGCTTCGCGCTGAAGGCCAAGAAGGACCAACTGTTCTTCATCCTGTCCACCCGCTTCATGCCGCCCGTGGTGGTCGTGATCCCGATCTTCCTCATGTACCGCCAGGTCGGGCTCATCGACACCCAGCTCGGTCTGATCCTCATCTACACCGCGTTCAACGTCCCGTTCACGATCTGGATGATGAAGGGGTTCGTCGACGAGGTGCCCGCGGAGTACGAGGATGCCGCCATGCTCGACGGCTACACCCGCTTGCAGGCGTTCTGGAAATTCACCCTTCCCCTGCTCGTACCTGGCATCGCCGCGACGGCGGTCTTCGCACTCATCTTCTCGTGGAACGAGTTCGTGTTCGCCATCTTCCTCACCTCCAGCGACGATGTGCGGACGGCCCCACCCGCTATCGCCGGCCTCATCGGCGGCACCACTGTGGACTGGGGTCTCGTGGCCGCCTCCTCCGTGGTGTTCGCCGTACCGGTGCTCGTCTTCGCCTACCTGGTGCGCAGGCACCTCGTCGCCGGTGTGACGCTCGGGGCGGTGCGACGCTGATGGCGGGCATCGAGGTGACCGCCCTGCACAAGCGCTACCCGGACGGTACGGTCGCGGTTGATCATGTGGATCTGTCCATCGGCGATGGCGAACTGTTCGTGATGCTCGGCCCTTCGGGTTGCGGCAAGACGACCACGCTGCGGGCCATCGCCGGCCTGGAGAGGCAGACGACGGGCGACATCCGTATCGGCGATACGCTGGTCAACGACCTGCCGCCCGCCGAGCGCGACATCGCCATGGTGTTCCAGTTCTACGCTCTCTACCCGCATCTGCGGACCCGCGACAACCTGGCGTTCCCACTGCGGGCGGAGGGACTGCCCAAGTCGGAGGTGCACAAGCGGGTCGAGGAGGCCGCCCGGCTGATGCGGCTTGGTCCGCTCATGGACCGGCGACCGCGCCGGCTGTCCGGCGGGGAGCAGCAGCGCGTCGCGCTTGCTCGCGCCCTGGTGCGGCGACCGCGCGCATTCCTCATGGACGAACCTCTGACCAATCTGGACGCGGAGCTGAGGGCCGACATGCGCACGGAGATCAAGCACCTGCAGGGGCAGTTGGGGACCACGATGGTCTACGTGACCCACGACCAGGTCGAGGCGATGTCGCTCGGTCACAGAATCGCCATCCTCAACAAGGGCCGCGTCGAGCAGATCGGCACGCCGCTGGAGGTCTACGACCGTCCGGCGAGCCTTTTCTGCGCCGAGTTCATCGGCTCCCCGCCGATGAACCTGATCGAGGTAGAGGTGGTCGACGGGAAGCTGCACAGCAAGGGCGGACTGGTCCTCACGCCCCCGCCTGGCCTGCCGCGCGACCGTTCCCTGGTGGCGGGCGTCCGGCCGGAGGCGCTGGAAGTCACAGAACCAGGGGCGGAAGGTTCAGTCCCGGCCCGCGTGGTCTCAGCGGAGGGGCTGGGCGACGAGGTCATCTACGTGGTCGACCACGGCGGCCAGCGCGACGTACGGGTCCGGATGCCACCGACCGTCCGTTTCGCCACTGACGCATCGGTCGGGCTGCGGCACAGCGGCGGGACCCCGGCGGTCTACGACGTTCACACGGAAGACCTGGTGGCCTGATGGGAACCGTGTCAGTGCACGGGCTGTGCAAGTCCTTCGGTGAAGTCCAGGCCCTGGACGGGGTGACGCTGGACGTGCCGGACGGCGCGTTCTTCGTCGTGCTCGGGCCCTCCGGGGCAGGCAAGACCACGACCCTGCGAGCGATCGCCGGCCTGGAGAAGCTTGACGCCGGGTCGGTGCATCTGGACGAGCGAGACGCGACCGGTGACACCCCGGCCGCACGCGACCTGGCCATGGTCTTCCAGAGCTACGCCCTCTACCCGCGACACACGGCGTACGAGAACATCGCTTCGCCGCTGCGGGCACGGCGCTGTTCTTCGAGCGAGGTCGCCGCCGCCGTCGAGCAGGTGTCGAGCCTGCTGCACATCGAACGTTTGCTCCAGCGTCGTCCCGCGCAGTTGTCGGGCGGTGAGATGCAGCGTGTCGCCCTGGCCCGGGCGCTGGTCCGTCGCCCGCGCGCGTTTCTCATGGACGAGCCGCTGACGAACCTCGATCTCAAGCTCCGCGTCGAGATGCGCACCGAGCTCACCCGCATCCACCGGAGTCTCGGGGGCACCTTCGTCTACGTGACCAACGACCAGGTCGAGGCCCTGTCCATGGCCGACCAGGTCGCGGTCCTCAAGGAGGGGAAGGTGCAACAGGTCGGAACGCCGACCGAGGTGTACGAGCGTCCAGCCAACCAGTGGGTCGCGGGCTTCGTCGGGAGCCCGCGGATCAGCCTGCTCGCCTGCCACGTCGAGGGAGATCGCCTGGTCGGGGCGGAAGGCTGGACGCTGCCGCGGCCCCGTTGGACCACGGTTGAGGACGGTCGTCCGCTGCTGCTCGGCGTGCGCGCCGAGGACCTCTCCGTCGAGCAGCGTGGGAACGCGTCGTTGTCGGGTGAGCTCTACGGGCTTGAGCCGCTCGGTGACCGAACGGTGGTCGACGTCCGAGTGGGGACGAAGATCCTCAAGGTCAAGGCACGACCCACCGTCACCGGTACGCCGGGCGAGCGGCTGCTTGTCACGGTCGATCTGGACCGTGCGCACCTGTTCGATGCGGACACCGGGCTGGCGCTGTCCGAGGCCGGGAGGTAAGCGACGCGATGAGTGACCCGATGAACGTCTTAGCGCCCGAGCACCGGCGGCTCCGGATTGGCGACGCCTGGCGCGACGCCGCCAGCGGAGCCACCTTTGCCGTCGAGGACCCGGCCACCGGCAAGACCATCGCCGAGGTGGCGGACGCCGACGTCGTTGACGGGCTCGCCGCTCTGGACGTGGCGAGCAAGGCGATGGCGCAGTGGGCGGCCACCCCGCCGCGAAAACGGTCGGAGTTGTTGACCGCGACGTACCGGGCGCTGACCGAGCGATCCGAGGAGGTCGCCCGGCTGATAACGCTCGAGATGGGCAAGCCGCTCGCCGAGGCTCGGGGAGAGGTCGCCTACGGCGCCGAGTTCTTCCGTTGGTTCGCCGAGGAGGCGGTGCGCGTCGAGGGGCGCTACAACACCGCCCCCGCTGGTGGATATCGCATCCTCACGGCGCCGAAGCCGGTCGGACCGTGCGTCTTCGTGACGCCCTGGAACTTTCCGTTGGCCATGGGCGCCCGCAAGATCGCTCCTGCGCTGGCGGCGGGCTGCACGACGATCACCAAGCCAGCAGGTCAGACGCCACTCACCATGCTGTTGCTGGCCCGCGTCATGGAGGAGGTCGGCGTTCCCCCGGGCGTGGTCAACGTGGTGACAACGAAGCGTGCCGGCGAGGTGGTCTCAGCCCTGCTCGCCGACCGCCGGACCCGCAAGCTCTCGTTCACCGGGTCGACCGAGGTCGGGCGCGTGCTGCTCCGACAGGCGGCGGACAACGTGCTGCGCACCTCCATGGAACTGGGCGGCAACGCGGCCTTGATCGTGTGTGCCGACGCCGACATGGACGTCGCGCTCGACGGTGCCATGGTGGCCAAGATGCGCAACATCGGGCAGTCCTGCATCGCGGCCAACCGGATCTACGTCGAGGAGCCGGTGCGCGAGGAGTTCACGGCGCGCTTCGCCGAGCGGATGGGCGCGCTTTCAGTGGGCCATGGTCTCGACGACGGCGTGGACGTCGGGGCGTTGATCGACGAGGCCTCAGCCACCACGATCGAGGAGCTCGTCGCCGACGCGGTCGATCGCGGCGCCCGTGTCTTGGTGGGCGGCGAGCGTCCGGATGGGCCGGGCCACTTCTACCCGCCCACGGTCCTCGTCGACGTGCCCGAAGACGCGCGGATGCTGGAGGCGGAGATCTTCGGCCCGGTCGCGCCGATCATCTCGTTCACATCCGACGACGAGGTGATGGCGAAGGCCAACGACACCGAGTATGGCCTGGTCGGCTACATCTTCACCCGCGACCTCCAGCGGGCGCTCCGGTTCACTGAGGGGCTACAGACGGGGATGCTCGGCATCAACCGTGGCCTGATCTCGGACCCGTCAGCTCCGTTCGGAGGCGTGAAGCAGTCCGGGATCGGCAAGGAGGGGTCGCACGAGGGCATCCTCGAGTACCTCGACCTCACCTACGCGGCGATCGACCTACCGTGACCGGCCTCCACCCGTGGGGCGGGACCCGGGCCTCACCACAGACGCGGCGCCGTCCCGGTCTCGCAGGCTACCTGGACATCCGCCCAGCAGATCGCCGCCGACGTTCCAGAGAGGCACCGACATGCTTGAGACCGTCCGCGGACCACGCCAGCTGATAGTGGGCGAAGGGGTCGCGCAGAACATCCCACGAGTGGTGGCAGAGTGTGGCTCGCGAGTCCTCGTCGTGACCGACAGGGTTCTTCTAGGGCAGCCTCGCGTGGCCGAGATCGTGGCCGCCGTGCGGGAAAAGGTCGAGGTCGTCGAGGTGTTCGCCGATGCGACTCCGGAGGTGCCACTCGCCGATGTCGCCCTGGCCGCCTCGGCCGCCACGGAGGTGGACGCCGACATGATCCTCGCCATCGGGGGTGGCACCGTGATCGACCTCGCCAAAATCGTCGGCGTCATCCAGCGCCACGGTGGGGCGCCGCACGACTTCTACGGCGAGTCGAAGGTGCCGGGGCCGACGATTCCTCTCGTCGCGGTCCCGACGACGTCAGGCACCGGCTCCGAGCTCACGCCGGTCTCGGTGTTGACCGACCCGGACCGCGAGCTGAAGGTGGGGGTCTCCAGCGTCTACATCGTGCCCGACTTCGCCATCGTCGACCCCGAGCTCACCTACACCTGCCCTGCGACCGTCACCGCCCACTCCGGCATCGACGCGTTTTGTCACGCGGTGGAGAGCTACACCGCCCGACCCCGGACCCACGGACCGCGCGACCCGGTGGAGCGGGTCTTCCTCGGCCGCAACCCGATCACCGATCACTACGCGCTCCTGGCCGCGGAGCGGATCTCCCGCAGCTTGCGCCGTGCCGTCCGGGACGGAGGCGACACTGACGCGCGCGCGGACATGTCCTATGGGTCCATGCTCGCCGGGCTCGCGTTTTCCCACGCGGGCAACGCGGCCCCGCACGCCCTCCAGTACCTCATCGGCGCAGCCACTCACACGCCGCACGGCCTGGGCGTCGGGCTGCTGCTGCCCTACGCGCTGGACGCGGCCAGGGACGCCATCGGCGACCGGTTGACCATCCTCGCCCGGGTGTGCGGGCTCGACGTGACCGACGCCTCGGAAGCCGAGGCCGCAGATACGTTCCTCACCTGGCTCGACGGGCTCCTTGCCGACATCGGCATCCCTGCCAGCTTGGCGGACATCGGCGTGGCACGCGCCGACCTCCCGCGCTTCGCGGAGATGGCCAGCGGCATCACCCGCTTGATCCAGAACCATCCAGGCCCGACCGACACCGCCAGCCTGACCGCGATCCTCGAAGCTGCCTGGATCGGGGACCGGACCCGACACTCCTGACCCCGCGGTTCCCGTGGACCCGAAGTCCTACGCACCGTCACCGGACTGGAGATCTACTGAACCTGGCGATAACCGCGTTCTGAATAACGCTCTCGCGAAAAAAGTGTTATCCGCGAAAGCTTTCAAACGTCGCCTATAGAAAACCTGCGTTCCGCGTATGCGTTTGGCGGTTCCCTCTTGAAGGATCCAAAACAATCTGGCAATCTTTCAAGCATCGATGGGGAGCGTTCCCACACATCGATGATTAGCACTCTTAGTCTGCCAATCGATACAGGATCGGTCCAGGCCGGAACTGTCAGTGCAGGCTGCCCGGCGGTCTAGCCCTTAACCCTCGGAAGGGCAAACCACGATGTTGAGCCGCGCTTCATCGCTGGGCCTGTCGCGGCCGCGGCGGTGCTGGTCGTGGCCCTGGGGATGTGATGCAGAACGGCAACCCCGGCGGCTTCCGTCGGCTGCCAGTCGGGGCTCGCCGGCCGGTTTGGCATTGATTCGTACGAAAGGAAGCGAGACCACCGATCATGTTTCGAAGATTGGCCCTCTGCATTGCCATGGTCTTGGCCGCGGTGAGCTTCACCGCGGTCCCGGCCCACGCCGCAGCAGATTTCAGCGTTCTGGTCTTCAGTAAGACGGCCGGGTTCCGGCACGACTCGATCCCAGCGGGTATTACCGCGATCCAGCAGTTGGGCGCCGCGAACAACTTCACCGTGGAGGCCACGGAGGACGCCGCCCAGTTCAACGCCACCAACCTGGCCCGCTTCCGGGCGGTCATCTGGCTCTCCACCACCGGGGACGTGCTCAACGCCAGCCAGCAGGCGGCGTTCGAGCAGTATGTCCGAGCCGGCGGCGGCTACGCCGGCATCCATGCGGCGTCCGACACCGAGTACGACTGGCCGTGGTACGGCAACCTGGTCGGCGCATACTTCGCCAGCCACCCGGCGAACCAGAACGCCACGGTGCGGATCGAGGACACGGCCCACCCATCGACCGCAGGGCTGCCGACCGCGTGGAATCGGTTCGACGAGTGGTACAACTACCGCACCAACCCGCGCGCGCAGACCCACGTTCTGGCCACTTTGGACGAGAGCACGTACACCGGTGGTTCGATGGGTGGGGACCACCCGATCGCGTGGTGCCGAGGCTACGATGGCGGCCGCTCCTGGTACACCGGGATGGGTCACACGAACGAGAGCTACAGCGAGGCGAACTTCCGTACGCACCTGCTGGGTGGTATTCGGTACGCGGCGCAGGGGACCGGCAACTGCTCGACCGGCCAGCCGCCGCAGGCTGGGTACAACCAGGTGAACCTGGCCAAGGGCGTGGCCGAGGTGGGCGAGCCGATGGGTTTGACCGTGCTGCCCAACCGCGGCGTGCTGCACACCTCCCGCGACGGCACGGTCCGGTACACGGACGCGGCCGGCAACACCAAGGTGGCGCTGACCATCCCGGTGTACACGCACGACGAGGAGGGTTTGCAGAGCATCAAGGCAGACCCCAACTTCGCCACCAACCGGTGGGTGTACGTGTACTACTCGCCGCGGCTGTCCACCCCGTCCGGCGACGCGCCGTCGACCGGTACGGCGGCGCAGTTCGCGCCGTTCAACGGCGTCAACCGCCTGTCCCGCTTCACGGTGAACGCCGACTTCACGCTGAGCGCGTCGTCGGAGGTGACGGTCCTGGAGGTGCCGACCAGCCGCGGCATGTGCTGCCACGTGGGTGGTGACATCGACTTCGACGCGGCCGGCAACCTCTACCTGTCCACAGGGGACGACACCAACCCGTTCGACTCCAGCGGCTACACGCCGATCGACGAGCGGTCGAACCGCAACCCGGCCTACGATGCCCAGCGCACAGCCGGTAACAGCAACGACCTGCGCGGCAAGGTGTTGCGGATCCGGCCGAGTGCCGGTGGTGGGTACACGATCCCGGCCGGCAACATGTTCGCGCAGGGTACGGCGAACACGAAGCCCGAGATTTACGCGATGGGCTTCCGCAACCCGTTCCGGATGTCCGTGGACAAGGCGACTGGCGTCGTGTACCTCGGTGAGTACGGGCCGGATGCCGGCACCTCCAGCCCGACCCGTGGGCCGGCGAACCACGTCGCGTTCGAGCGGATCACCCAGCCGGGTTTCTACGGCTGGCCGTACTGCTCGAGCTACAACACGCCGTATATCGACTACACCTTCCCGTCCGGTCCATCAGGTGCCGCGTTCAACTGCACCGGCGGACCTGTCAACAACTCGCCCAACAACACCGGGATCACCCAGCTGCCCCCGTCGCAACGGGGCTGGCTGCCGTACGGCGGTGAGCAGAATCCGCCGGCGCTCGGTAGTGGCGGCCTGTCGCCGATGGGCGGGGTGGTGTACAACTACAACGCTTCGCTCGCGTCCGACGCGAAGTTCCCCGCGTCGATGAACGGCAAGATCTTCCTCGGGGAGTTCGGGCGGCGGTGGATCAAGGCGGCCACCGTGACGAGCTCTGGTGGGGTGGGCGCGATCGACGCGTTCCCGGCCTACACCGGCACGCAGGTGATGGACATGGAGTTCGGCCCGGACGGCGCGCTCTACGTGCTCGATTACGGCACCGGTTGGGGGAGCGGTGACGCCAGCTCGGCGGTGTACCGGATCGAGTACAACTCCGGTGGCCGGTCGCCGATCGCGTCCGCGTCCGCGAACCCGACGAGCGGGAATGCGCCGCTGACCGTGCAGTTCAGCTCGGCCGGCTCCAGCGACCCGGACGGTGACGCCATCACGTACGCGTGGGACTTCACCACGGACGGCACCACCGACTCGACCGCCGCCAACCCGTCGTTCACCTTCAACAGCAATGGCGAGTTCACGACGACGCTCATGGTGCGGGACAGCACCGGTCGCAGTTCGACGGCGAGCTTGGTGATCGGGGTGGGCCGGCCGACAATCGTCCTCAACCTGCCGGGGAACGGGAGGCTCTTCAGCCCTGGTGACGCCGTCCCGTTCGACGTAACGGTCACCGACGCGAACGCGCCGACCGTCGACTGTAGCCGCGTGAGGGTCAAGTACACCCTTGGGCACGACAGCCACGGTCATGACATAACCAGCACCACCGGGTGCTCGGGCACGATACAGACCACTGAGGACGGTGAGCACGACACCAACGCGAACATCTTCGGCGTGCTGACCGCCGAGTACACGCCGGCCGGCTCGACCACGCCGGTGACCTCTCCGCAGGTGGTCATGCAGCCGCGGACCCGTCAGGCCGAGCACTACAACGGCCAGCAGGGCACCACCGTCGTGACCAAGCCGTCGGCCAACGGCGGCAGCGCGGTCGGGTTCATCGAGAACGGCGACTGGATCTCGTTCACGCCCTACAACCTGAGCGGGGCTACGTCGTTCACCGCGCGGGTCGCCTCCGCCGGCTCGGGTGGGACGATCTCCATGCGTGCCGGCTCGGCCAGCGGACCGGTGGTCGGCACGGCAACGGTCGCTCCGACCGGTGGCTGGGAGACCTGGACCAACGTCACCGGCACGGTCACACCACCGACCGGTACACAGAACCTGTTCCTGGTCTTCACCGGCGGTTCGGGTTACCTGTTCGACCTCGACGCGTTCACCTTCGGCGGCAGCACTCCACCTCCCACGACGCCACCGCCTACGACGCCGCCACCCACAACTCCGCCGCCTACGACGCCACCGCCCACAACTCCGCCACCCACGACTCCGCCACCCACGACGCCACCGCCGCCGGGTGGATGTACGGCGGCGTACTCCCTGACGAGCCAATGGTCCGGTGGCTTCCAGGCTGAGGTGCGGATCACGGCCGGCTCCGCGTCGATCAGCGGCTGGACGGTCACCTGGACGTTCAGCAGCGGGCAGAGCGTCAGCCAGTTCTGGAACGCCACCGTCACATCGAGCGGCGCCAGCGTGACCGCGCGGAACGTCTCCTACAACGGGTCGCTCGGAGCCGGTGCCAGCACGGCGTTCGGCTTCATCGGCTCGGGGAGTGGCGCCGCCGCCGTGCCATCGCTCACCTGCACCGCCACCTGAGTCCACAGGCGGCTGAATCCACAAGCGGCGCGACACCAGATGGTGTCGCGCCGCTGCCGGTTGGCCGCTGGAGGCTCTCGGTCAACCCTTGAACGCTGCGGGTGCCGACAATGTCGTCCGCCGTGGTCACGGCCCTCTGACGTCGGAACAGGACTTTGCATGCCTGACTGTGCTGTTCTGACTGGCTTACCTCCACGCGGACGGACGCCGCGGCTCACGGCGTCGCCAGCCACCGCGCGTATCCGAAGTCGATCGAAAGACGCGTGCCGGATTTGGCCACGGTCTCGATGACCGGCGGATCACCGAGCGGGTGCCGGGCCACGGCGCGCATCGACGCGCGATGGGGCAGCGGGTCATCGGGCGGTCGGATCGTCGCCATCACGGTCACCAACACGCCGGCGACGGCCGAGGAAGGGGGATTCCACCGGTCGGCGGGGGCGGTCCCGCCAGTCGGCGGGGATTATGCCGAAACCTGCCGGATAGTCGGCCGGTCCCTGGCTTAGCGACATTCTCTGGCATGACGCAGACCAAGCCCGCACAAGAGCCGTCCCCGCCACCGCTCGGCCCCATGCCCGAGCCAGCCGTGCCGGTTGATCCTGGTCCGTCGGTGGGGAGGCTGGTCGGGGTGGACTTGGCCCGCGCGCTGGCCGTGTTCGGGATGTATGTCGTGCATATCGGCCCGCCTTTGTCGGCCACGTCCGGCGTGGCCAGCTGGATCCGGTACCTGGCGGACGGCCGCTCGTCGATCCTGTTCGCCACCCTTGCCGGGTTCTCGCTGGCGCTGCTCGCCGGCCGCCGGGAGCCGAAGACCGGCCTGGCGGGACGCCAGGCGAAGGCCCGGATCGCGATCCGCGCCGTGGTCCTGCTGGCGGTGGGCACCGGGTTGACGATGGTCTTCGGAGATGTGATCATTCTCAACTTCTACGGGGTCTACTTCCTGTTGGCGCTGCCCTTGGTGCGGCTGCGGGCCAGGACGCTCGCGATCATCGCGGCTGTGCTCGCGGTTGTCGCACCTCAGCTGGCGTTTGTCCTGTCCTCGCTGCTGACCGAGTCGGTCCAGCAGAGCATCAACGCCTACGACCCGCTCGAGCGGCTCTGCGGCGTCGGCGTACTGGATCTGCTGTTCACCGGCTTCTACCCGACGATCACCTGGATGTCGTTCGTGGTCGCCGGCATGGCACTGGCCCGCCTCGACCTGGCCGCCGGTTCGGTGCGGCGGCGGCTGGCCGTGTTCGGCCCCGCCCTCATCGTGCTCGGCTACGGCACGTCCAGGTTGCTGGCCGGCGCGGACGCGTTGCGGAGCTCCGCGGAAGACGCGTCGGGGTCCTCCGGCAGCCGTTCGTTCGGCAGCGGTTCGTTCGACAGCGGGTCGTTCGAACCCTATGGGTCGGCTTCGTCGCTGTTGCTGGCCGGGCCGCACAGCGGTACGACATTCGACATCATCGGCAGCCTCGGCGTCGCGATCACCGTGATCCTGTGCGCGATCGTGGCGATGGACCGCCTGTCATGGGTGCGCCGTCTGGCGACACCGGTCATCGCCGTGGGCACCATGTCCCTGACGGCCTACGTCGGCCACTTCGTCGTGTCGTCGTCCGCCGGGGTGCCCTTCCAGGAGTCCTGGGTGCCGCTGCTGATGTTCATCGGCGGGGCCATCCTATTCGCCGGGATCTGGTCTCGCTTCTTCCGCCGCGGACCGCTGGAGTACCTGCTCCACACCGCCACCAAGCTGGCGAAGTTCGTCCGATGAGATCTGGCTGGAAGCCTCCACTCCCACCATCGAAGGTTAAGTTCATTGTGGTCGTGAAATGCCACGCCTGGCCCGCCCACGAGTCGGTCACCCGGCATGCTGACGAGGTCGTTCCGTTCAGGCCGAGACCGTGGCTGGATCAGGGTGCGTGGGCCGGCGGGCGGCGGGTTCAGTTCTGGTCGATCGGGAAGAAAATGGGGCTGAGCACGTAGAGCTGGCGCTCGGATTCTGGTGCGTTGTCCATCTTGGACAGCAGCATCTCGCGTACCTGTTCGGCCAACGAGGCCACCTCCTGTTTGCTGAGCCAGAGTGGGACCTGCACGTACCCGACCATGTCGGTGGTGGGGTCGGCGGTTGACGCTGTGTAGTACGCGACGTCATCCGGTGACCGTCGGGGAACGAACAATGTGTGTGGTGTACCGCACCGAACGGCGTGGGCGGATCCGGTCGATCGACCGGATCCGCCCACGGTTCACGAAACTGTCAGCTCGGCATGATCTGCAGGGCGGCGAGTGCCACCGCCCGGCTGGTCTGGTTCGATGCCGCGGTGAAGATGTGCTCGTAGGCGCTGAACGGCACATGCAACGGTTTGTTCCGCTGGCCGGCAACGATGATGTGCCCGACGGAGACGACTCCCGGGTACACGGTGCACCGGACGTTCACCTCGACCTCGCGCGACCCTGGTGGCTGGTCGCCCCACAATGGCGTCAACGAACATGCCGGTTCGAGGAGCGTGACGAGGGACCGGTTTCCCTGCGCCACGATCGTCTTGAGCGAGTCGATGCTGAAGCCGGCCCGGGCCCGGGCCGCGATCGCGATCGGTCCGGCCGTGTTGAGCGCGATCCCGAGCTCGTCCGTCTCCGGCTTGGTGCTGACAGTACCGATGAGGCTGCTGATCAGGGTGACGCACCCGGTCGCATCCTGCGCCCATCGTTGCATCGTTTGCGGCGTGAACGACTCGATGTCGGCGAACTCGATGACCGCCTGCCGCGCGCAGGCCGACGCCTCGGCGGTGGCGATCGCGTCGATGCGCGCGAGGATCTCCGTCTTCGACGTCTCGATCGCGTTGATGATCAGCCGCACCCCGGCGCTGAGGTCGTCCGCGGACGCACCGGGCCGGAAGACACCCTGGATCAACGAGTAGGCCGAGCTGGCGAACGAGACGACCGCCGCGATCGCCGCCGGGGGGATCGCGTGCGCGGGCCGTGCTGCGCCGGGCAGCACCATGACGACCGCGAGTATCGCGCCGGCGGCCGTCCTCAACATTCTTTGCTTCACAAGACCTCCAAGGCTCAGGTTCGGTTCGGGGTGGGCGTCCCCAGGCTCGGCTCGTGGCCCGGTGGACGGGTCGCGCGCGGGACAGCTCCGGACACCGGGGAAGGTGCCGCCTGCTGGGCGGCGCCAGTGGCATCCGGCGCACTGGACAGCAGCGGACACGCGACGTGACGGCTGTGGACGTGCCGGATCAGTTGCTCGGCGAGTTCTGCGCCGACCTGCGGTCGGTCTGGCAGCAGGCGGGTGGGCCGGGCCTGCGTGCGCTGGGTGCCCGCGCGCTGCTCAGCAAGAGCCAGATCGGTGCCATCCTCGGTGGTCGGGTGCGTCGCCCACCCGATTGGGACGTCATCCGCTCACTGGTACGCAGCTTCTGCGAGTACGCCGAACAGCGCGGCACCGCGGCGGGCCTGCCTCCGGGCACGGGCGTGGAGGAGTACTGGCGCGGCCGGTACGCGGTGGTGGAGCACGCGTTCCGGCGTACCCGCGCGGTGGCCGGCCGGGTGGCCGGGCGGATGCCCGCACGCCCGGCGTTGGTGCCGCCGCGTCAGCTACCGCCGACGGTGCGCACGTTCGTGGGACGCTCCGGCGAACTCGCCGCGCTCACGGACCTTGTGGAGACGGCCACACTCGCCGTGATCGACGGGATGGCGGGCGTCGGCAAGACCACGCTGGCCGTCGTGTGGGCCCACAGGGTCACCGATCGGTTCCCGGACGGGCAGCTGTACGTCAACCTCCGCGGCTTCGACCCGTCCGGACCGGCGCTGCGTCCGGCGGAGGTGCTCGACGGGTTTCTGTCGGCGTTGGGCGTCGCGTCGAACGAGGTTCCCACCACGGTGGACGGTCAGGTGTCGTTGTTCCGCAGCCTGGTGGCCGGCAGGCGGATGCTCGTCATCCTGGACAACGCGCGCGACGGTGAGCAGGTCCGGCCGTTGCTGCCCGGTGCTCCGGGATGCCTGACCGTGGTTACCAGCCGCAATGGGTTGGCGAGCCTGGTCGCCGTCGACGACGCCTACCCGCTGACGCTCGGTCCGCTGTCGGGCTCGGAGGCGTCGACGCTGCTGGCTGAGCGGATCGGCGCCGAGCGTCTCGTGGCTGAACCGGCGGTGGTTGACCGGATCGTAGCCGCGTGCGCGGCGCTCCCTCTCGCACTGTGCGTGGTGGCGGCGCACGCGGCGATCAGACCGGAACTGACGTTGGCTGACCTCGCCACGCAGTTGGGTGAGGAGCACGCCCGCGCAGACATCCTGGCCCGCGGGGAGTCCCGTTCGGACCTGTGGATCGTGTTCTCCTGGTCGTACCGGGCCCTCGACCCGGCGGCCGCGCGGCTGTTCCGGCTGCTGTCGCTACATCCCGGTCCGGAGGTCGGCGTCGCCGCGGCGGCCAGCCTCGCCGGCCGGCCCGTGCGCGTGACGGCGCGCGAGCTCGCGGCGCTGCGCGACGCGAACGTGCTTGTCGAGGTGGCGCCCGGCAGGTTCGCCATGCACGACCTCTTGCGCGCGTACGCCACCGGGTTGGTGACCGACGCCGAACGCCCCGACGCGCTGGGCCGCCTCCTGGACCATCTGCTGCATACGGCGTCCGCGGCCGCCGCCGCCCTGTACCCGGGCCGCGACCGGGTTGAGCTGCCCGCGCCCCGTCCCGGTGCCACGGTCGAGCCGCCACCGGGAGTCGACGGGTGCCTGGCGTGGTTCAGCCGGGAGCATGCCGTTCTGACGGCCGCGGTCCCAATGGCCGCGCTGGCCGATCTCGACTCGCACGCGTGGCAGCTCGCGTGGACAGCCGCGGACTTCCTGCAACGGCGCGGGCACTGGCGCGACTGGCACGACACGTCGACGATCGGGTTGTCGGCCGCCCGACGCGACGGCGCCATGGCCGCCCAGGCGCAGTTGCACCGCAACCTCGGGTACGCCTGCTCCATGATGGGGGATCACGACCGGGCGCAGAGGCACCTGTCGCAGGCCCTGGAACTGTACGCGCGACTCGACGACCTGTCCGGGCGCGCGGCCACGCACCGCACGCTCGGGAGCCTGCTGGTTCGCCTGGGCCGGGTGGAGGACGCACTGGCTGAGGACCGCCGCGCACTGGTGCTGTATCGGGCTACCGGAGACCTGGCCGGCCAGGCACTCACGCTGAACAACACCGCGTGGAAGAACCTTCAGCTGTGCAGGTACGACGAAGCCCTCGCCGTCGGCCGGCAGGCTCTGGCGCTGCACCGGACGGCGGGAAACCTGTACGGCGAGGCCGACACGTGGGACACCATCGGCTGCGTCCGCCACCACCGGGGCGAGCACGGCGAGGCCATTCAGTGCTACCGGCGGGCGCTGGAACTGTTCCGCAACCGCGGTGAGCGCTACTACGAGGCGATGACCCTCACCCGGCTCGGCGATACGCTGTACGCCGCCGGTTACCCGGAACCGGCCGAGCGCGCATGGCGCGAGACCACGACCATCCTCGTTCAGCTGAACCATCCCGAGGCGGAGCGGAGCCGGCTCCGGCGGCAGCCGGCCGTCTTCTATCGACAGCGGGACGACCCCAGGGCGTCCGGCCTGGCCCGGTAATCGGTTGCCGCCTCAGCGACCCACTGGCGGGATCCCCGTCCCGCTGGTGCCGGTGTGACCCAAGGCACATGGAGGTCCTGTCAGGAATCGGTGGGCTGCGCCGCTCAACTCACAAAGAGCAAGCGACCCGACAGGAGCAACACATGAAGCACCGCATCGTGGTTCTGGGCGCAGGCTATGCCGGGGCCTATGTGGCCGGAAACCTGGCCCGTCAGTTGTCGCCGGAGGACACGGAGATCACCGTGGTCAACGCTGAACCGTACTTTGTCGAGCGGATGCGGCTGCATCAGGTCGCGGCCGGCCGGCAGATCGAGGCTCTGAAGCTCGCCGACGCGTTCGCGGGCACGGCGATCCGGCTGCGCGTTGCCCTGGTAACCGCCGTCGACCCTGAGCGCCGTGTCGTTGCCCTGGCCGACGCCAACGGCGGCGGAGAGCTCGGCTACGACACGCTGGTCTACGCGCTCGGCAGCCGCGTCGACGATCGCGGCGTTCCCGGTGTGGCCGAGCACGCCTTCAACGTCGCCGGCCGGCCAGCGGCGCTGCGCCTGCGTGAGCGCCTGGACAGCCTGGGCGCGGGAGGAAGGGTGCTGGTCGTCGGTGACGGGTTGACCGGTATCGAGTGCGCCGCTGAGATCGCCGAGTCCCGGCCCGGGCTGTCGGTGGCGTTGGTCGCCCGTGGTGAGTTGGGTGCCCGGCTCTCCGCTGGGGCCCGCGGTCACCTGCGGCAGGCGTTCGACCGGCTGGGTGTCACCGTCGTGGAGCACACCAGCGTCGAAGCTGTCGAAGCGACGCGGGTGCTGTGCGCCGACGGTTCTGCCCTGGCGTCCGACGCCACCGTGTGGACGGCCGGGTTCGCGGTCAACCCGATCGCCGCCGCCAGCGGGCTGGAGGTCACCGAGAACGGTCAGATCGTCGTGGATCGCACCATGCGGTCGGTCTCGCACCCGAACGTGTACGCCATCGGCGACAGCGTCCACGCCATCGGCGACAACGGCCGGCCGTTGCCGATGTCCTGCGGTTCGGCTGGCTTCACCGGCCGGCAGGCCATGGAGGCGATCGTGGCGCGTCTGACCGGCCGCGAGGTCGCGACCACCAAGCTGGTCTACACGTATAACTACGTCACCCTCGGGCGGCGCGACGGGATGTTGCAGCTCGTCGACGATCAAGGGCGGGCAAAGCCGAAGCATCAGGGTGGCCGGACGGCTGCGCTGATCAAGGAGGGCATCAACCGGATCGCGTTGTGGACCATCTCGCACCCGACTTTCGGCCTGCCCAAGCGTAGGCACCGCCTGGCCGCCGTGCCGGATGAGTTGCGCCGAGAAGGTCGTCGCGCAGCCGCCTAGGTTGGTACCCGTGGACAGCAGCACCACCGATCGCTTCGACACCAGCCGGTTCGAGGCCAGCCGGAAGCGGCTGGCCTCGCTGGCGTACCGTCTGCTGGGCTCCGCCGCCGACGCCGAAGACGCCGTGCAGGACGCGTTCCTGCACTGGCAGGCCGCCGACCGGCAGCAGATCAAGGTGCCGGAGGCCTGGCTGACCAAGGTCGTCACCAACCTGTGCCTGGACCGGCTTCGCTCGGCACAGTCCCGCCGCGAACGCACCGTCGCCTGGTTGCCGGAACCGCTGCTGGACGGCGACCCGATGCTCGGTCCGGCCGACAGTTTCGAGCAGCGCGAATCGGTGTCCCTGGCCGTGTTGACGCTCATGGAGCGCCTGTCACCGGTCGAGCGGGCCGTCTACGTTCTGCGTGAGGTGTTCTCCTACAGCCACGCCGAGATCGCCGATATCCTCGACATCACCGAATCGGCAAGCCAGCAGCACCTGCACCGGGCTCGGCGCCGTGTCACCGCCGCGCGCCGTGGCGGCGGCGAAGTCGACCTGGCATCGGCCCGTAGGATCGTCGAGGAGTTCCTCGCGGCTGCCTCTTCGGGCCGCACCGAACGGCTGGTGGCGCTGCTCACCGACGACGCGATCGCGGTCTCCGACGGTGCCGGCCTGACCGAAACGCTGCTGCGGTACGACACCGCGCAGCGCTTCGCCGCCGTTGCGCGGGCGGGCTTCAAACCCACGCCCGCGAAGCGGCGATTTGCCGGTGGTACGCCGGCCGTGCACTACGCGTTGGTCAACGGCGCCCCCGCCATCCTGTTCGTGCTCGGCGACCAGGTCGTCGGCGCCGTGACGTTCGACATCGCCAACGGCAAGATCGCAACCGTGCGCGGCATCGCCGCTCCTACCCGCCTTATCCGCCTCACGGAGGCCTGGCGGCGGCACGAACCGGACACGCCGCTCATCACCCAGTGGTGACCTGAGCCCGAGTCCGCCTGCTTAGCTGATGAAGCGCAGCGGCGGCATTTACGCTGCACGGGCGCAGACGGTGATCGACGGCGAAGTGGGTACGACCTGGATTGCGGCAGCCGCGAGGTTCGTCGGGCGTTTAGTCCGGTGGTGGCCAGCCGAGCAGGCGGGCACCGAGGACGGCGGTTTGGAGGGTGAAGCGTTGGGTGGGTTCGCCGGGGTGGTAGCCGGTGAGGGTGTGGATGCGGTCGAGGCGGTAGGTGACAGCGCGGACCGAGAGGTGGAGTTGGCGGGCGGTCGCGGTGTGGTTGCCCTGGTTGTCGAACAGGGCGGTGAGGGTGTCGAGGAAGGGTTGTGGGCCGCCGCGGGCGGCGGCGAGGGGGCCGAGGACGGTGGTGACCAAGTCGGTGATGGCGTCCCGGTCGCGCAGTAGCACGGGAAAGACCAGCAGGTCGGCGGCGTGCAGAACGGGGGTGGTGAAGCCGAGTTTGGTGGCGAGGTCGAGGGCGCCCGTGGCTTCGTCGAGAGAGGTGACGATGCCCTGGGCCGCTGGGTGGGGGCGGCCGACGCCGATTTGCCAGCCGGTGGGGCCTAGGTGGGTGAGTAAGTGGTGGGCGAGTTCGGCGGGGAGGCCGCGTAGGCCGCCGGTGGCCAGGCAGATGAGCTGTCCGTCGCGTCGGCTGGTGAGGGTGTTGCCGGCGCCGTAGCGGGTGGCGAGCGCCTCGTCGATGCGGCCGGTGACGGCGTCGGTGATCGTGTCGGCGCGGGCGACCAGGACGGTGTGGGTGCCGGATACTCGGATGCCGTAGCGGTGCGCCCGTTGCGCCAGCCGGCCAGGGTCGGCCCGTCCGGACAGCAGGTCACTGATGAACTGGGCGCGTTCAGCGTCTTGCTGGGACAGTTCGTCGCGGGCGTGCTGGTGATAGCCGTGCATTGCCGAGGCGGTGAGGGTTTGGATGGCGTTCAGAAGATTGGTCGCCCCGGTTTGGACGTGGCGAGCGTCCGCCGACGCAGAGGTGGCAGTGGTGTCCCAGCGGCGGGCCGCGGCGGTCAGGAACGCGGTGACGAGGGCCGGTAGTGAGATGCTGTCGGCGGCGGCTCGTTGCCCGATGGCGGCGGCCGCGGCCCGGTGGGCGGCGTTCGAGGGTGTGGAGGCCGCCGCGAACAGACGGTCGGCCTCCTGGCGCAGCCAGTCCGGTGTGGTGTCGGTCATCGGCTCGGCTTTCTGGTCCACGCGGTTGCTGTTAGACACCGATGTCGCGTCGGTCGAACACGCGGATCCCGGCGACGGCGGTGACCACGGCGATGGCGGCCAGGACGGCCAGGTGGGCGGGGTGCCAGCCGGTGCGCAGCGGGTCGGTGCCGATGAAGTAGTGGAACGGTGAGAGCCATTTGAGCCAGTCGCCGCCGTCGAGTAGGCCGGAGATGGCGTTGGCTAGGTAGGTGGCCACGGCGAGGGTGCCGGTGACGACCAGGACGGGGGTACGGCGTCCGGTCCAGGCGCCGATCAGGAACGCGATGCCGGCGAAGCACCACACCAGCAGGATCAGCCCGGCGTTGGTCGCGGCGATGTTTCCTTGGGGGACGTTCATGTCGACGGTGGGGGCGAGGATGGCGACCAGCAGCCACGGCACCGCCGTGATGGTGGTGATCGCTGTGGCGGCGGCGGTGAGGCGTTGGGTGGCGAACGCGCGGCGGGTCAGCGGGTTGGCCAGCAACAGTTCCATGCCGCCGTCTTCCTCGGGGCGGGCGATCGTGCGGGTGGTGAGGGTGATCGCGGCCATGATGACCAACAGGGGTCCGATGAGGCTGTAGATGGTGGCTTGGAGGTAGCCGATGGCAGAGGTCATGTCCGCGATGCCGAGGAATTCGAGCATGTCCGGTGGCAGCGCGTCCTCTTTCAGTTCGGCGGTCCCTTGGAACTGGGAGTAGAAGCCGGTGTAGAGGGTGGTGAACGCGGCGATGCCGACGGACCAGCCGATGATGGCCCGGCGGTCGTCGCGCCAGGTTTTGACCACGAGGGCGGGCACCATCAGCGGGCTCCTTCGATCTGGGTGTGCTGGTCGGGCTGGGTGTAGTAGTAGGACAGGAAGGTTTCTTCCAGGTCGGGTTCGGCCGAGAGCAGGTCGATGACCTCGTGTCGGGCGACGGCTTTGATCAGCGGGCTGAGCCGGCCGTCGACGGTGCAGCGCAGGATCGGCCCGGACACCATCACGTCGGACACGCCGGGCAGGCCGGTGAACTCGGCGGCGTCGACCGGGTCGTCGAAGTGGATCTCGACGGTGCGGATCGCGCGCCGGCCCAGCGATTCGACCCGTTCCAGGGCGGCGAGGCGGCCGTCGCGGATGATCGCGACGCGGTCGGCGGCCTGCTGCACCTCGGCCAGCACGTGGGAGGACATGAACACGGTCTGCCCGTCGGCGCGGGCGTCGGCGACCATGGCCAGAAACTCCTGCTGCATCAACGGATCGAGGCCGCTGGTGGGCTCGTCCAGGATCAGCAGGGCCGGCTGGTGCATGAACGCCTGTACCAGACCGACTTTCTGCTTGTTGCCTTTGGACATGGTGCGGATCGGGCGGGTCAGGTCCAGTTCCAGCCGGTCGGCGAGGGCGGTGACCTGGCTCCAGGCGACGCCGCCTCGGGCGGCGGCGAAGAACCGCAGCAGGTCGGCGGCCTTTTCCCGGCCGGGGAAGGCGAGCTCGCCGGGTAGGTAGCCGATCTGCCGGTGCAGGGCGGCTTTGTCCCGACGCGGATCGAGCCCGAGAATCGTGGCGTCGCCGCGGGTCGGGCGTAGGAAGTCCAGCAGCAGCCGGATGGTGGTGGTTTTGCCGGCCCCGTTCGGGCCTAAGAACCCCAACACTTCGCCGGCTTTGACGTCCAGGGTCAGTCCTTCGACGCCGCGGCGGCTGCCGTAGAACTTGGTCAAGTCCTCGGCGTGGATGGCGATGTCGCTGCTCATGCCCGACATCGTCAAACTCCTTCCGGTTGTGGTTCTAGGGCGGCGTGCGGCCGACATCGACGCGGTTGGTCTTCCGGGTCTCGGCAAAACCGCAGCCCGCGGTGGCCGACGGGTCAGGGGAACAGCAGCAACGGCAGGGTCACGATGTAGGCGGCCAGCAACGCGGCCCCTTCGACCCGGTTCAGGATCAGGCCCCGGCGCAGCAGCGCCCACGCCAGCCCGCCGGACAGGATCATCGTGACCAGCAGCGCGACCCCCGCCTTGGCCGGCGTACCGGCGGAGGCGAACCCGACGATCGCGCCGCCGATCAGGCTGTTGAACAAGTTGCTGCCGAACAGGTTCCCGACCACCAGATCCGATTCGCCGCGCCGCTGCGCCGCGAGAGCGGTGACCAGCTCCGGCAGCGACGTGCCCACCGCCACCAACGTGAACCCAATGATCACCTGGCTGACGCCGAAGTCAGCGGCGATCGCGGCGGCGTTACCGACCAGCAACTGCGCCCCGGCCAACACCGCGAGCAACGCGGCCAAGGCACGGACCGGCTCGACCCAGCCCCGCAACCTTGAGGCCGGGACCGGAACGTCCACAGTGGCCGGACTGGCGGTAAACTCTTGCACCTCGCTGGCAAGGCCCATCTCGGCGCGACCGTGACCGGCCCAGCGCAGCAACAGCAGCACCGCGGCGACCGCCAAAACCGTCAGCACCGCACCGGTCAGCGGCGACAGTCCCGCCCACGCCAGGAACGCGAACACCACCATCGCGGCGACCGCGAGGGGCACTTCACGCCGAACGAGCGCGGAGGTCACCGCCACCGGCGCCACCAGCGCGGCGACGCCGAGGATCAAAGTCAGGTTCAGAATATTGGATCCGACGATGTTGCCGACCGCGATGCCGGCGTCGCCGCGAGCCGCCGCGACCCCGGATACCAGGAACTCCGGTGCCGAGGTGCCCAACCCGATGACGACCACGCCGACCACCACCGGGGGGATCCGCAGCCGCGTCGCCAACCGGGACGACCCGAGCACGAGGTGGTCAGCGGCCACGGTCAGCAGCGCCAAACCCACGGCGGCGAGCAGGATTTGAGTAACCATGGGTAGTGCCTCCAGCCGTCGACGATCCCCATCGCCGACCAGGCTTCCCGGCACTCCAGAGCCACACCATACCGTGCACACGCCCGTACGCCTCGCCAAAATTTTCGGGGCCGCGCCACCGGACGGATCTGGGCTACTACGCTGCCGGGAGGAGCGCCGGGAAGCCTGGTCGGCAATCGAACGTCACCCGCCAGCGCCGACAGCTCGGCCGGCGGCGGCGATCCAGCCGCACAGCAGCAGCCCCAGGCCCAGGGGAAGCGTCCAACATCACCGGGCTGGGGCGGCTAACCCGTTGCGTACACGCCATTGGCGCGGCTGCACGCTTTGGTCGCCACACCGCTGGTGACCGTCGGTGTCCTCGCGCCGGCCTGGTAGGGATATGGCTATTGACCTTGTTCCGGTGGCTGTCTCGTGGATGGAGCGGTTGGCTTCGGCCGGTCGGTCCACGAGACGCTCGCCGCGCCGATGGCGGCCCCGATCAAAGCGGCGATCACCGCTAGGAGCAGGCCGAGGCCGTAGTCGCGGTCGTGCAGGCCGGGGTTGATGGGCGCAGGTTGCGGTCGCCATAGCAGGGGCACCGCGATCAGTGCCAGGATGGCTGAGGTGGCCAGGCCCGTGGCGGCCCAGGCCCGCCGTGCCGGATCGGTGACGAGGCGTCCGAGCAGCAGCCCGGCCACGCCGACGGCGGGCGCGACGACCGCGTCGTGCAGGATCGGCCCGGCGATCAGCCAGGTCCAGGCGGTGGGTAACTGCGGCCAGAGGTGCCAGCCGCCGTATCCGGCGGCAGCGGCGCCGCCCAACACGAGCGCGGCGCGGACGGCGGCGACGGCGTTCACGGTAGGACCTCCAGCCGGGTCACCCATTTGGTCTGGAGCACGCCGGGCCTGCTGGGCGCGATGATCCGGCATGGATAGCCGTGGTCGGGGCTGAGTGTCTGGCCGTTGACGCGTAGGGCCAGCAGGGTGAGCGGGTCTGCGGCGTGCCGGGCCGGTAGGAGGCTCGTCGCGTACAGGCCAGCGGGTTCCAATGAGGACACTCGTAGGGCACGGCCGGTGGGCGCGCCGGCGGCGGTCAGCAGCGCGGCTATGGGCACGCCGGTCCAGTTCGCGCTCGCGCTCCAACCTTCGACGCAGGCGATCGGTAGGGTGGCGGTGCGCTGGCGCAGCGCGGCGAGCTCGTCCAGGGTCAGCTGGGCGGTACCGCCGGGCCAGGCGATGGTCAGGCTCCAGTGCGCCGGGACGCGGATGCCGGCCGCTGCCGCGGTGCGGTTGACCGGCAGCCCTTGCGGCCCTCCGGGCGAGCGCCACGCAAGCACCGATACCCGGCTGAGCCAGGGCACCGTGGCGCCGGCCGTGGCCAGCACGACGGCCCCGGTGGACAGCCACGCGATCCGGAGGATGGCGCGGCGCCGCGGGTCGGGGCGCTCGGCCAGGCCGGTACCGGTCCGGGACAGCTTCACTCCGATGTGGACCGCGAGCGCGCCGGCGGCGATCCAGCCGACGGCGTAGTGGGTCTCGACGAAGAAGAACCGCCACGGGTACGACTGGGCGGCGTTGAACAGGCCGCTGGCCAGCTCGAAGAAGGCCGCGCACAGCAGCACCAGGATGGACAGCCGCTCAGCGGCGTGTGACAGCAGCCGGGCCGGCGGGCGCAGCGGTGGGCGGATGAACAGGCGCGGGTACACGCTCCAAAGCTTGGCCAGCAGCAGCGGGATCGCGGCCACGCCGGAGAGCACGTGGGCGCTCTGGGTGATCCGGTAGAGGCTGATGGGGCGGGTGGGCCAGGTGAACCAGCCCGGCGGGTGCTGGGCGGCGTGGCTGGCCAGTCCCGTGAGGAAGCAGACGGTGAACGCGACGCCCAGCCACAGGCCGAGCCGGGCGGTGACGGCGGGCGTGTGCGCGGGGGAGTGGAAGTCCTCCGGCCGGGGCGGGCGGAGTCTCACGGCCGTTCCAGGTCGGCGAACCAGCGCGCGTCTATGGTGAAGACGGTGCGCACTTGCAGGCCGGCCTCGTCGGCGAGCCACCGGGCGGCGTCGACACTCACCCTGGCCCACCGGAACCGCGGACCGTGGCGGGGCGGCGCGGCCGTGGGTTCTTCGGTCACGTGTGCCTGGCTGCGCCACATACCGGTGCCGGGCGGGTCCAGTTCGACCAGCACGGTGCCGCCTCGGCGTAGCAACTGCGCGCACCGCCGCAGCAGTGTGAGCGGGTCGCCGCCGATGCCGATGTTGCCGTCGACGAGCAGGACGTTGGCCCAGTGGCCCTCGCCGGGCAGCGGGTCGAACACGTTCCGGCGTAGTGCGGCCGCGCCGCGCCGGCGGGTGAGCCGCACCGCCGCCGCCGATGTGTCGATGCCGAAGCTGATCAGGCCACGGATGGCCAGTTCGGCGGCGACGCGACCGGGGCCGCAGCCCACGTCGACGGCGGGGCCGGTGCAGCGGTCGACCAGCGTCCGCACGGCGGGTTCGGCGGGACCGTGCCAGCGTCGCAGCGGCAGCAGGGTACGCCGGCCGCCGGTCTCGACCAACCAGTGGCGCGCGCCGTGCCGGGCGTACACCGCCTCGAAGCCGGCCGTCATCGGGCGGCTCCCGCGTGGCACTGCGCTACGGCGGCGGCGAACCGGCTGCCGGGAGTGGTGGCCGCTACGGCCAGCGCGTCGGCCCAACGGTCCACATCGGACAGCACTGGCGCGTTGGTCACGTGCAGCCCGCGCGCGGTGAGCGCGGTGCGGGTCCGCGCGCCGGTCTCCGGTGTGGACATGGGTACCGCTCGTAGGGCCTCGGCGTGGTGCGGGTCGCGCAGGCCGAGTGCCCACCAGCCGCCGTCCGTGGCGGGACCGAGGACCGCGTCCGCGACGGACAGCCGATCCAGCGAGGCGGTGAGCGTTGCCGGGCGTACCTGCGGGGTATCCATCCCGATCTGCAGCACCGGCTGCCCGGGCACCTGCGCGGCGGCGTCGGCGTGGGCGCGGGCAAGCCGGTCCGCGAAGGTGGCGCCGTGCTGCGGCACCAGATGCCAGCCTGCCAGCGCGGAGCGGATGTCGCCGGACCGCTCGGCATCGGCCAGCCGGCCCGCGTATGCCAGGACCGGTGTCACGTCCGGGGTTGCCCGTACCGCGTCGATGGTGTCCAGCAGCGCCGCCGCCGCGATGGCGGCCGCCTGCCGGGGCGTCGCCGGCGGGCAGAGCCGGGTCTTCACCCGGCCGGGCACGGGCGCCTTGGCGACCACGATGACGATCACCGCAGTACCCCCGCCATGTCACGCACCGCGCGCAGCGTGCCGCGCACCGAGCCGGAGACCTTCGACCGCGTGCCAGCCGTCCGCCGCCGGTACGCCACGTCGAGTTCGGCGATCCGCCAGCCGGCCGCGCCGGCCCGCAGCAGCAACTCCAGCGGGTACCCGAAGGCACGGTCCGCGACCCCGAGGTCGAGCAGCGCCAGCCGGCGGGCGGCCCGTGCTGGCGCGATGTCGTGCACCGGCACGCCGCGGCGGCGCAGTAGCGCGGCGAGCAACGCGTTGCCGGCGCGCGCGTGCCACGGCCATGCCGCGCGCTCGGCGGGGACGCGCCGGCCGACGGCCAGGTCCGCGCGGCCGGTCGCGACTAGGCTTGCCAGGGGAGCCAACTCGGCCGGGTCGAGCGAGCCGTCGGCGTCCAGAAAACACACCACGTCGGCGGTGGCCGCCGACAAGCCGGTATGCACAGCGGCGCCGTAACCGCGTCTTGGCTCGTGCAGGACTATGGCACCCAGGTCGGCGGCGACCTGTGGGGAACCGTCGGCGGAGCCGTTGTCGACCACGATCGCCCGAAAGCCGGGTGGCATGCCGGCCAGCACGCCGGGCAGCGCCGCCGCCTCGTCCAGGCAGGGCAGGACCACGTCCACACATCCGTCCATAACCGCACCGTAGGTCGATGGTGGACGGTCCGAGACGGCCTGGTTGCTTACGGAATCCTTACGGACACGATGGTTCTTACGAATCGATGACGCTGCGCGCCGTCCGCGTGCGGGGCCGGTCACGCCGGCGTAGCGTCGGCCGTCATCATGGGCAGGGGCTGGCGGGCGGATCTGATAGTGCTGGGCGTCGAGGCGGCGCTCGTGGTGGCGGCGGTCGCGGTGGGCGCGGTGCTCAACGGGCGCGGGGTGCGCTTGTGGGCGGACGCGGCGCCGCTGTTCGCGGTGTGGCGGCCGCACGCCGGCTGGGGCACGCCAGCGGCGCTGGCGGTCGCCGCCGCGGTGGTGTGGCGCGGCGTCGACATCGCGCGGCGGGCGCCGTGGGGCCGGCTGCTCGCGTTCGCGTACGCCGTAGCGGTTGCCTGGACGCTGTCGCTGGCGCTGATCGACGGCTGGTCCGGCGGCCTGGCCGGACGGCTTACGCCGCAGGCCGAGTACCTGACCGAGGTGCCCCGGATCACCGACATCGGCGCGATGCTGTCCGGATTCACGGACCGGATCCTGGACTTCCGGGCCGGGTCGTGGTCGACACACACCGCCGGTCATCCGCCCGGCGCGCTGCTGGTCTTCGTCGCGCTCGACCGAATCGGCCTGGGCGGCGGCGGACCGGCCGCGCTGGTGTGCGTGCTGGCCGGCGCCACGGTCGTCGTGTCGGTGCCGCTCGCCCTGCGCTCGCTGGGTGCCGAGGCGCAGGCACGCGCTGGGCTGCCCTTTCTGGTGCTGCTTCCCGGGGCGGTGTGGATGGGCGCGTCCGCCGACGCGATCTTCGCGGGCGTGGCGGCGGCTGGGCTGGCGCTGCTGGCCGCGCGGCGCTGGTGGCTGGCCCCGCTCGGCGGGCTGCTGCTGGGCTTCGCCCTGTACCTGTCATACGGGTTCGTGCTGCTGGTGCTTCCGGCGCTTGCGGTGCTCTGGCTGCGCGCCCGGCATCGGGTCGCCGCGCTGGCCTCAGGTGCCGCTGGCGTCGCTGCCGTGGCCGCCGCGTTCATGGTGGCGGGTTTCTGGTGGCTGGATGGCTACCGGCTGGTCGTCGAGCGTTACTACCAGGGCTGGGCCGCCGATCGACCGTACGCCTACTGGGTGTGGGCCAACCTCGCGGCGCTGGTCCTGTGCGCCGGCCCCGCCATCGGGCCGGCACTGCGCCATACCCTCGTGGCAACCGCGCGCGGCGCGGCCTTGTGGCTACCGGTGGCGGCCGGGGTGGCGGTCCTGGCCGCGGACCTGTCTGGCCTGAGCAAGGCCGAGGTGGAGCGGATCTGGCTGCCGTTCGTGGTATGGCTGATGGTCGCCACGGCCGCCCTACCCGAGCGGCACCGCCGCGGCTGGCTCGCCGCGCAGGCGGCGACCGCGCTCGCCGTCAACCATCTACTGTGGACGTGGTGGTGACGGCCGACGGCTCGCGCAGCGGGTCGGAGGCGAACGCGGTAACCCCCTCGGCGAACCCGACCCGGGCCCGGAAGCCCAGTATCTGGGCCGCGCCTTCCGGCGAGGCCATCACGTGGCGCACGTCGGCGGCGCGGGCACCGCCGACCACGATCGGCTCCGGACCACCGAGCGCTGCCGCGAGGACCCGCGCCATGTCGCCGACCGTGTGCGGCTCACCCGAGCAGACGTTGAGCGCCGCAAACCCCTCAGGCGGACTGGGCGCGGTCAACGCCAGGAGGTTGGCGCGGGCGACGTCGGTGACGTGTACGAAGTCGCGGCGTTGCTCACCATCCTCCAGCACCCGCGGCGCGTGCCCCCGTGCCAGCGCCGACCGGAAGATCGACGCCACGCCAGCGTACGGGGTGTCGCGGGGCATGCGAGGGCCGTACACGTTGTGGTATCGCAGGGCGTACACCGCACCGCCGGCCTGCGCGGCCCACGCCGTGGCCAGGTGCTCTTGCGCCACCTTCGTGGCGGCGTAGATGCTGCGGGGCCGCAGTGGAGCGTCCTCCGGCACCAGAGCTGGCGTCAGGGTGGTGCCGCAGCGCGGGCACGTCGGATCGAACCGGCCGGCTGCGATGTCCTCGGGCCGACGTGCGGCGGGTGGCACGACGGCGTGCTCCGGGCAGATGTACCGACCCTCGCCGTAGACCACCATCGAACTGGCCAGCACCAGCCGCCGCACCTTCGCCGCGTACATGGCCGCGAGCAGCACCGCTGTGCCGTGGTCGTTGTGGCTGGCGTACAGCGGCGCATCGGACGGGTCGACGCCGTGGCCCACCATCGCGGCCTGGTGGCACACCGCGTCGACTCCGCGTAGCAAGCCGGCCAGTACGCCGGCGTCGCGGACGTCGGCGCGCACCATCTGGTGTTGCGCGGTCCACGGCGGCGGCTTCCCGTGATGGGCCTGCGGAAGCAGCGCGTCGAGAAGTACCGCCTCGTGGCCTGCCGCGACAACCGCGTCGGCGACGTGTGAACCGATGAAACCGGCGCCGCCGGTGATCAGAATCCGCACACTGCCACGGTATGCGCGGCACCGCCCGTTGGGTGATTACGTAAGGGATCCGAAATAGATAATCAACCGTCGGCCCCGGATCGAGTTCCCAGGGTGTGAGCGCGTTATCAGGGCTCCCACGAAGCGTGCCTCGAGGGAGCCCTGATCGGTTGAACCAGCCGCGTCAGCGGCAGCGGCGGCCGCCGTTGACACATTGGACGATCTTGGCCGTTTGTCGGGTGGAGTTGACGTTCAGGAAGTCGTTGTGGTCGGAGGTCGGGTTGTGGTTCTCCTCCGGGAACGAGTCCAGCTGGTACTGCCCGCGTTGCTGCACCTGTACTGGGATGTTGTAGCTGATGCTGATTCGTAGTTGTGGCACGGCCACGGTGCCGGCTGGGCAGGCGCCGGTGGTCCGGTCGGGGAACTGGATGTGGGTGCGGTGGTTGGCGCTGTCGATGTTCTCGCCGTCCCAGCAGCTGGGGAAGTCGTGCACGCGCATCACCTGGCTGCCGGCGGGGCAGATCGGGTACTGGTCGGTGAGCCGATCCTCGAAGCCGCCGCATGTCCATGAGGCGCGGGCGTTGGCCGGTCCTCGGCTGGTCGGTTTCGATTCACCGGTCAGCGCGCGCAGGAATCGCGGCATCGCCACCACTTTGCTGGTGGGGTTGCCCCGGTACTCGATTTTCACACTGGCCGGCCGCACGATCGTGCCCAGGTTTCCCGCGATCTCCAGGTTTGGGCCCTGCACGCCCGGCAGTTGGCCGCCGGTGCTCGCGCTGGGGCTCGGCTCCGGGTTGGGGTCGGCATTGGTCAGCGTGCATGGCGCGAGTTCGGTCAGGCCGGTCGGTCGGGTGCCCTGGCGGCCGATGGCGATGGCGATGCGGTCCAATGTGGCTACTCGTTTGTCGCGTAGTGGGCCGAGGATGGCGTTGTCGACGAAATTGGGGCCGCCCTGACCCTGGCTGGTGACCAGGCGCTGGTTCGCTTCCGCGATCTGCTTGTCCAGCAGGTTCAGGTCTTGGTTGACCTCCGAGGCCGCACGCGCCGGCACCGCCGGCAGCTTGTCCCGCACGCTGGGGCAGTTCACTGTCGGTGTCACTTCGTTGCCAGCCGACCCGCCCGTTGAGGAGCCGCCACCGTGGTTGGCGTGCGCGCCGTCGTAGCTCAGGTCGCACTCGGCCAGCGAGACCAGGCCAGTCGGGCGGGCACCTTGGCGGCCGATGGCGATGGCGATGCGGTCCAATGTGGCTACTCGTTTGTCGCGTAGTGGGCCGAGGATGGCGTTGTCGACGAAGTTGGGGCCACCCTGACCCTGGCTGGTAACGAGGCGCCGGTTGGCCTCGGCGAGCTGCTGATCCAGTAGGCGGAGGTTCCGGTTCACCTCGGCCGCTGCCTGCGCCGGCACTGCCGGCAGTTTGTCCCGCACCGTTGGGCATTTCACCGTTCCCGGGCCGGCGGCTTTGAGGGTGTCGGCGTTGGCGCCGACCGGGTTGGCTTGCCGGTTCGCCTTCCGATCGATGCGGACCACCGGCCAGAAGTACGACGACCGGTCGCCGTTGCGGCACGTCGTGTCCGACGCGGCAAGGCTCTCGTCCGTGGAGTCCGCGCTGATCGACAGGTTGCCCACGAAGTCGTGCACGTGCTGCGCGCCGTTACGCACTCCGGGCTGCGCGACTGGGTTGTCGGGACTGAACTTCCGGTTCCCGTTCGTTCCACAGTCGACGGTAACGACGCCGGTGGAACCGCCCCGGCGCACCGGTGGCGCCTTCACATTCGCTGCTACCCGTTCGATCGGTGTGAAGCTCGCCAACGGCGCCGCCTCCGCGAACGCCTGCCCGTCGCGCGAGCTCGTCACCACCCCGGCCGTCACGGCTGCTGTCGCCGCCAACACGACCACTACCCCCAGAACCCTCAGCTCCTGCCCGCGGGCCCGGGTAAAACGTCGATTCAACGTTTCTCTCACGTCGCAAACCCTCCGTGCCTCGGATCAACTCACGCTCCGAGGTACGACCGGCCCGGACTCGCCGATGAGGCCGGCGGTACCACGTAACCGCCTCGTAAGAACGGCGCGATTCCGTACGTGCGCGATTTCTTACGAGCTGGTGAACAAGTACCCGGTTCGGGAGGGCCGCCTGGACGACGGTGGTTTGGTTCGTGTATGCGGACTGCGGGCTTCGCTACTCCGCCAATGCCTGAAGCAGGTGATCAATCATGACGACAACCGCTGCGGTCGAGGCGCTCGCCGGGCGCTTGCTGGTTACCGGCGTCGAAGCCATGGAACTGGCGAACATCTATCTTGGTCACACCCTCGGGCTGTACGCGGTGCTCGCGGACGGTCCGCTCACCGGCGCCGAGCTCGCGGCCCGCGCCGGTCTGGATGAGCGGTACGTGCGCGAGTGGTTGCAGGCGCAGGCCGTGTCCGGGTTCGTCACCGTCGAGGCGGGGAAGGCGTACGCGCTGGCGGCCGGTGTGCGGGAGGTGCTGGTCGACGAGCTGTCGCCGGCATACCTGGCGCCGCTGGGCCAGTGCCTGGCCTCGGTCGGCGGTGTCCTGCCGCGGTTGGTGGAGGCGTTCCGCACTGGCGAAGGCGTGCCCTACTCCGAGTACGGCCCGGACGCCGTCAGCGCCCAGGCGGCGCTCAACCGTCCGGCGTACACGAATGATCTGGTGGCGACCTGGCTGCCGGCGCTGCCGGAGCTCCACGCGCGGCTGTCCGACGCTGCCAGCCCTGCCCGCGTCGCCGACCTGGGCTGCGGCGCCGGCTGGGCGTCGATCGAGCTGGCCAAGGCGTTCCCACACCTGTCGATCGACGGCCTCGACGCCGACGAGGCGTCGATCGCGCACGCGCGCCGCAACGCCGCCGCCCAGGGCGTCGGCGAGCGGATCCACTTCGAGGTACGCGACCTCACCGCCCCCGCATCCGGCGTGGCCGGCTACGACCTGATCTTGCTGTTCGAGTGCCTGCACGACATGGCGTACCCGGACCGGGTGCTGCGCAATGTCCGTCGGCAGACCTTCGATGGTGGGTGGGTCGTCGTCATGGACGAGGCGGTCGACGAGGAACTCGTAGCCCCCAGCGGCGACCCCGTGCAGCGGTTCTTCGCCAACGCCAGCCCGCTGTGGTGCCTGCCCCAGGGCCGCCCCACCCCGGACGCGGACCCGGTCGGCACCGTCATGCGCCCGGCGGCGCTGCGCACGCTGGCCGTCGAGGCCGGCTTCACACAGGTCGACGTGCTCCCGATCGAGCACCCGTTCTGGCGGTTCTACCGGCTCAGGTAGGCGCTTTGCGGATTGGCCGCGCGCGTGCCCGGGCGGGTGCCACGATGAGTCGCATGACTGACATCCGGTTCGACGGGATGCGAGCGCTGTTCGTCAACTGCACGCTCAAGCGGTCGCCGGACCGGAGCCACACCCAGGGTCTGATCGATCGCAGCATGGCCATCATGGACGGGCGCGGAGTGGCGACCGAGCTGATCCGGGCCGTCGACCACGACATCGCCACCGGTGTCTGGCCGGACATGACCGAGCACGGCTGGGCCAGCGACGAGTGGCCCGCCCTGTACCAGCGGGTGCTCGCCGCCGACATCCTGGTGCTGGCGGGCCCGATCTGGCTCGGCGACAACAGTTCGGTGATGAAGCGGGTCATCGAGCGGCTGTACGCCTGCTCGTCGTTGCTCAACGACAACGGCCAGTACGCCTACTACGGCCGGGTCGGCGGCTGCCTGATCACCGGCAACGAGGACGGGGTCAAGCACTGCGCGATGAACGTACTCTACAGCCTGCAACATCTGGGGTACACGATCCCGCCGCAAGCCGACGCGGGCTGGATCGGTGAAGCCGGACCAGGACCGTCCTATCTGGATGAAGGCTCGGGCGGTCCCGACAACGACTTCACCAACCGCAACACCACCTTCATGACGTGGAACCTCATGCACCTGGGCTGGATGCTCAAGCAGGCCGGTGGCGTGCCCGCGTACGGCAACCAGCGCTCGGAGTGGGATGCCGGCTGCCGGTTCGACTTCGAAAACCCCGAGCACCGCTGAGACGACACGTCACTGATTGGTCAGGATCTACGGGATGCCATTGATTCTTTGCGGCAGTGGGACGTGAGCTCGTAGCAGGTGGCCATGGGCGCGGGCCAGCTCGGGGCCGGGATCCACGCCGAGCTCGGTGCGGAGCAGCGCGCACCCCTCCCGGTACACGGCGAGCGCGTCGCCTCGTCGACCGGCCAGGTGTAGCGCGACCATGAGCTGGGCGCGGGCGCGTTCGAGCAGTGGCCGCTCGTCGAGGAGCGAGCGCAGCTCGGGGATGACGTCGTGGTGGCGGCCCAGCCCGAGGTCGGCGGCCACTCGGTCGGCGAAGGCGGTGAGCCGGTGCTCCTCCAGACGGACCACTGTGGACGGGACGAACGACGCGCGGACGCCGCCTAGCGCCGTGCCTCGCCACAGCTCCAGCGCCCGGTGCAGGGTCCGCGCCGCCTCGGCGACCCGCTGCTGGCGCAGCGCGGCCCGGCCGGACCGGGACATGTCGAGGAAGACCGACAGGTCGATCCGCTGCGGATCGGTCGCCAGCCGGTAGCCGGCGGGGTGGGTCTGGATCGAAGCCCCACCCACGCCGGCGAGCAGCTTGCGCAGGCTCGAGACGCTGACGTGCACCTGCGTACGCACGGTCGAGGGCGGGCGCTCGCCCCACACCGCGTCGACGATCTGCGCGCCGCTGACGATCGTGTTGGCGTTGACCAGCAGCAGCGCCAGGAGCGCGCGGGCCCGGCCACCGCGGACCGGCACCAGCACCCCTTGGCGCAGCACCTCCACGGGACCGAGGACGCGGAAGGCCACGTCGGAAGGAGGGTCTTGCCGAACATTGGTAACCGGCACCGAAAATGGCGAAGCGATAGCCCCCACGCAGCCCTCCCCGAGCTCCCCGTAAGCGCGAGTGTGCTTTGTATGGAAGCGTACGAGGCGATCACTGGTCGCGCTACGAGGCAGATCCGACAAGTCCGACGCGGACCGTTACGGCATCGCTACGAATCGATCACGTGCGAACTTCGAAGTCGCACCAGGCGGACCACGCCGACGCCACACCGCGGTCGACGGCGCGCAGCCGCCACCGGTAGCCGCCGTCGGCCAGGGTGCCGGCGGGCACCTCGTACAGCAGGGTGAAGCCGTTGAACGGCCGCACGTCCTGCCGTAGGAAGGCCGCGGCGCCGGGCCGGGCGACCTCGAAGGTGGCGCCCACGGTCGGGTACGGCGTCCCGGGTGGCGAGCCGCCGCCGGGCGCGGTCGGCGTGGCGGCGAGCGCCGGACCGCTCGTCGTGGCGGTCGGTGCGCCGCCGCCGCAGAGGTCGAAGCCGGCGTACGGACCGGAGGACAGGCGCAGCGTGGCCGGCACGCCGGGGCGCGGGGCGGCCTGCGCGGCGGGCGCCGGCGCGAGGCCGACCACCAGGCCGAGGACGGCACTGCCGGCAGCGGTCCAGGTCTTGGCTACGGACATCGTTGGGCTCCTTCCCTAGGTGGATGGCCGTGAATGTCTCAGTCAGTGCAGCACGGCCGCCGCCGATCCGCCTGGGCCCACGGATCGCCGTAAGCAACCGGTAAGACCCGGCGTGGAAAGCGAACCGCCGACGTGGATAGCGAACCGATAGTGACGCCGTAGCCGGGACGTAGTGGACCCGTAGTGCCTACACCAAGACTGCGCACCGACGACGTGAACGAAACGGGGAGGGGAACCAGTGGCTCACAGAGCGATCAAACGCAGAGTGGGTGCGGTGCTGCTCGCGGCCGTCTGCGCCGCGGCGGCCATGCTTCTGGCGACGCCGGGTCCGGCCGCCGCCGCACCGCCCGCCGACCATGTGCTGTTCTGGAACGATGTCCTGCTGCGCACGTACCGCCAGGCCGGCGGGCCGCCCACCACGCTGTCCCGGGCGGGCGCGATGATGCACGGCGCGATCTACGACGCGGTGACGTCGTTCACCTGCGAGGAGAACGAGCGGCGGGGGCTCGGCTGCGACTCCGAGCCGTACCTGGTGCGCGTCGACATCCCGAACAACGTCAACCTTTTCCACGTCACGATGATCGACTACGCCGCCGTGTCGGTGCTTCGGTCGGTTTTCCCTCAGTTCAACTTCGACGCCGACCTCGCCGCCGCGCAGGAGGGGCGGACGCCGTCGACCGGGCAGACCGAGTCGATCCGGGTCGGCAATGCGGCCGCCCAGGCGATGCTCAACGCGCGGGCCAACGACGGCTCGGCGAACAACACCCCCTACACGCCGGGCACCAATCCGGGTGACTGGCGACCCACCGGGTCCGGCAACGCGGCCTCGCCGAACTGGGGCCTGGTGCGACCGTTCGCGCTGACCTCCGGCTCCCAGGTACGGCCGCCGCTGCCGGGCGGCTTCGCCAGCACGGCCCAACTGCTGGCCAGCCCGCTTTACGCCGCGCAGGTCAACGAGGTCAAGCAGCTCGGGCGGGAGACCGGCTCGACCCGGACCGCCGAGCAGACGCGGATCGCGTGGTTCTGGGCCAACGACCTGGACGGCACGTACAAGCCGCCGGGCCAGCACTACGCGCACACCCAGATCGTGGCCAAGCAGCGGCAGCTAACCGAGTTCCAGAACGCGCGCCTTTTCGCCCTCGTGGCGCTGTCCATGGCCGACGCGGGCATCGCGTCGTGGGACGCGAAGTACCAGACGGCGGTGGACCTGTGGCGGCCGGAGTCCGCGATCCGCCTCGCCGACACCGACAACAACTCAGCTACTACGGCCGAGCCGGGCTGGGAGCCGCTGTCCGCAACGGCCGCCGGAGTCAACTTCTCACCGCCGTTCCCCGCGTACGTCTCGGGTCACGCGACCCTCGGCGCGGCCTGGGCGGGTGCCATGCGGCACTACTTCGGCACCGACAACATCACGTTCACCGCGACCACTGAGGACCCGCACGCCATCGGCGTGACCCGCACGTTCACCACCTTCAGCGCGGCCGCGACCGAGGACGCGCGGAGCCGCATCTACCTCGGGGTGCACTACCAGTTCGACGCCGACCAGGGCATGGCCACGGGGACCCGGGTGGCGGACCACGTCGCCGCCAACTACCTGAAGGCCGCACCCGAGTGGGACATCTTCGGCCCGTTCCAGGGCGAGCAGGAATGCCAGGCCGAGGGTGACCGCCTGGTCGCCACGCCCGACTACTACGAGTACTTCTGCGACGGGTACATCGGCGAATGGTTCCTCAACGTCCGCTGACCATCCAGATCGGACGGAAGGCCCGGCCGCCGCGGCGGCCGGGCCTTCCGTCCGGCGCTCAGTAGCGCGCCGTACGCGGCCAATCCGATGCTGGCCGGTGGCGTACAACCCGGCGCGCTCCAGCGACGCGACCCGTAGCGGGGCACCTTCTCGACGTGCCGGTCCTGCACCTGTTCATCGGCTGAAGGACAATGCCGTCTTTCACTCCTGGCCCCGACTCGGTCTGACTGTCACGGCACCACGACGAGCCTGCTGCCCCGCAGATCGGAGCGTTGCCAGGCGGTCTCGATATCGCTCAGTGGCACCTTCACCACGTCGAAGGTCAGGTCGCCGGACCGCGTCCACGTCACGACCTGGCTGTAGACCTCCCGCATGGTCTGCGGGCTGAGCCCTTTGGCCGCACCGTAGATCTCGACCCCGGAGGTGCGCAGGCTCTCCGCGGCGAGAACGAACGCGCCGCCGGCCGATTCGCCGACCTGGATCAGTCGGGTCGGCTTCGGTAACGCGAACGACGTGGGGACCAGCGATCGCAACAGGACCTCGGTGGGCCGGCCCCAGAGATAGTCCAGTACGACGTCGTAGCCATCCCCCTTGGCGTCAAGGTACGCCTGCGCCAGCGATTCGTCCGGGACGGCGGTGTTGATCACCGTATCGGCGCCGAGGGCTTGTACCTCACGCAGTTGGTCGTCGTCGCGACCGGTCGCGACGATCCGTCCGGCGCCGAGCAGCCGGGCAACCTTCACCGCGAGTCGCCCCGCGACGCCGGTGGCGCCCTGCACGAGCACCGTCTCGCCGGGCACGAAGCCAGCGGCTGTCTTGACGGACATGCCGGTGATCGCCGTGCCCAGCACGGTCGCGATCGCCGGATCGATACCCTCCGGTACCGGCACGTGGGCGCCCTTGGACACCACGGTCTTCTCGGCGAGCGCGCCGTAGGGCTGGCGCGGGTTGCCGAAGCCGACCAGGGTGCCGTCCGGCAGCGTGCCGATGCCGTCGAAGGCGGGAATCGCCGGCAACTGCGCGGTGTACCGCTGGCTCGCGTAGTGCGTGCCGGCCGCGACGCGCTTGTCGACGTTTTCGACCGCGACCGCCTTCACGTCGACGACCACCTCGTCGTGGCCGGCCACGGGATCGGGGAAGTCCTCGTAGCGAGGGATGCCACCGACCTCGTGCAACACCGCCGCCTTCATCACCGCTCCCGTCCGAAGAACGCCGCGATCCGTCGCTGCCAGGCCGGCAGGAACCGGGGAGGGCGGTCGGGTGAGTGGTTCCACCCGTGGTTCGGCGAAGGATGCGGCGCGAGGCCCTGGCCGTGGACCGCCTTGCCCTGGTGTCCAGCCGGCCGCTCCGCGTGCGGCGAGATCCCTGGGATGCGATGGGTCGCCCGGTGCAGCAGGCCCCGGAACGAGTGCTCGTTTGCCATCTCCGTCTCCCTCTCTATCGGTGATAGGGAAACTCTAGCACTGATAGAGTGCCGGCGGGAGGTACCGAATTGGCGCTAGACCGACAGCGGATCGTCGCGGAAGCCGTCACCCTGCTCGACGCCGAGGGGCTCGACGGCGTTACGACCCGCAAACTCGCCGCACGGCTCGGCGTGCAGTCGCCGACCCTCTACTGGCATCTGCCCAACAAAGCGGCGCTGGTCACCGCGATCGCCGACGCGATCCTCGACCAGCAGTTCCGCGACATGGCGCCGCCCGAGCCGGATCAACACTGGCAGGACTGGCTCAGCGGCCTCGCCGAGCGACTGCGCCGAGCGCTGCTCGCCCACCCGGACGGCGCCCGGGTCATCTCCACCGCCCAGCTCTCCGTCACCATGGCAGCGATCTCCGAACTGGCCATGAGCACCCTGGTGGCACGCGGCATCCCGCTGCGACAGGCCCGCGTGATCGTCCTGACCGTCGAGCGCTTCACCGTCGGCCACGTCCTGGAAGAACAGGCCCCCCGCCCGGACGCGGACGCACTGAAAAACTTCGACATGGCCGCATTCGCCGAGCAGCACCCGACCGTGACGGTCGCGATCGCCGAGTACTTCAGCCCCGGCCGCACTGTGGACGACCTGTTCCGCGACTGTCTGGCGGTGGTCATCGCGGGCGCCGCGGCCAGAGCCGGGGCCACCTCGTAACCGATCACTGGCACCGTGGCGGTGCCGGCATCGGTATGGCGGCGAGGGCGTCGAGCCGATCCCTTCGCCGCGCTCAGCCGCTGACCGTGCCGTGATGCGTTCTTTAGTGGATTGTGGTGGGGAGGCGGAGCTGGATCTGGTAGCCGTTGCCGGCTGTGGGGCCGCAGGTGATGGTGCCGCCGAGGAGTTCGGTGCGTTCACGCAGGCCGATGAGGCCGTGGCGGGCGCCGGGCAGGGGTTGGGTGGGGCGGGTTGCCGGGGTGTTGGTGATGGCGACTTCGATGGTGGCGTTGTGGCGCTGGATGTGGATGGTTGCTGTGGCGCCTGGGGCGTGTTTGCGGATGTTGGTCAGTGCTTCTTGCACGGTGCGGTAGATGGCGCGTTGTGTGGCGGCGCTGATGTCGGCTGGCAGGTCTCCGAGGAGGCGGGTTTCGATGCCGCTGTTCGCGATCAGCTGCCCTAGCCCGGCGAGGGTCGGCTGTGGGGTGAGTTCGGTGGGCGCGGTGCCGGAGGCGCGCAGGACGGTGACCATGTGCCGGAGTTCGTCCAGGGTGCGCACGCTCAGTTCGCGGATGGTCTTGGCTGTCGTTTTGGTGTCTGGGTCGCTGGTGTTGACCTGGAGGGCTCCAGCCTGGACCGCGATGAGGCTGACCTGGTGGGAGACGACGTCGTGCATTTCGCGGGCGAGTTGGGCGCGTTCCTTGGCGAGCACGGTTTGGGCGAGGAGTTGCTGTTCGTGTTCGCGGGCCTGGTGGATCTCGGCCAGGCGCTGTTGCAGATCGCGGCGGGCCTGCACGAGCTGGCCGAGGAAGATCGCGGCGGCCCCGGTCGCGATGTTGTAGCCGAGGGAGACCAGCAGCTCGACGTGGGCGGCCGTGGGGAAGCCGTAGTCGGGCAGCTGCGCGATACAGGCGAGGCTGTAGAGGGCGGCGCAGACCGCGATTGTGCGCCGGTTGCGGGTGGTCGCCGAGACCGTGTACAGGGCGACCGCGCTGGCTGCGGACGCGGGGGAAACCGCGGCGGCGGGCAGGGTGAGCGCGAAGACCAGGTACGGCCATCGGCGCCGGACGGCGAGCGCGAGTGCGGCGACGACGGCGACGATGTCGGCATACGGGCGGTCAGGGTCGGTCATCACCACGGCATCGAGGAGGGCGACCATGACCAGGGCGGCGTCGACGAACGGGGCGGAAGTCCGGCCGGACTTCACGACGTGCCGTCCGCCTGTGTCAGCAGCCCGGCACGCTGGGCGATGAGGGCGGCCTGGACCCGGCTGGTCACTCTCAGCTTGGTGAGGATGGCGCTGACGTGGTCCTTGACGGTGCCCGCGCTCAGGTACATCTGCTTGCCGATTTCGGCGTTGCTCAGCCCGCCTGCGACGAGCACCAGTACCTGGCGTTCGCGGTCGGTCAGCCGAGCGACCGCGTCGGCCTCCGCCGCGCCGGTGGCGTCCGCACCGGCGGTGTTGTCCAGATACCCGCCGACGACGGCCCGGGAGACCTTGGGCGAGAGCACCACCGCACCGGCGGCGAGGGTGCGGACCAGGTGGGCCAACTGCTCGGGATCGGTGTCCTTGAGGATGAATCCGTCCGCTCCCTCGCGCAGCGCGGTCGCGATGTACTCGTCGGCGTCGAAGGTGGTCAGCATCGCCACCGTGGGCGGGTGCGGCATGGCGCGTAGCTGGCGCAGGATGGTGAGGCCGTCGACGTCGGGCATGCGGATGTCGAGCAGGACCACGTCGGGCCGGTGCCGGGTGATCTCCTGGATCGCCTGGCCGCCGCCGGCGGTGGCCACCACGTCGATGTCGGCTGCCGCGCGCAGGATGAGCTGGAAACCGGAGCGGACGAGCGCCTCGTCGTCTACCACCACGACCCGGATCACATTGCGCTCCACTCGATCACCCCGGTCGGCGGTCACCGACCGCTTGACCTTAACCGCTGGGGTGTGGCCGGGCCGCTGCCGGCACGACGGTCGCAGCCGCCGGGCGGGGTGAGTTTTCCCCGGTCAGCGGGGTGACCCCGCCGGGCGGCGGGGGTAGCCCGGTGGCTCGGCGGGGTTGGTGCCGAAGCCTGACGGATGGTCGGGTGGGGCGCGGCGAGGCGACGGTGTCTGCATGACAGCGATCGAGCCCGCGCAGGAGACGTCAGCGCCGCGGCCTGCCCCGGGGTCCGCGCCCGCGGCGGCGGTTGAGCCCGGTCGGTCGATGGGCAGGCTGGTCGGCGTCGACCTGGCCCGCGCGTTGGCCGTGTTCGGGATGTTCGCCGTGCATGTCGGCCCGTTCGAGGCGGCGCGGGGTGACGTCGGCGGTTGGTTCCGGACTGTGTCGGAGGGCCGGGCGTCGGCGTTGTTCGCGACGCTCGCCGGGTTCTCGCTGATGCTGATCGCCGGTCGTTTCGAGCCGAAGACCGGCCTGACCGGTCGGCAGGCGAAGGCCCGGATCGTGATCCGCGCGGTGATTCTGCTGATTGTGGGCACCGCGTTGACGATGACGAACTTCGGCGACGCGGTGATCCTCAACGCCTACGCGGTGTACTTCCTGCTCGCGCTGCCGCTGACCCGGCTGCGCGCCCGGACGCTGGCCATCACGGCGGCCGTGCTCGCGCTGGTGGCTCCGCAGGTCGCGTTCGGCCTGCGGACGTGGCTGAGCGAGCCGGTCCTGCACAGCATCAACGCATACGACCCGCTCGAGCGGCTCAGCGGCGTCGGCGTGCTGGATCTGCTGCTCACCGGCTTCTACCCGGCGATCACCTGGATGCCGTTCGTGATCGCGGGCATGGCGCTGGGCCGGCTCGACCTGGCCGCCGGCGCGGTGCAGCGGCGGCTGGCAGTGCTCGGTCCCGCGCTGATCGTGCTCGGATACGGTACGTCCTGGCTGGCTCTCAAGGTGCTGCGCGGCGGCGTCTCCGACCGTATGCCGGACGGCATGCCCGCGAAGGACGCCATGGCCGACCTGGCGGCCGGCGCCGGGCCGCCGCCGGCGAAGTGGGGCTTCGAGCCCGATGCCTGGTCGCTGCTGGCCGCCCAGCCGCACAGCGGGTCGACCTTCGACGTGATCGGCTGCCTCGGGGTGGCGATCACCGTGCTGCTGTGCGCGATGGTGGCGATGGCCAGACTGCCAGAGCTGCGCCGGCTCGCCGGCCCGGTCATCGCCGTGGGCACCATGTCCCTGACCATCTACGTGGCCCACATCCTGGCCATCCTCGCGCTACCCGGCCAGAGCGCCACCCCGCCGGACGCCAACTCGACCGGTCTGCTGCTCGGATTCGTCGTCGGCGCCGTCGTGTTCGCGGCGCTCTGGTCACGCTTCTTCCAGCGCGGACCACTGGAGCACCTGCTCAACACCGCCACCAGACCAGCGAGGCGCCTTCGCTGAGCGCGGGCCCAGGCAGCGCCGTCCGTTCCGCTTTCCCGGCTTCCGGGCCCGTCGGCGCCGTGCCCGACAACTAGCAGGAGAAAGAGTCTCGTGAACACCGCATCCCAACCGTCGACGGATGGCTCCGCGCGGGCGACGGTCAAGGCGCTGTACGCGCATGTCCGGCCCCACCGGTGGGTCGTCGCGCTGGGCCTGTTGTGTGCGCTGGCCGGTGCCACCGGAGGGCTGATGCAACCCCTGGCCACCAAGGCGTTGGTGGACCGGCTGACCTCCGGCCAGACCATCACCACCGTCCTGCTGGCCCTCACCGTGCTGGTGGTGCTCGGCGCGGTCGCCGACGCGGTCGGCGCCTACGTACTGGAACGGACCGCGGAGTCGGTCGTCCTGGCCGCACGGCGGACCCTCATCGGCCGGCTGCTACGGCTACGCCTGACCGAGGCGGAGCGGATCCCGCCGGGTGACCTGATGTCCCGGGTCACCTCCGACACGACGCTACTGCGGGCGGTCAGTACCCAGGCGGTCGTGGGCGCGGCTACCGGTGCGGTGGCCTTCGTGGCGGCGGTCGTGATGATGGCGATCCTGGACGTCGTGCTCCTGGGCGTGACGCTCGGGGTGCTGGTGGTGACCGGCGGCCTCGTGGCCCTGGTGATGCCCAGGATCGCGCAGGCCACCGAGCGGTCGCAGGAGGCGGTCGGGGAGATCTCCACCGCGCTGGAGCGGGTCTTCGGCGCGTTTCGCACGGTCAAGGCATCCGGCGCCGAGCAGCGGGAGACCGCCCGGGTGGAGGCGGCGGCACGACGGGCCTGGCGGCACGGCGTGACCAGCGCGAAATGGGAGGCCCTGGCCGGATCGGCCGACGGACTCGCCGTGCAGCTGGCATTCCTCGCGGTGCTCGCCGTCGGCGGCGCCCGCGTGTCGTCCGGAGCGATCCCCGTGTCCACGCTCATCGCGTTCCTGCTCTACCTGTTCTACCTCATCGAACCGGTGTCCCAGCTGATCGACGCCGCCTCGCAGTACCAGGAGGGCGCGGCCGCGATCTGGCGGATCACGCAGGTCCAGCGCCTGTCGACAGAACCGCCGACCCAGCACCGCTCCGCGCCGCCCCGGCTGCCCACAGCACTGTCGGGCCCGGCATCGGTCCGCTTCGCCGACGTGTCCTTCCGCCACCGACCCGACGTGCCCTACGCCCACCAGCAGGTGAGCTTCGAGGTACCGGCCACCGGGACGACCGCCATCGTCGGCCCCTCCGGCGCCGGCAAGTCAACCGTCTTCGCGCTCATCGAACGGTTCTACGAAACGACCAGCGGCCGAATCCTGCTCGACGGACAAGACGTACGACACTGGCCGCTGCACGACCTGCGATCACAGATCGGCTACGTGGAGCAGGACGCCCCGGTGCTGGCCGGCACCCTGCGAGAGAACCTGACCTTCGCCGCACCCGACGTCACCGACGCCGACATCCGCGACGTTGTGCGCCGCACGAAACTCGACGCCCTCGTCGACCGCCTTGCCGATGGCTTGGACACGCCGGTCGGACACCGCGGCTGCACCCTGTCCGGCGGCGAACGGCAGCGCATCGCGATCGCCCGCGCACTGCTGCGCAGACCCCGACTGCTGCTGCTGGACGAGGCCACCGCACAGCTCGACGCCGTCAACGAACTGGCAATCCGCGACGCCATCGCCGAAACCGCCACCCAGACCACCGTGCTCGTAGTGGCCCACCGACTGTCCACAGTCACCAACGCCGACCGCATCATCGTCATGGACGCCGGACGAATCCAGGCGATCGGCACCCACGCTGAACTGGTCGTCCAGGACCAGCTGTACGCGCAACTGGCGGCAACCCAACTCCTCACCCCCGACCCGACAACCCCGCGTCCGTCGCCTTTGCGCGTACCCGAAGGCCCTTCTGCATGCGACAGGTAGCGCCTCGCCTGAGAAGACCCGCACCAGCTGCTCGCGCGCGGCTGTTGAAGACGCGGCGGTGAGCGCGGTACAGCTTGGGCCGCGTACCGCCGGTCAGGTCGGCGATCTCGGTGGCGGGTCGGCCAGTGGAGCCCGCGCGCCACCGACGCGGCAACCCGCCGCGCCGACAAAGACCAATGACGACGGCGACGGGACAGCGGGAACTCGAATTCTTGCTTAAGATCCTGGGCTTGCCCTTGACGCAGACAGGGTGACCGATTCGACAGAAGGACGACGATGAGTGTTGCGCGCAGGCGCCGAGCAAGCCTGAGACTCGCCGCCGTGGCAGGTACGGTCATTGTCCTGGCTGCTGCCGCTCCGGCGTGGGCGCAGCAGTCCGGCGGTGTGTCGGCTCAAATCGACGACCTCGTGATCGGCGCGGTCGGCGCACCTGGCAAGGCGCTGCCGATGTACGTGGGCGCCTGGGACGCGATCAACCCCAAAGTCGCTATCGACGTATCGGGTCTGGCCGGCGTCGCCACAGTGGAGTTTCCGGACACCTGCTCGACCAGCGGTTCCACCACTACCTGCCCCGTTCCGCTGGACGACGACAGTGGCATCGCGACCTACTTGCCGCTGCACTTCCGGCCCGCGCCCGGTGCGGCCGTCGGCGACAAGGGCACGCTTACATACACCACGTCGGCTGACGACGTAGACCCGTACGAGCAGCAGACCACGGTCACCGTCGCGGACGGAGTCGACCTCGTCGCCCTCGTCCACGACGAGATCGACTCCGCGAAGATCGGCGAAACGATCACGACCCGCGTCGTGACCTACAACGCTGGCAACCGTGCCGGTGACGGCATCCGGGCGCTGTTCTTCGTCTCCAGCGGCCTGACGCCAGCGTCCTACCAGGACTGCGTTTACGCGAACGACGGATCGGGCGGCACGATCGTCGCGTGCGAGTTCGACGGAGTATTCGAACCGGATCAAAAGTACGAGCTGACAGGCGGCTTCCAGGCCACGGTCCGGCCGCACGCGATGGGCTTTGAGAGCCTGGACCACACCCTGGAACCCCTCGGTATCGCCAGCGAACTGCCCGACGGGCTGACCTTCACCAGCCGAGGCGGCAAGGCCCTGAAGTGGGCACCGGCGAAGAGCATGACCAATGCGGAACGCGTCGAGATCGACAACCGGGACAACTGGGGGTCCTACTACATCAACAAGGTCCCCAACACCTTCGACGTCGCTGCGGTCGGCGTCGCGGTGAAGGGCACGGTCGGCCAGATCGTTCCGGTGCGGATCGGGGTCAAGAACAACGGCCCGGCCGCTCTGGACAGCACCCGTTCGCAGGAACCCGTCGCCTCCTTCGCCCTCACCGTACCGGCGGGTGCGAAGGTCGTGTCGGTGCCGCGGGAGACCTGCGAGCTGATTCTGGACAACGGCGACGGCTCGGTCCGCCCCGTGCCGGCCGAACCCGGCGGTGACTACTACTACTGCCGCGACCCGCGGACCTTCCTCGGCGTCGGTGAGAGTTTTCTCGTCGAGTTCGGTTTGAAGATCACGTCTTTGGACGCGGCCGCTGGTGAAGTGTCCCGCTTCGCTACCCGCATGGGGGAGGACCCCCGCAAGGATGACGCCAACCACGCCAACGACACCGCGCCGGTGACGGTCGCGGGTTCAGGCGGTGCCGGTGGTGGCCTGCCGGTGACCGGCGTGCAGACGGGCGCCATCGTCGGCGGCGGTGCCGTGTTGCTGGCCGCTGGCGCGGTGCTGTTCGTGGTCAGCCGCCGTCGCCGCGTCGTGCTGGTCGCCGGCGAAGACGGACGGTGACCGGTTCCCGTGAAGTCCCGGTGGCCATCGGTGGCCGGGACTTCACGGGATCAGCCCGGCGGTGTGGCTAGAGCAGCCCGGATTCGTGGGCTCGGGCGGCGGCCTCGGTGCGGGTCGTGACGCCGAGCTTGGTGAGGATCCGCGCGACGTGAGTGGCCACCGTGTTGCCGCTGATGAAGAGCTCGTCGGCGATCTGAGTGTTGGAGCGGCCCCGAGCCAGTACCTGCAGCACGTCGAGCTCGCGGCGGGTCAGGCCGAAGTCGTTGACCGTCGGGCCGTCGTCGTTGTCGACCAGCCGTCCGCGCCGTTTCAGGTCATCCATCCGGGTCAGTAGCGGCGTGGCACGCAGGCGGGCCGCCAGTGCGCCGGCCTCGCGCAGCCGTGACAGTGCGCCGGGACGGTTGTTCGAGGCGAGCGCGGTGGCGGCCGCGTCGGTCAGGACCACCGCGGTCTGGTACGGGTTGTGGAGGTGGCGCCACGCCTCGGCGGCCCGATCCCAGGCGGGCAGCTGGTCCGCCGCGATCGCCTCGATGGTGAGGCGGTGCGCGGCGAGTTCGGGCGTCGCGGCGTACCGGGCTTCGACGAGCGCGGTGATCTCCGCGAATCGGGCGGTTACCGCGGCGGCCACCTGCCGGTTGCGGGGTGCGGCCACGCGCCGGGCTCGCTGCGCCCTGGCGCCGACCAGCGCGAGACGCATCACCTCGGGCGGCAGCCAGGCCGCCCGCGCCGGTGCGAGGTGCTCGCCGAGGACGCGGTCCGCCAGGTCGTGGTCACCCTGCTCGGCCGCCCAGGAGATCCGCAGGATCGCGATCTCGGCCTTCACCTCGTCGGCCGAGTGTGCGTGCCGGGCGAACTCGACCAGCTGGCGAAGCAGCAGCTCGAACTGGTCCGCTTCGCCGCGGCAGTACGCGATGTCGGCGGTGACCAGGCGCAGCGCCGCGGCGTACAGCGGGGGCGGGCCGTCGGCCAGCGCGTTCTGCACCACCTCCACGGCCTCGTCCCAGCGCCCTAGCGTGCGCAGGTTCGCCGCGCGAGCCATGGCCAGCATGCTGCCGCGCGAGCGGGCGTGACCGAGCCGATCGGCCTCCCGCTGGCCGGTGCGGGCGAGCTCCACCGCTTCCTCGTACCTGCCGCTGTAGCCGAGCATCAGCGACTCCCACTGGAACGAGGTCAGGAAGGTGTGGTCGTCTCCGACGCTTTCCGCGAGGCGGCGCGACTCGGCGAACCTGCGCCGGGACAGCTCGGTGTCGCCGTCCGTGCCGGAAAACACGTCGTGCAGGACGAGCATGGCGAGCACGAGCAGGGCGGGTGCCCGCAGGCCGTCGTCGTCGAGCTGGTCGGCGAGGCGCAGGGCCTCGATCGCGTGCCGGCGGCTCTCGCCGTGCCGGTGCGCGCCGATACCGACGATGGCGAGTGTGGACAGCAGGCGGCTGCGGACATCGGTTGACGTGCCGGGCGGCAGCAGCGTGAGCGCGTGTTCCAGGTCCTGCGTGCCGGTGCCGTCGAGGCGCTGCCGCAGCTGGCCGCGCAGGCCGAGCAGCGTCGCCCTCCGCTCGGGCCCGGCGGTCGGGTCGAGCTCGTCCAGCGCGGCCGTGCTGAGCGCGACGCCCCGGTTGGAGCGGCCGGTCGCGAACGCGGCGGAGGCGGCGCGCCGCAGCACCTCCGCCCGGCCGGCACCGACGAGGCCGGCCGGGTCCACGACGCGCTCCCAGTTCGCGAGGATCAGTTCGAGCAGTTGGAGCTCTTCGTCGCGGGCGTGCAGCCGGGCGGCGTGACAGGCGGCCCGCCACGCGACCGGCAGGGCGGCGTCGACCTGCCCGGCGGCCATCCAGTGCTCGGCCAGGGCGGCGCTGTCCGGCTCGCGGTCGGTGAGGGCGGCGGCGCACCGCCGGTGCAGCAGGCGGCGTTCGCCCGGCAGCAGCGAGGTGTACACGACTTCCCTGATCAGGTCGTGCCGGATGGAGTATCGCTCGTCGCGCGGCACCGCGTGGCCCAGCTCGACGAGATCGCGCAGCGCCTCGTGGGTCTGCCGCTCAGGCAGGCCGCATACGTCCAGGAGCAGTTCGTCGGAGACCTCGGTCCCGGCGACGGCCATGGCGGACAGCAGGTCACGGCTCGCGTCGCCCAGGTCGGTGATGCGGGCCAGCAGCAGGCCGCGCAGGTCCTCGGCGGGGGCCTCGTCGACGTCACTGAGCGCCTCGACGAACATCGGGTTGCCGCCACTGCGCTGGTGCACGCGCCGGCCGCGGGCGGGGTCCGGCGGCTGCCCGTCGATAGCGGCGAGCAGCTCGCTCACCTGCCGCTCGTCCAGCGGATCGAGGGCGATGTGCACCATCTCCGGGCGGCGGTCCAGCTCGGCGAAGAGCTGCCGGTGTGGGTGCTCGCCGGTGCGCAGCGTGCCGATGAGCAGGACGGCGGCGTCGGTCATGTTGCGGGTCAGGTAGGCGAACAGCTCGCCGGTGGACTCGTCGGCCCAGTGCAGGTCTTCGACCACCACCACGACCGGCCGGGTCCGCGCGACCCGGCTGACGAGCGTCAGGACCTCTTCGAGGAGCCTGGTGCGGCTGTACCGCTCCGGCGCCGGGCCCAAATCCGGCAGCCAGTCGCCGAGGGCCGAGCCGCCGGGCGGCAGCAGGGGTGTCACCTGGTCCCGGCCAAGCTGCCGCACCAGATCACGCAAGATAGCGACGAACGGTACGAACGGTGCGCCCTGCGAGCCTCGCTCCAGGCAGCCCCCGACCAGCGTGAGCGGCGAGTCCGGCAGGTGCCGCACGGTCTCCGCGACGAGCCGGGACTTTCCGATGCCCGCCTCGCCGGAGATCAACACGGTCGCGGCCTGACGCGAGCGGGCCCGCTCGTAGACGGCCCGGATGGATGCGCCCTCGGCGACCCGGCCGACCAGGACCGGGCTGACGACCCCCGTTGTCACCCGCCGCACCCCCCAATCCCGGACGGGATGTCATCAGGTCTGACGACGACAGCCCGGCGCCCAGCAGGAGAACCTTATCCGCACGCAGGTCAGACAACATTTCAAGGAGCAACGATGAGCATCACGCGGCACGCGCGTACCGTCGTCGGCAACATCGCCCTCTCCCTCGACGGGCGTGTGTGCGGCCCCGGTGGCGAGTACGACATGGGCTGGATAGTCCCGCACGCGATCAGCGGCGGTGCCCGCGCGCACATGGTGCGCGTCACCGGCACGGCCACCACCGCATTGCTGGGCCGCAAGAACTACCAGGGCTTCGCCGGCTTCTGGCCGGCCGTCGCCGAGGACGAGAACGCCGATCCGGCCGACCGCACCTTCTCCCGGTGGCTCAACGGCGTCGAGAAGGTGGTCTTCTCCACTACGCTGCGCGAGGTGGAGTGGGACCAGGCGCGCGTCGCCACCGCGGACCCGGTCACCACCGTCAAGCAGCTGCGGCAGCAGGAGGGCGGCGACATCATCGTCCTCGCCAGCGGCAGCATCATCCGGCAGCTGCTCGACGCCGACGAGCTCGACCGGCTCAGCGTCACCCTCTGTCCGGAGACCGTCGGCGGCGGCACCCGCCTCTTCGAGGACGGCCCCGCCGCCCGCTCCTGGCGGCTGGTCGACACGACCGCCACCGAAAGCGGCGGGCTGTGCCTGCTCTACGACCGCGCCCGCGAGGACCGCTGACGGCATCATCCATCGACACGAGATAGAGGGAACCCAGACATGGACAGGCGAACACTGCTTGCGGGTGCCGCCGCGGTCGGCGCGTCGGCGCTGACCGGCGCCCTACCGGGCCGTCCGGCGGCGGCGTCGGCCGGCACCGGCGGACGGCTATGGCGGACCGGAATCGCTGGCCTGCACGACGCGATGGCGGCTCGCGTCGCGCGGCGCGAGCTGGCCGGCATCGTCTACGCCGTCGAGCGTCGCGGCCGGCTACACGTCGACACGATCGGGACCTTGTCGCTGGACGGCGGCGAGCCGATGCGGCGGGACACCCCGTTCCGGATCGCGTCGCTGACCAAGCCGATCATCGCGGTGGCCACGATGATGCTGGTCGAGGATGGTCGGCTCGCGCTGGACGAGCCGGTCGACCGGCTGCTGCCCGAGCTGGCCGACCGGCGGGTGCTCACCCGGATCGACGGCCCGCTCGACCAGACGGTCCCGGCGGCGCGCCCCATCACGGTCGAAGACCTGCTGACCTTCCGGATGGGCCACGGCATGATCTTCGAACCCAGCTTCCAGCCGCCGTACCCGGTCATCACGGCCGCCAAGGAGCTGCGACTGGTCATGGACCAGCCGGACCCCCGCACGACGCTCGGGCCGGACGAGTGGATCCGCCGGTTCGGCACTCTTCCCCTGATGTGGCAGCCCGGCCAGCGATGGCAGTACAACACCGGCGCGCTCGTGCTGGGCGTGCTCATCGCCCGGGCCGCGGGCCAGGCGCTGGAGACAATCCTCCAACGGCGCGTCTTCCGTCCGCTGGGCATGCGCCACACCGGGTTCTCCCTACCGCGCGCCGACGCCTCGCGGCTGCCCGGCCTGTACCTGGGAAACCCGGGCACGGGACAGCTGGAGCTTCAAGCCAGCTCGCCGCCGGACGAGTGGACCCGGCCGCCCGCGTTCCCCTCCGGCGCCAGCGGGCTGGCCTCGACCATCGACGACTACCTGGCGTTCAGCCGATTCCTGCGCAACGGGGGAGTGCACCGGAGCCGGCGGCTGCTGTCGGCCCGATCGATCCGGGCGCTGACGACCAACCACCTCACGCCGCGGCAGCTCGCCGATGCCGGCCCGGTCCTGCTCGCCGGCCGCGGCTGGGGCTACGGCATGGCCGTCAGCGTCACGCCCGACGCGGTCTCGGCGCCCGGTCGCTACGGCTGGGAGGGCGGGTACGGCACCTGCTGGTTCAACGACCCGCACCGCGACCTGACCGCGATCGCGCTGACCCAGACCGTCGACTTCATCTTCAACGGCGCGTCCGACGAATTCCAGCGCCTCGCGGCGGCGGCGGCCTCATAACGACCGCCCGGCTGCGCGCCGCTCCGGGACGATGGCTGGGTAGGGCATCTGTTGGAGGTGGTCGGGGTGGAGTACGCGCGGTTGGGTCGCACCGGGCTTCGGGTGAGCCGGATCGGGTTGGGGTGCATGAGCTACGGCAACGCCGCCACCGGCCTGCACCAGTGGACCCTGAACGAGGACGCCGCAGCGGTGTTCTTCCGCCAGGCGGTCGAACTCGGGGTCACGTTCTGGGACACGGCGAACGTCTACCAGGGCGGCACGTCGGAGGAGTTCGTCGGACGGGCGATCACCCGGTTCTCCCGCAGGGAGGACATCGTGCTGGCCACCAAGGTCAGCGGGAAGATGCACGACGGGCCCGGCGGCAGCGGCCTGTCACGCAGGGCGATCCTGGAGCAGATGGACGCGTCGTTGCGGCGGCTCGGCACCGACTACATCGACGTGTACTACGTCCACCGCTTCGACCCCGACACTCCGGTTGAGGAGACGATGTCGGCTTTGGACCACCTGGCGCGCGCCGGGAAGGTGCGCTACCTCGGCGCGTCGTCGATGTGGGCATGGCAGTTCGCGAAGATGCAGCACGCCGCGGTGCTGGGCGGCTGGACGCCATTCACGGCGATGCAGGACCAGTACAACGTGCTCAAGCGCGAGGAGGAGCGGGACATGATCCCGATGTGCCTCGACCAGGGCGTGGGCCTGACCCCGTACTCGCCGCTGGCCAAGGGTCGCGCGGCCCGGCCGTGGGGGGAACAGACCGCACGCTCGTCGTCGGACGCCGTGGCCAAGGAATTCGACCGCGACGTCGACAGGCCGGTAGTCGACGCGGTCCAGGCCGTCGCCGCGGCGCGCGGTGTGCCGATGGCTCAGGTGGCCCTGGCCTGGGTGTTGTCCAAGCCGGTGGTCTCCTGCCCGATCGTGGGCGCCACCAAGCCGCACCACCTGACCGACGCCGTCGCCGCCTTGGACCTCGACCTCACCGAACGCGAGACCACCGAACTGGAAAAGCCCTACACGCCGCAGGACAACTACTGGTGGTGACACAGGCACCACCGACGAATCCGGTGGTGCCTGCCCGTAAATCAGCGTGTGTAGGTTCCAAGATCGCCAAGGTCGATCTGATAGCCGTCCTGGAGCTTCTCGTACTCGCCGTCAAAGTAATTGTCTAGATATGAATGGCCAAGAATGAATCTGTCCGGCTTCACGGCGCCGTAGTAGCCGGCATTGGCGTTGTCCTCACTGTCGAACAGCACATAGCTTCCCTGCCACCCCGAACCGGATACGCCCCAGCTGATGATGTGATCGATGTACGGGGCGAACTTGGTGAAGAGTTTGTACATCAGCGCGTACTCGTACCCAAGGGCATCGGACTGCCTGACATTGAGCACCGCCGGAGCGATCGCGCCGCCGCCGGGGGCGCTGGTCGGCATCCTCAAGTCAAACTCGGAGTAGGAAATACCAGAAATAAGGCCCTGGTCAACGAGACTGGCATAGAGGGCCATGGCGTATTGGTTATCGCTGGCCAGGGTCTTGGCAACCGAATCGTGTCCCTGGATACCGATGTCCTCGATAAGTGGTCTTCCGTCGTACAGCGGATCCGAGAGCCATGCGGTGTTCAGTTCGCGGACCATGTTGTACACGGTCCTCGCTTTGCTGCGGGTAGCGATACCGTAATCGTTGTAGGTCAGCTTTGGAGGATTGTCGACAACGTAGGCGTCAATGCTGCCGCCGATGTCGTGACCGTCGAGCGTCATGTACTCGGGAAGACCAGCGTAGTTGGCTTTGTAGGCCGCCGCCATCTCGGCGTTGGGGGCCGCGATGTGCGCGTACTTGAAGAGCTGGTAGATGTAATGCTCTTCGAGGTCGCCGCCAATTAGATCGTCCGACATCGCGGCAAGCCAGTTGGTGTGTTTGAGGCTGGTTCTCCAGTTGTTCGGATCCTGGGGGATGAGTTCGCTGTGGCGACTTTCGTGGACCTCTTCGTTGAGTACGTCCCATGAATTGAATGGGATTACTCCGCGGGATGCGCTTGAGCCGTACTTCGCATCTGTGGTCAGGAAGTGCCGCATCACATACATTGTGTGATTGAACTGCACCCTTCTGGACATTTCTTTGTCTACCGGAACCTTGGTTGTAACGCCGTTGCCCAATCCGTAGAAATTGGTTGTGCCGTTATAGCCGAGGGGAAGGTTCGCGGGGATAATCTGTCTCATCCATGCGGGGGCCTGGTTGTACCATGCCAGGACATGAGCGTGAGACTTGTACTCTCCGGGAGCTCCGGAATCCCTGATCGTTTGATAAGCCGCGGTCGGGAAATTGTATTCACCTAGGCCAGGCGTGGTGTCTGCACCGCTCAATGCCTCGCCAGTAACGCTCTTCAGCCAGCTTGGGCCGAGAGAATGCGTGCTCTCGGCCTTGAGATTGTTGCCGTCGACAAAGATCTCATAGTGCTGGGCTCTGGTTCCGGTTACAGGTCCGGTTCCGATCGCGCCGACCATGAACCGCTCATTTTCCCTGTTGTAAACACTCTTCAAAGGCGCTACGACACTCTGGTTTTCCCTGTTGACTACGTCGGGAAGCGCAACGCCGTTGGGGTCGGGTGCGGTTATCTTGATATCGGCGACAAGAAGCGTGCCAGTTTCTGCGGGACGGCTTGTCTCGCCATGGAGCTCAAGAACGAAGTTCGAGGACATGCCTACCGAGGAGGTAACGCTGTGGTGTGCCCGCAACCAGCTTTCACCGTTGTAGCTGCCGACCCAGTCGGGGTTGAGGTTGTTGTACTCGTAATCTCTGAGGTAGCTATCGAGGTTGGAGTCGATGTTTCTTATCCGCCACCTCATGTACTTGCCCTGCGCGCTCTTGGGGTAGTACACATCAAACTCGATAGTTGAGCCTTCGGGGACATCTACCGCCGGAGACAACGGAGATTGAACAGTGATTCCGCCGAACGTGCTCGTCCCGTTATGGGCATAATTGATCTTGAGCAAATCGGCTTTGCCTTCGGAATCCGCAAAAGGATACGGGATCATTCCGAATGTGCCACCGGCAAAGTCGGCGGGGACACGGCTGTCAAGCGGGGTTCTTGCGGTCCAGGCGTTGGTCGGCGCGGAAATTTCTATAGCTAATTTTCCGGGGCCCGGGTCAAGGCGAAAATAAGGATCCGAACCGTCCGCTTTGATCTTGCCGGCGAACCGTTCCATTGCGTTTTCAAGCCAGTCTATGGCATCTTGAGCCCGGGAAACTGGCGCCCTCCGGGCGAACCAAAGCGCGAGATCAAGATCTATGGTTTCATGGGCGTACACCCAGGGGAAAGCCTTGTTTACATCGGATCCGTTGCGAGTACGGGAAATCTGGAGCGGGAATTCCGCGTTGCCGGTCCGCAGAGCTTGGGCTTGTGCGATGAGCTTCCTCAGTTCATCCATAATTTCGGAATGTCGGCCGCTCCCAAGCTCCACGGCGTCAACTTTTTCGGCCGCGGCGGCAGGGACGGGGGCAACCGTGAATACGGAGAACAGTATGATGACAGCGAGACAGCGGTAGGTTTTGACGAACGATCTATCACTCTTCATTTTTCAGTTGCTCCATTTCTCAAGGCAACATGGTGTGAACGTGGTGCGTCAAGCGGTCCAGGGCCCGCATTGGCGACCAACCGCCTCGCTGCCAACTTCCCGGAGTTCCACCCACCCTGCTGGCTGTGCGGCGTGGCCAGCGCCGAAACTTTCGGTCGTCACCCGATACTTGCGGAAAATCTAGAGTCCGAGCATGGCCGTGTCAAGGTTCGTCTATGGGCGTGAAGCGACCGCAGCCAGGCGGAATCAATCAGCCTCGCCCTTTCGGGCGAGCCGGCCGCCAGCCGGCACCTGCGCCAACCGAGGGCCGGTCGTCCACAGCGCCCTCGAACGACAGGGCGTCGCCGCTGTCTTTGGGGCGCGGTTTCAGGCGGTGAGACCCAGGGAGGCGATGAGGCTGCGCATCTCGTCGCGGTAGATGGTGGCTGGGTCGTGGACGAGCGTGCGCAGGTGGCCGTAGATCTCCAGGGGCATCAGGCCGTGCATGCGTCCCCAGACGCGCAGGGTGAGGGCGATGGCTGCGGGTGGCAGGTCCGGGAAATCCGCGCGGGCGTGGGCGACCAGGCCCGGGTCGAAGTGGGTCCATTCGTATTCCCGGTCGTCGGCCTGGTGCACGCGGGCGGCCGGCCAGGCGGCGGCGACGAGGCCGATGAGGTCGCCGCAGGCGCGCCGTTCAGCCTCTTTGCCGGGGCCGTCGTCGGGTGGGCGGTACCCGGGTACGGGGTCGCCGTAGATCAGCCGGAAGCCCTCGGGGTTGGCGAGTGCCCAGTCCCGCACGGCATGTCCCCAGGCCAGGATCCGGCCTCCCGGGTCGCTTTCCGGCACGGCGTCCCGGGTGGACTCGGCGGCTTCGACGAGCGAGGTGTAGACGTCGCCGACCAGCGTTGTGACCAGGTCGTCGCGGGTGGGGACGTAGCACCACGCTCGCCGTCTCGACGGTCGGGACCGGCGCGGGCAGCGTCGTCTGGGGCCTGTTCGGCGGTCGCCACCGGCTACGACGCGGTGGAGTTTGCCGGAGACCGCATCCGCAGCATCGTCGGGTTATTCGCATGAGCCGGCACGAGCACGGCTGGACCGCCGCCTGGACCACCTCTCCGCAGCGACCGGGTGCCGGCTTCGCCCCCAACTGGTCGCAGGAGGGCCTCGCCGGCCACACGATACGCCGGACCGTCCGGCTCGGCGTCGGCGGCGACGCGCTGCGGGCGGCGCGGCAATCAAGCGAACCAGGACGGCGGAACCGCTTACGCCGCGACCAGCTCGTTGTAGAGCCTGACGCTGGTGAGCTATCGCTGTTGTGTGAGCCAGTCGTCGAAGGTGGTCGTGGCGATGCGTGCGTCCTCGGCTGGTAGTAACACGTTTCCGGCCCATTCCGGGCCGAACAGCGCTGACCACGTCGGCACGAGCCGTACCGCGTGGCCGCGGGCCTGGTTGGTGCGCCTGGCCATGTCGACGAGGTCTTGTGTCTGCGGTCCGGCCACGTCGACGTAGCGGCCGTGTGGATCACCCACTGCGATTTCGGCGAGGATGTCTGCCACGTCCGCGGGCGCGATCGGTTGTACGAGCAGTGGTGCGATGGTGGCGACGCCGTCGTGTTCGGTCCAGCTGGTCACCGTGGCGGCGAAGTCGTGGAATTGCGTGGCCGGGACGATTGTCCACGGCAGTGGGCCGGTGCTGACGATGCTTTCCTGTTCCCGTTTGCCGGCGTAGTGTGCGTTGCCTTCGATTCGGTCGGTGCCGGCGATGGACAGCAGCACGTGGTGGCGTACTCCGGCGCGGTGCTCGGCGGCGAGCAGGTTTCGCGTGGCGGTGCCGAAGTAGGCCACCGCCTGCGCCCGGTCGCCGGCTGGCCCGTTCGTGACGTCCACGACCGACTCGACACTGTTCAGGGCGGCGTCCAGTCCTTCGCCGGTCACGAGGTCGATGCCGAGCGACCGGCTGATGCGCACGACGTCGTGGCCGTCGCGTTCTAGGGCGGCGACGGTGAGCGTTCCGATATTGCCGGTGGCGCCGGCGACTGCGACCCGCAAGATGGGTCTCCCTTCGTGGCCCCGTCGACCGTAGCGTGGATGGGGCCCTAGCGTGTCCAGCGGCGCTGCCATACGCGACTCTTCCTCGATAGGTTGTCTGATGGTCGGCACATCCACGAAACCGGTCGTCCACCTACTTGCTGGTCTTCCCGGTTCCGGCAAGTCGACCTACGCACGGGCACTGGAGAAGGACGGCGTCACACGGCTATCGGTCGATGAGAGGATCATTGCTCGGCATGGTGTGCTGGGTGCCGACTATCCCGCGAGCGTGCACTTCGAGCTGGCGAGACCGATAGTCGACGAGGTCCGGCAGGAGCTGACGCGACTTGTCCGGTGTGGACGCTCTGCTGTGCTGGATCACGCGTTGGATCGCCGATCAGAGCGTGAGGCGTACAAGAGTCTGGTATCCGCTAACGGCGGGAACTGGCGCTTGATGTACTTCAAAGCCGATAGAGGTACGTTGCTCCGTCGGCTGGCGTGTCGGTATGCCAGAGGCGGCGTCGGCGACGTTACGCCGCAAATGCTGGACTGGACGGCCGCTAACTGGGAAGAGCCCGTTGATGAGGGCGAAGAGGTTCTTGAGCAGTCGTAGCGCAGGAAACTTGGGTAGCATGCCGCAACGGGGAGATCGAGGTGCACTGATCTGCGCGCTGACATAGCGCGTGGGCTGCCTGACAGCGATCGTGCGTAGTTCGGATTAGCGTGGCGGCCATGCGCCGCGACGCGCGAGGTGATCAAGATGGTCGAGGAGTGCCGTCTCGCTTCGAGTCAGCCTCCTCCGATCGACTTCCGGCAGGGCGACAAGAGCGTCCGTAAGGTGTTCCTCACGCGGCACGTACACCATGGCGGTCGAATATTCGCGGCAGGTTGAGCACCAGGTCAAGCCGATGCAGCGTTCGTAGGACTTGTCGGACGGTGCGTAGTGGCGGGATCTGTAGGAGCGAATCTTGCCGTTGCACGCGTTGCCGTGCGCGGGACGAGTTCCATGGACGGTGCTCACCTTGGACCACATCCATCTGGAAGCCCTACGCCCCATAGTCAGATCTTCCCGTCCGACAACCGGCACCGCCATCCGGATCTGCCGCCGACCGAGTGTCGCGGTGGCACGGCCGCGCGCGGCGTGTGGCACCGAGAGGCAGGTGCTGCCTATGGTCCATGCGATTGCGCTGGTACGCGGGTGGAGTTGTGCTCAGGGTGGCGGCAGCGGCTGAAGGTTGGCGTCCGGCTTCCACCAGTATGTGTCGGGGCCGTAGTAGATGGCCCCGGCCCAGTGATGCGCGTCCTCGTGATACACGAGGTCCAAGCCGACAATCCAGACGCGTGGGACGCGACCTGGCGAACCAGCATGTGACCATTGCCGGTTGACGCGTGCCACCGCCTCGCCACGGGAAATACCGTAGCCACGCGCCATCGCGTCAACGATTTCCTCGCAGAAGGCCAGAGCCTGGTTGTCGCCGGCGCAGGGGAATGGGCCGTGCGAGCGGAACACCGACTCGTGCACCAGATACTCCTGCGGGGAACCGTCCCTGACACCCACTGCGGAGGCGTGCGTACCCGAATCTGATCCCCCAGATCCTCTTCGCGCAGGTGATACTCCGCCAGGAGGCGATCGAGGTACTCCCTTGGTCCGACCGCCTCGTAGGTGTCGTGCTCTGCTGTCGAGGCCATCGACACATCATGCCGTCCGTCGCGACGATGGCAACGTTCCAGCTGTCGTCGGGAGCCTGGTACGTGTCGCCGACGTGACCCGATTCTTCCGCATGCTCGTGGCGGGACACGGCGACGACCAAGGCATCCACCAGGCTGTGGCTACCGTCCAGGCGGCGCCGAACACCGGCCCCGCGGCACGGAGCCCGCTGGGGGCCCCACCGCCGTCGATCTCGCGCGCGGGATCGATCGCCCGATACACCGGGCGGCCACGATGGTCGCTGGACGGATAGACCTCGTCCTCGACCTCGCGTGGAGTTCGGCGGCCCGGACTGCTGGCGGACACGCTGGCCATCCTGCCGGCGCCACCTCGGACGCCCAGCAAGATCGACCGGACTGTCGCTCTGGTAGGCCATGCTGCGAGTTGGCCCGGTGCTGTCGGACTCCGCCGTATGGTGCGGATGCTGGTCGCACTGGTCGAGCTCGTTGGCGGCCGAAATGGCAGCGAGGGATCCGGTTGTGGACGGCGACATGCATCATGGCGGGGACGAGGGGGCGACTGCTCCGGCGACGAGCTGCCTGACCGTCGACTCGGCGCGTCCGGATGCGCGGCTGAGCACCCTCGGCGTGAGCCTGCGGTTGGCCATAAGGCCGGTCAATATCTCTGTGAAGTCCTGTCGCATCAGCGCACGCTACCGGTACCGGCGCCCGGCATGACGTTCTAGCGCGACAGCGCGGAGGTTAGTACGTCGCGCAGACTCGACCTCGGGTTCGCCACCGGCCCTCGATGTACGGGTGAGGGGCTTTCGTTGCTCGCTGAACGCGCCGATTGGGTGCGGTTCCCGATCGGCGTCTCGCGGACACGGAGAGACGTCAGCCCAGGTGCCGGGCGAAGAACCGCACGGTGCTGTCCAGCTCGAATGCCGGGATGTCCCCGTGCTTGCCGGGGTTGGCGTGCAGCGTCTTCTGCGTGGAAGCAAAGGCGTCGAACAGCGCCAAGCTCTCGGCTCGCGGTACCCGCTCATCGTCCCACTGCACCAGGAACTCCACCGGGACGGTGATCCGTGCGGCGGTCTCGGCCGACACTACGGCCCCGGCCAGGCCCAGCACCGCCGCGCGGACCCGGGGCTCGGCGGCAACGAACGGAACACCGAGTCCACAACCCAACGACAAACCCCAATAGCCCACCGGACCCGCGCCGACATGGTCGAGTTTTTGGACCGCGTCCAGGACCGCCCGCCACTCCACGACGGTCGGGCCAGCCACGAGCGCCTGGAAATCAGCGATCAGCGAAGCCAGATCCTCTCCGGCATCCATGCGCGCCTGATGCTCGGTCGCGATCCGGTCGAATTCCTCATCCCTGGGCCGGTCACCATGGCCCGTCACGTCGACCGCCACCACCGCGAAACCACACTCGGCCGCGAAGCGGCGGGCACGAACCGTGATGCCGGGGGCCATCTTGTGCTGCCCGCCGCCGTGTCCCATCAGGATCAGGGCACGCGCACCAGCGGCGCCATCCGGCGTCCACAGCATGCCCGGGATCTCACCGAGCGTGAAGAGCTGTTCGCGGACGCCATCGGACGACGTCTCAGAGGTGAAGCGCATAGCGTTCCAGCCTTCGCGATACCCGCTCTTGTCGCAGTCCGCTGCTCATCACATGCCGTAGCGTACGTCGGCCGCTCCGAGGCGGCCGTCGGTCGTCTCCGCGGAGGCCAGCCTTCGGAGTATCGCCATGTCGGTGATGTCCTTCTGTCGCCATGGCCGGCCGTTGCGCAGGCGGGGGAACTGCTCCTTCATGGCGAGCATGCCGGAGACACTCATGGCCAGGACCGGCGTGCCGTCGAGCGTCACGGGCTCCTCGCCGAACGAGCCTGGCGGGAACAGCCAGTCGGAGAACCGCCCAAGGGGCTGGCTGAACGTTCCGTCTGGCCAACGATCAAAGTAAGCGGTGCTGAACGAAACCTCGCCCGACGTGAACTCGCAAGCCTCCTCTGGCGGTTGAGTCGGCAGAGCCGTGGCGCCCGCTTCTACGAGAAGCGCCTTGGAGCGCTCGGCATGAATACGCTCAACCCAGAACTCCACGTCGCCGTGCTCACGCGTAATCCGGCCGATCCTCGCATCAAGTCCCCAGCCTCCGAACAGCCACGCTGGGATATCGCCCGCCTCCAGGACCGCGACGACCTCGCGAATAACACGCAACTGCCCTCCGGTCTTGTCTTCCATGGTGCGATCCTGCCACGCAGGTGGACTGGCTACCCGCCCGCTGGCGCCAGTGGCCGAACCTATCTGGACCACGCCGCTGCCCACGACATCAGCGCACTCGAAGCGATCCGCGTGGTGCTATCCGGTCCCGCGCTGGTCCACGTCGAAAACCACGTGAACGAAGCCCGTCAGACGGCCGACGGCGCTCGGCAATGATCGTGGCGGTGCTGGCGGGGGGAAGCGAGGCGCGCCGACCACACCGCAGTGCGTTCGCCGAGCAGATCGGTGTCGAGATAGGTGTCGGCATGCAGCGCGGCGACGCGTCCGGCATCACCGACTCCGGCAGGGCTGAAGATGATCGGGCGGTCAGGGCGAGCGACCGGGGTGCGGGGGAGTGGGACACAGTGACAAACTCCTCTACTCGCGGCTTACCGGGCACCCCGCCGGCGAGCGGCGGATGCCGGCCAGCAAGCCGCGGTGTGCGCGCCTGGTCAAATGGCGGGCGGGTCTACATGCCGATGGTTCCGTCGATTCGTTCGCGGAGGAGGTCGGCGTGCCCGTTGTGGCGGGCGTACTCCTCGATCATGTGAATGAGGACCCAACGCAGTGAGACGGTGCCGCGCCAGGTGTCGTGGCCTTCGACGTCCAGGTCGCGGGCTTTGGCGATGAACGTGTCGGCGAACGTGACCTCGTCGTGCCAGGCTCGGCGGGCTGCGGCGATGACGGTGGGGTCGGGTACCGCGTCGTCGAAGTCGCCGTCCGGGTTGGTTTGGGACGAGAACCGCGGGGGCGCGTGTTGCCCTGCCAGGACCTGGCGGAACCAGCGGCGCTCCACGTCGGCGAGATGTCGGATGAGGCCGAGAAGCGACAGGGTTGATGGCGGCACTGTACGGCTGGCCAGGGCCTTCTCGACGTCGGAGCATTTCAGCGTGAGTGTGTTGCGCTGGGCTCGCAGCATGTCGTGCAGTAGCTGCCGTTCGTTGCCGTTGGCGGGTGTGGTGAAGCGGCGGTCGTCGACGGCGGGGAACAGCCCTGCCCTCCTACGCGTGCTGTACGGCTGTGCATTGACCGGCGCCTCGGCGGCGTAGAGCGGGAGTCGCTTCGTCAGAGCGGTAATCCGGTTACGCGGGCCGTACGCCGCGACGGCGACGTAGTCGATCTCGTCCGCGGGCGTTGCGGCGAGGGCGGCCATGTAGCCGTCGTAGGTCCGGGCCTGTCGGGCGACCTCGTTGAAGCCCACAGTGATCAGGTCGCCGTTGGCGCGAGCGATGCGGTGCAGGTCGCGGAGTTGATCGGCGGTGGCGCTCAGGATGGGCACCGGATGGGGGTTCAGCCCCGCGTGCAGCTCGCCGGATCCGTCCTTGGCGTCGGCCGCTGCTGGATGGGGCAGCCGTCCGCCGAGGCTCAACGCCAGCACCGCTGCGGCGTTGGCCGCCGATGCGGCCGGCAGGTCGGCACGCAGGACGATCACGAGTTTTGTTGTCAGGGTCACGGGGCTGTACTCCAGAGCGGTCGGAGATTGATGGTGCGGCTGCGTCGGCGAGTGGTGGCTAAGGTCAACGGTGGCCATCCCGGATGCGTTGGCGGGCCCAGGAGCGGGCGGCGTCGGCCGGGGTCGAGCCGGTGGCGCGGGCGGTATGCAGGATGTCGGTGAGGGTGCTAGCGATGCCGCGGAGCCGGACGGCGGCCTGGGCGGAGGTCTCATGGTGCAGCTCCACGGCGGTGGCGTGGATGATGCCGCCCGCGCTGACGACGACGTCCGGTGCCCAGAGGATGCCACGCTCGTGCAGCAGGTCGGCGGTGGCCGCGGCGTCGAGTTGATTGTTGGCTGGTCCGGCGATCGCGGCGCAGCGCAGCGTCGGCACCGAGCGCGCCGTCAGCACGCCGCCGAGCGCCGCGGGAACGAGCACGTCTACATCGGCTGTCAGGCAGCCCTGCGGGCTGGCCCAGGCGGCACCGGCAGCGTCGGTGAGCGTACGTCGACCCTCGTCGATGTCACCGGCGATCAGGGTCGCGCCGGCGTCGGCGAGCATCCGTAGCACGTGGCCGCCGACGCGACCGAGGCCGAGTACGGCGAAGCTGCGTGCGGACAGGTCGGCCGAGCCGAATCGCTCAGCACACAGAGCGTGCAGCGCGGCGAGCACACCGACGGCGGTGTGCTCAGAGGAGTCGCCGCTGCCGCCGTGGTCCACCGGTCGGCAGAACGCATGCGGGGTCCGTTCGGCGATCGTGACCATATCGGCCGGTCCGGTGCCCACGTCGGGACCGGTGGCGTAGGTGCCGGCCAGGCCGGCGATGACGTCGCCCACGTCGTGCAGCACAGCCCTGCGACCGGCCGCGTCGAGTGTCCTGCCCGGGGGTAGGGCGACGACGGTCTTGCCGCCACCATTGGGTAGTCCGGCCAGTGCGCACTTGTCGGACATAGCGGCGGAGAGCCGCAGCGCGTCGGTGAGCCCGTCCCGCCAGTGCGGGTAGTGCGCGAGCCGGCAACCACCGATGGCCTGCCCGAGCGCGGTGGAGTGCACCGCCACCACGATCGGCAGGCTGGACCGCGCGCCCCGCCTGACGACGACGTGTTCGTGCATAACCTCGGTGTCGATGTCGGTCGCGACCACGATGGCTCCCTGTCTTGCGCTCGTCGAAACGACACCGACAGTAGTGAGATGGCCGGCGTAGGCCGGCGCTCAGCGAACGTTATTCGGAGGAGATGGCAAGATTTCGGTCGTGGACGAACTTGATACGGCGATCATCCAGCACCTGCAAACACATGCGCGACAGACCAACCGCGAATTGGCCCGCGCGGTCGGCATCGCACCGTCCACGTGCCTCGAGCGCGTGCGCTCCCTACGGGAGCGCGGCGTGATCACCGGATACCACGCCGAGATCAATCTCACCGCTCTGAACCGCGGGGTTCAGGCCCTGCTGCACGTACAGGTCCGGCCTTTGAGCCGCACGGTGATCGACGGCTTCAAGAAGTACACGATGGGGCTGCCCGAGGTGGTGTCGGTGTTCGTCGTGGCCGGTGGCGACGACTTCCTCGTTCACGTCGCGGTGCCCAGCGTGGACAGCCTGCACGCATTCCTCATGGACAAGTTCAGCGGACGCCGCGAAATTGTCGGATTCCGCAGCTCGGTCATCTACCAACACGCCCGAAAGCAGGTCATCGAACCACTTGACTTGTGAGGAAGCGAAGCGCGGGGCCGACCAGCCAGAATGTGCACGGCCCGCTGTGGGACCTGGCCGAGGACGCGGACTCCGCACGGCTGATCGAGACGACCCTGCGGTCCGGCAAGCCGGTCGCCCTGGTGTGTCATGCCCCCGGCGTCCTGCGCCACCGGTCAACGAGGACGGCACGCCGCTGGTGCGCGGCAAACGCGTCACCGGGTTCGCCAACTCTGTAACCAGCTGAAGTGTGGGCCGGCTACAGCCGCGCTGTTCACTGGGCTTCGGGGATGGCTCTGAGATCCCACACGCTGACCGGCGCCTGCGGACCAGTGAGCCGGTGCCAGGCGGGGTGCATCGGGACAGTGGCCGTCAGCACGCGGCGGCGTGTCCTGCCTTCCACTTTATGAATCGGGAGGACGTCGGCAGCTGTGGTGCGTACGGTGGCCGCGGTGGTGTGTCTCAGAATGAGCCGTAGGGTGTCGAGACCGTCGGGCCCGCCACCCTCGTGCAGATGCCGTTGGTCGGGTTCGACGCCCTCCAGGATGGACGCTGGGCGCTGCGGTGGGTTGACGGCAAGCAGGTCGGCGTCGAATCGGGCGAGCTCGCGGAAGTCGAGTTGACGGGCCGTCAGCCGCGCAGGGGAAAGGTCTGCGATGGTGCGGGCCACGTTGGCGCGCGTGAGTTCCACCGCGGCGGGGTCGGCGTCGATCGCCAAGACGTGGTCGGCTCCTGCCCGCAGAGCGGCGATGGTGATGAGTCCAGCACCGCAGCCCGCATCGACGACCGTGCCGCCGACGCAGTCACCCATGGCGGCCGCGAGCAGAGCCGAGAACCGCGAAGGCGCGTGGACGCCTGGCGCGACGGGCAACGAAGCGCCGAGAACGAACCAGGAATGCCAGTCGCTCATCGCTCCGCCAGCCGTCGCCGCAGGAGGGCGCGAACGCTCGGCCACTCCGGCGCGACGACCGAGAAGATCGCGGAGTCGCGCAGTAGCCCGTCCTCACCCGGCGCCCACGATCGTGACCACCTGCGGAGCACACCCTCGAACGACGCGCCGGTCGCCGCGATGCTTGCCCGAGAGCGGGCGTTGCGGGCGTCGGTCTTGAGGTCGACCCGTTGGACGCGCCAGTTGTCGAAGGCGTTGGCGAACAGCAGCAGCTTGGCCTCGGTGTTGACGCCGGTGCCCTGCGCCTCGGCGGCCAGCCAGGTGAAGCCAATCTCGATGGCGTACAGCTCGTCGGTGCCTGAGCGTCGTCGCGGATTCCAGTACGCTGTGGCGCCGACCGCTCGACCGGTTTCGATCGCGATCTGAGCGTACGGCGTCAGCAAACCGTCGGTGGCCCGTCGCAGTTGCGCATCGATGTACTCGGTGACCTGCTCAGGAGTCGGCACCCAGGTCCAGCCGAAGCTTTCCCGGTCCCGTCCGACTGCGGCGGCGAGATCGCTAGTGTGCTCGTGGGTCAGGGGCTCGAGGCGAACGAGTGAGCCTTCGAGGACTGGTTTGGGCAGGACCACGCCGCGCTCCCGAGTCGTGTCTTGTCCGGCACCCATGCGCCGGACCTGGTCATCACCCGGAGCACCCACCCACGACCGAGGGGGTTGCCGGCCAGCAAGCCGGGGCTTAGCACTGGCACTCGTGACGCGATGGAGATTATCACCTCAGCAGCCGCCGGGTTCCTGAGCCAGTACGCACACAAGTAGTCGCGAGGGTGACCGCGACCACGCCCAAGGCTCCGACTGCACCAGGGGTCCTGGTGCGGAATCCCGTTCGCCACCGCCGAGCGATACCGCCGCCCCGTGGTCGCGGATCTCGATCCGGACCCCGGACTGCCTGCATCTGAACGTGTGGGCTCCCGAGCGGCCGACCGCCAACGCGCTTCCGGTGGCCGTGTACCTGCATGGCGGCGGATTCGAGCACCGCGCGAACACGCAGATCACCTCGAACGCCGCCGGCCTCGCCGCGTCGGGGCGCACCTTCGGAGGCGACCCCGATGACGTCACCGTCTTCGGCCACAGCGCCGGCGCCTGCTGCGCCCTCGGGCTGCTCGGGGCATCCTTCGCGGACGGCCTGTACCGGCGACTGGCCGGGTTCTCCGGCGCGCCATCGCGTCTCGTCCCGGCCTGGTGGGCCGAGGAACTCGCCTCGGCGTCGTCCTGGACGCCGAAGCACGGCCAGCGACGACATGGGCTGGTGAGTGACCAACGACCTCGACCCGTTCGCCCCGCACACCGTCGACCGCGTCACCGACGAAGTCGCGGGGTGGCGCACTCCCGCTCCCGTGCCAAGACGATCGTCGATGGCTTTGACGAGGGCGGCCGTACCCCCTGCCGAGGTCCGCGCCGCGCTCCTGACGGACTACATTTTTCACGCTCCCCCAGCCCGCGGCGCTCTAGCCAACGCCGCCGCAGGCGGCCACGCCCATCTCCTTGCGATCGGACCGGCCGCGGGCGCCCCCGCCGTGCACGGCACCGAGATGCACGCCCTGGTCGGCCAGGAACAGCCGGGCCGCAGCCCCGAACAGGCCGGCCGTGACACGCGTATCCGCGACATCGTGCTCGACTTCGTCACCGGCGAGCAGACCCGCCTGTGGCCCGCTGTCACCGACCGGCCCACCTCGGGAAGTGCCGGCAACCTCCCCTACGAGCCCATCAGCCGCGTTTGTGGGTGTGGTTCGCACCGACTCTGCTTGTACGTCCGTCGGGGGCTAAGCCCGTGGGAGTGGTTGTCGGGCTTCGGTGCTCCGAAGCGGCTGAGAGATTCGATGCGCAGCGAGCCGAAGACTTCGGCGTTCGTCTCCGCGACGGAGCCGATCAGCTTCGGGAGGTCCGGCTTGCGGATGCCAACTCCTGTGGCCGGAAGCGATGGACTCAGCGCTCCGTGAGCTTGCGCGCGAGCATGTCGGCGCGATGCGCGACCGCAGTGGCGAGCTGCTCGATCCTCCCGTTTCCGTATGGATCGGTGGGCACGGCGGCGTCGAGGAGTCGAAGGCTCTCTTCCACATCTTTGACGTAGACGGCGATCAGCGAGAGTTGGGTCGGCCTCAGGTGGGCGGTCGAGGGGGCACGGTATCGGCCAGGAAAACCTCGACGGTGGCGCGCAACGAATGGGCGGCGTGGACGCGTTCGGCGAAGGAGGCGTGTGGGTCGTGGACGTCGGCGGCGTTGCGCTTGATCGTCGCGAGCGACAGTCGGACGGCAACGCGGGCGTCTCGGGCGCGTAGCCAGTTGAATCCGTAGCCAATCACCGGGGCGCCGGAGCTGAAGCCGATCACACCGGAGATCAGGTTCACCGAGATCGGATCAGCATCCAGTATGGATGGAACGCCGCGGATTCTCGGTCCGTAGGTCGCAGAGGCCGCGCGTGCACGACAGCGGCCCGCCGGCGAACCCCGCGCCCTCCGACAACCGGCCTGAACGTCGTTTTAACAGTCGTCTCAGGATCGCTCAGTATGAAGTAGGCATCGCCGTCCGACGCGGGTCTCGGCTTCGTCGGCATGGCCGAACGCGCCGCGCTTCACGGCGGCACGGTCAGCGCCGGCCCCGTACCGGATGGCCGCGACCCTGAAAGGCAGCCATTCATGATCTCTGTACTCGTGGCGGACGCCCAGCCGCTGCAGCGCTTCGGCTTTCGCATGCTGCTGGAGAACACCCCCGACACCGAGATCGTCGGCGAGGCTGAGAACGGCGCCGAGGCCGTTCGTCGGATCACCGAGCTGCGTCCCGACGTGGTGCTGATGGACATCCGCATGCCGGGCGTCGACGGGATCGAGGTCACCCGGCGCATCGTCGCTGCCGGTGGGCGTTCGCGGGTCCTGGTGCTGACGACGTTCGACGTGGACCGGTACGCGTTTGCCGCGCTGCGGGCCGGGGCGAGCGGTTTCCTGCTCAAGGACATCCGCCCGGAGGAGCTGCTCGCCGGCATCCGGGCCGTCGCCGCCGGGGATGCGGTGATCGCGCCGGCGCTGACTCGGCGGCTGCTCGACGCGTTCGCCGACCGGCTCGACGATGACCTCTGCGGGCCCGTGCGGGAGGATCCCCGGCTGGACTTCCTGACCGACCGCGAGCGCGAGGTCCTCATCGCCATCGGCCACGGCCTCACCAACGGTGAGATCGCGCAACGGTTCACGCTGTCGGAGTCGACGGTGAAGACCCACGTCGGGCGGGTCCTCGCCAAGATCGGCGCGCGGGATCGGATCCAGGCCGTCATCCTCGCTTACAACCTGAGACTCACCCGGCCGGTTTAGCACTTCATCTCGCGGGTCCGTCGAGGGCGCGACCGCCCGTTCAGTGCGGACGTGTGTGAGCTCAGAGCCGTTTTCGGCTCGTCGACCTCGGTGAGCTCACACACGTTCGACGCGTCCTCAGGACTTGCGGGGGGAGACTGTCATGATGCCAATGCACATCTCGTCGCTGGTGCCGTCGCCCCACACCACGTAGCGGGGCGGCAGCTTCTTCAGCTGCGGCAGCTGTTTGCGCAGCCCCGCGTCGTGCGTACACGTCACCCGCAGCGTGTCTCCCGGACCGATCTCCACCGGGGACGGCAGCTTCATCAGCCGCTGGTTGTCGAAGTCGAACTGCGGCACGTCCAGCACGACCTTGGCGTTCGGCGTGCCCGGGTTGAGTTCGACCTTTATGGCCCGCCCGAGCATGTGCATGTGGCCGAAACCGGCGAACAGCGTCATCGGCGCCTCCACCTCGTGGTCGCAGGTCTGGGTGTCACCGGGCTTCGGCGCGCCGCCCTGGTTGCATTCCTCCACCTGACGGTCCGCCATCTCGCCGACCTCCGGCCCGAACCGCTTCGTCACGTCCGCGATCGAGGTCGCCCGGTCACAGAGCGGACCCGACTCGTCGGCGGCGCAGGGCAGGTCGGTCGGCGCGTCGAGCGACCACGTCTCGAGTTCCCGGGTCTGCGGCGTGCCGTCGGTCAGCCGCAGCCGCACCGCCGAGCGGTCCGACCCGGCCGGCTTGCCGTCCGTCGCGAGCAGGTTGTAGTGGATCTGGAGGACGAGCAGGCTGCCCGGCTCCAGCTTGTAGCCGGCGTCCTGGGTAAGCAGCGTCTCCGTGGCGCCCGGCGCCCAGGTGTCCACCCACGCCGCGTCCCCCTCTTCGACCTCGGCGCCGGCCACGCCGGTCCCGCCGAAACACTGCCAGCCGAGACCAGGGGTCTTCGCGTTCTGCTTGCGCACCGCGGCAGCGCCGCCCGGCGGCACCGCGTACACGATGGCGTGGTGTGCGATGGCGACGTTCTCCGGTGCGAATTGGGTGCCGGTCAGGAACGCCGTCTTGGTCAGGCCCGGATCGATCATCTGGCATCGGTACTCGTCCGTGCCGCCCTCCGGCGGCGTGGGCGTGTAGGCCTCGGCCATCTTCACGTCCAGGAACCGCTCGCCGGCGCGCAGCGGCTGCGGTGGAGCCGACGACCCGCCCGAGTGCGCGCTGTGTGGGCCGGCCGCTGGGGGCGCCGCACTGTCGGCGTCCGACCCGCAGGCGGCGACAGCGGCGAACGCCGCCACCAGCGTCATGGCGCCCGCCGCGAACTTCCACCGTGGACAGTCAGGTTTCCTCATAACTCGAACGCTAGGCCCGATTCCGTCTTGTCTCGTCGTACCGCGGTCGTCATCGTCGGGACGGAGGCGGTACCGCGGTACTACAGAAGCCGCCGGCGGCGTACACGACGAGGTTCATGGTTCCTTCCGTTGGAGGTATGTCAGGACGGCGCGGACCCGGCGGTGGTCGTCGGTGCTGTCGGCGGGCAGGTCGAGCTTGGTGAAAATGGCGTTGATGTGTTTGCCGACGACCTTCTCGCTGATGGTCAGCGCCGTGGTGATGGCGGCGTTGGAGCGGCCTTCGGCCATCAGGGCGAGGACTTCGCGTTCGCGGGGGGTGAGCCGGGTCAGCGGGTCGTGGCGACGGGTGAGCAGTTGCCGGACCACTTCGGGGTCGATGACGCAGCCGCCGGCGGCGACCCGCTGGATGCCGTCGACGAACTCGGCGACGTCGAGGATGCGGTCCTTGAGCAGATAGCCGACCCCGCCGGTCTCGGTCGATTCGAGGAGTTTGGCGGCGTACGCGGTGGCGACGTACTGGCTGAGGACGAGCACCGGTAGGCCCGGGTGTCGCACGCGGAGGGCGACGGCGGCGTGTAGTCCTTCGTCGGTGTAGGAGGGCGGCATGCGGACGTCGGTGACTACCACGTCGGGGCGTTGGGCGTCGACGGCGTCGGCGAGTGCGGCGGCGTCACCGACGGCGACCACGTGGTGGTGGAACCGGGCGAGGAGCGCGACGAGGCCCTCGCGAAGGAGAACCGCGTCGTCCGCGAGGACTACGCGCATGGCAGTTCGACTCGCAGGACTGTCGGTCCGCCGGGCGGGCTCGACAGGGTGAGCGTGCCGCCGTGCGCGTCGACTCGGTCGGCGAGACCCGCCAGCCCGGTGCCTGCGCCCGGATCCGCGCCGCCGACCCCGTCATCGCGTACCTCGACGCCGAGGTGCGCGCCGGTGAGCCCGCCGGTGATGAAGATCTGGGTCGCGCTGGCGTGTTTGGCGGCGTTCGACAGCGCCTCGGCGACGACGAAGTACGCTGCGGACTCCACTGTGGACGGTAGGCGGTGGGGCAGGTCGAGCGCGACGGTCACCGGCACGGACGCGCGGTCGACGAGTTCGGCGACCGCGGCGGGCAGGCCGAGGTCGGTGAGGACGTGCGGGTGGATGCCGCGGATCAGCTCGCGCAGCTCGGCCAGGGCGGCCTTCGCCTCCTCGGCCGCCTGGTTGATGAGCGCCCGGGCGGCTTCGGGCCGGTCGTCGAACTCCAGTTGGGCGCCGACCAGCGTCATGCCCAGCGCGAGCAGGCGTTGTTGGGCGCCGTCGTGCAGGTCGCGTTCGATGCGGCGGCGCTCGACCTCGAACGCGTCGACCAGGCGGGCGCGTGACCGGGTGAGCAGGCGGAGCGTCTCGCCGGGCCCGGGTGCCAACAGCAGGCGGGCCACCTTGGCGTGGGCGATCGCGGCGAGCGGCACCGCGTAGATCGCGAAGAACGCGACGACCAGCAGGGCGAGGCCGGCGAGTACGGCGACGAGCACGCCGACGACGACATCGAGCCCGTCGGAGGAGACGCCGGTGGCCGGATCGGTCGCGGTGCGGCTCACGGTCAGGTTGACCGACCCAAGCGCCAGGATCGGGGCGGCCAGGAGGACGAGCGCCGCCACGTCGAGCGCCAGCAGCACCGTGGCGTGCAGCCCCAGATAGGCCAGTTCCCGCCAGGTCACCGCCTCCCTGTACCGGAAACGCAGCCACGCGATCGGCCCGGGCCGGTCGGGACGGCGGTGTGGGTCGGGCGGCGGTGGGCCGCCGAGCAGCGTCACCCGCCGCCGTTCCAGCGCCGCGAGGGGACGTGTCAGCGCCGGTGCCGCGACGACGGCGCCGAGCACGAGCGCCACTGGAATCCAAACCAGACTCAGGGCGCCAATCACGGCGCCGGAGAGCACGTAGGCAAGTGTCCGCAGCGGCCACAGCGAGGCGAAGAAGCGCAGCGGCTTGCTCCGCAACGCCTGCCATGCCGTGTCCGCCATGACCACTACCGTAGACGTGCTGGTGGGTTCGGGCATGGGTGCTGGCCCTCCCCCCGAGATGGGGGTGCGCGCTCCTGTGCCCGCCCGGCTCGACGGCTTGTATGGAGCCCGTGACGACAACTTCCATCGAGTGCCAAGGGCTGCGCAAACGCTACGGGCGCACGGTCGCCGTCGACGGGCTTTCGTTCACCGTGGAGCCGGGCCGGGTGACCGGGTTCGTCGGACCCAACGGGGCGGGCAAGTCCACGACGATGCGCGTGATCCTCGGGTTGGACGCGCCGGACGCCGGGACCGCCCTGGTCTGCGGCCAGCCGTACCGCAGCCTGCGCGCCCCGTTGCGCCGGGTCGGCGCGCTGCTGGACGCCGGTGCCATCCACCCCGGGCGTCGGGCGCGCGACCATCTGCTGTGGATGGCACAGTCGAACGGGCTGCCACCCAAACGGGTGGACGAGGTGCTCGAGGGCGTCGGGTTGGCGTCGGTAGCCCGGCGCCGGGCCGGTGGCTTCTCCCTCGGTATGAAGCAGCGACTCGGCATCGCGGCGGCGCTGCTCGGTGACGCGCCGGTGCTGCTGTTCGACGAACCGGTCAACGGTCTCGACCCCGAGGGCATCCACTGGATCCGCGGGCTGCTGCGCGGGCTCGCCGGACAGGGGCGGGCGGTGTTCGTCTCCAGCCACCTGATGAGCGAACTGGAGGACACCGCCGACCACCTCATCGTCGTGGCCCGGGGCCGGCTCGTCGCCGACATCAGCGTCGCCGACCTCCTCGCCCGGGCGTCCGGCGACCAGGTCTTGTTGCGCACCGCGCGGCCGGCCGAGGCGATCGCCACCCTCACCGCCGGCGGCGCCACGGCCGCGCTGACCGGTCCCGAGACGGTCACCGTCACCGGCCTGCCCGGTGAGCGGATCACCGCCCTGCTCGCCGGCCTGCCCATTTCCGAGCTGACCGCGTACCGCGCATCGCTCGAACAGGCATACCTGGAACTCACCCGCGACGGGGCCGAGTACACCGCCGCGAGGGTCGCATGACAGCGGTCCTGCGGTCCGAGTGGACGAAGTTCCGCACCGTGCGCTCGACCGTGTGGTGTCTGCTGGCCGCGGTGGGCATGATCGTGGTACTCGCGGTGCTGCAGTCGTCGGGAAGCACCGGCCCGCCGCGGACCGACGCCGGGCCCGCCGACCGGTTCCAGTTCGTGTATCAGCCGACGGCCGGCAACGTCACGATCGTCGCCCACGTGCGCGCCCAGGACGCGAGCCACCCGTGGGCCAAAGCCGGCGTCATCATCAAGGAGGGTACGGCGTACGCGGCGGTCATGGTCACCCCCGACCACGGCGTGCGGATGCGCACCGGCACCACCACGGACCTCGCCGGCAGCCGTACACCCGCGCCGCGCTGGCTCAAACTCGCTCGCGCCGGCAACACCATCACCGGCTACGAGTCCGCAGACGGCGCCTCCTGGCGGACGGTCGGTGCCGTCACGCTCGACGGCCTCCCGCAGGTGGCCGAGGTCGGCCTGTTCGTCACCTCGCCTGACGAGGAACGGGTCTCGGGCACCCCCACCGCCAAGCGGCAGCAGGCGATCCACACCGTCGGACGGGCCACGTTCGACGCGGTGACCATCACCCCGAAACCGGCCGCCGAGTGGAGCAGCCAGGACGTGGCCCCGCCGGCCGAACCGCCCGTGCCCGGACGAACGCGGGCTCCCGAGCCACCGGCCGGCAGCACGTCCCGAGCCGGTGACATGTTCACCGTGACCGGCTCCGGCGAACTCGGCCGACCCCAGCCCGTCGAAGACTCCACCCGCGTCGACGCCGTCCTCGGCGCGGTCATCCTGAGTGTGATCCTCTTCGTGACGGCGGGCACGCTGTACATGACGGCCGAGTATCGGCGGAACCTGACCTGGACGACCTTCGCCGCGATCCCACAGCGGGGCCGGGTCCTCGCGGCCAAGGCGCTCATCCTCGGCGGCGTCACGTTCCTGGCCGGCCTGGTCGCCACCGGGGCCGCGTTCTGGCTCTCCCAGCCGATCCTGCGTGACCACGGCTACCGCGCGCCGGCCTTCCCGGACCCGTCCACCACGACGGTCGTGCGTGCCATCGTCGGCGGCGCGGCGTTCCTCGCCCTCATCGCACTGTTCAGCCTCGGTGTCGGCGTGATTTTGCGACGTACCGCCAGTGTCATCACCAGCGTCGTCGCCCTGGTGTTCGTCCCGCAGGTCGTCGCGCCGTTCCTGCCACCGACCGCCGGATCCCGACTGCTGGGCGTCACGCCGATCGCGGGCATGTCGATCGGGTACCCGTGGAGCGGCGTGGCCGTGCTCGCCGGCTATGCCGCGGCCGCCCTGAGTGTCGGGTACTGGCTCCTGCGTAGGCGCGACGCATGATCCTGCGCGCCGAATGGACCAAGCTACACACGGTACGCAGTACCGCATGGCTTGCCCTTGCCACCGTCATCACGACGACGGGACTGGGTGCCGCCGCGTCGGCACTGACGGCCGGTGGCGATCTCGCGAAGGCCAGCCTCTCCGGCGTCTACTGCGGACAGGTTGTCGTCGTCGTGCTGGCCGTCCTGGCCATGACGAACGAATACGCCAGCGGCCTGGTCTGCACCACCCTCGCCTGCGCACCGCGCCGGACAAGGGTGCTCATCGCAAAGGCCGTGGCGGTCACCGCGACCGCTGCTGGCGCCGGCCTGCTCGGCGTGGCCGGATCGCTGGTCGCCGCCCGAATCCTCTTGCAGGATAAGGGATTCACCGCGACGGCCGGACCCACCCTGCGCGCGGCCGCCGGGACGGTGCTCTACCTCGGCCTCATCGCCCTGCTCAGCCTCGGCATCGCCACCGCGCTTCGGCACACCGCGCCGGCCCTGACCACGGTCTTCGGCCTGCTCTACCTGTTTCCACTGTTCGGCCAGCTCATCAGCGACGAACGCTGGCACGCGCGGATCGAACAGTATGCCCCAATGCCCGCCGGGCTCGCCGTGCAGGCGACCACCAACCTCGGCGACGTTCCCGTCGGACCGTGGACCGGTCTCGGCACGCTGGCCGCCTACGCCGGCACCGCCCTGCTGTTCGGTGCCGCCCTGTTCATCACCCGCGACGCGTGAAAGAGACACACCAAATGACCAAACGAACCGTGACGATCATCGTGGTCGCTGCCGTGGCCATCCTCGGACTCCTGATCGTCCTTTGTGGAGTTCTTCCGTTGGGGACGACGAAGGCAGGCCCATGAGGGTCGCGAACCGGTCGGTGCGGTCGGCATTGCCGTCATACAAGGTCGCCGGGGTGGTCAGGCTTCGGGGACCACGTCCAGTCCGGCCCGGCGGCGGCGTGCCCGCAGTAACCGACCACAGTGGACATTTCTGTCATGCGCATGGCCGTGGACACCAACGTTTTCGACGTCATCCGGGCTTCCTGTCGCTGCTGCGCCGCTCGGCGTCGCCGCGGATCGTGAACATGTCCAGCACCGTCGGCTCGCTGACCCGCCAGACGACACCGCCGCCGTTCGCGACGCCCCCATCACCGCGCTCGTGCTGATGCCGACAAGCGCCAGGCATGCCGAAGTTAGCGCGTCGTATCAGGCCTTCCACAGTCAAACGGTGAACGTTTACCATCCGTCTCTACTGGCTCGGGGCAGTGGCGCTACTCTCTGTGCTACAACTCGCGGGAATAGAGGGGGAAACCTTGTTGGGTGGCCCGTATCACCTGACGGGTGTTGCGGCGGCGGGGTCGGTGGCCCGGGCGGCTGCGGCGATTCGGTTAGCGGTTGAAGGTGTCCCGGCTGTGCTGGCGTTGGATGCCGGCCGTCATGAGTTCGTGCGCGTGCCGGGCCTGCCGGCGGAAATCGCCAACCAGGTCATGCTTTCCGGCGACGGTCGGCGGCTACTCCTGATCGCGCCCCACGGCACGCCGCGACACCCGATCCTGCCCAAGCCGACCGGGTTGTGTGTGCACGATCTGGCCACCGGCCGGCAGCGCTGGTATCCAGGCGATGTGGACGGTCGAGACGTCGCCGTGGCGCTGTCGCCGGATGGAGCTTTGATTGCCAGCCTGTGCACGCCCTGGGATCCCGACGATGACAGCGACGATAGTGGTCTGGCGGCGATCGGGCTTACCGACACAGTGACTGGACAGCGTCGTCGACTGTGGGCCACCCGCGGTGGCCATTCCGCTCAGAGCACGATCAGCTGGTCACCGACGGGCCGGTACATCGCCGTCACCTATCTGGTGTACGTGGCCGACCGTGATGATGTGTACTGCCAAACCTCGGTGGTTGATCTGGGCGGCAGCGTGTTGTGGCAGCGCCTGGACGCCGAAATCCCGCACGCCTCCAACGGCGCCTGGCTCGACGAGCATCGCCTTGTAGCCGGTCTGGACGACATCGTCGATGACGAAATGTATCGGCGGCTTGTCGCCGTCGACGTTACGACTGGACAGCAGCACCTGCTCGTCGACGGGGCGCGCGTTTTCCCCGAGGCTGTCCACGACAGCCGTTTCATCATCCGGGAGAACACCGGGCGCTCCGACCCGCCGTGGGTGACCACCAACCTCGACTACAGCCGACCGGAACCGCTGCTGATGGTCGACCGCCGCGTCACGATCTGCGGCTTCGACATCGCCCGGCGAGCCAACTCGACTCACTGACCACACATGCCCCAGGGGCGGCCCGTCACCGGAGCCCGCCGCGCGTACATCGGCGAGGTTCACCAGCAATGGCCCGCTCGGCAACGCAGCACGATCACGCCGCTAGCAAACGGACTCTCTTGCCGATGACAGTGATGGCGGACAGCAGTTCCGTAGATTGTTGAGGCTACGTTAATTACAGATCGTGTGTCTCGTTGGTTCGTGGGCCGGCTTGGTCCCACACCCGCACCGTGTAGTCGTCGCTGCCGGAGACGATGATCGGACGGCCATCCAGTTGCCCCACCGCCACCGCAGTCACCGACCGGTGCTGGGCCCGCGGCGCCGGCCGGTGACGCGCGGCAGTTGGCCGCGCGCTCTGTGCCGCCGCGGTCACTTGGGCCACAGCTCCCATGGCCATACCCGCCACGGGGCGTCGATCTGCATGTCGCCCCAGACGAAGACCGCAGCGCAGGAGGCGGTGTCCGTCCGGCGCGCGGTGATCCGCACCTGCCGGATCGGCGGCGCGACCGGCTCGGAGGTCACCTCCTGCGGCGGTCCGTACTCGACAGTGCCGGAGGCCACCGGGTCGTCGCCGACGAAGATCTGCCACGCCACCCGGGCACCGGCGCAGCCGTCGCGGACGGACACGTAGCCGGCCGTGCCGCGGACCGCGCCAGGGCTGTGCGGCTTGACGGTCGTCTCCGTCGTCGCGCCGGCTGGCACTGTCCAGGTCCAGTCCTCGCGGCGCCACAGACAGCCGGGGGACTCGATGTCGCTGCACGCCGAGCCCTCGATGACCGGCCTGGTGCCGGACACGAACCCGATCCCGCGGGTGTGCGCGTTGACTGCCAGGAAGACCGGCGTGTACCACAGAATCACGAAGATCAGCACCTTACCCAGGCCGTCGGCGACCTCGCCCAGTTGGTACCACCAGTGGGAGTCCCGGAAGGATTTGGCGGCTGGCGGCTCTGCCAAGGCGCACCCCCCTTCGACGACCTCTTCCAACTATGGCCGTCGATCGCAAGCGCCCGCGGGCTTCAGCCTTCGTCGAAGACGGCGAGCGCGTCAGCCCTCGTATGCACGTGTGGCCGGAACCAGCGACTCCTCATGGCCGTACGGGCCGGAGTCCGCGCCAATAACGGGCTCGTAATCGGGGTGCCCCAACGACACGCGTGACGGGCGCGTCCCAGGACCTCCGGATAGCGCCGGCCGGGTCAAGGGGGGTGACACGGGCCTGCCCGGCGCGCCGCGTCAAGTGCGCGCTCTTGCCGAGATGAGGGCGTCGGCATCGCATATCCGACTCAAGGCTCCCGATCTTCAGATGCATTGGTGACTGTGAGGGCGGCGGACGCATGGCCGTCGTAGCAGGGTTGTGGTGTAGCGCCGAGGAGGGCTGTCGGGCGATGGCAGCATCGCAAGATCAGATAGCGGGCGACGAACAGTTGACCCCAGAGGAGAGGGGCCGGCTCTGGGCGCACGGCCTCCATCTCGGCACAATGCTGTTCCAGCGAGCAAACATCTTCCTGGTTGCAGAATCTTTGTTGCTGGTTTCTTACACCAGCATGCTTGCCGCACTTCCGACGTTCCGGTCTGATCGACCGGCGGTTACGGATCGTGTCATAGCAGGATTCGGACTCCTGCTGACACTCGCTTGGATGTATGTCGGCCACCGACATCTCCAATATTACCGCTTGGTATTTGTAAGGATTCGCGAGCACCTTCCGGAATATCGGGCATTGCGAATGCAGTGGCGAAAGCGTGGTGCGAGTTCGCTACCCATTCTCACATATGCCTTGCCGTCCCTCGCTGGCGTGCTCTGGGTACTCCTACTCGTCCTCACCTGGCGCTAAGTGTCAGCTGATACCTCTGGAGACTCACTTATCTGCCGCTGGGCGCTTGGGCAAAGGCGCCGGTGGTCGCGGTCGTGCGCAAGCGGTGTCGTGGAAACTCACTGGCCGGTCACGCGCACCTGCGACACGCTGTGTGCGATGGGCATGTTGGGTCTGATCGCCAGCCGGGTCGCCGCTGGCGCCACCGTCGAGTTTCGTCCGAGCGGATCATCCATGGTTCCGTTGATCCGGAGTCGTCAACTGGTGACCGTGGCCCCGGTCGACCCCGCGAGGGTCGAAGTCGGTGACATCGTGCTGGCGAAGGTAGCCGGCACGATCTACCTACACCTGGTGTCGGCGGTCGACCCGACCGGCCGTGTCCAGATCAGCAACAATCGTGGGCGGGTCAACGGCTGGACGAATCATGCGAGGGTCTACGGCATCTGCATCGCGGTGGATGGAGCCGACCGGCCACGCATCGACGGCAAGCTCCGTGATCAGCCGTGATGGCACCCGCAAGCGCGCTCACCTGCCGCGCGAGGTGGATGCCCGAGCCTCGTCCGCGCGGGCGAGGGCTGGCCGCGTACACCCCACCGGCGATCGTGATGTGCGTCTGCGAGTACCTTCTGCCGATGATGGCCGGTGACGGTGACTACCCGATCGTATTCCTCGATGTTGATGGGACGCTGATCCCATTCCGCTCTCGCCCGGCCGGGTCCGCTGTGGTCGCGAACCATTCCCTCGTGTGGGCTGACGGTGCTTCGGGCAATCCCTTGCTGGATCGGCTTGACCCGGGGGACGGGCGCAGACTTTTGGTCCTGGGTTGCCAGCTGGCATGGGCGACGACCTGGATGGCCGACGCGAACGACCTCGTGGCGCCACGACTCGGGCTGCCGGAACTACCCGTCGTCGATTTTCCCGATGACGACGAGCCCGAACATGGGCTGCACTGGAAGACGCCGTTCCTGACCCGGTTTGCGGCCGGGCGTACCTTCGTGTGGCTCGACGACGAGATCACGGACGTCGACCGGCGATGGGTTCAAGCCCACTACCAGGGTAAGGCGCTACTGCACCGCGTTGACCCACTCGTCGGCCTTACCGAGGCCGACTTCATTCGGATTCGCCAGTGGCTGGCAGCGCCATAGCAGTCGATGATCGGATTAACTCTCATGCCGCCGATGGTGGGTTGCGGAGCGACTGGAACGTCGACGACCCTACTGTTCAGTCGTCTTCGATGTATCCGGTGGTGGGGTCAACGATGTTCAGGAAGCCGCGGATGTGCTCCGTGTGCTCGGCAAGCGACAGGTTCGGGGTCGGGCTCACGCCGAATCCGTAGCCGGGGTTCGGCCCGCTAAGCCACGTGTAGTCGGTGCCGCTGAACTCGTTCGAGCGGAGGACGAACATCTCTCCATCGACTTCGAGTGTGAGTGACGTGGCGTCGGCCGTACCTTCGGTTTCGGGGCGCAGGCCGGGCACGGCCTCGGGGCGGACCTCCCGGTCGCCGTCGCTGTTGTCTGGGTAGATCGTCTTCACGCAATCATCATCGCTGGTCTGCCTGCCCGGCGTCCGGATCTGCCGTGTGCAGTTCAGGGCTGGTTGCTGTCGCCGGGCTAGAGTCGCGGGTCATGACTTCGCAGCTGCTTCGCTTGGCGGCCTACGGTGTGTGCGTGAGCGATGGTCGGATGCTGTTGGCTCGGTATGTCTCGCCGGACGCGACGCAGCGGCATTGGACGCTGCCGGGTGGCAAGGTCGAGCATGCGGAGGACCCGTACGACGCCGTCGTGCGAGAGGTGTGTGAAGAGACCGGGTACGTCGTTGAGGTGGAGCGTCTTCTTGGTGTCGACTCTCGGACCTGGCATGTGGCCTGGGCGGGGCCTTCAGGTGGCGAGTTGCACAGTGTGGGCGTCTTCTATGGCGTTGGTATCAAGGGCGGCGAGTTGCGCAGCGAGGTCAGTGGCTCGACTGACCTCGCTGCCTGGATTCCTGTGTCCGAGGTCGGGCAGCTCGAACGGGCCGTCATCATTGACATCGCTTGGGAGATGTACCGCACTCGGCCGGCGAGTGGTCACGTCGATCCGGTCGCGGTTGGTGGTCTGCTGCGCTATTAGCCACCTCCACGCTGGTTGGACAGATGTTTCGGTGACGTCGAGAAACCCAAGATCGACTCACTGTCATGCCGCGTCGTGCGCAATCGACGGAACCTGGGTCGTCACGTTCGATGCTTGGCTCTGGTTGCTTGGTGCACGCATCGCCCGGATCAGCGCGGCGTCCTCGATCAGGAGGCCCGGCCGTCCGCGCACCTCGCGCCGCTGTTGTTTCCACCAGCCGGGTCCTTGCCCTCGTCGTAGCAAGCCTCTTGGAAGTCGCTACCGCAAGAGCATTCAGTGCCTATCGGTGTCCGGTGCTGGTGGTGGCCGAGGTGTCCGGGACGCTTGCGCATCAGCAGGGGCTCGCTGCGCGCAGTCCGCGCACCCGCGAGGCGCAGGGCTGATCGTGAGCGGGCCGCGCGAGTCGCGGTCTGGCGGGATCAGAGCAGCGCGTACTCGACCATCGACGCCGCCGCTGCAGCGGCTTGCCAGGCCAGCAACGTAGCTGCCGCGGCGGCTACGACGATGACGAGTCGTTTGACGGTACGCATGTTGGGCCTCCCTTGAATCAGCGGCATCGCGTGCCACGTGACCGTTCATCCTTGCTGACCTTCCGGCCGGCGGGAATGGTCCATCCAGCCACATTGAGCTGTTTCAACTTGAGAGCTGCTCTACTGCACCAGGGCCGTCTTGCCAAGAACAGGGCCCCACGTAGCCGATCCGGAAGCTTGCCCCGGGTGGTCGTCCATTCGAATAACCTGGGTTCTTCCGTCCCAAGGTCCGCCGCGCAACCGCACTTCGGTATGGTCGCTTTTCGTCGCCTTCGCCGATCCCGGCGGCCCTTGCACACTTCGGCCAGCCAAGGGAATTGCTCATCCAAGATCAGGTGCGATCGTCTGCCGCCGACCGCTCGAATCGGTGGTGTGCTGTCACGCTCGGTCCGGCGATGGATGGTGAAGTAGGTCGATCGCTCGCTTGGCCGCTTCGAGTTCTTCCTTAGTGAGTGTGGAGGTCAGCTGGCTGAGCCGAGTCCGCGCGGCTGTGGTGTCACCGAGCCGGATGCGGGTGAACACTGCCGTCAGGGCTGGCGCCGGGTCGTGGATTGACGGATGGGCCGCCTGCTGCTGCGCGGCGGCCAGCAGTCCGGCCGGCGAGGATGTGGTGTTCCAGAAGGCCACTGCCCTGTCTCTCACAGCTGTCCACAACTCCTGTGCGTCGTCCTCGACGCATTGGCGGCCGCGCCCCGTGTCGATCCCTCCGCGCATGAGCAACCCGCCTGAACGCGACCAGACCTCACCGCTGGTTTCCCACAGCGCAGCCGTGGACTGCTTCAGTGTCCGCGCCCACCGCAGCCTGGGTACCAACCTCACGGGTACGTAGGGCACCGAGGTGCCCCACACGATCGTCACAGCCGCACCCTTCACCGGCTGCAGCGACCACATGCTGGTGTGCTCACCATCGACCCGCCGCACCCACACTCGCTCACGCACCTGCTCAAACCCAAGCGACGACGGCGAGAGAACACCCTCAATGATCGAGTACACCTCGGCCATGGGCACAAAGGTTGGCTCGCCGTAGCGTCGGTGCCGCTCCCGCCACACCTCGCGCCGATGTTCCCCATCATCATCCAGTGCCGGCGACCCAGCCTGATCCGGTGACGACTGCACCCAGCCATCTTGCCGCGCCACAGCCACCGACCTCTACGTGAACCTTCCCCCTGTGTACCTCCGGGAACGACGGTTCACCCGGGCCACCCGAGCCGCGTGAGCAGCGCGTCTACCGAGCTGTCGGCTCCTGAGGCCGCAGACCCAGGCGCCTTCTACGGCATAGGTCCACCTTGCCGCCGATCCTTTCTACATCCTGATCTAGCCGATGACAGTGCGTGTTCGGTCCTCCAGGCTCTGACGGACGGGGTAGGCACGCTGGTGTATCTGGCCGTCGGGACCACGTTCCTGCGGGCGCTGGAAAGGTCGGACTCGTGACGCCCCGACCTTCCCAGCTTCACGGCTACCAGCAGATTCCACCGGCAACGGCGGCCGACGCGGAACCCACCCACGCGAGCATCCCGACGGTGACAGCCGCTACCGCGGTCGCGATGATTCGCCAACGAAGCATTGTGGAACCAACCTTTCATTTCCTCGGTCTGAAAGAAACGCCATCGTAGCGTCGGACGGTTTCATTACAGCTTCAGCCGAAGACGATGCCAGCGGACACGAAGAAATCGAAATCGGCGGACAGATCGCTCCGGGCTGGCGGACACAAGAACTCCGGGTCAATGGGGGAGTGGTGTAGCGGAGCCGTCGGGCGGAATCTTCGGTCTTTCTGCAGCTCAATGCCGGATTACTCGCCTCGTGCGGAGCTCGTTCAGGCATGCCCGGGCAGCGCAAGGCGCACGTGGACCCTTGACTCGCCGGTGCCGTCCCAGGTGCACCAGCGTGGCGTTCGGCCAGTTGTCGACCATCCGGTCGCAGGAGGCTTGGCCGCAGTGTGAGGAGCCGTTGTCCACGACCCAGAACACTCGTCGTGCTGAGGCGTACGGCTCGGCTGTCATGACCTGCTCGACCAGGGCGGCGAACGGTGCGATGCCGGTGGTTGGCGCGCATCGGCTGATCACGGTGCCGGGGTGCACGTCCAGGGCGGTCAGGCAGGCCAGCGCGCCGCCGCGGTCGTACTCGTGCTCGACGCGCATGCGCCGGGTCAGGCCGGTTGCCAGGGTGGGGTGGCAGCGGCAGCGGGCCTGGATCGAGGTCTTCTCGTCGGCGCTAATCACATAGTCGCCGTCGCCGAGCGGTTCGCCCTGCCAGAGGCCGGCGTAGAGGTCCAGCACCGTGCTGGCCTTGACGGTGAAGTCCGGATCTCGAGGGAAGATCCACGAGCGGTGGCGCCAGGGTTGGATCGCGTCGGCGGCCAGCCAGCGGGCCACCGTGGAGGCCGAGATGTCCTGCGCGATGCCGGCGCAGACGGCCTCGTCGGCCAGGTCCGCGGCGCTCCACCGCGACAGCGGAACACCATGCACGGCCGGCAGCTCACACGCCAAACACGCCGCACCCGGATCGGGCACTATCGGAGGCTGTGCCCAAGCCGCCACCAGAGTCGACCAAGACCAGCCTGCGCCAACGCTTGACCCGCCACGCCGAACAGCGATGGCCGGCCCTGACCGCGATTCACGTGCGCTGCTACGGCGTCTTCGCCTACATCGCTGGACAGCTACCCGGCGGCATCACCCTGCCGCTATGCCGGCTACGGTACGGCGGATCGGCCAGCACCTGGGGCTTCGCGATCTACCTGGCCAGCCGCGACGGCTACGAAAACTCGATACTGCCCAGCGGACTACACGCCGGCAGCCCCGAACAAGCCCTCGACTGCGCCTGCGGCCTCTACCTCAACGACCCCACCGCCTGGACCCAACCCCCGACGAACTAACGACGAGGGGCACTTAGCATCCGGTTATCGCGCCTGGAGCTCGTATTCAGCGATCACGGACTTAGCGATCTCGTGGTCGGTGTCGGCCAGCGCCGCGCCGGAGACGCCGAGGGCTCCGACCACCGTCGCGTCCTGCGTGAGCAGCACCCCGCCCGCGTACGGAACGAGGGAGCCCCCCGACCGAAGTTGCATGCCCATGCCGAAGCCGGGCGCGCCGGACCGGATCACGGGATTGAACAGGTTCGTGTCGATACGCAACGCCCGAGCCCGCCTGAGTCACACTCAAGCGGTCCTCGACCGAAACCTGAGCCATCACACCTTGACGTACATCGATGGCTATCGCATTGTCGGTACATGTCAGGCGTGCGCTCCACCGTGGCCCGTCGTCTGCTGCCGGGTCTCCTGGCAGCCATCCTCCTGCCCGCGGTCGCGTTCGCCGCGATCGTCGTCGTGGCCGTGCCCGGCGCGGGCGCCGGCACCATGCTGGGTGCCCTGACCACGTCGCCGCCGACGTCACCGACCCCGCCGGTCACACCGAGCACGCCCGGCACCTCGCCCTTCCCGCCGACCGCGCCGACCGACCTGGCGGCCACCGCCGTCACGACCACGTCGGTGACGCTCACCTGGACGCCGTCGCAGCGGGGCTGTTGCGAGATCGTCGGCTACGACATCTTCTACATCCCGGCGTTCTACGACGTCGGCTACCACCACCAGGTCGGCAACGTCACGACCACGACGATCACGGCGAACATCTCGCGTGCCCGGCAGTACAGCTTCGTGGTGTCCGCGCGCGACTCGATGGGCCGCCGCTCGGCCTCCTCGAACCAGCTTGTGGTCGTCACGCCGAGCACTGACACGGGGCCGGACACCACGCCGCCGACCACCCCGCCCGGCTTCACGCTGGTCAGCCAGACCGCGCTGACGGCCCAGCTGTCCTGGTCGCCGGCATCCGACAACGTGGCGGTGACCGGCTACGAGGTTTACCGCTTCGACGGGGTCTTCGTCTCCACGCTGCTCGCCACCGTCACCGGCACCAGCGCTGGGGTGCCGCTGGGCCCGGGGCGCAACCAGTTCTACGTGCGGGCCCGGGACGCGGCTGGCAACGTGTCGATCGCGACCGCCGCCATCAACGTGGTCGGCGCGACGAACCCGCCGGAGACGCCGGGGCAGTGCCTGGTCACGTATACGAACACGTCGCAGTGGCGGGGCGGCTTTGTGGCCTCGGTGACGATCCGCAACACGAGCCCGTCCGCGGCGGTCAACGGCTGGATGCTCCGGTTCGCGTACCTCGGCGACCAGCGGGTGGTCACCGCTTGGGGCGCCCGGGTCACGCAGGACAACGCGGTGGTCACGGCCGAGAACGCGGACTGGAACAGGACGATCCCGGTCGGCGGGAGCGTCACGTTGGGCATCTACGGTTCGTGGAGCGCCAGCAACCCGGCGCCGACGGCCTTCACGCTCAACGGGACGAGCTGCGTCGTCGGGAGCTGACCGCCGGGTTACGGCACCAGGACGGTCTTGCCCGTGAACGGCCGGACCGTGACCTCGACCCGTACCGCGCCGGCGTCCACGAGCGCGATCAGCGTGGCGAGCTCGGCCGGGTCGTTGCGGGCCCGCGAACCCTCGCCACCGGCAGCGCCGCAATCATCCCGTCCACCGCGCGGCGAGGTCCCGATGGCCGACAGACTTGACAAGCGCAGCCATCGCCTTGGGGCAGGCACCCTGTCGTGGCGGACTGGCCGTCGTGCGACCGGAAACCAGTACACCGGCGCGGCGCCCGGCACAGATCGGCCAGCCGTCGAGCGCCTCGAGCTCGTTGTCGCGGATCCGATAGGGGCGAGCAAAATGTCATAGACGGCGTTCTATTCTTGGGTGCGAACGTTGACCGACCTACCGGGCGGGCGGGGATACGTGTGGTGCTGTCGGATGTCGACACGGTGGAGGATCTGGCGCGGGTGTTGCGCCACTTGCGCCGCAGGGAGGCGCGGGAGCGGTCTTTGCCGGAGTTGACCTATCGTGAGTTGGCTGCCAAGACCGGCTGGTCGGTGAGTGTCATCGGCGGCTACTTCTCCGGGCAGATCCTGCCGTCGACGAGCCGTTTCGACACGCTGATCAGGTTGCTCGGCACCACCGTGGCGGAGCAGGGGATGCTGGCCACCGCGCGGGACCGGGTGGCCGAACGCCGGACCGCGCCGCGCCGGCAGGGTGCCCAGGCGGCACGGCCGGCCGACGAGGATCCGGCGGTCACCGGCCACGTCCGCCGATCCCGCCCCACGGTGCCGCGGCAGCTGCCCGCCGTCGCACCGGCGTTCGCCGGTCGAGTGGAGCAACTGGCCGCGCTGGACGCGCTGCTGGCCGGGCCAGGCACGCGAGTCGCGGCCCTGTCGGGTACAGCCGGGGTGGGCAAGACCATGATCGCCGCGCATTGGGCGCACCGGGTGGTGGACGCCTTTCCGGACGGCCAGCTATACGTCAACCTGCGTGGCTTCGACCCGACCGGTACGCCGGTGGAGCCGGCCGCCGCGCTGCATGGCTTCCTCGTCGCGCTCGGCGTGCCCGCCGCGCAGATTCCGGCCGAGGCAGACGAGCGGATCGCCCTCTACCGCAGCCTGCTGGCCACCCGCCAGATACTGATCCTGCTGGACAACGCCGCGGACGCCGCACAGGTCCGCCCGCTGCTGCCCGGCTCGTCCGGCTGCGCGGTGATCGTCACGAGCCGACACCGGCTGACCGGCCTGGTTGCCGTCGATGGCGCTCGGGCGATCGGGCTGGCGGTAATGTCCACTGAGGAGGCGACCGAGATGCTCGCCGCCCGACTCGGCCCCGCCCGCGTCGCCGCACACCCCGACGCGGTGGACCAGATCATCGACCGCTGCGGCGGTCTCCCGCTCGGCCTGGCCGTCGCCGCGGCGCGGGCGGTCGCCGACGAAGTGCCGCTGCCTCGGCTCGCCGCCGAGCTCGGACGCCCCCTCGACGCACTCGCCACCGGCGACGCGGCCGCCGACGTGCGCAGCGTGCTGTCATGGTCGTACCGGCTACTGCCGGACGGCGCCGCCCGCATGTTCCGGCTGCTCGGCGTCCACCCCGGACCCGACATCGGGATCGCCGCGGCGGCCAGCCTCGCCGCCGTCCCAGCCACCACCGCCGAAGCGCTGCTGCGCGAGCTGACCCGCGCCAACCTGCTCACCGAGCACCGCCCCGGCCGGTTCGCCTGCCACGACCTGCTCCGCGCCTACGCCGTCGAACTCGCCGCCACGTGCGACACCGACGACGCGCTCGCCCGGGTCCTGGACCACTACACACGCACCGCGCACACCGCCGCAATGCTGCTCGATCCGCTGCGCGACCAGGTCGAACCACCGCCGCCGATCGCCGGCGCCCAACCGGAGCCGCTCACCGACACCACCGCCGCTCTGACCTGGTACGCCGCCGAGTACCAAATCCTCACCGCCGCGACCGAGGCGGCGCGGGCACACGGCCTCCCCGCCCACGCCCGCCACCTCGCCTGGACGGTCGGGTCGTTTCAAAACCTGCGCAGCTATTGGCAAGACTGGCTCGCCGGGCTGCGGATCGCGCTGACCGCAGCCGACCAGTTCGACGACCGTGCGTGGCTCGCCCGAATCCACCTCGCCCTCATCGGCGTGTACGCCTGGCTGGGCCGTTACGACGACAGCCGCGACCACGCCCGCCAGGCGCTCGACCTTTACCGCGAGCTGGGTGACATCGTGGGCCAGGCACGCTGCCACCGCAACCTCTGCCTGACCTTCGAACGTGAAGGACGCCCCCACGACGCCCTCGAACACGCCATCCGCAGCCGCGACCTGCTACGCGGCACCAACGACCGGGCCAGACTGGCGTACGCGTACAACTCGGTCGGCTGGTACCACGCCCTGGTCGGCGAGTTCGAGACGGCGCTGACCAACTGCCAGGAGGCGATCAGGCAGCTGCGCCTCACCGGTGACCGGCGCAACCAGGCCACCACCTGGGACAGCGTCGGATACGCCCACCACCATCTGGGCCGCTACGACGACGCGCTGGACAGCTACCGGCGCGCCCTCGATCTGTTCCGCGAGTTCGGCGACAGGTGCTTCGAGGCCTACACACTGGACCACGTCGGCGACACCCACCATGCCATGGGCGACAACCTCGCCGCACGTGAAGCGTGGCAGACCGCGGCGACCATACTCGACGAACTGGAACACCGCCGGGCGGCCGAGATTCGCGCCAAAGCCGCGGCCATCTGACACCCCGGCCGTCACTTTGTTCCACCCAAGCGCCCGACGAGTGTCGGCTCGCCCGGTCATGGGAACAACAGCCGGACGAGCCGAACATTCTGGCCAGCGGCAAAGCGGACAGCCGGGCTGGGCCGTATCCGTTGTCCTCGCCGACCTCGTCGCCGCCAAGGATCGCGGCGTCGGCCGCTGCTTCACCCATCGCCCAGGCGGTGCCGGTAAGCAGGTAGTGAATGCCGTGCCAGGACTTGTCCAGATCCGGCTTGGTGCTACAGGAACCAGCGCCGGACTCACCATCGCCCAACGTGCCGAGCAGGAACAACAGCTCCAGGGCGTCGAAAAGTACCGCATCCGCGTCTGGCCAGATCCTCGGCTCAGGTAACCGCGAGAATTCCACCGTCTGGCTGGACGGACGGTTCGGCATCATGCCTGAGGTTCCGCCCCAGCCATCTGCGCGTCGGGACGAAACAACGCCGCGCAGAACAGCAACGCGGACAGCACCGTCATCCCCGCAACCCCCACATAGAGACCCCAGCCCGGAGCCATATCGAGCCCCGACGAGTGGTAGACGAGCAGCTCGTCTCGAACGACGCCGCCCACGCCAACCGACGCCCCGTCGCTCGCCGTCCAACCCAACCCCCGCCCAGTACCGAGCGGACCGATACCTACCCACCGAACCACCGCAACCAGCAAACCCGCCAAGCAGCAGGCGAACGGAACCCAACGCAGCCGACCCCGCAACGGCGGCACACGGTCCAGCGACAGCCAGCCAACCACTGCCACCACACACAGGACGAGCCCGACGGCCCACCACACCGACGCCCGCCAGGCCGAGACGTCCAAAGCGTCATACCGAACATCACTGCCCCCGCCGACAGCCCACCGGGTCCGCCACCACGGCCCCATGCTGACGGCAAGTACGAAAATCCCGGTTACCACGACCGATTGGCGCAGCCACCCCCGGTATCGCATGCCAGTCACTCTACAGACGCACCTCCCGTGGGAGGGACTGTAAAAGATCGGCTCTGCAACCGGTACGGAGACTGGCTTCTGGGACGACGGCCGACCCGCACCCTGACCCGACGACATTGACCGCTGGCATCCCGAAACCCGTGAGGCTACCAGCGAACGCGGGTCTTCGAACTTGACCGGGCTGAGGTAGGTCCAGGGGGATCGCGCAGGCTTGGGGCCCCGACCGCGAGTGGTGAACAGCCAGGCACACTCACGTGGTGAGTGAGGAGATGTCCGTCTTCGACGGCGCGCGCCAAGCGATCATGTCGTGCCAGGGCTATGGACTGGAGTCGCTGTCGTTGTCGATCATCGGGGCGGCCGATGCGTTGGAGATCGGACTTCGGTGGGTCCTGCGAAACCAGACGTCACCCTGTCAATTCGCAACATCTACTACCTCGCCATGCATAGGCTGCCCGGCGGCGACATCCCGTTCTTCGACCTCGAAGCGACGACGCTGGCTCCTGACGAGCCCTGGCCGGAAGATCTGCCGAACCCTATCGTGACCGCGGATGCCTTACCGCCGCTGCTGTGGATCCGAGGTCAAGGGCCAGCGAACTTCGCTGTTGTCGCCGCTGTCGTCACCGTCTTGTCTGAGGTTCGATGAGCACCAGCCGCTTGCCGATGCGGGGCCTTCGGCATGTGCTCGGGATGCTGACTGTCCTGCATGGACATACCCGCGACCCTACGTGATCATGGCTGCGCACGCTGAACCCCACGGCCGCACAGTAACCGGGCGGCTGTCCCGATCCAGGTGCGCTTGGATCTCAAGCTGACGGCGGATCTGGACCAGCTGCGCATATCTCGTGGCGTGCACGCGGATGGGTGCACGTCGGTGGGTTGCGTGCTGTCACCGCTTGGCGGTCAAGACTGGGCGGGGGTTGTGCGGTGGCGCACGGTCAGGTCCGAGGCGTTGTGTCTGGTGGATAAAGTCTGAAGAAGCGGCTGATTCGCTGTGTGCCGTCGGTTCGAAACCACCGGTCTTGCCGGGCGGGTAGCTCGGTCGCGCCGAGCTTGAGTATTGCCGCGGCGGAGCGTGCGTTGCGTTCGTCGGTGCGTAACTGCACCCAGTTCGCGCCGCATGCGAAGGCGGCGTCGATCATCAAGTCCTTTGTCCGCCGATTGACGTCGGTGCCCCACAACGGCGGTGACAGGTACGTGGCGCCGATCTCCAGACCGGCGTCGTCCGTGGGATCGAAGATGAAGGAGCTGGTGCCGGCCACGTGCTCGGCGACGTCGATGACCCAGGTGGATCGCAGGCCACCGGTCAGTCGTCTGGCAAGTCGGGTACCGAGTGCAGTGGCGGAGGCTGGCGCTCCGCCAGGGATGTGCTGCCAGACGATCGGGTCGTGTAGCGCTTCGAACAGGGCTGGAGCGTCCCGCACCGGGTTGTATGGACGCAACGTCAGGTCGCCGTCGACCATCGCGGTGCGCAGGGTCAAGGGCCAGTCCATCAAGCCATCATCCGCGCATTGCCGTCGGTTGCTGCATGACCTGCGCTTGTCGGGTGTACTTCGTGGAGGGTGCCCGAGTACGGGCGGGTACCGGTGTCGTGAGCGGCTGTCGTCAGCAAGCGTCGCCCGCCGGCCCAGCAGCGGACGCCGACTTACCCCGGGCCGGGTTGGTCTTCTGGAAACACCGCGCCACCCGCACCCATGAGCGGTGGCCGTTTCAACTCCACGCCGATGGCCTGGCACGTCGCCGCAACCGCGGCGAGCTTCACGTCGCCGACTGCGGTGTCGACTGGCGCGTCCACGATCTGGGTGACGGTCACCAGGTAGCTGGTGGCGTCATCGCCGCGGCGCCGCAGCGCGTACCGTGCGCCGTCGACCGCCTCGGCCACCAACCGTCGATCAGCCGGGGAGTCGACAGCCGCGGTCGGGCCGTAGACCTCTCGCCGTCGCCGGGCGAGAATCCCATCCAAAACGGCGACGTCGTCGTGCTCAGCGGGCTCGGCCCGAACTGCGACCTGTGCCCAGTGGGGTATGCCGCCAACGATCTGTCTGAGCCGGAACGAGCCTTCCACGACCTGATCGTAGAGTGGCGAGCAACCGGCGTTCGTATCCGCAGAAGCCCAGAGCCATTCGCCGCCCCACCGCGATCGGCTTGTCATGGATGGTTATCGCTGTGTGTCACGGCCGACCTCTGGCAGCGCCGCTCAGCTCGCAGCCGAACCTGGGGATAGGAGCGTTCTGAATAGCGTTCCTGGCGTACCCGCTTCAGCCACACGGAGGTGACCAGGAACTGGGTTCAGGTGATCTTCTGGACGTGCGAGGTTGCGGTGGAGAGTGGCTCGCCGTCCTGGCTTACGGTGTGGAGTTCGGGGATTTCCCGTCCTTTGCCGTCGACAAGGATGGAGTGTGGCTCGCCTGGGGCGAAGGCGTGTCGCTCGCCCCATTGACGCAAGGCGACGACGGCGGTGAAGAGATCCTCTCCGGCTTCGGTGAGTCGATAGGTGTGGCTTCGGGCGTCGGCGGCGGCGTACTTGTCCAGGATGCCGTGCTCGAAGAGTCTGCGGAGCCGGTCGCTGAGGATGTTGCGGGCGATCCCCAGCCGCTGGTGGAACTCGGTGAAGGTCTCGGCCCCGTCCATGGCGTCGCGGATGATCAGCAGGCTCCATCGGTCGCCGACCAGGTCGACGGTCCGTGCGACCGGGCAAGCCGGGTCGCTCCAGGCACTTCCGGCGGCGAGTGTGACGTCCATCGACCCTCCCTTGGTGAGTTGCAATCTGAAACCAGTATGCCCTAACCTCAAATCGGTTGCATTCTGCAACTTATTGGAGGTGGAGATGCCGTCGGGATTGACCGGCAGGCAGCGGACGCTGTTAACGCTGGTGTGCGCGGTGGCGGTGGCGACCATCTACGGCATCCAGCCGGTCCTCACTGCTGCGGGCACCGACCTGGGCCTGGACGACGAAGTCCTGGGTTGGCTGGTCGCCGCCGGCCAGATCGGCTACCTCGCGGGCCTGGTACTGCTGGTGCCGCTCGGCGACCGGTTCGACCGCCGCAACCTCATCACGGCCCACCTGCTGCTCACCGCGACAGGCGCGGGAATGACCGCCGCCGCTCCCCACGGTGCCATCGCCATCGCGGGACTGGCATTGGCAGGACTGTTCGCCGTGGTCGTCCAGACCACGGTGGCCTACGTCGCTGCCGTCTCGCCGGCCGAGGAGCGCGGACGCAACATCGGTGCGGTCACCTCGGGCGTGGTCATCGGCATCCTCGGTGTCAGGATGATCGCGGGCGCCCTGGGCGAGGCGACCGACTGGCGCGTGGTCTATGTCGTGCTCGCCGCACTCTGCGCGATACTCGCGATCGCCACTCGGTACTTGCTCACGGCCGATGTCGGCCGTCCCCAGGTCCGGTACGGGCAACTGCTGGCATCACTGGGCAGCCTGGTCGTCGGCGACCGGCTCCTTTTGAGCCGCGGCCTGGTCACGTTCTTCCTGTTCGCCTCCTTCGGCACGCTGTGGAGCGGCCTGGCACTCCCGCTGAGCGACGCGCCGTGGCACCTCGGCACCACCGAGATCGGCCTGTTCGGCCTCGCCGGTCTCACCGGAGCGCTCGGCGCGGCACGGGCCGGACGGTGGGCCGATCGAGGCCTGGCGTCCTCGGTCACCGGCTGGTCTCTGGCCCTGCTGGTGGCCTCGTGGCTGCTCATCGCCCAGGCGAGGACATCGCTGTGGCTGCTGATCGTCGGCATCGTTGTCCTGGACTTCGCCGTACAAGCCGTCCACGTCAGCAGCCAGCATCTGCTCACCACGGCCCGACCCGACCAGAGCAGCCGCGTCATCGGCACCTACATGGCTTTCTATTCCTTCGGCTCCGCGCTCGGCGCGGTCACCACCACGTGGGCCTACAGCACCGCCGGATGGACAGCCGCGAGCCTACTCGGCGCGACCTATGCCGCACTCGGACTCCTCACCGCCATCTCAACCCGAGGTCTGGCCACCCTGCCGCAGACGGGGTCACCAAAGGCGCCGTTGACGTCGTCAGCAGCCCGGTGAACCTCGCGGGCTCGAACACCAATCGCCGGATGGGGATGTCGGCGTCTCCGATACTGCGTTGATAACGCCGTGCGGTGCGGATACACAGGGTCACATGTCCACTCTGCTTGTCATCGCCGGGCCGCCCGGGGCCGGGAAGTCGACCGTCAGCTCCATTGCTTCTTCGCGTCTGTCACCAAGCGTCCTGATCCGTGGAGACGCCTTCTTTCGATTCCTGGACCAGGGTGCGCAGAAGCCGTGGCTGCCAGAGGCGAAGGATCAGAACCAGACGGTCATCCGCGCCTCGGGTGCGGCAGCTGGGCAGTTCGCGCAGGGGGGATACGAGGCCGTCTTCGACGGAGTCATGGGGCCGTGGTTCCTGCCGACGTTCTTCGAAGCCACCGGACTGAACGAGTTGCACTACGCCGTCCTGCTGCCCTCGGTAGAACGCTGCGTGCAGAACGTGACCACTCGGGAGGGCAACCGTGATGACGAGCTCGGTACGCGGTTTATGCACGAACAGTTCGAGCGAGCCCGGATCGACGCCCGGCACCTGATCGTCGAGCCAAGAGGGACTCCGGAGGAAGTGGCTACAAGCATCTTGTCTCGCTACCATCAGGGTGCCTTTGCCTGCCGTGCTCGAGACGTCGCATAGTCCTGGCGACCCCCTGTGCTGGCGCTGCGCCTGGGCTCGGCCATGCCGCGGATAGCGTATGTCTTCGCTTTGCTGGTCAAGCAGGTGGTGAGGGTGCGTCAGTGCTGTCGGCATCTGGTTGGCATGATCGTGGTCGGTTGGGTGCGGCTGCCTCGCCTGGTCGGTTGGTGCATCGGATGGTTGCGCGGGGGAGGCGGGCTGGACGTCTCGGCTTCGTGGGGGCTTCCCTTTTGGGGAAGGTTTGGGCCCGGTGCTTCGGGGCCGGGCTTTCGTTCGGTGGCGGCTCGGTTGCTGCGCCTGGGGTCTTGGGCGTTCCGCCCATGGGCGGGGTGTGGCGGGCGGGGAGTGGTCTGTGTGTTTGTGCTGGTGGGTAGCGGTGAGCGTGTGGGTGAGAGCAGCGACTTCGCGCCCTCAATATGGCTTATCCCATTTGAGTGTTTCTTGGGTGACGGAACCGGTGATGTCGGGCGTTGGTCCAGGTCACGCGTCATATGCGGCTGCGCCAGTGCCGTCTGATCAACCGTTCCGGTACGGCGCCACTGACGCCCGCCTCGCTGATGGCCCTGATCTTGGCGGTAGGCGCCAGGACACGCGGCGTAGTCGACTCATCCGCAAACACGGCTGCGCCGCCCAACGACACGCCCTTAAATGCCAAAGGTGTGCCTCCAGTCCGGCCAAGCGAGTCCCTTTTGTTCGTTCGGATGTACCGGTGAAATAGAGGTGACGCCGGTCGCCGGATCATGGATTTTGGTCAGATGGCAACCGCGGACGACATGAGCGACGACGAGAACTGGACGGGCGGCTTCTACGAACTCTGTCTCATCTTCGGCGCCGCCGACGACCACAGGCTGGACCGGGCCGTGCGATCGCTGTGGCGCGCCGCCGGCATCCAGCATTGCCGCCCGCGGTCGGCCCCAACTGATCTAACGCCCGGCGTGGCCGCATTGCATGAGCATGGGCATCTGCGCGGGACGTTGACCGTGCCGTCCGGTGACCGGGTGGTATGCGGTGCATTGTCGTTCCGGTACGAGGGCATCGACAGCCTGGAGCTTTACCTGCCGCTGGGCGCGCTGGCGCGAGTCGACCACAGGATAGGCGGCTATCCCTTCGACGAACGCAGCGGCGTCGAGTCACTGGCGTGGCGGGCCCCGCTGGACCGTTGGCTCGCCGATGTGGCCGTCGCCGTACACGCCGACGTCCCGTTCCAACGTGCCCTGATCGGTTTCGAAATCGACCAGGACACCGACATCACCGGGGACCGGAGGTTCGCCGCCGTGCTGCTGCCCGATCCCGAAGGCATCCACTTCCGTCCGGCCACCGCCTGACATCGGGCGATGGCCGCCAGGTCCTTGGGTTGAGCAGCCAGCGACGTGTCCAGCCACCGCAAACACGGTCTCGTCAACACACGCCTCTGCCGATGTGCGTGCCTTACAGGATCTGGCCACCCGCTGTGGTATGCGTCGGAACGGGGCCCGAATGCACATGACGTTATCGCCTCTGGCCTACTCGTATAACCGCCAGGTACGGCGGGTTGGAGCCAGTCAAGCAGGACGGCTCCACCCATCAAGCAGAACGGCGCCGCCTTCGAAGCGGGAAAGGCGGACCAACACTGCCGAAGCATCAGCGAAGACTATGATCAGGTTATTGCGCATCGGGCCCCGGCTGGGAGTTCGACCCACGTATCTGACGTCCGGGCGAGGGAATTCGGCCCCGATGGTCAGGCGACGGCAAAGAATCAGTTCCTCGCACTGCAGAAATACGATGCGTGCGGTCGTGGCAGCCAGGATGCCGTGCGCGACCGCCGGGTTGAGGCGGGACGCGATTCCTTCGCCTTCTTTCGTGAGTATACGATCGGCACCGTGGTCGGCGGCCTGCGCTACTACGTCGGCGACAATGCCTGCCACGACACCATAGGCGACCTCGACGCCATCCGCGATGCCGCCCGTGAGTGCGCTGAACATCCTGCGCCGTAGGAAGCCCACCTTCCAGTACGTATGTGCAGTGAGGAGCATCTCGCCCGGGTGCAGAAGATGTGCACCCTTGCGGAGGGTTCGCCTCGTCATGATTGTGTTAGCGGCATGCATTCCGTTCTCCGCCCGGCCGTCGCGGAAAGTCCGTGGCTCTGGTGCTGCTCACCCTAACGCGGGCTCGCGAATGGGTCGACGTGTGAGATCGCCTCCGAGGAACCTCAGGCATCCTGCGTTTCACCCCAGAGGATCACCGCTCGGGGGGCCGTAGTGTTGCGCGCCGTTCGCGATGAGTGTGTAGGCGTCGTTGTTGGTGAGGATGTGGCGTCATGAGGGAGCCCCTCCGGGCGGTGTCCGGCGGGGCTTGGTGTTCACGTTGTCGGGGACATGTGGACTGGACGTGCTCCGCTCGGGTCGGTATGGGGCTGGGTTGATCCGGGATCATGATCTGATGCTTGCGATCCGGATGAATGACGCTGCCGCGGCGGGGTTGGGTGTGTTGACGGGGCCGGGGTTGTTGGTGCCGCCGGATGGGGTTGCGCCTGGGCTGCGCGCGATTGTTGCCGACGGCATTGAGGTGCGTGGCGAGGTTGTGGTGTGGAAGGGCGGCGCGCGGTGGGCGGCGCCTGCTCCTGGCAACTTTCCTGATCTGACCGGGTGGGAGTGCTTTGTTAACAGCTTCCACTTGGAGGACGTCGTCCCGGTCGAGGTCACCCTTTCCGATGACGGCGCGCCGGCCATCTCAGACGCCGATCAGACGATCCTGCTGCATCATGGCCTGGCGTTCGCGTTGGAGGTATGCCGGCTGGTGTCCGGATTGGACACTCCGATCGCGATTCGGTGTGTGGTAGCCACCAACCGCACGAACGGGACGTTCCGGTTCCACCGCATCCGCGCTGGCGAGGACTGGGTGCTGTCCGACTTGAACGCCTACAAGTCGGAGAAGGTCGTCGTGGTGGACGTGCAACCCCCATCGGACTGATCCGGCCTCGTACGGTGAAGTGTGGGGCGGACGCTGGGCCGGAATTTCGGCTGGCATCGCCCGAGGGCCTGCCGGCGCTGGGCTACGCGATCGATGTGGACGTCCAGCACCAGATGGTCACCGGGCGGTCCCGTACACCATGAGAACGTGCCATGGCCACGCGGTGGTCCGACGCTCGTGGTGTTGGACGGAACGTGGCTGCTGCCACCGCGCGTATGTGATTGTCGTTGTGGCGTCGTCGGCCCGTAGGCAATGTATGGCCGGACCTACCTTCACCGATACGATCTTGCTCGGGCGGCGTGGTCGTCAACCGCAAACACGGCCACGCCGCTCAGTAAAGCTACTCAATTGCCGACGGTAGTGTGTCGCGAAGCGACTGCACGTAAGGGATGGCGAGCCGTGACAGGCAAACGATCGGAGCAGGCGGGCGCGGGCGGAACCGGCCGGGAACCGGTCACGTTCATGGGACAGATGCTGCGGGCGATTATGCTGCGGTGGAGTGAAGAGCGTGTCCGGCTTCACGCCGAAGTGAAGCGGACGGGCTCGGTCGACGCGAACTCTGTGGTGCGCGCTGCGTTCGATGTCGCTGTCCGGCTTCAGTTCCGCACTAACGGTGATTCACATGAGATCGAGGGTTTCGTGCACGAGATGCGTGTGGCGTTTGGTGAGGAGGTCCCGACCGTCGAGGCTGGGTTGCTTATCCGCGCCGCGCCGCGCTCGGCGAAGACGTGCCTATCAGTGATATTGGGCTCCGCGAAGAGATCGGAGCAAAGGTGTTGACGTTGGTGGGTATTAAGGACGTTCTGTGCTGGAACGAGGCGGACGTTAGCGCGATCATCGCAAGGTCTGAGCAGCTTGCGTGTGAAAGAGGGTTCAAGCCCACGCTCGCCGCGCAGTGACGGCTGCCGCGCCCTCAGCCAGGAAGGGATGCGCGCGGGCCGGTGCCCTAAATGCCGCCCTCACGGCATGGGGGCCATATCGCCGTCCGCCACTAGATCATGTCAAGCCGAGAGTCTCTGGGATCTGTTCGGCTCTCTCGGTCAGGTTGCGGTCTTGCGGTGTCGCGGTGATTGACCAGCCTCGTTGCTGGAAGCTGTTGCGCAGGTGTACGCAACGGCCGCGAGGTCTGCTAATAGTGATCTAACATGCCGAGAACAGTGAGTCTCAGTGAAAAATATGTTGTGGTGACGGGCCCGAGTCTATGGAACAGAGTTGATGCTGTTCAGCAGGCGGCGGATGTCTTTGCGGGACTGGATTCGCACGAACGTCAGGTGGCGCCAGCGGGGGTCGTTGGCCATGGCCAGGTATCGATCCCGGTAGACCGAGTGCCGGTGCCAGGCCCATAGGATGACGGACTCGTTCGGGTCTCTGGTGAACAGGTTGCGCCACCGTTCGCGATTGCCGTTCCACAGCTCGGCTCGAAACGCGACCCGGCGAACGGTGCGCGAGATGACCTGGCGCATGACCTTGTGCCGTGGCAGGTCGAGTACGACCACGGTGTCGGCACGTGCCCAGACCAGGTCTCGGACTGCCGAGTAGTTGCCGTCCACGACCCATCTGCTGCTCGCGGTGGCTGCGTCGACGCGCGTCCGGAACTCGTCGGTGGGGATTGGTTGCCAGTTGCGCTGGTGATGGATGGCGTCGAGTTCGACGTAGGGAACGCCCAGGCGGGCGGCGATGGCTCTGGCCAGCGTGGACTTGCCCGAGCCGGAGTTACCGACAATCGAAACACGCATCATGACCGGTCAAGGGTAGCGACGGGTGCGGCTGCGGGACGACGGCCGCCACCCAACCAGCAACCGCGGAGGGAGCAACGCAGCGGCATGGGGCTCCAGATGTCCACCCTGGCCGTGTCGACTCCGCGACCGCAACGTCCTGAAATGCCGAAGATAGTGCGTTTCTGGCGCAGGCCGGGTTATGCGTTCTCTGCCCTGAGCTCTCGCGCGAGGGCGGTCACCTGGTCTACCTGTTCGGTGGTGAGATGCGTGGCTGCGGCCACGAGGCTGGCAATCTCCTGAATGGCTGCGTAATGGCTGGTCTGTTCGGGTCGTGTTCCGAAGGTAGACCTGCGATGACCAGTAGGTCGGCAACCGACATCGCGAGCGCCGGAGCGATGTCCTGCAGGATCTCGGCTGTGGGTGCGACCGCACCTGCGACGAGCTGCCTGATTGTCGACTCGGCTCGCCCGGATGCGCGGCTGAGGACCCTCGCCGTGAGCCTGCGGTTGGTCATAAGGCCGGTCAAGATCTCTGCAAAGTCCCGTCGCATCGGAGCCCGCTACCGGTACCGGCGACGGGCTAGGAACTCGCTGTCGTGCCGAGGCGAGTGCGTCGTCTGCTTACTCAACCTGCCCGATCCGCAGTGATCTGGGCCGTGTTTTCACTGCCGGGATACTCCGCGTGGAGGTCGCCGTCGAACAGGCGCCAGCAGAAGTCGTTCATCCGGGCGGCGGCGGGGGCATGTCTGGCGATGATCTCCGCCACGGGCGGCGGCACGTTCGGTGGGATGTCGCCGGTCGCGCATCGGCGCACAAACCGGTTGCGGGCGACGGGACTACTGTCGGCCAGCACGGATACCCCGCATACCGAGGTGACCAGCCAGTTCACCAGCCGCATCGAAGCGTAGTCGCCATCGTGACCGACGTTGCGGGCGGTGAAGTCGCGTTCGGCGTCCGACAGGTCGAAGCGCGGCGAGGTGGCGAGCCCGAAGTCGACCAGGTAGAGCCGGTCGTCGTCGGCCCGGATGTTGCCGAAGTGTCCGTCCAAGTGCAGCACCTCGCGGTGACGCAGGAACGCCACTATCTCGAACAGTTGCCGCTCGACCGTCGCGGCTGTGCCGACCGGGTCGCTCAGCCAGCGAGGCAGCCCGTCGGGGAGATGTTCGAGAAACAGCACCAGGCTCGTAGTGGCGCCCGCCAGCGCTTCGAACCGGGCACGCACAGCGTGGTTACCACCGAACTGGGCGAGGACGGCGTCGATGTCGAGGTGCTCGGCGGCGACCGGCGGGCGGCCGGGCAGCACCCGCCAGTGGTGTAGGAGTGGGAACGATTCCGCCTCCCCGGCCAGGACGCCCTCCGTGATGCTCTGGTTCGCAGCCAGCTCGCGCCACGCGCCGAAGCCCGGGCCGGGCAGGCGGTACATGCCGTATTGCCAACGGGCCGGCAGGCCGAACAGGTTCGCTGTGCTGTGCGGATGAGCCAGTTCCCGGTCGGTGATCGGGACCCGCTTGACGAACACGGGCACGCCGTCGACGTCGGCGATCGAGGAGCTGCCGCCCACGCCCACGCCGTTGAGTGATGCGGCCTGCAACAACGCCGTCAGTTCGCCGTCGGTGCAGGCGGCCAACGACGCCGCGACGCGTTCATGGCGGGAACGCCGGGTGCGGAGCATCGCTGCATCATGCCATCGAGCGACAGCCCCTTGACGACACGGCGCCGAGCGGCTCCATCGGCGGGCATCAGTGATGTGCCTGAATGCGAATGTGCCTGAATGCGACGGTGACGGTGACGGTGCCGAAAGGCGGTGACTGCCATGACCGTCGCTGGCTGCGCCGCGATCGCGGCAGGAAGCCACTGGTCGCCCGCTTCGGCGGGATCCCGCTGCGACGCGAACGCCACGCGGTCCTCACCGACCTGGCACCGGTCATGGCCAGAACGAGCTGATCCACAGGTTCCTGGCCGACTGCTGCGAGATCTGCGACTCACGGAACCAGATCGAAGTGCACCACATCCGCAAGCTCGCCGACCTCAACCGCCACGACCGGCCCGACAGGCCGGCATGGGCTCACCTCATGGCAAAGCGGCGCCGCAAGCCCATCGTCATCTGCCGCCCTTGCCACAAGGACATCCACGCGGGCCGCCCAAACGCACCCACCCGGAATTGACCACTGGAGAGCCGTGTGTCGCGAAAGTGACCAGCACAGTTCGGGAAGAGACCGACGGAAAGGACCCACCAACGGCACCTCGCCGGCGGTCGACTTCACTCTGAAGGGGCGGCGGCGCAGCAATGCGCCGCTGCTACCCGGCATGAGCGCACGTGCCGGGGGCTGTCCCACCTGCGAAAGTGGCTGCTCTACCATGAGCGGCAACCTTCATCGCGGGATGACGCTGGAAGTGGCCATGCCCCGCCGGGCTCCGGGTGAGATCAGGTCTCAGCTACCTCGGCGACGCCGATACGGTCGCCCACCCTTGATCCGTGGATTATCTGCCTCAGCCAACCGCCAGTTGGCCTCCTTCGAGCGCGCCAATGGACTCCACCAGGGGGAGGTGGCACATGCGTTCCGTCGATGGGCGCTGAGCGGGCGGCGGCGGTCCGTCGTTACCGACAACCGGTGCTATGACGTCTACCCCGAGAACTGGCGTGCTGGTGACTTCCACGTGCGTACCTTGCTGGAGTTCGCCATGTGGGCGCTTCGGCGCAAAGCAAGGCGCGAGTTCCGCGACGCGCTTCGACCTCTCGATGACAAATATCTGAGGCGCACGGTCAACAACCCGTTTGCCCGGCAGGACCTTCATTGGTGGCTGCGCCGTATAGAACTGTGACCGCTCAGATCGAGCGGAGGCGCACTCATCTGCCGCCGATAATGTGGTGTCGGTTCTGGGCGGCCGAGAGGGCTGCCACATCCGCGGTGCCTTGATCGAGTGAGGCTGGGTGCGTCGTCCTTCAGCGGGATCGTTGTGATCCATCACCACGGCACGGCATGGGAGCGGCGGGTCGCCCTGAATGGCGCTGCGATGGCGTCGGACCGCACCAGGCTGCTGGCCAACCCCTGCTTCCTGAGCTGTCCGCCGAGACGGTCGTGCTCCACCCAGTTGGCCGGCGCCGTCATGCCCGCTGACCCGGGCCGGAGTCGCTCGACCCTGACCGACTCAGGGCGCTGGCCAGCATGTACCTGGGCGGCTTTGGCGACGGCCGGCTCTCCCTGGGGCGCCTCGCCTACATCCAGGAGGTGTGCTCGGCGCCCTGAACGACCCGTACATGAGCTTCGTCTGTCCTACAAGGCCTTGTAGTTTGCCCAGAGCCTGTCGAAGATGGGGCGCACGGTTCGCCGTTGCTCAGCGGTCAAGCTGACGTCTTCCTCCTCCAGCCGGTCGAGGAGCTCCTGCCACACCATCTCCGCGTCGTCGAATGGCATGTGCTCGTCGTGCTTCCACGTGTCGAAGGAAGAATCGATTCCTTCGAACCAGCCTTTTTCGCCCTCACCGTCGTTCCACGGGAAGGTCGGAAGCTTCTCCGTCACGGACGGAGTGTATGCAGGACGGCCACGTCGACGAAGTCCGACGAAACCGGCCGCGTGCCCACTGCCTAGGAACGCGCGCGAGCGCGCGTAGCGGGGCGGAGTCCGCGGCCCTTCGATGAGTTTTCGTGCTGGGATCGGTCATAGGGTTGAAGGCCGAAACCAAGGAGATGTTGATCATGGCTATTCCACCCGTTGTCGACTACACGACCTGGCGCGAGGAGCTGGACAAGTTGCGCGCCCGAGAGAAAGCGGCCACCCGGGAGCTCGACGCGATCGCGGCGCAGCGGCGACGGCTCCCCATGGTGCGGATGCCCGACTACACCCTGGTCGGCGCCGAAGGACCGGTCCGGCTCGTCGACATTTTCGACGGCAAGTCGCAGTTGATCGTCTACAACCACATGTGGGAGCCGGACGCTGAGTGGCAGTGTGGCGGCTGCACCAGCTTCACCTCCTCGTTCACCCGGCTGGGCTTCCTCGACAACTACGACGCACGGTTCGTGATCGTCACCCAGGGGCCGATCGAGGCGGCCCTGGACTACGCCAAGCGGGTCGGCAACACGATGACGTGGTACTCCACCGCCGACAGCCCGTTCGGCGCCGACGTCGACGCGCCGCCCGGCGGCGGGTTCGCGATGAACGTGTTTCTGCGGGACGGCGAAACGGTCTACCGCACCTGGCACACCATCGGCCGCGGGGTTGAACAGTTCACATACACGTTCGCCCTGGCCGACGTCTTGCCCTATGGCCGGCAGGAGCAGTGGCAGGACTCGCCAGAAGGCTGGCCAAAGAAGCCCACGTACAGCGGCTGGCTCGACTCACCCGATGTCGCGCGGTTGTACGGTCCCGCCACCTGAACCTTCCGCGCCCGGGCGTGCCTGCGCGCCGCCCGGGCGGACCAGGTTGGCATGGATCCGACGCACCCAACAACCCTTGCACCCGGTGCGCGGCACGCTGTGCGGGCGGCGCCGAACTCCCCGATGGTCAGGGCCGTTTGCCGGTGATGCGTTCGACGTCGTACGGATAAACGGGGGTGCACAGGTCTGCGTACTGAACGATGAGGTTGAGACTCGAGTCAGGCGGTGTCGCGCAGGGTCCGGCGTAGTCGGGTGGCGTATGCCTCGGGGTGGGTGGTGTTGCCGTTGTGGCCGCCGGGGAACTCGATCAGGTCATTGTCGAGGAGCGTCGCGAGTTGTTGGGCGCAGCGGTAGTCGAAGACGGCGCGTGGGGTGGTGCATCCGACGGCTGGGACGATGCGGATGTCGGTCAGTGCGGCGATGTCGGCGGCGTCCAGGCTGTCTCGCGCGATCGCGGTGAAGTCGTGTCGGATGAATACGTCGAAGTTGGCGATCCGTTGCGGTGTCATGGGTTGCGGCGTCAGGTCGGGCTCGGCGTCCTGGTTGGTGGGGTCGATGCCGAGAACGGCGGCGATCTGTGGGAGGGCGGCGGCCAGGCCACTGTCGCGGTAGGTCTGCTGGAGGTCGGCCAGTTCGCGCTCGTGATGGGCGCGTTCGGCTGGAGGTAGGAGCCAGGGCGCGACCGGTTCGTGCGCGATGAGGGTGCTGATCTGGCCGGGGTGGTGGACGGCGAGGTGCAGGCCGATGACGGCGCCGAGGCTGCAGCCGAGCATGAGTGCCGGCTTGTCGGTCAGAGTGGAGAGCAGGTGGTGCACGTCGTCGGCGTGCTCGGTCAGGGTGCCGGGCCGTGCGGGGTCGGTGAGGGTGCTGCGAGACAGGCCGCGGCGGTCGTAGGTGACCACGGTGTAGTCGGCGCACAACTGGTGGACCAGGTCGGTGCTGCGGTTGGCGTCGCCCTCGCCGCTTTGGCTGATCAGCAGCAGCGGGCCGGTGCCGCGGACCTCGTAGTAGAGGGTGGCGCCGGGGACCGGCAGCGTTCCGGTCGTGGCGGGTTGGGTGCTGGTCATCGGTCCTCCGGGTTTGGTGGCGTGGAAGATCACGTTAATGCATCCGATCAGATGCATCTAGTCTGATGCATCTGATCGGATGTATCGTTGGTCACGTGAACGGAATCGAGTTGTTCCTGCTCGGTCGGACGTTGATGAAGATCGGCGAGGAGGCCATCCCGACCGAAGGGTTCGGTGCGTACTCCACCAGCCACCGGTCGGTGCTCATCGTCGCCACTGACATCCGCGCGCACCCGGACAGCTCGGTCGGACAGATCGCCGAGCGGACCGGGTTCCCGCAGAGCAAGGTGTCCGCGTGCATCGCCCGGCTCCGCGAGGCCGGCGCGATCGACACGGCGGTGGACCCCGCCGACCGGCGTCGGCTGCTGGTGCGGCCGGCGGCGCAGGTCTCCACGCGCGTCGTGCAGGTCCGCTCGACGCCGATCGACGGCGCCCTCGCCGCTGCGCTGGGCGCCGATGACCCGCAGCGGATCGCTGAGGTCGTGGAGGCCTTGGACACGCTCGCCCGGCACCTCACGCCACAGGCGCTGGCCCGGCTCCGGACAGCGTCCGACTCCACACCCAGCACCGGCTGATCGCCGGCGGCTGACACGGCGCGAGCGCGGGTGGTGCGTTCTGGATGCCTGGCAACACCCGTGCCGAGAACAACCGTGACGTGTACGCGACGCCGCCCGGATCGCCCCGGGCGGCTACCCCTGCGCGGGCAGCACGAGGGTCGTGATGCGGCCGGTCAGCCATCCGTGAAGGAAGCCGGTCGCGCGCACCTCATGCCGGTGGTACCACATAGGACGGCGCTGCCACAGGATCACGGGCCACGCGTGCGGGTCGCCGTCGGTCAGCCAGCAGAGCCAGTCGCCGTTGCGGCTGGTCGCCCAGCCCAGCAGGCCGCCGGGCTCCGGGTGGAACGGATACGGGTACTGGTGGGGCCACTGCGCGCGCAGTGGGATCTCGTCGTCCAGGATCTCGCGCGCGGTGGGTGCCAGTGTCCTCGGGTCGAGCAGCCGTATGAACTCCCCGAGCTCGCTGTCGCCGTACCGGTCAACCAGTCCCTTGTAGTCGGTGGGTAGGCGCAGCCCGAGGTCGTGCTCCACCTCGTCCCAGTCGGCGCGCACGGGTTCGGCCGGCGGTGGGACCAGACCGCACAACTCCGCAAGCTGCTGAGTCAAAGATCAGTCCTCCTGGTACGGATCGTAGGGGCGCCCGGACCGTTGCGGTGCCGATCCGGAACGCCGGCTGAACCAGCTGACGCCGCCGGCGACCGCCTGCAGCGCGGCGGCGGCACGCCGAGCCAGCAGCGGCGAGAGCCGCTGTTGCGCCTCGGGCAGCGTCGACCAGGCCCAACCGCGTAGCTCGTCGGCCGGCAGGTGGAACCGCACCGTGGCAGGGTCCAGGACACCGCCGTCGAAGACGAACATGATCCCCTCGGTGCGGCCAGCGCGTGGCGGTACCCAGTCCACCGGCTCCACGACCAGGATCCGGTCGGTGCGGTCGCGTAGCAGCACTGCGGCGCCCATTCGCTTGCGCGGCAGGGTCGCGGTGTAGTCGCCAGCCGGTGTGGTCACCACGGGAGGCTACCCGTGCAGTGCGGTCTGATACGCCGTGGCGGGCGGTGTCAGCGCTGAGCGGCCGGTCCGTACGGGCGGTCGCCGCGTAGCGTGATGCGGTGCATGACCCGGTGCGCGGTGCCGTAGTCGCGGTTGGCGTAGTGGGCGGTGCTCCGGTTGTCCCACGTCGCGACGTCGCCGGGGCGCCAGCGGTGCCGCACGAGGTGTTCGGGTTTGGTCAGGTGGGCGTAGAGCAGGTCGAGGATGCCGCGGCTCTCCGCTTCGGAGACACCGACGATGTGTGAGGTGAAGCCGGAGTTGACGAAGATGCCCTTCCGTCCGGTCTCCGGGTGGACGCGCGCGACCGGGTGCTCCACAGGGTCCAGACGGGTCACTACCTCGCCGTCCCAGACGCTGCCTTTCCCGCCACGCCGCTGGGCCAGGTAGTAGCCGAACTCGCGGTTGCCGTCGTGCACCGCGGAGAGCTGGTCGACCAGCCGCTGTACCGGCTCGGCCAGCGACTCGTAGGCGATCTGGCTGTCCGCCCAGGTCGTGTCGCCGCCACTGGGCGGCAGGACCACGGCGCGCAGGATCGAGCCGAGCGGCGGGCGGGGCATGAAGGTGACGTCGGTGTGCCAGACGTCGGCGAAGCCGTTGTCGGCGCTGTCGAGCGCGCAGATCTCGGGATGGTCGTCGTCGACCCCGCCTACGACCGGATGGGAGGCCGTCAGCTCGCCGAGCCGCCGGCCCAGCCCGATCTGCGTGTCCGGGTCGAGGTCCTGGTCGCGGAAGAACAGTACCTTGCGTTCCACCAGGGCGGCACGTATCGCCGCCAGTTCGGCGTCTCGCGTAGCTCGGCGAGCAGGTCGACCACGCGCACCCGCCGGGTCGGGCTTACGACCCGTAGGGTCCGAACCGGCCCCAGGCGACGACGACGGCGAGCGCGAACAGGCCCGCGGTGACCACGCCGGCGGCCGGCTCGCGCCGGCGGATGTGGATGGTGACGGCGCCCACCATGATGATCGCCAGGCCGGTCGCGGCGGTCGGGGTCAGGGCCGGTGCGATGCCGGTGGCGGCGGGCAGGATGAGCCCGAGCGCGCCCAGTATTTCGGCGATGCCGAGCAGCCGTAGCGCGTTCGGGGGGATGCCTTGGAGGGTGGCGAGTTTCTCCTCGGACTGGGTGAGCTTCTGGACACCGGTCATGGCGAACATGGCGGCCACGATGGCTTGGACGATCCACAGGAACACGTTCATCTGTCAGACCTCTGAGGGGTAGGAGTGGCGAGCCGGGCGGCGACCTGCTCGACCAGGTCGCGCACCTGCGCCAGCTCCCCGCTCATGCCCTCGGTGACCGCGAGTTCGGCGAGCTGCTCGACCCACACCTTCGGCGGGCCTTGCAGGAACGCCTGCCCGCGGCCGGCGAACGAACCTGAGCTGTTGTAGAGCCGGCGGATCGCGACGGGGTCGCGCCCGGCGTCGGCCGCGGCCTCGTCGATGACGCGGTTGGCGGCGGTGAGCTGGTCCGGCGGCAGGTACGGGTTGCTGGGCAGCCAGCCGTCCGCGGCCCGGCCGGTGAGCCGCAGCATGCGCCTCTTGTACGCGCCGAGCCAGATGCCGATCGGGTGCGCGGCGGCGGGGCCCGGACGCGCGCCGGCGAGCCGGTAGTGTTTCCCCTCCACCCGGCCGTGGTGCCCGGGCGTCCACAGTGCTCGGATCACGGCGATCGCCTCGTCGAGCGCGGTGACCGACTCGCCTGCCGTGCGGCTGGGGCCGCCCATCGTGGCGATCCCGTCCCAGAACGCCCCGGCGCCCAGCCCGAGCTCGACCCGGCCGCCGCTGAGGATGTCCAGGCTCGCCGCCGCCCGGGCGAGGACCGCCGGTGCCCGTAGCGGGAGGTTGGCGACGTTCGGGAAGACGCTGACCCTGGTGGTCCGGGCCGCGATCACCGACAGCAGTGTCCAGGCGTCGAGCAGCTCGCCCCGGTAGGGGTGATCTATCACGCTGACCAGGTCGAGACCGGCGGTGTCGGCCAGCCGGGCCAGGCGAAGCGCATCGCCCGCGGTGTCGGCGCCGGGCGGAACGAAGATGCCGAATTGAAGGTCGTGGCCATAGTCGGGCATGTCGTCAGTGCAGCAGATGTTCCGTATTCCGGACGATCTCTTGTGCTGCAGGTCTCACCGTAGGATGGTCGGCATGAGCGTTGACGACGGCCTCGGGTGGGCCTTGGGCGTGGTCTTCCGCGTCTACCTGCGGTCGGCGATCACGGTGACCGATGGCGTGCCCGGCGGGCACCGCGGCTACCAGGTGCTCTTCATGGCCGCGCGGGCGGCACCCAACAGCCAGGCCGCGCTGGGAAAACAGCTCGGGATCGACCGCACGGGGATGACCTACCTGGTCGACGACCTGGAGCGGGCCGGGCTCGTGGAACGCAGGCTCGCACCGGGTGATCGGCGGATCCGGCACCTCGTGGCCACCCCGCACGGGCACGAACTGCTCCAGGAGCTCGACACCCGGCTCGCCCAGGTCGAGGCCCACCTGCTCGCCGGCCTGCCCCAGGCCGAGCACGAAGCCTTCACGTCGCAGCTACGCCGCCTGGCCAGCCACGTCAACGGCCTCGATCCGGTCTCCAACACCTGCGAGATCGTCGAGGACATCACCACGACCAGCTCCTGAGCCGATGCCTGCTGGGTCTCGCTGCGATACCGGAGCCGTCATTGTTCCCGATCGGCCTTGGGCAGGCGGGCGACGACGAGCCGGTAGGAGTCGGTGACCAACTCCCTGACGAGTTCCTCGTCGATGCCTTCTCCGGCATCCACGGTGATCCAGTGCCTCTTGTTCATGTGGTAGCCGGGGGTGATGTGGCGGTACTGCTCGCGCAGGGCGAGGGCCTCGCCGGGGTCCGCCTTGAGGATCACGACGGGACGCCCCGGGACCTCGGTCATCAGCATGAACACCTTCCCGCCCACCTTGAAGACCTCCCAGTCGGGGCCGAAGGGGTGCTCCAGCTGCGCGCCGGGGAGTTCCTCCGCGCAGTTGGCGGCGCTCTTGTGCAGGGCCGATCCGTTCATGGGTGCTGAGCCCTCTCCGGTGGTGACGGACTGTGGCACGTCCCATCGTTGCGTCGAAGCCGCCGAGAGGGCCGGTAGGCTGCGGACACGTGATGGTCGACAGGCGACATTCCGGGTCGCGCAGGCAGGCCGGGCCGGCCGCGGTCCCGCTGTACGGTTTCCAGCCCCCGGTCGGCACGCCCTACGGCCTTGAGGTGAATACCGTCGAGGACTTCTTCGCCCGGCATGACGACTGGCCGTGGAATCCGCCCCGTCCGGGCCGAGCCACGTTCCACTACCTCATCGCGGTGACCGAGGGTGAGCTGCGGCACGACGTCGACTACGTCACGCGGACCGTCGCCCCCGGCCAGTGGCTGTGGGTGCGTCCCGGGCACGCGCAGTGCTGGCATCCGCCCGGCGCGGCCCGCGGCCTGTTCATCCTGTTCGAACCGGACGTGCTGCGGCCCGACCTCGCCCGTCTGCTGGCTCCGCTGACCGCGCACGAGGCCCCCGCCGTGCTCAGCCCGCACCCCGACGACACCGCCTGGCTACAGCAGACGGCACTGCAGCTCCTGGACGAACACCGCGCACTGGGGCGCCGCCGCCTCGACATCCACCACGCCCTGCGGTGCAGCCTCCTCGAATCGCTGCTGCTGCGCCTGTCCAACTCGCCGGACATCGCCCCCACCGGTACGGCCCCGGCCGGCACCGGCCGCGCCGATAGGTACGGACACTTCTTGGACGCCTTGGAGCTGCACTATCGCCAGCTGCACCAAGCCGCGGACTACGCCGAGCTGCTCCGCTGCTCGGTCCGCACCCTCAGCCGCGCCGCCCGGGACGCCACCGGCAGGGGAGTACGCGAACTCATCGACGAGCGACGCCTCCTGGAAGCCCGGCGCCTGCTCGCAAATGCCCGGTGGGATGCCCGGACCGTGGCCGCCCACCTCGGCTTCACCGACCCCGCGAACTTCGGCCGCTTCTTCCGCGACCGCACCGGTCTCACCCCGGCCGCCTTCGCCGCCGGCCCGCCGCCCGGGTCCCGATCAGGCGGGCACGCCGGGGAATAGATCACAGGCTTGAGCTACCGCGACGTCCGCCGTGCGCAAGACCGTCGCTCCCGCGGCCTCACCCACCGCCTTCCCCAGACCTTCGACCCCACTCGCCCCACTGATAGCCTATGTATGCCTGTCGATGTATGGAGGCGCGATGCGTGCTGTCACCCGGATCGTGGCCGCCGTCGCGGGCGTGGTGCTCGCCGCTCCGGCGGTGCCCGCGCTGGCCGGCGGTCAGCGCCTCGACTGGCTCGCCTGCCCGGGCGTCGACGACCCGCGCCTGCGGTGCGCCACCGTGCGGGTGCCGCTCGACCACGCGCGCCCCGGCGGCCGGACCATCGAGATCGCGGTCTCCCGGTTGCCCGCGGCGGACCCGACAACGCGACGCGGTGTGCTTTTCACGACCGGCGGCGGGCCGGGCAACGCGGGCGTCCCGGAGCCGCTGAATCTCGCGCGAACGGTCGATCCGGCGGTGCTGGCGAGATACGACATCGTCGGTTTCGACATGCGGTTCATCGAACGCAGCACCCCGATCACCTGCGGGCAACCGGAAGAGGAGCCGGGCGGGTACTGGATACGCACCGCCACCTACCAGTCCTTTGAGGACACCGCACGCGAGGCGCGGGCGTACGCGCGCGACTGCGCCCGGCATGCCGGCTGGGCGTTGCCGTTCGCCACCACCGCACAGGCCGCTCGCGACATGGACGTCATCCGGGCCGCCCTCGGCGAGCGAACGGTGTCCTTCCTCGGCGGCTCGTACGCCGCGATGCTGGGCGCCGCGTACAGCACGCTGTTTCCGCACCGCGTCGACCGGTTCGTGCTGGACAGTCCGGTCGACTACGACAGCGCCTGGCATCGGTACGAGCTGGCGCGCATCCCGGCGTTCGAGGACAACTACGCGGCGTTCACCGCGTACGTCGCCGCCAACCACGCCACGTTCGGGCTCGGCGCCACGCCGGCCGCGGTCGGCGAGACGGTGCGGCTGGCCTTCGCGCGGGCGGCGGTCACACCGATACCGGCCGGCGACCACGCGTGGACCGCCGGCGAACTCGGCTACCTGGCCGTCGTAGCGACCATCTTCGAGCAGCTCTGGCCCGTGGTCGCCACCGACCTCGCCGCCATCTTCTCCGGTGCGCCCCCACCGATCCCGATCGACCCACGACCCGCCGCGCTGCCCGGCACACCCGGCGTACCGGCCGACAACCACACCGCGGCGAACCTGGCCTATCGCTGCGGCGACAACGCCTGGCCGCGCGATCCGCGGACCTACCGGCAGGCCCTGGCCACCCTTGGCAACCGGTACCCGGTCTACGGACCCTCCATGGCCAATGTGAACCCGTGCGCCTACTGGCCGGTCAGCGAAGACAACACCGTGCCGCTGCGGCGCAACCGCGCACCGGCGGCGCTCGTGCTCGCCGCGACACACGACGCCTCGGTGCCGCTGGACAACTCCGTCGCGACCGCCCGCGCGATCGCGGGTTCGCGGCTTGTCACAGTGGACAAGCGGGCGCACGTGCCGTTGCTGAGTGGCCAGGGCAACGCCTGCCTGACCGGTGCCGTCACCGGGTACCTGACCGACGGGCGCCTGCCCGCACAGGACCTGACCTGCTGAGAACCTGCTGCGGACGTTCACCCCACTCCAACGAGTGATTGACCATGTCCTTCGGCGGGCGCGGCTGATGAGATCGACTTATGAGCCAGCCGTTCACACTGCCCACGTTCTACGTGCCGCACCCGGCGCGACTGAATCCCCACCTGGAGCGCGCGCGGACGCACTCCAAGGCATGGGCCCGGGACATGACGATGATCGAAGGCTCCCAGGTCTGGGACGAGCACGACTTCGACTCGCATGACTACGCCCTGCTGTGCGCCTACACGCACCCCGACTGCGGGGGCGACGCGCTCGACCTGGTGACCGACTGGTACGTGTGGGTGTTCTTCTTCGACGACCACTTCCTCCAGTTCTACAAGCGCACCGGCGACCTGGCCGGCGCCACGGCGTACCTGGACCGGCTGCACCTCTACATGCCGGTCGATGGTGGCTCCACACCGGAACCGACGAACTCCGTCGAACGTGGACTGGCCGACCTGTGGGCCCGCACCATCCCGGCGATGTCGACGGCGTGGCGGGAACGCTTCGCGACCAGCACCCACCATCTGCTCGCCGAGTCGCTGTGGGAACTGCACAACATCAACGACAAGCGCCTGCCGAACCCGGTGGAGTATGTCGAGATGCGCCGGAAGGTGGGCGGGGCCCCCTGGTCGGCCGACCTCGTCGAATACGCCGTCGGCGCCGAGGTGCCGGCCGCGATCGCCGCGACCCGGCCGATGCGGGTGCTGAAGGACACCTTCTCCGACGGCGTACACCTGCGCAACGACATCTTCTCCTACCAGCGGGAGACCGAGTCGGAAGGGGAAATCAACAACGGCGTGCTGGTACTCGAACACTTCCTCGACTGTGGACCGCAGGAGGCCGCCAACGCCGTCAACGACCTGCTCACCTCCCGGCTGCAACAGTTCGAAAACACCGTATTCACCGAACTCCCACCGTTGTTCGTGGAGCATGGCCTCGATCCGGCTCAGTGCGCCGCCGTACTGGCCTACGTCAAAGGGCTGCAAGACTGGCAGTCCGGCGGCCACGAATGGCACCTGCGCTCCAGCCGCTACATGAACAGCGGCGCGCACGGTCAGTCGCTCGGCATCGGGATGTCGGCCAGCCGGTTGCGCTTCGCGAGCTTCACCCACGTGCCACACCAGGGCGTCGGCCCGTCCCGCCTGCCGGACATGACGATGCCGTACCAGTACACGATCAGCCCGCACCTGGACGCCGCGCGTCGCGCGGTGGTCCCATGGGCGCGCGCCATGGGCTTTCTTGACGCGATGCCGGGAGTGACCGGCGCCGGCCTCTGGAACGAGGAAACCCTGCGCGGCTTCGACTTCGCGCTCTGCGCCGCGGCCATCAACCCCACCGGTACGCCCGACGACGTGGACGTGTCGACCGGCTGGCTCACCTGGGGCACCTACGCCGACGACTACTTCCCGGCGGTGTTCGGGCGCGCCCGCGACATGGTGGGGGCGAAACTGTTCACCGAGCGGCTGGAGGCGTTCCTGCCGATCGACGGCACCGCGACACCACCACCGCTGAACGCCGTCGAACGCGGCCTGGCCGACCTGTGGCCACGCACCGCGGGCACAATGTCGACGGCGGGCAGACTCCAGTTCAGACAGTCCATCATGGATATGTGTCGAAGCTGGCTGTGGGAGCTGGCCAACCACATCCAGCATCGCATCCCCGATCCGGTCGACTACCTTGAGATGCGCCGGCTGACCTTCGGCTCAGACCTCACGATGGGCCTGGCACGCCTCACCCGCGGCCAGGCACTGCCGCCGGAGGTCTACCGGTCGCGGCCGATGCGCGCACTCGACAACGCCGCCGCCGACTACTGCTGCCTGGTCAACGACATCTTCTCGTACCAGAAGGAGATCGAGTTCGAAGGCGAGCTGAACAACGGGGTGCTCGTCATCCAGAACTTCCTGGACTGCGACGCCCCACGGGCGATCGCGATCGCCAACGATCTGATGACCGGGCGGATGCGGCAGTTCCAGTACCTTGTCGACACCGAGATTCCGTTGCTGTGCGACAGTTTCGCGCTCGAGGCGCCCGCGCGGGCGGCGCTCGATGGATACATCCAGGAGCTGAAAGACTGGATGTCGGGTGTGCTGCTGTGGCACCAGAAGACCAGCCGATACACCGAATCCGAGCTCCGATGGCGCCTCGTCGGCCCACCCGCACCCACCGGCCCGACCGGCCTGGGCACCACAACCGCCCGCCTCCTCGACCTCATCCACCGCTAACCTCACCTTCCCACCCGCCCGCGCGCCCTATCCGCGCGGGCGCGCCCCGCGCTCCCCGCTCGGCGCGGGCGCGCACGCCGCTCTCCCCGCCGATCAAGGGCGAATGCACGTGGTTGGATCTCTTTCGGCGTGCGTTTGCCCTTGATCGATGCGAATGTCCTTGATCGGCGCGGGTTACGGCGGCGGCCGCGGCGCCGGGGTCGGCGGTGCTCCGGCCATCGGCCCGCGACCGCACTACGTGATCGGGCAGGGGTGCGTGCCCGTGCTGGTGTTGAGCGTGAAGCCACTGGGCGACGGCGAACCGGTCGTATTGTTGGCGAGGAATCCGAAGCTCCCGGTGCCGCCCGGCCCGATGCGCGCGATGTACGACCGCGGTGTCGCCGTGCCCACGGTGCCATCACGGGTGACGGTCGCGCTGAAGCTGTACATGATGGTCTGCCCGGCGGGGAACGTGAACGTCACCGTCCAGTTCTCCACGATGGTGGCCTCGGTCATGTTCTCGATCGTGACCCCGATCTGGTACTGCTGACCGAATGTCTGCAGTTGCACGCGGCACGTCGGCGCTGGTTCGAGCGCGCGGGCGGTGAAGGTGAGCGGGTCGGAGCGGGGCGAGCGGTTGCCGTTGGCGTCGACCGCGACGACCGCGACCGTGTACGTGGTGCCCGGCGTCAGGTCGCGCAGGTAGACCGTCGTGATGTTGTTGGTCGACCAGTCGGTCCACACGCCGTCGACCTGGCGCTGCGCCCAGTACGCGTCGACCCGGTTGTTGTCGGTCGAGAAGCCGAACGTCAGCGTCGCCCAGGTCGTGCTGACCGGAAAGGCGCGCGGGACACCGGGTGTGGTCGGCGCTACGGAGTCGGGTAGTGGTCGCGTGCGGACCCAAAGCAGGGGCGTCGGGTTGCTGGCGGTGTGGTCCGAGCCGGCGACCGGATTGGCGATGACGCGGTACTCGTAGACCGAGTCGGGGTTGAGGTTCGCGTGCGTGTACGCGGTGCCGGACGTGGTGGCGAGGACGCGCCAGGGCCTGCCGACCATGTCGATGGTCTGGATCGTGTAGTCGGCGACGGGACCAGCCGAGGGCGTCCAGGAGAACGACACGCTCGTGGTGGTGACCGCCGTCGCGACCGGTGTTCCGGGCGTGGGCAGTGGTGTGGCGGCGTGCGCGGGGGCCGCGACGACGAGCGCGCACGACACGGCTGTGCCGAGGATGGCCAACCTTCGGATAATGGAGACGATCATCGATGCTCCGCGGTGGGCGAAGGGACGGGAGGTCATGCTCGCACCGTCCGTTCCGCGACGCTCGCGATACTGAACACCGCCGGACACGGCGGCTCAGCCCGTACTCAGTTCGCGTCGGTCACGGCGGGTGCCGCGTGCATTCGCCCTTGATCGGCGGGAGGGGACGCCGCGCGCGGGGCGGCGTGGCGCGGACGTGGCGCGCGGAGGGCGCGGGCGCGGCGCGCGGCGCGCGGAGGGCGCGGCGTGGCGCGGGGGTGGCGCGCGGGCGTGGCGCGCGGAGGGCGCGGCGTGGCGTGGGGGTGGCGCGCGGGCGTGGCGCGCGGAGGGCGCGGCGTGGCGTGGGGCGCGCGGGGGTTGCGCCGATCAAGGGCTTTTGCATGGATCAAGGGCGAATACACGCGGAAAGAGATCCAACCACGTGTATTCGCCCTTGATCGGCGTACAGGGCGTGGCGACACGCCGTGCCGGGCTGACCTGGGAGCGGACGCGCGCGGAGAAGAGATCCAACCACGTGCATTCGCCCTTGATCGGCGGGGAGAGCGGGAAGGGCGGGAGGGGCGGGCGGTGCGTGTGGCGCCCACGGGCGTGGGGAAGCGGCGTAGGGGTTAGGTGAAGTTGAAGATTAAGGGGAAGGCTAGGACCACTGTCCAGGCCCAGGCGGCGTACACGACGAGGTAGCGGGTTTGCCAGTGTTCCAGGCGGGCGAAGGGCGCCCGCCCGCGTACGAAGGACAGGAATAGCCACGCCGACCATGCCAGGTTGGTGAGCAGGATCAGGTTCTCGCCGAGCGCGGCCGTCTTGTTGGGACTGAAGCCCCACTCGGTGATTCGGCCGGTGATCGCCAGCAGTACGAGCGCGTCGATTATCAAGGCGCTGACGACGAGTGCCAGTTGGACGTGGTCGAAGAGGCCGGGCCGGGCTGTCAGGTCGCGGGCGGAGATGGCGTACAGCAGCAGGCCGAGCACGACGACCAGCAGCAGGTCGAAGATGATGAGCACGTCGCGTTCGACGTCGATGCCGTTGGTGGTCCAGATGATGGCGACCAGGAAGGCGAGGAGCGTGGCCGCGAACAGTGGTGTGAAGACGCGGGTGAGCACCGGCGCCATGTTTTCGATGACGCTCTGCTTGGCCTCGACGAGCCATGCTGCCACGACGACGGCGGCCGCCGCGCCGCAGGGCAGGAGCCATTGGCTGATGAACTCCTCGGCGTTCAGGCCGATGGCCCGGAAGGTGCCCGCCGTGAAGGCCATCAGCACGCCGCCGCCCAGTCCAATGAGGACGAAGTAGATCAGCCACTCGCCGGTGAACCGGATGAAGTCCATCCGCCGCCGGTCGGAACGCCAGTCGCCGCCGACGTAGGCTATGCCGACGACCAGCCACAGCGCGAGCGGCAGGTGGATCGCCGAGAGTATGAGGGACTGCGAGTCCTCGTCGAGCGGGTACGCGTTCGCGGCGACCGCGCCGACGGCGAACAGTAGTGCCAGTACACCGATCACACGCGGGCTGACCCGGCGCTGCCACGCGAAGTACACGGACAATGCTGGCAGGGCGAACAGGCTCGCGTTTCGCGCGTAGAACACGTCGCCGTCGCCCGCCATGTCCTGCCCGAACAGGGCAGGGGCTTTCACCGCGAGCGCCGCCGCGGCCGCGCAGAGCACCATGACGATCAGCTCGCGCCGGGAGCGGGTGGCGGCGGGCGTGTCCGGTTCGGCGGGCAGTACGAGCTGTTTCCACAGCCGTTCGGAGTGCTCGCGGGCGAACTCCCGCGACAGCTCGTCGAGGCTGCCCATGCGCTTGACGGCGATCAGGAACGCCTCGTCGGCTCGCAGGCCGGCCTCGGTCAGCTCGGAGATGCGGCTGCGGAGGTGGTCCTCCAGCTCCTCGACGTCGGTGTTGTGCAGCTCGCGGCGGCGGTGCGTGTAGGCACGCCATTCGGCGATCTGGCCTTCGAGTTCGTCCACGCTCATCGCCCCGCCTCCCACGCCGGCGCCGGGATCGGCTTGACGGACTGGGCGGCGTTCCAGACGCCTCGCAGCGCGTCGACGACGGTGGCCCACTGCCGGCGCTGCTCGGCGAGCTCGGCCAGGCCCTGGTCGGTGATGCGGTAGTACTTGCGGCGGCGTTCACCGGGCGGGGTCTGCCAGGCCGACACCACGTGGCCGAGCCGCTCCAGGCGGTGCAGCAGCGGGTACAGCAGGCCGTCGGTCCACTCCAGCTCGCCGCCGGACAGCTCGTTGACCTGCTTGAGGATCGCGTAGCCGTAATTCTCGCCCTCGGCGAGGATCCCCAGCACCAGCGGCGTCGCGGAGGCCGCGACGAGGTCCTTCGTGATGTACATCCGACTCCCAACCCTAGAACTGCGATGCATAGTAGTTCTAGGTATCACGACCACGCAATGTCAGGGGGCGGCACTACGCTGTGGCGAGCGGAATGACACGGGGAGGTCATCATGGCGGTCGCTGAGGTGGGGCCGGTCGTCGACGCGGCGCGCGCGGAGCCGTTCGAGTCGCCGGGTGCCTACGAGGAGGCGATCGCCGAGATCAGGGCGGCCGCCACGACGTATTACAGCGGTTCCGAGCTGCGCATGGACGACGCGACCTACGACGCGCTGATCGCGCGGGTCGCGGCGACCGAGGCGGCGCACCCGGAGTGGAAGGCCGAAGACACGCCCACCGAGGTGGTCGCCGCCGGCGCCGGGGTGATCGGCGATATCGAGCACAGCTCGCCGATGCTCAGCCTCGACAACGTCTTCGACGAGGAGACGCTGCGGCGGTGGGGCGCCCGGCTGGAGCGGCTGCTGGGCCGCCCGGCTGGCGGATACACGGTGGAGCCGAAGATCGATGGTCTGGCGATCGCGGCGCGCTACGTCGACGGCGCGCTGACCTTGGTGGCCACGCGCGGCGACGGCCGCGCGGGGGAGGACGTGACCGGGCAGGCCCGACGGGCGGTCGGCCTGCCGGCCCGGCTGGCCGAGCCGGTCACCGTCGAGATCCGCGGCGAGGTCTTCATGACCGACGCCGACTTCGTCGAGGCCAACCGGTTGCGCACCGGGCAGGGCGAGCCGGCGTTCGCGCACCCGCGCAGCGCCGCGGCCGGCACGCTGCGCGCCGTCGACCGTGCCTACGACGCGCCGCTGTCCTTCCTGGCATACGCGGTGCAGAGGCCCGAGGGCGGCGACAGCGAGCCGGTGCCGCACTCGGCGGCGATGGCGCGCCTCAGCGAGCTCGGCGTGGCGACCACGGCGACGTCCTCGGCGGGGATGCCGCTGTGCGCGAGCCTCGACGAGGTTCTGGCCGCGGTCGCGACGCTGGAGGCGCGCCGGGGCGAGCTGGGGTTCGGCGTCGACGGTGCGGTGATCAAGGCCGATCTGCCCGCCGATCGCGAGCAGGCCGGTTTCTCTAGCCGCGCGCCACGCTGGGGCATCGCGTACAAGTTTCCCGCCGACACCCGCACCACCCGGCTGCTCGGCATCGAGGTCCAGGTGGGGCGCACCGGCATCATCACGCCGGTCGCCGTCCTGGAGCCGGTGGTGGTCAGCGGCGTCACCGTCACGTCCGCCACCCTGCACAACTTCGACGACCTGGCCCGCCGCAACGTGCGCGTCGGCGACACGGTGTTCGTGCGGCGCGCCGGCGACGTCATCCCCGAGATCACCGGCGCCAAGCTCGACGACCGTCCCGCCGACTCGGTGGCGTTCGAGCCGCCGGCCGTCTGCCCGCGGTGCGACGGCGAGATCGACCGGTCCCAGAAGCGGTGGCGCTGCACGCGGGGCCGGGCCTGCGGCGCCCACGAGTCGCTGGCGTACTACACCGCCCGCGACTCGATGGATATCGAGGGCCTCGGCGACAAGATCATCAACATGCTGGTGGCCGCAGGGCTCGTCACCGACCCGGCCGACCTGTACGACCTGGAGGTGGCCACGCTCGTCGGGCTCGACCGCATGGGTGAGGTCTCGGCCGGCAAGCTCGTGGCCAACATCGAGGCGTCCAAGCAGCGGCCACTGTCGCGCGTGCTGACCGGCCTGGGCGTGCGCATGACCGGCCGGTCGATCTCGCGGCGGCTCGCCCGGCACTTCGGCACCATGGCGGCACTGACCGCCGCCACCGCCGAAGACCTCCAGCGGGTCGACGGCATCGGCCCCGAACGCGCCGTGACCATCGCCGCGGAGCTGGCCGAGCTGGCCCCGGTGATCGCCAAGCTCACCGAGCGCGGCGTCAACATGACCGAGCCCGGCAGCCCGGCTCTGGAGGCCCCCGCGGTGCCCGCCGGGCTGCTGCCGTTGTGCAAGCCCGACGGCACCCCGATGACCGTGGTGGTCACCGGATCGGTGCCGGGCCTGACCCGCAACGAGGGCAACGAGGCCGTCGAGACGCTGGGCGGCAAGTCCTCCGGCTCGGTGTCCAAACGCACCGACCTGGTCGTGGTCGGTGACGGCGCCGGCAGCAAGGCCGACAAGGCGGAGCAGCTCGGCGTGCCGGTCCTGCCCGCCGACCGGTTCGCCGCGCTCCTACAGGCCCACAACACCGGCGACGCCGACACCATCCGGTCCATCCTGGAGGATCAGGCGCTCAGGCGTTGAGGTATGCCAGGACGGCGAGGACGCGGCGGTTGTCGTCGTCGGACGGTGGCATGTCCAATTTGGTGAGAATGTTGTTGATGTGCTTGCTTACGGCCTTCTCGGTGATACGGAGCTTGGCGGCGATCGCGGCGTTGGAGCGGCCTTCGGCCATGACACCGAGCACTTCACGTTCACGGGTGGTGAGCACCGCCAGGGGTTCTCGGCGGACGAGCAGTTGTGAGATCACTTCGGGGTCCATGGCGGTGCCGCCGGCGGCGACCCGTCGGACGGCGTCGACGAACTCCTCGACGTCGGAGACACGATCTTTGAGTAGGTAGCCCACGCCGCCGTTCGGGGCGGTGAGCAGTTCGCGGGCGTACATGGGCTCGACGTGCTGGGAGAGCATGAGGACCGGGAAACCGGGCATTCGGGCTCGCGCCGCGATCGCGGCCTGTAGGCCTTCGTCCGTGAATGTCGGCGGGAGGCGCACGTCGATGATCGCGACGTGGGGTTTGTGAGTGATCAGGGTCGGGAACAGTGCTGGGCCGTTGTCGACGGCGGCGACCACGTCGAAGTCGAACGCCTGTAGTAGGCGGGTCAGTCCGTCGCGGAGGAGGGCGTGGTCCTCGGCGATGACAACGCGCACGGCAGCTCCATGGTGATGACGGTGGGTCCTCCGGGCGGGCTCGACAGAGCCATCGTGCCATCGAACGCGGCGAGGCGGCGTTCGATGCCGTGCAGCCCTGTGCCGGCGGCGGGATCGGCGCCGCCGGCGCCATCGTCGGTGACCGTCATGGTCAGCGCCCCGTGGGCGTACCGTACGGACACCGATCCGGTGTGGGCCTGGCTGTGACGGACCATGTTGGTCAGCGCCTCGGCGACGGCGAAGTACGCGGCGGACTCGACGGGGGTGCCGGGTCGTCCGGGCAGGTCGATGTCGATCGTGATCGGGACCGGCATGCTGAGCGCCAGCGCGTGGACCGCGCCGCCGAGTCCACGTTCGGCGAGTACCGGTGGGTGAATGCCGCGGACGAGGTGCCGCAGCTCGACCAGCGCCGCGCCGCTGGATTCTCGTGCTTCGGCGAGCAGCTTGTGGGCCTGGGCCGGGTTCCGGTCGATGAGCGTGTCGGCCAAGCCGATCACCATCCGCAGCGAGACGAGGCGGGCCTGTACGCCGTCATGCAGGTCGCGTTCGATGCGGCGCAGCTCGGCGGCTTGGGCGTCTACCGTGTCAGCGCGGGTAAGGGTCAACTGGGTGACCCGTAGCCGGAGTTCGGCGGCTGTGGTGGGCGCGAGGAGGAGTCTTGCGAAGAGGGCGTCGACGCGTCGCAGCCAGGGCGCTACCCACAGGCCCGCGGCGAGGATGAGGACACCTTGCGGCAGGCAGAGCAAGCCCTCGCTGAACGTGTCGATGGACCAGATGACGCCGTAGCCGTACCAGCCGGCGTCGAGCCAGATCCACAACGGCGTCAACGTCAGGCCGGCCAGGCCGTACAGCGGCACGAGCACCGCGACCAGGCCGAGCGCGAATCCGACGATCGCGCCGGGCATGAGCCAGGCCAGGTCGCGCCAGGTGGCCGGGTCCGTCACGATCCATCGGAAGCGTTGCCAGCCACCGGCCACAGCGCGTTCCGGGGGCGGATGGTACGGGCCGGTCACCAGGACACCGGTGCGTGAGGCACGTCTGCGCTCGAGATCGGCGCGCATCCGGACCAGTGTCATTGTCCACGGCGTCAGCGCCAGGCCGAGAAACGGCACCGGTGCCAGGGCCAACGCGACCACCGATGCGGCGAACAGCGGAATGTTGGTGAACGCCAGACCGATCGCGGCAAGTTCGGCCAGCACCGAGCGCACACCGCGTCGGACCCACCGCACCATCCGCACGCCGGTTTCAGACATCTGCACGCTCACATAGTGCCCGCCATGGGGCGTTTCAATGGTAGTGCTAGCACCACCGGGCCGCAGGTCATAGCGCTCCTGACGATGCGAGCAGCGGCCGGTTTGATAGAACCATGACGATCACCATGCCACCGTCGCGAACGACGACGACCGGCAGCGACTTCGCCGTGCTGTCCCGCCGGATCAACGGCCACGGGCTGATGCGGCGCCGGCCTGCCTACTACATCGCGCGGCTGAGCGTGGTCACGCTCATGTTCCTCGGCGGATGGGCAGCGTTCTTCGTCATCGGCTCCTCCTGGTGGCAGATGATCACGGCCGCGTTCCTCGCCGTCACCTTCGCCCAGGTGGCGCTCGTGGCGCATGATCTGGCACATCGCCAGGTGTTCCGCACCAAACGCCCCAGCGAAGTCGCCGGGCGGCTTGCCGGAAACCTCGGCGTCGGGATGAGCTACGGCTGGTGGATGGACAAGCACACCCGCCACCACAACAACCCCAACCACGACGACCTCGACCCCGACGTCGCGCCCGAGGTGCTCATCTGGGCCACCAGGTCGGCCCTGGGCCGGCGCGGGCTGAAGGGCTTCATCACCCGACACCAGGCCGGTCTGTTCTTCCCGCTGCTCACCCTGCTCGCCGCCGACCTGAAAGTCTCCAGCGTCAAGGCCTTGCGCAACGGCACGGTCAAACACCGCCGCCTCGAGAGCGCGCTGCTGATCCTGCACGCCGTCGGATACCTGGCGGCATTGCTGGTCGTCCTGTCGCCGCCGCAGGCCGTCGCCTTCCTGCTCCTGCATCAGGCGCTGTTCGGCGTCTATCTGGGCATGACATTCGCACCCAACCACAAAGGCATGCCGCACCCGGTTGGCGACGAAGACTACCTTCGCAAGCAGGTGCTGACCTCCCGAAACGTCCGCGGCGGCTGGCTGACCGACACGGCTCTGGGCGGCCTGAACTACCAGATCGAGCACCACCTGTTCCCCGCCATGCCCAGCCCGAACCTGCGCAAGGCTCAGCCGATCGTGCAGGCGTACTGCGCCGAGATCGGTGTCGCCTACGAGCAGACCAGCCTCATCACCTCCTACCGCCAAGCCCTGCAACACCTGCACCAGGTCGGCGCACCAGCCCGCGCCGAACACACGGCACGCCGAGCGGGCCGCGCCGGCTGAGCCTCTCGCTGCCTACCGGCGGCGGCCGGCGGTCTCGACCACCAAGGCGAGGATCTCCTGGCCGGTCATCCGGCTGCCGAGCAGGGGCCGTTGAATGGCTGCGCGGAGCTCGCTGGTTTCCAGAAAGACCGCCTTGCCGTCTGGCATCGTTTCGAAGCGTCCTGCCTCGGACAGGGTCCTGAGGCTCTCATCCGTGGACCGGAGCTGCTCGGCGAGTGCCGCCGCGTCGAGCAGCGCCATGCCGGCGTGAGCGGTCCCGTGGGCGTCGTTGACATCGGCGGACAACGAGAAGGCAGCGGCCCGCTGGTAGAGATAGCGGGCCAGCGCGGCGGCGCGCGCATCCTTCACGCGGGTACCCAAGCCGAGCGTGATCCGCCGTGCTCTGTGGCTGGTCCGGTCGGGCGGGGGACGGACATGGGTCCGCCTTTCAGAATCCGGCGTGGCGGGCACCTCGGAGCTGGGATGTCGCCGATCCGGGAGGCTTTTGACTGTACGCCTGTCCGGTCTGGATGAGGTGGTTCACCAGCCGCCGCACGGCGATGTCGTCAGCTCAGGCGCCGCTCGTCATCTGACGCCGGCCTGGCGACGCGGATGTCGTTGCACAGACCGACGATGCCTGGGAGGTTCTGGACCGCGCGTGCGGCGGCGTCCCGCTGTCCGGTCACGGCTACCGCGCCCGAGAGTGTGAGCACGCAGCCACGCACGCCGGCCCGGACGGCACCTGCCGGGACCGCGGCGTCTGTGGCCAGTAGCCGGTTGGCGAGTTTGGTGAGGTCGGCGTCGGATGCGCCGAGGGCGCCCGGCTCGCGGACGACCATCTCGTCGGCGACACCGCGCACACCGAGCACGCCCATCGCCGCCTGCCTGGTCTGTAGGCGTTCGGCGGTGCTGCCCACCTCGCCGAAGAGCATCACCATCCCGCCCCTGACCGAGACGCCGACGTGCGCGGTCTGGCCGGCCATGCGTTTCAGTAGGTCAGCGATGCCCGCTTGAAGGTCCCGGTCTGTCCCGTGCGGGGTCTGCGCCATGAGGCTAACGATGGACCCCCACCGGCAAATGCGCCAGGGCTACCGCCCGGCGGTGTTCTCAGACCCTGGACACGTCTAGATCTAGATGATCGATTCCAAGGGGTCAGTGGTCGTAGGCGGTCAGGGATCGCATGATCGGTTGGCCGGTGTGCCAGTTGTGCCAGATCGCTGCGG
>NZ_BSDI01000018.1 GCF_027923225.1 Phytohabitans aurantiacus
CTGGCCGACGACCCGCTTGTGCAGCTCGTCTTCCATCCGCAGCAGCCGGGACGTCTCCTCCTCGGTCAGCTTGTAGACCGGGATGCCGGTCCAGGAACCGAGAACGAGTGCGATCTGCTCCTCGTCGACCACACCGACACCGTCCAGGACGCGCATCCGCGCGCCCGCCTCGTCGATCAGGTCGATCGCCTTGTCCGGCAGGTGCCGGTCGGAAAGGTACCGGTCGGCGAGGGTCACCGCAGCGACGACCGCCGAGTCCGAAATGGACACGCGATGGTGCTTCTCGTACCGGCCGCGTAAACCCTTGAGCATCTCGACGGCCTGCGCGTGTGTCGGCTCGTCGACCTGGACCGGCTGGAAGCGGCGGGCGAGCGCGCCGTCTTTCTCGAAGTACTTGCGGTATTCGTCGAGGGTGGTCGCGCCGATCGTCTGCAGCTCACCCCGGGCCAGCATCGGCTTGAGGATGCTCGCGGCGTCGATCGCGCCCTCGGCGGCACCGGCGCCGACCAGGGTGTGGATCTCGTCGATGAACAGGATGATGTCGCCGCGCGTGCGGCACTCCTTGACGACCTTCCGCAGCCGCTCCTCGAAGTCACCCCGGTATCGGGAGCCGGCCACGAGACTGGCGAGGTCCAATGTGTACACCTGCTTGTGTCGCAGCGCCTCGGGCGCGGTGCCGTCCGCGATGCGTTGGCACAGTCCTTCGACGACGGCTGTCTTGCCGACGCCGGGCTCGCCTATCAGTACCGGATTGTTCTTCGTCAGGCAGGAAAGCACGACCATCACGCGCTGGATCTCGCGGTCGCGCCCGATGACGGGCGCGAGTTTGCCCTCGCGCGCCGCCCTGGTCAGGTTTTCGCCGTACTGGTCGAGCACCGTCGAAGAGACGGCGGGAACGGTCTCTTCGACGGGCGTGACGGACGGGTGACCGGAGAGTAGCTGGATGACCTGCTGGCGGACGCGAGCCCGGTCGGCGCCGAGCTTGACCAGCACCTGCGCCGCGACGCCCTCGCCTTCCCGGAGCAGTCCGAGCAGGATGTGTTCGGTGCCGATGTAGTTGTGCCCGAGCTGTAGCGATTCGCGCAGCGACAGCTCCAGCACCTTCTTGGCGCGCGGCGTGAACGGAACGTGCCCGCCCGGCCCCTGCTGACCCTGACCGATGATCTCTTCGACCTGCTGACGGACGCCCTCCAGGGAGACGCCGAGACTCTGCAGCGCCTTGGCGGCGACACCCTCACCCTCGTGGACGAGACCGAGCAGGATGTGTTCCGTGCCGATGTAGTGGTGATTGGCCATCCTGGCTTCTTCCTGAGCCAGCACGATGACCCGACGGGAACGGTCGGTGAAGCGTTCGAACACGACACTCACGCCTTCGCGGCAAGGCCCCACGCACCCCACCCGACAGGCGCACATGGGCGCACGACTACGGAGAAGGTGGCGTGCGCTGAGTCAAAGCCTCTTGGCGTCTGCGCGGGGCCCGCGTGGGGAGCCTCGCAACGCTCGTGCAGGCGCGGCTGCTGTTCTAGATTACAACGATGACCGGCACGAAGCACCGACGACCTGTCCCCGACAGGGCCCGCAGGCGTGCTGTCCGCGCTCTGGCCGCGCGGCTCGGCGTGCCGTATCTGGTCGCCGCACGCCTTATCGCGGGCCAGATCCCGCGTCCGGCGGCTGACCGGCGGCCCAGCTTTCCCACTGGGGGAGACGAGCACCGCGCATCCATGTTCGCCCTGCGCGAACACCGGCCGTTCCATGCCCGGGTCGGCGACTGTCGGCTCGCCGCTGACCTTCCGCTCGGTCGGGCGGCGCACCTGATCGAGCGGTTCCCGCCGTTGCGCTCCGCGACCGAAACGCTCTATGACGGCGACGGCCGCGAAACCACGCTCGCGATGCTCTACGCCGTGCTCGCGCACGAGTCGCCCGCGCTCGTGCCCGCCGCTGACGAGCTGGCCTGGGTCGCCGACCTCGGCGAGGCGGCCGCCGTCGACATCACCTGCGCCGCCCTCGACCGGGCCGCCCGGATGCTGCTCGACGACGGCGGGTGGCCACTGTGGACACGCGTAGAGGCCGCGCTGACGGCCGGCGAGGCCAGCTCCGACCGGCGGGTACGCGACGTGGCCGTCACGCTGGGCCGGGAGTTGCGGTCAGTGAGCCTTCGCGGCTCACTCGCCGGCGCGCGGCACATCCTCGACGCGCTGCTCGTCGAGGCGTACGAGGGTCACCCGCCGGGCGCGCGGGTCGTGCTGACGACCAGCGCCGCCGTGGGCACGGTGGTCGGCGTGCGGTGGCTTCAGAGCGGTCCACCCATCGGGTACGCCGTCCGCCTCGACACGGATCCGGTGGTGCACAACGTTTCCGCGGACGCTCTGACCGTCGCGCCCTAGGAGGTCGCCGACCTGTGGGTCGACGACCTCCGCCGGACGTACCGGTCAGCGGCCCGAGATCCAGGCGGTGACCACGTTCGAGGGCCATTGGTTCGCGCCGTTGGCGCCGTTGCGGGCGACGACCACGAACCGCAGCGTGTGGCCTTCAGCGAAGTCGTAGTCGCACCACGTCCAGCCGTTCTGGGAGCCGTTCGCGTCGTGGCATTCGCCGCTGCGACCGTAGTCCGTGTTCCAGATGACCACGGCGCGCATACCGTCGGGGCGGATGTCCTGTACAGCGAACTTGTCGCCGTCGGAGTAGAAGCAAGCGTCGCCGGAGGGGTTGGCTGGCTGCGAGCAGAAGACCGTTGTGGCGGCGTGTGCCGGTGAGCCGATGCCGAAGAGCGCTCCGGCGACGGTTACCGACGTGAGGGTGATGGTGGCGAGCATTCGACGTTTCATATCTGGAACTCCTTCCACCGGTTACGTGAGATATATAGGCGTTGATGGAGATAGCGCCATGGGGTGGTCGGAGACTTGAGGGAATCTTGATTCTTCGAGGGTCAGAGGAGGAGGAGGAGGTGGTGGGGGTGCTCCACGTGGTCGGCGACGAAGCGGAGGAAGCCGCCCGCCACTCCGCCGTCGCAGACACGGTGGTCGAACGCCAGCGACAGCTGAGCGACGCTCCGCACGGCGAGTTGGCCGTCGACCACCCACGGGCGCTCCATGACGCGGCCCACGCCGAGCAGGGCCGCCTCCGGATGGTTGATGATCGGCGTGGAGCCGTCCACTCCGAATACGCCGTAGTTGTTGAGCGTGAAGGTGCCGCCGGTGAGGTGGCCCGGTGCCAGCGTGCCCGCCCGTGCGGCCTCGGTGCGCTCGCGCAGCCGTTCCGCCAGCTCGGTCAGGGTGAGCCGGTGTGCGTCGTGGACGACGGGTACGACCAGGCCGCGGTCGGTCTGCGCGGCGAAGCCCAGGTTGACGTGCGGCAGCTGGACGATCTCCGCACGGACGGTGTCCACATAGGAGTTGAGCTCCGGAAACCGCTGGAGTCCGGCGACGCAGATGCGGGCCAGCAGGGCGAGTAGGCCGATGGGGGCGGTGGCCGCCTGGTTCAGCTCGCGGCGCAGCGCGACGAGGGCGGTGGCGTCGACATCGACCCATGTGGTGGCGTCGGGGATCTCGGTGCGGCTGCGCACGAGCTTGTCGGCGATGCTGCGGCGTACCCCGCGCAGGGGGATGCGCGTCGCGCCCTCGACCGGTCGTGACTCTACTGTTGACCGCTGGGCCGCGATGGCCGCCTCGACGTCGCGGCGCAGCACGATCCCGCCCCGGCCGCTCGGCGCCAGCGCGGCGACGTCGATGCCGTGCGACTTGGCCAGGCGCCGCACGACGGGCGAGATGACCCGGGGCGCGACCGCCTCGGCGGGCCTGCGACGGCGCCGGGACGGCTTGGCGTGCGCGCCACCGGTGCCGTATCCGATGAGGACGTTGCCGGAGCCCGCCGGCTCCTCCGGCGCCGCTGCCGGCCCGCCCACCGCTGCCGGCCCGCCGGAGACCGCGATCAGCGGGGCGCCGACCGCGACCACCGAGCCGGGCTGGGCGTACAGCTCGACGACAGTGCCGGCGACCGGGATGGGTACCTCCACGGCGGCTTTGGCGGTCTCGACGTCGACGACGATCTGGTCGACCGCGACGGTGTCACCGGTGGCGACCCGCCATTCGAGCACCTCCGCCTCGGTGAGTCCCTCGCCGAGGTCGGGCAGGTGGAAGACGGTGTTCATGCCGCCCCGCCGAGAGCCAGGAACCGCGGGTCGGGTTCGTCGTCCCGTTGCAGGCGGTCGAGCGCGTCGAGCACCCGGTCGACGCCCGGCAGGTGGTGGTGCTCCAGCATCGGCGGCGGATAGGGCACGTCGAAGCCGCTGACCCGCAGCACAGGTGCGTGCAGGCTGTGGAAGCAGCGCTCCTGCACCCGGGCGGCCACTTCGGCGCCGACACCGGCGAACCCGGGAGCCTCCTGTATCACCACGCACCGGCCGGTGCGGCGCACCGAGGCGGTCACCGTCTCGTCGTCGAACGGCACGATCGTGCGCAGGTCGACGACCTCCAGGTCCCAGCCCTCACCGGCGGCCGCCTCCGCCGCCGCGAGCGCCACCGGTACCGCCGGCCCGTACGCCACCACGGTGGCGTCGCGCCCCGCACGGCGCACCACGGCCCGCCCGAACGGCTCCGTCCGCAAGGGAGTGTCGACATCGGACTTCGACCAGTACAGCTTCTTCGGCTCCAGGAACACGACCGGGTCGGGATCCTCGATGGCCTCCCGCAGCAGCGAGTACGCGTCAGCCACGGTCGCGGGCGTGACCACCTTGAGCCCGGGCGTGTGCGCGTAGTACGCCTCACTGGAGTCGCAGTGGTGCTCGACGCCCCCGATCCCGCCCGCGTAGGGGATCCGGATGACAAGCGGCAGGCTCAGCCGGCCCCGCGTGCGGTTCCTCAGCTTCGCCACGTGCGAGACGATCTGCTCGAACGCGGGGTACGCGAACGCGTCGAACTGCATCTCGACGACCGGCCGGAACCCGCCCATCGCCATGCCGACCGCGAAACCCACGATGCCGGCCTCCGCGAGCGGGGTGTCGAAGCACCGCTCGTCGCCGAACTTGTCGGTCAGCCCGTCGGTGACCCGGAAAACGCCACCGAGGGCGCCGACGTCCTCGCCGAACACGACCACCCGGTCGTCGTCGTGGAGGGCGTCGCGCAATGCCGTGTTGAGCGCCTGTGCCATCGTGATCGGTGCCATCAGCGCGCCTCCACCAGTTCCTCCAGCAGGCCGGCGCGCTGTTCCCGCAGTTGCGGCGTCGGCTCGGCGTACACGTGGTCGAACAGGTCGGTGGGTGTCAGAGGCGGGTCGGCGTTCATGCGGGTGCGCAGTGCGGCGGCGTACTCCTCGGCCTCGGCGGCCACCTCGGCGACGACGGTATCGGTGAGCGCACCGCGCCCGCGCAGGTACGCCTCCAGCCTGGCGATCGGATCGCGCTGGCGCCACTGGTCGACCTCGGCCGTCGACCGGTACCGGCTCGCGTCGTCGGCGTTGGTGTGCGCGTCGATGCGATAGGTGTGCGCCTCGACGAGGAACGGCCCGTTGCCTGCGCGCGCATGGGCGGCGGCGGCTGACAGTACCGCCAGAACCGCCATCGGATCGTTGCCGTCGACCTGCTCGGCCGGGACGCCGTAGCCGATGCCCTTGTGTGCCAGCGAGGGCGCCGCGCTCTGCCGCGAAAGCGGCACGGAGATCGCGTAGTGGTTGTTCTGCACGAGAAAGACCACCGGCGCGCGGAACACGGCCGCGAAGTTCAGCGCCTCGTGGAAGTCACCCTCGCTGGTCGCGCCGTCGCCGATGAACGCCAGCGCGATCCGGCCGCTGCCCTTGCGGCGCTCGGCATACGCCAGGCCGGCGGCGTGGAGGGTCTGGGTGGCCAGCGGTGTGCACTGTGGAGCGACGTGGTGCTCGCCGGGGTCGTAGCCGCAGTGTGCGTCACCGCGCAGCAGCGACAGCACCTCGACGGGGTCGATGCCGCGTGAGACCAGTGCTACCGACTCGCGGTAGGTCGGGAAGAGCCAGTCGCCGCTGTCGAGCGCGAGCACCGCGCCGACCTGGCAGGCCTCCTGGCCGTGGCTGGACGGGTAGACGGCGAGCCGGCCCTGTTTGGTCAGCGCCGTGGCCTGGGTGTCGAACCGGCGCCCGACGACCATCTTCCGGTACGCCGACAGGAGTAGATCCTGATCCGGCTCCGGGTACGCCGGCCGGTCGGCCACGGGCGTGCCCGTCTCGGTGAGGAACCGCACCGGCTGCGTTGCCGGCAGGAGCTGTGCCATGCCACAACATGCTCCTGTTAGTCGGTCGAATGGCTCAACATCCTGGGTAAAGTGGGGACGATCGGATCTGTAGGAGACGTGCGGTGGACCATTTGTCAGGCGTTCCGCCGTTGTCGGGGCGTCCGGTGGGACGTTCGGCACCGGTGCTCGACGATGTCGACTGGGCGATCCTGCGCGAGCTGGCGGCCGACGGCCGGATGTCGGTGCGCACGCTCGCCGAGCGGGTGCGGGTCTCCCGCACCAACGCGTACGCCCGGGTGGAGCGGCTGTCGGCCGGTGGGGTCATCACCGGGTTCACCGCGCGCGTCGACCCGGCGCGGGCGGGGCTCGGCACCACGGCATACGTGCTGCTGAACATCGAGCAGAACGTCTGGGAGACGGTCTCGGACCAGCTACGCGACGTCCCGTACGTGCAGCACATGGCGCTCGTCGGCGGTGATGTCGACATCATGATGCTGGTGCGCACACCCGACAACGCGACGCTGCGTGACGTCGTCATCGCCGCTGTGCACGCGGTGCCGGGTGTGCGCACCACGCGCACCTGGCTGGTTTTCGAGGAGCTGGCTGGCCGGCGGCCGTTTGACTGACCGGTCACTCACCCCGCAGGCGGCTGCGGATGAAGTTTCCTGACTCGGTGAGCACCTCGGTGCCGGCGTACTCCGTGCCCTGGCAGGTGCCCTGCACGAACGCCGAGTTGCTTTCCCGGCCGTCCGAGTAGCTCCACATCGCGTACCCGATCTTGTGGCTCTTCAGCAGGTCGAGCCAGGCGGTCGCGCTCTCCAGGTCGTTGGCGCCGTCACCGGTGAAGGTCTGGGTGCCGAACTCGCTGACGAACAGCGGCAGGCTCGCCGCGGCCCGGTCGACGACCGCGCGCCGGTCGGCACCGTGCGAGGCGGCGTAGAAGTGGAATGTGTACATGATGTTCTCGGCGTCGACCGGGTCCTCGATGATTTCGGTCTCGTCCGCGCCGTCGGTCAGGCCCAACGAGGAGAAGCCGCGCGTGCCGACGAGCACCACGCCGTCCGGGTCGGCCGCGCGCACGACCGGGATGACCTGCTCGGCGTAGTTCTTGATGGTGTCCCAGCTGACGCCGTTGGGTTCGTTGGCGATTTCGTAGATGACGTTCGGCTTGTCGGCGTGTTCGGCAGCCACGTCGGCGAAGAAGCTTTGGGCGCGTTCGAGATTGAAGGTGGGGTCGCCCGGCGTGAGGATGTGGAAATCGATGATGGCGTAGAGACCCAGCGCGGTCGCGGTTTCGACCGCCTCGTTCACCTTGCCGGTGAAGCCGGCCGGGTCGGTCTCGAAGCCGCCCTCCTGCACGTACATGGAGATGCGCACGAAATCCGCCAGCCAGTCGTTGCGGAGCGCCTCCAGCGAGTCGGGGTTGAGGCAGTCCGGGAAGAACTGGATGCCGTGGCTGCTCATCCCGCGCAGCTGGATCGGCTCGCCCGCTTCGTTGCAGAGGTTGACTCCGCACACGCTCAGTTGCCCGTTGACGTCGACCGGTGAGCCCGCCGGCCCGGCGAAGGGCACGGCCGTGGTTTCGGGTGCGACCCAGTCGGAGGCGCCATTCGAATCGCCGGTCTCGGCGTTCGCGATGGGCAGCGCCGCCAAGCCGGCGGCGACGACTGCGGCGATGATGGCGGCTGCGGCGAAGGTGCGCGGTCGAGGCATGTCCATCCATACGTATCTCATGTCGTCGCAGTTCAGTTGGCAGGCGGCAACCCCTATATTGAGAGATCAGAGTCGATGGATTGGGGAGGTCCGATGCTCAGACGAAGAATCCTGGCCGCAGCACTGGGCGCCGCGGCGCTCGCGGCGGCTCAGCTCGTCGGTGCCACGCCGGCACAGGCGGCACCACGGGTCCTGTACTACGACGCCAGTCGCGCCGCGGAGTTCGTCGCCGTCGTACACCAGGGTGCGCAGAACTGGAACAACCGCGTCACCAACGTGCGCTTGGAGCCAGTGCCGGCCGGCCAGCGGGCAAACATCACCGTGTACGTCGACAACGGGTGGCCGCGCGCCTACACGCAGTCTCTCGGCAACGGGTACTGGTACATGGGTCGCCAGGCGGTCAACCAGGGCTACCACCCGCCACGCATCGCGGCACACGAGTTCGGCCACCTGCTCGGTCTGCCCGATAGGCGTACCGGGTTGTGTGCCGACCTGATGTCGGGCAGCAGCGCGGCGATCTCGTGCACCAACGCGTTCCCCAACGCGCAGGAGGCGTCACGGGTCAACAGCAACTTCGCGACCGCGCAGACCGCGGGGCCACGCGTCTACGAGTGGGTCACGGCCGGCGGCTAGCCCTTCAAGATTTCCTCAAGACGCCAGGCGGGCGCGGCCGGCCCGCCGGTGGCCACGGAAGACTCGATCACCATGAGGATTCTTGTCCGAGGACTTATGGCGGTCGCGGTCATGGTGGCCGCGCTGCTCGTGACGGCAGCCCCGGCACGAGCCGACGACTGCCCTTACCCCTGCTGGTGGACGGATACCAAAGCCGACGCTCCTTACAAGACCGCGGCGGGTTCGGCCTTTTTCGACTCGTACGGCGAACACCTGTACGCCTTTGACAACGACGCTGACTCTGCCGGGGTCCGCGTCCACTTCTCCGTGAACTACGGAGGCTGGCAGGAGCGAACCAACTCGAAGGGCAACAAGTCGCAGGCCGAGTGGAACCTCGAGTACGGGGAGAACCTCAGCTTCCGGTTCTTCGTCTGCATCTCGAACAACGGCACGAACATCGCGGGCACGTGTGGCCCTCTGATCTACGCCCACACGTGACAGGGCGCCCGGCGGCGTGACATCTGTCATCGCGCCGCCGGGCACCGCGCACGCCGATCGGTGTATCGCGGCACTACAGCGGTCCCGGTCGACGCCGAAGACTCGGTGTATGACGAATTCCGGCAGCGTGGTCGAGGCGTGCGAGCTCCGCCGACGCTACGAGGGCTACGAAGCGGTACGCGGAGTCTCCTTCCGGGTCGAGCGGGGCGAGCTGTTCGCGTTGCTGGGCACCAACGGCGCGGGCAAGACGTCCACATTGGAGCTGGTCGAAGGGCTCGGCCGGCCCAGCGGGGGCACGGTGCGCGTGCTGGGGCATGACCCGTACACCCAGCGGGCGAGGGTGCGACCGCGCGTGGGCGTGATGCTGCAGGAAGGTGGCTTTCCGCCGGACCTGACCGTCGCGGAGACCGCCGCGCTGTGGGGTGGCACGCTCACCAAACCACGCCCGGTCGCCGAGGCGCTCACGCTGGCCGGCCTGGACCACCGCGCGGGCGTACGCGTGAAGCAGCTGTCGGGCGGTGAGCGCCGGCGCCTCGATCTGGCGCTGGCGATACTCGGCAGGCCCGATGTGCTGTTTCTCGACGAGCCGACCACCGGGCTGGACCCCGAGAGCCGGCGTGACGCCTGGCGGCTGGTGCGCGACCTGCTGCGCGAGGGCGTCACCGTGCTGCTCACCACGCACTACCTGGAGGAGGCGCAGGAGCTCGCCGACCGCCTCGCCATCCTGCACCGCGGTCAGATCATGGCGGCGGGCACCCTCCACGAGGTCATCGCCGCGTATCCGGCGCGGATCCGGTTCACCCTGCCCGGCAACGTCTTCCCCGGCGACGTGCCGGCCCTGCCCGACTCCAGGCCCCCGGAGCGGGACGGACCGCGGCTCACCGTCCACACCAGAGCGCCGCAGCGGGCGCTGACGGTACTGCTGTGCTGGGCGGCCGAGCGCGGCGTCGCCCTTGGTGACCTGGACGCCAGGCCGGCGTCGCTGGAGGAGGCGTTCCTGGCGATCGCGGCGGCTGGAGGCGCACGATGAGCGCCGCGCGGCGGATCCGGGCGCTCGGCCGGGCCGAACTCACGTTGCTGCTGCGCAACCGCGCCGCGCTGTTCAGCGCGATCGTCCTGCCGCTCGCGATGGTCGCGGCGGTGTCCGGCGTACCCGTCGATCGGGGAGAACTGTCCACAATGGCCTTCCTCGTCACCGCGATGCTCGCCTTCGTCCTTCTCTCCGCCGTGTACTACAACCTGGTGACGGCCTACGTGTCGCGGCGCGAGGAACTGGTGCTGAAGCGGCTGCGAGCCGGGGAACTCACGGACGCGGAGATCCTCGCCGGTGTCGCGAGCCCAGCCGTCGCCGTCGCACTGGCCCAGTCGGTGCTGTTCGTCGCTGCCGGTGCGGTGTTTCTCGGGCTGCCCGCCCCGGTCAACGCCCCGCTTCTGCTGCTTGGTGTGGTGGGCGGCGTCGTGGTGTTCGTACTGCTCGCGGCGGCGTCGTCGGTCTTCACGCGTACGACGGAGCTGGCGCAGATCACGACCCTGCCCATCCTGCTGGGATGCCTGTTCGGGTCCGGGCTGATGGTGCCTCTGGAGGAGCTGCCCGACCCGGTAGCGGCGGCGCTGCGGGCGCTCCCACTGAGCCCGGTCGTCGAGCTGATGCGCCTGGGCTGGGTGGGCACCGCCGGCGAGCGCGCGCCTGAGGACTTCGCCGGAGCGTTCGGCCCGGCCGCTGTGCCGGTGCTGGTCCTGGTGGCCTGGCTGGCGGCCGGTGCGATGGCGATCCGATACCGGTTCCGGTGGGAGCCCCGGCGATAGCGAATGGCTGTTCAAGATTGCCTCAAGATGGTGAGCATCGATGGCCCGTTCGCCCGGGACCACGGGAGACTCCGTGGCCATGAGGATTATTATCCGAGGATTCGTGGCTTTCGCGGTCGCGATGGCCGCACTGCTCGCGATCGCCGCCCCCGCGCGGGCCGAAGGCTGCATGGGACCCTGTTGGGGGAAGGACACCCGCGCCGACGCGCCGTACACGGCCGGGGCCGGTTCGGCCCTCTTCTTCGCCGACGGTGAGTACATGTACGTCACCGACTGGCACAAGGACGGTGCCGGAGTCCGGGTCCACTTCTCGGTCAACTACGGCGCCTGGCAGGAGCGGACCAATACGAACGGTGCCCACAACCAGACCCTGTACAACCTCAGCTACGGGGAGAACCTCAGCTTCCGGTTCTTCGTCTGTCTTTCGAACAACGGCACGAACCTCGCGGGCACGTGCAGCACGATGGTCTACGCCCACACCTGACAGTGGCGCCTCCCTGGCTGCCACCCGGTACGGTGACGATCCGACGCTGGTGTGGTGGCCGGAGGTTGGCGGGTGATGGCGGTGTTGGGTTGGTGGCGCCGGCGCAGCCAGGCGGCCCGGTTCGACCTGAGCGTCCGATGGTCCTTCTACCTGAACTTCGCGTTCGTTCCGTTCCTGGTGGCCACCGGCCTCGCACCGGAGATCGGCGCGGCCGTGTGGCTCGTCCTCGCGCTCATCGCGGTCCACATGGTGCTGTGCGCTCTGATCGTGGGCGCCGGCCTTGACAACTACCTCGGGCGGAGGCCGCGACCGGCGGCGCTGATCGCTGCCACCGGCGCGTTGACGGTCGCGGCGAGTGTCGGCGGCTACCTCGCGTACCCGGACGTGTCGCCCGGCGACGACGGCGGGCCCGCCATGAGCATCCTGATGCTTCTGACCACCTGCTTCGTGGCCGCGCTCAGCACGGCCGTGCGCCCGCGGGTCACGGCGGTCGCGGCCATGGCCTCGTGCGCGGCGGCGTACGGGCTGTCGGTCCGCCAGGAAGCCCCGGCCCTCGACGCGGCCTTCGTGCTCGGGACGCTGCTCACCGTGGTGGCGTTCGCCGGGCGCGTCTCCGCCTGGATGCTCGGCCTGGTCTGGGAGCTGGACCGCGCGCGCGATGTCCAGGCGAACCTGGCGGTCACCGAGGAGCGGCTCCGCTTCGCCCGTGACCTGCACGACGTCGTCGGGCGTACCCTGTCGGCCATCGCGCTGAAGGCAGAGCTGGCGGCGCAGCTCGCGCGGCGCGGCCAGGAAACCGCCATCGACGAGATGCTCGACGTGCGCCGGGTCGCGCAGGAGTCGCTGACCGAGCTGCGCGGGGTGGTGGGCGGATACCGTTCGTCCAGTCTGGACGTCGAGTTGGCCGGCGCCCGCTCGCTGCTCGCCTCGGCGGGCATCGAATGCCGGATGATCGGGGAGAGCGGCGGGCTGCCGGAGTCGGTGCGGACGCCGCTGGGCTGGGCGGTGCGAGAGGGAGTGACCAACGTGCTGCGGCACAGCGACGCGCGAAACTGCACCATCGCCCTGCGGGGCGGCGCCAGCGGTACGGTCACTCTCACCATCGAAAACGACGGCGTGCGCGGCGAGCCGGCGCCCGACGGCGGCCGGGTCCGTTTCGGCGGCGGCCTGGTCGGCCTGGCGGAACGGGCTGCGGGCCTTGGTGGCACCGTCGTCGCCGACCGCTTTCGGGAGCGCTTCCGCCTCACGGTCGAGCTGCCCACGCACGCGGCGGCGGCCACCGAGGGGGCGCCGACGTGAGTCCACAGGGGATCCGCATCCTGCTCGCCGACGACGAGCACCTGATCCGGGGCGCGCTGGCCGCGTTGCTGGGCCTGGAGGAAGACCTGACGGTGGTGGCGCAGGCGGCCACCGGTGCCGAGGCGCTGTCGATGGCCCGCGCGCTGCGCCCAGATGTGGCCGTGCTCGACCTTCAGCTCCCGGACGTCGACGGGGTGCGGGTGGCGAAGACGCTCCATGCCGACGTGCCCGGATGCCGCACGATGATCGTTACCAGCCACGGCCTGCCCGGCCACCTCAAGCGGGCGCTCACCGCGGGCGTGCGCGGCTTCCTGCCCAAGACGGTCTCCGCGGAGACACTGGCCACCGTCGTCCGCACCGTCCACAGCGGCGGCAGGTACGTCGATCCGCAGTTGGCGGCCGAGGCGATCAGTGTGGGAGACAGCCCACTGACCGCGCGCGAGGCGCAGGTGCTGGAGCTGGCCGCGGATGGGTCGCCGGTGGAGGAGATCGCCCAGCGGGCGGCGCTGTCACCCGGCACCGTGCGCAACTACCTCTCGTCGGCCGTCGGCAAGCTCGGCGCCACCAATCGCCACGAGGCCGTCCGGGTCGCCCGCGGCTACGGGTGGATCTGACGAACGTCTGTGAGGAGATGGGCGACTTCCCGGGCCTCGGCGGAGTGAGGGTCGCGGCACAGGGCCAGGGCCTCGGTCCAGGCCGCCACGGCAGCGGCGCGGTCGCCGAGGCCGGCCCGCGCGCGCCCGATCTCGCGCAGCGCGCGGATGCGCCAGGTACGCGAACCGGTGGGCCCGATCAGCTCGGCGCAACGCGTGAAGTGGGCCAGCGCCTCCCGCCCTCGACCTTGACGGTGGCAGAGCTCGCCGAAGGCGTACGCCGTCAGCGCCTCGCCGAGCACGTCGCCAGAGCGCACGAAGCGGGTCAGGGCCATGGTGAGCGTCTCGGTGGCTTCCTCGAAGCGGCCCAGCGCCCCATACGCCTCGCCGAGCCGGCGCAGCGTCTTCCGCGCGCCACCGTCACAGTCGAAGTGGCGGGCCAGGGCCAGGCTCTCCTCGTAGTACCGGACGGCCGTCTCGACCTGACCGGTCTCGTAGTAGGCGATGCCGAGGCCGCGGAGCACCCACGCACGGTCGAGGCTGGCGCGCCCGGCGGTCAACTCCAGTGCCGCGGCGCTGACCGCGATGGCGTCCGCGTAGCGCCCGGCTTCGAGGTGCACGCTGCGCAGGACGAGCAGCGCGTACACGGCTCCGCCGCTGTCGCCGGCCGCGCGGAGCACGGACACGGCGCGGTCGAGTTCGGCGATGGTGTTTTCGTGGTCGCCGAGCGCGTGCCGGCAGGCCGCCCGTCCGGTCCGCGCGTACGCGGCCGCGTGCCGGTCGCCGGTCTGCTCGAAGTGGCGTGACAACTCCTCGAACTCGGAGAGCGCGGCACCGTAGCGGGCGCGATCGACGTCGAGTTCGGCCAGGATGAGCCGGCAGCGCATGCGTTGGTGTGCGTCACCGGCCGCCATGGCCGCCTGCTGCACGCGTACGACGTCGTCGTAGTAGCCGCGCGCCTTGAGGTACGCCGTCAGGTGGTACGCGAGTTCCACCGCGATGTCCGGGTGGCCCGTCTCCGCCGCCAGCCGCACGGCGGCGACCAGGTTGTGGCGTTCCGCCGCGAGCCACTCGTAGCCGGCGCCGCCGCACGCGGATGGGCCGGGCGGCGGCGCGAACGGGTGGGACAGGTCGCGCACCGCCGACCGGACCCGGTGCAGGCACTCGGCCACGAGGCGCCGCAGCGCCGTTCGCTGGTGCCGTTCGTCTTCCTCGACGCGGGCCCGGTCGCACGCGTACGCCCGCAACAGGTCGTGCATGCGGTATCGCGGCTCGCCCGCCGGGTTGGCTTCGCACGCGGTGAGCAGGCCCGCCACCACGAGCGCCTCGATCGCGGCATCGGTGACGTCGCGAGGCTGGCAGAGCAGCGCCTCGACCGACCACTCCGCGATGGTCTCGAAACCCGCTGGACCCAGGAGCCGGAAGGCGCGGCGTGCGGCCGCCGGCAGTGCGGCATAGCTGACCGCGAAGCTCGCCCGCACGCTGTGCTGGCCCGCGGACAGCTCGTCCAAGCGGTCGCTCGCGTCCGCCAGGCGATCCGCCAGCGCGCGCAGCGGCCAGGTGGGCCGGGCCGCGAGCCGCGCACCCGCGACGCGGATGGCGAGCGGCAACTGGCCGCAGGCGTCCAGAATGATTTCCGCGGACGCGCGGTCGTCTTCGACGCGCCGCCCGCCGGTCACCTGAGCCAGCAACCCGAACGCCTCGCAGCGGGTCAGCAGGTCCAGGGGCGTGGCTGTCGCCCCGTCGAGCACGAGGTGGTGCCGGGACGTGACGAGCACCGCGCTGTGCGCGGTGCCGGGCAGCAGGGGACGCACCTGCTCCTCGTCGGCGGCGTCATCGAGTACCAGCAGGATCGCGCGATCGGCCACTGTGGATCGGTACAGGGCGGTGCGTTCGGCGAGCGTTTCGGGTATGGCGGCCGGCTCGACGTGCAGCGATCGCAACAGTTCGGCCAGCAGGGTGCTCGGGTCACGCGGTGCGGGCGCGGCGCCGCCCAGGTCGAGAAACAGCTGGCCGTCGGGGTAGTGCGGGCGCAGCCGGTGCGCGACGCGGACGGCGAGCGTGCTCTTGCCGACGCCGGGTGTGCCGTGGACGGTCGCGATGGCGGGTGCGGCGCCACCACCGCGGCGCAGCACGGTGGCGGTCAGCGTGTCGAGCTCGCGTTCCCTGCCAACGAAGTCGGCGATGTCGGGCGGGAGCTGGCAGATCGCCGTCCACGCCGGTGACTCGGTCGCGTCGACGGTCGGCGCGTCGACCAGGAGCAGAGCCGGGTCCTGGCGCAGGATCCGCTGGTGCAGCGTGCGCAGCGGCTTGCCGGGTTCGCTGCCGAACTCCTCTCGCACGCGGGTGCGCGTGTCCGTGTACCAGGCGAGCGCCTCCGCGTGCCGCCCGCACCGATACAGCGCGAGCATGAGCTGCTCGACGAGGTTCTCCGCGAGCGGGAACCGTTCCGCGGCCGCTTCCAGATCGGCGGCGACCTCGGCGTGCCGTCCCAGCTCCAGGCCGCACTCACCAAGGGCGGCGAGCGCGGCGACGTGCTCGTCGCGCAGCTTGCGCCGGGTGCGTTCGGCCCAACCACCGGCCACACCAGACAGTGGCTGGCCCTGCCACAGCCCGACCACCTCCCGCCAGTGACGCGCGGCCGTGGTCACGTCACCCTGTGCGCGCGCCGCCCGCGCCTGCCCGGCCAGCAGCCGCGCGAACGACACGTCGACGTCGGTCGGGGCGATGTCCAGGACGTATCCGCTGCCACCGGCCCGGCGCAGCTCGACCTGTTCGTGAGTTCCCAGCGCCTGGCGCAGGCGGCTGACGTGTCCATAGAGGACGTTGCGCGCCTCGGCCGGGGCATCGGCTCCCCAGATCCGGTGCGCCAGCACGTCGATGCTGAGAACCGTGTTGGGCGCCAACGCGAGGCTGGCGAGCACGCACGCCTGTTTGGGCGTGCCGCCGCGCGACCAGCCTTGCTTGTGCGCCACTTCGACGGGCCCCAGGAGTTTGATCAACATCGATCATCCAACCGTCCGAATTGGTCACCGTCGCGATCGTATCCGCGCCGCCTCGACCTGCGCCGCAAGGCTTCCACAAGAAAGCCACAAGATCTTTACCACAGCTGGTGGCTACGGTCTGCAGGCACCGAGCCGGGTTTCCCCGGCACACGCCCCCAACCTGGGAGGTTCACATGAGCGTCACGAAGTTGCTCCGCTCTGTCGGCGACCGGATGCTGAGCGGCCTGCTGCCGCAGGACACGGCGGACGCCGACCAGTTCGAGTGCTCGCCGCAGACGATCTGCGACTGGGCCTACCCGTACTGCCCCGGGCAGGCGTTCCGCACCAAGTTCCGCCGCACGCGTTGCTCGGACGGCAGCGCCACGCCGTGGAAGCGCGTCGGCTGCTGCTAGGTCCCGCTTCACAAGGATCGGTCGAGCCGAGGCCATGGACACGGCCGCGTGTCGTGTCCATGGCCGGGTGAGGTGTCCACAGTGACCTATGTGACTTTGGCTCTGCGGCTCGCGCTGGCCGGCGTGTTCCTCGTGTCCGGCCTGGCGAAGGCCAGGGCGCTCGACGAGACCGTCGCGATGGTGGCGGTACTGCGCAAGAGGCTCTGGCCCGCTGGCCGGCGCCTCGACCGCCCGGCATCGTGGCTGCTGGTGACCGTGGAGGCCGGTACCGGAGCGGCGCTGCTCGCCGGCCGACCGTTAGCTGTCCCCGCGTTGCTCGCCGCCACCGCGCTGCTCGTGGGTTTTGCGGCGCTGGCGCTGGCCGCCGCGCGCTCCAAGCTCAACCTGACGTGCGCCTGCTTCGGCCGACCGAGCGCGCGCCTGGGCTGGCGCCACGTGTGGCGAAACCTGGCGCTGCTTGGCATCGCCGTGTCGGCCCTGGCCGGCGCTCTGGCACCGATGGCCGCACCGTCCGATGTGGCCGGATACGCGGTCGCCGCCTCGGCGGCGCTCGTGGTCACGCTGTTGTGTGCCTTCTACGACGACATAGTGGACCTGGTCACGGGCTGACCTGAGGTCCCACGAAAGGGAGCATCCTCGCCATGCCGTTCCTCGTCGCCGCGGTCGTGCTGTTCAGCGCGATCGCCACCCTGAACCTGGTGCTGACGCTGGCCGTGATCCGCCGCCTGCGCGAGTCGCCGCCGGCCGCGCGCAAGGTGGCCGCCGACCCCGACCTGCCGGAACTGCCCGCGGGCAGCCCGGTGCCCGCGTTTCACGCCGAGGCCTTGTCGGGCCGGAGCGTCAGCGACAAGAGCCAGAGCGAGTCGGAGGCGGTGTACGCGTTCTTCGACAGCGGCTGCTCGTCGTGCCGGCCGACGATTCCCCGACTGCTCGACTACGCGAAGCGCAACGGGCTGAACCCCGACCAGGTGGTCGCCGTCGTGGGCGGGGAGGCCGCCGACGCCGGCGAATACGTCGACGCGCTCGACGGGCGGGCCACCGTGATCCTGGAGGAGACGCTGGGGCCGGTCGCGGCGGCGTTCTCCATCCACAGCTTCCCGGCCTTCGTCATCGCCGACCCGGGCGGCATCGTCCGGCGCTCGGGAGACAGCACGAGCACGCTGGTCGCGGCCGCGGCATGAACGGGTCCGGCCTGGTCCGCGGAGCCGCGCACGCCCTGAAGCTGACCTGGCGGGCCGGGCCGGTCGAGGCCACGCTGTACCTGCTGATGACGGTCGCGCAGGGCGTACTGCCGGCCGGTGTGGCCCTGCTGACCAAGTGGCTCATCGACGCCATCCAGTTCTCCGGCACGGAGAGACCGGGCTCTCCCGCCTACACGGAGCCGGTCGCGCTGGTCGCGGGCATCGGCGGGCTCGGGGTGCTGCTGGCCGTCCTGCCCTATGGCGTGGACTACGTCCGGTCACGGCTGCAGCGTTCCGTCGCCCTGCTGGTGCAGCACCGCCTCTACGCCGCGGTCAACCGGATGGACGGCTTGGCACGCTTCGAGGAGCCGGAGTTCCGGGACCGGCTGCGACTTGCCCAGCAGGCCGCCACCGGGGCGCCCGACCAGGTCGTCACATCGGCGTTCGGCACCGCGCAGAGCTTGCTGACCGTGGCCAGCTTCCTCGGCGTGCTCGTCACGATCAGCCCGGTGATGACCGTCGTCACCGTCTGCGCCGCGGTGCCGTCGCTGTTCGTCCAGGTGCTCATCAGCCGCCAGCACGCCGACATGCTGTGGCGGATGAGCCCGCACAGCCGGCGGCAGCTCTTCTACCAGATGCTGATGCTCGACCTCGCCGCGGTGAAGGAGACCCGCCTGTTCGGCACCGGGCCGTTCCTGCTGCGGCGGATGCGCGACGAGACCGTGGCCATCAACCGCGCGGAGGAGCGGATCGACCGCGGGATCGCGGCGCGGCAAGGGCCGCTGTCCGCGTTCGGCGCGCTGGTCGCGGCCGGCGGTCTGGTGTGGATGGTGGGCGCCGCCGTGCGCGGTGACTTCACCATCGGTGACGTGTCCGCGTTCATCGCGGCTGTCGCCGGGGTACAGGGCGCGATCGGCGGCCTGGTGTTCGGCGCGACCGAGGGCTACCGCGCGCTGCTGCTGTTCCGCCACTACACCGACGTCACGGACACGCCGGCAGACCTGCCAGTACCCCAGCACCCGAGCGCGCTTCCGGTGCTGCGGCGCGGCATCTACCTCGACGACGTCTGGTTCCGGTACGGCGACGACGCCCCGTGGGTGCTCCGAGGCGTCAGCCTGGCGATCCCCTGTGGACAGGCGCTGGCGCTGGTAGGACTCAACGGCGCGGGCAAGAGCACGCTCGTGAAGCTGCTATGCCGGCTGTACGACCCGACGAAGGGCCGCATCCTCTGGGACGGCGTCGACATCCGCGAGGTGCCCATCGCCGACCTGCGTGACCGGATCAGCGCGGTGTTCCAGGACTACGTCGCGTACGACCTGACAGCCGCCGAGAACATCGGCATCGGCGACGTGGCGCACTTCGACGACACCGATCGGATCCGCGCGGCGGCGGAGCACGCGGGCGTACACGACATGGTGACCGGCCTGCCACAGGGGTACCGGACGCTGCTGTCGCGCATGTTCATGCACGACGAAGACGGTGACGAGCAGGTGCGCGGCGTCACGCTCTCCGGCGGCCAGTGGCAGCGGATCGCCCTGGCGCGGGCACTGATGCGCGACGGTCGCGACCTGCTGATCCTCGACGAGCCCAGCGCGGGGCTGGACGCCGACGCCGAGCAGGCAATCCACGAGACCCTCCGCCGGTACCGTGCCGGCGCCACCAGCCTGCTCATCTCCCACCGCCTCGGCGCGGTACGGCGGGCCGACCGCATCGCGGTGCTCCAAGATGGACAGGTGACCGAGCAAGGTACCCACGACGAACTGCTGGCCGCCGGCGGCGAGTACGCGCGCCTGTTCACCCTGCAGGCATCCGGGTACGTGGACGCGCCCGCGTGAACGGCTGGATGGCGCTCACCGCTGCGGCGGTCGCGGTCGCCGTGCTGGCCTTGGCCTGGTGGCTGCGCCGCACATATGTCGCGATCACCGTCGCCGGCCTCAGCATGAGCCCCACCCTCGTGACCGGCGATCGGGTGCTGATCCGGCGCGGCGCGGGCGGCCTGCGACGGGGGCGCATCGTGGTGGTCGCGCGGCCCGACCGCGAGACCGGCTGGCGGCACAACCCGCCCGTGGACGGCCTGCGCGGGACCGGCTGGTACATCAAGCGGGCCGTCGCGCTGGCCGGTGACCAGTACCCGGAGGGCGTCGGGAGCGGCGGGACGGTGTCGGAGGGTCACCTCGTGCTGCTCGGCGACAACCCGCGCAGCTTCGACTCGAAGCAGTACGGCCCGTGCCCCCGCAACCAGATCCTCGGCGTGATGGTGCGGCGGCTCAGCTGAGGGCCGCCCGTACCTCGTCGGCGTCCGGGTGCCCGATCTCCTCGAAGATTTCCAGTGCCCGCTGCCGCGCCTCGCGGGCGGCGGAGTGGTCGCCGAGAGCCTCGTACGCCTCCGCGAGCCGGCACAGGCAGTAGCCCTCGTTGTAGCGCTCACCGAGCTCGCGGGTGATGTCGACGGCGTGACGGTAGCTGGCGATCGCCTGTCGATGGTCGCCGCGTTGCTGGTGGACGAAGCCGAGCGTGCCCCAGATGGCGGCCTCCGGACTGCGATGCGGGCTCGCCGTCAGAAAGCCGAGCGCCTCCTCGCACAAGGCCAACGCCCGTTGGTGCTCGCCGCTCATGGCGCTCAGGAAGGCCATGTTGTTCAACGCCTTCGCCTGGCCGGACACGTGGCCGGCCGCCTGGTAGAGGTCGATCGCCCGCTGGTTGTGCGCGAAAGCCTCGTCGTGCCGGCCATGCCGTGCGCACAGCCCGCCGAGGCCACGCTGGGCGTGCGCTTCGCCGACCGCGTCAGCCACCGCGCGAAACAGGTCGACGGCGCGGCGATAGTGGGCCTCCGCCTCGTCGTACCGGCGCAGGCGGGCGTACGCGCGCGCGAGGCTGTCACACGCGTTGCCCTCCGCGGCCGGATCGCCCAGCCGGCGGGCGGCCCCGATCGCGGTGCCCTGCACGGCGGTCAGCTCGTCCCAGTGCCCGCCGTCTTCCAGGTGGAACCGCAGCGAACGGGCCAGCCGGCACGCGTGCCGGTCGAAGCCGACCTTCGCCGCCTGCTGGCACGTCGCGACCAGTACGGCGTGCTCGGCGCGGAACCACGCCACCGCCTCCTCCCGCTTCGCGAAGTCACCTGGCTCGGCCGGCTCGATCGCCTCGTCCGGATCCCGGTGGCGTTCGGCGGCTTCGGCCAGCTCGGCGTAGTGGTCGAACAACCTTCGCAGCGCGTCGTGCCGCTCGACAGTGGACTGCGCGCACTCGGCCGCGTACACCCGCACCAGATCGTGCAGCCGGTACCGGTCGACCGCGTGCTGCTCGACCAGGTGCGCGTCGGTGAGCTCGCGCATCGTCACCCGGCAGGCGGCCGGTGGCGATCCGGCCAGGCTGGTGGCGGCCGCTCCGCCGATGTCCGGACCGACCGCCAGACCCAGCAGGGTGAACACCCGCGCCGCGTCCGGGGTCAGCGCGCGGCACGACGCCGCGAAGACCGCGCGCAGGCTGGCCGTCAGGTCGTCGGTGTCCAGATAGTCCAGTCGCGTCGCGTCGTCGCGCAACTGCCGGGCGAGGGCCGCGAGCGGCAGGTCCGGGTGTGTGGCGGCGCGCGCCGCGGCGATGCTGAGGGCCAGCGGCAGCCCGGCGCAGTGCGCCAGGATGTCGGTGACGCTGTCGGGCTCGGCGGCCGCCTGCTGCCCGAGTCCACCGGCGAGCAGGCCCCTGGCCTCGTCGTCATCGAGCAGGCCAAGCCGCACCGGGATCGCGCCGTGGGTGGTGACCAGGCCGGTGAGCCGGCGCCGGCTGGTGACCAGTACCGTCGCGGAGTCGCCGCCCGGCAGCAACGGCGTCACGTGCGCGGTATCGCGGGCGTTGTCGAGCACCACCAGCACGCGCCGGCCCGCGGCGACGCTGCGGTACCGGCCGGCGAGAGCTTCTGGCTCGGCGGGCGCGGCCTCCGGTGGTACGCCGAGCGCGTCGAGGAAACCGCGTAGCGCCACCGCCGCCGGCATCGGCTCGGCCACCGGGTCGAAGCCGCGCAGGTTCACGTACAGCTGGCCGTCCGGGAACGTCTCCAGGTTGTCGTGGGCCCACCGCAAAGCCAGCCAGCTCTTGCCGATCCCACCGGGGCCGCTGATCGCCACCACCGGCATCCGACCGTCCACATCGGTGCTTGGCATCGAACCGCGCAGCTTCGCCAGTTCACGGATGCGTCCCACGAACCGCGCCGGCCGGGTGGGAAGCTGCCGGGGGATGGCACGTGGTGGCCCCGAGGGCATCGGCGGCGACGCGGGTGCCGGTGGCGCGATGGCGAGCGCGGCTTGGTAGAAGCGCTCACGCTCGGTATCGGCGAGGCCCAGCGCGTCGGCGAGGAGCTGCACGGTGCTGGGGCGGGGACGAGCCGTCCGGCCGGTCTCCAGGTCTCTGACCTGGCGCGCGCTGATGCCAGCCTGTCTGGCCAGCTCCTCCTGGGTCATCGCACGGTGCTGCCGATACCTGCGCAACAGCTCACCGAACAATCTGCGCGTCCCCCACTCGACGTGCGCGCCCACCTCGCCGGCAGGCCCGCGTGCCCGGAAATCTCCGGTCATTCTCCGCTTGGTCGCCTGTCGATGTCTGCCCATCGACAGGACCCTGAGCGTACGTGCGTGGCGCCATCCCCGGATGGCGCGCCTCAAACGGGGAGGGGATCGCGGATGCCGGCCTATCGATTGACGCTCTGGTCTCGGGGGGCGGTGGCGGTGGGAACCGCGCTCGCCCTGGTGGCTGGCCTGTGCGGCGTGCCGGCTCAGGCCGCCGAACCCAAACCTCACAAGGCCCGCTGGTCGGCGGCGCCCGAGGCGAAGCCGGTGCGGGGCACGGCCGTTCGCACGCGGCCGCGCCCCGCCGACCCGGCGGCGGCGGGCGCCCTGGCCAAGGCGCCGGCCGTGACGTGGCCCAAGGCCGGCAGCGCCGAAGTGTCACTGTCGGGCGCGCGGACCGCCGCGGTGCGGGCCGGTGGGCTACCGGTATCGATCGCGCCGCGCGCTGGCGGCCCGCGCCGGGTGAAGGTGGAGCTGCTCGACAGGTCCGCAGCCGAACAGGCCGGAGTGGACGGTGTGCTGTTCCGGGTACGCCGCACGGACGGAGCGGCCGGCGCCGGCCCTGTAGCGGTCGACGTCGACTACTCGGGTTTCCGGCACGCCTTCGGAGGCGACTACGCCGCGCGGCTGACCCTGGTGCGGCTGCCCGCGTGCGCGGCGTCTACGCCCAAACGGCCCGAGTGTGTCGCCGCCACGCCGCTGCGGGCCACCAACGACGTGCGGGCGGGCCGGATCCGCGGCGACGTGACCACCGCGGACCTGACCACCGCCGACGCGGTCTACGCGGTCACCTCCTCGGCGAGCGGCAGCGCCGGCAGCTTCAAGCCCACATCGCTGTCACCGTCGGCCATGTGGGAGGTGGGTCTCCAGTCCGGCGACTTCAACTGGTCGTACCCCCTGGAGGTGCCGCCGGCCGCGGGCATGGAGCCGTCACTGGCCCTGTCGTACTCCTCCGGCGCCGTCGACGGTCGCACGACCTCGACCAACAACCAGGCGTCGTGGATCGGTGACGGCTTCGACCTCCAGCCCGGCTTCATCGAGCGCCAGTACACGACGTGTGGCTCCGACATGGACGGTGGTAACAACACCACCGCCACCACCGACCTGTGCTACGCGTCCGCCAACGCCACCGTCGCACTGCCCGGCGTGGCCGGAGAACTGGTGTGGGACGCGGGCAAGCGGATTTGGCGTGCGGAGGAGGATGACGGCTGGCGGGTTGAGCAGCTCTTCGGCGCGAACAACGGCGACAACGACGGCGAGCACTGGCGGCTCACCTCGCCCGAGGGCACGCAGTACTTCTTCGGCCGCGTCACCGCCGCCAAGTCGGCCTGGACGGTGCCGGTCTTCGGCAACCAGGCCGGCGAGCCCTGCAACGCGGCCGCCTTCGCCACCTCATGGTGCCAGCAGGCGTACCGGTGGATGCTCGACTACGTCGTGGACCGGCACGGCGACGCCATGGCATACCACTACGACACCGAGACCAACCACTATGGACGCGGGGGCGCCAGCGGCAACGCCACCCCGTACGTGCGAGCCGGTCAGATCACTCGCATCGACTACGGCCTCCGGGACGGCCAGAGCGAGCCGGCCGCCCGGGTCGTTTTCACCGCCGCGGACCGGTGCATACCCGGCTCGCCGTGCCAGCGCTCCCAACCGGCCGACTGGCCCGACGTGCCGTGGGACCAGCAATGTGACGGCGGCGTCTGTACTGGCACGTCGCCGGTTTTCTTCGGCACCAAGCGACTCGCCAAGGTGACCACCCAGGTGCGCGACGGCGGCCAGCTCAAGGACGTCGACTCCTGGACGCTCAAGCATCTCTACCCGGTCACCAACGACACCACCGGTCCCAGCCTCTGGCTCGAATCGATCGTCCATACGGGACACGTCGGTGGCCAGCTGAGCACGCCAGAGGTCAACTTCGACGGCCTGCTGCGCGACAACCGGCTGGAAGTCGTCGACGGCGAACCGTGGATGCGCAAGTGGCGGCTGGTCAGAATCAACACCGAGACCGGCGGCCAGATCGACATCACCTACTCCGCGAACTGCACGGCCGGCACCGTACCCGCCGCCGACACCAACGGCCGCGCGTGCTTCCCCGTCTACTGGACTCCGGCGGGCGCCACGCAGCCGCGGCTGGACTGGTTCCACAAGTACCTGGTGACCCAGGTTCGCGAGATCGACCGGGTCGGCGGATCGCCGGACAAGTTCACCTCGTACGAGTACGCCGGCGACGCCGCCTGGCACCACGACGACGCCGAACTGGTGCCCGACGAGCTGAAAACATGGGGGCAGTGGCGCGGCTACCAGACCGTCAAGGTCCGCACGGGCGCGCCCGGCGGCGCCCGCACGCTCGTCGAGCACCGCTTCTTCCGGGGCATGCACGGCGACAAGAAGCTCGACGGCACCACCAAGGCGGACAAGCTCGGCGGGCAGGACGACCTGCCCGTACTGCGCGGGTTCGCGCATGAGGAAATCACGTACAACGGCGACGGCGGCCCCGAGATCGAGCGTGAGCTCAACGAGCCGGTCGTCATCGGGCCGAACGCGATCCGCCGCCGCGCCTCCGGCGACCTGAGCGCGTACACCACCGAGGTGAAACGGAACTACACCCGCACCGTTCTGGCGGATGGGGGCTACCGGGAGACCGAGGAGATCCATTCCTACGACGCGTACGGCGTCCACATCCTGACCGACGACCGCGGCGACCTGTCCACAAGCGACGACGACCGGTGCCAGCGGACCAGCTACACCGCCAACAAGGACGACTGGCTGATCGGCCTGCCGCACCGCGTCGAGACCGTGAGCGTCGCCTGCGCCGCCACCCCGAACCGCCCAACCGATGTGATCTCCGATGTGCGGGTGTACTACGACGGGTCCGACACCCTCGACGCGGCCCCTACCAAGGGCGACGCCACTCGAGGTGAGGAGTTGTCGTCCTGGGGCGCGAACGGCGCGGTCTACACCACGATGGGTCGCAAGGCGTACGACGCGCACGGGCGCGAGATCGAAAGCTACGACGCCCTGGGCAACAAGGAGACCACGGCATACACGCCGGCTGTGGGCGGGCCCATGACGGAGGTCGAGACTACGAACGCCCTCGGGCACCGGTCACTGACCCGGGTCGACCCGGCAACCGGTTCCCCGGTGCTCCTCGTCGACGCCGACGGCAAGCGTTCCGAGATGGTCTACGACGCGCTCGGACGCCTCGTGAAGGCATGGGGACCCGGACGGTCCAGCGCCGAGAGCCCCGAGGTCGAATTCCAGTACTTGCTGCGAAACGACGGCCCATCGGTCATCACCACCAGGACCCTTCTCAACAACGGTGGATACCGCAGCGACCGCTCCCTCCTCGATGGACTCCTGCGGCAACGGCAGACCCAGTCGCCGGCGCCGGGTGGCGGTCGGCTCGTCGCCGACACGATCTACGACTCGCACGGGAGGGTGGTGAAGACCAACTCCACGTATCACAACGACGACGCGCCGGGGACCGATCTGCTGGTCACCGCCGACGAGGACGCACCCGGGCAGACGGTCTTCGTCTATGACGGTGTGGGCCGGGAAACCGCCGAGATCTTCAGGGTCAAGGGCATCGAGAAGTGGCGTACCACCACGACGTACGGCGGAAACTGGACGCGCGAGAACCCGCCCGCCGGTGGCACCCCGACCACCGAGGTGTTCGACGCCGAGGGCAAGGTTATCGAGCTGCGCCAGCACAAGAGCGGCGCCGCGTACGACAGCACCCGCTACACCTACACCCCGTCCGGTGAGCCCGCCTCGGTCACCGACCCCGCGGGCAACGTGTGGCGGCACCACTACGACCTGCGTGGCCGCGAGATTCGCGTCGACGACCCCGACAAGGGCACCGCGACGATGACCTACGACGACGAGGACCGGCTGCTCACCACGACCGACTCGCGGGGAAGGACGGTCGCCAGCGCCTACGACGTCCTCGGCCGGAAGACCGCCACCTACGAGGGATCCACCGGCGGGACCCAGCTGACCGAGCAGACCTACGACAGCCTCCGCAAGGGACTTCCGGTCGCGTCGACCCGGTTCGTGAACGGCCAGGCGTACCGCAGCGAGGTCACCGGATACAACGACCGGGGCCAGGTGACCGGCACCGCGGTGACCATCCCCGCGGCCGAGGGCGCTTTGGCCGGCCGGTACACGTCGACATCCACCTACAACGACGTCGGCCAGGTCACCTCGGTGACACAGCCGGGCGCCGGAGGGCTTCCCGACGAGATCCTGGCGTACGGCTACGACGAACTCGGGCAGCCGATCTCGTTGACGGGTGCGGCGACCTACGTCGAGTGGACCAGGTACACGCCGCTGGGCGAGCTCGCCGAGTACATTCTCGGCGGCGTCGACGGCAAGCGGATGCAACAGTCCTTCGAGTACGAGACCGGAACGCACCGGATGACCGTGTCCCGGGCCCGCGACGAGCTCTCCGAGACGCCAGCGGTGGAGCGTCGCTTCGAGTACGACCCCGCCGGCAACCTCAAGAAGCTGGTGACGGCGGCGCGAGACCGGCAGGCCGACACCCAGTGTTACGACATCGACCACCTGGAACGGCTGACCGAGGCATGGACGGCGACCGACGACTGTGCCGGTGGGCCCAGCCTCGACAACCTCGGCGGGCCGGCGCCGTACTGGCACTCGTACACCTTCGACAAGGTTGGCAACCGGCTCACCGAGAAGTGGCACGCCGCCGCTGGTGATACGACACGCACCTACTCGTACCCGATGGCGGGATCACCGCAGCCGCACACGCTGCTCTCGGTTACGTCGACCGGGCTTGGCGGGTCGCGAACCGACAGCTACGGCTACGACGCCGACGGCAATACGACGAGTCGCCCCGGCCAGACCCTGGTCTGGAACAGCGAGGGCCTGCTGGAGTCGGTCACCGCGGGATCGGATACCACCTCCTACCTGTACGACGCGGAGGGCGAAAGGCTCATCCGGCGGGAGGCGGGTGCCACCACGCTCTACCTCGGCAGCACCGAGCTGCGGTGGGACAGGGGGACCGGCAGCGTCGACGGCACCCGCTACTACGCCTTCCACGATGCGACCGTCGCGATCCGGACGGAAGCCGGGCTGAGCTGGGTCTTCGCCGACCACCACGGCACGGGCGAAACCGTGGTCGACGCCGACACCCAGGCGGTGAGCCACCGGCTGCATCTGCCCTTCGGCGCACCTCGCGGGGGCACTCCTGCCACCTGGCCGGGTGACAAGGGGTTCGTGGGCGGCACCAAGGACGCCACCGGACTGACCCATCTCGGCGCGCGCGAGTACGACCCGCTGACCGGCCGCTTCATCTCGGTCGACCCGATCATCAATGTGGACGATCCACAGCAGATGCACGGGTACGCCTACGCCAACAACAACCCGGCGAGCCTGAGCGACCCGGACGGCCTCGAACCCCGCCCCGGCCATGCGAAACCGAAGACGAAGAAGCCGAAAGCCAAGGTCAAGAAGGCCAAGAGCACCAAGCCCAAGTCGAAGCCGACGCCGCGGTGCGGCAATCCGCGCCAGTGCGACGGAAGCAATGCCAAGATTGCCAAAGACGTCAAGAAGATGAAGGCTCGGGCGAACAAGGCGGCAAAGCGCTACTGCTCGACGCCGAGTCAGTGTGACAACAAGGACGCGAAGAAGGTGAAGGCCCGCAACGCGGCGGCGAAGCGGAAGTGTGCCAACCCGCGGCAGTGCGACGGCAGCAACGCCAAGATTGCCAAAGACGTCAAGAAGATGAAGAACCGCGACGCCGCTGAGAAATTGGGTAAGGCCGCCGACGCCGCGACAGCCCTGGGCGCGGGCCCCAGTGGAGCTGCCACCTACGACGAGACGATGGACAAGTGGAAGAAGGACTGGTGGGCCTCGAAGCACGCAAACACCTATCGCAAGGACCCTGGGCTGAACAAGCCCGCCGTTAAGTGGGGCGGGCGCGGGCTGGGCGCCGTCGGGGCGGCGATGACCTTCAACAGCAACGTCGCCGGAGGTGACAGCCTGGGGAAGGCGGCGGTGAAGACCGGCGTCGACGCCGCCACGGTCTGGGCCGGTGCGAAGGCAGGCGCGGGTCTGGGCGCCGCGGTCGGAAGCGTCATTCCTGGCGTCGGCACGGCCGCTGGCGCGTTCGTCGGTGCCGTCGTGGGGACCGTAGCCGGCATCTACGCGAGTAAGGCCGCGACCGAGGCGATCGACAGTGTCTGGGAAGAGTAGTCAGCGTCCGCGGATCGGGTTCCACTTCAGACAATCAGGCGGTGAGTGTTGATGGGCAGGGTGACGGTGCGCGGGCGTATGTCGGCATTGGCTATTACGGTGCTGCTGTCGTTGGTAGCGACTCCCGTCGCGGCGCGGGCGGAGGAGCCGGACAGGTGGAAGGTGCCGCCATCGGGGGCGGAGCGGTCGGTGACGGGAAAGACCGCTCCGAAGGCACCACGTCCGGCGCTGGCGGTGGACAAGCAGGCGGCCGGGCGCGGGACGGCGGCTGCCTCGCTCACGGTACGGGCAACCGGGGCGGGGCAGCCGGCCGTGAAGGTGCTGCGGCGCACCGCCACCGTCACCACGTTCCAGGTAGGACGGTCGGCGACGGTCGAGGTCGACTACTCGGGCCTGCGGCGGGCGTACGGCGGTGACTACGCGTCGCGGTTGCGGGTCGTCGACCTGGGCACCGGCAAGGTGGTGCGGGCCAAGCACGACGCGGCGGCTGGGAAGCTGAGCGCGCCGGCAGTCGCGGGCACCACGTACGCGGTGACCGCCGGAACCGCCGGCAGCGCCGGCAGCTTCGCACCGACCTCGCTGGCGCCGTCGGCGACGTGGGCGGTGGGGATCCAGTCGGGCGACTTCTCGTGGAACTATCCGATCCGGGTGCCGCCGGCACCAGGGCTCACCCCGGAGGTAGCCCTCTCATACGCGTCGAGTGTCGTGGATGGACGGACGGCGTCGACCAACAACCAGGCGTCCTGGATCGGTGAGGGATTCGGCTACGAGCCGGGATTCATCGAGCGTACCTACAAACCGTGTGCCGAGGACGGCCAGGCCGGCAAGGGTGACATGTGCTGGGACGGGCAGGCGGCGCACCTGATCCTGCCCGGGATAACGGGCGAACTTGTCTGGGACAGCTCCCGGGAGGTGTGGCGGGTCGCGAACGACGAGGGATGGCGCGTCGAGCTGCGCACCGGGGCCAGCAACGGCGACGATGACGGCGAGCACTGGGTCGTCACCGGGCCGGACGGCACCCAGTACTCGTTTGGGCGGGTCGGCGCGGCGAGGTCGACCTGGACGGTGCCGGTGTTCGGCGATGACAGCGGCGAACCGTGCCACGGGCCGGCGTTCGACACGTCGTGGTGCCAGCAGGCGTACCGCTGGACGCTCGACACCGTCACCGACATCCACGGTGACCAGATCTCCTACCACTACGAGACCGAGACCAACCACTACGGCCGGTCCGGCACCGCGAGCAACGCCACCCCCTACGTGCGGGGCGGTTACCTCACACGGATCGACTATGGACAGCGCGCGGGCACCGAACCGGTGGCGCGGGTGCTCTTCACCAGCGCGCCGCGCTGCGTGCCGGGCTCGGTCTGCCAGGCGGCCCAGACCTCCGACTGGCCGGACACGCCGTGGGACCTGTCGTGCCCCGGTGGGAGCTGCGCGGCTGTCGGGCCCAGCTTCTGGGGCACCAAGCGGCTCGCGAAGATCACCACACAGGTGCGTACCGGTGCCGCGTTCACCGATGTGGACTCGTGGACGCTCGGTCACACCTTCCCGGCGACCGGCGACGACGCCACCCCGGCCCTCTGGCTGCGCTCGATCCTCCATACCGGACACGTCGGTGGTACGGCGCGCCTGCCGGAGGTGCTGCTCGACGGCCTGCGGCTGCCCAACCGGATCGGTACGGTCGACGGGCTCTCGCCGATGAACAAGTGGCGGCTGTCCCGGATCTACAGCGAGGCCGGCGGCCTGACCGAGGTCGGCTACCAGGCCGCGCAGTGTGACACCGCGACGCTGCCCCGGCAGGACGCGAACGCGCGCAGCTGCTTCCCTGCGTACTGGCTTCCGCAGGGCGCGACCAACCCCGAACTGGGCTGGTTCCACAAGTACGTGGTGCGCGAGGTGGCAGAGGTGGACCGGGTCGGCGGGGCGCCACGCGCGCTCACCCAGTACGAGTACGTCGACACCGGTCCCGCCTGGCGCTACGACGCCGCGGAGCTCGTGCCGGACCGGTTCAAGACGTGGGGGTCCTGGCGCGGCTTCCAGAAGGTGCGGGTGCGCACCGGCGCACCGAGCGGCCAGCAGACGCTCACCGAGCACCTGTTCATGCGCGGCATGCACGACGACCTGCTCCTCGACGGCTCCCGCCGGAGCGTCAGCATCGAGGACTCGCTGGGCATCCCGGTCCCGGACAAGCCCGGTTACGCCGGGTTCGCCCGCGAGACGATCGTCCGGGATGGAGTGACCGGCGCGGAGATCTCGGCGGAGTTCCAGGAGCCGTGGCTGTCCGACCCGACGGCGGTCCGCGACCGCGACAGCGGCCCGCTGGAGGCCCGCATCCTGAAGGTGGACACGGTGCAGACCCGCACCGTCCTCGCCGGCGGCGGCGTGCGGCTGTCGAAGACCACCACGAAGCACGACGGCTACGGCAGTGTGACCGAGGTTCACGACCACGGCGACGTGGCGGTGGCCGGCGACGACCTGTGCACCACGACGTCGTACACGCGCAACACCACCGCCTGGCTGGTTCACCTGCCGAACCGCGTGCGCACCGCGGCGGTGCCGTGCGGCACCGACCCGGCGCCGGCCGACGTGGTCTCCGACGAGCGCACCTACTACGACGGCAGCGGCACCATCGACGCGGCGCCGGTGAAGGGCGACGTCACCAGGACCGAGAAACTGTCCTCTTGGGAGGGTGACGAGCCGCGGTATGTCACCACGACCCGGGCGGCGTACGACCAGCACGGGCGGATCGTCGAGTCGTTCGACGCGCTCGACGCGAAGACCACCACCGCGTACGAGCCGGCGACCGGCGGCCCGGTGACGAAGGTGACAGTCACCAACCCGCTCGGCCACACGGGCGTCACCGAGCTGGACGCCGCCCGTGGAGGCGTCCTGGCAACGGTCGACGCCAACGACCGCCGCGGCACGCGCACCTACGACCCGCTCGGGCGGCTCACCGCCGCCTGGCAGCCTGGGCGTGCGGCCAACCAACCGCCGTCGGTGCGGCACGAGTACCTGCTCCGGTCCGACGAGCCGTCCGTGGTGACCACCCACCGGTTACTCGGCAACGGCGCCTACGTCACCAGCCACGCGTTCTACGACGGATTGCTGCGCGAGCGGCAGACCCAGAGGCCGGCGCCGAACGGCGGCCGGATCGTCACCGACACGCACTACGACGCACACGGCCGGGTCGCCCGCACCAACGCCGACTACCACAATGACAGCGCCGTGAGCACGTCGCTGCTCGTGGTCGACCACGCGGCGGTACCTTCGCAGGAGGTCGTCGAGTACGACGGCGCGGGCCGGAAGAGCGCCGCGATCCTCCGCTCGTTCGGCACGGAGGTGCACCGCACCACCTACACCTACGGCGGTGACCGGATCAGCGAGGATCCGCCCGCCGGTGGTACGCCGACGACGCGGATCACCGACGTGCGAGGACGCGTCGTCGAGCTGCGACAGTACACAGGGGACGGTCCGAGCGGCGCGCACCTCGCGACGAAGTACGGCTACACCAAGGCGGGCAGGCGTTCCTCGGTGACCGATCCCGCCGGCAACGTGTGGCGCTTCGGATACGACGTGCGTGGCAGGCAGGTGCGGGTGGAGGATCCGGACAAGGGCACCGCCACCATGACCTACGACGGCAAGGACCGCCTCGCCACGGTCACCGACGCGCGGGGCGCCACGATCGCGTACACCTACGACGTGCTCGACCGGCGAACCGGGACCTTCGAGGGATCGCCGAGCGGCAAGCGCCTGGCGGAGTGGACGTTCGACACGGCGCAAGGTGGCATCGGTGAGCCCGCCGCGGCGATCCGGCACGCCGATGGCGCCGCGTACCGCACCGAGACGCTCGGCTACGACCCGCACGGGTGGCCCACCGGCACCGCCGTGACGATTCCCAGTCGCGAGGCCGGCCTGGCCGGCCGGTACGAGTCCACAGTGGAGTACGACCAGGTCGGCGGGGTCGTGGCGACGGAGTTGCCAGCGGTCGGGGGCCTGCCCGAAGAGCGGATCCTGACTGGCTACGACGGCCTGGGCCGGGTCAGCACCGTGGGCTCCGAGGTGACGCAGTACGTGGCGGAGACCGCATACACGGAGGTCGGCCAGCTGCGGGCCCGCATTCTCGACGGCCGGGTGATGCGCCAGTACTCCTACGAGGAGAGCACCGGTCGGCTCACCGGAGTGCGGACGGTACTGGACACCGGCGCGGTCGCGGTCGACCTCGGGATCCGCTACGACCCGGCCGGTAACGTCGTGGCCAGCGCCGAGGCCGCCTCCGGCGACACGCAGTGCTTCGGGCACGACTCGTTGCGGCGGCTGGTGGAGGCATGGACCGCCACTGACAACTGCGCGGCCGCGCCGAGCCTGGCCGTGCTCGGCGGGCCGGCGCCGTACTGGCACTCCTACCGGTACGACGGTGGTGGCAACCGCACCCGCGAGACATGGCACGCGGCCGGCGGTGACACGGTTCGCGACTACGCCTACCCGCCCGCCGGTGGGGCCGGTCCGCACCGCCTCCAGAGCGTGACCACCGGGTCCAGTGTGGACCGGTACGGGTACGACGCGGCCGGAAACACGGTGGCGCGGCCGGGGCAGACCCTGACCTGGACCGCGGAAGGCCGGTTCGCCGGGGTGGACGCGGGCGGCGACGTTACGACGTTCGAGTATGGCGCGGACGGCGAGCGGCTGATCCGGCGCGACCCGGAGGGCCGGACGCTGTACCTGGGCGACACCGAGCTGCGCCTGGACTCGGCCACCGGCGCCGTCACCGGCACCCGCTACTACACCGTGGACGGTGACACGATCGCCGTACGCACCGGTTCGGGCCTGTCGTGGCTCGCCGACGACCACGCCGGTACGGCGGGCGCGGCGATCGACGCCGGCAACCTCGACGTCACCGTCCGGCGGCGGCTGCCCTACGGCGCTCCGCGCGGCGGTACGGCGGCCGGCTGGCCGGGGGAGCGGGGTTTCGTGGGCGGCACCGCCGATGGCAGTACTGGCCTGACGCACGTCGGCGCGCGCGACTACGATCCGCACGCGGGCGCGTTCATCTCGGTCGACCCGATTCTCGACACCGAGTCGCCGCAGCAACTGCACGGCTACGCGTACGCCGGCAACTCACCTGTCACCTACGCCGACCCGACCGGCCTGACCGCCCACCTCGCGCTGGTGTCGGCGCCGCCGATCGACTGGGACGGCGCGGTCACGGGGTTCCGGCTGTTCGGCTCCCCGGAACGCGAAGCGCTGTCCACACCGGACGTGACCCGGGTACTGCCCGGCGCGCGCGGCAACCCCAACCTCAACGCCACGATCAACAATGTCTTCGGCGTGCGGAAGTGGTCGCCGAAGGTCCCGCCGGGATACACGCAGCCGCCGGAGAGCCCGCCCTCGCAACCAGGACGCCCGGTCCCGCTTCCGAACATCCCGACGACGCCCAGCACCGGCTCGTCCGGATACGACATCCATGACCCGGGCGACGGCACCTGGCTGGTGAACTGCCGCACGGAGGGCCCGGTGCGTACCTGCACCTACACGCCTGTGAAGTCGCCCAGCGGTTACGGGGGCTACAAGCCGTACTACGACACGAGCGACTACGAAGAAGGCTCCTATCTCGAAGACCTGCACGGCGACTACGTGGAGTATCGCGACGAGTGGGAGTACGACCAGTGCACGTCGTGGAATCCGTGTAACACCAAGCCCGGGAAGGTCGAGGGATACAGCCCGCCCGGCCTGTACGGCAAAAAGAAGAAGAAGTAGGGCGGTACGGGTGATGCCTTCGACCGGACGTGCCGCGCTGCTGGCGACGGTACTGCTGCTGACGTCCCTGAACGCGATGGTGCCGGGCCTTGTCGAGGCCGGCCCGCCACCGGCGCCGCGCCCCCTCCCCGCGGAGGGCGAGGCGTCGGCGGAGGCACGGCGGACCGGCCGTCCGGTCGATGTCGACGCGCTGGGCACGGCGGACACGACGGTTGTCGCCAACCCCGACGGCACCTTCACCGCCACGGTGCACAACCAGCCGGTCCGCGCGAAGACCGCGACCGGCTGGGTGCCCATCGACACCACGCTGGTCGCCCGTGCCGACGGCACGGTCGGTCCGAAGGTGTCGGAGGTCCCGGTACGGTTCTCCGGCGGCGGTGCGACCGTGCCGCTGGCCCGCAGCCGGGGTGACGCGGGGGACTTCGGCCTTGACTGGGCGGGGCGGCTGCCGAAGCCCAGGCTCGCCGGCAGCACCGCCACGTACCCCGAGATCCTCCCCGGGGTGGACCTGAGGTTGACGGCCACCGCCACCGGGTTCGCCGAGTCGCTGGTGGTGCGCGACGCCGCTGCGGCCCGTAACCCCAAGCTGCGGACGTTGCGGTTCGGCCTGCACACCACCGGGCCGGCTACCCCGCGGATGGCCAAGGGGTGGAAGGTCTCCGGAGACTCGCTCACCGTCCAGCCCGACGCGAAGGTGGCCGCGGACCCCGACACCACGTATCCGCTCACATTGGACGGTCCGGCGTGGGGGGAGAAGCTGCACTGGATGCTGCTGTCGCACGATCCGACTACCGGCGCCAAGGCGGCGTACTGGGATTCGTCGCAGTACATCGCGAAGGTCGGCCGAGTGCGCGGCGAGAACACCCGATGGCGGTCGTACTTCGAGATGAACACCTCGCCGATCGCCGGCAAGCACGTGCTCAAGGCACAGCTCAAGATCTACGAGTGGTGGGCCGAGTCGTGTACCCCGCAACCGGTCGAGCTGTGGCACATCGGTGCGATCGGTCCGACCACCACCTGGGGCGACGCCACCCCGTTCCACCGCAAGGCGGCCGAGATCTCCACCGCGCGGGGGTACGACGCGTCGTGCGAGCCCGCGATGGTCGGTTTCGACGTCACCGACCTGATGGCGGAGGCGGCGAACGGCCAATGGCCGACCACGACGGTGGCGCTCAAGGCGCGCGAGGACAACGACTCGTACGCGGCGAAGGAGTTTCTCTACCGCACGGTGCCCGAACTGAACGTGGGACCCACCGTGCTGGCCATCACCTGGGACAACGTCAACACCATCCCGAACCGGGCCACCGACCTGAAGGTCAACGGGCTGGCGTGTACCGACGCGGGTATCGCCATGGCAGACGCCACTCCGCGCCTCTCCGCCGCGATCAGCGACCCCGACCCGGAGAACGTGCGCGCCGTGTTTCGCTGGTGGGAGGAGACCGGCGGCCCGCCCACGGAGGTAGCCAGCGCCGTCACGGAGTTCAGCGGTCCCGACGTCGCCAAGGTGGACGTGCCCGACGACCGGCCGCTGCGCAACGGCGCGACCTACCTCTTCGGGGTGACCGTGGAGGACGAACGGGGTGACGCCAGCGACGGCCGGCCCTGGTGCCGGTTCACCGTGGACACCAGCGCGCCCGCGGCGGCCCCGACGGTCTCCTCGGCGGAGTTTCCCGCGTCTCCGGCGACCGGCCCGCTGCTGTATACCGCGGGTCGCTTCACGTTCGACGCCGGCGGCGATCCGGACGTCGTGGCGTTCAAGTACGGGATCGGCCGCGCGCCGGTGGCCGATACACCAATCGCCGCCGACGCGCCCGGCGGGCGCGCGACGGTCTCCTACACCGCGGACACCGCGTCGACGAGCTTCTCGTCCTCGTCCGTGGTGGTGCAGGCCGTCGACCGGGCCAAAAACGTGGGGCCGAAGCGGGAGTACGTGTTCAAGGTATCGCCGATCGTCACCGCGACGACCGTGCACGGGTACTGGAAGGCGGACTCCGTCTCCGGGGGGAGGCTGTTGGACGACAAGGCGAAGTACCCCGCGACGATCTCCGGCACGATGACCTCCACAAGGGACCGTGTATCGAACGCCACCGGCGCGGTGCGACTCGACGGCGTCGCCTCGTACGCCGCCACGACCGTGCCAGTCGCGCCCAAGACGGCGCAGGACACGTTCGGGAGCTTCACCGTCATGGCGTGGGTGCGGCTGGACAAGGCCGGCGACCACGCCACGGTGCTGAGCCAGGACGGCGAGACCGACAGCGGGTTCGCGCTGAAATACACCGCGCTGCCGCGGGCGTGGCAGTTCTCTATGGAGGGTGTCGCGCACGCGGACTCCGTCGCCGTCCCGCAGACCGGTCTCTGGACGCACCTGGCCGGTGTCTACGACCATCAAGCCGGCAAGCTCCACATCTACGTCAACGGGCGGCTGAGCGGCGAGGCGAGCCACACCAGCACCTGGTACGCGGCCGGCCCCACCGTGCTCGGCCGCGCCAAGTACAACGGGGTGCTCGATGACTTCTGGCCCGGAGACCTCGACGAACTGCAGATCTACCCGTGGGCGGCGTCGGCTTTCGAGGTGCGGCATCGGATGGGCGGCGCGGCGTTGGGGCCGGACGCGAGCTGGCCGCTCGACGAGGGCACCGGGCAGACCAGCGCCGACCTTTCATCGAATGGTCACACCCTCCTGCTGTCGTCGGGCACGTCGTGGGTGACGCCCGGCCGCACCGGCATCGGGAGCGCGCTGCGCCTGGACGGCAAGGGCGGGCACGCGTACGCCGGTGGACCGGTGGCCGCCCGGAGCGCCGAGGGCACATTCGACAGCTTCACGGTGATGGCCTGGGTCAAGCTCGGTGAGATGGACACCTGGGCGAGCGCCGTGAGCCAGGACGGCCAGCGGGACAGCGGATTCAGCCTCGGATTCTCCAGCTATCCGCGCGGCTGGAGCTTTGGCATGAACCCCGTGGACGCGGATGGCGGCGGCGCACCGGGCTATGTGGTGGCCGACGCGGTCCCGCAGGTCGGCGTCTGGACCCATCTCGCCGGCGTCTACGACCACGCCGCCGGCACGATCAGCCTGTACGTCAACGGCCGGCTGGCAAAGAGCATGGAGCGCCGCAGCACGTGGTACGCGACAGGCTCGCTGCAGGTCGGGCGGGGCAAGAACGACGGCTGGTGGGTCGACTACTGGCCCGGCGAGGTCGACGACGTCCAGCTGCTCACGGGAGTCCGGTCGGCCGCACAGATCACGGCCGCGGCGGCGGGTCCCAGCTTCGCCGCCGGCGCCCGCTGGAGCCTCGACGACAGCACGGCCGACGCCACCGGCCACGGCCACGCGCTCGCACTGTGGAACGGCGCGTCGTGGACGACGGGGAGGAAGCAGGGGAGCGGCCTGCGCTTCGACGGCGTGGAGGGGCACGCCTATACCGCGGGGCCGGTGCTGCCGCTCGACAACAGCTTCACCATGTCGAGCTGGGTGCGACTGGACACACTGGACCGCCATCAGACCGTACTGAGTCAGGACGGCACGCGGCAGCGCCCATTCCGGCTCTACTACGACAGCGTGGCGAAGGCGTGGACGTTTGCCATCGCCGGCAACACCGCCGACGGCGGCACGGTGCCGGACGGTCTCATCCGCGCCACCACCCCGCCGAGAATCGGCGACTGGAACCACGTGGCGGTCGTTTACGACCATCCCGGCAAGAAACTGCGCATGTACGTCAACGGCCGCTCGCAGGCGACCGCGGAGTACACCAGCGTCGCCAAGGGCGAGCAGGTCGTCACGATCGGGCGGACCCGGCACGAGGATCGGTGGGTCGACTTTCTCGCCGGCGCGGTCGACGACGTGACGCTCAGCCCTCACACGACCTCGCCAGAAGACATCGTGAGGCTCGCCGGGATCGACCATCCCATCATCAGGCAGGAACAGCCCACCAGGATCGATGACCTGTCTACTGTGGATAGCCCGCTGGTGGTGAGCGGCCTCACCGCGGACATGGCCGGCACGCTCCAGGTATCCGTGAAGATAGTCCACAGTTACCGAGGCGACCTCCAGCTGCGGCTGATCGCACCCGACAACACCGACTACCTGCTCGAGGACCTCACCGGCGGCGGCGACGTCGACGACTTCGAGAAGACGTACTGGCTCAACGCCTCCGGCCGGCTCGTCAACGGCACGTGGAAACTGCGCGTGGTGGACCGGGTCCTCGGCGATACCGGCACCATCGAACGCTGGAGCCTCGCCGCGCCCGTGAGCAACGAGCCCGGGCCGGCCGTGCCCTGGCCCAAGGTCGCCGGCTCCGGCTTCACGGTGGCCAACAACAGCACGACCAGCCGCAGCGTGACCGTCTCCGGTATTCCGGGCAACGCGCCGTCGAACCTTCAGGTCACGATCGACAAGAGCTATGCGTACGCCGGCGACCTGCACGTGACGCTGATCGGGCCGAACAACCGGGAGTACCTGCTGCACGACGGCGCCCTGCCGCCGTCGCAGCCGCCGGTCGACGCCTGCGGGCGGCCGGGCGACCCCTACGACCTCAAGAAGAGCTTCTTCGTGAACGCCGGCACCTCGCCGGCCAATGGGGTGTGGACGCTGCGTATCAAGCACACCAGCATCAGCGGTGCGCCCACCGTCACCGGATGGAGCCTGTCATCCGCCATCAACCTCCAGGCGTCGCCGACCGCGCCCGAGACCAAGTTCGCCAACGCCACCGACATCGCGATCGACGAGTACTACACCACCAGTGCGGTCGACGCCTGTGGCGTACCGGGCACCGGCGCCAACGACCTGCGCGTCGCGGTCGACATCCGTCACCCCAACCGGGGGGACCTGCGCCTGGAGTTGCAGGACCCGGCCGGCTCCACCACGTATCTGCTGGAGGAGATCCCCGACACCGACACCGGGGAGGACGTGCGCAAGACGTACACCGTATCCGGTGTGGCACGGCTGCCCAACGGCATCTGGTACCTGCGGGTGCTCGACGCCCGCACCGAGTGGGCCGGAGTCATCAACGAATGGAGCATCCAAATCCTGCCCAGCGCGCAGGCGACGTTGCCCGCCGGCTGGAAAGCGGAAAACACCGCGGACGTGCCGATCGTCGACGACGGCTGGACCGAGTCACCCGTCACGGTGACCGGCCTGACCGGCATGGGCCCGAAGGACTGGCGGGTATCGGTCGACATCAAGCACACGCACCGCGGCGACCTTGCCCTGTACATCCAGGCGCCCGACGGCACCGGATACCTGCTGGAAGACCTCACCACCACGGAAGACGCCGACGACCTCGCCAAGACGTACACGTTCAACGCGTCTTCCGAAATCGCCAACGGGGTGTGGAAGCTCCGGGTACTCGACGCGGTCTGGGGCGACACCGGCATCATCGACGCGTGGAGCCTGTCCACGTCGGACTTCCCGCCGGCCAGCACGAATGTGCGCGTGCCGATCGCCGATGTCGCAGCCGCGGAGAGCCCGCTGACCGTATCCGGGGTCGCGGGCAACGTGCCGAACGGCCTGCGGGTGCAGGCGAGGATCGCCCATCCCAAGCCCGAGCAACTGGTCGTCACGCTGGTGGCGCCGGACGGCACCGCGTACCGGCTGCACGACAGGAAACCCGCGCTGCCCGCCACGTTCGCGGTCGACGCCGGCGGCAAGACGGTGGGCGGCACCTGGAAACTGCGCGTCGAGGACGCGGTCGCCGGTGAGACCGGCGCCATCGAGTCGTGGGGCCTGATACTCGCGCCGTCAGTGGCCTGGCCGGAACAGCGCGGTGCGGCATTCGCCGTACAAACTGGCGGGTACGGCACGACAGGCACCGGATACGCGCAGGTGAGCGGGGTGTCCGGATACGCGCCAGCGAACCTGCGGCTGACGGTCGACACCTCGTACTACTGGGTGAGCGAGCTGAAGATCTCGCTGGTCGCGCCGGATGGCACGGCGTACGTCGTGCACGACGGGGCGAGCACGATGTCGCGTACGTTCACCGTGGACGCGTCGGCCGAGGTGGCCAACGGCTCGTGGAAGCTGGTGGTGCAGCGCAACAGCAGCAGCGGCAGCGTATCGATCACCGCGTGGAGCCTCTACTCGCCGGTCAACCACCAGGCGACGCCGGCCGGTCCGGCCACCAAGTTCGCCAACGGCACCGACGAGGCGATCCCCGACGACGCCTGGTCACCGGCGACGAGCTCGGCCCAGGTGAGCGGGATCGTCAGCACCGCGGCACACGACCTGCGGGTGGCCGTCGACATCAGGCATCCCAACCGGGGCGACCTGAGACTGACGCTGCGTACTCCGGACGGCGCGGTGCTGTACCCCCTTGAGGACATCCCCGACAGCGACACCGGCGACGACGTTTTCAAGACGTACACGGTGCCCGGCGTCGCGCAGCGCTTCAACGGCTACTGGGATCTCGTGGTGGTGGACACGAAGACGGGCAACGCCGGCACCATCGACGGCTGGAGCATCCAACTGCTGCCCAGCGCGCAGGCGGTGCTTCCGGACGGGTGGCGGGTCGAGAACGGCACCGACATGACGATCCCGGACTACGCCACGATGGAGTCGCCGGTCACCGTCGCCGGGCTGACCGGGATGGCGCCCAGGAACTGGCAGGTGTCGGTGGCGTTGCGCCATCCGCACCGCAGCGACCTGAGGCTCGACCTCGTCGCCCCGGACGGCACCGTGTATCTGCTGGAGGACCTCACCGGCACCGGAGACGTCGACGACCTCGTCCGTACCTACACGTTCAACGGGTCGGCGGAGACAGCGAACGGAGTGTGGCAGCTGCGCATCCGCGACAACATCTGGGGCGACGTGGGCCACCTCGACGCCTGGAGCCTCGCCGCCGCGCCCGCCGGGGCGCCCGCACCACCGGTCGCCTGGCCGCGCGTGACGCGCGCCGGATTCACCGTCGACGGCGTCACCTACGGCGTGACCGGCGAGTCCTACCTGGACGTGACCGGCGTGCCCGGCAACACCCCAGGCGACCTGCGCCTGACGGTCGGCACCACGTACACCTGGTTGCGGGAACTGAAGATATCCCTGGTCGCGCCGGACGGCACGGCGTATGTCGTGCACGACGGGGCGAGCACCATGGCGGGTACGTTCACCGTGGACGCCTCCGCGGAGGTGGCCAACGGCTCGTGGAAACTGTCGGTGCAGCGCAACAGCACGAGCGGCACGGTGCAGATCACCTCGTGGAGCCTGTGGTCGCCGGTGAGTCAGACGCCACCGCTCATCGGGCCGGTTAACAAGTTCGCCAACGGCACCGACGTGGCGATCATCGATGACGGGTTCTCGTCGGTGGACAGCGGCGTGCAGGTCTCCGGCATCGCCGGCAACGCGCCCGCCGACATGCGGGTCGCCGTGGACCTCAAACACACCAACCGGGGAGACCTGATCCTGCGCCTGCTCGCGCCGGACGGCACGGCGTACCTGCTGGAGGACTTCCCGAACTCGGATACCGGCGACAACGTGTTCGCCACCTACCAGGTCAACGGCTCGGCCGAGACAGCCAACGGGTACTGGCGGCTGCGCGTCGCCGACACGGTCACCGGAAACACCGGCAGCATCGACGGCTGGAGCCTGAGCCTCGGCAGCCTGCAGCCGGCCGTGCCCGGCACCCGGTTCGAAAACGGCGACGACGTGGCCATCGTGGACGGTGGCACGGTCGAATCGACGGTCTCGATCGCGGGCCTTTCCGGTGCGGCTCCATCGGGGCTACGCGTGGGAGTCACCCTCCGGCACCCGCAGCGGGGCGACCTGTCTCTGCACCTGGTGGCCCCGGACGGCACCGGGTATCCGCTCGAAGACTTCACGGGCTCCGGCAACGGCGATGATGTGGTGAAGGAGTACGCGGTGAACGCGTCGGCCGAACTCGCCAACGGCGTCTGGCGGCTGCGGGTGGTCGATGCGGCGATCGGCGACACCGGGCTGATCGACGGCTGGAGCCTGACCTTCCCCGCACCGACCAAGTACCACAACGCCATCGACGTGTCCATCATGGACGGTGGATCGGTCGCCACCAGCGGTGTCCAGGTGACCGGGCGTACAGGCAACGCTCCGGCCAACCTGCGCGTCGTCGTCGACGTCAAGCACCCCAACCGCGGCGACCTGGTCCTGCACCTGGTGGCGCCCGATGGCACGGCGTACCTGCTGGAGGATGTCCCGGACGGCGACACCGGTGACCACGTGCGCGCGACGTACTGGGTGGACGCCTCGACGGAGCTGGCGAGCGGCGGCTGGGCACTCCAGGTTCGAGACACCGTGACCGGCAACACCGGCTCCATCGACGCCTGGAGCCTCCAGTTCGGCGCCGAATAGCCCGCGACCGCCGCTCTGGTCACGAAATCACCGGGAAGTTGGAGCGGAAGACGTTGGTCGGGTCGTTCGCGTGCTTGATTTCGCGGAGGCGGGTCACCACGTCCGGGCTGAAGGCGTCGGCGACCGTCTCGTCGGGGTTGAGGAACGTGAACGGCTTGCGGCCGCTCGTCGGCAGCGCTTCCGCCAGTGCGCGCTGCTTGCCGATGACGGCTTCCGGGTCGGTCGGGATGCCGAACAGGTACAGCGCGTGCGGCTCGGTCAGCGGCCCGTGCGGGCTGTCCGACGGCTGCGCGAACGCGCCTTCGAGATGGCGGAGCTGCACGCTGAGTAGCGGCGCGATCGGTTCTGACAGAAGCGTTTCGGCGGCCGCGTCGTCCAGTGTGGTCAGCAGCTCGGCGCGGGACAGTCCGGCGCTGGGATCGGTGGGTTCGGCGGTGATGGAGCCGAGCTCGGCGACGGACATGACCCGCCGGGTGTCGGCCAGCGGCTGGGGAAGGCGGTCGATCGGCGCCAGCAGGTCGCGCGCTTCGGTCTCCTCGCCCAGGTATGTGGCGTCGATCGCCACCATCGGGTCCGCACCGGGGAAGTGCAGCAGGTCGAACCATACGGTCAGCTCGTCCGGCGCGTGGGCGGTGATCTGCCGGTAGGCGTCGAGAGCCGCCGGGGCGTGCTTGGCTGTCCACAGTGTCCGGCCACCGTAGAGGCTGGGTGCGGCATGCAGGGCGAGCTCGAGCTGGGTGACGATTGCGAAGTCGCCGCCAGCCCCGCGTAGAGCCCAGAACAGGTCCGATTCGGTCTCGGCGGTCACCCGTCGCCGCTCGCCGGTGGCGTCGACTATCTCGTACGCCGTGACGCTGTCGGCGACCCACCCGTGGGCGCGGCCGAACCAGCTCAGCCCACCGCCGAGCGCGACACCCGTGACGCTGACGACGGGCGAGCTGCCGGGCAGCCCGGTCAGGCCGTGTTCCGCCGTGGCGGCTTGGAGCCGGCCCGACGGTACCCCCGCACCAACCTGGGCGCGGCGGGTGACCGGATCGACGTGCAGTGCGTCCAGACGGCCGGTCCGCAGCAGGATCGTGCCGTCCGTGCCGCCGGTGGCGCCGTGGCCGTTGGGCTGGGTGGTGACGCCCAGGCCGGCGGCGCGTGCGTGGCGGACGAGCGCCGCCACGTCGTCGGCGTCGGCGGCCTCGACGACGGCGGCGACGGGCTGTTCGATCGCGAGGTTCCATGGGCGGCGGACGTTGTCGAAGCCGGGCTCGCCGGGCAGCCAGACGTTGCCGCGGACGGCGGACTTCAGCGATTCCTGGATACTAGACATCTAGAATTTCCTCCGAATAAAACCCTTCCCTCGGGAAGGGCTTGACGACCTTAGGCGCGCAGGGCCGCGAACCTGTTGGCGGTGTTGCTGGGTGTGGCGGGGTAGTGGCGCTCGACCTCGGCCTTGAGGTCGGCGAGCGTCTGCTCGGCCAGCTCGCGGCGCCAGGCCAGGTCGGCGCGGCGCATCGCCCGGGAGACGAGGCACGCCTGCCGGTAGTCGACTGCCGGATCGGCGCCCGGGCCTCGCTTGAGCAGCTGCTCGCAGCGGAACGCCTCGTCGGCGCCCTCGATGGCCACGACCACGTCGAGCAGTGTGATCGACTCCGGGCTGCGCGCGAGCCGGAAGCCGCCACGCGGGCCAGGTGTCGAGGAGACGATGCCCGCGCGGGCAAGGGCCTGGAGCTGCTTGTTGAGGTATGCCGCGGGCAGCTCGTAGAACTCGGCCAGCTTGGCGGTCGGGACGGCCTGGTCGGGCGGCAGCCAGGTCAGGTTGAGGCAGCTGTGCAATGCCCACTCGACGCCTTCGCTCATCCGCATACCTGGACACTACATGTCCAGAATCCTCGTGGCAACCCTTCGTTAGTTTGGCGTAGCGACTATTTCGAATGAGTCAATATTGACAGGATTCATTAAATGGTCCGATCGAGGACTGATTAATGTCGATCTCTTTCCCTTTGGTGTCATCGTTCTCGGCAGCCAATCGGCTGTTCGCATCAAAGGGGGAGGGCCACATGCGTCGATTCAGGATCGCGGTAATCGCGATCATCGCCGCCGCGGCGGGAAGCCTGTTCCTGCCAGGTCAGGCGAGCGCGACTCCGTACCCGGAAACCTGGCTGCCCGACAGCGGGCTCCACACGTACTGCTTCACCGCGGGATTCTCCAGCAGCATCGACCCGGGCACGGGAACGTACGCGATGAGCATCCTCGACAGCACGACCGACATGACCATCTCCAACCTGGGCGCGTGCAGCGCCAGCACCACCGACGTCTGGTGGTGGTCGCTCGATCTGGCCGGCACCATCCGCGGCCAGGCGGAATGCATCGTCTTCTCGGGATCCGTCTGTGACTCGGCGGACGTCAGGATCGACTTCGCGCAGATCGACATCGGCGACAACGACATCGCCGACCGCGACAAGACGTCGGTGCACGAGATCGGACACACGATCGGTCTTGGTCACCACTCCCCGGCCGCGCACAACTGCGCCATGATCTCCGGCGAGATCCCCAGCCTGGACATCATCTGGCGCCGGTACGACGCGCACGACATCTCCCACATCAACGCGCAGTTCTGACCGGTCGCACCAGAAAGGAAGTGAGAAATGTTCAAGCGATACGCGATCGCGATGACCGCCGCCACGGCGGCCGCCTTCCTCGCACTCACTGGCTGCGCCGGTGACCGGTCCGCCACCACCGGGGCCGCCCCTGAGGCCCAGGCGGCCGACACCTCCTCGGCCACCCAACTCGCCGCCGGCGTCGCCCGCGGCCTGGACATCGACTACGACAAGCTGGCCAGCCCGGCGGCGGCCGTCGCCGCGAGCGAGCTCATCGTCCGCGGCACGCTCGTCGGCGTCACCGACGGCATCAGCTACAGCAAGGCGGGCCAGGCCGGCCGCTCCGCGCCCTACGTGACGATCGCGATCCGGGTCGACTCGGCGCTGAAGGGCACCGCGGCCGCCGGTAGCACGGTCTACGCGCAGCTCAACGCGACCTCGTCCGCAGACGTCGCGCAGCTGGCCAAGGCCGCCCAGAACCTGAAGGTCGTCGCGGTGCTCGACGACATCAGCGCATGGGCACCGGCCAAGGGCGTCAGCGTCGTCCGGCCGAAGGGTGTGGCCGCCGGCGATCCGCTGTACCTGGCCTTCCCCGACGGCCTGTGGATGCAGGGCGTCGCCGACAAGGCGATGGTCGGCGTGCACGCCGAGACGGCGGAGATGTCGGCGGCGTGGGGCGCGCCGCAGACGCTCGACCAGTACTGGGCCGCACTCCAGAAGGCCGCCAAGTAGGCGCGTGAACAACGGCCTCGGTCACCGTCCGCTGCCACGACGGCATGACGGTGATCGAGGTCGTGCGTTAGGCTGCCAGCAGCGCGTTGGGGAGCGCGCCGCGGTCCGCCGGAAGGCTCGAAGCCAACCCTTGTCGTCAAGACTCTGGGTGAGAGGTGCCTCCGTGAAGACGCTCCCTGACAATCCCAACCTCGACCACCTGCGCCAGCAGGCCAAGGATCTGCTGGCCGGCCTCCGCGACTCCGACCCGTCGGCCGCGCTGGCCGACGCGCAGGCATCACTGGCCGAACAGTACGGTTTCGCCGGCTGGACCGAGCTCAAGGCCGAGGTCGACCGCCAGCAGGGCCGGGCAGACGTGGCCGACCCGGCGCTCGCGCGGGACATCGCCGCCCGGTACGACCTCGGTCAGGTCACCGGCTCCATGCGGTCGGTGGCGCGGGCCGACGAGATCGGCCGCCGCTGGTCGCTCGAAACAGATCGCGGTCGCTGGGCGGTCCGCACGACCGACACCTGGATACCCATCGTCGACGTGGAGACCGAGGTCGCCCTCCAGGAGGCGGCGGTGGGTGCCGGCGTACTGCTCCCGGCCCCGGTACGCAGTGGCTCCGGCGCGATCGTGGAGTCGATCGGCGACCACAGCTGGCGGGTGAACCGGTGGCTGCGCTCCGGCCCGCCGCTGTCTGCCCCCGTCAGCGCCACGCTCACCCGCGAACTGGGCCGCATCCTGGCGACGGTGCACGGGCTGGCGCTGCCCGTCGACCGCATCAGCCCCTGGCACACGATGCGGTTCGCCGCGCGCGGCTGGGCCGAGATGGCCGAGACCGCTGGGGCCAAAGGCGCGCCCTGGGCGGCCGCGCTCGCCGATGCGGTGTCCACACTGGAGGATCTCGACTCGGTTGCGGGGCCGGCGGCGCCTGGACTGAGCGACGCGCCGCCGGTGCTGTGCCACAACAGCCTCGGCCCGAACAACGCGCGCCGGGCCGCCGACGGCCGCCTCGCCGTCGTGGGGTGGGAGCACGCCGGCGGCCAGCCGCCGAGCTGGGAGCTGGGCGACGCGCTCACGCACTGGACCATCAACCCCAACGGCGGCGTCAACACCGCCGGGGCCCGCGCGCTCCTCGACGGGTACCGCGCGGTGGCGGGCACGCTGCCGCCGCTCGGCATGGGCATGTTCGCCGGCGCGGTCACCAGCCTCGCCAACTACGTCGCGGGCCAGCTCGACCACGCCCTCACCGCCCGCGACGAGGAGATCCGCCGGTACCAGGACCGCAGCGTCCGCCACCTGCTGGCACACCTGCCGACCCGCGCCGCCCTGGAGCGACTCCTCGACGAGGCGGTCAGCCTGTCGGCAGGGTGATCGTCACCCGGGTGCCGCTGTCGCTCAGGTCGACGACCACGCGGCGCGCCAGCTTGTTGACGAGGTTGAGGCCCCGGCCCCGCTCCGCGTCGTGGTACGAGTTGGCGCGCCACCGGCCCCGGTCGGACACCTCGACGCGTACCTGCCGGCGGTCGACGCGGACCACCTTGAGGGCCACCGGGCCCGCGGGCAGGCCGCGATACGCGTGTTCGAGGGCGTTGCTGAGCGCCTCGTTGCAAGCCAGCAACAGCGCGTCGGTCTCGTCCTCGGACAGATCCTGGCGGGCGCACCACCCTCGCAGCGTCCGCCGGGTCGGCGCCAGGTCGTCCGGCGACACCAGGCGCAGCCGCAGCGCGGAACCGGCGGCGCCCGAGGTGGGACCGTCCAGGTACAGGCAGGCGACCACGATGTCGTCGGTGACCGTGTATCCGTGCGTCATCGCCCGCAGCAGCTGGTCGCACCACGCCTGCGGGTCGGCGCCGGCCAGCTCGCTCGCGGCGGTCGCCAGCCGGTCGAGGCCCACGTCGATCACCTGGTGCCGGCGCTCGATCAGCCCGTCCGAGTACCAGACGAGCATCGCCGTCGGGGGCGCCACCACCTGCGCCTGGGCGCGGGCCCGGCTGCTCAGCCCCAGCGGCTGCGACCGGCCGCCGTCCAGGTACTGAGCGCTGCCGTCGACCACCAGCAGCGGCGGCAGGTGCCCGGCGCAGCTGTACGTGAGAGTCCGCTCGATCGGGCTGTACTCGGCGTAGCCGACGGTCGCGTAGTCGGCGCCGGCGATCGACGCCGACGCGGTGTCGAGCGCCTCCAGCACCTCGGCCGGACCCGCGCCGGTCAGGGCCGCCGACCGCAACGACTGCTGCAGCCGGCCCATCGAGATGGCGGCCGGCAGCCCGTGACCGACCACGTCACCCACCGCGATGCCCACCCGGTTGCCGGGCAGCTCGAACACGTCGTACCAGTCACCGCCGACGTCCCGCCCGCGCTCGGCCGGCCGGTATCGCACGGCGGCCGAGACGCCCGGCAGGTGCGGCGCGATGTCGGGCAGCAGCGACTGCTGGAGCCGGTGCGCCGTCTCGTGCTCCGCCTCGTACCGCGACGCCCGCTCGATGGCCTGTCCGGCCAGCTCGGCGAGGGTCTGCGCGACCGAGGCCACCTCCGGGCTGATCGCGCCGTCCCGGTCGAACCCGAACGCCAGCGCGCCCATGCTGCGCTGGCCCACCCGCACCGGTACCACCAGCAGGCTGCGGGTGGTGCCGGTGTCATCCGCGATGAGCAGGGGGTACCGCGTGGAGATCTCGTCGAGCGACGCCAGGACGATCGGCTCACCGGTGCGCACGACGTCGACGACCGGCAGCGGCTCGCCCGCGTCGAGCCGCACCTCGGCGTACCGCCCCACCACCGTCGTCGGCACCACACCCGTCGCCCACATCCGCACGTGCTCGCCGGAGCGGTCGGCGATAGCCACACCACCGTGGTCAGCCACGATGCCGACGCCTTGGTCGACCAGTACCCGGATCACCTGCTCGGAGGTCGCGGCGGTCGACAGGCCGGCGGTCACCGCTTGCAGCGCCTGAAGGCGCTGCCTGGCTTCGAGCTCGCGCCGCGACTGGGCGCGCGCCCGGTCGCGCTCGGCCACCGCGATGGCCAGCACGTAGCCGCCCAGCACGACGAACGCCAGGTACACCTGGAGGGAGGCGTGCTCCATGCCCGCCCAAGGTCCGTGCCCGGCGGCGCTCTGGAGGTTCGCGGCGAACGCCATCACGAATCCGGCCGCCCCCACCGTCGGCACGCGCCCCCAGAAGGCGAGGGCCAGCAGCACCGGTACCGGAAGGTAGATCAGTGGGACGTCACGCGGCCAGAAGCCGACCACCGTCAGTACCGCGATCGCGCCCAAAACCGCGGCGGCGCGTGCCAGGCGCCGCAGCCGTGTCCCGCCGCGCAGCGATCCCAGCCCGACCACGGCGGCGCCGAGCGTCAGGACGGCCAGGCCGTCGCCCGCCCAGAACCGACCGAAGGCCGCCCACCAGCTGGCGTCTTCGGTCATCACGCTGGTGGTGGCGCCGATGAGCGCGCCCACCATCGGGCCGGCGCCGACCGCGCAGGTGAGAAACGCGATCGCGTCGCGGCGCCGCGTCAGGTCGATGTGTCCCGGCACGAACCGCCGGAACAGGGCCGCGCCGACCAGCGGCTCGACGGTGTTGGTGAGCACGAAACCGGTGGCCGCCGCCGGTGTGAGCCCCTGCCACAGGTCGACCGTGAGCTCCACGGCGCCGGCCGCGAGCAGCACCCACGGCCAGCGGCGGCGCCGGACCAGCAGCAGCGCGCCCAGCGTGACGCCAGCGGGTGGAAAGAACACGGCGCCCGCCTCGGAAGCGCGGAAGAGCAGCCACGAGCAGCCCGAGCCGAGCGCGTAGGCCGCCGCGACCGCCAGCACGATCAGCGCAGGCGTCGCGACCCGGCGCATGCCCGTCCCATCCACGCCTGCCAGCCTGCCACCTCGCGCGCCGCGCCGCGCCCGCATGTGCACGCGCCCGTGCGTGCACATGCGGGCGCTGGCGCGCTGCGCCCGTGCGCTGCGCCCGTCGATCAAGGGCGAATGCACGTGGTTGGATCTCTTTTCCGCGTGCGTTCGCCCTTGATCGACGCGAATGGCCTTGATCGCGGGAGGGCCTTGATCTCGGGGAGTTAGGCTGCGCGCGTGGACGCTGATGTGATCGTCGTCGGCGCGGGACTGGCCGGGTTGGTCGCCGCGCACGAGCTGACCGCCGCCGGGCGGACCGTCGCGCTGGTCGACCAGGAAAACGCCGCCAACCTCGGCGGGCAGGCTTTCTGGTCGTTCGGCGGACTCTTCCTGGTCGATACGCCCGAACAGCGCCGCCTGCGGATCCGCGACTCGCTCGAACTGGCGTGGTCCGACTGGCAGGGCAGCGCCGGCTTCGACCGGCTGGACGGCGAGGACGCGTGGGCCGCGAAGTGGGCGCGCGCGTACGTCGAGTTCGCCGCGGGGGAGAAGCGCTCGTGGCTACTGGGCCACGGCGTGACGTTTCTGCCGACAGTGGGATGGGCAGAGCGAGGCGCGCTGAGGGCAGACGGGCACGGCAACTCCGTGCCGCGATTCCACGTTGCCTGGGGTACTGGCACCGGCGTGGTCGCCCCCTTCGTGGCGTCCGCGCAGCGGGCCGCCGACGCCGGGCTGCTCCGCTTCTACCACCGCCACCGCGTCGACGAGTTGGTGCTTTCGGGCGGCGCCGCGACAGGCGTACGCGGCACCGTGCTGGCGCCCGACGAAGCAGCGCGCGGCGTACCGTCCAATCGCGACAGTGCGGGCGAGTTCGAACTGACCGCTCAGGCAGTCATCGTCACCACCGGCGGCATCGGCGCCAACCACGACATCGTGCGCCGGTACTGGCCGGAGCGGCTCGGGCAGCCGCCAGCCGAAATGGTGACCGGCGTACCGGCCTATGTGGACGGACGAATGCTCGACATCGCCGCCGGCGCGGGCGTGCGGCTCGTCAACCGCGACCGGATGTGGCATTACACCGAAGGCGTCCAGAACTGGAACCCGATCTGGCCCGGCCACGGCATCCGCATCCTGCCCGGCCCGTCGTCGATGTGGTTCGACGCGCTCGGCCGGCGGCTGCCCGGCACGTGCCTGCCCGGATACGACACGCTCGGCACGCTCAAGCATCTGCGTACGACACCGGACATCGCGCGGTACGGCCACTCGTGGTTCATCCTGACGCAGAGGATCATCGAGAAGGAGTTCGCGCTCTCCGGCTCCGAACAGAACCCGGACATCACCGCCAAGAATCGCCGGGCATTCTTGCGCGAGCGGGTACTCGGCAAGGGCGCGCCCGCCCCGGTCGAGGCGTTCAAGCGGCACGGCGCGGACTTCGTGGTCGCCGACACCGTCGAAGAGCTGGTCGCCGGCATGAACAAGCTGACCGAAGAGCCGCTGCTCGACGCCGCCGCGATCCGTGCCCAGATCGAGGCACGCGACCTTCAGGTGGCAAACCCGTTCAGCAAGGACTCCCAGATCCAGGGCATCCGCAACGCCCGCCGGTACATCGGCGACCGCCTCGGCCGCGCCGTACCGCCGCACCGCCTGCTCGACCCGGCCGCCGGGCCGCTGATCGGGGTAAAACTGCACATCCTGACCCGCAAGACGCTCGGCGGCATCCAGACCGATCTCGACTCGCGGGCGCTGGGCGAGGACGGTCAGCCGATCCCCGGCCTGTACGCGGCGGGGGAGGTGGCTGGATTCGGTGGCGGTGGCGCGCACGGGTACAACGCGTTGGAAGGCACATTCCTGGGCGGCTGCCTATTTTCCGGCCGCTCCGCCGGCCGAGCGGCGGCAATGTCCGTCTAACCACCACCCGCTCGCCCCCTCGGCCCGCCGATCAAGAAGCCCGGCTCTGCGGCCACCCGCAGGTGGCTGAAAGAGGGACAACCCAGCCCACGCCCCGTCCTCCGCGACGCCGCCGCCCGCCTGTGACGGCGCGTCGCCACGCCCCTGCTCGCCGATCAAGGGCAAACGCACATGGTTGGATCTCTTCTCCGCGTGCGTCCGTCCCCAGGCCAGCCGGGCACGGCGTGTCGCCACGCCGTTCCCGCCGATCAAGGGCGAATGCACGTGGCTCGATCTCATTTCCGCGTGCATTTGCCCTTGATCCATGCGAATGCCCTTGATCGGCGCGCACCGCGCACCGCGCACCGCGCACCGCGCACCGCGCACCGCGCACCGCGCACCGCGCACCGCGCACCGCGCACCGCGCCCCGCGAGCGTGCCCCGCGCGCCGCGCACCGCGCAGGGCCAGCGACATCAGGGATTTCGCTGCTACGTGCGGGCGGGTCGTGTGGGCGCGGTGGGTGAGGCCGCGGGAGCAACGGCATGGACCGCCGCGGACGTCGCGGTAGCTCGGCATCTTTTGAAGTGGATCTTCTAGGCGTCGTCGGGGCGGCGCGGGGTGCCGTACAGGGTGCCGCGCCCGCCGCGGACCGGCGTGATCGGTTCTTCGGCGGGCTTCCGGCGGGCCCTGAGCAGGCGTGAGCCGACGAAGTATCCGACAGCGAGCACGCAGGCGACGATGACCAGCTTCTGCAGTGTGCCCGCGTAGGACTCGACAATGTGCCAGTTGTCTCCGAGCAGGTAGCCGGCCATGACGAAGACGGTGTTCCAGATCAGGCTGCCCAGCGCGGTGTAGAGCAGGAACCTCGCCACCGGCATCCGCTCCACGCCGGCCGGGATCGAGATCAGGCTGCGGAAGATGGGAATCATGCGCCCGAAGAAGACCGCCTTGCCGCCGTGCTTGACGAACCACGCCTCGGTGCGGTCGACGTCGGCCAGCTTGACCAGCGGCAGCCGCGCCGCGATCGCCCGGACCCGGTCACGTCCGAGCGCGACGCCTATGTAGTACAGCGCCAGGGCACCGAGAAGCGAGCCGAGGGTGGTCCAGGCGATGGCGCTGAACAGGTTCATCTTGCCCTGGCTCGCCGCGAACCCGGCCAGCGGCAGGATGACCTCGCTCGGGATCGGCGGAAACAGGTTTTCCAGCGCCACCGCCAGACCCGCGCCAGGCCCGCCGAGCCGCTCCACCAGGTCGGTCACGAAGCCGACCAGACCGCCCTCCGGCGGCTCGGTTTGGCTGGTCAACGTATTGATCATGCAACAACGGTACGAACCGATCGGCGTGTCGACCATGAAGGCGACCGCCGAACAGGGGTGCGGATATCCACACCGCCCTGCTTACTTCAGGGATTCGGCGAGCTTCGTCAACGCGTCGGCGGCGCCGGTCGTCACGGGTGCGCCGTGTCCAGGCAGGATTGTCTTGATGTCGAGCGCGGCCAGTTTGCGCACCGAGGCCGCCGCCTGCGCCATGTCAGCGGTGTACTTCGCGTCGGGCCCTTCGAGGCCGGAGGTCGCCCGCAGCGCGTCGCCGGCCACCAGTACGCCGGTCGATGGGTCGAAGACGGACACGTGCCCCGCGGTGTGCCCCGGTGTGCCGATGATCTGCAGCCCAAAGATGTCGTCGCCGTCGCTGAGCGGCTTCAACGGCTTCGTGGATTTGATGGATGGGACGTCGGCCGCACCGGCGTACAGCGAAGCGGAGACCAGGGGAGCCGCCTCGGACAGGCCGCCGGCGTGGTCGGAGTGATAGTGGGTCAGGATGACGTGCTTCACGGCGTCCCAACCGGTGCCGGCGCCCTTCAGCACAGCCTCGATCGAGTCGGCCGAGCCCGCGGTGCCCAAGTCGACCACGGCCACCTCGCCGCCGCGGACCAGTACATATGCGGAGACAAAGGACAGGTCGACGCGCTGCCAGTTACCGGGAATCGCCCCGCCGGTCGAGCCCGTGGAGCCGGTGCTCGGTGTGCCTGCATCGTCATTCGGCTCGTCCGAGCTCGAGCACCCTGCCAGCGTGTTCACCACGGCGATGCCCAGCACGCCCGAACCGGCGCTGACCAGTAACCGGCGGCGGCTGAGCCGGACCTCTTCCATACGCGCGACGATCCGTGGCATTCGCATTGATCCCCCCGAGTCCCGTGTCCGTTGCCAAAGGTAACGGTTCGCTGATGGAGGTGTGGGGACGCATGGACGAAGTGCAAGACAACCGTGATGTCCCGCCACCGCGGGACCAGCTCGACCGCGTGGCTCGGCGCCGCCGGGTCCAGCGGCGCAACGGCAGGTGGGCTGGCGCCGGGATCGTCGTGATCGACAACCGTGGCCGCAACGGCGGTTCGCTGGGCGACGGCGGCTGAGGCCGCGACTTCGCGGAAAGTGCGGCATCGGACCGCGTCCGAGGCCGCACTTTCCCCGAACCGCGCCTCCGCCGAGCGCTGATCAAGGGAGATCGCATCGATCAAGGGCGAACGCACGCGGAAAAGCGATCAAACCACGTGCATTTGCCCTTGATCGACGCCGCTGGGCGTGCGGGCCGTGCCCGCCGCGCTGCTGGGCGTGCGGGCCGTGCCCGCCGCGCTGCTGGGCGTGCGGGCCGTGCCCGCCGCGCCGGCGGGCGTGCCGACCGCGGCGCTGGGCGTGGACGCACTAGGGGCGGGTGCGGCAGTCGCGGGCTCGGTACGGGTGGGTGGGGTGGGGCGGCGGGTGGGGAGGATCAAGGCCACCAGCACGGTCCCGGCGGCGAGGACGATCCCGCCGATCAGGCTGGTGTGCGCGACCGCCTGGGCGAACGCGTCGTTGGCGGCCGCCACCAGTGCCTGCGCCTGCTCCGGTCCGCCGAGCGGGCTCTGGGCGACCTGTTGCGCGACGGCCAGGGCGCCACCGATCGACTCCTTCGCGGTGTCGAGCGTGGTCGACGGCAGATGGCCGGCGAGTTGCGTACCGAGTTCGTCCTTGTACGAGGTGGCCAGCACCGAGCCGAGGACGGCGATACCCAGCGAGCCGCCGAGCTCGATCGCGGTGTCGTTGATGCCGCCGCCGACGCCCAGTTCGGACTCGGGGAAGGCGGCCATGACGGCGTCGGTGCAGGGTGCCGTGCTCAGACCGATCGCCAGTCCCAGCAGGGCGAAGCTGGGCAGGAAGTCGGTGTAGGTGGCGCCGGCGTCGACGCGGGTGAGCAGGAAGATGGCGACCGTGCCGAGCGCCATGCCGGTGAGCACGACGGGCTTGATGCCCAGCTTGCGGGTCACCGGGCCGGTCAGGGCCGCCCCCACGAACACCGCGCCCGCCAGCGGCAGCAGCCGCACGCCGGTCGCGAGGGGCCCGTACCCGAGGACGAACTGGATGTGTTGCGTCGCGTAGTAGATGGTGCCGAAGGCGCCCAGGAAGAACATCATCACGGCCAGCACTGAGCCGCTGAACAGCCGGTCCCGGAACTTGCGCACGTTGAGGATGGGGTGCGGATGGCGCAGCTCCCAGGCGATGAAGGCGACGAGGCCAAGTCCGGCGAGCACCATGGCGCCGATCGCCGTCGCGCCCCAGCCGAAGTGCGGCCCCTCGATGATCCCGTACACCAGCGAGCCGACCGTGATCACCGACAGCAGCCCGCCCAGCAGGTCCAGCCGGCCCATCCCGGCGGCCCGCGACGGCGGCACCAGGACCAGCGCGGCGATGATCGCCAGCGCCGCGATCGGCACGTTGACGAGGAACGTGGAGCCCCACGCGTGGTCTTCCAGCAGCCAACCGGCGGTCAGCGGGCCGAGTGCGATGGCAAGGCCCGAGGTCGCGGTCCACGCGGTGATCGCCCGCGCCCGCTCCCGGCGGGGAAACGAAGCCACGAGCAGCGACAGCGTCGCCGGCATGATCGTCGCCGCGCCGACGCCCATCACGGCCCGCGAGACGATGACGTCCGTCGCGGTGCCGGAAAGGCTGCCGAGCACCGACCCGACGCCGAAGATCACCAGGCCGAGGATCAGGGCACCCCGCCGGCTGTACTTGTCACCGAGCGCGCCCAGCACCAGCATCAGCGCCGCGTACGGCACGGTGTAGCCGTCGATCACCCACTGGAGCTGTGAGCTGGTCAGGCCCAGGTCGGTGGTCATGTCGGGTGCGGCGACGATCAGCGACGTGTTGGCCATGACGACGATCAGCAGGCTCAGGCAGAGCACGAGCAGCGCCCACCACCTGCGCCGGTACGGGCCGGCCATCTGGTCCACCGGGGTGGAAGCGATCAGTGGCATGAGAGTTCTCCTCCGAAACTTGCACATCTGTGTGCAACCATAGGTACTTGCACAGGGGTGTGCAACTATGGAGACGCAGCACACAGATGGGAGCCCCGATGGCGATTGACCAGCCTCAACGCAGCCACGCCCGGTCCAACCGGGCGCGGATCCTGGCGACCGCCCGCGAGGAGTTGAGCCGGGATCCCGAGGCGACGCTCGACGAGATCGCTCGGGCGGCGGGCGTGGTGCGGCGCACGCTGTACGGACACTTTCCGAACCGGCAGGCGCTCGTCGCCGCGCTCGCGGACGAGGCGAGGGACTCCGTCACCGAAGCGGCGGCCGCGGCTCGGCGACCCGGTGACGACCCGGCCACCGCGTTCGCTCGTATGACCATCGCGGTCTGGGCCGCCGGTGACCGGTACCGCATGCTGATCTCGCTCGGGCGCCGCGCTCTCGGCGAAGAGGGAATCCGCGCGGCGCTCGCGCCCGTGCGCGACGAAGCGCTCGCGATCCTCGCGCGGGGCCAGCGCGATGGTGTTTTCGCCGACCACCTGCCCGCGCCCGTGCTCGCTCAGGCCCTGGAGTCGTTGACGCTCACCCTGAAGGAGATGAAGGAGGGTGCGGGCTGGAACGACCCGACGGGCGAGGCCGCCGCGACCGCTGTTCTCATCGCGGCCGGTGTCGGGCCCGCCGCGGCCCGCCGGTGCGCACGATCGGCATCCACTGTGGAGACTGGCTAGCGGGGCGGCGCCGTGCTTTCGCGCACGATGAGCGTGGTCGCCAGCTCCATCCTGGTGTGGATGGGCTGCTCCCCGGCGGCGAGGGCGACGATGAGCTCCGCCGCGGCGGAGCTCATGTCTGCCAGCGGCTGCCGCACCGTGGTCATCGGCGGTCCGCACCAGCGCGCGTATGTGATGTCGTCGAAGCCGACCACGCTGAGGTCGTCAGGGATGCGAAGGCCTGCCTGGCGCGCCGCCTCGTAGACGCCGAACGCCTGCAGGTCGTTGCCGCACAGCACAGCGGTGGGCGGGTCGGGCAGGCGCAGCAACTCGCGGGCGTGGTTGAGGCCGTCTTCGAAAGCGAACCACTGTCCAATTCGGACCAGCCGGTCGTCGAGCGGCGCCCCGGCGGCGTCGAGCGCGGCGCGGATGCCTTCGAGCCGGGCTCTGGCGCACAGCCGCTCGGTGGGGCCGGCGACGACGGCGATGCGCCGGTGACCGAGGTCGAGCAGGTGGCGGGCGGCGGCGATCGCGCCGCTCCAGTTGGCCGCGCCCACCGACGGCACGGGGTGCTCGGGCTCGCCGGTCGGGTCGAGCACCACCAGCGGGATCGCGCTCGCGGCGAGGAGGGCGTGCTGCTCGGAGGTGAAGCCCATGCGCACGGCAATGACGCCGGTCGGGCGGCGGGCCAGCAGATCCTGTGCCCAGGAGCGTCCTTCGGACGCCTGGTGGACCGCGTCGGTGAAGCTGACGGCCAGGTGGTGGGCGCTCGCGACCCGCTCCACGCCGTGCATGATCTCGACCGCCAGGTTGCTCTGCATGCCGTAGAAGACGATTTCGATACTGGCGGCGCGTGAGACCTTTTCCGGGCGGCGGTATCCGTGCTCGCGCAGCACCGCCTCGACCCGCCGCCGGGTCTCCGGCGCCACGCCGGAACGGCCATTGAGCACTTTGGACACTGTCGGCGCCGATACGCCAGCGAACCGGGCGATCGCTGCGACGGTCTGCTCGCCCTGGCGGCGTTCGCTCTGCCGCGCGGCCGAAGTGTCGGAAGTGGACACCCCGCGGCGCGCGCCGACCTCGCCGAGCAGGCGGGTGCGCACCGCCTCGGCCTCCTGGAGCGCCGCGGGCCCGGCCGGGACGGTCTCCATGAGGTAGCGACGCTTCTTCGTGGCCGGGTCGACGCCGGCATACACCCGCACGCGCAGGGAACCGCTGGGCAGCTTCTCGATCTCCCCGCGTGCGCGCCGTGCTCGAGGTGGCATGGAGCGAAGATAGTACCTATTTAGCTCCATGCATAGCTCCTTACAGGCTTCGTAAATGTTTCCTTGCTACCTCCGACCGTTTCCGACATTCTTATTCGTCAATGTATAAGTGAGGAGGCTGATAATGAAGCGTTTGCTCGGCGCCGCCGGGCTCCTGGGCGTGCTGCTCGCGACCGCGCTGGCCGTGCCGGCGGGGGCGCACGGCTCCGCCACCGACCCGCCCTCGCGGGTGTTCGGCTGCTTCAACCGGTGGGGCAGCGACTTCCTCAATCCCGTCATGGCCACAGAGGACCCGATGTGCTGGCAGGCGTGGCGGGCCAACCCGAACGCCATGTGGAACTGGAACGCGTTGAATCGCACCGGTGTCGCGGGCAACTTCCGCGCCGCGATCCCCGACGGCCAGCTGTGCAGCGGCGGGCTCACGTTCAACGGCCGCTACGCCGCGATGGACAAGCCCGGTGCGTGGCGCGCCGCCAGCAAGCCCCGCCGGTTCACCCTCACCGTGACCGACGGGGTCAAGCATGGCGCCGACTTCCTGCAGGTCTACATCACGCGGCAGGGTTACGACGTGCTCACCCAGCCGTTGCGCTGGAGCGACCTGGAGCTGGTCACGACGACCGGTCGCCAACCGGGCGCGCCCGGCATCTACACGGCACAGGTCGACGCCGGCACCCGCACCGGGCGGCACGTCGTCTACACGATCTGGCAGGCCAGCCACAAGGACGAGTCCTACTACATGTGCAGCGACGTGATTCTCGGCTAGCCGGCGCGGTGGGGAGTTACCGTCCCGTGACCTATGTGGACTTGCGGTTCTGATGATCTCCGTGTCACATTCTTCGCCACCTATACAAACGTTTGTTCACGGGGAGCGTGCCCATGCCGGTGCGTCGGTGGTCGGGTCTGTGCCGCGTGGGCGTCGAGGCGTTGGGCGCCGCGGCACTCACCATCGGCGTGTGTTGGGCGATCCTCACGCTGCTGGCGGGCGGTGACACGGCGGCCGGTGAGATCGGCGGCTTCCTCGGCGCCGACATGGCCGGCACCGCGGCGGCCGTCGCGGCCAGCACGGGAGCGCCGGTCGACTGGACGGTGGCCGGCATCGGCGGCCGGCTGTACCCGGTCACCTTCCTGCTGGCGGGTTCGCCGCTGGCGCTGCTGGTCGCCGGCCCGCTCGCCGGTGCGGCGGTGGTTGGTGTGCGCGCCCGGGCCATGCTGGAGCGCGGCGGGCACGCGGCCGGTGTCGCGGTGGCCGCCGCCACGTACGCCACCACCCTCGCGTCCTTCGCGGCCGCCGGGACCGCGCTCGCGGGAGACCCGCTGGTGCGGCTGGCGGTTCCCACCGTTCCCCTCGCCGCCGCCGCCCTGGTGTGGGCCTTCGCGGGCATCCTGGCCGCGAACGTCCTCGGTGGACTGCCGCGCACGGCGTCGCGCAGCCGCCGGGCCGCCGTCGTCGCGGCGGTGGTCGCGGCCGGCGCGCTCGTGGCGGTACTGGCGTCGGCCGAGCCGCCCGCCGACCGCGTGCTGCCCTTCGGTGGCGGCGCGAGCAAGCCGCGGATCGGGTACAAGCGGCCGGGTGTCGCCACCGAGTTGGCGCGGCTGCGCACCGAGCAGGGCGCCGAGCCGCTGGTCTCCAACGACCCGTGGCGCGGCACACCGTCCATGGTGGGCACCCGGAGCCGGCTGGACGGCGGCGTGCCCGCGTGGATGAACCGGCACGCCGGCCTCTTTGGCCTCGCCGACCCGGCCAACTCCTTGCGCCCGCAGCGGGAGCAGCGCGACCGCACCGGCGAACGGCACCTCTGGTACGAGCAGCACGTCGGCGGCGTGCCCGTCTACGGCTCACGGGTTGGCATCCACCTGGACCGCACCGGCCAGTACGTCGAGTTCGTCACCAACGGCGCTGAGCCGGCGCTCAAGGTGGAGAGCACCCAGGCGACCGTGCCCGCCGGTGACGCGCTCCGCACGGCACGGCTGGCGATGCCGAACGGGCGTCTCGTCGAGCCGGCGAAGCTCTACCTGCTGCCGTCGAACCCGCAGCCGGACAAGCCGACCCCAGCGGTGCTGGCCTGGCAGGTGTGGCTGACCGACCTGACCGACGGCCTGTCCAACGCGTACTTTGTAGACGCTCGCAGCGGCCGCCTGGTGTACGCGATGCCGATGACGACGCACGCGCGAGACCGCAAGATCTACGACGCCAACAAGCTGACCGAGCTCCCGATCCTGCCCAAGCGCACCGAGGGCGAGGGCGCGACCGGGATCGACGACGTGGACGACGCGTACGACTACCTCGGCGCCACCTACGACTACTACTACTCGGAGTTCGGGCGGGACAGCTACGACGGCAAGGGCGGCGACCTGCGCGCGTTCGTACGCGTGCGGAACAAGGCGAACGAGCCCATGCGCAACGCCGCGTTCATCCCCGACGACATCGACACGATGGTGTTCGGCGAGGGCATGACCACAGTGGACGTGGTGGCGCACGAGCTGACCCACGGCGTGACATTCAACAGCGCCGGCCTCTGGTACATGTATCAGTCCGGTGCGCTGAACGAGAGCTTCTCCGACATCTTCGGCGAGCGGATCGAGAACTACGCCAAGGGCGCCCACGACTGGCTGGTCGGTGGCCAGATCCCCGGCGGCGCGCTGCGCAGCATGGCAGACCCGACGATCTACGGCGATCCCGCGCACTACAGCGACTTCAAGTCCAGCTGCTCCGACTGGGGCGGCGTGCACAGCAACAGCGGCATCCAGAACAAGGCCTTCTACCTGTTGACGCAGCAGATCGGCATCACCAAGGCCGCGCAGATCGCGTACCGGACGCTGACCACGTACCTCGGTGAGCGGGCGCGCTTCACCGACTCGCGGATCGGCTTCATCGAGTCGGCGAACAAGCTGTTCGGCAAGGGCTCCGCCGAGGCGAAGGCGGCCGCCGACGCGTGGACCGCCGTCGGCGTGGACGGTGTCTTCGAGCAGCCCCGCCAGGACTGCCCGTGCTTCGCGGACGAGTCGCTGGCCGGTGCCGGGGTTGGCGGCCTCGACCCGCAGGGACCCGGTGTCGACGCGGTGCTCGCCGCGCTGCTGCACGTACGTGACCTGTTCTCGGCGGCGCGCACGCCCGCCCTGGCGTACTACGAGGTCGTCTACGTCACCTACGGCCAGCGCGCCATCGAGCTGATGACCGCCGACGACGAGCTGCGGAAGCGCACCGCGCACGCCATGCAGACGTTGCAGCCGGCGCTGCGCACGGTCGGCACGGCGGATGGCGACTCCACAGTGGTCAGCCAGGAGATGCTGGACGAGCTGAACGGTCTCATGAACGACTACGCCGAGGCCGACGTGGCCGCCGGCGGTGGCGCCCTCGCCGAGCGGATCGGCCAGGAGCTGGATCGCGCGGCGTTCGACCAGCTCGCCGGGAAGACCGTCAACCAGGCGCTCGCGTTCCTCGACACCCGGGTCGGGTGACGGGAGTGCGCCGCGTCCTGCTCGGCCTGCTCCTCGTGGCGGCTGGTACCGCCGTGCCGGCACAACCGGTCGCCGCCACCCCGGGCCCTGGGCTCGCGCCGGAGACCGCGCAGGCGCTCGCCGGCGGGCGCCGCGCCGACCTGGTGGTGGCGCTCAAGGAACGCGCCGACCTGAGCGGAGCCCGCGCTCGCAAGACGCACGGGCAGCGCACCGGGTACGGCCGGCAGCGGCTGGTCGACGTGGCCGAGCGCAGCCAGCGCGGGCTGCGCGACCTGCTCACCGAGCGCCGCGTGCCGCACCGGTCACTGTGGATCGTCAACGCCGTGCACATCAGCGGCGCGGACGCGAAGCTCGCCGCCGAGCTGGCCGCCCGTCCCGAGGTACGGTCGGTCACCCCGGCCCGCACCTACGCGCTGCCGGCTCCGGTGGCGGAGCCCGCCGGCACGGTGGCCGCGGCCGCCGGCGGCGTGGAGTGGAACGTGGCGAGCATCGGCGCCGACAAGGTCTGGTCCGGGTACGGCGTGCGCGGCGAGGGCATCGTCGTCGCGAGCATCGACAGCGGTGTCCAGTACGACCACCCGGCCCTCGCCGAGCAGTATCGGGGCAACCACGGTGATGGAACGTTCGACCACACCTACAACTGGTACGACCCGTACGGCCAGTGCCCGCTGGACACCGGCCCCTGCGACACCAACGGCCACGGCACCCACACGATGGGCACGATGGTCGGCGACGGCGGCATCGGTGTCGCCCCGGGTGCTCGCTGGATCGCCACCCGTGGCTGCCAGGGCAACGGCTGCGCCATCCTCGCCCTGCTCCTCGCGGCACAGTGGATAGTCGCGCCCTTCGACGCCAACTGGCAGAACCCCCGGCCTGACCTCGCGCCGCACGTCGTCAACAACTCCTGGGGCGCCGCCTACAGCGATCCCTTCTACACCGAGGCGGTCGACCGCTGGGTGCAGATGGGCATCATGCCGGTCTTCGCCGCCGGCAACGACGGGCCGTCCTGCGGCACCATCGGCTCCCCGGCCGACTACCCGACGACGTACGCGGTCGCGGCCTATGACTCGGCCGGTGCCATCGCGGACTTCTCCAGCCGTGGCTCGACCAGCAACACGCTCGTCAAGCCCGACATCGCCGCCCCGGGCGTCGCGGTCCGCTCCAGCCTGCCCGGCAGCCGGTACACCTCCTACAGCGGCACCTCGATGGCGACGCCGCACGTCGCGGGCGCGGTGGCTCTACTGTGGTCTGCCTCGCCAAGCCTCATCGGCAACGTGGCGGGCACCCGGGCGCTGCTCGACGGCACAGCTGTCGACGTCGACGACACCACCTGTGGCGGCACAGCCGGCGACAACCGGGTCTGGGGTGAGGGCAAGCTCGACATCTACACCGCTGTCGGGCGCTCGCCGCTCGGTCCCTTTGGGACGGTCGCCGGCACGGTGACCTCGGGCGGCACCGGCGTCTCCGGCGCGCGCCTGCGGCTCGTCGGGTCGAATCGGGTCGAGCGGGTCGCCACCACGGACGCCACCGGCAAGTACAGCGTGCGGGTGCCGGCTGGCTCGTATCAGGTCACGGCGTCCTCGTTCGGCTACGCGACGGCCTCGGCGGGACCGGTGGCGGTCGCCGCCGACGCCACAGCCACGGTCGACCTCACCATGGCGGGTCTGGCCCGGCACTCGGTCAGCGGTGCGGTGCTGGACACCAACGGCGTACCGGCCGCGGGCATCACGCTCCGGTTGCTGCGTACCCCGCTCGCGGCGGTCACCACCGGCCTCGACGGCTCGTACCGCTTCGACGGCGTACCGGCCGGCACGTATCCACTGTCGTTCAGCGCCGGCCGCTGCCTGACCGCCGGCTCGCGACAGATCACAGTAGACGGTGACGAGGAGATCGACCTGCGCCCCAGCGCCCGGGTCGACGCGGCCGGCTACCACTGCCACGGCGTCACCACGCCGTTTGTGGGCGGGACGGCCGTGCTGCCGCTCACCGGCGACGACGCCTCGCTGGAGGTCGCGCTGCCCTTCGAGGTGCCGTTCTACGGCGGCCGGTACACCAAGGCGTGGGTCGCCACCAACGGCTTCCTCACCTTCGACCGGGCCGCTGACAACTCCATCAACCGCGAGGTGCCGAACTCCTCGTACCCGAACGCGGCCATCTTCGCGCTCTGGGACGACCTCATCGTCGACTCCCAGGCCAGCGTGCGCACCGCGACGCTCGGCACGGCGCCCGACCGCCGGTTCGTGGTGGAGTGGCGCAACGTGGCCTTCTACGATGCGCCCGGGCGGGCCACGTTCTCGGCCGAGGTGTCCGAGCACGGCGGCGTCACCGTCCACTACGGACAGCTCAGCGCCGACGCCGTGGCACGGGGCGCCGGCGCCACCATCGGTGTCGAGAACATGACCGCCACCACCGGCCTGGAGTACTCCCGCGACGTCGCGGTGCTGAGCCCCAACTCAGCCGTGGCGTTCCGCACGTCGGCTACCGTGCGCGGCACCGTCAGCAGGCCCGACGGCTCGCCCGCGAGCGGCGCTACCGTCCAGGTGCGGGCCGGCGACGCGCCCGCCATCGCCACGACCACGGCGCACGACGGCACGTACGTGCTGCACGTGCCGCTCGGCACGTTCACCTTCGAGGCGTCGCTGGTCACCTTCGGCCTGTACCGGACGACGCTCGTCCTCGACACCGACGGCGCGACTGTGGTGCACGACGTGCGGCTGGCCGCCAACGAGCGCACCGTCAGCGGCGTGGTCCGCGACGACCTGGGCAACCCGATCGAAGGCGCCAGGGTGCGGCTGTCGAGCAACGGGCTCTACCTCACGTACGCGCGCACGGGTCCCGACGGCGCGTACCGGTTCGAGAAGGTACCCGAAGCCGACGTCACCTCGGTCGTCTACGCCGACGTGCCCAAGTGCATGCGGGACGGCCACGAGTACCTCGATGAGATCCTGGGCGGCGACGTCGTTCGCGACATCACGGTGATCGCGACGTACAGCGTGTGGGAGGGCACGGACGGCTTCGGCTACCAGTGCCGGGTCACCGCGGCGGAGCCGGTTACGGCGAGCACTCCGGTCGCGGTGACGGCGATCGGCCCCGCGCCAGCCGTGGCGATGCCGTTCGCGTTCCCCTTCTACGGCCGCACCTATCCGACCGTGTACGTCACCCCCCACGGATACGTTTCGTTCGAGCCGCAGGAGTGGCAGTCCACATCGAACGAAAGCCTGCCCGCCGACAACGCTGGCTCCCCGGACACGGCCATCTACGCGTTCTGGGACGAGCTCACCGTCGACGCGGCCGCGAGCGTGCGCACCGGCACGAGCGGCACCGCGCCCAACCGCCGGTTCACCGTGGCGTGGCAGGACGTGCTGATCGCCGACACGTCGACGCGGATCAGCTTCGACATCGTGCTGCACGAGAACGGGCGCATCGCCATCGAGTACCAGGCGCTGCCCGACAATCCCGAGGCGCGCGGTGCGTCGGCCACCGTCGGCATCGAGAGCCACGACGACGAGTTCTCCAACGAGTACTGGTACTACGTCTCCGACGACGTCGAGACCGGGCTGCTGCGGCCGGGCGGGGCGATCACCTACCTGCCGCCGGGCACGATCAGCGGCCGGGTGACCACCGCGGGCACGGGCGCTCCCGTGGCCGGCGCGACCGTCCAACTGCTCCGGCTCGACAACGTGGAGCACGAGGTCACCACCGACGCCTCGGGCACGTACACCGTGCGCGTCCCCCTGGGGTCGTACGCCCTGACCGTCGCCCACGGCGGCCATTACCCGGGGGAGGCAGGCCCGGTGGTCGCCGACACCCCCTACGCGACGGTAACCCGCGACATCCCCTTGACCCCCCGCTAAGCCCCCGCCCGCCGAGCGACCCGTCCTCCCCGACGCCACCGCCCACCCATGACGGCGCGTCACCACACGCCTCCCGCCTCCCGCCTCCCGCCGATCAAGGGCAAACGCACGTGGTTGGATCTCTTCTCCACGCGCGTCCGCTTCCAGGCCGGCCCGGCACGGCGTGTCGCCACGCCGCTTCCGCCGATCAAGGACGAACGCACGCGGTTGGATCTCTTTTCCGCGTGCATTCGCCCTTGATCGACGGGATCGCCCTTGATCGGCGCGGTTCCGCAACGCGCGGCTCGGCGCGCGGCGCGCACGGCACGGCGCACGGCACGGCGCGGTTTCCACAACGCGCGCGGCGCGCGCGGAGCGCGGCCCGCGTGGCGCGGCCGCTGGTCGTGGAAGCCAGCTCCCCCCGCAGGGGCAGCTATTCGCCACAGACGCAGGAGCAGGATCGGGTCTTGGGCTACCGCGACGTGCGTCGCGGTCGAGGCCGTTGCTCCCGCGGCCTCACCCTCCGCGATACACCACCAGTCCCAGCCCCGCGCCCGACTTTCGCCCCGGCCGCTGACGGATACCCCGGCGCAAAATCGGCGCCGGCCGCGTAGGTCGTGGGACGGCGGCGGGTGAGGCCGCGGGAGCGGCGGTATGGAGCGCGGCGGGCGCCGCGGTAGCTCGTCACTTCCTGGCTCTGGGAGATCTTGTAGGCGCCCGCCCGGCCGGGCGGGGCCAGCGCCCGCCGATCAAGGACATCCCCATCGATCAAGGGCAAACGCACGCGGAAAAGAGATCCAACCACGTGCATTCGCCCTTGATCGACGGAAAGGGCGCGCGAAGCGCCCGCGCGGGAGCGCAAAGGGGTGAGTGGGAAAGGCTAGAGCAGGTCGGCGGCGGACAGGTGTTTGCCTACGGTGGCGATCTCGTCCTCATCCAGGGGGATCTGGGGGACGGCCGTGGTCGGGTGGGCGATCACGCCGCGCAGGTACAGGGCGGCCTTGAAGGCACCCAGCGCCGACGAGCTGCCGCCCATCCGCGTGCCACCCACGGTCACGAACTGGAACAGGCGTAGCAGCCGCTCCTGCTCGACCCTGGCCGCCTCCCAGTCGCCGGCCCTCGCCAACCGGTACAGGCGGGCGTATCCGTGCGGGTCCACATTGCCCAGTCCGGGCACCACACCGTCGGCGCCCATCCACAGTGCACAGTCGACGGTCAGCTCCCCGCCGGTGAGCACGCTGAACGAGTCCAGGCCGGCGCGCTCCCGGCGCCCCAGCAGGATGGACCGGAACGCGCCCTCGTCACCGCTGGAGTCCTTGACCCCGGCCAGCACGCCTTCGGCTCCCAGGTCGAGCAGCAGGTCGCCGCCGAGCTTGCTGTGCACCGACACCGGCAGGTCGTAGGCGTACACCGGCACGCCCGCTCCACTCGCGACACTCCGGAAGTGTCCCTCGATCTCGGCCGGGTGGGTCCTGGTGTAGTACGGCGCGGTGACCACGATGCCGTCGGCGCCCAACCGCACCGCTTCCCGCGCGTGGTCCAGCACCCGCAGTGTCGTCATGTCGATGGCGCCGGCGAGCACCGGCACCTGGCCGGCCACGTGCCCCACGACCGTCTCCAGTACCACCCTGCGGTGACCGTCGGGCAGGTACGCCACCTCCGACGTCGAGCCCAGCACGAACAGCCCGTCTACCCCACCCTCGATCAGGTGGTCGACCAGCCGGACCAGCGACCGCGTGTCTACCTCACCGTCGGGGGACAGCGGGGTACAGACCGGGGGGACAACGCCGGACAGGGCCGTGGCGGCACTCATGAACGCTCCTGGGCTTGGGTGATCAGTTCGAGGTCGGTGGCACCGCCGTCGACCGGGTGGTGGCAGCGCAGGACGTGGGCGCCGTCCGCGCGTGGTGACGGCATCTCGGCGGCGCAGGCATCGTCGGCGCGCCAGCATCGGGTACGAAACGGGCAGCCGCTCGGCGGGCGAGTGGCGGACGGCACGGGGCCGACGAGTGGGATCGGGTCGATCGGCGACAGCAGGCCGGGGGTGGCGGAGAAGAGCGCCCGGGTGTACGGGTGGCGTGCCGCGTGTGGCACCGCGTGCGCCGGGGTCTGCTCGACGATCCGGCCGAGGTACATGGTGACCACGCGGTCGCTCATCCTGCGCACGGTCTGGATGTCGTGTGACACGAAGACGAGTGCCAGCCCGAGCCGGTCCTTCAGGTCTAGCAGCAGGTTGAGGATCTGCGCCCGCACCGACACGTCCAGCGCGCTGGTGGGTTCGTCCGCGACCAGCAACTCCGGTGCGAGAGCGAGCGCGCGGGCGATGGCCACCCGCTGGCGCTGCCCACCGGAGAGCTGGCCGGGCAGCAGGTCGGCCGCGCTGTGCGGGAGCCCTACCTGGTCGAGCAACTCCCGCACCCGCTCGTCGCGCTCCCGTGCGGTGCCGCGCCGGTGCACGTCGAGCGGGTCGCGCAGGATCTGCCGGACCGGCATGCGGCGGTTCAGCGCGGTGGCCGGGTCCTGGAAGACCATGCCGACGTTGGAGCCGATCAGGTGGCGGCGCCGGCCGTCGGGCAGCTGCCACAGCTCCTCCCCCCGGAAGGTGACGGTGCCGTGGGTCGGCTGTTGCAGGCCGACCAGTACCTGGGCGAGCGTCGACTTGCCGCATCCGGACTCGCCGACGATGCCCACGGTTTCGCCGGGCGCGATGGCGAGGTCGGCGCCGGTCAGGGCGTACACGCGGTCGCGGCGGAACAGCCCGCCGGAGCGCGCCTTGTGCACGACGTGCACATCGGACAGTGCCAGCAGCGTGTCCATCACAGTACCTCCGTCGCCGCGACGGCCGGTACCGCCGGGTGGTGGCAGGCCACCTGGTGGCGGCGTTCCGTGCCAGCCAAGGGCGGTGCCTCGGCGCGGCAGATGTCTGTCGCCATTGGACAGCGGTCGGCGAAGCGACACCCGGCCGGGAAGTCCGCCGGTGCCGGTACCACGCCGCGGATCTGGGTGAGCCGCTCCGCACCGGCCTCAAGGGACAGCACCGAGCCCAGCAGGCCGCGGGCGTAGTGGTGCGCCGGGGCACCGACGACCGCTGACGTCACGCCGGTCTCGACGATCTGGCCGCCGTACATGACGACCACGCGGTCGGTCACGTCGGCCACGAGCGCGAGGTCGTGGGAGACCAGGATGAGCGCGAACCCCAGCTCGGCTCGCAACCGTAGCAGCAGCTCGATGACCTGAGCCTGGACAGTCACGTCCAGCGCCGTCGTCGGCTCGTCGGCCACGATCAGACGAGGTCCGCGCGACAGGGCCATCGCGATCAGCACGCGCTGCCGCTGCCCGCCGGACAGCTCGTGGGGGTACGCCGACAGCGTCCGCGCCGGATCCAGGCCGACCAGCTCCAGCAGTTCCTCGGCGGTGCGCGTGCCGCCGCGCCGGATCAGCTGCTTGAGCTGTGCCCGTACCGTCATCGCCGGGTTGAGCGACGACAGCGCGTCCTGGTAGATCATCGCCATGTCGTGCCCGAGCAGCCGGCGCCGGGCCGACCGGGGCATCGTCAGCAGGTCCTTGTCCCGAAACCGGATCGTGCCCCGCACCCGGGCGCCGCGCGGCTGCAGGCCCATGACGGTCAGCGCTGTCAGCGACTTGCCGCACCCCGACTCGCCGACCAGGCCCAGTACCTCACCGGGGCGCACGTCGAACGAGATGCCGTCGACGATGTCGATGCCGCCGTGCCGGTCGTCGAAGCCGATGGCGAGGCCGCTCACCTCCAGTATCGGCGGCCCTTCGGGCAGCGGCCGCGCGCGCTCGGCGAGCCGGGTGGCCGCCTCGGCCAGGCCCGGCAACTCCGTTACCTTTCCCTCGCTGGCGGCGGCCGCCGCCTTGACCCCCGCGACCGTCCGTTGTGGAGCCCGCGACGCGGGCGCCGCCCACGCGTCGGAGACGCCTTCGGACAGGATGTTCAGCGCCAGCACGGTGACCAGGATCATCAGGCCCGGAAAGACGGTGGCCCACCAGCCGCCGAGCAGCACCATGTTCTTGCCGTCGGCGATGACGCTGCCCCACGACGGCGCCGGTGGCCGCACGCCCGCGCCGATGAACGACAGCGACGCCTCGAACACGATGGCGTCGGCCACCATCACGGTGCAGAACACGAGCACCGGGGCGGCGCAGTTGCGAGCCACGTGCCGCAACAGGATGTGTGGCGTGCGGGCACCGATGACCCGTTCGGCGGCCACGTAGTCCTCGCCGTACTGGGCCAGCACGTTGGCGCGTACCACGCGGGCCACCGATGGCATGTAGAGGAAGCCGAGCGCGCACACCAGTACCGGAATCGCGCCACCGAAGACGGCGACCAGTACGGCCGCGAGCGCGATGCCGGGGAATGCCATGACGACGTCGAGCATCCGCATGAGCGTCTCGTCGAGCCACCGGCGGGACGTGGCGGCGATGGCGCCGATGAGAGCGCCGACGGTCAGCGCGAGCCCGGTCGCGCCGAGGCCGATGAGCAGCGACCAGCGCGCCCCGTGCAGCAGGCGGCTGAAGATGTCGCGGTTGGAGCTGTCGAGGCCCATCCAGTGCGTGGCGGATGGACCGCCGCCGGTCGCCTCCTGGAAGTACGGCGAATGCGGCGCCAGGAGCGGCCCGAACAGCGCGGCCAGGCCCACGACGACGACCACGGCGAGCGCCGCCCACGACAGGGGCGGGAGCCGCCGAAACGTGATGCCTGGCTGGGACAGCCGGGCGGTCAGTCCGCGTCGCATCAGCCAGCGCTCCTCAGTCTCGGGTTGACCAGCAGGTACAGCACGTCCACCAGGAGGTTGACGACGATGAAGCCGCAGGCGATGGTCAGCACCACGCCCTGTACGACGGCCGGGTCGCCGTCTCGCACCGCGTTGATCATCAGTTGGCCCATCCCCGGCAGGGAGTAGATGGTCTCGATGACCACCGCGCCGCCGAGCAGGTACCCGATTCGCAGGCCCAGCACGGTCAGCGGGTTGATGAGCGCGTTGCGCAGCACATTCCGCCCGACCACCACGATCGGTGGCAGGCCGCTGCCGATCGCGGTGCGCACGTAGTCCTTGTCGAGCTCCTCCACCACCGACGTGCGGATGATGCGGGTGAGCTGCGCGGCGACCGGCAGCGACAGTGACAGCGCGGGCAGCGTCATCGAGCGCAGCCAACCGGTGAACGAGTCGGCCGGGTTGATGTACCCCCCGGTGGGGAACCAGCCCCAGTCGACGGCGAGCCATTGGATCATCAACAGGGCCAGCCAGAACGCCGGCGCGGCGACCCCGATCAGCGACACCACCCGGATGAGGTGGTCCGCCCACCGGTCCCGGTACAGGGCCGCGGTGATGCCGAACAGCAGCCCCAGTACCACCGCGACGAGCAGCCCCAGGATGGTGAGCTGCATCGTCAGCGGCAGCGCGGTGACGACCGAGTCCAGTACCGGCCGCTTGGTGAGCACGCTGGTGCCCATGTCCCCCTGTAGGAGGTCGCCGACGAAACGCAGGTAGCGCAGCGGCAGCGGATCGAGCAGCCCGTTCTCCTCCTGGAACTGGCGGACCTGCTCGGCGGTGGGGTTCGCGCCCTGGAAGTACGCGTACTCCGGCTTGCTGTCGGAGAAGCGCATGACGATGAACACGAACGCCACCACGCCGAGCAGCAACGGGACGAGCACGAGGATGCGGCGCACCAGCATTCTGGCGATGACGGCCACGTGGATTCTCCTAGATGCGCGGTAACTCCTAGAGGCGCTTGACCTGGAGCAGGTTGATGCCGGGGTACCCCTGCGGGCGTACGCCGGACAGCTTCTTGGGGTCCCACGCCGTCATCAGCTCGGTGTGTACCACCGGATAGAGCACCGCCTGCTCCGCGATGGTGTCGAGGTACTGGTGCACCAGCGCCAGCTTCTTCTGCTTGTCTGGCTCCTGGGTCGCCTTGTCCATCGCCGCGAACAGCGCGCTCGCCTCCGGGCTGGCGTCCCACTTCGTGTACTTCATCCACGAGCCGCCGCGCGTGTAGTTGTACCGGAGGATGAGGTCGGCATCGAGCCCGAACTGGTTGGGGTTCGACGCGGCCGCGACCACCTGGTAGTCCTGCGACTGGTCCATCTTGGTGAACAGCGCGGCGGTGTCCTGCGGCTGGAGCGTCGTCTTGACGCCGATGGCCTCCCACGAGTTCGCGATGGTCGGCAGGCAGTCGGCGATCCAGCTGACGTTGACGGCCATCAGCGTGATGGACAGGTTCGTCACGCCGGCCGCGGCCAGTAGCGCCTTCGCCTTGTCGGGATCGTGGCTGTAGACGGTCTTCGCCTTGGCGTACGAGGGATTCTGCTCGTTGAGGAAGCTGCTGGCCGGCGTGCCGTGGCCCTTGAGGGCGACGTCGATCATCGTACGGGTGTCGATGGCGTACAGCAGCGCCTGGCGTACGCGGATGTCATCGAACGGCTTGGCGCCGGTGTTGAACATCAGGAACATGTGGTTCATGCCCTTGCCGCCCTCGACGGTGAGGCCGGAGCTCTTCAGCTGCTCGATGTTCGAGTACGGCACGTTGTCGGCGATCTGGGCCTCGGCGCTGCCACCCGAGATCTTCGCCACCCGTGCCGAAGCGTCCACAATGGTCAGCCAGTTCATCTTCTTGACGGTGGCCGGCCGCGGGCCGTTGTAGTCGGCGAACGCCTCGAAGGTGGTGTTCGACTTCGGCTGGTGCGACGCCTGCTTGTACGGGCCGGAGCCGCACGTCTTGCCACCCTTGGCGGCGTCCCACGCGCCCGGCTGGCTGAAGACGTGCTTGGGCATGATCTTCACGATCGACAGCCGCTGCACCGCGTCGGGGAAGGGGAACTTGAAGACCAGTTCGACGCTGCGGTCGTCGACCTTGCGCACCTCGCCGAGCCAGGCCCGGAAGAAGTTGCCGACCAGCACGTTGGCCTTCGCGTCCAGCACCCGCTGGTAGGTGAAGACGACGTCGTCGGCGGTGACCGGCTGGCCGTCGTGCCACTTGGCGCCCTCGCGCAGCGTGAACTTCCACGACGTCGCGGCGGTGTCGGTGGGCAGTGCGGTCGCGAGCGCCGGGTACGGCTCGCGGGTGATCGGGTCGGTCTCCAGCAGCCCCTCGTAGATGTGGTTGATGCCGGCCATCGCGAAGGCGGACGCCGTCATGGTCGGGTCCCAGCTCTGGTCGTTACCGTAGCCGATGACGGCGGTGATCAGATCCTTGTCGCCACCAGCGCCGACGCTGCTGGTGGAGGCGGGGCCGGAGCAAGCGGAAACGGTGGACGCGACCGCGGCGGCGGCACCCATCGTGGCGGTGTAGCGCAGAAAGTCGCGGCGGTTGAGCACGAACCGAGAGTCCGGAGCGCGCACGGGTACCTCCTAGGTGAGGGGAGCAGGACATTGGACGTCCCACGTCCTACGTCCTGTACGATGGAGGTTATGATCGAGCCTCCCCGCGGTCAAGAGCAGGTTTCCGGACTGTTACCGGGGAGCCGGCGGCTCAGCCGGTCGATAGAGGTCCAGCAGGCCGTCAAGGAGCTGATCCTCGATCGCGGGCTCGGCGCCGGAGATCCGCTGCCCACCGAGTCGGAGCTGATGGCGCAGCTCGGCATCGGGCGCAACTCGGTGCGCGAGGCGCTCAAGGCGCTGCAGGCCGTGGGCATCGTCGAGATCCGGCACGGCTTCGGCATGTTCGTCGGGCGCATGTCGCTGACCGGCCTGGTCGACGAGCTGGCCTTCCACAGCCGGATCACGCTGCAGGACGAGCGCAACCACCTGGCGCACCTGATGGAGATCCGCGAGGTGTTGGAGAGCGGCCTGGTGCAGCGGCTGATCGACGACCACCGCGACGCCGACATCTCACCGGTGGCCGCGATCATGGCGCGGATGCACGCCGAGGCGGCCACCGGCCTGGTCTCGCCGGAGACCGACCGGCTCTTTCACGACGTGCTGTACCGCCCGCTCGGCAACCCGCTCGTCGGCCAGCTGCTGGGCGCGTTCTGGGACGTCTACCACCAGCTCCGCGACGACCTCGGCGCGCCGGACGAGACGCCCTTCGACGTCGCACGCAGGCACGGCGACATCTACGACGCGGTCGTCGCCGGTGACAAGGCCGCGGCTATCGCCGCGATGCAGGCCCACTTCGAAGGTGTACGCTGCCGCCTCGCCCGCCTGTCCCCCACACCGTGATCAGGGCGTCCCCCAAGTCGTTAGGGCGACTTGAGGGACGCCCTGATCACGGAGTGGGACATAGGATGTCGCCGTGACCAGACGGAACGGTGTGATTCTCCAGCAGCGGATCGTCGCGCTCATCCACGATCGCCAGCTCGCGTCCGGTGCGGCGCTGCCGACCGAGCCCATGCTCATGGACCTGCTCGGCGCCAGCCGCAACAGCGTCCGCGAGGCGATCCAGGCGTTGCAGGCACTCGGCATCGTCGAGATCCGGCACGGCCACGGCACGTTCGTCGGCACCGCGTCGCTCGACGTGCTGTCGCCGTCGCTGGCCTTCCGGGTCCGGTCCCGGACCCCGTCGGGCATCGGCGGCCTGCATGACCTGGTCGAGGTGCGGGAACTGATCGAGGTCGGCCTGATCGGGCAGGTCGCCGGCACTCTGAGCGAGGCCCGCCTCGCGGCCCTCGACGCGCTGGTGGCGCGGATGGCCACCGACCTGTCGGCCGACCGCGCCTTCCACGCGCTGCTCTACGAGTCCTGCGGAAACGAGCTGGTGCTGCAGCTCATCGGCCTGTTCTGGAACGTCTACCACGAGGTGGAGGCGTCGCTCGACCCGCCGGAGGACCGGATCGCCGACGTCGTGGCGAACCACCAGCGCATCGTCGACGCGCTGCGCGGCGGTGACGCGGCCGAGGCGCGCGCCGCGATGAGCGCGCACTTCACCGACGTGAAGGCACGCGTGGCCCGCGCACAAACTCCGTAGCGATCGGGGAGGTCTTGCGGGCTCGCGATCAAGCGGCGTACGGTACGCCAGCATGACATCCCACGTCCTACGTCTGCTGCGTCCGCTGTGGGTCTCCACTGCGATCGCCGGCACCGTCCTCGCCGCGGTCGTCAGTCCGGCGCGCGCTTCGTCCGCCCAGGCTCAACCCTTCTTCACCGAACAGGTCCTGTATCAGCAGCGGGACGCCGGCGGCTACGCCTGCTACCGCATCCCCGCGATCGTCCGCGCCGCCAACGGCATGGTCCTCGCCTTCGCCGAGGGCCGCGTCAAGGACTGCGGCGACGACGAGGACATCGACATCGTGCTGCGCCGCTCCACCGACGGCGGGCGCACGTGGGGACCGGTCCAGGTCGTCTCCGAGGGCAACGGCACCACCCACGGCAATCCGGTGCCCATAGTGGACAGCCGCACCGGGCGGGTCGTGCTCGTCAGTACCCACAACGGCGCGGCGCCCTGCCCCAATGGTTGCGACCGCGACCCGTACGTCCAGGTCAGCGACGACCACGGCGCGACCTGGACGGCACCGCGCGAGCTGACCGAGGCCAAGCGTCCAGAGTGGAACCACTGGTACGCCACCGGGCCGATGCACGGCATCCAGCTCACCCGCGGCGCGCACGCCGGGCGCCTCGTCGTCGGCGCCAGCTTCGAGAGCTACGACGGTGCCGGCGGGCCACACGTGTACGGCACGCACCTGCTGTACAGCGACGACAGCGGTGAGACGTGGCACATCGGCGCGGAGACCAGCCGGGACGATGGCCGGATCATCGCGCAGGAGGTCACCGTCGCCGAACTGGCCGATGGGCGGATCTACGCGCTGGCCCGCGAGCGCGGCACCGACCCGGGCAACCGGGCGTACGCCACGAGCAGCGACGGCGGCGCGACGTTCGACGCGCCGTTCCGGACCATCCCGGCTCTCGCGATGCCGGACGTGCAGGCGTCGACGCTCCGGTACGGCCACCGGCTCCTGCTCTCCGCGCCCGCACACCCGGCCGCTCGCGAGGTGATGAGCATCCGGTCGTCCTACGACGGTGGTCGCACCTGGGACACGTGGCAGCGCGGCAAGGTCATCTACTGGGGAGCGACCGCGTACTCCGACATGGTGCGGCTCGACGGCGACGAGATCGGGCTGCTGTACGAGGCGGGCGTGGCCACGCCGTACGAGACGATCCGGTACGCCCGCTTCAACGAGGCGTACCTGTCGACACCGAATGGGACGCCGCCGGGGATACCGCCCGCGCCGGAGCCCGGACCGAAGACGCCCGACGTGACGTTCAACCGCAATCCCGCGTACGTGCGCGGCGGTGCACAACTGACGGATGGCCGGTTCGGTAAGGGATTGGCGCTGGACCGGGTCGACGACCGGGTGGAGGTACCGTTCGACGAGTCCATCGACCTGCGCGGCGACGACTTCACGCTCGCGACGTGGATCCGGTACGCCGAGACGACCGGCTCGCACGCGATCCTGTGGGCGTACCGGATGGGCAGCGGCACCACACCGCAGATCTGGCTGCGCGCCGAGCCGGCGAGCAACCGGATCCGGGCGATGATGGTGGTCGACCGGTTCACCGTCTCGGTCGCCTCGCCGGCCGCGTACAACGACGGCCAGTGGCACCATGTGGTTCTCCAGCGCGTCGACGGCAGGCTGGTGCTGCGCGTCGACGGCGTCGAGGTGGCGGCCGCGACCGCACCGCCGGGCTCGGTGACGGCGGGCAAGGAGTTCGGCGTCCAGGGGATCCACATTGGACAGCGAGTGGACGGTGCGGATCGCTTCCGCGGCTCGATCGACGACGTCCGCGTCTACCGCCGCGCCTTGTCGGTTCGCGAGCTCGACCTGCTCCGCACGAAGGCCGCGCCGATAGGCGGCCGTCTCGGCTTGTGGCTCCCCATGGAGTCCATCCGCTGACGCGGTCCTATACCTTCTCTCGCACGAGGGTGAGCATCTCGTCCACGGAGCCGGCGGGGTCGGTGATGGGGTACTGCACGGCGCGGATGACGGTGTCGGGGTCGACCAGCAGGCTGAGCCGCTTGAACCGGTCGGCCCCGCCCGCCCGGAAGGTCGGCAGCAGCAGCCCGGCCGCCAGCTTCATGTCCTGATCGGACAGGAGCGGGTAGGGCAGCTTCGCGTGCGCGACGAAGGCGGCCAACTGGTCGGGGCGTTGCGTGCTGACGCCGCGCACGGTGGCCCCGGACGCCTCGAAGTCGGCGTGCCGTGACGCGTACGTGAGGGACTCCAGCGTGCAGCCCCTGGTGCCCGGGATGTCCCCCCAACCGGGGGGATACGCCTGGGGGCCGGGGGCGAAGGCGCCGGGGAAGAAGTAGAGCACGGTCCACGCGCCGCCCGGGGCGCCGGGCGGCATCCACTCCCCGTCGTACCTCTCCAGGGCGACGTCGGGCAGCCTGCGGCCGATCAGGTCGTGCGTGCGGCGGACCTCGGCGGAGCCGCCGTCGCTGCCGGCGGTCAGCGTGCCGTCGCCCATCACGTGCCTCGTGCCCCAGTCCTGCAGGGCGATCAGCGCGGGTAGCAGCCCCTCGCCCTTCGGGGTGAGCAGATAGTCGTACCGGGGTGGGTGGCGGGAGTACGCCTCCTTGCGCAGTACGCCGTGCGCGACGAGGTTCGCCAGGCGCTCGGTGAGGGCGCGCCGGCTGACGCCGAGCTCCCGCTGGAGGCCGTCGAAGCGGGTGACGCCGCCGGCGATGTCGCGGATCACGAGGAACGTCCACCAGTCACCGATCACGCCGAGCGCCTGAGCGATGCCGCAGTCGGCGTCGGAAAGATCACTGCGCTTCACGCCTCCACTATAGTAAGTTCCGTTTTGGAACTCACCTGGGGAGGTGCGGGGATGGCAAGTGTCTTCTGGCGGTGGTGGACGGCGGGTACCACCAGCGCGGTCGGTTCGGCGGTGGGCGCGGTGGCACTGCCGCTCACCGCGCTGACGGTGCTCGACGCGTCGGCGTTCGAGATGGGGGTGATCGCCGCCGCGAGCTACGTCGCCTGGATCGTGATCGGCCTACCGGCCGGGGTGATCGTGCAGCGGCTACCCATGCGCCGCCTCCAGATCGGCGCCGACCTGGCCCGTGCGGCGGCCGTCACCTCCATCCCCCTGGCGTGGTGGACGGGTCACCTCACGGTGGTACAGCTGGTCGTCGTCGCTCTGGTCATCAGCTTCGCGAACGTCGTCTTCGATGTCGCCAACTCGACCTTCCTGCCGGCGATCGTGAGCAAGGAGCAGCTCCAGTCCCGCAACAGCCTCACCTCCGGCACCCACGCCACCACCCAACTGGGCGGGCCGTCCGTCGGCGGTCTCGTGGTCCAGATCCTCGGCGCGGTGCCCACCCTGCTCGTCGACGCGGTCAGCTACCTCGTCTCCGCGCTGTTGCTGCGTACCCTGCCCGAGCGTCGCACCGAAGCCCCCGACCGCTGGCCGCCGGTGCGCGCGATGATCCGCGAAGGCTGGCGGTTCGTCGTGCGTCACCCGGTCATGGGCCCGTGCATGTGGGCGGCGACCGCGGCCAACGTCGTCTGCGGGGCGCAACACGCGCTGTACGCCCTGTACCTCGTGCGCGAGCTGCACGCCGAGCCCGGACTCGTCGGCATCCTCCTCGCGGCGGACGGCGTGGGCTCGCTGATCGGCGCGGCACTCACCAACAGGATCACGGCACGGCTCGGCACCGCCCGGGCGCTGATCGCCGCCGGCTTCGTCGCCGTGGCGGGCGCCCTCGTCGTGCCGATCGGCGCCGGCTGGCAGGGCTTCGTCGCGTTCGCGGTCGGCAACATCGTGTTCTCCATCGGCGTGGTGGTTCTCAGCGTGGTGACCCGCACGTACCGGCAGATCGCCAGCCCACCCGACCTCCTGCCGCGCGTGATGGCGACGGTTCGCTTCGTCTCCTGGGGCGCCATCCCGATCGGCGGGCTCGTCGCGGGCGCCCTCGCCGGTGTCCTCAGTGGACGCGTCACCCTCTTTCTCTTCGTGGCCGCCGCTGTCTGCATCCCACTGGTCCTGCTGGCCTCACCGGTACGCCACCTGCGCGACCTGACCGACCACCAGCCCGAGCAGGAGCTGGTAACCGTTCGCTAGCACCGGTTTCAAGGTGTTAGATGAGGGCGTGCGTCCCGAGTTCATCGTTTCCCCGAAAGTGACCGCAGGCGACAGGGTGGCTGTGGTCTCCCCGTCGTTCGCCGCGCCCGGCATGTTCCCGGCCGTGCACGAGGTGGCCATGCGCCGCCTGCGTGACGAATTCGGCGTCGAGCCCGTGGAGTATCCGACCACTCGTCGCCTGGGCGCCACACCCCAGGATCGGGCGGCGGACCTGATGGCGGCTTTCGCCGACCCCACCATCCGCGCGGTGCTGGCGAGCATCGGCGGCGATGACCAGTTGACGGTCCTGCCCTACCTCGACCCGGACGTCGTGGCCGCCAACCCGAAACCGTTCTGCGGCTACAGCGACAACACGAACATGCTGAACTGGTTGTGGGGTCTGGGCGTCGCGAGCTTCCACGGTGGATCCACCATGGTGCATCTCGGCCGGGGTGGTGGATTGCATCCCGTGTCGGCGGGCTCGCTGCGCGCCGCGCTGTTCACCGGCGGAGAGCTCGACATCCACCCCGTCGACGTGTTCAGCGAAGACGAGCTCGACTGGAACGACCCGGCGCTGCTCGACGAAGTGGCGCCGACCATCGCCGCGCCGGAATGGCACTGGCACCAGCCGGACCAGGTCGTCACCGCGCCGACTTGGGGCGGCTGTCTTGAGATCCTGTATTGCAATCTCGCGGCGAACCGGTGGATGCGACCGGTCGACGACTACGCGGGCTGCGTGCTGCTGCTGGAGACCTCCGAGGAGATGCCGTCCGCGACCGAGGTGTTCAAGATGCTGCGCGATGCCGGCGAGCGAGGGCTGCTGGCCCAGTTCCCGGCGGTCGTCGTCGGCACCGCGAAGGCAAGCAGCCTCGAACGCCGCACCAGCGCGGACGAGCGGCAGCGCTTCCGCGCCGAGCAGCGCGAGGCGATCCTGCGCGCGTTCGAGCGCTACAACCCGGAAGCCATGATCGTCTTCAACGTCGACTTCGGCCACACCGACCCCCAATGGGTCCTGCCATACGGCGGCGCGCTGACCATCGACGGCCCGGCCCGCCGAATCACCGCCCATTACTGACGGATTTGAGCTACCGCGGCGCCCGTCGCGCTGGAGACCGTCGCTCCCGCGGCCTCACCCTCCGCGTCCCCACGACCACCCGTCAGGTCGTGATCAGGGCGTCCCTCAAGTCGCTAGAACAACATGAGGGACGCCCTGATCACGAAGCGCGCGGTTCTGGTTGTGAACCGCGCGGGGTGAGGCCGCGGGAGCGACGGTCTTGAGCGCGACGGACGCCGCGGTAGCCCAATTCCCGATCCCGATCCCGACCGCCATCCAGCGGCACGCCCCCCGACGCCCGGCGGCACGTCCCGGGCGTCCGGCCGGGCATCGCCGATCAAGGACATTCGCGTCGATCAAGGGCAAAAACACGTGGAAAAGAGATCCAAGCACGTGCGTTCGCCCTTGATCGGCGGCAGAGACGGGCGCGGCGGGCGCGGCGGGCGCGGCGGGGCAAGATCAGCGCGCGGGAGAGGGCGGGGGTGAACCTTTCAGGCGTAGCGTTGCTACTCACCTGTGATGGAGTCTGACGATGCGACGCTGCTGCGCCGGGTCGCGCGCGGTGACAGTGGCGCGCTGACCCGGCTGTATCAGGCGCACAGTGGCCGGTTGTTCGGCTACCTGCTGCGCCTGGCGGGCGACCGGATGACCGCCGAGGAGATCCTGCAGGACACCATGCTCGCGGTCTGGCGGTCGGCCGGCACCTACGCGGGCGCGTCCACGGTGACGACGTGGCTGTTCGGGGTGGCGCGGCGGCAGGCTTACAACCGGTTGCGGGGCACGCCGCCGCCCTCGCCGTCCGAGCCGCTGGACCGGGCCGATCCCGCGCCCGGTCCGGACGAGCTGGCGATCGCCGCGGCCGGCGGCACGCCGGTGGCCAGCGCGATCGGCGACCTGCCCGACCACCACCGGGAGGTGATCGGGCTGGTGTTCGTCGCCGGCCTGCCTCTCGCCGAGGTCGCGGCCGTGCTGGGCGTGCCCGTCGGCACGGTCAAGAGCCGGCTCCACCACGCCCGGGCCGCGCTGGCCCGCACGCTCGCCACCCAGGGGGTGCAGGAATGAACGAAAACCTCGTCGAGTACGCGGCGGGCTCGCTCGATGCGGCCGACCGCGCCCGGGTGGAGGCGCACCTGGCCGGCTGCGCCGACTGCCGCGCCGACCTGGCCGGGTGGGCGGTGCTCGCGGACGCGGCGGGCACGGCCGCCGTCCCTCCAGGTCCTGCTCTGGTACGCGATGCGCTGTTGCGCGGCGCCCTGGCCGAGCCGGAGCCGGTGACCCGCCGGCCGGTGTGGTTCTCGCTGTCGCTGGCACTGGCCGAGGCGCGCCTCGTGCGCGTCTCCGTGCTCGTCGCGTCCGCGCTCGTCATGGCGCTCGGCGTGGTCATGGCCTCGATGCCGCCGGCCTACGACGGCTGGGCCGGCGACGTCCTCGCGCTCGTGGCGCCCGTGGTGGCCGCCGCCGGTGTCGCCGGCGTGTACGGGCCGCGCCGCGATCCGGCGTACGAGGTGGTCGCCGCGACACCCACGTCACCGCGACTGATCCTGCTCACCCGTATCGCGCTGGTGTTCGCGTACGACCTGGTGCTGGCGTTCGCCGCGACCGGTGTGGTGGCCGCCGCCGGCGCCGATCCGTCCGGCGTGTGGGAGCTGATCGCCGCCTGGCTCGGCCCGATGGCGCTGCTGTCCGCGCTCAGCCTGGTACTGGTGGTCTGGGTCGGTCCCGACATCGCGCTCGGCGTGGCGATCGTGCTGTGGTCGCTGCGGGTACTGGCCGGCGGGGCCCTGGTCGACGCCGGCGGGATGCTCGACGTGGTCCGCGCGGTGTGGGTGACGAATCCCGCCACCGGCCTCGCGGCGGCGGGCCTCGTGGCGGTCGCCGTGTTTCTCGCCGGTCGCGGTGAACCCTTGCGCCGGTTCCGCGCTACTCACCTCTCGTGAGACCACTACCGCTGTGGCGGCACGAGGCACGGCGCGCCGGATGGACAGCCCTGCTGACCCCGCCGCTGGCCGTCGCCGCCCCCATCCTCATCGCTTTTGTCGACGCCGGCGCCAACGCCTCCGACCATGAGATCGCGCAGAACCTCTTCGGTGCCCTGGAGATGGGCGTACCGCTGGCCGCGGGGATCGGTGCCGCCTCGCTGGTCGGCCGCGACCCGGCCGCCGAGCTGCTGCTGACCACGCCGGCCGGGTACCGGACGATCCTGCTGCGCCGGCTCGCGGTCACGGTCGGCTGGACCGCGCTGGTGGCCCTGCTTCTCGCCGTGCCGATGATCGCGACCGGATGGTGGGCGAAGTGGCCGGCCAACCACGGCGCGCTGCCCGGCCAGCTCATCTGGCTCGCACCGACGCTGGGCCTGGCGGCGCTTGGGTTCCTCGCCGGTGCCGCGTTCCGCGGACCGGCGGCGGCCGGCGGCCTGGTGGCGATCTTCTGGATCTTCCAGCAGATGTTCGCCGACAGGGTCCAGGAGCAGGGCTGGTCCCGTCAGCTGTACCTGTTCGCGACCACGCGAGGCGCGGTGCCTGCCGACTGGACCGCGAACCGGATCACGCTGATCGCCGTGTCCATTGTGCTCGGTGCGCTGGCGTGGCTGCTGCTCGGCCGCACCGAACGCCTGATCCAAGGAGTAACAGAGTGATCGCCACGGCCAGGTACGAGATGGCGATGATGCTCCGCAAGCGGTCGATGTGGATTACGAACGCGGTCATCGTGCTGCTGCTCGTACTGCTCAACGTCAGCGGCTGGGGCGACGCGCTGCGGGATCCGGACGCGCGGAACACGGTCGCGTCGACGGTGTTCCTGATGAACCTCATGCTGCCCGTCGGGTACGGGTCCCTGCTCGCCGACCGCCTGATCCGCGACAGCCGGCTAGGCGTGGCACCGATCCTGGACGCCACACCGGCTTCGCCGACCGGCCGCCTCGCCGGCAAGTACCTCGGCACGTGTGCCGCCGCCGCGGTGCCGCTCGCGGTAATACTGTTCGGCTTCGCGGCGGTGTACTCCGTGACGGCGGGCCGGCCGGTCGCGCTGGCGTGGGCCGCGCTGGCGTACGCGGTCGTCGTCCTGCCGGCGGTGCTTTTCGTGGGCGCTTTCGCGCTCACCGTGCCGCTCGTCATGCCGGCACCGCTGTTCCGCGTGCTGTTCGTCGGGTACTGGTTCTGGGGCAACGGGATCAGCCCCGCCGTCATGCCGACGACCACGCAGAGCGTGCTTTCACCGGCCGGCGTCTACAGCAACCAGGAACTGGTGGGTCTGCGCGACTTCACGCTGGCCGGACCGGTGCCGGGCGCCACGCTGAACTTCCTGCGCCCCGAAGCCACCCCCGCCACCGCATGGCTGTCCGTCGGCGTACTGCTCGCGGTCGCCGCCCTGGCGCTCGGCGTCGCCCAAACGCTTCGTACTCGCACCACTCGATAGGAGACGGTTCCCATGCGGATCGAGATTTCCGGGCTGACGAAGGTGTACAAGGGAAAGGGTCGCGCGCTCGACGACCTGGACCTCGTGGTGCCGACCGGCATGTTCGGCCTGCTCGGCGCCAACGGCGCTGGCAAGACCACGCTGATGCGCATCCTCGCCGGGCTGTTGCGGCCGACCGCGGGCACGGTGCGGGTGGGCGAGCACGACGGCACGGCGCGCGCCGGACGCCTTGCCGTGCAACAGATTCTCGGTTACCTTCCGCAGGACCTCGGCGTGTACCCGGACCTGACCGCGCGCGAGTTCCTCGACTACATCGCGCTTCTCAAAGGGATCGACGACCGTGCGGCTCGGCGGCGCCGGGTCGGCGAACTGCTGGAGGTGGTGGCGCTGACCGGCGACGCCGACCGGCGGCTGCGCGGCTACTCAGGCGGGATGCGCCGCCGCGTCGGCATCGCGCAGGCACTGCTCGCCGATCCCCGGCTGCTCATCGTCGACGAACCCACCGCCGGGCTCGACCCGGAAGAGCGGATCCGCTTCCGCACCCTGCTGTCGCAGCTCGCCGGGCAGCGGACCGTTCTGCTCAGCACCCACATCGTCGACGACGTCGCGCAGACCTGCCGCGAGCTGGCGGTGCTCGCAAGTGGACGGTTGGTGTTCCGCGGCACCGTCGGCGACCTCACGCGCCAGGCCGATGGTCGAGTGTGGACGGTCGTGACAGCGGGACCGGCGCCGACTACCGGCACGGTCGTCTCCGCCCTCCCACACGACGATGGCATGCGCTACCGCGTAGTGGGCGATTCACCGCCGGCCTTTGACGCGAGCCCCGCCGCTCCCAACCTGGAGGACGGCTACCTCGCCCTGGCGCAGAAAGCGTGATCAGGGCGTCCCTCAAGTCGTTAGGGCGACTTGAGGGACGCCCTGATCACCGCGGGGCATGATGAGGGGGTGACCCGGGACTGGCAGGAGGCTCGGGACGGTTTCCACGCGGCCGCCCAGCGCGGGCCGCTGTCCGCCGACGACCTCGACGCGTGGGCGGACGCGGCCTGGTGGCTCGGGCTCGTCGACGAGTCGATCGCGGCCGCCAGCGAGGCGTACCGGCGGTTCCTCGCGGACGGGCGGCCGCGTCGGGCGGCGACCTCCGCGGTCATGGTGGCCGTCAACCACTTCCTGCGCGGGGAGGGCGGCGAGGGCGCGGGGTGGGTCGGCCGGGCACAGCGCCTGATGGCGGGCGAGCCGGAGAGCGTCGAGCAGGGCTTCCTGCGGTACATGCTGGAGGTGGAAGGGGGCCTCGACGGTCCCGACCTCGACGGTGTCGTCGCCACCGCCCGCGAGCTCAACGCGCTCGGCCGCCGTCTCGGCGACCCCAACCTCGCCGCGGCGGGCATCCTGGGCGAGGGCCGGGCGCTCGTGCGCCGGGGACGGGTGCCGGAGGGCATGGCCGCGCTCGACGAGGCGATGCTCGCCGCGCTCTCCGGCGACCTGAGCCCGGAGTGGGCGGGCAACATTTATTGCCACCTCGTCGCGGCCTGCTACGAGATGGTCGACCTGGGCAGGTTCGGGCGCTGGGTGGCGGCCACCGAGCGGTGGTTGGCGACGCTGCGGGCCGCGGCCGTGTTCTCCGGTATCTGCCGCGTGCACCGCTGCCAGCTGGACCAGATCCGCGGCAACTGGGCGGCCGCCGAGCGGGAGGCGGACCGGGTACGCCAAGAGGTGGCCGGCATCGCCGTGGTGACCGCCGCGGAAGCCGCGTACACGGTCGCCGAGATCCGCCGGCTCCGCGGCGATGCGGCGGGTGCCGAGCAGGCGTACCAGATGGCGCACCGCCTCGGCCGCGACCCACAGCCGGGCCTGGCCCTGCTCCGGGCCCGGCAGGGCCGCACCCAGGCCGCCGCGGCTGCTATCCGGGTTGCCCTCGCCGCCGAAACCAGTAACCGCCTGACGAGCGCCCGGCTGTACGCCGCACAGGTGGAGATAGCGCTCGCCGCGGGCGACGCGCGCACCGCCCGCGCGGCCAGCGACGAGCTGGCCCGGATCGCCGATGCCTACGGCACGGTGGGGCTGGCGGCCACCGCTGGGCTCGCCCACGGGGCGGTACTGCTGGCCGAGGGGCAGCCGATCGAGGCGCTGAGTGTGTTGCGCACCGCCTGCAAGCAGTGGCGGGAGCTGGACGCCCCGTACGAGGTGGCGCGCGTGCGGCAGCAGCTCGCGGTCGCGTACGAGCGGCTCGGTGACGCGGACACGGCGGCTCGCGAGAGCGCGGAGGCGCGCGAGGCCCTGGAGCGGCTCGGTGCGGCGGCCACCACGCGCCCCAACGGGCTCACCGGACGTGAGGTCGAGGTCCTCGGGCTGGTCGCGGCCGGTCGCACGAACCGCCAGATCGCCACCGAGCTGGCCATCGCCGAGAAGACCGTGGCCCGCCACCTGTCCAACATCTTCACCAAGATCGACGTCGGGTCGCGCACCGAGGCGGCGGCGTACGCGTTCACCCACGGCCTCGCGCGTGGGTAAAAGAACCCATTGCCCGCCCGATGAGGCGCAGGCCCGGGCGTTCCTACCGTGACGTCATGACTACTCTCGTGATGGATCAGGCGCGGGCCGAGGAGTTCGCCGGCCGCCTGTTCGAGCTGTACACCGGAGGTCTTCTGACCTCGCTGATCGACATCGGGTTCCGCACCGGCCTCTTCGAAGCCGCCGCGCAGGGCCCGACCACCAGCGCCGGGCTCGCCGAGCGCGCCGGCCTGGACGAGCGCTACGTCCGCGAGTGGTTGGGCGCGCTGACGACCGGCGGCATCATCGAGTACGACGGCAGCGGTCGCACCTACACGCTGCCGCCCGAGCACGCCGCCAGCCTCACCGGCGCCGGCGGCGCGAACCTGGCCACGAGCAGCCAGATCGTCGTCCTGCTCGCCGAGCAGGTCGACGGCGTGACCCGGGCGTTCCGGGAGGGCGGCGGCGTCCCGTACGAGCGGTTCCAGCCGCGGTTCACCAGCGTCATGGACGGCCTGGGTCGCGGCACCTACGACGAGTTCCTGATCGAGGCGTGGCTGCCGCTCGCTGGCGACCTGACCGCGCACCTGGCCCGCGGCATCCGCGTCGCCGACGTGGGCTGCGGCACCGGACACTGCGTGAATCTGATGGCACGGGCATACCCGGCGTCGACGTTCGCCGGCTACGACCTGTCGGCCGGCGCGATCGACCGCGCCCGCGCCGAGGCGGCGGAGCTCGGCCTGACGAACGCGACCTTCGAGGTGCTCGATGTCGCCGCGTTGCCACCGGTGCCGGCGTTCGACGCCGTGTTCGCCATCGACGCCATCCACGACCAGGCCGCTCCCGCGACGGTGCTGCGGCGGGTCTACGAGGCGCTCGCGCCCGGTGGCGTCTTCTTCATGGTGGACATCAACGCCTCCAGCGACCTTGAGTCCAACATGGACAATCCGCTCGCGCCCATGCTGTACGCCATCAGCACCCTGCACTGCATGACCGTGTCGCTCGCGTCCGGCGGCGCGGGCCTCGGCACCGTATGGGGCCGCGAGCTCGCCGAGCGGATGCTCGCCGAGGCGGGCTTCCTCGACACCTCCGTGCACGACGCGCCGGGCGACCCGCTAGACCTGGTGTACGTCACCTACAAGCCGGACGAGCCCCGGTGAACCGTTTGGGGGTCGGGGCGCGATGAAGGGGTGTGACCACGCCAACCAACGGTGAGCTGCCAGACCGTGAGCTGCTCAGCCGGGTCGCGGCCGGCGACCGGGACGCCTTCGAGGCGTTCTATCGCCGGCACGCGACCTGGCTGACGCTGCGGCTTCGCTACCGGTGCGCCGACGGCACCGTGGTCGACGACGTGGTGCAGGAGACGTTCCTGGCCGTGTGGCGGGGCACGGCACGCTACCGCGAGCAGGAGAAAAGCGACGTGACCGGCTGGCTGTGGCGGATCGGCTCGCGCCGGCTCATCGACTCGCTGCGCGGGCACGGCGTCCGGCAGCGGCTGGCCGGGTTGCTGGCCCGCCGCCGGTTCGCCGACGCGCCGTCCGCCGAGGAGCAGGTGCTGTTCGGGGTCGAGCACGGCGACCTGGCCGGTGCGCTGGCCCGGCTCTCGCCCGAGCTGCGCGCGGTCGTGCAGGCGACCGTGCTCGACGGGCTGACCACGTCGGAGGCGGCGGTGCTGCTGGGCATCCCCGCCGGCACGGTCAAGACGCGGGCGATGCGGGCCCGGCGGCAGTTGCGCCAGGAGCTGGCGTGACCGGCGAGGAGGAGACACCCATGGGCGGGCTGGGGTGGCACGTGCCAGATGGCGAGCTGCGGCGATACGCCGACCGGGCGTTGGCGCCGCCTCTGCTGTGGTCCACCGAGGCGCATCTGTCCGCGTGCGCCTCGTGCCGGGGTCGGCTCACCGGCGCGGCGGGCCCCGCGCTCGCGGACGACGGCTGGGAACTGCTGGCGGCGGAGCTGGACGCACCGGTGCCGGGGCCCATCGAGCGCCTGCTGACCCGCGTCGGGGTGCCGGAGCACACCGCGCGGCTGCTGGCGGCCACGCCGGTGCTGCGGCTGTCGTGGCTGGCCGCGGTGGCCATCACGCTCACGCTCACCGCGCTGATGGCGCACCTGGCGCACCCGGCGGTGTTCCTCGCCGCGGCGCCCCTGCTGCCGCTGGCCGGGGTGGCGCTGTCCTTCGGCCCGCGCGTCGACCCGACCTACGAGATCTCGGTCGTGGCGCCGATGCACACGTTCCGGCTGCTGCTGTTGCGATGCGCGGCCGTGCTGTCCACCACCACCGGGCTGAGCCTGGCGGCGAGCCTGGCCCTGCCGGAGTTGGGCCTGGCGGCGGTGGGCTGGTTCCTGCCGGCACTGGTGCTGACCACGCTCAGCCTGGCGCTGACGCCCCGCTTCGGCCCGGTGCTCGCGGCCGTCGCGGTCGGTGCCGGCTGGGTTGCGCTGGTGGCCTCGACCTGGAGTGCCGGCGATGCCGGTCCGGTGGTCTTCGTGCCCGCCGGGCAGCTGGCGCTCGCTCTTACCGGCGGCCTTGCCGCCCTGATGGTGGTCCGGCTGCGCCGGACCTTTGAAACCCCGAGGAGGATTCGTTGACCATCGCCGCGACGATGCCCGCGGTCCGCGCGTCTGAGCTGACGCTGCGGTACGGCCGGACGCTCGCCCTGGACGGTGTGGCGTTCACGCTGCGGGATGGCGTGACCGGGCTGCTCGGCCCCAACGGTGCTGGCAAGACGACGCTGTTGCGGATCGTCGCGACCGCGCTGGCGCCCGACAGCGGGCAGCTGACCGTGCTAGGCGCCGACCCGCGCACCGGGTCGGGCCGGCTGGCGGTCCGCCGGCGCCTCGGCTACCTGCCGCAGGATCCCGGTTTCCACCCGGGCTTCACCGCGTTCGAGTTCGTCGACTACGTGGCGATCCTCAAGGAGCTGACCGACCGGCGGGCCCGGCACCAGGAGGTGCGCAGGGTGCTGGCCTCGGTGGGCCTGGAGCGGCAGGCCGGCAAGCGGATCCGGGCACTGTCCGGCGGCATGAAGCAGCGCGTGGCGCTGGCCGCCGCCCTGGTGGGCGACCCTGATCTGCTCGTCCTCGACGAGCCGACCGTGGGCCTCGACCCCGAGCAGCGGATGCGGTTCCGCGAGGTCATCGCCGAGTTGGGGGAGCGGCGCACGGTCCTGCTCTCCACGCACCAGACCGAAGAGGTCATGGCGCTGTGCCAGCGGGTGATCGTGCTCGATCGGGGCACCGTCCGCTTCGAGGGCCAGCCGGGCGAGCTGGCCGACCTGGCCGCCGGCCGGGTCTGGACCAGCGGCGCCCGTGAGCCGCGAGCCCTCGCGTCCTGGCGCACCGGCAGCGGGCTGTATCGCCACGTCGGCGACCCGCCACCGGGCGCTGACCTGGTCACCCCGACCGTGGAAGACGGCTACCTGCTCTTCGTCGACCCGTCCGCGACACACGGCGGGGAGGACGCGTGACGACGTCGGTCATCGAGCGTCCCGAGGCGGCCACCGCCGCCCAGGCGGCCAACTCGCGCGGGGCGATGCTCGCCCTGGCTCGGGTGGAGGCGCGGCGGCTGCTGCGGCATCCCGTCACGATCGCGGGCCTGCTGCTGTTCCTCGGCCCGATGGTGTACCAGTGGGTCAGCGGCGGGGCCAACAGGTTCCCGGTGCTGCACGACGAAGACTGGTCCAAGCAGTTCATCGGGCTGCTCACCCTCGGCGGCGCGGCCCTCGTCGCGGCCAACCTGGCGGCGCTGCGGGCACACCGGCACGGCACGGCCGCCCAGTACGGCGTGCTCGTCCTGCCCCACGCGTGGCGCACCGGCGCGTTCCTGCTGGCGGTCGTGCCGTTCGCGGGCATCGTCGCGCTGCTCGTCGTGGTGCGCATCGGTCTGCTCGCGCTGCTGCCCAGCGCGGCCGGCCGCCCCAACCCGGCCGAGCTGGCCGTCTACCCGGCTGTGGTCCTGCTGCTCGGCGCGCTGGGCGTGCTGCTGGCCCGGGTGCTCCGCACCGCCGTGTTGGCGCCGCTGGTCCTGCTCGGCATCGTCGTCTTCACGTTCATCGGCGTGCTGGGGTCGGTGCCGGGCTCGCGATACCTGGCGTGGCTGATGCCGGTATCGGTGGAAGAGCCGCTGATGCCGTACCCGATCGACATGATGGAGCGCCCCGCCGGCCGGCACCTGGCGTACCTCGCCGGGCTGATAGTGGTCCTCGTCGCGGCCGCGCTCGCCGTCACCGGTGCCCGTGGCCGGCGACTCACTTTGGCCGGCGCCGCTGGCCTCGCCGTCGCCGTCCTCGCGGGATCCGCGCAGTACCTTCCGGTGAGCGACGCGGTGAAGAAGGCCAGCCTCGACGCCGTCGAGCGCCCGGCCGGCATGCAGACCTGCCGCACCATCGACCAGGTCACGTACTGCGCGTTCGACGACTTCGCCCCGTGGATCGACGGGTGGGACACCGTGGTTCGCGGCGTGCTGCGCGGGGTCCCCGAGCAGGAGGCGCGCAAGCCGCTCGCCGTCCGGCAGCGAGTGTCCACAGACGACAACCGGTCGAATGGCTTCGTGAGCGGCCCGGAAGACCGCGCCAAGGTGGCCGAGGTGTGGAAACGCGTCGACGATGCGGCCGGCACGCCGAACGCGGTGACGGTGGGCACCCGCTGGGGTGAGGGGGAGGACGAGGCCGGCTTCGCGGGTCGGGTGGCGTTCGAGGTCGTGGCGCGCAAGGGCCCCGGTGTGGACGGAGTCATCTGCGGCACGCGGGGCGTCCTGGTCGGCTGGCTAGCCGGGCAGGCCACGCCGCTGGCCGCGGAAGGTCTGCGCGAGATCGACGCCAGCAGCACGGGCGGGGTGTGGTTCTTCGACCGGAGCTTCAACACCTTCATCTCGGTGTCCGATCGGGAGATGGCGGTGGCAAAGGCGCTGCTGAAACGGCCCGCCGCCGAGGTCGCCGAGACGGTCAAGCGCTCGTGGGCCGAGCTGAGCGCGGCCGGCACGCCCACCGAGCGCGCCGGCGAGCTCTTCGGCGTACCGGTACCCCCGCAGGAGCCGGAGGGGGAGCGCAGCGTATGTATGGAGTGACAGCTCGGGCCGTACCAGCGCTGCTGGCGCCGACCGCGCGGGCGATGAGTTGGCTGCCGTTCCTGGCGGCAGCCGGCTTCGGCCTGGTGATCGTCGCCGTCCCGGCGGCCATGACCGTGGTGCTGTCCGACGAAGACCTGATCCGGCTGCTGCGCCTCGCGGGGCTGTGCGGCGCCGTCGGCGTCGCGTTCCTCCTGGACGACCCGGCGGCCCGCGTGATCGCCACCGTGCCGACGCCCCGCGTGGTCCGCCACGCCGTCCGCGCGGCAGTGGCACTCGTCGCGGCGGCCCTGTGGTGGGTCGCCGTCGTCGCGATCACGGTCGCTGGCGCCGACAAGGAGGTCGCCGCCCACCTACCCGTGTGGGACGCCAGCCTGGAGGCGGTGGCCTTCGCGAGCGCCGCCCTGGCACTGGCGGCCGCCCGGTCACGCGGGAGCGGAGCCGGCGCGGGCGTGGTCGCCGCGCCGGCCGTCCTGGTCCTCGCGTTGCTGCTGAGCCGCCTGCCGGAGCGGCTGGCGATGCTGGTCGCGCCCGGCGATCCGCGGTCGGACGCCGCTCACGACCGGTGGGCCGCGCTGCTGGCACTGGCGATCGCCGGCCTGCTGTGGGCCGGTCACGAGCCGGTCAGCGCACGCCGCTTCAGAGGACAGGGTTTCCGTACATCTCGCCGAGCGGATCCGCGATGAGCTCGACCCGCGCGCCGTCCGGGTCCTTGAAGTAGATCGACGTCCCGCTCTCCAGCAGGTACTCCACGCCCGCTTCGTCGAGCTTGCGGCGCAGATGGTCCCACCGGTCCGGCTCGACGGAGATGGCGACGTGGTGCAGGCCGCCCAGCACCTCCGCGTACGGGCCGAGGTCGAGGCCGGGGAAGTCGAAGAACGCGAGCAGGTTGCCGTTTCCGATGTCGAAGAAGAAGTGGTTCGAGCCCCGGTAGTCGCGGTTCTCGAAGATCTCGGTGAGCGGAAACTCCAGTACACCCTGGTAGAACTCGACCGTCCGCCGTACGTCCGAGCTGAGCAGCGCGACGTGGTGCACGCCGCGCGCGCTGCTCACCGGCCGGTCGGCCCGCAGGTACTCCTTGCGGATCTCGTCCCGGTCGGCGTCGATCGCCGCGTAGTCCGTCATCGCTAACCCCTTCAGATACGGAAGAACAAGTTGAGGTACCGGTCGGCCACCGCCACATCGCCGGTGATCGTGCCGGCGTTGCTGCGCCCGAACGCGGTCAGCACGAAGCTTCCCGGGTCGAAGTCGAGCGTCGCCGGCAGGTCGTCGACCGCGCCCGGCTCGTACGCCAGCCCACCCGGACCGGCGGTGATCCGCCAGGAGCCGGCGTTGTTGCCGCCGTTGATCCGCACGCCGATCCGGCACTCCTCGGCGCCGGCGGGCGGGGTGGTGGTCGACTGCCACAGGATGAACATGAACGGCACCAGCAGGTCGGCGGCGTCGCCGCTCAGGCCGTGCGCCCGGCCGGTGCCCTGCCGGATGTCCCACGAGTGCACGCCGTAGTCCATGAGCTGGAAGGTCGGATAGAAGAACGCTGGCAGTGGCCCCATGTACTTGTGCGGCACGACGAGCCCACGCCACTCGTCCGGCCCGAGCGCCTCGCACATCTCCATCAGCCTGTCGAAGTCACCGCGCAGCCGCCCGATCGCCTCATCCTGGTTGAGCGAACGCAACGCCTTGGCACCGTCATCCAACGCGGTCTGCATGACCCGCACGCCGAGCGCCGCCGGCACCTGCCCGCCGCCGCGCACCGCGTCGAAACCCACGAAGTAGCTCTCGGTAACGTCGATGATGTGGCCGACGAGGTCGCGCACCTCCCACCCCGGGCAGGCGGTGGGCGCCGTCCAGCGGTCCGGGTCGCCGGCGAGCGCGAGAAACCGCTCGGCCTCGCCACGGACCACACGGAGCAGGTTGTCTTTGGCCTCGTATGTCGTGGCGTCCCAAGTGGACATGACTACCTCCCGCCTCCGCGATCGCGAGCAGGCGGGGCCACCGGCCCGCGTTTATTCAAATTTAAAGGTAATCGACAGTATTACGCAGGTCAACAAATGGCGCTGTGAACGGTACGACCCGCAGGTCGATGTTGGGTCGTTCGGCGAGCGGCGGTCTTGCGCGCGGCGGGCGTCGCGGTAGCTCGGATCTCGGTGTTGGTTCTGGGCTTGTGTCGCTGGGCTGCGTCGATCAAGGGCATTCGCATGGATCAAGGGCGAATGCACGTGGAAATGAGATCGAACCGCGCGCATTTGTCCTTGATCGGCGTGTGGGGGGTGGCGGCACGCCGTCGCGGGCGGGCGGCGGCATCGGGGAGAGGGCGGGCGCGGGACGTCGCCGCTGGCGCGGCGGGGCCTCATAGGAACGCGAGCGCCACCGCGATGAGTGGCGCCAGTCCCTGGATCGCCGCCGCCCGCACCATCTTCGGGTTGCTGGCCAGCAGCACGAGCGCCGCGCCGAGCATGCTGGCGCACGCGAACACCACGACCGCCCGGCCGGCCGAGTCGGGCCCGGTCCACACCACGAGCAGGCCGCCGAGGGCGCCCAGTGCCAGGAAGAGGTTGTAGAAGCCCTGGTTGAACGCCCACGGCCGCACCGCGGGCAGGTCGCTCGCCTTGACGCCGAACGTGCCGTGGACGGCCGGTCGGGCGAACAGCACGCTCTCCATCGTGAAGATCATGATGTGGATCAGCCCGGCGATCAGGGCGGCGACCTGCGCGATTACGTTCATGCGGTGATTGTCACCCATGGGGGTCGAACGCGATGCCGGACGGCAGGGCGCGTTCGAGCATGCCGTTGAACCGGCTGTCCTTGAGGTCGAAGAGGGCGCTGCCGAAGTTGGCGTTGCTGAGGGGGTCGCGGACGCCCGCGGGGTACCCGTTCCAGCCGACCAGCGTCGGGTACTGCCAGGCGCCGTAGTGGTTCTCCGCCGGCTCGTCGCTGGCGTTGCCGAGGCGGAAGGCGTGCGACCCGGCGCCGTCCTTGTGGTACACGATCTTGGGGTGGGTGCCGTCCCAGCGGACCGCGCTGCTGGCGTGGACCGCGAAGTCACCGTGGGCCGATGTGGACACGTACCGCGCCTGGTCGGCCTGCACCCACACGACGACGTGCTCCCAGTCGTGGCGATGGCCGCTCTCGATGTTGGCCAGGACCTGGTCCTTCTCGAAGTAGAGGGCGTACGCGTAGGCGCACCAGCCGTTGTTGCACTTGTAGCGTGCGTACCCGTTGGTGTTGTCCAGGTCGTACTGGTCGCGGCACTGTCCGTTGAGTGCGCCGGTGGGCTTGAGGCCGCCGTTCAGCGTGCCGGTGGGACCGATGGCGGGGGTGGGGTAGCAGCCGTCGGTGTCGTAGTCGTACGCCGGCTGCCACCTCTGCTCGACCGCTTCGGCGTTGCCGGGCAGCTTCGCTGGCGGGGCGGCGAGGGCGGTACCCGCGGTCACGAGCACCAGAGCCATGGCGCTGCCCGCGACGAACAGCGGTCTGAGCACCTGTCTAGCCATACAAGAATCTCCTTCGCGTTTGACCCGTGGTGCGAAAGAGTGTCGCTGGTAGAGGGCATGTAGCGCTAGTGGCAAATCCCTCTATGTCGCGAACCGTCAGACACCGTCCGCCCACCGTTCACGCGGGTCCATGATTGAACCGTGCTGACGCAGGTTCACTCCCTGTCCGCGCGGCTCGACAGCGCGTCCTGCGCGGAGGCGGTGCCGTGCCGCTCCGCGCCGTACCTGCGGCCGTACGTCGCCGGGTACGCGGGGTTTCGGGCCGGCGCCGTCGCACCCTTCGTGCGGCGGCTGCTGCCGCTGAACTTCACCACGCTCATCGTCGACTTCGCCGGCCCGAGCCGCCTCGCGACCGGTCCGCGCGCCACCCCGCTGCTCTACGGCGAGCCGGCCTGGCGGCACGGGGTGTCGATCGGGCTCACGCCGGCCGGTGTCCACGCGCTTCTGGACGCGCCGGCTGCGGCGATGGTCGGTGAGGTGGTGCCGCTGGACGCTGTGCTGGGGCGAGACGGTGACAGGCTTGCCGACCGGCTCGGGGAGCTGCCGGACTGGCGGTCGCGCTTCGCCGCCCTCGACGCGTGGTTCACGGGACGGTTGAATGTGGACGGTGAGCGCACCATTGTGGACCGTGCCTGGTGGCGGCTGCAGCAAGGCGATCGGCTCACGATCGGCGGTCTCGCCAACGAACTCGGCGTGAGCCAGCGGTACCTCCAAATTGGATTCAAAAAGCGCATCGGCCTACCGCCAAAGACGGTCGCGCGCATTGCACGGTTTCAACGGTCATTGGGCGCGCTGGCCGCACCATCGGCCACGGTCGCGGCGGTTGCCGCGTCCGCGTACACGGATCAGTCCCATTTTCACCGCGAGACACGTGCGCTCGCGGGCGTGACCCCCGCGGAGCTGTTCGCGTTTGTCCAAGACGCACTGTCGCGACGCGACTAGCGTCGCGGCATGATCTTTTCGGGAAAGACGGCGCTCGTCACCGGCGGCTCGCGGGGGATCGGCCGCGCCGTCGTGCGCCGGCTCACCGCCGGCGGCGCGCGGGTCGTGTTCGGTTTCAAGGAGCGCGCGGACGAGCTTGACGGTGCCGTCGCTGTCCGCGCCGATCAGGAAGACTTGGGTACCGTCGACGCGTTACTGGAAGCCGTTGGCGACCGCCTCGACATCCTCGTCAACAACGCGGCCATCAACCCGCCGACCGCTCTGGCCGACATCACGGGCGAGGAGTTCGACCGCGTGATGACGGTAAACGTGAAGTACCCACTGCTGTTGATGCGGCGCGGTGCGGCGCGGATGCCCGACAACGGCCGGATCATCAACATCTCCACGCTCAACACCGCGATCCCGGCGCCGGGCCTCGCGCTCTACTGCGCGAGTAAGGCCGCGCTGGAACAGGTGACAAAGGTGGCCGCGCGCGAGTTGGGCGACCGAGGCATCACCGCCAACGTGGTCTCGCCCGGCGCCACCGACACCGACATGTTCCGCGACACCAACCCGCCGGGGGCGGCCGAGCAGACGGCCGCGTTCACGGCTCTGCGGCGCCTCGGCCGGCCGGAGGACATCGCGAACGTCGTCGCGCTTCTCGCCAGCCCGGACGGGCAGTGGATCACCGGGCAGAACATTCGCGCGACCGGCGGCCTGATCCTCTGAAGTAGGACCAAAGCTGACCTACATGACGCATACCGTTGACGCATGAACGTTGTTCCGGATGGCTACCACACCGTCACCCCGTGGGTGATCTCCCGCGGCCACACCGCCGCGATCATCGAGTTCGTCGTCGCGGTCTTCGACGCCACCGACCTGGGCAGGGTCGGCGAGGACGGCAACATCGGCCACGCCGAGGTGCGCATCGGCGACTCGGTCGTCATGCTGTTCGACCGCCCAGATTGGACGGACCGCCCGGCGTTCCTGCGGGTGTACGTCGCGGACGACGCCGACGTGCTGCGACGAGCGGTGGAGCGCGGCGCCGCCGTCGTCACCGAGCCGACCGAGCTGTTCTGGGGCGATCGGGTGAGCCGGTTCCTCGACCCGTTCGGCAACCTGTGGTGGATCCACCAGCGCGTCGCCGAGCCGACCGAGGAGGAGATCGGCCGCCGCCTGGCAGACCCGCAGTTCGTCAAGGCCATGGACTACGTGGCGAGCGCCCAGTTCTAACGGCGCCCGCCCCTTTTCGCCCTTGATCGATGCAGATCTCCTTGATCGACGAAGGGCGAGAGCCGGGGGCGGGCGTGTGCGGGCCCTAGCGGACCACGCGATAGGCGATGTGGGTTACGCCGTCACCTTCGACCAGGGAGATGGGGCCCTCGAACTCGACCGGGGCACCGGCGATCTGGCCGAAGAACGGGATGCCGCTGCCCAGCAGCACGGGCACCAGGTCGACGTGTACCTCGTCGAGCAGGCCGGCATCCAGCGCCTGCCGGGCGATCGTGCCGCCGTTGAGGCCCACCTCCTTGCCGCCGGCAAGTTCCTTGGCCTTGGCCACGGCGTCTTCGATGCCGGTCGACACGAAGACGAAGTTCTCGTCGTCTTCCGGCCGGTCGGCGGGGCGCTCGTGCGTGAGGACCACGGTCGGCGTGTCCAACGGGTGCCGGCCGCCCCACCCGTTGGTGATGTTGTACAGCGTGCGGCCCACCACCAGCGCCCCAAGCCGCTCGGTCAGCTTGCGCAGGTGTTCAGCGCTGGCCGCCGAGGTGCGGAACGTCATCTTGGGATTGCCGGTGGGGGTCTCGACATCGCCCCGGTTGTACCACTTGAACAGGTAGTCGAACCCGTCGTGATTCGGGCCGGCGATGAAGCCGTCGAGGGACATCGTCGCGCCGGTGGTCACCTTGCTCATCGGTCAGTTCCCTTCGTCAGGTGTCTGTCTACCGAAGCGTCGTCCGGCGCGTGCCCGATTCGACACGGCAATATGTGACTACAGTCACCTGTTGATCGGCGACGGCGTTGGGCATCGTCGTCCGCTTGGGCCCGGGCCGCGGCGACGGCTGCGGGCTGCGAGCTGCGGGCGCCCGCTGCCCGCGTCCGGCGGCCGTCAAGATCGAGGGATGCGGCAAGAACGGGGATAACGCGGCCTCAACCTCGCCCGGACAGCGCGAAAACCCGGAAAATGCTGTATCCCCGCGCCGGCGTGGCGGGCTCCAGCGCGTCGAAGGAGCGGGGTCGGTGCGGGCGTCGCAAAGGGCGCGGCCGGCGGCCGCCGATCAAGGGCATTCGCATCGATCAAGGGCGAACGCACGCGGAAAAGAGATCAAAGCACGTGCATTCGCCCTTGATCGGCGGGCAGAGCGGGTGGCGGCGCGGCGCAGCGCAGCGGGGCGGCGGCGCGGCGCAGCGGGGCGGGCGGAGCGGGCGGCGGCGCGGCGCGGCGCAGCGGGGCGGGGGAGAGTGGGTGGCGGCGTGGCGGGCGAGCCCCCGGTGGGGCGGGGCGGGCGTTAGCTAGGGGGTGGACCAGCGGGCGGCTAGTTCTTCGGGGCGGGGTGGGGGGCCGGGTAGGTCGCCGTGGCCGGGGTGGCGGAGGGCCTCCAGGACCAGGGCCAGGTACCGGTGGCGCAACTGCGCGGTGCGCTGGTCGTCGCCCAACCGAACCGACGCGATCTGCTCCAGGATGAGACCGACGTCGGCGACCTCGATGTCGTCGCGCAGGGCGCCCGCCTCGCGTACCCGCCGGATGAGCTCGTTGTTCAGTGTGTCGCCGTGCCGCGCGTCGCGGTACAGCTGCTCATTTGGTGTGAACGTGCCGGCCAGCCGGATGGTCAGCGACGTGGATCCGGCGTCGACGACGCGGCGCATGAAGCTGGCGAACGCCGCCCAGGCGTCGCGGCCGGCGTCGAGGTCGTCGACCGCGGCCTGCGCGGCCGCGATGTACGCGGCCAGGCCGTCGGTGCAGAGCTTGCGCAGCAGCTCCTCCTTGCTCGGGTACCGCCGGTAGAGCGCGCTGATCCCGACGCCGGCCCGCTCCGCGACGGCCGCGATCGGGGCGCCGGGGTCGTCGAGGAACACCGCCCGCGCGGCCTCCAGGATGACCTCGTCGTTGCGTGCGGCCTGGGCTTTCCGGCCGCTCAGGGGCTTCGTCATGGCCCCAGCATACAGCGGAACGAAAAATTCTGTTCCGCAAGACTGGAACGGATCGTTCCGCTCTGCTACGGTGAGAACAGAACGATCCGTTCCGCAAGAAACCGCAGGTAGGGGAGATAGTCATGAGAGCCAAGAGCCCATGGATGGGACTGTTCGCCATCCTGGCAGCCACGTTGATGAACCTGCTGGACTCGACGATCGTCAACGTCGCGGCACCGGCCATCCACGCCGAGCTCGGCGGCTCCTACACCGCGCTGCAGTGGATCGCCGCCGGCTACACCCTCGCGCTGGCGGTCGGCCTGCTGACCGGCGGGCGGCTCGGTGACATGTTCGGCCGCAAGCGGATGCTGATGATCGGCCTGGTCGGGTTCGTGGCGGCGTCGCTCGTCTGCGCGGTCACCCCGACGATCGAGACGCTGATCATCGCGCGGGTGATCCAGGGGCTCTTCGGCGCGGTGATGATCCCGCAGGGCTTCGGCCTGATCCGTGACCTGTTCCCGCCGGACCAGATGGGTAAGGCGTTCGGCATTTTCGGCCCGATGATCGGCCTCGCCACCATCCTGGGCCCGGTCGTCGCGGGCATGCTGGTCGACGCCGACGTGTTCGGCACCGGATGGCGCATGATCTTCGCGATCAACCTGCCGCTGGGGGCGTTCGCCCTGCTGGCCGGCCGGATCGCGCTGCCCGACGCCGCCCCGGGCCAGACCACCGGTCGCCGCGGCACCCTCGACCTGCCCGGCGTCGTGCTGGCCGGTGTCGCGATGTTCGCCCTGATCTTCCCGCTGGTGCAGGGCCGCGAGCTCGGCTGGCCGACCTGGTCGCTGGCCCTGCTGGTCGCGTCGGTCCCGCTGATCGGTGGCTTCATCGTGTACCAGATCCGGCGCCGCCGTTCCGGTGCCACCCCGCTCGTGGAGCTGAGCGTGTTCGCCAAGCGGTCGTACACCTCCGGCGTCGCCTTCGTGGTCGTCTTCTTCGGCGCGATCGTCGGCTTCTCGCTGGCGGTGGGCCTGTTCCTGCAGCTCGGCCTCGGCTACAGCCCCACCCGCGCCAGCATGACGATGGCCGCCTGGGCGGTCGGCGCGTTCCTCGGTTCCGGGTTCAGCGCTGGGGCGGCCGCCAAGCTCGGCCGGCGCATCCTGCACCTGGGGCTGGCCATCATGACCGTGGGCACCGCCGGCGTGTACGTGGTCTTCGAGCGGTACGGCGCCGAGATCGGCACCTGGACGCTGACCGCGCCGCTGTTCATCTTCGGGCTGGGCATGGGCATGATCTTCGTGCCGCTGTTCGACATCATCATGGGCGACATCGAGGACCGCGAGGTCGGCTCGGCCGCGGGCATGCTGGAGTCGATCCAGCAGCTCGGCGCCTCGATCGGCGTGGCGGTGCTCGGCACGGTGTTCTTCGGGATCGCCAAGCCGTCCACCGGCTCGGCCGGGCACGGGCTGCTCGATGCCGGCACCGCGGTCGACGCCGCCACGGCGGTCACGCTGCTGACGATCGTGCTCTCCGTGGCGGCGTTCGGGCTCGGGTTCCTGCTGCCGCGCAAGGCGCGCGCGGTACACGCTGAAAAGGCCCCCGAGCCCGAGCTGGCGCTCGTAGCCTGACCCCTGCGCTCCCTGATCAGGGCGTCCCTCAAGTCGTTCTTACGACTTGAGGGACGCCCTGATCACGGTTAGGCGGCGCAGCAGCGGCCAGGCGAGGATGACGACGATGGCGGCGTAGATGAGGTACGAGACGGGGCCGCCGAGCAGTCCGGACAGGTCGCCACCGGAGAGCTGCAACGCCATCCGGCCCTGCCGTTCCGCGATCGGCCCCAGGATCACGCCGACGATCAGCGGCAGCACGGGCAGGCCGAAGCGGCGCATGCCGAACCCGAGCGCACCGAGAACCAACAGCAGGAACAGGTCGAACGGCTGGGCGTTGACCGCGTACGCGCCCATCGAGGCGAAGAACAGGATGCCCGCGTACAGGTAGGGGCGCGGGATCTGCAGCAGCTTCGCCCAGGCGGGTGCCAGCGGCAGGTTGAGCACCAGCAGCAGCAGGTTGCCGATGAAGAGGCTCGCGATCAGCGTCCAGACCAATGTGGACTCCCGCTCCAGGAGCAGCGGGCCGGGCTGGATGCCGTACGACTGGAAGGCCGCGAGCATGACCGCCGCGGTCGCGTTCGTGGGCAGGCCGAGCGCCAGCATCGGTACCAGCGTGCCGGCGGCCGAGGCGTTGTTGGCCGCCTCCGGACCGGCGACGCCCTCGATCGCGCCCTTGCCGAACTCCTCCGGGTGCTTGCTGAGCTTCTTCTCCGTCGCGTACGACAGGAAAGTTGGGATCTCGGCGCCACCGGCCGGCATCACGCCGAACGGGAAGCCGAGCGCCGTGCCGCGCAGCCACGGCTTCCACGAGCGGCGCCAGTCCTGCTTGCCCATCCACGGTTGGCCGACCGGGATCACCTCGCTGGACTTACGGCGCAGGTGCGCGGCCACCCACAGCGCCTCGCCGACGGCGAAGATGCCGACCGCGATGACCACGACGTCGATGCCGTCGGCGAGCTGCGGGATGCCGAACGCGAGCCGTTGCTGGCCGGTGACCTTGTCGATGCCCACAAGACCGATGACCAGGCCGAGGAGCAGGGAGGCGAACCCGCGTACCCGGGAGGCGCCCAGCACGGCGCTGACCGCGATGAACCCGAGCACCATGATCGCCAGGTAGTCGGGCGCGCCCAGGTCGATCGCGAACGACACCATGACCGGCATGACAAGTACCAGCAGGAGCGTGCCGATCGTGCCCGCGACGAACGATCCGATCGCCGCGGTGGCCAGCGCCTGCGCGGCGCGGCCCGCCTTGGCCATCTTGTTGCCCTCGATCGCGGTCACCACCGACGACGACTCGCCGGGCGTGTTGAGCAGGATCGACGTGGTGGAACCGCCGTACATGCCGCCGTAGAAGATCGCGGCGAACATGATGAACGCCTGCGCCGGCTCCATCCCGTACGTGACCGGGAGCAGCAGCGCGACTGTCATCGCCGGCCCGATGCCGGGCAGTACGCCCACAGCCGTGCCGACGGTGACGCCGATGAGAGCGATGAGCAGGTTCATCGGCGTGACGATGTTGCCGAACCCGTCGAGCAGGTTCGTCAGGTTCTCGATCATGCGGGGTCCCTGCGGAAATGTGGAGTGCAGCGGAGCATTTTCGTGGGGTGCTTCATAGGATTCCTTGCAGTACGCCGGCGGGTAGGTTGACGCCCAGCCCGATCGCGAATCCGTAGAAGGTGGCCAGCGACAGCGCGATGGCGATCGCCAGCGTCAGGACGTACCGCCGGCTGCCCAGCGCGAACGCCGCCCCGAAGAACAGCAGCGACCCGCTGATCACCCAGCCCAGCCGCTCGATCAGCAGCGCGTTCACCACGAACGCGGCTCCCAGCAGGAGCACGGTGCGCCAGTCGATCTTCGAGGTGAGGTCGACGTCTTCGCCGCCCTCCGGTTCACCGGTCCCGCCCCGTGCCACGTCCAGCGCGTACACGGCGGCGACCACGATCAGCAGGACGCCCAGCAGGATCGGCACCGGACGCGGCCCGATCGGGTCGTTGCTGCTGGTGGCGTGACCGATCCGGAACGCGTCGACGATGACCAGTACCCCGACAAGCGCGAGGAACGCACAGACGCCGTACTGGGCGCGGTCCCGCACGGCGGTCCGGTCGGACCGCCGCTCGGGCGTCGTGGTCGCGGTGCTCATACCAGCCCTAGGCCGGTCAGAATGTCGGCGACGGCCTTGTCCTGCTCGGTGAGGAACGTCGAGAACGCCTCGCCGGTGACGAACGCGTCCGTCCAGCCGCGCTTGGCCAGCTCGGCCTTCCACGCGTCGCTGTCGTGCACCTTGGTCAGCACGTCGATCCAGGTCTGCTTGTCGGCGTCGGAGATGCCGGGCGGCGCGACGATGCCCCGCCAGTTGGTGAACACGAGGTCGATGCCGGACTCCTTCAGCGTCGGCACGTCCTTGAGCGCCTCCTGCCGCTGCTCGCCCGAGACCGCGAGCACCCGGATCTGGCCCGCCTCGACCTGGTCGAGGAACTCCCCGAAGCCGCTCGCACCGAACGCCACCTTGCCGCCCAGCACCGCGGGCAGCAGCTCGCCGCCGCCGTCGTACGAGACGAAGTTGACCTGCTTCGGGTCGATGCCGACCGCCTTCGCGAGCTGCATCGGCAGCAGGTGGTCCGGGCCGCCGGGAGAGGAGCCGCCGCCGACCGCGACCTTCTTCGGGTCCGCCTTCCAGGCGGTCACCAGGTCGGTGATCGTCTGATAGGGCGAGTTCTTCGGTACGACGATCGCGCCGGACTCTTCGATAACCTTGGCGAGGGCGGTGGTCTGCGTGAGCTTCGCCGGCGACTTCTGCGTGTACGAGGCGCCGACGACGCCCAGCCCCATCTGCATGGCGAGCTTGCCGTTGCCTTTTTCGTTGACGGTGCGCTGCAGTCCGACGGTGCCGCCCGCGCCAGACAGGTTGAACACCTCCACACCCGACGCGATCTTGGTGTCCTCCATGACCTTCGCGATCGTGCGAGCCGTGGTGTCATACCCGCCACCCGGGCTGTTGGGCACCATGAGCCGCAGGTCGGTGATCGGGCCGCTGCCCTGTTCGTTATCGGCTTTGTCGGCGGTGGCGCCGCACGCGCTGAGCGCGGTGACAGCGACCAGCGAGGCGGCGGCGACCAGCGCCTTCGTCATATTTTTCATCACGGTTTCTCTTTCGTTTCCGAATGAGGGGGCCGCGATGATGGTGGACCCAGCATGTGTCCGAGGTCACCGTTATGACCACAGCGATGCTTACGTACATTGCGGTCACACCCCGCGCGCTGCTCGCGCCCCGCGCTGCTCCCTCCCCGCGCTGCTCCCTCCCCGCGCTGCTCCCTCCCCGCGCTGCTCCCTCCCCGCGCTGCTCCCTCCCCGCGCTGCTCCCTCCCCGCGCGCTGCTCGCGCCCTTTCCGCCGATCAAGGGCAAACGCACGTGATTCGATCGCAAAACCGCGTGCATTCGCCCTTGATCCACCCGCATGGCCTTGATCGACGAAGGAGGTCCCGGGGTGTGAGCCGGCGCGCCGTCGCGGCCGGGCCAGCCGCCGGGTTTGAGGGTTGGTGGCGTCGTGTGGCCGCGCCACGCGCGCCGATCAAGGGCAATCGCATGGATCAAGGGCAAACACACGCGGAAAGAGATCCAACCGCGTGCATTCGCCCTTGATCGGCGCACAGGGCGTGGCGACACGCCGTCAAAGGCTGGTCTGGGGGCGGATGTGCGCGGAAACAAGGTCCAACCACGTGCGTTCGCCCTTGATCGGCGGCAGGCGCGCAGGGCGTGGCGAGACGCCGTCTCGCGCGGGCGGCAGCGCCGAGGAGAGGACGGGCGCGGGTTGGCTGCCCCGCTTCCACCTACCTGTGGGTGGCCCGGAGGGCCAGGGTTGCTTGATCGGCAAAGCCCAGCGACACAAGCCCAGAACCAAGACCGAGATCCGAGCTACCGCGACGTCCGCCGCGCCCAAGACCGCTGCTCCCGCGGCCTCACCCTCCGCGAGCCACGACCCGCCCGCACGCGGCAGCGAAATCCCGGATTTGGCGGCCTTCGAGCGCGGTTGAGGCGACAAAATCAGGGATTTTGTCGGGATCTTGAGCGCGACTGGGCGCGGAGGGTGAGGCTGCGGGAGCTACGGTCTTGCGCGCGGCGGGCATCGCGGTAGCTCAAATCCCGGTTTTGTCAGTGGGCGGGATGGGTCAGAGGACGATGACGGCGTCGCCGTGCCAGCCATCGCCCGCGCGGCGCAGGACCACCGACACGAGGTCGCCGGCCGGCGCCACCATCGCCGGCGGCGACGCGATCCCGAACACGAACTGCGTCGCGATGTCCGTCGAACCGTGCCTGATCTCCATGTGTATGTGGGCAGGTGGCGCGTTCGCCTCCGGGTACTGCGCTGGCCTGATCGTCTCAAGCCGGAACCGTCCATTATGGTCGGTCCGCACCGTGCCCTCGAAGTAGCAGCACTTCTCCGATTCCGGACCGTATCGCCCCCTCGCGTCGGTGTGCCAGATCCGCAGATCCGCACCCGTGGCGGGCCGGCACCCACGATCCAGGATGACCGTCTCGATCACGAGCGCGTCGCCGCCCGGCGAGCCCGACAGCCCGTTGGTGGGACCGGGCCGCACCACCGCGTCAGCACTGCCCGGCGCCGGACGCGCGCACCCAGCCGCCGTGGCGCTGGCCGGCGGGGACGTGGCATCGTCCGGCGCCGAACCACCGTCACACCCGGCCGCCGCTACGACGAGCACGGCCGTCAGCCACCGCGCCTTCATACAATCCGCGAGCCCGCACCCGGCCGCCAGGTTCCCGCTTACTTGCCGATCTCATGTGCCCCGGTCCGCGTCAGTGGCGGACCGCTTGCTCCCGCGGGCACCGCGCAGGCCGGCGGCTCGCGGGGCTCGCCGAATTCCCCGGCCTCCGCTGCCGGCTCCGCGTGGCGCCAGAACGCGGCGATCTTGCAGTTGTCATGGCCCAAACCGGGCATTCCGCCGTGACAACTGCAAGATCGCCGCGCGAGAGGCCGCGCCGCCGCTCGCGCACCACGCCGCGCCGTGGCGAGGGTCCACCGCGCGCCGCGGCCAACGCCGATCAAGAAAGATCGCGTCGATCAAGGGCGAATGCACGCGGAAAAGAGATCCAACCACGTGCATTCGCCCTTGATCGGCGGACAGAGCGGCGCGTCGCGCCGGGCCGCGCCGCCGCGGGCGGCGGCGCGCTGCGGCGCGCCGGGCCGGGCCGCGATGGGGCGCGCGGCGGGCGGCGGCGCGGCGGGTCTGGTCGTTACGGGGTGCGGGCGGTTAGGACTAGGAGGAGTTCGAAGCGGATCGCGGGGTCGTCCAGGTCGTCGCCGAGCAGGTCGCGCAGGCGGCCCAGGCGGTAGCTCACGGTCTGGGGGTGCACGAACAGTTCCGCGGAGACCGCCGCCCGCGAGCCCCAGTGCCGCAGCCAGCTGTGCAGCGTCGCCAGCAGGCTCTCGCGCTGCGAGGCGCGCAGCCCGGCCAGCGGCGCCAGCCGGCGGGCGGACAGCACCGCCAGGGCGCCCGGCTCGCCGCGCAGTGCCAGCGATGCCAGGTGATCGTCGACGAAGACGGGGCCGTGGCGGGCGCCGGTGAGCTCGGCGGTCAGCTCGGCGAGGCGCACCGCCTCTGGCAACTGTTGCCAGCTCAGCGCGGGGCCGACGACGGCCTCGGTGGGAGCAGAGGTGGGCGGTGCGCGCAGGAGGAGGACAGCGTCGTGGCCGCGTTCGGTGACGACGCCACCGGTGCCGTACCGGAAGCGGGCGTCGCGCGCCTGGTCCAGGGGGAGGAGTACGGGGACGACCGTGTCGAGGTCGGGCCAGCCGGCTGCGGACGCGGCGGCGAGGGCCACGTTCGGCGCGGTGCCGCCGCGCAGGAGCAGCTCCGCCAGGCGACGCCGGCGGCGGTCGCCCTCGCCGGCCTGCTCGCGCACCTGCAGGGCGAAGCCGTCGGTGCTCGCGGCGGCCAGCTCGTCGACGTACGCGCTGATCGCGTCGGACAGGTCGATCAGCTCGTCGGTGCCGACGGGGCGGGTGCGGGCGAGCGCGTCGCAGGCCATGCGCAGCAGCAGCCGGGACGCCGTCCGGAGCGCCGCGAGCAGCGCCTCGGGGCCGCGGTCCTCGCGGGCTTCGGCGGCGCCCAGGCTGACGAACACGTCGCGGATGCGGGGCGGCAGCGCGGGCTCGGCGGTGCCGACGAGCTCGAGGAAGCGCTCGATCGCCACGCGTACCGCCGTGCGCAGGTCACGCTCGAACTTGGCGTCTTCGATCGTCGCGAACGCGGGCGTGGTCTCGGTGATGGCGCTGGCGACCGCGTGCACGGTCACCGGGAGGCGGGGGCGCATCGCCTCCGAGAGGTCGGCGGGGAGCCGCTGCCAGGGGGTCACCGGCCAATTTTGTCACGCCGTGATAAGAACCCGGCCAGATCTCGCTGTCTGGAAGACGGTGATTCATCCGGCCGGTCCGTAGACTATGGAAAGCGTGGAGTACCGGACCTCTCGCCAGCACGTCGTCGACATGTGTCGCACGATGCTCGAACGCGGCTACCTCAAAGCGACCGAGGGCAACGTCTCGGTCCGCATCCCCGGTCACGAGCTGTACGCCGTGACGCCGAGCAACTACGGGTACGAGCGGATGCGTGCCGAAGACATCTGCGTCGTGGACTTCGACGGCAAGCACGTGCCCGACGACTCCGGCGTGGGGCTCAAGCCGTCGATCGAGTGCGGGATGCACGCCAATATCTACCGCGAGCGCCCCGACGTCAACGCCATCGTGCACACCCACCAGCCGTACGCCTCGGCGCTCGCCTTCCTGCGCAAGGAGATCCCGGCGCTGACCGACGAGCAGGTGCGGTTCCTCGGCAAGAAGGTCGCGATCATCGACTACGCGCCGTCAGGCACCGGCTTCCTGGCGAAGAACGTGCAGAAGAAGGTCGCCAGCGGCGACAACGCGTTCATCATCGCCAACCACGGCATCGTCGCTGTCGGCACCGACCCCGAGCGCGCCGTCTTCAACATGGCGCTGCTGGAGAAGGTCTCGATCGCGTACCTGCTGGCGCTCACCAGCGAGGCCGGCAAGGTGTACACGATCCCGGCCGCGATCCGGGAGATCGCCTTCAGCAAGCTGCGCAAGGACGAGAAGCGGATCGCCGAGCAGATCACCAAGGCGGTGCCGCCGGTCCGGGTACCGGCGGACGAAGTGCTCCCCAGCGTCGAGGCAATCGAGGAAGCACCCTCGGTGCAAAGCGGGTACGCGATCAGCGAGTACCTCGACGTCGATGACACGATGCGCCGGCTCAAGGCACTGGTGGCGCAACCGATCCGTGGACTCCGACACGATGCCATGCTCGACGTGCTGAATTACTTCGAGACAAAGTGCCGGGGCAGCAAGGAGATCACCGACCGGGCGAAGAAGCGCATTCCCGGCGGCGTCCAGCACAATCTGGCGTTCAACTACCCGTTCCCGCTCGCGATCGACCGGGCCGAGGGCGCGTACCTGACCGACCGCGACGGCAACACGTACATCGACTTCCTCCAGGCCGGCGGCCCGACGATCCTGGGCAGCAACTACGCGCCGGTCAACGAGCAGGTCGCGGTGGTGATCCGGGACTCGGGGCCGGTGACGGGGCTGTTCCACGAGTACGAGTTGAAGCTCGCCGAGATCATCAACCAGTACATGCCGCACATCGAGATGTACCGGTCGCTCGGCTCCGGTACCGAAGCGGTCATGGCGGCGGTGCGGGCCGCGAGGGCCGTCACCGGCCGCAAGATGGTGATCAAGGTGGGCGGCGCCTATCACGGCTGGTCCGACACGATGGTGTACGGCCTGCGCGTCCCCGGCAGCTTCCGGATGAACGCGAAGGGCATCCCGTTCGGGGTGACCGCCCGCACCCGCGAGGCATTCCCGCACAGCATCGGCGAATTGCGCCGCAAGCTCACCGAGAACCGCCTTCGGGGCGGTACCGCGGCCGTCATCGTCGAACCGCTCGGACCGGAGTCGGGCACCCGGCCGGTGCCGAAGGACTTCAACGCGAAGGTCCGCAAGCTGTGCGACGAGTTCGGTGCGCTGCTGGTCTTCGACGAGGTGGTCACCGGGTTCCGGGTCGGTCTCGGCGGGGCGGCGGGCTACTTCGGTGTGACCCCGGATCTCACCGTCTTCGGCAAGGCGGTGTCCGGCGGGTACCCGATGGCCGGCGGCGTCGGGGGCCGCGCCGACGTGATGAGCGTGTTCGGGTCGGGCCTCGACGGCAAGAGCGGCGCGCACATCCAGGTTGGCGGCACCCTGTCGGCCAACCCGCTGTCGTGCGCGGCCGGCTACTTCGCGATCCAGGAGATGGCCCGCACGAACGCGCCGGTCATCGCGGGCCGGGCCGGTGACCGGCTCCGGCGCGGCCTCCAGCGCCTGATCGACAAGCACGGCCTGCCGTACGTCGCCTACAACCAGGGCTCGATCGTCCACCTCGAGTGCAGCGGCGTCATGCTGATGGACATGCGGAGCCCGATCAAGCTGTTGAAGGAGAACAAGGCGCGCAAGCGGCTGATGGAGCAGATGGGCGCCGCCTACGCCGCCCACGGCATCATCACGCTCGCCGGCTCCCGGCTGTACACGTCGATGGCCGACACCGACGAGGTCATCGACGCGGCGCTGGAGCGGTTCGACCAGGTGTTCGCGCAGGTGGAAGGGGTCTGATTGGGCGCGGTGGCACAGCAGGTCCTCGCGATCGACCTGGGCACCTCGGGCATGAAGGCCGCGCTGGTCGCGGCCGACGGCACCGTGACCGGCTGGGCCGAACGGCCGGTGCCGCTGCACGTATTGCCCGGCGGCGGCGCGGAGCAGGATGCGGGCACTTGGTGGGACGCGCTCGGTGCGGTCACCGCCGAACTCCGGCGCAATCACCCGGAGCACATGGGGGCGGTCACCACGGTGTGCTCGTCGACGCAGGGTGAGGGCACCATCGCGGTGGACGCCGCGGGCAATCCGCTGACGCGCTGCATCACCTGGCTCGACATGCGCGGCGCGCCGCACCTGCGCAAGCAGTTCGGCGGGCGTCCGTCGGTGGGCGGGCTGTCGGCGCGCAGGGTCGCGCGCTGGCTGCGGCTCACCGGTGGCGTGCCGTCGTCCACCGGCAAGGACCCCGCCGCGCACATGCTGCTCGTCCGCGACGAGATGCCTGACGTGTACTCCCAAACGGCGGCGTTCCTCAACGTGCTCGACTGGATCAACCTGAAGCTGACCGGCCGCGTGGTGGCGACCGTCGACTCGATCCTGACCTCCTGGGTCACCGACAACCGGCGCCCGACGAACATCCGGTACTCGCCGGCACTCGTCGCCGACTGCGGCATCGACCGCGACAAGCTGCCGCCGATCGTCGCGTGCACCGAGGTGATCGGCACATTGTCGCGGAGTGCCTCGGAGCACCTGGGGCTGCCGGAGTCGGTGCAAGTGGTGGCCGGTGCCATCGACAATACGGCGGCCGCGATCGGTGCGGGTACGACCGGCGACAACGAGCCGCACCTCTACCTCGGTACATCCTCGTGGATTGCCGCGCACGTGCCCCGAAAGAAGACCGACGTTGTCGCCCAGATTGCCTCGGTGCCTTGCGCGATCCCCGACCGGTACCTGATGACCGCCCTCCAGGCCACCGCCGGCGCCAACCTGACCTGGCTGCGCGACAAGGTCGTCGAATGGGACGACCCGCTGCTGGGCGCCGGGTACATCAGCCGCGACGAGGGCTCGATCTTCGACGCGTTCGACAAGATCCTGCCGACCGTGCCGCCGGGCGCCAACGGCGTGCTCTACACCCCCTGGCTGTACGGCGAGCGCGCCCCGGTCGACGATCCGCACCTGCGGGCCGGCTTCTTCAACATCTCCCTCGACACCAGCCGCTCCGACCTGCTGCGCGCGGTGTTCGAGGGTGTCGCGCTCAACACGCGCTGGCTCATGCGGGCCGTGGACCGGTTCCTCGGCGCCCCGGTCACCTCGATGGTCATCACCGGCGGCGGCGCCCGATCGGACTCGTGGTGCCAGATCTTCGCCGACGCGCTGGGCATCGAGATCCGCCGGGACGCCCAGCCGGTGGCGGTCAACGCGCGCGGCGCGGGGTGGATCGGTGCGGTGGGTGCGGGGATGCTCTCGTTCGACGACATCCGCGGGCTGATGCGCGACGACCACGTCTTCGAGCCCTCGCCCGCCGCGAGCGCCGTGTACGACGGCATGTTCGACGTCTACCAGAGCCTGCACAAGCGGCTGGCCCCGGTCTACAAGCGACTCAATCGCTGACCGTGGTGCTGCGCAGGTAGGTCAGCACCGCGAGCACGCGGCGGTTGCTGTCGTCGGTGGGTGGCAGGCTCAGCTTGGCGAGGATGTTGCCGACGTGCTTGCCGACAGCCGCCTCCGAGACCACGAGGATGCGGGCGATCGCGGCGTTGGAGTGGCCCTCGGCGACCAGCCCGAGCACCTCACGCTCCCGTGTGGACAGTTGTGCGATCGGGTCGCTGCGCCGCCGCAACAGCTGGCGTACCACCTCCGGGTCGACGACCGTGCCACCGCCGACCACCTTGTGGAGCGCGGCCACGAACTCCTCGACGTCGACCACCCGGTCCTTGAGCAGGTAGCCCACCTTCCGCCCGTCGCCGGAGTCGAGCAGCGCGGTGGCGTACCCCTGCTGGACGTACTGGCTCAGCGCCACCACCGCTAGCCCCGGGTACGCGCGACGCAGCTCGACGGCGGCGCGCAGCCCCTCGTCGCTGAACCCGGGTGGCATCCTGATGTCGGTGACCACCAGTTCGGGGGAGTGCGTGGCGACGGCCTCCCGCAGCGCGTCCGCGTCGCCGACCGCGGCCACCACCTCGAAACCGAAGCGCCCCATCAGACCGGCGAGCCCTTCGCGCAGCAGCACGCCGTCCTCGGCGAGGACTACCCGGATCGGTCGCTGATCTACAGGTGCGGATCGCTGGTCTGCCTGCACGGAATCTCCACTCGGATGAGGGTCGGCCCGCCGGCCGGACTGGTCAGGAACATGCGCCCGTCCACTACGGACACGCGGTCGGCCAGGCCGGTCAGCCCGGTGCCGCGTGCGGGATCGGCGCCGCCGCGGCCGTTGTCGCGGACCTCGACCGCCAGGACGTTTCCGTCGAGAGTGGCGTTGATGCCAGCGGCCGTCGCTCCACTGTGCTTGGACATGTTGGCGAGCGCCTCGGCCACCACGAAGTAGGCGGCTGTCTCGATGGGCGCGGGTGGCCGCCGGGACAGTTCGGTGTGGACGGTCACCGGGATGGTCGACTGATCGGCCAGTTCACGCAGCGCCGCGGGCAGCCCCGAGTCGGTCAGCGCCTGCGGGTGGATGCCGCGGATCAGCTCGCGCAGCTCGGCCATCAGCTGCTTGGCCTGGTCGTGCGCGCCGGCGACGGCCTGACCGGCTGGCGACTCGGGCGGCAGGTCCAGCCGGGCCATGCCGAGCTGGAGGGTCAGGCTGACCAGCCGTTGCTGGGCCCCGTCGTGCAGGTCGCGCTCGATCCGGCGGCGCTCGGCCTCGAACGCGTCGACGAGCCGCGCCCGCGACCGGGAGACCTCGACGAGCTCGGCGTGCAGCCGCTCTCCGGTGCCGGCCGAGAGCAGCGCCCGCGCCACCGCCGCGTGCGCACCGGCGAGCAGCGCCAGTAGATACGGCACGGCCGGCAGCAACGCGACACCGGCGAGCGCGTACGGCACCGTCTCGCCCACCGTGCTGACCTGGCCGAAGCCCAGCGCGACCGGACCGCCGTCCAGGGAGACGAGGAACGGGCTGGCGACGCAGGCGCCGATCAGTATGACCAGCACCAGTGCGGCGGCGTACCCGACCGGCGCCACAGTGGACAGCAGCACCGCGTAGGCCAGCTCGCGCCAGGTTGCCGCCTCGCTGTAGCGCGTGCGCAGCCACGCGGCGTGCCCCGGCGGGCGGTGCGCCGACGCGACCGGCCGGGTGTCGACCATGCGCAGCCGCCACCGTTCGACCGCGCCCAGCGGCAGCGCCACCAGAGGGCCAACCGCGCCCAGCAGCGCCGCCCCCGCCACCAGCAGCAGCGCCAGCCCAGTCAGCGAGGGGTCGTCCCACTCGGCGACCTGGAGCAGCAGCACGATCCAGGGCAGGGCGAGCAGCGCCAGCGGTAGCCCCGCGGCGAGCATCACTGGCGGTGCGGTCAGCAGGTACGCCACGGATCGCCACGGCCACCCGGATGCCAGGAACCGGCGCCGGGTGACCGCCTCGATCGCGGTCCGCGGCGTCGGTACGGGCACCCGCTCACGCTAGCTCGCGCCCCCGCTCGGGCGCGGTATGCCTAGCCCTACCTCTGGTTGGCCGTCTGGGCGTAGTGCCCCACCCCCGTCCTGACTGGTGTGCTTGGGTCCCCTTACAACCGACAGGAGCGTTTCATGCGCTTTATACCTCTATTGGGCATCGCGGCGATCCTCGCCGCTGCCGGCTGCACCGACGTGCGCGCCGTCAACGACACCCGCGAGGACCGGCGCGAGTTCACCCTCACCGGCGACCGGCTCGTCATCGAAAGCTCCGGCGCCGACCTGCGCCTGGTCGCCGGCACGGGCAAGAAGCTCGAGGTGGAGCGGTCGCTGACCGGCAAGGCCACCGCCGACGACAACGCGGCGTGGGAGATGGACGGCGGGACGCTGCGGCTGAACGTCACATGCAGCGGGTTCGTACCGGACTGCGGCGGCCGCCACATCGTGCACATCCCGTCCGGGGTCGCGATCACGGTGACGAGCGACTCCCCGGTGCGGGCCGTGGGGCTGGACGGCGCCCTCACCGCGACGGTGACGGACGCCTGGCTGCGGGTCGAGAACCCGACGGGCGCGCTACGCCTCACCGCGGAGGCCAATGTGGACGTCACGGGCGCGCGTTCCGCCGACGTCACCGCCACCTCCGGCGAGCGGAACGTCACCCTCGACTTCGCCGGCGCTCCCACCAGCGTGCGGGCCAAGGCCAACGGCAACGTCGCCGTCACCCTGCCGGGTGGACCCGAGACGTACCGCGTCAGCGCCGCGCCCGGAAAGCCTGCCCTGCGCAGCGATCCGGCCAGCGAGCGCAGCATCACCGCCACGGCGGGCGAGGGCCGCACCGCTCGGGTACGGAAGGCAGCCTGATGTTCGAGCTGATCGACGTGACAAAGGTCTACAAGGGACAGAAGCGGGCCGTCGACGGGCTGACCATGCGGCTCGGCACCGGCGTGGTCGGCCTGCTCGGGCCCAACGGTGCCGGCAAGTCGTCACTGATGCGGATCGCGGCGACCGTCACCCGGCCCACGAGCGGGCGGGTGCTCTTCGACGGTACCGATGTCGTGGCGAAGCCGGACGTGCTGCGGCGGCAGCTCGGCTACCTCCCGCAGGACTTCGGCGTGTACCCCAACCTGACCGCCCGCGAGTTCCTGTCGTACCTGGCGGCCGTCAAAGGGCTGTCGGCGCGATCCGCACGTGCTCGCATCGACGAACTGCTGGCGCTGGTCAACCTGACCGAGGCCGCCAAGCGACCGCTCGGCGGGTACTCCGGCGGCATGCTCCGCCGGGTCGGCATCGCACAGACGCTGCTCTCCGACCCGCGGGTGCTCATCGTCGACGAGCCCACCGCCGGTCTTGACCCGCAGGAGCGGGTGCGCTTCCGTAACCTGCTCAGCGAGCTGGCCGCCGACCGCCTGGTGCTGCTGTCGACGCACATCGTGTCGGACATCGAGTCGGTGGCGAGCGACATCGCGATCGTCGCCCACGGCCGGCTGCTGCGCCGCGGAACCCCGGAGCAACTCCTGGGCGCCGTCGAGGGACACGTGTGGGAAACGGTGATCGGGCCGGACGCGGTCGCCGCCGCGCAGAGCCGGTACCTCGTCAGCAGGATGGTCCGCACACCGCAGGGGGTACGCGTGCGACTGCTCGCGCCGTCGGCACCAGACAGTACCGCCACGCGCGCTACCCCGGACCTCGAGGACGCATATCTCGCGGCGGTCGGGCGATGACGCCGCGGGTACTGGGCGCGATCGCCGTCGCGGACTTCCGCGAGCGGGTACGCCGTCCCGCGTACGCGGTGGTGCTGCTGGCCGCCGTGGGTCTCGGGTACCTCGCCGCGCCAGCCGTCGACGCACATTGGACGATCGTCAACACCGGCGCGTACCGGGGCGAGTACAACAGCGCGTACATCGGCACTGTCACCGCGCTCGCCGGCGCGCTGTGGCTCTCCGCGGGCGGCTTCTACATTGTCCGGACCGCGATCGCGCGCGACGAACGAAGCGGCGTCGGTCAACTGCTCGCGGCAACCCCGGTGCGCACGTCGGGGTACCTGGTGGGCAAGTACCTCAGCAACCTCATGGTGCTGGGCTCGATGGCGGCGGCGCTTGCCGGTACCGCCGTGGTGATGCAACTGGCGCGCGGCGAGTCCCGGGCGATCGACCCGGTCGCGCTGCTGGTGCCGTTCGCGGTGTTCACGCTGCCGGTACTGGCGCTCACCGCGACCGCCGCGGTGCTGTTCGAGACGATCCCCGTGCTGCGTACCGGGTTCGGCAACGTCATCTGGTTCTTCGTCTCGATGACCACGATGATCGCGGGGCAATCGGCGGGCGCCCCGCTGGGCGGCCTCGGTGTGCACGTGTTCGCCGCGTCCATCAGGGACGAGTTCGCCGCGAGGGGCATCGCGCTCACGGAGACCTCACTGGGCCTGATGTATCTCGACGTGCGGCCCCGCGTGATCGAGTGGTCGGGCGTCGACCTCGCCGCCGGCTTCGTGGGCGAGCGCCTGATCGTCCTGCTGGTCGCGACCGTGGCGGCCGCGGTGCCGGCGATCTGGTTCGGCCGCTTCGACCCGGCGCGCTGCGCGGTCGCGGGTGTCGCCGTGAGGGAAGCAGAGCGGGGTGTTGCGGACGTCGCGGGTGTTGCCGTGAGGGAAGCAGAGCCGAGCGCCGCCGCAGTGCACCAACCCACGGCGCAACCGCCCATGGCGTACCCGAGAATCCAAACCATGCCGCGGCGTGGCGCCGCCTTCGGACGCCTGCTGGTCAGTGAGCTGCGGATTCTCACCCAGGGCGTCTCCTGGTGGTGGTGGCTCGGCGCGGCGGCGCTGGTCGTCGCGGGCGCCGCCGCGCCCGTCCGCGCGACGGGCCTGCTGCTGATCGCGGCCTGGATCTGGCCGGTGCTGATCTGGTCCCGGCTGGGCGCGCAGGCCCGCGAGCACGGCGTCGACGCATTGCTCGGTGCATGTCCCTCACCAATGCGGCGCACGTTCGCCCAATGGCTCGCTGCTTTCGTGCTCACCGCGTCGGTCGGCGCGGGTCCAGGTCTGCGGATGGCGCTGGACGGCGATCTCGCGGGCTGGCTGGCCGGTGCGGCCTTCATCCCGGCGCTCGCGCTGGCCTTGGGAGTCCTGAGCCGCACCCACCGGCTGTTCCAGGCGCTGTATCCGCCGCTCTGGTACGCCGTCCTCAACGATGTCGCCGGCCTCGACTACATGGGCGCCCTGGCGGGCGGCCCGTCCCCGGCGCTGGTGGCCGCGGCCGCGACTCTCCTGCTGGCGGCGGCCCTCGCGACGGTGGCGGCCCGCCACGCGCGCCGCTGATCACAAGGAGATTGCCCACCAGTCGCGGGCGGGGAGGCGTACCCAGCGGTCGGGCTCGAGGAAGGGGCGGGCGTCGGTGGGGCGCACGCCGGCGTAGGCGCAGCAGTACTCGATGGCGTGGTTCCGGTACAGGAAGGTGCGCAGGACCTCGGCGGCGGGTGCGTCGGCCGCGCACCATCCGCCGCCCGGATGCAGGTCCGAGCCGGTGATGACGCCGTCGTGCGTCGACTCGCCCTGGTTGCCGCTCTTGGGGTTGGCGTACATGTCGTAGCAGACCGTGCCGGCCGACAGCAGCAGCGCGACGAGCGGCATCGACGCCCCGTACGCCCACGGCTGACTGACGACACAGCCGCCCGGCACGTCGGTGACGCCGAGCGTCAGGATCGAGTCGTCGTCCAGGCCGTCCCACATCTCCTCGACGTCGATCTCGCCCTCGATGACCGTGGCGTCCAGCCGCCGCACCGCCTCGGCCGCGTCGACGCCGCCCACGCAGCACAGGCTCAGGCCGTCGTCGTCGATCCCGGCGAGCGCGTCGATGAGGCGGCGCGCCTCGGCGACAGCGGCCTCCTCCTCCGGGGTGAGCGCCGCGCCGGTGTCGAACAGGTCCGGCGTCGATCCGGCCAGGCTCAGCCGCGCCGGCGACCAGCCCGCCATCATCGGCCGGTCGGGATCGGCGCCCGCGGCCACGAGCGCGCGGGCGTTGTCGGGCTTGTCCTCGTTGACGGCGACCCAGAGGGCGGTGCGCCCGTCGTCGACGGCGTCCACGTCGTCGACGAGGCGGGCCAGCTCCGCGACCACCTCGGCGGAGCCCAGGCGGGCGGCGTGGTGCAGCGGCCGGCCGTGCCCGCGGACCAGGGAGTTCGGGTCGGCGCCGGCGGCCAGCCGGGCCCGCACCTCGCCAAGATCGGGCCAGGAGTGCCAGCCCATCCGCGACCAGTCGACGTCCGTCATTCGCACCAGGGTAGGAGAGCCGACAGATGCGCGTATGCCGGCGGCGCGAAGCGGTACGTTCGGGACGAAGCGGCGGGGGTGCGGATGAGCGCGGACGGCGACCTCGCACGCGGCCGGTCGGCCTTCGACCGGCGCGCGTGGGCAGACGCGTACGCCCTGCTGTCGGCGGCCGTCGAGCCCGAGGATCTCGAACGGCTGGCGCTCGCCGGCTACCTCTGCGGCCAGGACGAGGGCAGCGACGACGCCTGGCTGCGCGCGCACCAGCGGTGGCTGGCGGCCGGTGAGCCTCGGAGCGCCGCTCGGTGCGCTTTCTGGCTGGCGTTCGGGCTTCTCCTCCGAGCGGAGGACGCCCGGGCGAGTGGTTGGCTGGCACGCACTCGGCGCATTCTCGACGATTGCGCCGCGGATTGCGTCGAGCGCGGCTACCTGCTGGTGACCGACGCGCTGGCCGTGCTCGACAGCGACCCGATGGCGGCGTACACGGCCTTCACCGGCGTCGGTCGCTTCGGCGACCGCTTCGACGAGCCCGACCTGCGCGCGCTCGGCCGGCTGGGCTGCGGCGAGGCCCTCGTGCGCGCCGGGAAGATCACCGACGGCGTCGCGCTGCTCGACGAGGCGATGGCCGCGGTCACCGCGGGCGAGGTCTCGCCGCGGGTGGCCGGCATCGTGTACTGCGCGGTGCTCCTGGAGTGCCAGAACGCGTTCGACCTGCGCCGCGCGCGCCAATGGACGGCCGCCCTGACCCACTGGTGCGACACCCAGCCCGACCTCGTCCCGTACCGCGGCCAGTGCCTCGTGCACCGCGCCGAGCTGATGCAGATCCACGGCGACTGGCCGGACGCCGTCGACGAGGCGCGGCTGGCGTGCGAGCGGCTCGGCGACCGCCCGGCCGCCGCCACCGCCCACTACCGGCTGGCCGAGCTGCACCGGGTGCGCGGCGAGTTCGCGGCGGCCGAGGAGGCGTTCCGGGAGGCGAGCCGGCGCGGCTACCGCGCGCAGCCCGGGTTCGCCCTGTTGCGGCTGGCGCAGGGACAGGTCCAGGCCGCGGCCGCGGCGATGCGCACGGCGGTCGGCGAGACCCGCGACCGGGTCGGCCGGTCGCATCTGCTGAGCGCGCACGTCGAGATCATGATCGCGGCCGGCGACGTGGCCGAGGCCCGCGCGGCGGCGGACGAGCTGGCCAGCATCGCGGCTGGCGCCGGTACCGCGTACGCGGAGGCCCTGTCGACGAGGGCGACCGGCGCCGTGCAGCTCGCCGAGGGGGACGCCCGCGCCGCACTGACCACGCTGCGTGCGGCCTGGACGCGCTGGCACGAGCTCGACGCGCCCTACGAGGCCGCGCGGACCCGCGTGCTCATCGGGCTGGCCTGCCAGTCGCTCGGCGACCGCGACGGCGCGGCCCTCGAACTGGACGCGGCCGGGTGGGCGTTCCAGCAGCTCGGCGCGGTACCCGACGCGCAGGCCCTCGCCGTATCGGGGCGGCCGGGGCGGCTGACGGCGCGCGAGGAGGAGGTGCTGCGGCTGGTCGCGGCGGGCAAGACGAACAGGGCCATCGCGGCCGAGCTGTTCCTGAGCGAAAAGACCGTGCACCGTCACATCAGCAACATCTTCACCAAGATCGGCGTGACGTCGCGGTCGGCGGCGACGGCGTACGCGTACGAGAGTGGGTATTTCTTCCGACGCGGGGCCGCCGACGGCGGATCTAGCGTCGATTCATGAGCGCGAAAAGCTATGACGCCGTCGTGGTCGGCGCCCGGTGCGCCGGTTCGCCCATCGCGATGCTGCTGGCCCGCAAGGGGTACCGGGTGCTGGTCGTCGACAAGTCGACGTTTCCCAGTGACACCGTCTCGACCCACATGATCCACCCGCCGGGCATCGCCGCGCTGCGCCGCTGGGGGGTACTCGACGCGATGCTCGCCACCGGCGTGCCGCCCGTCGACACGTACGCGTTCGACTTCGGGCCGTTCACGCTCGAAGGGGCGCCCGGCACCGGCGAGACGCCGCTGGCGTACGCCCCGCGCCGCACCCGGATCGACAAGGTGCTCGTCGACGCCGCGGCGGAGGCGGGAGCCGAGGTCCGCGAAGGTTTCACGGTCGACGAGATCCTCGTCGAGGACGGCCGGGTGACCGGGGTACGCGGCCACGGCAGGGGCGGGCAGCCGGTCACCGAGCGCGCCCGGGTGGTCGTCGGGGCGGACGGATTCCGGTCGGTGGTCGCCGAGGCGGTCGCCGCCGAGCGGTACCACGAGAAGCCGAAGCTCCTCTGTGGCTACTACACGTACTGGAGCGGCCTGCCGATGAACGGGCGCTTCGAGACGTACATCCGTCCGGGGCGCGGCTTCGCGGCGTGGCCGACGAACGACGGCGTGACGCTGGTGGTGGTCGGCTGGCCGTACGCCGAGTTCGAGGCGAACAAGTCCGATGTGGAGGGTAACTACCTCAAGTCGCTCGCGCTGGCGCCGGAGTTCGCCGGACGGGTCGACGCGGCCACCCGCGAGGAGCGCTTCGCCGGCATGGCGGTGCCGAACTTCTTCCGCAAGCCGTACGGGCCGGGGTGGGCTTTGGTCGGCGACGCCGGATACAACAAGGACTTCATCACCGCGATGGGCATGCAGGACGCGTTCCGCGACGCCGAGCTGTGCGCGCGGGCGCTCGACGAGGCGCTGTCCGGCGCCCGGCCGTACGACGAGGCGATGGCTGGCTACCAGGCCACCCGCGACGAGGGCTCGCTGCCGATGTACGAGTTCACCACCGAACTCGCCACGCTGGAGCCGCCGCCGCCCGACCTGGTGGCGCTGCTGACCGCGATCAACGGCAACCAGGCGGCGATGGACGAGTTCGCCCAGCTCAACGCGGGCGTCGTGTCACCGGCCGACTTCTTCGCGCCGCCGAACGTGGCTCGCCTTATGAGCGGTCAGGCCAGTCGAGCGTAGATGTCGCCGGACTTCCCGATCTGGCGCACCTTCTCCAGGTAGGTGAGCAGCTCCGCCGCGTCGAACCACTGGTCGCTGACGAGGCGCATCGTCTCGACCGGGGAGTAGTTGTACCGGTACGTGCCCAGCTTCTCGATCAGATCGAGGCAGGCCAGCATCGCGTCGTGCGCGGACGGCAGGTACTCGAACGACAGCCCGCGCACCGGCGTGGCCAGCCCGGCCAGCACGTCGGCTTCGAACCCCTCCACGTCGATCTTGACGAACGCGGGGGTGCCATGGGTGGCGATCAGCTCCTCCAGGGTCGCCACCTGTACCTCGATGGAGCGATCCCACCGCACCTTGGCGAAGCTCTCGTCGCGCGACACCGAGTCGATCCAGTCCTGTGACATGGACGACACGGTGGGTGCCGCGCTCGAGATGGACAGCCGCACGGTGCCCGACTGGGCACCCGCCGCACCGGCCACGATCGTGACGTCGCGATCCCGCCCGAAGAACAGCCGCAGCACCCGTAGGCAGTCCGGCTGCGGCTCGACGGCGACGACTCGTACCCCCAGATGCCGCCACGCGCGGACCCGGCTGCCCACGTGGGCGCCGATGTCGAAGGCGATGTCGCCCGGGCCCAGGAACTGCCGGTACATGCGGCGCATGCGCCCCTGCCGGCCGGGGATGCCGTGGTAGATGGCGAGTGAGCGGGCGATGCCCCAGGCGCGGCCGAACATCCCCTGACCGTACCGCGAACTTATTCACGGATTGCGTGCAACCCTTCTCATGATCGGCGTGTCCTTATACAACGGCGGCTCAGGTGCCGTAGACGATCATGGGGAGTACCGGATGTCCAAGGGAATCAGCAGGCGCGCCGCGATCGGCGCGGGCACGGCGGCGGTCGCGGCGGTCGCGGGCGCGACGGGTGGGGCCGTTCCGGCCAGCGCCCGGCCCGGCGTATCGCTGCTCGGGCCGCAGCGCATCGCCGAAACGTACCGGGCGCAGAAGACCAAGGCGCGCGGCATCTGGCACTCGCACATCGCGGCGGTCGACTCGGCCGGCGCGCTGAAGACGGTCGTCGAGGACGACGCCGACTTCGTCATCCACGGTTACAGCGTGCAGAAGCTGTTCGTGGCCATGGCGGTACTGGACAAAGTGGACCGTGGCCAGTTGAGCCTCGGCCAGAAGCTCGACATGCAAGCCAGCATCATCCTTGGCGGCAGCGGCATCTACCACCTGCACGGCGTGTGGGGCGACGACCTCACGATCGCCAACTTCCTCACCGCGATGCTGCTGGTCTCCGACAACACGTCGGTGCGCATGTGTGGCCGCGTCGTGCCGGCCCTGGAAATCAACGAGATCCTGGCGGCGAAGGGCTTCACCCACACGCGCGTCGAGCCGGTGGCCAACCCCAACCGGTTCTTCCTCGGCGTCACGACGCCCCGGGAGACCCACGATCTGCTGTGGCGGCTCGCCAACAAGACACTGCTGTCGCCCGCCTCGTGTGACTTTATGCTCAGGGTCACGCGCTGGGTCAACGGCTACCACGACGGCGTACGGCGGAACATGTCGTCGGTCGAGCGCAGCCGGATCGCCACCAAGTACGGCGCGGAAACCGACGACCTCGGCGGCGCGCGTCACGAGGCCGGCATCATGTTCGGCAGCGACGGTGCGCCGGTGCTGACGTACGCGATGTTCGCCGAGGGGTTGGGCGACACCGGCAACTTCGGCGCCACCCACCCGGCCGTCGAAGCGCACGCGAAGCTCGGTCGTGTCATGTTCGACACGATCGGTGAGACCACCAACCCGCTCGCGCGCGCCCGCCAGACCGTGAAGCCGTACCGTCCCGAGTCGCGGTAGCCGGCTCATCCTCCCGTAGGAGGAGTACGCGTGGCGGCGGCGGCCTCGTCGTAGAGAAACGGCAGGCAACAGTACCGGCGGCCCTGGGTCACCGGGGTCACCTCGTGCTGCAGCGAGCACGAGAACACGATCGCGCCGCCGGCCGCCACGTCGTACAGCCGCCGGCTAAACTCGGGAAACCGCAACCGCCCGCCCTCGTACTCGCCCGTGTTGAGGTTGACGCTCACCGCGAACCGCCGGTGCGCCGTCGCGGGCGTGGTGTTGTCGCGGTGGGCGCGGAAGAAGCCGCGCTCGTCGGCGTCGTAGCAGGCGAGCATGTACCGCTCGATGCGGGTCGCCTCGAACTGGAACGCCTTGCGGATCTCGGGTACGAGCCGGCGGGTGATCCGGTCCCGCAGGCCCGCGCGCAGGGACTCGTCGGTGATGAGCACGTCGCGGCGGCGCTTGTATCCGGGGTCGTCGACGAGCACGGTGCGGCCGTCCGGCAGGCCGCGCATCACGCCGGTGTGCTCCCCGCCGGTGCGCGCGTGATAGAGCACGAGCTCGTGGCGGAAAGACGGTTCGAACAGGTCGGGAACGATGAGTACGGGTGCGTCGGGGCCGTCGTCGAGCGGGGGCAGGCCGTCCAGTACGTCCACAAGGGATCGTGTGGTGTGGTCGGGTGGGAGCCGGTGCAGCACGCGCAGGTTGGGTGACAGCACATACGTGGCGGGCCCACCGTATGCCTGACTGATCGCACCGTCAGGATCGTCGACACACCGCGTCCCCGCGGGCAGGGACGGTGGGCGCGATCCGGGCAGCAGTACCGCCACGAAGGACACCCGCGGATGGTCGAGCAGCTCAGCCGTGGCGGGGCCGGCCAGGCACAGCACGACGTACCGCCCGGCGACCGAGTCGAGCCGGAACGGTGAGCCGTCTGGAGCCGGTGCCACGAACAGCGGCACCGGATCCCCCCGTTGCGGTGCCGTGGTTACAGCCGATCGTCGTCCGGTGCGGCGGCGCCGCCCGGCGGTACCAGGATGTCATTTCCGTCGGCGCCAGCGACGACGACCGTGGGAGACGGCGGTGGCGTGAGCACGTCGTCGCCCTCCGCCACGACCGCGACCGCGCCGACCACCAGCGGTAGCACTGCGATCCATTCCTTACCCATACCCCCACGGTAGCCAGCGGCCCTTTCACAGGTCTTTCAGCACAGTGGTTTTTCAGCGCCGTGATTTTTCAGTGCCGTGGTTTTTCAGTGCGATGCAAGCAAGATTCACTACGCTGTCTCCGTTACCGCACAACCATCCTGGGGAGGATTTCCATGAAACGCACCACCAAGTGGCTGGCCACCGTCACCGCCGCGATGGCTCTGAGCAGCGGCATCGCCGCACCAGCGAGCGCGCAGGCCGCAGCCGGCACGACCGCCACCGCCTGCACGCTCACCATGGGCAACGTCGGCTACAGCGCCAACATGCTCTATGTGTCCGGTTGGCTGAGCGGCGGCTGCAAGGGCCAGGTGGCGATCGACCTGCAGCGTTCGACGACCGCCTCCGGGCCGTGGACCACCATCGACAGCGGCATCACGTACCCGCTCGGCCCGGACGCCGAGGGCGGCACCGCCTGGTTCGACAACAACGACGGCTGCGGCGGGTTCTACTACTACCGCGGCGTGGGCACCTACGGTGACCTCACCGGGGTGTCGCCGCGACCGCAGCACCCCTGCTGACAGCCGCCAACCGGAAGAACAGCGTGCTGGCGCCGATCACCACCGGCGCCAGCACGAAGCCGGCCGCCGCGCCCGATACCCCGTCCAGAATCGCGCCGTCGAACGCCGCACCGAGCGCGGCGCCCGCGGTGAACGCGGTCGCCACCCACGCGAACGCCTCCGCCGCCGTCCCCGACGGCGCGATCCGGTCCACCATCACGAACGTCGCCGTCAGCAGCGGCGGCAACGCCAATCCGCTGACCACGGCGAGCAGCAGCATGATCGGCGGCGCCGGTGCCAGTACCAGCGGCGCGTAACCCGCCGCGAGCGCCGCGGCGCCCCACGGCAGGCGGCGTTCGGGCAGCTTGAGGCGGGTGCCGACCAGGCCGCCGACCAGCGCGCCGGTCGCCTGCGCGGCCAGCAGCCAGCCGGCCCACGAGCGGGCGCCGGCCTCCTCCGCGTACCGCGTCACCGCCACCGGCAGCGCGCCCACACCCGCGCCGACCAGCACCACCGCGACGAGCAGCACGCGCAGCCGGCCCGCGCGCAGCGCGCCGGCCCAGTGCCGATCGGCCGCCGCGCCGCGCCACCGGCGCACGGCCGGAGTCGCGACAAACCAGGCGGTACCGATCAATTGCAGCGCCGCCGTCGCGTACAGCCCAGCGCTGGCCCCGCCCGCACCGACCGCCGCGATCGAGACGAGCGGCCCGACGATGAAAATGAGCTCCTGGACCGCGATGTCCAGCGAGTACGCCGTGTGGACCCGCTCTTCCGGCAGCAGGTCGCGCCACAGCACCCGCAGGCCGGACTCGAACGGCGGCGCGCCCGCCCCCGCGAGCAGCGCCGCCACCGCGGCGGCGCCCAGCGGCGGGTGACCCGCCGCCAGCACGAGGAACGCGGCGGTCGAAACGGCCACGGCACCGGCCATGACCGGCGGCTGGCGCCACCGATCGGCGATCCGCGCCAGCATCGGCCCGCCGATGGCCAGACCGATCGTGTACGCGGCCACGAGCAACCCGGCGATCCCGATGGACCAGCGCTCGCGGGCGAAAACCAGCAGCGCGACCGGCGACGACGCGAGAGGGATGCGGCCTACGGTACTGGCGGCGAGCACCCGAGCGACCTGAGCGGTACGCAGGACGGCGAGCACGCCGGTGGATGGGCGTTGCACGGCAAAGCTCCCGATGGAATCGGAGGAGTGGAGGACCGGTCAGCGGAAACGCAACCGGTCAGGGAGCGAAGTCGCCGCGCTCGTGGTCGTTGCCGTACAGCGGCAGATCAGGCGTGACCCACTGGCGGAAGGCGCTGCGGCAGATCACGAAGCCACCGTACCGCATGTGACCGCCGTCATCTCTTGTTGACCTTCACACCGGTGTGAAGGTCTAGCTTGGTGCTCCCTCGGCAACGAAGGAGGCACAGGTGGCGGGGTTGGTCCTCATCGGGGCAGGTCCAGGAATCGGACGTTCGGTGGCACTGCGGTTCGCGCGCGAAGGCATGCCGGTAGCGCTCGTAGCACGCACCAACGCCGGCGTGCGACGGATCGCCGACGACGTGCGCCTCTTGGGCGTGCCGGTCGTGGCGTCGACAGCGGACAGCACCGACGAGCGAGGGCTGCGCGCCGCCCTCGACGCGGCGGCGGCCGAGCTCGGTGCACCGGACATCGTGGTCTACAACGCCGCACTCATCCGACCCGACACGGTCGACGACCTCGCGGTGAATGACCACGCGATGCGCGCACACCTGGACGCCTGGGCGGTCAACGTGGTGGGCGCACTCGTCACCGCCGCGCACACCCTGCCCGGCATGGCCAAGCGCGGCAGTGGCTCGTTCATCGTCACGGGCGGGATGCCAGAGCCCAAGCCGGAGTACGTGTCGCTGTCGCTGGGCAAGGCCGGCGTACGCACCGCGGTCGAGCTGCTGCACCAGCAGTACGGCCCGGCGGGCGTGCACGTGGCATCGGTGACCGTCGCCGGCGCCGTAGCCCCAGGAACCGCCTTCGACCCCGACGAGATCGCCAACCACTACTGGCACCTCCACACCCAACCGCGAGAGCAGTGGCTACGGGAAGTCGTCCACACTGGATAGTGGCGCGCGCCCCTACGTTCGCCTGTGGTAGATGTTGCGGCGGGGTCGCCGCTCGCTGTCCACATAGGGCGGTGGGATGAACTCGGGTCGACCATCGTCGGCCATCCGCACCTCCCACTCCCCGCGGTGGATGAGCCGATGGTGGTATCCGCACAGCAGGACGCCGTTGTTGAGGGCGGTGTCGCCGCCGTCTGTCCAATGCCGGATGTGGTGGCCGTTGCACCACTGTGGTGGTCGGTCGCAGCCGGGGAAGGCGCATCCACCATCCCGTGCGACCAGCGCTCGGCGTAGTGGTCCGGTGAACAGGCGTCGTTGCTGGCCGACGTCGAGGATCTGCCCCTGTCCGCCGAGGACGATGGGGAGGATGTGAGCGTCGCAGGCCAGGCGTCGCACCCGTTGGGGGCTCAGTGTTTCGCCGGTGTCCAGCTGCCCTTGCCCAAGCTCCTTACGCACCACGTCAAAGGGCACCGTGACCACGACCTGCGGCCGATCCCCACCGTTGTCCGGTAGCTGCTCGGTGCGCAGCGCCAGCCGGCACACCTCCACGAGTGCGTCGGCGCGGCGTTGGGCCGGGGTTCGTTCCAGGTCGGGCTTACACAGCGGATCCAGGGCGGCGTTGACGATCGCGGCGGCCTCAGCGTCCAGCCAGCCGGTGACCCGGAAGCGGCCGTCGCCGTTGTTGGTCAGCGTGAACGCCCGTGTCCGTTGGGCGCGTTTCTCGTCTCGTTCGGCGGCGCGTCGGTCGGCTTCGTCGGCCACTTCCGGTGCCACATGTGCCAGGATCCGCTCCGCGGCTTTGCGGAGGATGGCCGGCTCCCAGTCGGCGAACTCTGCGATCAGGGCTTTCTCGGCTAGGTCGACCATATCCGGCGACGCTTCGTCGGCAAGGTCGTGGACGGTTTTGGCGACGATGTGTGCCTGTTCGACGTTGATAGCGCCGCTTGACAGTGCCGTGTCCAGCGTCGGCCGTTGGTCCAGTGTTTTGGCCAGGTCGACGGTGCGGCGGGCGGTATTGATGCTGACATGTAGCTGTTCGCGGAGCCAGACGGCGGTGCTGGCGGCATCTTGGGCGATGGGGAGGTTGCGGCCTTCGATTTCGCGGATGAGGTGGAGCGTGGTGGCGGCGAGCATCTGCTGCGCGTCGTGGACGGTGTGGAGGGCGTCGATGAGGTCGGGGTTGGACAGCGACCACACTGGGGTGCCGGCGCACTGGCCGGCGATCTCCCTGAGCTGCTCCAACATTTCCCGCACACATTGATTCTCGTACGTTGTGCGGTGGTCGTTGCCCCGTCAGGCGACACGCCGGCCGACACGCCGGTCGCCGAAAAAGTTGGCGTGCTTGGTCGGGCTGGGGCCTGTTTCCGCGGCGATGTGCCCCGGCCGTCGATCAGGGAGATCCGCATGGATCGAGGGCGAATGCACGCGGAAAAGAGATCCAACCACGTGCATTCGCCCTTGATCGACGGCGCCGGGCCTCGCGCGGCGCGGTGCACGCGGGCCGGTGGCAAGCCGACCCGCACCACAGGCGCGTCTAACGCGCCGAGGAGCGGAAGCGGCGCGGCAGCACCTCGGGGCCTCGGGCTTGGCGCGCGGCCCTGGCAGCGTGGGCCGGGGTTTCGGCGAGCGCTCGCGAGCCGCCGGCCCGCGCGGTGCCCGCGGGAGCATGCGGTCCGCAGGTGACGCGGACCGGGGCACTAAGAAATGTCGAGCGGCGCCGATCAAGGAGATCTGCGGGGATCGAGGGCGAATGCACGCGGAAATGAGATCGAACCGCGTGCCTTTGACCTTGATCGACGAGGAGGCGCGAACGCGAGGAGGCGCTCACGTGGGCGAGACCGGGGAGGGCCGCGAAGGCGCGAAGGCGCGAAGGCGGCGTGACGCGGCGGATAGCATGCGGGTGTGACGCGGTATCTCGTAGTGCCGGGGCGGGGAGTGTCGTTCGCGGAGCACTGGACGCGGCAGTGGGTGGAGAGCCGCCCGAACTACCAGTGGGCGCCGGAGCCGCCCGGCCCACCCTATGTCGCGGACGAGCGGGTGGCCGCGTTGCACGCCGCGGTGAGTGCCAGCGACGAGCCCGCGGTCCTTGTCGCGCACAGCGCGGGTTGCCTGACAGTGGTGCTGTGGGCGAGTAAACACAGTGGACCCGTCCGGGCGGCGCTCCTCGTGACGCCGCCCTATATCGATCCTCAGTGGACTCCGCGGCCGGACGACGATGTGTTCATCGGTGAGGTGCCGCGCCAACCGTTGCCGTTCCGGTCGATCGTGGTCGCGAGCAGCACCGACCCTTACAGCACGCCGGCCCAGTTCGCGGACTACGCGCGCGATTGGGGTGCCGAGCTGTACGACGCGGGCGACGTCGGGCACCTGGACTCGAAGAACGGCTTCGGGCCGTGGCCCGAGGGCGAGCGGCTCGTCGCCACGCTGTAGGCGACCTACCAGCCCGCAGGCTGCGACGGCAGGCGCTCCGGGTCGTTGAGGATGTTCAGAGCCAGCACCTTTCCGTCCGCCACCGTGAAGGCGGCCACCGCCACCACCCGCCCCTCCGACATCGCGACCGCGCCAACCGCCCCGTTGACGAGGACGGGACGCGTGAGCTCGGCGATCCGCGCGAACACGATGGCGCCCTGTGCCACCGCTTCCGGGCCGCGTACGAGGGTGCTTGGGCGCACCGCCCCACCGTCGGAACGCACGACGACCTCAGGGTGCAACAGGTCGACGAGGGTGGCCAGGTCGCCGCCGCGAGCCGCCGCGAGGAACGCTTCGACGACCGCGCGCTGGCGATTCTGGTCCCGCTCCGAGGCCGGGGTGGCGCCGCGAACCCGGCGGCGGGCGCGGCTGGCGAGTTGGCGGGTCGTGGTGGGTGTGCGGTCGAGGATCGGGCCGATCTCGTCGAACGGCATCGCGAACAGGTCGTGCAGCACGAACGCGAGCCGCTCGGGCGGGCTCAGTGTCTCCAGGACGACGAGCATGGCGACGCTGACCGAGTCGGCCAGTACGACCTCGTGTGCGGGGTCGCCGCCGTCGATCTCGCTGATGATCGGGTCAGGTACCCGGGTGTCGAGGGGTTGTTCGTCGCGGTGCCGGCGGTCGCGCAGCAGGTTCAGGCAGACGCGGCTCACGACGGTGGTCAGCCAGCCGCCGAGATTCACCACCTCGGCGCTGTCGGCGCGGCTGAGCCGCAGCCACGTCTCCTGTACGGCGTCGTCGGCCTCGGCGAACGATCCCAGCAGCCGGTACGCGACGGCGCGCAAATGACTCCGGTGCTCTTCGAACCGCGCCGCCAGCTGATCCGTATGGTCCATCGGTCTGAGCCTCCGCTCCGGACGTGACACGCAGATCGAACCATAAAATGAGAAAACGAATCTTTCTCTTACGGACGCACTACGGCTAGTATCTGCCGCATGGCGGAGGATCTACGGGTAGGCGGCTGGGTCTCGCTGACCAGTGTGGACGATCTGCCGGACGACTACGTCTACTGGCTCGATCGCGGCCTGACAGTGCCGGTGTCGCCGGGACGGGAGACGTCGTTGGCCCCGGCCACGGGCACGCTGGTGCTCCGGCGCGACTTCTCGGGCGGCTCGGTGCCCGACGCGTTCCAGGTGCGGCAGCATCGCGCGTACGCGGTACCGGTAAAGGCCATTACGATCGCGGCGGCCGTGCTCGCCGTGCCGGCTGTCCTCTATGGTGCGTCCACATCGGAGGATGAGGTCGCGCTGCCCGTGTTGCCGCCCTTCGTGGCCACCACGGGCGCGCCGAGCCAGACGGAGGAGTCCGCCAGCCCCGACGCCGCGAACATTCGCGGCCAGGCGCAACAGGTGGCGCTTCCGCCGCGGTCGGTAGACCCGACCCGCGACCCGGTCAGTCACCCGGTCGCGCCGCCGTCGACCTCGCCGCCGGTGCGGCCACCGGCACGGCCGGAGCCACAGCCGGTGCGGGTGGTCCGCGAGGCGGAGGCGACCGGCAACGTCCGGAACGGTTCGGTCGGCACGCGGCGGCTCGACACGGCGTCCAGCGGTGCCGTCGTCGGCTGGATCGGCAACGGGCGGCGCAACACCCTGGAGTTCACCGGCCTGTCGGTGCCCACCGCGGGGAAGTACCAGGTGACCGTCCACTATGTCACCGCCGAGTGGCGCCGGGCCGGCCTCGTCGTCAACGGCCGCGACGTGCTGCTGGTCGACTTCCCGTCGACCGGCAACTGGGAAAGCGTGGGTCAGGTCACCATCCAGGTGAACCTCGCGGCAGGCGTCAACACGCTGGAGTTCGGCAACCCGCACTACTGGGCCCCTGACCTCGACCGCCTGGTGATAACCCGCTAGCGGTTGGCGCCACCACGCGCGGCATACTTCCCTCGTGAAGAGGCTCATTGCGGCGCTGGGTGCGTTGTGCGTGCTCACGGCGTGCGCCAGCAACGACGCGACCGCGCCCGAGGCGCCGACCGCGACCAGCGCCGGCGCCGTCCCCGCCGGCGAACCCGACGTGAACGGTGACGGAAAAGTCGTCATCGGCGTGCTCAGCCCCGGCGACATCAACGACAAGGGGTACTACCAGAGCTTCGTCGACTCGGCGGCGGCCTTCGCCACCTCGCAGGGCTGGACCGTCATCAAGCGTGGGAGCGTGCCCACAGCGGAGGCGCTCGCCGCCGCCCGGGCGCTCTGCCAGCAGAAGGTCGACCTCGTGGCGCTGGGCGCGGCAGACCTCAAGGACGCGATCCCGGCATCCGAAGAGCCGGTGTGTGCCAAGACCGCGTGGTACGTGCCGTCGTCCGGCAACGTCGCGCAGACGCCGCGCATCGTGCTGTCCGCCGACGACCCGCGGCAGACCATGCTCGCCGCCGGGTACGCGACGGGGCTGCTACTGCGGGCGCGGGGTGGCACGAGCGCCGGGTTCGTCACCGGTGTCGAGGCGGACTACTCGGTACTGGCCGCCAAGGCGTACAAGGCCGGCATCCGCACGGTGGTTCCGGACGCCACGCTCGTCACCACCTACACGGGTGACTTCAACGACTCGGCCAAGGCCAAGGAGGCCGTGCAGGCCCAGATGAGCCAGGGCGTCAAGGCGGTCTACCCGTACCTGGGCGGTGCCACGGACGCGGCCACCGCGCAAGCCAACACGGGCGGCGTCATCACGCTGACCCCGGGCACCGACCGGTGCGCGTCGACCAGCCCCACATTCGACATCTCGGTGCTCTTCAGCCCTGGCGACTACTTCGCCGCCGCCCTCCAGGACTTCGCGAAGGGCAAGCTGGCGATGGGCGTCACCCGCGTGTGGCAGATGGGCGTCGACCCGTACCCCACGGTCAAACTGTGCAAGGGCACCGCGGAGCAGAGCCAGAAACTCACCGCCTACATGGCCGGCATCGGCAGCAAGAAGATCGACGTCGTCGCCGACGTCGACAGGTTGGGCTCTTGACCGAGCTGCTCCAGCTGCGCGGCATCAGCAAGCGGTTCGGGCCGGTTGTCGCCTGCGACGCCGTCGACCTGACCGTGCGCGAGGGCGAGGTGCACGGCCTGCTCGGCGAGAACGGCGCGGGCAAGTCCACGCTGATGAATGTCCTACTTGGACTCACGCAGCGCGATGCCGGCACGATAATTCACCGTGGCAAGACAGTCCACGTTGGCGGCCCCCGAAACGCCATCGGGCTCGGGTTCGGCATGGTGCACCAGCAGCTCAGCCTCGTCGAGCCGCTCACCGTATGGGAAAACGTCATTCTCGGCGACCGGGGCAGGGTCGACCGTGCCAAGGCGTGTGCCGACGTCGAGGCGGTGGCCGCGCGATACGGGCTGCCGGTCGACCCGCTTTCCCGCGTGGACCGGCTGTCGGCGGGGGAGCGGCAGCGCGTCGAGCTCATCAAGTGCCTGCGACGCGACCCGTCGGTGCTCGTCCTCGACGAACCCACCTCGCTGCTCACCGAGGCCGAGTCGGCGGAGCTGTTCGCGGTGCTGCGCCGGGTCGTGCGGGCCGAGCGGCGTGCGGTCATCCTCATCAGCCATCGGCTCGCCGAGATAACCGCCGCCACCGACCGGGTCACCGTGCTGCGCCGCGGCCGGGTCGTCCACACCGGACGGACCGCGGAGACCACGCCGCCGGAGCTGGCGCGGTGGATGGTCGGCCGCGAGGTCGCGGTGGAAGCCGAAGCCGCCGCGCTGGGCGTGCTGGTCGCGCCGGCTCAGGCCGCCGCCACGACCACCGCGGCGCCCGTCCTCCGCGTGCGGGATCTGCGGGTACTGGTAGGAGGCACACCCCGCCTCGATGGCCTGAGCCTCGACGTGGCACCCGGCGAGATCCTGGGACTGTACGGGGTAGAGGGGAACGGGCAGGACGTCCTCGGCGACGTGCTCGCCGGGCTCGTCACCCCGGACGGGGGGACGGTGGAGGTCGGCGGCCAGCCGATCGATCTGACCCGACCGGGCGCCCTGCACCTGGCGGGCGTCGGCGTCGTACCCGAGGACCGCCGCACCGCCCTGGTGCTCGACATGACCGTCGCGGAGAACCTCGCGATGAAGGCACCCATGAGCGCGTTCCCCAACCGGCGCCGGATGCGCGCGGCGGCGGGACGCCTGGTGGAGGAGTACGGGATCGCGGTGCCCTCGCTGGACGCGCCCGCCCGCGCGCTGTCCGGCGGCAACCAGCAGCGGCTCGTGCTCGCGCGCGAGCTGTCGGCCGCGCCCCGCGTGCTCGTCGCCGCCCAGCCGACCCAGGGGTTGGACGTGGGCGCGATCGGTGACGTCCATCGGCGGTTCCAACGGGTGGCGGACCAGGGCGTGGGCGTACTCCTTATCTCGACGGCGCTGGAGGAGGTCCTGGCGCTGGCTTCGCGCGTGGCTGTCATCTCCTCCGGGCGGATCGCCGGCATCCTCCCCGCGGAGGAGGCGACCGGCGAACGCCTCGGTCTGCTCGTGGGTGGCGCGTGATCGCGCGGCTGAGCCTCCGATCAGCGGCTGTCGGCGCGGCGCTCGCTTTGTCCGCGGCGCTGGTGGCCGCGACCGGCGGCTCGCCCGCGGCCGCGCTGCGCGCCCTCTACCAGGGCAGTCTCGCCGACCCGACGGCGTGGACCGCGACGCTGCTGTATGTGGCCCCGCTGCTGCTGGTCGCCGCCGGCGCCTGTGTGAGCGCACGGTCAGGAATGTTCAACATCGGCCAGGAGGGGCAGGTGCTCATCGGCGCGCTGGCCGGCGCGTGGGTGGCACTGCGGCTCGCGGTGGGCGGGCCAGTGCTGGTGGTGTGCGTACTGGTGTGCGCCGCGCTGGCGGGTGGCGCGTGGGCCGGCCTGAGCGCGTTGATGTACCGGTGGCGCGGCGTCGACGTGGTGGTGAGCACGCTGCTGATGACGTTCGTGGCGCAGCAGGTGGTGGCGTTCGCGGTGACGACGCCGTGGCTGCTGCAGGAATCGCGGGTCGGCGACGCGGCGGTGTCGGCGCAGTCCAACCGGCTGCCGGCGGGCGCGCTGCTGGGCTCCTTCGGCGAGTACCCGGGCCTGGCTGTCAACTGTGGACTGGTCCTGGCGGTGGTGGCCGCGGTGCTGGTGGCCGTCGCGCTCGACCGCACGCGGTGGGGATTCCGGTTGACGATGCTGGGGCGCAACGAGATCGCCGCCCGGCACGCCGGTGTGCGAGTGGCTCGGCTCGGCGGCGCGGCGCTCGCGGTCTCGGGCGGTCTCGCGGGGCTGGCCGGTGCCGTGCTGCTGACCAGTCCCGTGGGCGCGAACCGGCTCCAGCCCGGCATGTCCGTGGGCGTCGGCTGGGACGGCCTGCTCGTCGCGCTCGTCGCGCGCAACCGGCCGTTGCTGGCGTTGCCGGTGGCGCTGCTGTTCGGCGCGTTGCGGGCGGGCGGCGGATTCCTGGCCGCGACCGGTGTCCCACCGTACCTTGTGGACGTCGTGAAAGCGTTGCTGGTACTGGCTTTCGTCGTGGTGGGGAGGGCGCGCGATGCTGGAGAGCGTTGACACGATCCTGTCGAGCGGCGTGCGGCTCACCGCGCCCCTCGCGTTCGCGGCGTGCGGGGAGTACGTGGCCGAGCGCGCCGGCACGATGAACATCTCGGTCGAGGCGATGATGCTCAGCGCGGCGTACGGTTCGGTCGCGACGGCGAGCGCCACGGGCAGCGCGACGACCGGGCTGCTCGCGGGCGTGCTCGTGGGCATGGTGGTCGGCTGGGTGCACGGCAACCTGTCGCACCGGTTGGCGCTCAACACGTTCGTGGTGGGGCTGGTGCTCAACGCGTTGGCGCTCGGGCTGACCAGCTACCTGATCACAGTCTCTACATTGGACAGCCAGCGGCCTTCGCAGGCCAGTATCCTACTGCTGCTCGGGATCGCGCCGCTCACGTGGTGGCTCGTCGAGCGCAGCCGTTGGGGGCTGGAGCTGCGCGCGTCCGGTGAGGACCCCCGATCCGCGGCCGTCACCGGCATCCGCGTCGACGCGCGCCGCCGGCAGGCGCTGCTGTGGTGCGGCGCGCTCGCCGGCCTCGGCGGGGCGTACCTCGCGGTCGGCGAGGTCGGCTCCTTCAACCAGAACATGACCGCCGGCCGGGGATACCTGGTGATCGCGGCGGTCATCTTCGGCGCGTGGCGGCTGGGGCGCACGCTGCTGGGGTGCGCGGTGTTCGGCCTGGCCGACGCGCTGCGGCTGGCCCTGCCCGCGCTCGGCGTGACCCTCAACTCCCAGGTACTGGTGGCGGCGCCGTACCTGCTGGCACTGCTCGCGATGCTGTCCTTCCGCACCAGTTCCCGCGCACCGCGAGCCCTCAGACAGGGCTGAGCGAACCCAGGCGGCGGGAGAGGTCGGCGGCGGTCTCGACGAGAGACTTCGCCATCGTGGAGTCCACGTCGGACGGTACGCTCGCGGTCGTGCCCACGATGGCCATGGTCGCGGTGATCGTCGTGCCCTCGAAGACCGGCGCGGCGAAGGTGCGCACGCCGCTCCTCGCGAGCGAGTCCACCGCTACGCCCTGCGCGCGGATCGTGGCCAGATCGCCCGCCAGTTCGGGCGACTGGCGCAGCAGCTCGGGAAGGCCCGGCACCTGGTCGGGCGGGAGGAAAGCGCAGAACACGCGGCCCTGCGCCGAGCCGGTCACGTCCAGGCGGGCGCCCGGCCGCACGCTGATCCGCACGGACTGGTCGGTGTTGTCGGCCGATCGAACCACCGTCGGCGCCTCGCCGTCCCACACGCTCAGCACCACGGTCTCGTCGACCTGCTTGACCAGCTTCTCCAGGTACGGCTCGGCCACCGTCACGATCGGCAGCCCGGCGCGGGCCGACGCGGCGAGGGTGAGCACCTGCGGTCCGAGGGAGTACAGCGCGGTCTGCTCGTCGTAGCGCAGCAGGTTGGCGGCGCGTAGCGCCTTCGTGTACCGGTGCGCGGTCGCCTTGCTCGCGCCGAGCCGGACGGTGATCTCCCGAAGGCTCAGGTACGGCCGGCTGACCGTGAACGCGCTCAGGATGAGGGCGGCTCGCTGCACCGTCTGGATCGTGGGTGCGGCGTCCGGGCTGCTGGCGCCCTCGCTCGTCATCGGCGCATTATGACATGGGATTTCGCGATATGGGACGCGTCAGGCACCACGGCCCAGCTACCTGTCGTACAGTGCCGGCATGGCGCGTGTCTGGCGGCGGTGGGCGTGGATCCCGGTACTGGTTATCGGCCTGGCCCTGTACCTTCTCGTGCTCCGCACGATGGTCGAAACCAAGAACCCGAACTTCGTCCCCGCGACGATCCTGCTCGGCGCGGCCGTCGTCCCGGCGACGTTCCTGACGTTCGTGCAGGGCAGGTCCGGCCGGTGGCAGGTGCCGGCCGTCGTGCTCGCCGCGGCCGCTTTCCTCGGTGGCGTGCTCGGCGTGGTCGTGGCCGGCCAGCTGGAGTACGACGCGCTGCGTGACCTGGGCGGCCTGCCCATGGTCTTCGTGGCGATCATCGAGGAGAGCGCCAAGCTGATCGTCCCGGTGGTCATCCTCGCGCTGCTGTGGCGGCGCCGCCGCGACCCCAGCGACGGGCTCGTGATCGGTGTCGCGAGCGGCATGGGCTTCGCCGCGCTGGAGACGATGGGGTACGCGTTCACCGCCCTGCTCGCCTCGAACGGCAGCATCGGCGCGGTGGAGGAGACGCTCTTCGTCCGCGGGCTGCTCGCGCCCGCCGGCCACACCGCGTGGACCGGCCTGACCTGCGGCGCGCTGTTCGCGCTGGCCGCGCACCCGACGGGCAAGCGGGTACTGATCTTCGTGGGCACCTTCGCCGGGGCGGTCACGCTGCACGCGCTCTGGGACAGCCTCGGCTCGGTGATCGCGTACGTCGTGCTGGGCGCCGTGAGCATCGGCTGGCTGCTGCTGGAGATGCGCCGGTACCGCACCCTCGCAGCGCACTGGAGCGCCGTCCCGCAACCCGCGTAAAAGTCGCGGGGCGCCGTCCCACGGACCTCCGGCGCCCCGCGAACCTCTATGACGGGAAGTGCTGAGCCCGCCAGGCGGCCAGCTCGCTGCGTGCCGCCGCCAGCTGCGCCGCGGTCACGGTGCCGCCGGCGGCGTTGACCACCAGCGCGACGTGCACGCCGGTGCCGGCGTCGACGAGCAGCCGTCGGGCGGTCGCCGACCCCTCCTCCAGGGCCGTCGACACGGCACCACTTCCGGGTACGCCGAAGACGGCACCGACGTCGCTGACCACCGCCGTGCTGGCTGGCGCGAACGAGCCCGGCAGGTGCAGCTCGGTGGTACCGGCCGTGCCCCGCCAGACCAGCACGCCGTACTGCCGGCCGCTGGCGAGCGCCCGGACCGTGGGCAGGCTCGTGGGTACCGTCAACCACGCCTGCTGCGTGCCCGCGCCGCCGTACCCGGAACGCGCCAGGTCCTCGTACGCGAACGCGAGCGTCGAGCCGGACACCGCGGTGGGGTAGAGCCGGTCGAGTACCCGCCGGTCGAGCCGCGTCACCACCGCGCCGGACGAGTCGAGGGCGACCGCCGAGTGGTCCTCGTCGTTCCAGCCGTCGCCGGGCTCCTCGTGCTGTCCATTGTAGATGTCCCAGTGCCACATCGTGTTGGACAGCACGGTGCCGCCCGACGCGGGGCTGCCCCACCAGTTGGCGCCGCGGACGCCCGCGTCCATCCCCTGGTACATCGAACGGATCATCCACGGTGTCCGGTCACTGTGGAACGAGTTGCCGAACTCGGAGACGAACGGTGCGGTGGCGAGCGACTTGGCGCGGTCGCGGATGCGGTTCATCGCGGCGGCGTAGGTGCCGTCGCCCGCCGCGGAGGGATCCAGGGTGATGCGGGCGCCGTCGTAGTAGTGGGTGTTGAAGACGTACCGGGTGCCGAGAGGGGAGATGGTGGACAGGCCGCCCTGCTCGAAGAAGCCGGTGTTCCAGAAGACGAGCGGCTCGACGTACGCCGGCTTGGCGGCCCAGCCCGACTCGTCCATCTTGGCGCGGATCTTCTGGTAGAACGGCATCAGCCAGCGGGCCTCCCACTCGACGCCCGAGCCACCGTCCAGCCCGCCGTCGAACGGCTCGTTGAACGGGTCGAGGCCCACGATCTTGTCGAACGCGGCGGAGGGCAGCCGCTGCTGCAGGTACCGCATCGCCGCGCCCGCCTGCGTGAGGTACGCGTCCTGCACGCCGTACTCGTTGCGCCAGAAGTCGTAGATGGCCTCCCGGACGGCGCCGTTGTTCTGCATGTTCTGCCCCCACAGGAAGCAGATGCCGCAGGATTCGTCGGGGTAGTCGCCCAGGTCGATGACCCACTTGGGCGCGCCGTCGCCGTCATACCAGCTGTCGTCGTCGAACAGGTGCGCCGAGTACAGGTCCTGGTGGTAGTCGAGGAGCACGTGGATGCCCCGGTCGGTGAACTCGCGCAGCTGCTCGATCGCGCGGTCCAGGTACCCGTAGTCGATGGTATTCCGCGAGGGTTGCACGCCCTCCCAACTGATGAGGAACCGGATGGCGTTGGCGCCGGTGAGGTCGCGCATGGCCTGCGCGGACTTGGCGGCGTCCGCGCGGCTCTTGAACGGCAGCAGGCCGTTCTCGGCGAGTTTGGCGCTGCCCGCGACGTTGAAGCCGCGCAGGACGATCTCGCGGCCGCCGCTGTCGCGGAAGACGGCGCCGTAGGCGCCCTGCGTGGTGGGCAACGGAGCCGCCGACGCTGCCGGCACCGCGCCACCCGCACTGACCGCGAGCAGCGCGGCCACACAGAATATGAATGTTCTTCGCATCACCACCATGTGAGGATGTTAACGGTGATCGATGGCGCGGACAATGATCCAATGTCGGGGTGGTGATGGAGTCCCGGTCGCTATGGCGGAACCGCGACTTCACCATCTTCTGGTTCGCGCAGACGCTGTCCGTGGCGGGCGACTCGTTCTCATATGTGGCGCTTCCGCTTCTCGTGCTGCACGCCACCGGCTCCGTCACGCAGATGGGGCTGCTCACGGGCGTTGCCGCCGCAGGGTCGATCATCGCCGGTATCTTCGCGGGCGTCGTCGCCGACCGGGTACGCCGCCGCACCCTGCTGATCGTCTGCGACGTCGCCCGATTCATCCTCTACGCATCGATACCGGTCGTCTGGTGGTTTTCGCCGCAGATCTGGTTGCTGTACGTGGTTGTGCCGCTCGCCGCCGCCTTCGCGATGGTGTTCCGGGTCGGCTACGTGGCCGCCGTGCCATATCTCGTCGGCGCCGACAAGATCACCGAGGCCAACGGCCGCCTCTCCGGCACGTACGCCGCCGCGTGGGTCGGCGGTCCGATGCTCGCCGGCATCATCTCCGGCGTCTTCGGCCCGACCGCCGCGGTGGCGATCGACGCCTCGACGTTCGCGGTGTCCGCGATCGGGCTGAGCTTCATCCGCCCCCGCACCCGACCGTCCGAGGCGCCCAGCCGGGTATCCGCGCGCGACTTCTTCATCGGCGCCCAGTTCCTGTGGAAGCACCCGGTGCTGCGGTCGCTGACCGTGCTCCTCGCGTTCCTGGCGTTCCTGACCACCGGGCTCACCGACATCTACGTGTTCTACGTCGGCCACCACCTGAACCAGCCCGACCGCACCGTCGGGTACGTGCTCGCCGCCGGCGCCGTCGGCACGATCATCGCGGCGGTCCTCGTGTCGTACGCCCGCCGCGCGCTCGGTTTCGGCGCCTGCTGGATCGGCTCGTACGCCCTGAGCGGGTTCGCGATCGCCTGCGTCGGCCTGTCCACGTCGGTGCCGGTGATCGCGGGCCTGGTCACGGTGGTGGTGTTCGGCACCAGCATGGCCGGGATCTGTTCCCTGTCGCTGCGGCAGGAGGTCACGCCCGATCACCTGCTGGGCCGGGTCACGTCCGCGTTCTGGACCATCCACATGTCACTCGGCCCGATCGGCGCGGCGGTGCTGACGGTGGGCGTCGCGCGGTACGGGGTGCGTGCGCTGCTGCTCGCCGCCGGCACGATCTGCGTGCTGATCGCGGTGGCGGCGTCGCTGACACCGATCCGCCAGGCCCGTCCCGAGGCGGCGCCCGCTATGGGCGATTAGGGTGCAGCGTATGAGACTCCGGTCCTTGTCGATACTCGTCCCCGCGCTTCTCCTGCTCACCGGCTTCGCGCACGGCGGCGATTCCATCAGGCCACCTGCCTGGGAGCTCTCCGAGACGGGTGTCACCGCCCGGCTGCGCGGCCTGTCGGTCGTCAGCGCCAAGGTCGCGTGGGCCAGCGGCAGCGCTGGCACCGTGCTACGCACCGTCGACGGTGGACGGACGTGGCGGCAGGTCGGCCCGCCCGACACCGCCGACCTGCAGTTCCGCGACATCGAGGCGTTCAGCGCCGACCGCGCCGTGGCGCTCTCGATCGGCGAAGGCGAGGCGTCGCGCGTCTACGCGACCGCTGACGGCGGCCGCACCTGGACCGAGACCTTCCGCAACGACGACCCGCGCGCCTTCTACGACTGCATCGCGTTCTTCGACCACAAGCGAGGGCTCGCGCTCTCGGACCCCGTCGACGGGCGTTTCCGCATCGCGGCCACCGCCGACGGCGGGCGTTCGTGGCGTGTCCTTTCCGGGTACGGGATGCCGGCCGCGCTGGAGGGCGAGTTCGCGTTCGCGGCCAGCGGCACCTGCCTGGTGACCGCCGACCGTGGCGGCCCGTGGGCGTGGTTCGCGACCGGTGGCGGCGCCACGGCGCGGGTCTTCGGCACCCGCGACTTCGGCCGCACGTGGCGCGTGGTCGACAGCCCGGTACCGAGCGGACCGAGCGCCGGCATCTACTCGCTCGCGTTCCGGGACGCTCAGCAGGGCCTCGCGGTGGGCGGCGACTTCGCGACCCCGACCGTGGCGCCCGACGCGGCGGCGGTGACCCGCGACGGCGGCCGCACCTGGACGGTGGCGAAGGTCGTGCCCGGCGAGTACCGCTCGGGCGTCACCTGGCTGCCGCGCGCCAAGCGGACGGCGATCGCGGTGGGCCCGACCGGCAGCGACCTGACCCGCGACGGCGGGCGCACCTGGGAGCGCTTCGACACGGGCAGCTTCGACGCGGTCGACTGCGCCGCCGACAGCACCTGCTGGGCCTCCGGCGAGCAAGGCCGCCTAGCCCGCCTCCACCCGTAACGCGCGCCCCCGCGCGCCGGGCGCGCGGCCCCACGCGGCCGTGCTCCCCGCGCGGCCGTGCTCCCCGCGCCGCCGCGCGCGCCGCGCCCCCCTCTCCCCGCCGATCAAGGGCGAATGCACGTGGTTGGATCTCTTTTCCGCGTGCATTCGCCCTTGATCGATGCAAACGGCCTTGATCGGCGCGGCGCCGCCGCGCCGACCCAAAGGCCGACCCTCCCACCCGTTTCGGGCGCATTCCGGCGTGGTTGTAAGGTCGGCCGCCTGGGGAATAAGGAGTGCCGTGACCGCAGTTGAGCAGGCCCGCGTCAGGGTGGGCACCATCGCGCTTCCGGCCGCCTGGCTCCTCCTCGTAGCCGCCGCCCAAGCGGCGGCCCTCGTCCTGGTATGGCGCTTCTTCGTGCGCACCGAGCGGGGCCAACTCTTCGACACGATCGCCCTCGCCGGCAACCAGATCGGCCAGGACGAGGTCGACGGCCCCGCCAACACCATCCTGAACGCCGTCTCGGTGGTCTCGCTCGCCGTGGCCACCGTGGTGATCGCGGTGATCGCACTCGCCCGCGGCCGGGTGCTGCTGACGGTGGTGGTGACACTCTTCGTCATCGCCGCGAACGTGACCAGCCAGATGTTCAAATGGGGCCTCTACCGGCCGAACTTCGGCGTCGACCCCGAACGCCTCAGCGCCGGAAACAGCTTCCCCAGCGGCCACGCCACCGTCGCGATGTCGGTGGCGATCGCGCTGGTACTCGTGCTGCCGCCACGGGCGCGCGGCGTCGGCGCGGTGGTCGGCGCGGTCTACGCCGGCGTCGCCGGCGTCGCGACCATGTCGCTCGGCTGGCACCGGCCAAGCGACGTCGTGGGCTCGGTCCTGATCGCCGGCGCGTGGGCCGCGGTGGCGGGATTTCTTCTGGTACTGGCACAGGGTCGCGAGATAGCGGTGCGCTCCGGGGACGCACGGCCGTTCGCGGTGGCGCTGCTGGCTCTCGCGGGTGTGCTGCTGCTTGTCGCGGCGTCAGCCGCCTTCCAGATGACCGACGCCGTGTCGTCCACACCGATCGACGAGCTCGGGCGGCGCCGGCTCTTGATCGCGTACGCGGGCGCGGCAGCCGGCATCACCGGTGCGACGGCGGTGGTGATGGCGCTGATCCTCTCCACCGCCCACCGCATCGTGCCCTGGAAGGCTTGACCCCTCTGATCTTGGGGCTCGCTAGCCCAGGAAGGTCACCGGCTCCGGCTCGTTGCCCTCGCGCCACTTGATGCCGCAGCCCATGCTCGGCACGTGCGGCTCGGGCACCGCCGCGCCGCGCAGCACCCGGTCGGCGGCGTCGCGCAGCAGCTCACCCGTCACCGGCAGGTCGTTGCGGGGCCGGCTCTCGTCGAACGCGCCCCGGTACACCAGCCGCCGCTGCCCGTCGAACAGGAAAAAGTCGGGCGTGCACGCCGCCGCATACGCCTTGGCAACCTCCTGCGAGGAGTCCACCAGGTACGGGAACGTGAAGCCGGTCCGCTCCACCTGGGCCGCCAGCCCCGGCACGTCGTCGTCCGGGTAGTTGACGACGTCGTTGCTTGAGATCGCGACGGTGGCGAGCCCCTTGCCGGCGTACTCGGCGGTGAACGCGCCCAACGCGGACTCGATGTGCCGCACGTACGGGCAGTGGTTGCTGAGGAACACGACCAGCAGCGCGGGAGCCGAGATGTCGGTCAGCTTCACTTCCGGACCGGCGACCGACGGCAGCGCGAAATCAGGCGCGGGCGTGCCGAGGGGAACGAGGTGCGACGAAACGGCCATGCCGGCGAGACTACGTCAGGCGCCGGGGCGCACCACGCCCGTCTCGTACGCCAGGATGACCGCCTGTATCCGGTCACGCAGGTCGAGCTTCGCGAGGATGCGCTTGACGTGCGTCTTCACGGTCGACTCTTCGACCACGAGGGTCGCGGCGATCTCCGAGTTCGACAGGCCGCGCGCGACGAGTTCGAGTACGTCGCGTTCGCGCGGGGTGAGCCCGGCCAGCCGCCGCGAGTCGGGCGGTGCCGGCGGTGGCTGGCGCGCCATCCGGTCAATGACGGTGCGGGTCACCGAAGGCGAAAGGAGTGCCTCGCCGCCGGCGATCGTGTGGATCGCGGCGATGAGCTGCTCGGGGCGGGTGCGCTTGAGCAGAAACCCCGACGCTCCCGCGGTCAACGCCCCGAACACGTAGTCGTCGTCTTCGAACGTCGTCACGATCAGGATGCGGGCGCCCGGCGCTGCGGCGGCGATCTCGCGGGTGGCGGCGATGCCGTCCATGCGGGGCATCCGCACATCCATGAGCACGACATCGGGCTCCAGCACGTGGGCCTGGTCGATCGCGGCGCGGCCGTCGCCCGCCTCGCCGACGACGCGAATCGTCTCGTCGCTGGACAGCACCGCGGTGAGGCCGGCACGCATAAGATCGTCGTCGTCCACGACCAGCACCCGCACAAGCGGGGGGTCGGGATCTGTCACGCCGCCTCACCCCGTGCCGAGGCGCTGCCCCGGTCCAGCGTGCCGGTCGCCCTCTCGGCGAGCGGCCTGCCGCCGTTCGGCGAGCGGCCAACGGGCAGGCTGGCGTGCACACGGAAGACGCCGTGCTCGGCCGCAGCGGACAGGGTGCCGCCCAGCAGGCTCGCGCGTTCGCGCATGCCGACAACGCCGTGCCCGCCCCCGGCCGTCGCGTTGGCCGTCACGGGATTGGTCACGGTGATCTCGAAGGCACCGCCCGCGTATCGCGCCGCCACCGACGCCGTGCCGCGCCCGTGCCGCGCGGCGTTGGTCAGGGCCTCCTGAAGAATCCGGTATGCCGCCCACGCCACGCTGCGAGGGACCGCCTCACCCGGCACCGTGAGGTCGGCGTCGATTTCGAGGCCGCTCTGGCGGTGCCGCCGGACCAGGTCTTCGAGGGCGGACGCGTCGGGCGGTGGCGCGGGCGGCGCGTCGGTGTCCTCACGCAGCGCCCGCACCAGCTTGTCGATCTCGCCAATGGTGTCGCGGGCGACCTCTTCGATCGTGGTGATCGCACGGCGCGAGCTCGCCGGGTCACGGTCGTGGAGCAGCCGCGCCGCGCCGGCCTGCACCAGGATCACGTTGATCGCGTGTCCGGCGGAGTCGTGCAGCTCGCGTGCGATGCGTGTGCGCTCCTCAGCGGCCGCCAGACGGCGTTCCCGCTCGGCCTCCCGCTCGGCGCGCTGAGCGCGCTCCTCCAGCGCGGCGATCCGTTCGCGGCGCAGGCGGGTGCGATCGCCAGCCAGCCCGAGGGCCGCGGAGGCGGCGAGCAGCCCCACCAACTCCGGTGCGAAGAGCGCGGCGACATCCTCGCCGCGGGCCGCGTAGGCGGCGGCGACCACGGGAGCGAACGCCGCCGGGGCGAGCATCGCGAGGCGGCGCCGCAGCGGTCGCGGGTCGCCACCGCAGGTCAGGCCGATCGTGTAGATCGCGACGGCTGGGCCGATCGGCAAGTCGAACGCGTAACCCAACCGGTACATGACCCCGCTGGCCGCGATCGTGACCACGCCGACGGTCAGCGGGGCGACGCGCCGGGCGGCCAGCGGCAGGGCGCTCGCCGCGGCGAGCAGCACGCCCAGCGCGTCGAGGTGTCGCACGTGCGTTTCCGGAGTGCCGAGCCCGTCCGCCGCGAGCACGCCCACCGACAGCACGAACGCCACGATGCCGAGCCCGGCGTCGGTGATGACGTTCTTGCGAGGCATTCTCCGAGCGTAGTGCGCACCCGGCACCTGGCGAGTCGCCCCGCGGGAGCATGCTCGCGTACCACCGCGGGGGGATCCCGAGTTCCCCCCGCGGCGCGATGCGGCGCGGCACCCCCCATACCTAGCGTCACTACCTATGGCCATCCTGACCTCCGCCGCCACCGACTCCAGGTTCGTCCGCGTCGCCGGCTGGTCCTATCGCCGCCGCTGGTGGGCACTGTTGCTCTGGGTCCTGGTCCTCGTCGGGGTGACCGCCGCGTCGCAGGCCGTCGGCAGCGACTACCACAACGACTTCTCGCTGCCCGGCACCGATTCACAGCGCGCGGCCGACACGCTCCGGCAGCACGCGCCCGCGCGAGCCGGCGACTCCGTGCAGATCGTCGTCGAGGCCACCGGCGGGGTGCGGTCGGTCCAGTCGCGCGTCGAGCGGATGCTCGGTGAGGTGCGCCCGCTGCCGCACGTGGCCGACGTGCGTGACCCGTTCGCCACGGAGGGCGCGGTCTCGAGTGACGGCACGATCGCCTACGCCACGGTGACGCTCGACGGCCGTGCCGAAGAGGTGCCCGCCGACGACGTGCGGCGGATCATCGACACCGCGAAGTCGGCCGAGGGCGACGGCCTGCGCGTCGAGTTGGGCGGCGACGCCGTGCGCGGTGCCGAGGAGTCCGAGGGCGGCGCGGCCGAGGGCGTCGGTCTGCTCGCGGCGCTGGTCATCCTCGTGCTGCTCTTCGGCTCCCTCGTCGCCGCCACCCTCCCGATCCTCATCGCCATCTTCGGGGTGGGGTCGGCCGTCGGGCTGGTCGTGCTCGCCTCGCACGCCACCACTGTCGCCGACTTCACGTCCGCGCTCATGATCCTGGTCGGCCTCGGCGTGGGCATCGACTACGCGCTGCTGGTGTTCTCCCGGTTCCGGTCCGAGCTGCGCGACGGCGCCGACCGCGAGCAGGCGGTCCGGACCGCGCTCGACACCGCCGGACGCACCGTCTTCTTCGCTGGATGCACGGTCATCATCGCGCTGCTGGGCCTGGTCGTGCTCGGCCTCGGCTCGCTGCAGGGCGTTGCCGTCGCGGTCGCGCTGACCGTGCTGGCGACGATGGTCGCATCCCTGACGCTGCTTCCTGCCCTGCTCGCGATCGTCGGCGGCCGTGTCGAGCGCCGCGTGCGCCGCAAGGCCGGCCAGGCGGAAGGCGCCTCGTGGCGACGCTGGACGGTGGCCGTGCAGCGCCGCCCATGGCCCGCCCTGTTGCTTCCAGTCGTCGTGCTCCTGCTGATCGCGGCACCCGCGCTGGGCATGCGGCTCGGCTTCGCCGACGCCGGCAACGACGCGGCGGGCAAGACCAGCCGCCAGGCATACGACCTGCTGGCACGGGGGTTCGGCCCAGGCTTCAACGGCCCGCTGGTGGTCGTCGTCCGCGGCGACGCAGGGCCCGTCCAATCCGCCATTTCGGGTACCCCTGGCGTGGCGGCCGCCCTCCCACCGATCCCCGCTGGCGACGGTGTCTCGACGGTGATCGTGTTCCCCGAGTCCAAGCCGCAGGACAAGGCGACCAGCGACCTGGTGCACCGGCTGCGCGACGACGTCCTGCCCCGCCTCGCCCAGCAGACCGGCGCGGAATACCTGGTGGGCGGCAGCACCGCCGCCGCCGAAGACTTCGCCGAGGCGGTCGCCAGCCGCCTGCCGCTGTTCGTCCTGGTGGTCGTGGGCCTGTCCGCCCTGCTGCTGATGGTCGTATTCCGGTCGCTGCTGGTGCCGCTGAAGGCCGCCGCGCTCAACCTGCTCAGCGTCGCCGCGTCGCTCGGCGTGATCACGTACGTCTTCCAGGAGGGAGCGTTCGGCGTCCAGCCGGGGCCAATCGAGGCGTTCGTGCCCGTGATGATCTTCGCGATCGTGTTCGGACTGTCGATGGACTACGAGGTGTTCCTGCTGTCCCGGATGCACGAGGAGTGGGAGTCCGCCGGCGACGCGGCACGGGCGGTACGCGAAGGCATGGCCACCACCGGCAGGGTCGTCACCGCCGCGGGCGCCATCATGGTCGTCGTGTTCGGCTCGTTCCTGCTCAGCCCCGACCGGATGCTCCAGCAGTTCGGGCTCGGACTGGCCGTCGCGATCCTGCTCGACGCGCTCGTCATCCGCTGCCTGATCGTGCCCGCCGTGATGCAGCTGCTCGGCACGCGGGCCTGGTGGCTGCCCCGCCCCATCGCCCGCTGGTTGCCGCGGGTGGCGATCGAGCGCCCAAACCGTCCGACCATAATGGACCAATGAACACGTGGGAGTACGCGCTTCTCGTCCGGCGACGCGAAGCCTCGGGGCAGAGCTGGCGGATCAGCTTCTACTGGTACTCGCCGGACGGCGACCGGCAGGACGTCTCGCAGTTCGGCGACACCGCTATCGCACAGCTCAACCTCGCCGGCAAGAAGGGCTGGGAGCTGGTGTCATCGGAGGAGGACATCAACAACTTGCAGGGCAGCACTGAAGTCCATCGATACTATCTCAAGCGGCCCAGCGCAACCTGACCGATACTGGCTACGTGATCAGGTGGGAGTACGCGTTGCTAGTGAGGCGCCGGCAGGCGCGGGCCAACGAGCCGGGCTGGGAGGTCACCTTCAGCTGGTACGGCCCGGACGGCTCCATCCAGGACATCTCCGGGTTCGGTGACACCGCGCTCACCCACCTGAACACGGCCGGCAACCAGGGGTGGGAGCTGGTATCGGTCACCGAAGACCTGCACCAGAGCGGCACCGCTGAGCTGCACCGATACCACATGAAGCGCCTCATCCCAGCCGCCGCTCCCCGCCAACGCGTCCGCAGCACCGGCGTCTACCGCCGCCGCTAACCCCCCACGGCACCCGCGCCGCCGTGCGCGCCCTTGCGCCGTGCGTGCCCGCCGCGCGGGCGCGGCGGCGCGGTTCCCCCCGGCCGTGCCGTGCCCGCCTCCGCCGTGCCGTGCCCGTCCCGCGCGCTTGGCGCGGTGCCCCCGCGTGCCCCGCGCCAGCGCGGTGCCCGCCCACCAGCGCCCCCTTCTCCGCCGATCAAGGGCGAATGCACGTGGTTGGATCTCTTTCCGCGTGCGTTTGCCCTTGATCCATGCGAATGTCCTTGATCGGCGGCGGGACCTAACCCGAGCTCAGGACCTCTGCCAGGTCGAACTTCACGGGCTCCTCCAACTGGTCGTATGTGCACGACTCCGGAGTCCGGTCCGGCCGCCACCGCACAAACTGCGCCGTGTGCCGGAAACGCACCCCCTCCATGTGGTCGTACCGCACCTCTACCACCCGTTCCGGGCGCAGCGGCGTGAACGACAGATCCTTGCCGGCCGCCCACCTGCTGCCCTCGGCGTTGCGGGGCGTGCGGGTGCCCTCCTCCTGGCGGGCCCACGCCCACGGATGCTCGTCGAACGTAGTGACCAGCGACTGCAACTCGACGAAGAGCGACTGGCGGGTGGCCATCGGAAACGCCCCGATCACGCCGACGCTCGCCAACTCTCCGGCCGCGTTGTGGAGTCCGAGCAGCAGCGACCCGATACGGTCCGGCCCGCTCTTGTGCACCCGGTACCCGGCCACCACACAATCGGCGGTGCGCTCATGCTTGACCTTGAACATGACCCGCTTGTCCGGCTCGTATGTCCCGTCGAGCGGCTTGGCGACCAGCCCATCCAGCCCCGCGCCCTCGAACTGGTGGAACCATCGCTGTGCCACCGTCCGGTCCGTGGTCACGGGAGTCAGATGGATCGGCGCCGCAGCTTGGGCGAGCGCATCCTCCAACGCCGCCCGCCGCTCCGCGAACGGCCGCCCGGTCCAATTGGTGTCACCCAGCGCAAGCAGGTCAAACGCCACGAACCGCGCCGGCGTCTTCTCCGACAGCAGCCTGACCCGGCTAGCGGCGGGGTGTATGCGCTGCTGCAGCATCTCGAAGTCGAGCCGATCACCCGACGGGCCGATGAGGATGATCTCCCCGTCGATCACACAGCGCTCGGGCAGGTTGGCACGGACGGCGTCGACGACCTCGGGAAAGTACCGGGTCATGGGTCGCTCGTTGCGGCTCCCGATCTCGACCTCGCTGCCGTCGCGAAACATGATCGATCGAAATCCGTCCCACTTGGGCTCGAAGCTCATCGCCCCATGCGGGATGTCCTTGACGGCCTTGGCCAGCATCGGCGGCACCGGCGGCATGATCGGCAACTCCACGCCGCCATTCTGCCGCCACTATGACGCCCCAGTCTGGCCCTTTCCCGGACGCCCCAGTCCGGCCCCTTCCCGCCGATCAAGGCCAAACGCACACGATTTGATCTCTTTCCGCGTGCGGTTGCCCTTGATCGACGCGTTCGCCCTTGATCGGCGCGACGCTGCCTGAGGTGCGACGCTCGCGTTCGGCGGTGCCTGAGGTGCTCAGGGTGTGTTGGGCGCTGTCCGGCGGCGCCGGCTTGCGCCCGTACGCCGCATGTGGGCAACTCACGGTCCGTCGGCCGGGCGGGTCCAGGGGTGGAGATGCGACCGGACAGAGCGCCGGGGTCTCCGTCGATCAAGGAGATCTCCATCGATCAAGGCCAAACACACGTGGTTTGATCTCTTTTCCGCGTGCATTTGCCCTTGATCGGCGCAAACGCCGCGGCGCGAAGGCCGCGGCGCGAAGGCGGCGGCGAGGAGGCGGAAGGCGTGACCGCGGGACTGGGGAGGTTCGTGGGGGTGGGGGCTAGCGGGTTGGGCGGGTTGTGGCCTTTAGGTGGTCGCGGTTCAGGCGGCCGATCACCTCGAGGGGGATGCCCTTAGGACAGGCTGGGGTGCACTCGCCAGCGTTGGTGCAGCCGCCGAAGCCAGCCTCGTCCTGCGCGGCCACCATGTCGAGTACGCGGTCGCGGCGCTCCGGCTGGCCCTGGGGGAGCAGGCCGAGATGCGTGACTTTGGCCGCGGTGAAGAGCATCGCGGAACCGTTCGGGCACGCGGCGACGCACGCGCCGCAACCGATACAGGTCGCCGCCTCGAACGCGGCGTCCGCGTCGGCCTTTGGCACCGGTACCGCGTGGGCGTCCGGGGCGCTGCCGGTTGGCGCGCTGACGTACCCGCCGGCCTGGATGATCCGGTCGAACGCGGAACGGTCGACGACCAGGTCCTTGACGACCGGGAACGCCCGTGCCCGCCATGGCTCGACGTCGATCGTGTCGCCGTCCTTGAACTGTCGCATGTGGAGCTGGCACGTGGTGGTGGCGCGCTCAGGGCCGTGGGCCACGCCGTTGATCATTAAGCCGCACATGCCGCAGATGCCTTCGCGGCAGTCGTGGTCGAACGCGACCGGCTCTTCGCCCTCCAGGGTGAGCCGCTCGTTGAGCATGTCGAGCATCTCCAGGAATGACATGTCGGGCGACACGTCGGTGACCCGGTACGTGATCATCCGCCCCTTGTTCTGGGGATCGGGCTGCCGCCAGATGCGCAGGGTCAGGTTCACTTGTAGCTCCGCTGGCTCGGCTGGACGTACTCGAAACTCAGGTCCTCTTTGTGGAGGACGGGCGGCGCGCTCGCGCCGGCCCACTCCCAGGCCGCGACGTAGGTGAAGTTTTCGTCGTCGCGCCGTGCCTCGCCGTCTTCGGTCTGGCTCTCGGCGCGGAAGTGGCCGCCGCACGACTCGGATCGGTGCAACGCGTCGATGCACATCAGCTCGGCGAGCTCGAAGAAGTCGGCGACCCTGCCGGCCTTTTCGAGGGATTGGTTCAGGGTGGCGGCGGAGCCCGGCACGCGCACTCGCTGCCAGTACTCGTCGCGCAATGCTCGGATCAATTCGATGGCTTTGCGCAAGCCTTCCTCGGTGCGCTCCATGCCGCAGTAGTCCCACATGATCCGGCCCAGCTCGCGGTGGAACGAGTCGACCGTGCGGTCGCCGTCGACGGCCAACAGGCGAGCGAGGCGATCCTCGACGGCCGTGCGGGCTTCGACCGCGTCCGGGTGATCGGCGTCCACCTGCGGGAACGGGCCCGCCGCCAGGTAGTCGTTGATCGTGTTGGGGAGCACGAAGTATCCGTCAGCGAGACCCTGCATGAGCGCGGATGCACCGAGGCGGTTGGCGCCGTGGTCGGAGAAATTGGCCTCGCCGATCACGAACAATCCGGGGATTGTCGCCTGGAGGTCGTAGTCGACCCACAGGCCGCCCATCGTGTAATGCACCGCGGGGTAGATGCGCATTGGCACTTCGTACGGGTCCTCGCCGGTGATGCGCTCGTACATCTCGAAGAGGTTGCCGTACTTCGCTTCCACAGCGTCCCGACCGAGCCGGCTGATTGCGTCGGCGAAGTCGAGATATACACCGAGACCGCCCGGACCAACGCCCCGACCCTCGTCGCAGACGTTCTTCGCGGCGCGCGACGCAATGTCACGAGGCACCAGGTTGCCGAACGACGGATAGATCCGCTCCAGGTAGTAGTCGCGCTCGGCCTCGGGGATGTCGCCCGGCGCGCGCGTGTCGCCCGCCTTGAGCGGTACCCAGACACGGCCGTCGTTGCGGAGCGACTCGCTCATCAGGGTGAGCTTCGACTGGTGCTCGCCGGACTGCGGGATGCACGTGGGATGGATCTGCGTGTAGCAGGGGTTCGCGAACAGCGCGCCCTTGCGGTGCGCCCGCCAGCTCGCGGTGACGTTGCAGCCCTTGGCGTTCGTGGAGAGGAAGAAGACGTTGCCGTAGCCGCCGGTGGCCAGTACGACGGCGTCCGCGAAGTCGGTGCGGACTTCGCCGGTCACGAGGTCTCGCACCACGATGCCGCGTGCCCGCCCGTCGACGACGATGAGCTCCAGCATCTCGTGCCGCGTGTACGTCTCGACGGTGCCAGCGGCCACCTGCCGCTCCAGCGCCTGGTACGCGCCGAGCAGCAATTGCTGGCCGGTTTGGCCGCGCGCGTAGAACGTGCGGGACACCTGTGCGCCACCGAACGACCGGTTGTCGAGCAACCCGCCGTACTCCCGCGCGAACGGCACGCCCTGCGCCACGCACTGGTCGATGATTTCGACCGACACCTGCGCCAGACGGTACACATTGGACTCCCGCGAGCGGAAGTCACCACCCTTGACGGTGTCGTAGAAGAGCCGGTGGATGGAGTCACCATCGTTGCGGTAGTTCTTGGCCGCGTTGATGCCGCCCTGCGCCGCGATCGAGTGTGCCCTACGTGGACTGTCCTGATAGCAGTATGACTTTACGTGGTACCCGGCCTCGCCGAGTGTCGCGGCGGCCGATCCGCCGGCGAGCCCCGTGCCAACGACGATGACTGTGAGCTTGCGGCGGTTGGCGGGGTTTACCAGCTTGGCACCGAAGCGGCGGCGGTCCCAGCGAGTCTCGATCGGACCGTCTGGCGCCTTGGTGTCGGCGATCGGCTCACCGTCTACATAGTACATTCAGCTCACCAGTCCTAGGGTGACTGCCAGCGGTACCGAGAGAAAGCCCGCACACAGCGCGACAGCGAACCCGAGCGACGCGGCCCGCGCACGACGCTCGCCGGCAGTGGTGCGCTGGCCGAGCGTGCGCAGCGCGCTGAAGAGGCCGTGGCGCAGGTGGAAGCCCAGTGTGACCACGGCGAGTACGTAGAAAAGCGTTACGTACCAGCGTTCCGGCGCGAAGTCGGCCACCACGTTCCCGTATGGGTGCTGCCGGTCGCCGACCGGGTTCAGGTGGCCGGTCGTGAGGTCGAGGATGTGGTACACGACGAAGAGCAAGACGATCACGCCGCCCCACCGCATCGTCCGCGCGGCGTAGCTGCCTTGTATGGGCCGGCGGTGCGCGTAGCGCACAGGGCGCGCCCTGCGGGCCCGCACCGCCAGCACGGTCGCCGCCCAGATGTGTGCGATTACGCATGCGGTGAGCACCAGGCGCTGGATCCATAGGTACCAGGAGTCCGGCAGCACGGGCGTGCCGATGGTGCGCAGCCAGTGGGCGTAGTGGTCGAACGATTCCGCGCCGACGAAGACCTTGAGGTTGCCGACCATGTGCGCGACGAGGAAGAGCACCAGGACGATGCCCGTCACCGCCATGACCGTCTTCTTGCCGACGGTGGAACGGGTCGCGAGGAGGACCATGCCGGTGACGCTAGGTGTGCTGCGACGATTCGTCCAATGCATGGCTGTGGTACTCACAATAGACGTAAGCTATCAGTGTGCAGATTCAGCACCTCAGATACTTCGTGGCCGTGGCAAATCTCGGGCATTTCACTCGCGCGGCCGAGAGTCTGGGGGTGACCCAGCCCACCCTCAGTAAGCAGATTCACAGCCTCGAGGCGGACATCGGCGCCCCACTGCTCGACCGAGCGCGCGGCGGCGCCACGCTCACCCCGGCGGGCGCGGTGCTGCTGCCGATCGCCCGCCGCATCCTCGCCGATGTCGACACCGCGCGGCGCGAGGTGCAAGACCTCGTCGGTCTGCGGCGGGGACGCCTGCGCATCGGTGCAACGCCGAGCGTTGCTACGTCTTTGGTACCCCAGGTGCTCCGACGCTTCCGCGCGGCATACCCCGCGATCGACCTGCATGTTGAGGAGAGCGGTTCGCAGGACTTGGTCGGACACCTCACCGGTGGAGAGCTCGACCTTGCACTGATCATCCTCCCCGAGCATGGCACCGACCCTGCACTGAGCGCCGAGCCGATCCTGCGCGAGAGTCTGGTCGTAGCATCCTCGGAGCCATTGCCGACCAGCTCGGTGCAAATCGATGACCTGCGCGAGCAACCGCTGGTGATGTTCCGGACGGGATACGACCTGCGCGACGCCACCCTGGAAGCGTGCCGCCGCGAGGGGTTCACGCCGCCGTTCGCGGTCGAGGGCGGCGAGATGGATACGGTGCTCGGCCTCGTCGAGGCGGGCCTCGGCGTCGCCCTCGTGCCGAGCATGGTGATCGCCAACCGCCCAGGGCTACGGGCTACTCCGCTCGCCGCGCCCGGCATCCGGCGCACGATCGCGCTGGCACACCGCCGCGAGTCGTCGCTGACCCATGCCGCGTCGGCGTTGCGCGACACCCTGCTGCACCACCTTCGCGAGGCATCCCTGCCGCCCGGCGTATCTCTGGCAGTCTGAGGTCATGCGCCGCCTCCCGGCGGCCGCCACCAAGCGGAGCGAGGGCATGGACGTCACAGCCTGGGTGTCGGGGTACGAGCAGGCGTGGCGTTCCCCGGGTACTGACCTGCTCGCGGAGCTCTTCACGCCCGACGCGACGTACCTCCAAGGGCCCTACCACGAGCCGGTCGTCGGCCTGACCGCCATCGCGGAGATGTGGGAAGAGGAACGCGACGGCCCCGGCGAGGTTTTCGCGATGACCAGTTCGGTCGTCGTGTCCGACGGCGAGACAGCGGTGGTTCGCGTCGAGGTGAGGTACGGCGACCCGGTCGAGCAGGAGTGGCGCGACCTGTGGATCGTCGAGTTCGCGCCGGACGGCCGCTGCCGCCACTTCGAGGAGTGGCCGATCGCGCCGCGTTAGCCGCGGTTGCGGGGGTGGTTTCGTGCTGTTCGCTCGTTACCGCGCCGGTAGTTGCCGGTCCAGCGAGCCATGACCTCCTGCGGATCGTCATCCTCGACCTCGGCCAGGAAACGCGCCGCCCGCTCGCCACGCAGCGTGGTCGCCGGCCGGCCCCGGTGCGTAATGACCACGTCACCGCCGGCCCGCGTCGTGTACTCGAATCCCTCAGGCGCTGGCATCGCTGGATGCTCGCACATCTTTCGCACAGCCGCTTCCCAGTTTTGCTGGCTACGGTCGGTGCATGGACGAGGTACGGGCACGGCGAGTGGTCGACGCGCTCCGCGCGCGTGGCGTGCCGGCGCACCTGGAGCGGGCCAGCGTGGCGCAGTACGGCGTGCGGGTCATGCTCACCGATGGGCGTCAGGCGATCTGGGACACCGACGGCGCGGCCGGGCTAGAGGCCCAGGTCATGCGCGACGGCGTCCTCGTGGGATTCGTGCCGATGATCGAAAACTCCGAGTACTTCAACGAGCAGCAGGTGATCGACGCGATCGCGCGCACCGACTACGACCAGCCGGTCGGTCGGCAGCGGGCCACGGCACCGCCGCCAGCGCCGTCGCTGCCTCAGGAGGGCGGCTTCTTCCGCCGCTTCCGCGAAGGCTTCCGCGACGCCTGACCCATTCTGGCTCGCGGGCCGTTGCCTGCCGCTTCCGCACGGCAGGCCCATTCCCGCCTCCGAGCGGCCACGGTCTCTCCGGGCGGCCGCCGTCTCTCCGAGCGGCCGCCTTCTCGCCGGGCGCCCGCGCCACGCCGCGCCCTGGCCGCCGATCAAGGGCGAATGCACGCTGTTGGATCTCAAAACCACGTGCGTTTGCCCTGACCCGAAAGAGATCCCCGGGGTGTGAGGCGGCGCGCCGTCGTGGCTGGGGCCAGCCGTCGGGTTTGAGGGCTGGCGGCGGCGTGTCGCCGCGCCCTGCGCGGTGCGCGCCTGCGCGGTGCGCGCCTGCGCGGTGCGCGCCTGCGCGGTGCGCGCCTGCGCGGTGCGCAGGGCGCGCGGTGCGCAGGGCGCGCGGTGCGCGCCGATCAAGGGCAAACGAATCGATCAAGGGCGAATGCCCGCGCTTTGATCTGGCGGTCTCCACCGGTCAGTGCAACAGAGGGCTGATCTTGGGAGGCTGCTGGTATGGCACGTGCGGGAGTGATCACCGCTGATCTGCGG
>NZ_BSDI01000019.1 GCF_027923225.1 Phytohabitans aurantiacus
CGCTCGCAGCACCGCTCAGTTCACGATCCATGAGATCGCCGAGGAGATCGCCAGCGTTGTTCGCCCGGACCTCGCCGCCGGCGCCGCGTGACGAATAGCGCAGCCTTCGAATAGGTGTTCTCCACCAGTAGACGCGCAACCCGCGATCTGCCGCGGCTTCGCCGACCAGTACACCACTCAGGCGCTGCAGATCATCGGCCGGCTGTGGGGATTTATCGAAGTCGAGCCACCAGGCGAGCAGCCGGAATCCGCAGGAACCGACACAGTCGATGAAGCACCGCGACCATAGCCACCGCACCTTCACGGGCCGCATATCCGCCGGTCCGGAAAGCGGTTTTCAACTCATGAGACACTCGACGGAATCGAGGCTCTGACCCATGGTTGGAACAAACAACTTCCTGCGACGCCGCCAAGAACTGGTCAACCGGCACGGGTGGACGGTCACCGCCATGTACCCCACCGACAACGCCCGGGAACCCTCCTTTGCTTACACCATCGGCCTCACCGCCCACGGACGCCCCGAGCTCATCATTGGCGGGACCGGATCCCGGCATCGCACGGGCACTGCTCAACGGCGTGGCTAAGGCGGTCGCGAGAGCGGCCGGAGGTCGTCCGATGGACGTAGACCTCGCGCCGACGAGAACGACTTGCGAACACGGCCATGCCGTCGTTGCATTCGCAACTGCCAATCCCGACGCCCCACCGGTGCTCACCGATGAAGCCAACCCTGCGTGTGCGTCGTCGTGTTGCCCGCGCCTGCGGGCTGCGCGCCGACGCAAACAGAACGGAGGCACCCGATCGTGTTCGAACCTGTCAGCTTGGCCACCGGCGCGGCGCTACTCGCCGTCGGCTACCTCGCCGGTCACCTCCGGCGCCGCGCTTCCCCGCCGTCCAAAGCGATCTGCAGCTGCGACCACACTTACGCACACCACCACCTCGACACCAAGGCCTGCAACGCGCAGGTGCCGCGCGACGTCTACACCGAGTCCGGCCGTCGCGTCGGCGTGAGGTTCGTGCCGTGCACCTGCCGTCACTACGACGGCCCGATCGCGGTCGAGCATCTGCTCCAAGGCCCATTTCTGCCCCCAGCCTGACCCGGCAGATCCGACGGCGGGTTCGCCGCCTCGGCGCGCACCGCCTGGTTCGCAGCTCCGCCGAACGACATGTCGACCAGCCAGGCCAACCAGTCCTCGCACGCCACGAACTTGAACCATGCCTTGATCAGGTCACTTGAAGGGCCTTTCGTGCAGATCTGCAGCTGTCACGACAAGCATGATCCATCGACACGAATGGCCCTGTGCGCCAGGCCAGGCTATGCAAGGTCAGTCGTACTTAGCTCTGCACTCCAGCGAGTACCCCGACGCGGCCGCTACGATCCGGGTCCGGCCCTGTTGCCGCAGGCGTGGGCGACCTGGATGTTGCCTTCCGGCTCCGTCTCAGCGTCTGGCTCCTCGGCCGGCTCGGCGTCGACAGGGCTCCCCGGCTCGCCAGGGAGCCCTGTGCCGTCGCGACCTAGTCAAGTAGCTCGGCGAGGTGCAGTTGAGTCAGATCGCTGCATAGCGCATCGCTGCCAACCAGTGTCGGAGGTGTCGGCCAAAGACTGGGGGTCGGCACTCGGCCCCTGCAGGTGGGCGGGCGCTGTTCGGCGAGAGTAAGAACCGCAGGTCTTTTTTGCTTTGTCGGGCAAGGATTTCCGGAGCATGTCCTGCCCGCCAACAAGTGACGGATTGGATCTCTGGCCGTCCGGCGGGCGCAAGCCGCGTCTTTAGACTACTGAGTGTTGCCGTTGTGGGCGTGCTGCGCGCCGTTGGTGCCGTTGGGCGAGTCCTTGCTGGGGCTGGCGCGGAACTCGTCCAGGTAGCGGCGCACCGTGCGTTCGGAAGTGCCGACAATCTCCGCGATGGTGGTCGGGTGCTGGGTCGGGTCTTGCTGGTAGGCGTCGATGACGGCCTTCCTGGTGGCGCCGCGGCGTCGCCGCTGCCGGGCATCGTCGCCGTCGTCGTCGCCGCGATGTGGTTCGTGGTCGCTGCCAGCATCGGAGGACCCCTGTGCGCCGTCGGGGTCGTTGTGGGCAGCCGTGTTGAGGTGGCCTGCGGGCTCGGGTTGGTCGTGCGGCGCGTGATCGGCCGGAGCTGCCGCTGGTGGGTCGCCGATCAACGTTTCGGCGGCCGGTCCTGCAGTCGTGGATGTGTCGGGCGGGTTGGCAGGTGACGTCGCCGCCTCGTGTTCGACGGGTGGCGGCGCCGTGTGTACCGCCGGGGGTGCGGGTCGTGCCGCTGACGACGTGGGTTGGGCCAGTTGCAGCCGCGCGGACAACTCGACCAGGCTGATGCTGGCGACGACGATAAGACCGTCCACTGAAACAGGTAGTAGATAGGCCGATAGGCCGGTCTCGCCGTAGCGGGATGCGACACCGACCATGTGCCAGTAGGAGACCCAGGCGGCGATGCCGGCGATGGCGGTGGTGGCGATCAGCCGCGTGGCGGCCAGCGGTTTACGGTGGATCGGGACGCGGGAGATCAGCTCGACAGTGAGTAGCAGCGCCACCGGCGGCCAGGCGGCGATGGCCTGGCTGATCAGGTGTGGTTGGGCGTGCAGGACGTTCGCAGCCACGGAGGCGGCCACACCGAGGACCAGGGTGGCCCGGACCGCCCACCGGATGCGTTTGAGAGCGCGGACGGTGGCCGATGTTTCGGTCGGTCGCGCGGCTCGCCACACCCGGTTGGCGGCGGGCAGGGTTACCGCGCTCATGCGGCGGCGCCTGGGCGCCGGCGCACGCGGTGACGCACGTCGTTGATGAGTGCGGCGGCCAGTTCGCTGGTTTCGTCGGTGGGTTCGGCGTCGATCTCTTCCAAGCGGCGGGTCAGCTCGGCGAGTCGGGCGGCGATCGCGTCGCCGTCGTCGTGGTCCGCGTGTGTGCGCATTGCCGCCTGGTACAGCTGTTCCGCGTACGGGCTGTGGCCGATGGCGGCGTCCAGCACCGCGAGTGCCTCGTCCGGTTGCTCGCGCAGCGCCTCGGCGAGCGCGAGGTAGGCGTCGAGAGCCTGCAGGCGCACGGCCTCCCGGTAGGGTTCGGCCCATTCGTATTGGGTGCCGTCGGCGAGCGGGCCGTGGTAGGCGGCTACCGCTTGGCGCAGCGCGGCGATCCGGGCGTCGCCGGTGACGGTTTCCGCTGCGGTCAACGCATCTCGCATGCACCACAGGTCCACGTCTAGGGTGTCGCGGTTGAGCAGGTACCGGTGGGGCGGGTGGGTGATGTAGGAGGCTCGTCCGCCGGTGCGGCGTAGGGCTTGGCGCAGGGCGTAGACGTAGGTGTGGATGCGGTTGGGTGCCTTGGAGACGGTGGCGTCCGGCACCAGGTCCTCTTTCATGGCATCGACGGTGGCGCCGCCGTTGCGGGCGATCAGGTATACCAGCAGTTCCATGGCTTTGGCGCGCAGCGGCTGATCGGGATCGGCGCCGACGATGGCGGGCTGGCCGAGGACCCGCACCGCGACGACGCCCGGTCCGTCGGCGGCTTCGCCGTCGTCCAGGTCCTGACCATCCTGCCCGTCGGTCCGCAAGCCTGCCGATGCCACCGTGTCCGGGCTGATCGTTCGCGCCCCGACCGTAGAGGCCTCAGGCGTGTGCGAGGCCGATGTAGCGGCAGCGAGCTGGTCGAGGGTCGCGGCTTGCGTGGGCTCTGGGGCGCACGCGACACCGGCGGCGGGTTCGTTGTGGTCGCGGTCGCGGGGCGCGGCCTGGGCGATAGCGGGCTGGGCCGTAGCGGCAAGGGTATGGGGCTGTGGCTGGGCGGGTGGCTGCGGCTGAGGCAGGCCGGTGTGGGATTCGGCAAGGGTGGGCAGAAGGGCGGCCGCCTCGGCTGCTGTGATGACGGTGAGGCGGCCAACGTCGGCGGGGTGGCTGCCGTGCCGCCCCTTTTCTCCGTCGGCGGGGGTGGTGGTGCCGTCGCCGGCCACGTTGACGGTGCCGCCGTCGGGCCAAGGGCCGAGCAGGACCCCGTGAATGTCCAGCCGCTGTCCTTGGACGAGCAGCGCGGCGATCCGGGCGCGTTCGTGGGGGGCGGGGGCGTCGCCGAGCAGCAGGATCGGTGGCAGTGGCTCTTCGTCCGGGTCGGCGTCGCGCAAATGCGCGATGGTGTCGACCTCGTGTCCGTATGTCAGGCGCGTGCGGTGCAGGGTCTGTTCCTCCAATATTTCCAGGGCTTCGGTCAGGTCCCCTGTGACGGTGAGCCGGGGTGTTTCTGGCGCGTGGACGGCGGCGGCGCCGAGCAGGGTGGCCAGGGTGGCGGCGGGTAGAACCACGCTGGCGCGTGCGTGTGGGTCGTTGACGCCGCCGGCGGCTAGCGCGGTGGCGAGGAACCCGCGTGCTGCCGCCTCGGCGCCGGGCCCGGTCAGTCCCAGCCCGGCTGGTGGCCACGCGGCGAGCATCGGGTTGCCCAGTGCGGGCAAGTTCAGTGGCGGTGGGCTGGTCTGCTCTGGTTCGTCGGTGTCGTCGGGTAGCTGGTCGTCGGGCACGTCGTCGGTGTGCATGTCTTGGTCGAGGGTGTGTTCGAGCTGGTGGGTCTGGTCGGGACGGTGGTGCGGGCTGTTGTCGGTGTTCGGGGCGGGGGTGCGTAGGCCACGCCGCACTCTGGTCACCACCTGCGGCAGCGGCGCCAGGTCGGGGTCGTCGAGCCGGGCGTGTGCGCTGGGCGGGCGGGGTGTATAGCGGCGGCGACGCAGCCGCCACACCAGGGTGGCAGCGGCCGCGATGGCCAGCGCCAGGCCGAGGTCGACCCAACTGTCGCCGGTCAGCGACACCCCCGGCGGTGCCGACCGACCCGATTGTGAAGGTGCGAAGTCGGGTGTCGCAGTCGCCGACGGGCTGGTGATGGCGCTGCTGCTGGCCTGCGGTGTGGCGGTGGCCGAGGGGCCCACCTGGCCCGGCCGGTCGCCGACCACACCGTCATCGCCCGAGACTGCGGTGGGTTCCGCGGTTGCTGGGGCGGACGGGAGTGCCGTGGTCGAGGGTGTAGCGGGCGGTGGGGTGGCCGGCGGCGACGTCGGGGTGGTGTTGGCGGGTGGCTTGGCGGTGGCGGGCGGGATGAACGTGTCCGGTTTCGCGGTGGTGGGTGGCGTCGCATCGTCGGGCAGGATCAGCTGCCAGGTTGGTTCGATGTGGTCGCCGCCTTGCATACGGCCCTCACCGTGGTGGACGCGGCCGTTTGCGTCGTAGCGGTCGGCGTTGAGCTGGTAGATCTCCGGCCACCGGTGAGGGTCACCCAGCCATGCCTGCGCGAGGTCCCACAGGGTGTCGCCCCGCTGCACGATCACGGTGTACGTGGTGCCGGCGGCGGTGACCGTCATCGGCCCGGCGCGTGCTGCGAGCGCGAACCGGGGCAATGCAGCAGGCACATTGGTGGGCATGGCGGAGGGCATGGTGTCACCGCTGGCCGCTGCGGCGGCGGGAGCCGCCGGCTGTGTCCTGGGCGTGGCGTCGGCGAACCGTGCTGGGTGCAGCTCGGGGGGCCAGGCGGCAACGGGGGCCGCCGCCTGGCCGGTCTGCAAGGCCCCGGCCGGTCCGGCGACATGCGGGGCGAGGGCCGGTGCCGGCGCGATGACAGCGGCGGACGCGGCTGCGGGGCTGGCGGCTAGGCCGGCGAGCAGGAGTGCGGCCAAGGCCTGCATCGGGGAGATCAGCCGGCTTTGTCGCGCCGGCTTGCCCCGGTGGGCGGCTGCCAACTCGATGACCAGCGCGTGGCAGAAGGCGGCCCAGGTCAGCCACAGCGCTAGGGCGAGCAGCCCGAGGACGGCGGTGTCGGGGACACTCCCGGTCAGGATCGCGGAGAACTCTTCCCACGTGGTGGGTGGATCGGTGGGTAGCGGCCAGCCGACGAAGCAGACCAGGCCGGCGGGGATGCCCACGACTGTCGCAAGTAGAACCACGGCGCTGCTGACGCGCACGCCGAGCCGACCAAGCCGATACATCAGCATCATTAGGCGGTTCTCCTTTCGCCGGCGTGGTCAGGGCTGCGGGGTAATGGCGGCGGTCGCGGTCGCGGTGACGGTCACCGTCGGGTGGCCTAAGGTCCGCAGTGCCGGGGTAGGTTGCCTGCTGATCGCGGTAACAGTGATCTCGGCGGCCGTGATGCGGTTGATGACGCCGGTGGCGCCGGCCTCGGCGAGAAACCGGATAGCGGCCTGCGCGGCCAGGGTCGGATCTAGCCGTAGTTCACCGGTGGCGCGATAGGTGGCCACGTCGATCTGTTGGGCGCCCGCGCGGGCGGCGGACTGCGCGAGGCCGTAGCCATGGCTGCGGGCTGCCAACACGGTCCCGCCGCCGTGCAGCGCGGCGGTGAACAGCAGCCCGATGATGGCGATGTAGAGAATCTGGATGCTGGCCCCACCGCGATCCGCGTCCGCCAGCCGTGAGCGTCGGCGGCGGCAGGCTCCCGTCATGGTCCACGGTCCGGAAGCCGAGCACAGCACTGCTTTCATCACGCACCATCGGCACGCGTGATTGCCGCGGCGGGTGTTTCGGCAACTCGGAACCCAAGAAAGACCCTGAGAACGCTTGCGAGTTCCGAACCGTCCGATTCGCATTGAGCTGTTAGAGGTCCAGGTCATCACCGGTCTCTTCTCACGCGAAGAGTACGGACGAGTCGTCGGGATCCTCGATTCGTTGTCGCTTGTGGACGTGCCGGCGGGACATTCGTGCAGTGGGGTTGTCGTGGGCTTGGCGGTGGTTCGCTCGTTGGACGCGCCACGCCCGCTGGTGTTGACGGCCGGCGATACCGTCGAAGGGGCCAACGCCGAACGGAGACGGCCGATATGCATCCCCCCGGACCCGGAAACCACACCCCCGACGATCCGCCGGACGAGATAGTCGACCGGATCAACGACGTCATCCGGACCATGGGAGCCGACACGCCGCCCACCCGGTCGGTTCCTGCCGAGCCCACGTCAACGGCATCCCCCGTCACGGCCGAGTTCGTCAGGCAGGCAAGTCCCGCGCCCCCACTCACGCCCGTTGTCGGGCAACCCACCGACAAAGCCGCCGCGTCAAACGAGGCCGCGGCCCCGACGGTTTCGCCTCCTGAAACCGGGATGGAGGCCACTGAAGCGCAGGAACCAGGCGACCGGAAGAGTCCTCCCGCCCAAGGATCCGGCGAGGGGTCGACACTCCGTTTCGTTACTGACCTGTCGGCCATCACCACAGACGACGATGCGGCAGACGCCGATAACAGATACGACGCCGTGATAGCACAAGACTGCGATATACCGGATCTTCCCGATCTTCCCCCTGCTGACGCCGAGGTCGACCGCCAGCCGCATACAGAACCAGTGAACTTCAGCGACCGGTCAAGCGAAGACGACCGCAAGATCCCAGATGGCCACCCGGATGCCGATATCGACGACAAACCTCTGGTCGCCGACGTCAAGCCTCCGGACGCCCCTGAGCCTTCCCGCGACCAGAGGCGTCCCTCCGTCGACGGGCCGTCGGTTCCACCGCACCATCGGGCCGGTGCACCGTCGATCCTCGACGCCGCACGCGAGCACATGCGCGGGGACGATCGCGAGTTCATCAAGGAGCAGTTCGAGAAGCTTGTCGCGAGCGCGGACGAAAAGGACCGGCAGGACGCGGCCAAGAGGATCCGGATACGAGTCGCCACCGTTCTCGCGAACACCATCGCCAGTGACATCACCGAAAGAAACCGGTGGCGCGCGTATCGGGAGGACCCGTACGCGTTCCTTCCCGATAGCCTCACCGACCAGGACCCGGCCGGCGGCAAGAAGGAACGACGCACGTTTGCCGATCGGTTCGTGGCCGCCATGGAGGAGCTGATCGCGGTGCTCGTGAAGGAAGCGCTAATCGAACTGGCGATGCCCGGCGTCCACCTCATCATGCCGCCGACTGGACTTTTCGACGCGATCCTCACCGCTGGCGCATTGTTGGAGGCTGCCGACCACGCCCGCTGACAGCGGGCGGCCGTCCAAGGCTTGCGACGTCGCACCACGATCGCGGTTACCGAACCCAAGCTCAACGCTGCGCTCATAACACACCACCCGTGCTCAGGTTCGCGGCCGAAGGTGCTTCAGATATCTCGAACCCGAGATTTCTGCTGCGGTAGAGGTCGACGGGGCTGGTGGCGGTGGCGGTCTGGGTGGTCGTCCCGGGTAGGCCGAGGCCGTTGAGGGCGGGTACGGAGACGGTGCAGGAGACGGTGACGGTTACGGACCCGCCGCGGCCGAAGGTGCTGGTGTCGACCTGCACCTGGTAGGTCGCGCAGCGGCCCGCCAGGTTCGCGTTCGCAGTGGTCGCGGCTGCGGTCTGTGCCTGTGCGGGGGTACGGGATTGGGACGCGGCACGGGCTGCCGCCGCAGCGACGGCGCGCACATCGAGGCGGGCGCGGGCCGCGGTGTATGAGAACGTGGCCAGCAGGACCACGATCGCGAGCATGGGTATGCCGAGCGCCATCTCGACCGCGACCGCACCGCGATCAGGTCGCCGACTCCAGCGGTGCTGGCTAGCTGGGTGGAAGGACGGCCAACGTGTTCCGCTCCGGGCTCGGGGACGGTTGGAGGGCTGGGGGCGTGGGTCGGTCATGACGGGCCTGTCGGTGCTTTTTCGGTGGGCACGCGCACGGTCACGTGGATCGGCAGGGGTAGCCCGTGGGCGGTGCCGGTGACGGTGACGGTCGTGGTTTGCGTCCCCCGGTGCACGGCGATGGTGGGTTCGTCGATGAGCTGACCGCCGAGTTGTGTGAGCACGTCGGCGCCGGCGGCCTGACCCGATGCGGGGCTGCCTGCGATCACACGGGTGGTTTGGGCGGCGTGGTCGGCGGCGGATCGGGCGGCGAGGCTTCCCACGCCCCAGAAGAAGGCTTGGACGAGCAGCAGGATCAGTCCGATGAGGATCGGTGCGCTGACGGCAAGCTCGACAGCGGTGGAGCCGCCGTCCGCGCATCCTGTTCCGGCCCGTCGCCCCGGTGCGGACGTCTGGCGTCTGATGTGGAGCATTCCGGTTTCTCCCTTCCGCGCACCGGTTGAGCTGAGAGGTGTGTCGATGGTTCGGGGGCTTGACCGCCGGGGACCTGCCGGGCTACTTGAAGATCCAGCTCTCGATCAGCGCGGCGACGCCGGATTTGTAGGCGGCGAACAGAGCGAGGATGGTGGCGGCGCCCAGGCCGATTCCCAGGGCGTACTCGACGGCGTGGCTACCGGTGTCCCGGTCTGTGCCCGAAGGTCGGTGGCGGGTTCGGATCCGGCGGCGAAGCACGGCGGCGCAGGTGGCGTGGACGGTTCTGATCGTGGTCGTCACGGCTCCCCCTTCGTGTTTGTTGGGTTGTGGGCGTGGATGGCGGGCTGTGTGTTTGTCGGTCAGGTGTGGAAGGCGGCGATGGCGGGGTAGATGAGCAGGAGCAGGAAGCAGCTGGTCAACGCCATCAGGGGGATGGACATGCGTTCGGTGGCGGCTTCGGCTTGGGCTTCCAGGTCCGCGGTCAGGCGGTGGGACAGGGCTTGGCCGCGGTCGGTGAGCGCTTGCCGGATGCGGGTGCCTTCGCCGGCGGCCAGTTGCAGGCTTCCGGCGAGCTGGGTGAGTTCGGGCACCCCGGTGGTTTGGCCGAGTTCTCGCAGGGCTTGCCAGGCTGGTTGGCGGGTCAGGCGTGCGGTGGCGAGGGTGTCGCGGATGCGCCCGGCGGCCCATCCGGTGGCGATGCGGGTGCTGTCGTGGAGGGCGTGTTCGATGCCGGCTCCGGAGGCGAGCGCGGGCGGGATGACATCCAGCAGCGCCGCGAGGGTGTGGCGCATCAGCTGCCGGCGGTGTTCGGCGTCTTCGCGGACGCCGGTTTCGGCGATCAGGTAGCCGCCGGCGGCCAGTAGCAAGCCCAGCCACAGTGGGGTGGTCCAGCCGATGCTGGCACCCATCAGGTGCAGGCCTGCCACGGTGGCGGCTGGGGTGAGCAGGCCGAGGCCGGCGAGCGCGGCTTGGGCGGCCAGGTGGGTGGCGGGGTCCCGGTCCAGGACGGTGAGGTCTTGTTGTGTCCGTGGTCGGGGCAGGCCGATGCGGTGCAGCGGCCCGGCGACGGCACCGGTGATACGGGCGCGCCGGTCTCTTACCGGGGCCGGTGGTGGGTGGCGCAGCACGGCGAGGGTGTGCGCGAGGGTGGGCTGGGCGGGTGCCAGCGTCCAACCCAGGAACGTGATCGCCGCGCCGAGGCCGGCGCCAACAAGTACGAATACGGTCACCTGGCCACCTCCTGAAGGTGGGTGCGGGTGTCGGCTCCGGTGAGGATGCGGGGAAGATCCGGCACCCGGGCGATACGGATCATCCACAGCAGACAGCCGCCGAACGCGGCGCCGAGGATCGCGAGGATGAGTTGCCCGAGCGGGCTGCCGTAGGGGGCCAGGAAGTCGCGGGCGAACACGAACAGTCCCGCGGCGCAGGTGAGGACGACCGTGACGACGATGCGGGTGGCGGTGCGGGTGCGGGCTCTGCTGGTGGCGATCCGGACCCGGGCGGCGGCGTGCCGGCGGGCGGTGTGGCCGACGCCTGCGAGGCTGGCGGCGACGTCCCGGGCTTGGTACTGGGAGGCGTGGATGAGTACCGCGGTCACCAGGTCGGCGGTGGGGTCGGCCAGCTCGTCCGCGAACGCCGCCAACGCTTGTGGCAGGCGGATGCCGGCGGCCGGGGCGGCGGCCAGCGCCGCCACCTGGACACGGATCGGTGCCGGTGCGACTCGGGCGGTCTGCGTGATGGCCTGTTCCAGGCCGGCGGCGGAACGTAGGGTGCCGGCCAGGTCCTCGGCCCAGCCGGCGATCGCGTCGATCCGGGCGATCGTGCGCTGGTGTGCGTGGTCGGGGCCGAGGACGCCGGGCAGCGTCCATCCGGCGACGCCGGCGAGGATGGCGGCGACCGGCCAGCCGGTGCCCGCCCCGGCCAACGCGGCGGCGGTAAAGGCCCCGGCGCCGCGCAGGACGGTGCCCGGCGCCGGCATCCTCAGCCCTGCTCGGCGACGCCGGTCGGCGGGGCCTGGTCGCAGCCCAGCCCAAAGCAGCAGGATGGAGCCGCCGATGGCGGCGCCGACGATCGCGAATAGCGCGGGCATCCCGGTCACCACCCGGCCAGCAGGTCGGGGTCGAACCCGGCGACGGCCAGTTCGTCGAGCGTGTCCGGGCGCAGTGGCGCGGCCGGGGTGGCCCGCCGGTCGCCGCCGGGCCGCAGGATCTCGTTGGAGATCACCTGCGTGTGGTCGGCATCGACGACCTCTCGGACGGAGGAGACCACGCGAACCCCGTCGGTGGACCAGGCGAGGTGGATCACGAAGTGGACGGCGGTGCCGATCAGCGGCGCGGTGGCCTCGAACGGCAGGCGCTCGGCTGACTGGGCGGCGTAGGTCATCAACTTGGTGAAGGCCTGCGCCGAGGTGGAGGTGTGGATGGTGGTCATGGAGCCGTTGGTGCCTTGGGACATGCAGTTGAGCATCGGGACGACCTCGCCGCCGCGGGCCTCGCCGAGGATGACCCGGTCCGGGGACATGCGCAGCCCCCACCGCACCAACTCGGCCAGGTCGATGCCGCCCTCGCCCTCGACGTTGGGTTCGCGGGCCTGCAGGGCGACGCAGTCCGGATGGGCCGGGTCCAGGTCGAGTGCGAGTTCGTCGGTGTCCTCGATGGTCACCAGCCGTTCCCACGGCGGGATCGCCTTGGCGCAGGCGCGCAGAAAGGTGGTCTTGCCGGTGGCGGGGCCGCCGCAGATGACCACATTTTTGCGTGCGCGGACCATCGCATGCAGCAGGCGTGTGACCGTCGGGTGCATGACGGCGTGTTGGCGGGTGAGGATGTCCAGGTCGACGTCGAGCAGGGTGTGGCGTCGGATCGCCACCGCAGGCTCGCGTGAGAGCAGGGTGGCGAACAGGCGTGAGCCGTCCGGCAGTCGTACCGAGACGCGGGGCACGCCACGGTCGAAGCGGCGTTCGTCGGTGCCGGCCCGCGCGGCGATGTCCCTGATCCGGTCGACCAGTTCGCCTTTGGAGGAGAACAGCGGCGGCACCCGCTTTTTGGTGCCATCCAGGTAGGTCACCCACACCGCCGGGCCGTTGAGGAAAATATTGGTCACCTTTTTGTCCGCGAGCAGATTGGCCAGCGGACCCAGGCCGGAGAACGCGTCGCGGATCGCAGCGGCGACCTGGGCCTCAACCGGCGGGTCCAAAGGCATCCGCCCGGCGGCCAGGCTGGTACGGGCGTGCTCGTCCAGCAGTTCGGTGACCACACGGTGTACGGCGGCGTCCCGCTGAGCGCCTGACGTGGCGGTGGTGGACAGTCGGGTGGCGGCCTGACCGCGCAGCTGGTCGATCACATCCTGGTGCGGGGAGAACTTCCAGCCCGGCACGGGCGGCAACGCTCGGATACTCATCGCTTCTCCCTCGGCCGCCCATCGTCGCCATCAGCGCTGCCACCTTCGACGCCACCGCTGCCGCCGGGTCTGCGGTCGGCTGTGCGGGTGCGGGGTGCGGTGATGACCGGTGCTACGACAGGTGGGTGTGGCACCGTGCCCAGGTCCGGGATCGGTTCCAGATCGGCCAGCCGTACGGCGATCTGACCGATCGCCGTGCCCAGGGACAGGCGCCGCCAGTTCGGCACCCGCATCCGGCCGGTCAGCGCCGCAGCCGCCCACCGGTGGTGCGGCAGCACACCGATTACCGGGACATCGAACGTGCTGGTGAGTTCCGCCGCCGGGAGCCGCCCGTCACCGGCCGGTGCAAGCCACAGCCGGCCCGATAGCAGCGACTGCAGCCAGGCCAGACGGGCGCCGACCTGATGTTGCTCGGCCGGTTCCGGGCGGGCCACCAACAGCAGATGGTCCGCTGCCGCGGCCAGCGGCAGGCTCGGGCTGGCGGCGTCGAGGCGTCCCACGTCCAACACCACGGTCCGGGTTGCCGCCGCCTGGCGCAACGTCGTGATCCCGTGCTCGGTGAGGGTGCGCACGGCCGCGGCCGCGGCCGGCCCCGGCGCGGCCAGCACGACATCCGCCCCGACCGACAGCCGCTGCGCGAACCCCGCCAGCAACCCGCCCGCCGTGGCCGGCTGTATCGGGCCGGGCGGCGTGCTGGCCGGTGGCTGCGGTTGGGGGGCAGCCGGCAGGGTCGCGGCGGCTAGCCCGGACAGGCCCGGACCGTCTGGATGGTCCGGGTGGTGGCCGAACCGGACCGCCAGGTCCCCTCCGGCCGCGTCGCACTCGACCAATACCGCGCCCGGCCGCGGCCACAGCGCGGCCATTCCGAGCGCGAGCGTGGTCGCCCCTGGTGATCCTTTGACCGATGCCACCGCGATCAACATGTTCCTCACCTGCCCGGGCCGTGGTGCACCAGCGACACGTCACCACGCGTGGTAGCCAACTGGTTGGCCGCCGCGGCGTCCATCAGCAGCGACACCGGCACCTCACCGCCGACCACACCGGCCTGACCGGCATCGAACTGGTCTGCGGTGCCCAGGTGCACGACGGTCGCCTCGGCCCGCACCGCCACGTCCTGCGTGCTCGGGTCGACTGTGTCGGCGGCGGGGACGGCGATGACGGTGACGTGGGCGCCGGCGGTGATCGTGGACGGCAGCCGGCCGGCCTTGACCGCGACTGCGGCCACCGCCTTACCGGCCGGCGGCCATCCCGGGGCGCCTACCTGGTCCGCAGACAGCATCACACCGGCCGGCAGCGGCACCGCGGCGGTGCCGCCGACCACATCATCTCGCTGGGTTTCCGGCACCAGGCTCACCCCTTGCACGGCGACGTGGACGACGGTCAGGTCGGCGTCCGTGATCGTCTGCCCTGCTGCCAGTGGCCGTGAGGTGGCCAGCACCGGCAGCCGTTGATCCAGACGTCCGGCCAGCACCGCGCCCGCGACCGCGAACGCCAGCACCAGCAGAACCGAGGCCAGCAACCGGACGGGCCGCACCCGCCGCCCGAACACCGCACCCGGCGGTTGGCCACCCCCACCCGTAGCGGCGGCGGTGGGGGCGGTCATCGATCGCAGCGGCGCCGACCGCTGAGGTGCCTGGCGCAGGGGAATGGCCGACATCCGCCTCACCTCTGCCCGGTCGTGTTGGCGGTTGGAGCCTGCACGACCTGCACCACCATCGTTGAGGTGACCGTCAGGTCCGGCACCGTCCCGGACTGGCCCGCGCCGTACCACACGACCTGCCACGTGACGGTGGCAGTCACTGTCATTCGCCCTGCCTTCTGGTAGGTGTGTCCGCAGGTCGGCGAGGGCGCCGCCGCGTCCCTGTCGGGCGTCCACTCGGTGCCCGGCCCACAAATCGTCGGGCTCGCACCGTCGCCGAACCGCCACGCCGCCCGCCGGGCGTACGCGACGGCGGTGACAGCCACCCCGGACACGGCGGCGGTCGCTGACCTGGACCCCCACGTCGACGGGCCGATCCACGCCCACACCGGCACCCACACCAACACCGGCCCCAGTGCCGGGTCCGGGCTGGTCCGGATCTGCGGCGCCGGCAACCGCAGCCGCGACACCGCGAGTTCGCCCAGCAGCCGCGGATCCTGGGCCTGCCCGTCGGTAAGCCACCGCGGCTGCGACTGCGAGGCGATACCGTCCGCGGAGACGCACACCTGCAGGTGCCAGGCGCCCGGCCCGGCGCCAGGTGGCGGCGGCTCCTGCACCGGCACCCGTTCGTAGTGACAACGCGGCGGCGGCCCTGACACCGTGCCCCCGTCCGTGCCGCCCTCGTCGGTCGGGGCGCGGCCGGGCCGGTCAGGGATGTTGGCCCGCACGTCGCACTCCGGCAGCCGGGCCTGCGCACAGTCCACCCGCCCCGCCCCATCCCCGGCTGACGCACCGGAATGGCCGGCCGCCAGCAGTAGGAGTGTGACCGTGGCCGTCACGCCGGCCCGCGCCCCGCACCGGGCCCATGCCCGTGCCCGTGCGTTGGCTCGCCCCGATGTCGAGACGGTGGATGAAGCGCCGGCGGTCAACATACGTCCGCCGCCTTCACCGCTTGTACCCCGAAGCTGGACACCTTCCACACCTGACCGTCGGTCAGGGTGACGGTCGCGTTCGCGTCGCGGGCACCGCCCGGCTCGTCGTCGACCAGCCGGCCGTCCGCACGCCAGTAGACCAGGAAGTCACGGGTGTCCAGGCAGTCGCGGATGCGCACCGTGGTCGGAGCGTTCGGGGGCGACACGTCCTGCACCTGCGGGTGGGTAACCAGCTGTCCTTTGAGGACCTGTCCTTGGTCGCGGTAGTCTTCCAACCCATCGCGGAGGATCTCCAGCGCGTCCCCGGTCGCGTAGCGGGGCAGATCCGGATGCCCGGGGTCCGCGGTCAGCCCGGCCTGCTGGTAGGCCAGCCACATGCCCTGGTAGGCGGCGACCGCCGCCGCCCGCTGATCCACCGGCGCCGAAGCCGTACCAGGATCGGCCGCCGCCGTCGATGCGGGAGGTTCCGGCTTTGGGTCGCTGCCGCATGCCGCGGCCGCGAGCACGACCGCCGCGAACGCGGTTGCCAATGCCAACCGGTGGGACCGGCCGGGGGATTCACGCGGTACCTGCCGGTCGTCGCGTTCGGTCGGCTGGCGGCTCGCCGTGCCACGTCGGAGCTGGCGGGGTGGGTGCCCTGACTCGATGGCTGTCTGCATGTCTGTCTCCGTTCTGTCGTTCGCAGGCGTAGCGCCTGTGCGATTCGCGTGCCTGCGCTGGGCTTTTGCGCGAGGGCCAGTGGATGCCTTGCGAAAGGGAAGTAGCGGCAAGAGCGCAGCGGCCGGCGTTGAGGTCTATGCGGTGATCGCGGAGCGGAACCGGTCACCGGCGTACCGGCGCAACGCCTCGGTGATCTCGGCTCGGCTGTGCTCGAGGTTGGCCAGGTCGGCGAGCACATGGCCTTTGGGCTCACCTGTCGCTGGGTATCGGGGCCGGGCCTTGACCAGGCTGTCGTCGGTCAGCCACAGCACCAACAGCTCTTGCGGTTGCGGTCGGGATGCCTCGGGCACCTGTTCGACGTTGATGGCCGCGACGTGCTCCCAACCGGTCGTGAGGACGAGGTTTCCGATGCGGATGTCCACAACGGACTCGTCGAGATAGATGTGCACGGTGCGAAGCGAGCCGATGAACATCACCGCACCGGCGACGAGGGCGCACAGCCCCAGACACCACACGAACACCGCCCACGCCCACAAGGGGCCCCCGATCGTCGCGGCTGGAAGGGCGCCGGCGACGACGGTGCCGGCGAAGATGCCGATTCCGATCCACGCCCACCGGCGATCGTCACGTCCAGTCCAGGTGAAGGTCATCTCATGTCTCCCGTCCGGGTGCGCCGAGCGCGGCGCCGCGTCTGAGGCCAACACCTGGCAGGGCACACGCGTGCCCGACCCGGCCCGGCAGGTCAACCTTGATCAGCGAGGGTCAACAGGGTTTGAGACCCAGCGATGGGATAGCCGTTCCGCGCCCCGGGCGGCGAGCACCAACCCGAGCGAGATGGCACACAGGGCCGCGACGGCGGCGAGGGCCGTGGCCATGTCGCCCGACCCGCTCGATCTGGTGATCACGAACCCCAGGCCGGTGGAGCCGCCGGCGACCTCACCCAGGACCGCACCGGCCGGCGCGAGCGGCAGCGCGGAGCGAATCCCGGCGAAAATCTGCGGGAGCGCGGCCGGGAGGCGGATCTTGGTGAACGTCTGCCAGCGGCTGGCCGCCAGCGACCGGGCCAGTTCCTGCAGGTGGGCCGGTGTGGACATGAGCCCGGAGGTAGTAGCGATCATGATCGGGAAGAAACACACCAGCGTCACCATCACGATCCGTGGGCCTTCACCGAACCCGAGCCACACCACCAGCAACGGCGCGACCGCTACCTTCGGCACCGCGTGCAGAACCATCAGCGGACCGGAAAGCAGCAGTTGTACCCAGCGCGACGTGGCCAGCGCGGCGCCCGCCGTGATACCGGCCACCGCGGCAACGCCGAACCCGACAGACGTCTCCACCAGCGTCACCCAGCCATGCGCCAGCAGAACTCCCGGCGTGCTGACAAACGCGTGGAGTACCTCGGACGGCGCGGGCAACAGGCCATCAGCGGCCAGCAGGTGCGCGGTTAGCCACCACACGGCGATCACTAGCCCCAGCCCCACGCCGGCGGAACCACCGGCCGGCAAGGGGGATCGGGTGCGGCGGCACCCCTCGACCAGCACTGGCATCGTCTCCACCCCTGTCCTACCGCTGACGCATCGTTGGTGTGCCCGTTCGCTGGTGGATCTCGGTTGTTCGCGGCCCGTTCTGCTGAGCTGTCCGCAGGGCCCTGCCGCCCCTCGCCGTCGGGATGGTCCGGTCTGTTCAAGACCGGGCCCGGCCGGCAGGCATCACGGCAGGTGGGCGTGCGCTGCGGGTTCGCGGCCCGCCGCCTGGCGTGTCAGACGCGACAGCGGGGCGGTGGAAGACAGGGATCGTCCGCACTCGGTCCAGGTAGGCGGCTCCCTGCGAGGCTGCCGTGCCGGGCTCGTTCCCGAGGAACCGTGTGGCCAGCCGATGGTGGGTGGTGCGCCACCGGTCCACTACGACACCCAGGCCGTACATCGCTTCCTCGAGCTTGCGGCCATGTCGCGGCTGCACTTTCCCGGCGGCGAGGTGGTGCTGGTATACGTCCTCCAAACCGACCAGCGATCCGTCGAGGATGGCCTGCCGGACCTGCGGCACCTGATCGAACGCGCAGGAGGCCAGCCGTTGCGGGTCGGGAGTGCGGCATAGCGCCTCCACCGTCTTGGCCGCCGCCGACTGGATCGCGGACGCGCCGTGCGTGTGAGTCCTGAACGCCGCGAACGAGCACGGTTGCATCGTCGCCATCAGGGAGAACAACGGCGATGCGTCCCGCAACGCTGAGGCGGCGCCGTCGGTGAAGATCGCGGCCAGGCGCACATTGCCCATGGTGAGCACGGACACCGCTGTATGCAGTTGTGCGGCCATCAACGCGAACACGGTCTCGTACGCCTGCAGGACCCGGATGAACATGAACTCGTCATGGGAGATGTCGACCGGCAGCATCGACAGGTCCACGGCCAACCGCTGCGCCGCGGGCATCCGAGCCGCCACGCTCGCGCACACCCGATCCGCATCCGCGGGATCGGTGCCACCCAGGACAGGCAACCCGAGCCGGGTATATGCCGGGGCCAGCGCCCGCATCCCCAGCCGCAGCCGCCGGTCCACCAACGCAGGCCCCGGCCGGTGTCTGGGCAGCAGTCCGGTACTGCCGTCCATGGCCTCCTGCTCGAAACGGAGCAGGTCAGCGACGAGGGCCACCATCAACCGGTCGTGGCGTCGCCACGCCTCGCCCAGTTCCCCATCACGGGTCTCAGGTAGTGGCAGCAGCCGCAGGGCCAGATAGGTGGCGGCGTCGAACCGGCCGTCGCGACGGTCCAGCACCGTGTCCAGGAACGCGGCCAACTGTTCGGAGTTCAGGTCGGTGCCCTCAGTACGGCCCACGGACAGTCGCTGGCGGGCGTTGTCGAGATCACTGAGAAGCTCGACCGGTACGGCGTGTTTGCCTACTGCTCGGATCTCGGCGAGCACGCCGGCGAACGGGAACGTGGCCACCTCAGGTTGTGAGAGCCACGCCTTCAGATCATCCATAGTGGTCACTCCTGGTTCGGTAGTCGCTGCGATGCAGGGTTAGGGCGTGGCGGTGGCGCAGCGCCGTAGTGGGGAGATCGAGTGGCTGGCGCGCTGCTCGATCCGCTGCAGAACGGCCGTGACTGTCCAGACGAGTTCTGCTGGAAGTGGACAGAGCAGGACGCTCTCCCCAGCGGCGATGGCGTTTTGCACGCCGGGCGCCAGGGCGTGCCCGTAGCTGGTAGCGGCCACAGCCGCCGGTCGGCCGGCGCGGGCCGGTAGCAGGCAGGCCATTCCGTGGGCATTGAGTACTGCTGCGGCCCGGATCAGGTCCGGCTTCGGTACACGAAGTCGCTGCGACGCGGTCCCAACGGTGACGACGTGGAACTCGCAGACCAGCCGTAGAAGCTCCCACTGTGGCCAGGTCAGCCCGAGTCTGGGCGCGACGAGGGTCCGATGCATCAGGTCGGTGACCGTGCTGGCGGCCCGCCACAGATCTGCCGTGAATTCCGAAACCGCATCGGGAGGTGGGCTCAGGCACGGCGGTCGCATGGTTACGGTGTCGTGTCGTGGTGGGTCCGAGGACATGGTTGAACCTCCATCTGACGCCAAATGTGCGTCGCCCGGCGGAATTCTTCGATCGGAAGGCGGTGCGACCGGTGCGTTGTTCGGGGGGACCGAAGCAACAGGACGTTTCTTGTCGTGAATGCGCGTCGTCGCGCACGAATGTCACCTATTGATGTGCCGAACGGCCGTGAGCTTGTCTAGTACCGCTGGGCACCCGGCCCTGTCGCATGCAGATACGGCAGACATCACGTCGGTCGAGAAGGTTACCCACTGGCGAGGCGTCGGCTCTTGAGCAGACAAGTCCTGCAGTGTCGTGGTCGTTCACTCGTGAACCAATTCGCGCCGCGGTGCTGAGGAGAGAGGCTGGCCCGCGCCGTCTACCGGCCAGCGGAGCGGCCGAGGGTGTATCTGGACATGATTTCTATGGGTTCACGGGAGCCCTAGGTTGCGTTGGCATGCACCGATATGCGGTCCATGCCTTGATGTCGTCAGCATGGTCGTGTGTGGACGGAGGCCCACGGTTGTTGCGCCTGCAGCGGGTTGGGTTGATGGTGTCGGTCATCTTGGCACCCGATTGCCTTCCGGAAGCCGCGACAATCATGAGGCGAGGTGTTGTGCCCGGTTGATTGACGTGACTGGCATAGACCGATGTGGACTGTTGTTCGGCTCACTGATCGAGCATGCACCCGGTGCCGCTGGTGCGGAAGTTGACATCTGGTTGACAACCGCGCAGCGCGAGACGAGTGTCCACTTGGACATCGTTTCTCACCCGCCCTCTATCGTTCCTTGACTGTCAACGTTTTCTCGTCCAGCCCAAGCACCGCGCAGAGAATGGCGCGGTTGTGCCGGTCGGGCTTGTGCCGCCCCTGTTCCCAACGGGAAATCATGGCCTTGAGCGACTTCGCCGTCGGCAAGGACGTTCCCTGCCGGCGAGCAACGCGCTGCATTTCGCGTATGAGGTCTGCTTGAGTCCAGCCCTTGGACATTCGACGCTCGCGGAGCACCTCTGCGAACGGGCGCCCTTGCGAGAGTCCCGAGGGTGGTCGAGGTCTGGTGGGCATGCGTGTACTCCTCCGATGGGAATTCGATGTCAAGTCGCCGGCCATCTCCCACAAGAAGCGCACGGCAAAGCTCCGCCACCAGGCATGTTCGTACTAAGTGGACGGTCGCGGATTCATCCTGACTTGTCTCGATGTTCGGTGCGGGTCACGAGCGGACAGGCCGGAAGGCCAGAGTCCCGACAACTCGGCAACCGTTCGCGCCGAGCGCGTGGCCGCCCCCCACATCGACAAGCAGCGTGACACCCGCCGGACAGCACCCGGCGCACTGGCCTTGGTCGACCCGGCTCACTTCCCAAGCCAGCGATCGGTATCAGCGGGCACGGCCGTCACATCGCCCAAGTCGGCTAGCACGGCCCCGGGACAGCACGCACGGCCATGCCTCACCAACGAACGTATCGGCCAAAAATGTCATGAGCCTCCCCCGTACCGCCGACCGTCCCCCTGATCGGCGACAAACCACCCAGGCCGACACCGGGGTTGGAACAAATCTGATCCAGACTTCGCGATGGTATCTATACCACCCACGGCTGGTCAACTGTTGTTCCACGTCTCGCCGCCGTGGAACAATCACGTTCCGAGTTGGCGGAGGAGGCCCAATGACGGGCGAGGCTGGGCATGCCCCCACCGCGGTCTTCGCCGCGCGCCTGGACCGTGCGATGCGCACGCGCGTCGATGGGGAGACCGGCCGAGCCTGGACCAACCGTTCCCTGTCGGAGGCGTTAAAACAGCGAGGCCACGCCGCTAGCCACGCCAAGATCGGTCGGTTACGCCGCGCTGAAAGCCAGCCGGATTTCGCCGACATTGAGGCTCTCGCGGCCGCACTGGAGGTACCGGTCCGCTACTTCTTCCCGGATCCCGATGACGATGACGGCGAGCGGCGCGTTCTGGCCGCGATGGCATCTAGCCCTCACGTACGCGCCGTCGCGATGCGGTTGGCCGAGCAGGGGCCGATTTCCGCGCAGGCCGCCGAAGCGATCATCTCGATCATGGAGCAGGTTCAGAGGCTCGACAACGACAGGCCAGGCGGTTAGCGCCCGAGCCGAGCAAGGTGACAGGAGCGTAGATGGATTACCGCACGGTCCCCGAATGGGCCAGGGAAGTCTCGCACCCGGAGAAGGCCTCGGCCGCCAGGGTGTACGACTACCTGCTGGGAGGCACACACCACCTTGAAGCCGACCGGCTGGTCGGTGCGGCGATCCAGCAGGCCAAGCCGGCTGTCCCGCTCCAGATGATGACCAACCGGGCGTTCCTCGGCAGAGCCGTCCGGTTCATGGTCGATGCCGGCATCAAGCAGTTCCTCGATATCGGCTCCGGCATCCCCACCGTCGGAAACGTTCATGAGACCGCCCAGATGCGCAGTTCGGGCTGTCGGGTGGTCTACGTCGACTGCGACCCGGTGGCGGTCATGCAGTCGCTGCAACTGCTGGCGGGAGCACCGTTCGCCACCGCGTTGGAGGGTGACCTCACCCGCCCGGAAGAGATTCTCGCGGAACTCGCCACCGCTGAGATACGCAGGCTTATCGATCCACAAGAGCCGGTCGGCCTGTTGCTGATGGCGGTCACGCATTTCGTCTCTGACGAGGAGAACCTCCATGATCACGTCGCGACCTTGCGTGAGTGGTTGCCACCGGGCAGCTTCATGGCGCTAAGTCAAGGCGCCGTCGAGTCGTACACGCCGGAGGAGATCGCGCAGATCCGCGCCGCGTACGCCGGCCAACGCGCGGCCATCCCCACGGCTCGAACCTGGGAACAGACGCGCCGGTTCTTCGACGGGTTGGTGCTTCAAGACCCTGGGCTGGTGTATCTGCCGCAGTGGCGCCCGGAGCCGAACGACCCCTCGTTCTTCAACGATGACCCGCGCCGTTCCGGGTCTCACGCGGGCGTCGGCCTAAGGGCCCGATGACGGAGCTGGAAATCACCGCGTGCTTGGGGGCGGCCGTCAGCTCGCGCGGCGGGGCATGGCCACGACCGTCGACGGGGTCGCCACGGCTGTGATGAGCCGGCCGGGGACGCCGTCCACGCCGCCCTCGATCCGCCGTGCGAGATCCGAAGCTGTCTGCGGCGCTCCGAGCAGTTCGCCGTTGCCGTAGGTGCAGCCCAGTGCGAGCGCGGCCCGGCGTCTTGCGGGAGTGTCGATACCCTCCGCGCAGACGGCGATCGAGAGGTCCTGGCCGAGTCGTACCGCGCCCTTGACCACGGCGGCAGCGGTGCGCTTTGTCAGCTGGGCGACGAAGGACCGGTCGACCCGCAGGCCGGCGAACGGCATCTGGTCGAGTATCGCCAGCGAGGCTGTTGAGGTGCCGAACCGGTCCAGCACGAAACGAACTCCCGCCGCGCGCAGCTTGTCCAGCACCGGATCAGGCTCCACCTGGACGATGTCGATGATCAGGTCACCGGGATGGACCCCATACTGGGTCGTCGCGGCCAGCACGGACACGGGCAGGCGAGGGTCGCGCAGGCTACTGGGAGAGATCGCGATCTCGACTGGTATCGGGTGACCGTGGTCTCGCCAGGTCTTCACGGCGGCCGCTGCCTCGTACAAGACCAGCTTGGTGAGCGCGGCCGGATGGTATTGCGTGGCCACCGGCCACCATAGGTCTGCAGGCAGTACTCCATGCGCGACGTGTTCCCAGGTCGGTTTGGCTCTGGCCGCGACGGCTTCCCCGGTGGCCAAGGCGAGGATGGGCTCGAACAGTACGGTGATCTGGCCGCTGGCGATCGCGGTGGGCAGCTGCGCGGCGAGTTCGAGGCGTAGAGCGTCGGCGGTGTCGTCGCTCGGGTCGAACACGGTCACGCTCGCGGCGGAACGTTTGGCCTGGTACATCGCTATGTCGGCACGGCGTAGAAGCTCCGCCGCATCCATTGTCGGTGTCCCCATCGCCATGCCCGCGCTCGCACGGATCGGGATCTGCACGTCGTCAAGCTCGACGGGCTGGCACAACGCCACCTCGATCTGCCGCGCCCGGTGTGCCGCCGCCGTACCACGAAGGTTCGGCAGCAGCACAGCGAATTCGTCACCGCCCAGGCGTGCCGCCGCATGTCCGTCGGCAGCGACGGCATGACGTAGGCGCTCGGCGACCGCGACCAGGACACGATCGCCGGCCTCGTGTCCCAGGGTGTCGTTGACGTGCTTGAACCCGCCCAAGTCCAGAAACAGCAATGCGAGCGGTCCCCGCTTGAGCAGTTCGGTTGCCTCTGCCTTCAACAAACGACGGTTGGCGAGTCCGGTGAGTGGATCATGGTTCGCCTCGTACTCCAGGCGGGCGTGTGCCAACGCGGACTCCACGCAGCTGCCAAGGGCCGCGCAGAAGACTCCCAGCACCCGGGCGTCCCGGTCCGCGAACGCCCGTCGGTCCCGTGTTAGCAGCCGTACCTGGCCCGGCTGCACCGTTGACTGGCCCGCCATCACGTGCGCCACTGACCATGGCCAGCCAACCGTGGGGGCCTGCGCCGGCGAACCGTCGAAACACACCAGGTCACCTGCGGCACGGACTAGGCGCCGGCCGTCGAGGTCGTCCCACTCCGCCTCGACGATCTCGACGCCACGGCCGGCGAACAAGTCCGCCGCGCCCCGCACCGCTGTGTAGACCACATCGGTTGTATCGCGCGCGTGGAGGGCATCAGTGAGCGTCGCGAGGCGTTCCCACGCCCGCCGCTCGGCGACCAACGTCGCTCGGTGTGCCCGCGCGGCGTGCGCCAGCAGTAGGACGGCCGGCAGGACCAACAGCAGCCGTTGCTGAACGTCGACCAGCGCGGTCACCGCCAGAGCCACTCCGATCTGACAGGCGCCCGCCACGAGCCGGCTCGCCCATCCCGCTCGGGCAGCTTCCCACCACGATGCGTCCGCTGCCGCCGCTCCAGCGATCGCGAACAATGCCTCCACCACGGCGACGACCACCGCGCCGGCCAGCACGACACCGATCGGGAAGTCCGGAGCTGGCGAGCCGACTGCCGTCGGCGCGAAACCGGACACAGCCATGACCGCCGCCGCTGTCAACGCCGCTAGGAAGTCCACCCCAGCTGCTATCAGCCGACGGTGGTCCTGCCGGGGTAGTCCAGCCGCCGCCGCAACGATTCCGCAGGCCGCGCACACGACCATCCAATACGGCGGTACCACGGCCGCCGCCACCACAATCGCCGCCGGCGTTAGCGACACCGCTCCGCTGGGCCGAACGGGAACCCGCATCCTGCTCGCATGGCCGAGCGCGATCAAGATGGCGACGGACAGAAGAGAGGCCCAGACGACGGACGACGCCGAACCGGCGTCCCGCACCGCCCACACGACGCAACCCAGACCGCCCGCTCCAAACGCGAGCCATCGCAGCCGCACCGCGCCACGCACGTCCACGGCCTGACCTCCATGGCTGACCAACCGATCGCACAGGAGCCCCGATCATAGTGGGAGTTGCACAACAACCACATTCCTGCCGGTGGATTGCTAACCGCCTCACGAGTTATCGGCCCTGGATGCGGCCATGCCGCGGAGCCGTAGCTCGTCGAAGATTGTCAACTTCCGCGTCCGGCTCCGATCACGCAGACTTGAGCGCAGCAAAGACAATCGGTGTCGCCCACACCGGGCAGAGCCAGACACCACTGAGCCGCCCTGGGCTGTCGAACCGCCGGGCCGGACCAACAGGTGAGGAGGACGGGGTGAACCAAGGTTGGCATCAGCCTGTTCCCCCGCTGCCGCCGATCGCCGGGATGGCACCGCAGGGTGTGGAAGACCTGTGCGCGATCATCGCGCGCGATCGCGGCCGGCCGATCACCGTGTATCCAGTTTCGGTGCCCATCGGCGGCCCATCCGGAATGCTGCTACACCGCGACGACCACGGCATGGACGCAGACGTGATCGCCGTAGCTGACGACGCCGCACCACTGCTGCGTGACCACATCGTCTTACACGAGTTGGCGCACCTGCTTCTCGGCCACGACCAACTCGACCATGAGCGGCGCGGCGCAGCACATTGCGGCCAGCGCCTGCGGCAGGAAGCCGAGGCCGAACGCTACGCCGAAACGATGGCCAAGCTGGTGATCACACCTCGCCCGAGGTCTAACGCCAACTCGACCGCGGTCGAGGACCATCCCACCTGGTCCGCCAGCCCGCCTCGGCAACAACAGCGAAGCGGCTGGCTGACAAACCGGGTGCGCCGCTCCGCCTTGGCGACCGCCGCCGCCCGCCACATCCTCTATCGACAGCTGCACCCGCTCTGGCTCGCCCTCACCGCGGCTACCCCCCACATCACCGAGCCTCTACTCAACCCGGAACTAGACACCCAGTTACCGATACGCCGCACCTGGAGCGCACTGCGCCGTCGCGTTGTTCAGATCTACGACAGCCTCTGGCACCTTCGCGAGCACCTCAACCCCCACGTCTACGACGCTGCACGCCACCGCGCCCACCGGTTCGGACTCGACGAGCACAGCGCCGACATCGAGGGACACGCCGCGGCCATCGCCGCGGCCATCCGCACTGGCCAACCTCCAACCTCTGACAAATCATCACGGCCCCTGGCCGCTCACGGATCCGGTGACGTCGACGCCGACGCCGCCCGCCTCGCGGCAATCGCCCACTCCATCAAACGATCGCCTCTGGTCTCGGCCACCATCGCCAGCCAACGCCCGATCCCTACACAAAGCCCCGAGCTGTCCCACGCCCCATAAGCACCGACGCGGCGCGAACTCAACGCTCTGGTTCCGGTGCATGCGGCGATGAGCCGTTAACGAGCCCTTGTTCTCGAGCCGTAGTCCAGGAAAGGGCAACGCCGATGACTGCCGCGCAGGACATGCCCGCAACGCGGATCCGCCATCCGTTCTATGTGGACGCCGATGGCATCAACCGGCCTCCCGGGCCAGACAAGCATCCGTTCTACACTCAGTTCGCCACCTCCGGCTCCAGCCTCGTGCCAGTCATCCGCATGGTCCAAGGGGCACCCGTCAACGCGTTCCTTGTCTGCCGATACTCGGACGTTAAGGAGGTCTTCCGCAGACAGGAGATCTTCTCCCGCGCCGAGGCGGCCGCCGCGGATCCCATCGACGTGTCCGGGACCCTGCTAGGGATGGACGGGGATGAACATGCACAGGTACGCGGCACCATCAAGGACGCGTTCACCAGGCCGGCGATCCACGCCCTACGCGGCATAGTCGAACGCACCGCCGCCGGCCAGCTGGCCACCATGACGAACGACCGGCGCCACGCCGAGCTGGTCCAGGACTTCGCGCTCCCTTTCACCCTGCACGTCATCAGCGACCTGCTTGGCCTACCCAGCCAAGACCGCATGAGATTTCGCGCCTGGGGTGACGCGTTCCTTGCCACCGGTGGGCTTACCCAGCAGGAAGCAGCGCAGTCTTCAATGGAGATGGGCGCCTACCTGTGGCAGCAGCTTGAACAGCGGCGCGCACAGGCAACCGAAGACCTGCTGACGCGAATCGCGACAGCGGCCGCAGATCAACCGGCGCACGTGCAGATCAAGCTAGCTGTCGCCTTGGTCGTCGGTGGTTGGGAAACCACCGCTAGCTCCATCGCCACCTTCGTCTTCGTCCTACACACCCGCCCGTATCTCACGTATGCAAGCGCCTGGGACTATCTGCTCGATCACCCGGAACGGCTTGACTCCGCCATCGCCGAACTCCAACGGCTGTACTCCACCTCCGCCGCCGACGAAATGCCCCGACGCGTGATGGCCGACGTCGAACTACCTAGCGGCGCGCGACTGTCCAAAGGCGACATCGTCATTCCTTCACTGGACGCCGCCCACCGCGATCCCGCCGTCTTCCCACGCCCGACCGAGATGGACTTCGACCGGACTCCGAACCCGCATCTAGGTTTCGGCCACGGCCCGCACTACTGCATCGGTGCCCACCTGGGCAAAATGGAGGTACGCACAGCGATCCACCAGATGCTGCGAGAGCTACCCGACCTTCGACTAGCTGTACCCGCCGCCCAGATCCCCTGGAAGGCAGGACACAGTCTCATCAGCCCAGAACGGTTGCCAATCGAGTGGTGAGTCCAGCTCATCGACACCACCCTTCCGTGTACGGGCAACATGGACGCGATGGTTGCCCAGCAGTATGGGTTGATCAAGGATCCGGTCCATCGTGGCCAGTAGCGCATGCCCTGCCAGGCAACCAGATATGAGGAGCAAATCATGAGTAGGTACATCATCACCATCACACCGGTTGGCGGCGGCGCGTCGGCGCACACCACGGTTCGGGTCGACACCTCCACCGGGCAGACTCGTATCACCGAATTGATTGTCGAAGCAAGGACTGGTGCGGGCCTAGCTCCAGCCGACCTGCCTCCAGTCGATCTGGATCTATTGGTCCGTGCGCTCACCGCTCCCGCGCCCACCCCAGCGGTGACCCCGGCCGACGAGCCCGCCGCGCCTACCAGCCGACTGCCAGCCGTCGAACCGGCCGCCGCCGCACGTCAGCGCCGGACGGCATCAACAACGCCGGGAAAGAGGGCAAAGGCGAACACGGCCAAGAAGGCGACAACGGCAGCTGCGGCGAAAGGGTCGACCAGCGGTGGTGGGCGCGCATATCGGCGGATGCCGGACCCGGAACTCGTGATGGACGCGTACCGGCAGACCGGCTCAATCGCTGCGCTCGCCGCGCATTTCGACGTCCCCCGGCACACCGTCACCGGATGGGCACGCCGGCTACGCACCCAGGGACATGCCATCGGCCGGTAGTGATCACAGACGCTCCATGACCTGTCGCCACGCCCCATGCGACTGGCCGTGTTGAGGTATTGTCGTCATCGGCCGGATCCGTTGTCCCCGCCATAGCGGGGTTTATTTTCGCGGCGTGTTCTGCTGCGGAGCCCCTGCCGGCCGGGGTGTTCCCCACCATCGTGGGGTTTTGGCGGCCGTTCTTGTGTGCCTGACGTCGGGCTGGCGTCTGTCGACGGGATTGTCCGCCGACTATGACAAGCATCCTTGTGGGCGCGGGTAAAGGGTTCCGGGTCGGGACGACGGTGCCGCCGTCTGCCGCCGCGGGGCCTCATGTCCGAATGGAAGGGGTCGACATTGGGATCTGGACCGCGGTTCTTTGCCGGGATCGACTGGTCGCACCACGGCAACGACGTCGCGGTCATCGACCGCTGTGGTGTGGTCGTCGCCCGGGCACGGGTACCGACTACACCGCATGGGCTCAACGAGTTGTTCGCGTTGCTGCGGGGCCTGCGGGCCAGTCACACGCACGGACGCCGGCAGGTGCCCGTCGCGATCGAAACCACTGAGGGCCTGCTGGTGGAAACGCTGCGAGCTAAAGGACAGCCTGTGTTCCATGTGCCGCCTAGCCTGGTCGCTGTCTGGCGGCGCCGTCTGTCACCGACTCCGAAAAAGTCCGACCAGTCCGACGCGGAACTGCTGGCGCTGATCGTGCGTGACGGTTGGGGAAGGCTGAGACCGCTGCCCGAGGTGAGCGCACAAGCCGCGTCCATTCGAGTGCTCGCCCACGCACAACGGCGAGCCCAGGTCGGTCGCGAACGGCTACAGGCCACACTTCGGGCCTTGCTTGCACAGGCGCACCCAGCTGCGGTGACCGCTTGGGCGGCACTGGACCATGGGTTGCGGCGCGCCGAGGCACGAGCCGTGCTCGCCGCCGGCCCGACAGCGGCGACCGCGAAAACACTGACCGCGTACCGGTTGTCGAAGATTCTGTCCCAAGCTGGCCGAATCCGTCTGGTCGACGCCGAGGCATACCGGCTCCGAGACCTGTTCGCGGCGCCGGTGCTACGCCTGCCACCACATCTGGAAAAGGCGATGGCCATCGAGGTACGGGCGCTGCTGTCCCAGTTCGACCACGCCTGCCAGCTCACCGACCACCTCACCGCCCAATTCACCGACGCATTCCTGGCCCACGAACTAGCCCAAACCTTCCTGTCGTTCCCCGGATGCGGCGCCCTGACCGGAGCCCGGCTGCTGGCCGAGCTCGGCGACGATCTGAGCCGGTTCACCACCGCCGCCGGCTTACGCAGCTACGCCGGCCTCGCACCCCTGACATGGGAATCGGGCACCAGTCGGCTAGTCATGCACCGCCGCATCTGTAACCGTCGCCTCAAAGCCACCTGCCACTGGTGGGCATTCGCCACCCTCACCCGCTCACCGGGTTGCCGCGCCCTCTACGACCGTCGACGCGCCGCCGGCGACTCCTACGGCGGCGCCCTTCGCCGTGTCGCCGGCCGCCTCCTCGGAGGCCTGCACCATTGCCTGACCACCAACCAGACCTACCACGAACACGCCCTGTTCCCGACCACTGGCTGACGTCGCGCGGTGTGTGGAGGTCGGCCGGAGACACCTGAGTCAATCCCGAGCCCGTGAGCTCTAACGTGGGAGTTGGTGCCCGGCCGACCCCCATACACCGCGAGCCTTCCCCGGTGCCTCCAATCGGCCACGGGTCGTTCTGTTGCCCCCACAGGCGCCGTCGTTGACAGTTCCACATCCAACAACGGCATAACGTTGCGACGCTTTACCGACAATCGTATGTCCTCAACCCAGGACAGAATGATGCCACCGGCACTTACGTGAGGACGCCCGATGATCCAGACATTCATCGTCTATGGACACCAACTCGGCGGTCCAGGCAACTGGAACCTGGTCGGCTTCAACCCAGGCGACCCACTCCGCGTCCCTTGGTACGACGAGACCGATCCCACCCACGACTTTCCCGAGCGAGCCATCGCCGAAATCACCGACGCGCTGCCAGCCACCGTGGATCGCCGCCGCATCCGGCATAACCGCGAGGCGCGCCTGCCGTTCTGGATCGATGCGGCGGTCGACCTATCCCCGCCCGGCTGGACACGTGAGGCAAACGCGCCACCCGGTCCGGCATACCTTCTGCCGCCCACATCCGACGTGTACGCCCTCGACCGGCCGACCACCCCCCGATACGTGCTCATCATCTTTGACTCCGCCCAGGACATCGAATCCGCCGACCACGCCCGCTACAACGACGAAGACGAGCAGGTGCAGCTGCGGGACCATCGCATCGACTGGGACAGCCTGCTCGACGCGGCACTCACCGAACTCGGCCTCCAGGCACCCGGCCTCCCCGACTGGTTCTGGTACCGCACTGGCACCCTGTAGATGCACCCGCAGAGGCTTACCGCTCAAATCCTGGGCCGAGACCGCCCGCGAAGAGGACCATATTCGGCCCTACTGCCGCCGTATCCGAACCGGTCGAGGCGGCTCGCATCGACAACCAGCCTCGGTCGCAGTTCGTCACGCCCCAGGCCGAACCTTTCGTCCAATCCACTGGATAACGGCAACGACGCACCGGCATGGATTCACACCTACCGGCACGGCACGTACGCCGCTGGTTGGCTCCAAGCCTGGCCAAGCGGGCTACGGTATAAGACTACGGCGTGGTCGTTAACCGCAAACACGACCACGCCGCCGAAATCCTCGAACCAAACACCGCCGAGGGCCGGACGCTCGCTCACCTTTGCCGCCACGACGACCGGACCGCCGCCTCCTGGACGCGAAGACGCGTTGCGTCCGGTTAGGCAGGATCCTCAGCTCCGATCAACGGCACGTCGAAGACGGACAACTCCGCCCGGTACCCGATCGCCTGGACGCGATGGCGCCAGCGGGTGTGCTCGTAAGCTGTGTCGACCTGGATCTCGATCACCGTGTCAGGTTCGACCTGAACGTAGGGCAGTGGTTCGGAGCGTTCCAGTTGCCCAGACCACGACGGCGGCAGCGGCTGCGGCCACGGGTGGTCAACGCCTCCAGCACGGCGTTGCGGTGATCGGGTCAGACGCGCCGACAGCTCGCGGCGTAAGGACGCGGTCAGTGTGTGGGTGCGGCCGACGTAGCGGAGCCTGCCGGTCAGGTCGTGGCGGCCAAGCAGGAGGGTTTCTGGATCGCTGACCGTTCCGGTGACGCCGCCGATGATCGCCTCGGTGGTGGTCTTGACCCGAAGTTTGCACCAGCGGCGGCGCCCTGGTTCGTAGCGGCTGTTGAGCCGCTTGGCCACGACGCCCTCGACTCCGGCAGCGGGCCATGTCCGCATCCACTCGTGTGCTTCAGACAGGTCGTGGGTTTGGGGACACAGTTGCAGCCCGGGCGGCGCATTCTCTAAAAGCCGTTCCAGTCGTCCTCGACGCTCGGCGAGCGGCCGGCCAAGTAGCACACCGTTGGGGTCGGCCAGCAGGTCGAACAGCACATAGTTGGCGGGGTGCTCGCGGACGAGCCGGACGAGCCGCGGCCCGGCCGTGACCCGGCGTTGCAGGTCGGCGAAGCTCGTGCGGCCTCGGGCCTGGTCCCAGATGATCAGTTCCCCGTCCACAACCGTGCCGGCAGGTAGGTGCGCGCGCAGCGCGCGGGTGAGTTCGGGAAAGTATCCAGCAAGTGGTTTGCTAGTGCGCGATTGCAGCCGGACTCGGTCGGCGTGCCGGTATCCGATACAGCGCCAACCGTCCTTCTCCAGATTCCGACTGTCTCAGGAGGCAGCGGCTCGTCCGTTTTGATTAGCTTGCGGCCACATTGCGGTGCGTAGCTCCACCTTCTTCGATGTTCGCTCTCACAATCAGGATTGATCCCCGCCCTGCGCGTGAGTGGCCGACACCACGCTTGCGGTACCGGACACCTGTCCGCTACGTTCGGTGTAGCGGACAGGTGTCCGCTTGAGCTGCAGACGGAGGTTCCTCGCGATGAAACTGCTCGTTCTCGGAGCGACCGGCCCCACCGGTCGTCATGTCGTCGACCTCGCACTCCGGGCGGGCGACGCGGTCACCGTCCTGGTACGCCGGCCGGAGGCGCTCAGCGACCTGACAGATCAGGTCACCGTCGTCGCCGGAGACGCCACCTCGCACCACGATGTCGCGAAGGCCATGATCGGGCAGGACGTCGTCATCTCGGCCCTCGGCAGGAGCACATCCGTGCGCGCCGGCGACCTGTTCACCCGCGCGGCGACAGCCGTGATCAGCGCGGCCAAGGAGATGGGCGTCTCCCGCCTGGTCTGGCTGTCCTCGTTCGGCGTGGGCGACACCTACCGGTCGGCGAGTCCGGCCCAGAAGGTCATGTACCGGACGTTCCTGCGGAATATCTACGCCAACAAGGAGACCTCCGAAAAGGAGATCCGCTCCAGTGGGCTGGACTGGACGCTGGTCTACCCAACCATGCTGACTAAAGACCCTGCCAAAGGCATCTACCGCGTGGACGATCGCCTCCCGATGAAGGGCAACCCGACAATCAGCCGCGCGGACGTCGCCGACTTCATGTACAAGGCAGCGCACAGCCGCGATTGGATCCGCCGCGACGCCGTCATCACGGACTGACGATGAGCCCCGATTCCCACACCTTCCTGCTCCGCGGTGACCGGCCGATCAACCGCATCGGCTTCGGCGCCATGCGGCTGTCCGCCAGCGGCTTCACCGGCCCGGCCCGCGGCGCCGAACCTGCCGTGCCGTCCTGCGCCGTGCCGTCGTGCTCGGCGGCTGACCCCCGCTCCGGGCCGCGCACGTGCACGCTGATCGGCGTTCCCATGATCTGCTCGGCTCGGGCGATCGTCGGTCCGCACGGTTATCCTAGGTTCGCCGCGTCGATCGCGGCCTGCAGCGACTCGCGGTACCCGTCGCTGGTCGCGGTCGCCCCGACACCGTGTCGATGTCGGCGCTCTGCGCCTCGATCGCCGCATCACGCAGGACCGACGTTGCGTACTCGTTGAGCTGCTGTTCGTGAAAGTTGGCCTCGGGCACCTGACTGGCCTGGATGTGGCTGCTCTTTCCGTCGACCACGGTGATACGCACCTGGACCGGCCCCCATCGGGTCTGCGCCAACCGCGCCCTCATCGGGGTCTGCGCCACCGAGCCATCGACCGTGGACCTGCTACCCGGGGGGATCGCCGCCCGGCGACCATGACGGTCCGGTAGTGATTCCAGAATCACTTGACCTCCACAAGGTCCTCTCTGGGCGGCACCCACGGCGCGGGTAGGCGCGGGCATTCGTCTTTCGCGGGGCCTACTTCGACCTCGGAGAGGCCGAGCCCTGATTCGCGGTCGAAGCGTAGGTCGCCGGCCACCCAGCCGTCGTCCTTGGGCACCGCCCAGGGAGCGCGCGCGAACTGGAGCAGGGCGTCGACGGCGCAGTACTTCGTGGCCAGGCTCGCGAGCAGGTCGGCGCGCATCGTCAGCTCGCCGATCCAGGCGACCTCGTCGGTGGACGCCTGGGCGACCGGCCCGAGTCGGGCGGTCGCGCCGGTGCCGGACGGGTACAACTGTGCGCACCTGTCGGCGGGGATCCAGGCGGGCGCTAGTGACTGGAACGCTCGGCGGACGACGTAGTGGTCCGCTGTCGTCTGTACTGCTAGGACCTCACGGCACACGGGGTTGGCCGGCATCGGGGTCAGCACGATGTCCAGAGTGTCAGCCGCCGGGAAGCGGTCGGCCAGCAGCGCCTCGAACCGGCTCTCGGCCGTCCGGGTCGTGACCACGAACATGGCGGTGAGGGCCAGCCAGGCGGCGATGCCGCTGGTGAGCGCTACCCGGGCGGACGCGAAGCGGCTTACCGCGGCCAGGCCGAGGGTGAGCAGGGTCAGCAGGGCAGCGAGGGAAGGTGGTACGAAGCCGCTGAACCAGCTCAGTCCGAGCCCGGCCGCGAGCACGACTGCGATCAGGACCCGCATGGTTCTGCCAGGCAGCGTGAACAGCAGAACGGCCGCGCATGCCCACAGCAGTGGTTCGACGATGAAGACGGCGTCGCCGTAGTACCAGCGATTGTCGACGGGCCAGAACGGGTGGACCCCGTAGTTGTTGGTGAAGTCGAGCCCGATGTGAAGCAGTGTCGCCAGGGTCGACAGCCCGGCGAGGAACCAGGTGTCGACCGGCCGCGGCGTGATCTTCCGATGCCGCCACCAGAGTCGTACCGCCAGGAACAGCGCCAGCGACAGTGCCAGTGAGCCGACGATGGTGTGGGTGTGGCCGCGGTGGTGCAGCAGGTAGTCCGGCGTGGTTCCGGCCCACCCGGTGTAGATGATGTCGGCATCGGGAAGGTTGCCGCCGATCGCCATGACGGTGATAACGACGCCTCGGCGGGCCCGGTCGGTCAGTATCGCCGACGGTGGGACGGACCGATGGAGTGTTTCACCCACCATGATGCTGATCAACGTGTGCGTCAGATTGTCCATAGTCCCCTCGTCGGCACGCGGAGCACGGGTCAGATGCCGGGGGCGGCCGGGACTTGTTCCCGGTTCCGGGCCGCGTGACGGGGCAGGGCCAACGCTGGGATGGCGATCATCGCGGTGAGCGCGAAGGCGACCCAGAAGGCGAACCCGAACGAGTCGGCCAGCAGCGGGCCGACGACCGGCATCGCGTCGGGTTGCAGCGAGCTGATCTGGTCGGCGCCGCCGCCGTTGGTTTGGATGCCCTGCGAGGTGAGCTGGTCGGTGAGACGTTGCGTCAACGCTGTCACCAGCAGGGCGCTGCCGAGGGAGGCCCCGACCTGCTGGATGGCCGATAGCGTCGGCGCCGCCCGGGATACCGCGTCGTGGCTGAGTTTGGTGTAGGCGGCGGAGATCGTCGGCATCATCACCGCGCCGAGACCCATGCCGCGCACGAACAGGGCCACGCTCAGCCAGACGTACGACGTGTCGACGCCCACCTGGGTGAACGGGAAGGTGCCCAGCAGCCCGAGCACGATGCCGGCGGGCACGACGTAGCCCGCGCCGATCCGGTCGGTGAGCCTGCCCCCGATCACCATCGCCACCATCGCGCCCAGGCCCTGCGGGGCGAGCAGCAGCCCGGCGTTCAGCGCTCCCTCGCCGCGGACGGTCTGGTAGTACAACGGGAGTAGCAGCATGCCGCCGAACATTCCGATGGCGACGAGGAAGACCGCCACCGTGCCGCTGGCGAACAGCCGGTTGGTGAGCAGGCGGACATCGATGATCGAGCGGGCTCCCCTGTTCAGGCTGTGCCAGGTGTAGAGGGCCAAGCCAACCGCTCCCCCGATGAGCCACCCGAGCACGCTCCACTTTGCGAAGCCGCCCTGCGAACTGGCGCGGGAGAGCCCGTAGAGCAGGCACACGAGGCTTCCGGAGAGCAGGACAAGACCGCGCAGATCGAGACGGCCGCGCTCTGCCAGAGCACCACCGGCGGGCAGCCTCCACACCGCCAGCGCGATGGCGAGGACGCCGACGGGGACGTTGACGAGGAAGATCCAGTGCCAGCTGGTGTACTCGACGAGCAGGCCGCCGAGCACGGGGCCGAACACCGGTCCCAGCAGCACGGGAACGCCGAGGATGGCCATCGCGCGCCCCATGCGTTGCGGCCCCGCGGCTCTGGCGATCATCGCCTGCCCGGCCGGCAGCAGCAGGCCGCCGCCCAGTCCCTGGAGCACGCGGAACGCGATCAGGCTTTCGATCGACCAGGCGGCCGCGCACAGGGCCGAGCCCGCCCCGAACAGAATCACCGATGTGATCCATGCCGTCTTCGCCCCGAACCGATCCATCGCCCAGCCGGTGGCCGGGATAACGACGGCCACCGCGAGCAGGTAGCCGGTGACCACCCACTGGGTCGTGGACAGCGACGCGTCCAGCTCGGTGCTCAGCGAGTCCAGAGCCACGTTCACGATCGTGGTATCGAGAACCACCATGATCATGCCGGCGACGATGACCAATCCCGTGACGATGACGCTGCGGTCGAGCTTGTCGGACTGTTCAGCGGTGGAAGTTGCCATTACTGGCCCCTTTTTCGAGGTTCGGGGACGCGGGGTTTAGGCCGGCTGATTGGTGAGGCCGACCATGGCGGCGCTGTCGTTCCACATCCGGTCCCGGATCTCGTTGTCCAGGGCCATTTTCGATGGTTCGGGGAAGGCCACGTTTCCCCTGACTACGTTCATGTAGATCCGGCCCGGCGGCGGTGTGAGGGTGCCCGAGGCGGCCTGGGCCAGCACCTGGCCCGCACGCTCGGGGGTGCCGATGGCGAAGTGCGGCCGGAAGATGCTGATGACGCGGAACACGGTGTGCATCACGAGCGGGAGGATGATCCGCGCGGCGCGCGGAGCGTCCCGTCCGAGGCCGGTGCCGCCGGTGAGGCCGGGGCTGAAGGCAATCACCGTGATGCCGCGGCCCTTTACCTCGCCCGCCGCGGCGAGGGATCGCGCGGTGAGCATGTTGCCGAGTTTGGAGGCCCCGTAGGCACGTTGGCCGGAGGCGAAGCCTTCCTTGCGCGGGCGCGCCCAGGTTTGCGGTTCGAAGGTCTTCGGGGCGAGCGGGGACATGGCCGGGTCATGGGTCTCGCTGGTGGTGATCACGATGCGGCCGCCGTCGGCCACCAGCGGCAGCAGCAGGCGGACCAGGAGGTAATGGGCGAGGTGGTTGACCGCGAAGGTGAGCTCGAATCCGTCCGCGCTCACCTGGGTTGAGTTGGTCGTCTGCATGCCGGCGTTGAGGACCAGCGCGTCGATCGGTGCTCCGTTGAGTTGCCGTGTCAACCCGGCGGCGAAGGCACGGACGCTGGCCAGGGAGGTGAGGTCCAACGGCAACGTCTCGACGCCGGCGGGCACTGCCCGGCCGGAGCCGCGGGCACCCACGATGATCCGGGTGCCAGGCTCGTGCGCGAGGTGCTGGAGCGCGTGCACGCCGAGCCCGGACGTAGCACCCGTCATCACGACCACGCGAGAGGCGCTGGGTCCGACTCTGTCCTTCATTTCATTTGCCTCGTAATCGTAGGAACCACGACGCTCAGGCCCTGACAGGTTGCGTGTCGGCGCCGGCTTCCCGGTCGCTGTCGCGGTAGTGGTCGGTGAGGTGGGGTCGGTTAAGGCTTTGGCCTTCGACGTCGATGTTGGGCAGGATGCGGTCGAGCCATCGCGGGAGCCACCAGGCGCGTTCGCCCATGAGGTACATCAGCGCCGGGATGAGGCACATGCGCACGACGAAGGCGTCGAACAGGACGGCGACGGCGAGGGCGAAGCCCATCGACTGGATGACGGGCTCGCCCATGAACATGAACCCACCGAATACCGCGGTCATGATCAGCGCCGCGGCGGTGACCACCCTGGCGCTGTTGCGGAACCCGTCGACCACGGCCTCGCGGTAGGACGCGCCGTGGACGTGCGCCTCACGGATGCGGGTGACCAGGAAGACCTGGTAGTCCATCGCGAGGCCGAAGACCAGACCGATCAGGAAGATCGGGATGAAGCTGATGATCGGCTGTCCGGGGAAGAGCCCGAACGTGCCTTCCTGGAACATGGTGACCGTGGCGCCCAGGGTGGCCATGACTGAGAGCAGGAATCCCAGGGTGGCGGTCAGCGGCACCAGGATGGACCGGAAGACGACCATCAGGATGAGGAACGCCAAGCCGATGACGACCCCAAGGTAGAGCGGCAGGGCCTCGGCGAGCCGCTGGGAGACGTCGGTCTGGATGGCGGTGAGGCCGGTGATGCCGATGCTGGTACCGGTCGAGGTCTCGATATCGGCTTGTGTGTCGCGCAGGTTGTCCAGCAGCTTCTCGGTCGAGGTGTCTTCCGGTCCGTGGACCGGGGTGATGAGCACGAGCGCCCCGGTGCCGTCCTCGTTCATCCCGCCCAGCTGCGCGTTGGCGACGTCCTCGTGGCCGCTGGCCCACTGGACGATCTGCTGATAGGCCGCGGGACGCTGTGCGGCGGGTACGCCGCGGCCGTCGATGACGGTCAGCATCGGCGCCAGGCGGCCCTCACCGAACGCGTCGTTGACCAGGTCGGCGGCCTTGCGCTGGGTGGTGTCGGTCGGCGCGGTGGAGTCCGAGGGGAAGGCCAGGTGCAGTCGAGTGGAGGGGATGGCGATCAAACCGAGCGCTACGACAACGAGGGCGGCGAAGGCGATCGGTGCCCGGCCCACGAGTCGGGCCCAGCGCACGCCGTTGTTGACGACCTGGCCGGACTTGTCGCGGGCCGGTGTGTAGCGGCGGAACCGGCCGGCGAACGCCTTGGACTTGAAGATGCCCAGGACCGCCGGAAGCAGGGTGAGCGCGACCAGGACCGCGATGATGACGGTGGCAGCCGCTCCCCAGCCCATGGCGGCCAGGAACGGCACGCCGGTCAGGCTCAGCGCGGCGAGCGCGATGACCACGGTCAGACCGGCGAACACCACCGCGGAGCCGGCCGTGCCGACCGCGACGCCGATCGCCTCGGCCCGATCCTCGGTGTGTTCGAGCTCATTGCGGTAGCGGGCCAGGATGAACAGGGCGTAGTCGATGCCGACACCCAGGCCGATCATCGTGGCCAGTAGCGGGGTGCTGGAATCCAGCGTGACGAAAGCGGTCATGGCGGTGATGCCGGTGACGCCGAGGCCGACGCCGAGGCCGGCGGTCAGGATGGGTAGGCCGGCGGCGACCAGCGACCCGAAGGTGAACGCGAGCACGAGCAGCGCGATCGCGATACCGATCAGCTCGACGCTGACGCCGCCCTCCTCCTCGCCACCCGGGCCGGCCGCCATGCCCGCGCCAGTGACCTCGACCTGCAGGCCATCCCCGCGGGCGGTCTTGACCAGGTCGAGCACCTGCTCGCGGGTGCCGGCCTCGACGTCGGTGGTGGTGGCGACGTTGAAAGCGAAGTCGATGGTGCCCACGCGGCCGTCTGGCGAGAGCGGCGAGACAGCGGCCGCGTTCTTCTCAGCCGTCTGCCTCGCGGCGGCGACCGCTGCCGCGTCGCCGCCCGAGTTCTGGGCGCTCTGGACCGCCATGTCGACGATCCGCTTCTCCATCGCCGCGGCGGCTTCTACCGGGCCAACCGGCGGCTCTTCGGGCATCTGCGGCACCGACCGCAGCCCGTCGAGCAGGGTGGAGATCCGGCCCGCGTATGGCTGCTCGGCGAGGGTGCGGCCCTCGGGCGCGGCCACCACGATCGAGACCGATGCCTCGTCGATCGCGTTGCCCGAGCCGGGGAACAGCTCCTGCTGCAGGTCGGTGGCTTTCTCAGACGGGATGCCGGGGATCGAGAACTGGTCCGACATCGGCTGCGACATCGTGGCGGCAACCGTGCCGACCCCGATCAGCGCCACCATCCAGACGGCCAATACCAGCGGCCAGCGCCGGTAAGCGGTCTTTCCGAGCCGGTACAGGAGGGTTGCCATCAGAAGTCTCCAGAAGATTGAGTCAGTCGAAGAGCGCGGCAGCGCCGTCGAAGGCGGCCATGAAGTACGCGGCGAGACTGGTGCTCGGGTCGGCGACGAACGCGTCGAGCGCGACGTCGAACAGCGACAAGGTGACCGTGGCGGCCGCGCGTGCCCGCAGCGGGTCGAATCTCGCGCCCTCGCGCTCCAGGATCGCGTCGGCGAGGAACGCGGCGACCTTGGCGAAGTTCTCGTGCATCGCCTTGTGTAGTCGGGCGTCGGCGGCGATCAGTCGCCGCACTCGCTCCCAGTCCTCGGGCGCGAGGTCCTTGCTGTCAAGGAACGCACCGATGGTCGCCTTCACGTCGTCCGCGAGGCGGCCGGTCGGGCCGCCGGCGCGGAACTCGATAAGCCTTGACGGGTCGGGGGCCGGCGGTACGCCGAGGACGGCGTCGAGCTTGCCCGACACGTAGTTGAACAGGGTCCGCCGGGAGACGCCCGCGCAGTCGGCGACGTCGTGCATGGTGAACCCGTCGAGACCGCGCTCTTCGGCCAGATCCTGCGCGCAGCGGGTGATCCGGGCGGCGGTCATCTTCCGGTTCAGCGAGGTTGCACTTTCAGCCACAAGTGCAACCTTTACACGATCGCCGTCAGGGTGCAAGCATTGCACTAATGAAGGTGGAGTGCATCACAGCCTTCCGGGCGTCATCTCTGCCCGGGCGCTCCCGCACGGAGCCCGTCCATGACCAGGTCCAGCAGCCGGGTGGCCTGGGCCCGCCAGTCGCCGCGGGCATCGATCTGCCAGATGCCGGCGATGGCCAGGATGAAGTCGTCGACCGTTACCCCCGGACGGATGGCGCCCGCCTCGTGATTGGCGGCGAGCAGAGCGTTGATCGCCTGGACCACCAGCGCGTATCCCGGCTGCGCCGGGCCGTCCGTCGTGCCGATGATCTGGCGCATCGCGTCGGACAGGCCGACCTTGGCGACGGCGAAGCGGGCGAGCTGGTCCATCCACTCGCGCAGGGCCTGGTCGGGCTTGCGCGTAGCGAGCAACTCCGTCGCCGCGTCTGTGAGCAGTTGAACCTCGTGGCGGTAGACCTCCAACACGAGCGCCTCCCGACTCGGGAAGTTGCGGTAGAACGTGCCCTGCCCAACCCCGGCCTTCTTGGCGATCACGCTCAGCGGGACGTCCGCGGTATGCGACAGCTCAGCCAGCGCCACCTGCAGGATCCGCTCGCGATTGCGCTGCGCGTCCGAGCGCTGAGGCCCACCGATCCTGGACTCCACTGCCCCACCTCCGGGCTCACGCCTGCTCTTGCCAAGCGGACAACTGTCCGCTACGTTCCGAGTAACGGACACTAGTCCGCTTAGGTCCAGCCTAACGCCAGCCGCCGCCGAGGCGAGCGGCAGTCCCGGCGCCGTAGACCTGCCGCATACAAGCCTTGGAGACAGCCATGAAACTCCGCGTACCCAGCCGCCGCGTCACCCTTGTCAGCGTCGGCGTTCTCGCGGCCGCCGCCCTGACCGCCAGCGGCAACGCCGCATTCGCCGACGCCGAGACGACGCCGCGGTATGCCGCCACGGCCGCCTCCCACGGCGCCCCGGCCAACCAGGAGGCGCGCAACAAGCGCGTTGCACTCGCCTTCATGGACCTGGCCATCAACCAGAAGCAGCCGCAGAAGGCGGCCGACCTCTACATGGGCACCACCTTCATCCAGCACAACCCCCAGAATCCCGACGGCAAGGTGGCATTCGTGGCCTGGGCGCAAGGGCTCATCACCGTGGCGCCGAACGTCAAGGTGGACGTCAAGCGGGCCCTCGCCGACGGTGATCTCGTAATGGTGCACAGCCACTTCACGCTCTCCGCGACCGACCGCGGCTTCGCGGTCGCCGACATCTTCCGGCTGAAGAACGGCAGGATCGTCGAACACTGGGACGTCAGCCAGCCGGTGCCCGAGACCTCGGCCAACGACAACACCATGTTCTGACCCCGGCAGGCGGACACCGCGATGAGCAGCGGCCACCGCGCGGCAAGACCGAAGCCCGTCCGGGAGTTGCTGCTCGTCGCGGTCCTTTTCCTGGCGTACCGGTTGGGCCGCCAGGCGTTGGCGGGCGACCTGCCGACGGCGTACGCCAACGCCGCCGGCATCTGGCATCTCGAACGGGCGTGGGGACTGCCCAACGAGGCGGCCCTGCAACAGACGATCCTCGGCCACGGCTGGCTGGTGCGAGCCGCGAACCTCTACTACGCCGGGGTGCACTTCCCCGCCACCGCAGCATTTCTCCTGTGGACGTACCTGCGCCGCCCGCACCTCTACCGCTGGGCCCGCACCACCCTCGCGGCGCTGACCGCTGCGGCGTTCACCGTGCAGGTCCTCATCCCGCTGGCACCACCGCGGCTGCTCGCGGCGGCCGGCATGGTCGACACCGCGGCCGTCGTCGGGCCCAACGTCTACACCGCCAGCACCGACGCCATCACCAACCAGTACGCGGCGATGCCGTCGCTGCACGTCGGCTGGGCGGCGGTCGTCGCCATCGTGCTCATCCACGCCACCGGCGGCCGCTGGCGCTGGTTGTGGCTGCTGCACCCGCTGGCCACCCTCGCCGTCGTCGTGGCCACCGCCAACCACTACTGGCTCGACGCCGCCGTCGCGCTGACGCTACTCGGCGCCATCCTGCTTCTGCTGAGCCGCCACCGCGACTCTCCACAATGGATTGGCGTGCCGATCGGGAGGCATGCGGCGGCGTGGTTCGTGGGAACGCGGAGGGTGAGGCTGCGGGAGCGGCGGACCGGGACCACGACGGACATCGCGGTAGCTCCCAAGATTTAGCCCCCGCCACCGAAGAGCGGGACAATACGGGCGGTGGAATTGGCTGCCTGCCGACGGAGCGTGGCGTTCTCAGAGTGCAAGGCGGCGATCACGGTGGCGGCTGCGTCGATCTGGTCCTGGAGTTTGCGGCGTTCACGCTGGCTGGTTCGTAGGCGGCTGCGCAATTGTTCGAATTCTTCGTCGCGTTGCCGTGCGGCGACGCCGGCAGGACTTTCGCTGACGCGGGCGTCCCATTCCGCGAGGACATCGGCGGCGCGGTTCATGGTCGCGCGGCTTACCTGGGCTTCACGCCAGAGGTTGTTCTTGGTCAGCTTGCCGTCGGTGTGCTGCGGCTGGCCGTTGAAGAGACGTTCCATCGCGTCGCGGAGCCGTTGCCGGGTGGCGGGTGACACGTGCTCGGTCATTGGATGCTCCGGTCGATGACCCGGTTGACTTCATTGAGCTGGGCCTCGATGCTGCGCCGGCGGTTCGGGGCGAGCTTGCTGGTGTCCAGCATCCGGTGCAGGGAGGACTGCTCGGCGGTCCAGATCGGAATGTGTTCGGGCGCGATGATGCTGTTCGCGCAGCGGCCGGGCTGGCAGCGGTCGAGCAGGGGGCCGCGGTGCCCGTCGGGGGTGATCGCGTCTTCCAGGCACTTGGCGCCGGTGGGGTCGTCGTCGCTCATGGTGCAGTGGTTGAGCTTGCCGAAGCGGATCGAGATCCGGGTGCGGCGTAGTAGGTCGTGTTCGACGCGGATGTCGCCGCGCCGGGCTTGGCCGGTGGCACGCAGTTGGTCTGCTTGGGCGCGGACGGTGGAGAACGCCTCGCGCATGCGATCCGCTCCGGGGCCGATGCCGATGTGGTCACCGGTGGTGTCGGCGTCGAAGAGTTCGATCAGCCGATCGAAGCGGCGGTCGGCGATAGCGGTTTCCAGGTGACGGGCCCAGGAGGGGTCGTTGTCCATGTAGCTGCTGGTGACCCGGTTCGCTAGGGCTCGGGTGGTGACGTGCTTGAGCTGCATGCCGACGGCGATCTCGGAGCCGGGGAAGTCGCGGGTGAGCATGGCCATGGTGCGCCGGAACATGTGCGGGGTGATGGACCCGTCGGGGATGGCTTCCAGGCCGGTAGCGTGCCGCCTGCGGTTGATGTGGTCGATGAACTGGCCGATGGCGGTGATGCTCGCGAACCGGTGGCCGGATCGTTGGCTGCTGACGGCGGCGAAGGTGAGGCTCTCGTGCTGGGATAGCTGCCCGGCTAGCTCGATCGCGTGGGCGACGGGCGGGGTGATCCACCAGTGTTTGACGGGTAGGGCGGGGTCGAGCTTGTGCTTGGTGGATTTCACCGCGGGGCTGCCGTAGTGCTCGACCAAGGCGTCCTTGCTGATCATCCGTAGTTCTGAGTCGCGCATCATCGACAGTGCGGCGGTGAACACGAAGCAGGCGTTGCGCAGCATGATCTGTTCCAGCCCGAGCTCCGTCGGCCCTAGGTTGTCGTGCCAGGGTCCGCGGCTGCCGTCTGGCCGGGTCACCTCGGTCAGGTCCGGCAGCAGCCCGGCGTGAGTGCAGCCGGCGGCGACCAGGGCCGCGACGGCGTCCCTGCGGCGGCGCCCGGCTGGCCGACCGTGCTGGAAGAACGTTGGTCCGACGCCGATGATGCGGCTCAGCAGCGCGAAGTTCGGGAAAATGCCGGCGGGCTCGCTCGGCTTGGCCGGGCGCATCGGCACCGTGGTCGTCGGGTCGTCCAGCCAGGCACGTAGTCGTTGGTCGCCGCCGTTGTCGGTGCCCGGCCGGGCTTTCAGGTCGGTCCAGTAGGCGTTCGCGCGCTGGATGTCGGGGGCGAACACGTTGATGTAGGTCCAGCAGTTGCGCACCAGCGGGAACCAGGTTTGTGGTGGGATCGCTGGAGTGCGCAGCGCAGGGACGATCGGGTGGTTTGCCACGGCGTTGGGTGAGACGCCGGGCCAAGGGTCGCGGGGCAGACCGCCGCAGGTGAGCGCCGCCCGGAAGCGGTGCAGGGCTTTGATCACATGGACGTGGTTGCAGACGCTGCCGGGTTCGTAGGTCGCTGCCAGGTGCTGCACGTAGGTCTTGAAGTCGTCATCGACCCAGTCGCGCAGATTGGTGGGAAGCCGCTGCTCGGCTCCGAACGCAGCGAGCGGCCGCAGCAGCGCGACGCGCTGCGTGACGGTCATTGGGGACAGCGGAGCGTCGCGCAGGTGGACACCGGCGGCCAACGGTGCCGGGTGGCGCGGGTTGAGCCAGAGCATTGCCAGCTCGCGCGCCATCAGATTCCAGGCCGGGTCCAGGTCGTGGAAGAGCACGCGGACGGCGGCGGCCGGGTGGTGGGGTGCGTTGTGGACCACACCGTTGAGGTCCCAGCGGTCGGTGTCGCCGAACCGGGGCGTGACCGCGCCGGGCAGCAGCGGGTGGGACTGGATGACCGGTTCGCCGTCGCGGTAGAGCGCCGAGGAACGGGCCGAGGCCGCGGCTGCGGCGGTCACGCGTCGAACTCCACTCTGCTGGCCAGGGGAAGGTGAAGGACGGTGCCGTTCTCGGCGATCTGCTGCCGCGCCTGGACAAGCTCGGTGTCCGTGCGGGACGCGAGTACCTCGGTCAGGTTCGCTCGGCTCTGGCCCCACAACGCGTGGAAGTGCCGGGGCTCGAGCTTCAAGGCGAGCTGGTCCAGGTGGTCGGCGAACAGCAGCAGTTGCGGCAGGTTCGACGGCAGCACGAACGCGTTGCGGCACTCCAGACAGCGCAGCGGCGCCACCGGGCAAAGCTGTCCCGGCCGGCCGAACGGCGACGCGAACGGGTCGGTGCAGTCGGTGACCCCCATGTCAAGCTGCCCGGTCCGCAACGCGTCGACCTCGGCCGGGCTCAGGCCCAGCACGGCCGCCGCCTTCGGATCGGTCAAGGACTCGGCGGCCTGCTCATCCAGGACGGTCGGTCCGGCCAGAGCCTTGTCGAGCCATCGTTGCTGCGCGGTGGTGATGACCTCCCCGGCGATCACCCGCAGTGTCGTGCCGTGCGCGTAGTGACCGCGGAACGTCTGTTCGGAGTGGTCGTCGGCGACGTCGCTGATCCGGCCGCCGAACGTGAGAGCCTTCTCGACCTTGGTCGACTTACGGAGCCGGCGAATGTCGGCGACGCCGTTCACCGTCACGTCGTGGACGCGAAGCCAGTCAGCGAACGTCGGGCCCTGCATCCGAGTCAGAAGCCCCACCACCAGCGAAGGTTGAGAAACCGACGCCCGCAGGAACAGCGGAACCGGCCGGATACCCACCAGGTCGGCCAACGGTCGGTTCAGTTCCAGCAGCACACGGAGGATCTCCGCAGCGTCCAGCCGTGCCCCAGCCGGATGCATCATCCCGGCCGGAGCCGGGTCGGAGCTGAACGCCTGCCGCATCCGCGCGTGCGCGCGGCCCTTGGCGAATGTGATCGTCACGCCCTGCGGGTGGAACTCGATATCGTCCTCGGTCAGGCCGGTGACCTCCTCCGGGGCCCGCCCGGTCGCGGCCATCAGCAGGATCCGGTAGGCGTGCAAATCCATACTCGTCAGGAACAGCTGAGAGACCAGGATCCGCACCAGCGCGCGTTTGGCCGGCCAGGTCGATCTTTCCGGCGCCAGCTTCCGCAGGGCCGGCGGGATCGCGTTCATGTCCCGCAGCCGGGCGAGGATCTCCTCACAGGCGTTGCGGTCGCTCGCGATGGCCGCCAGCAGGCTCTCCACCGCCCAGGGGTCACCGACCGGCGAAGTCGTGGCGGTGGCGGCTAACTCTCGTCCAGCCCGAATCCGCGCTTCGGTCGCCCGGCGTGCCGCCCAGGCCGCCCGGATCAGCTTCTTCTTCTCGGCGCGGCTGAACTCGTCCAGTTCGGTGCTGCCGCCGCGGCGGACACCGACGGCGCCTTCGATCCAGCCGTTCAAGTGCCCGACGAGCGGACGATCGGGGTGCTCGGCGCGTCGGGCGATCAGCGTCCGGACGTGGCCGGCGTGCCAGCCCGGCATCCGCGAGCCCGGCGCGTACTTGGACGGCAGGATGCGCACCCATTCATTGACCGCGTGGTGCAGGTCCGGCTCAGCCCTGGCCAGCGACGCCGTGGCAGCGTTCTGAACCTGGGCATCGACGTAGTTCAGGAAACAGCGCATAGCGCTCAGGTAACTGCGGCTCGCGCCTTCACGTAGGCGCCCGACCTGCACCAGCTCGACCCATTCGTCGGCCAGCTCGGCGGCCAGCCCAGCGCACCGGAACGCCTCCGGGCGAAACGACAGCACCACCGTGGCCGACTTCATGGCCTGCTGACCGTTGCGCGGCACGGTCACCTGGCGGATGCCGATCCGGGAGACGTGGGGGTCTGGGGCGCTGGCCGCCGGGAACCCGGACCGGTGCTCACCGCGGCGCGGCATCGTCGACCTCCAACGCCAGCAGGTGCCGGGCGATGTCGGCGTAGTTGGCCCCGCCAGCCGCGGTCCACGCCCGAAACGCCTCCTCGACCTCGCGCATCGGGTCCTTCAAGTAGCGGATGTAGCGGTAGGTTGTGGCCGGGCTCGCGTGCCCAAGTCGCCGCTGCACCTGCAACAGCGGGTTCCCGCTCATGTGGTCCAGCAGCGTCGACATCGGCGCCTGCTGCCGGCGACCATCATCCAACGCCTGCCTGGTCAGATAGATCAACAGCCTCAGCGCGAACGTGTGCCGCAGGTCGTGGTAGACCCAGCACCGGCGCGGCAACACGACAGCCGTCGAGCCGGTCGCACGCGCCGTCATTCGCTCCCAGGCCGTCCAGCGCACCCGATCCCACCCCGACGCTGTCAGCATCCGGCCGCCGGCGCCGATGAACAACGCCAGCGGGTCGAGCCCGTCGCCAGTCTCACGCACCGCGATACGCCGCAACTGCGGGTCCATGCCCCGGACCGACCGGGTGACCGTGTGTCCGTCGAGGACGCCGCGGACCTTCGCGCCGTCCGCCTCCAGCCGCGTGACGACGAACAGTTCCCGGTGAGCGCGCCGCAGCGTGTCCTGGGCCTTGGCGACGATGTCGGGACGTTCCAGCAGCAGGTACCCCTCCAGCAGATTCATCGCGTCCGCTGGAACATAGACCGAGCGGGGATGCCCGAACTTCGCGCACGCGCCCAGTTCCACGTCGACCGCACGGGGCCGCCTTTCGTCGAGCAGCCCCAGCTCGATCAGCAGCAGCGTCGACCACTCCTGAACCCGCATCCCGGTCAGCAGCGCCAGCTCGCAGGACGCGCGGTTGCGGTGCGGACGCCAGCCACGGAACCGCTCGTCCAGTCCTCCGTCCGCGGCGAGACCGCCGAACCCAACGTCTCGCAAGTACAGGTACTGGTCCAACTCCATATGCCGCACCCGCAGGTCACGACGGGTCCCGCTGGACAACGACCGCTGCTGCCGCCTCTTACTACGCCACGGCCGCCGCTCGACGACACCCTGCCGCACCAGGAAGTCGTACAGACACCCGACCGCCGCCGCGTCACGATCCCAGGCCGCCTCGCTGACGGTCTCCTCAGCGTCGTCGAGCCGCCACCGCCGAAACTCCAGCACGTCCTGTTCCGTGGCCGACGCCAGGTCCAGGCCCCGTGCGCGTAGAAACCGCAGCAGCATCAACGCCGTGTACGCGTACGCGCGCATCGTCTTGACACTGCGCCGATTCAAACTCAGCTCCCGAAACCAACTACACAACGGCTCAACCGGCCACATCGACTCCGACAGCAGAACCGGCATACCCGCAGCCGGCGCCGACCGCGCGAACATCCCAGGCAGCTCCGCAGCATTCAGCCCAGGCACACCGCCAACCCTGTGAACCTTCTGGACGTCCGCAAAGAACAGATGCATGGAGAACCTCGAAAGCGATCGAAAAGTATGCGACCGCCTAACGAAGCCACACCCTCGGCAGGCACGCAGGAAGGGTCACCCGAGACACCTCAGTCTCTCTGGAGAACCATCCCACTTCGGTTCGTAACACCAGTCGTCGCCTTCTGGTAGCTGGTCGACCGGGGTGGCCAGCATCGGCTCGACCGGCGGACGGAGGGTGTCCGGCGGGCTGTCGGGTGCCCGGCTGCGCGGTGTCACCGCACCGTTGGGCCCCTGGCATGCGGGCTGGTCATGATCCGATCCTCGGCTGCCCTACGTAGGCACCGCAGGCGTATTCGGCGACGCGAATCGCCTGACTTGGGCGGCTTCCACCACGCACCAGCGGCCGGCACGCTCACGGGCATGAGTCTTCGAGACGACCTGGACTACACCGCGGTGACCGCCGCCGCGCACAGCCTCGCCGCGGATCTGCCTGAGATACCGACCGATCGGCTGGAACGGGCCGCCGCTCACGCTGTGGCCGCGGCTCGCCTATTCCTGGACGGCACGGAGTACGCGAGGATCACGGCAGACGCCGACGACCAACCGCTATAGACAGCCGGTCGCCCACCGCACGGAGCCAGAGGACCGCCCTCGCGGGCGGTGTGCCTCGATCAAGAACCCGGCATCTAGTACACGAGGCGAGCACTGGCGGCATAACGCCCACCGTTGACCTGCCACTTCTCGCTTCCTTCGAACGAATGTTCTACCGTGGGTGGATGGCGGTGGCGGGCCTTGCGGCGGAACTCGGGGTGAAGCCAGCCAGTGCCTTGGCGGCCACCCTGGCAGGTCAGGGCACCGACCGGGTGCTGCCGGTCGGGTCGCAGCTGCGAGGGTTGCTGCCGAAAGGGCTGGTGCGGGGTTCGACGGTGGCGGTGACGGCGACGGGTTCGGGGGCGACGTCGTTGCTGCTGGGGCTGGTGGCGGAGTCGACGCGGCAGGGCAGTTGGTGTGCCGTGGTCGGGGTGCCGCGGCTGTCGTTGGCGGCAGCACGGAGCATGGGTGTCGTTCTCGAACAGCTCATGGTGGTACCGCAGCCCGGTGCCGAGGTGGCCACGGTGGCGGCGAGTCTGCTAGACGGGTTCGACGTCGTGGCAGTGGCGGCTGCCGGCGGGTTGGCGCCATCGGTGTACACGCAGTTGTCGGCGCGTGCTCGGAACGCTGGTGCGGTGTTGGTGGCGTTGGGCGCGTGGCCGGGGGCGCAGCTGACCCTGACGGTGAACGAGGGCGTGTGGTTCGGGCGGGGCCGGTTGCGGTGCCGGCGCCTGTCGATCGCGGTGTCCGGTCGGGGTTCGGCCGCCCGGCCACGGACCGGGCAGGTGTGGCTACCCGCGGACCCGGACTTCCAGCGAACCCTGGACCAGCCTGATGTGTCCGACGTGAGGACGGGTCGGCAGCTGCGGGTGGTCGCATGAGCTCCCCGACTGCCACCAGGACGATGGTGGTGTGGTGTCCGGATTGGCCGGTGGTGGCGGCCGTTCTGGGCGGTGAGGCCGGGGCGACGGATCCGGTGGCGGTGTTGCACGCCAACCGGGTGGTGGCGTGTTCGGAGGCGGCGCGTGCGCACGGGGTGCGGCGTGGGCTGCGTAAGCGGGACGCGCAGGGCCGCTGCCCGACGCTGGTCGTGGTTGCGTTCGATGAGGGTCGGGACGCGGCCGGGTTTGAGCCGGTGGTGGCAGCGGTAGAGCAGGTCGCGGCCGGGGTGGCGGTGCTGCGGCCGGGGGTCTGCGCGTTCGCCGCCCGCGGCCCGGCCGGCTACTTCGGCGGTGAAGATGCCGCTGGGGAACGGATTGTGGAGCAGGTCGCGGTCCAGGCCGGGGTGGAGGCGCAGGTCGGGGTCGCGGACGGCATCTTCGCCGGTGTGCTGGCTGCCCGCGCCGGTCAGAGCATCCCGGCCGGGCACACCCCACCGTTTCTGGCGGACGTGCCGGTGGCCAAGCTGGAACGGCCACCGTTGGCGGATCTGCTGCGCCGGCTCGGCATCCACACTCTGGGCCAGTTCGCGACCCTGCCGGCTGGGGATGTGTTCGCCCGGTTCGGCATCGACGGAGCCCTGGCACACCGGCTGGCCGCCGGACACGACGATCGGCCGTTGCACGTGCGGCAGCCCCCCCCCGTTACCTTTTTGATCGTCCCCAGCCGGGGATTGCTCGGTCGCTCGGTCCGGTATGACTTACTGCCCCTGTCGTTCGCATGATCCGGGGGGTGTTGTCGCCGGGCCGGGTGGCGTCGGGAGACCGCTGATAGGGACCCGGCCGTCCCGTGTTCGGGGTAGGTCTCTCCGTAACGTGGCTGCCGGCAGTCCGACGCTCAGACCAGCGGCCGAGTCCATGATGGATCGTGGGAGGCGAGGCGTGCACGACGAGTACGGCGTGTTCCTGGGCTTGGATGTCGGCAAGACCGACCATCACGCGGTCGCGTTGGATCCGGCGGGTAAGCGGCTGCACGACGCGGCGCTGCCGAACACCGAGGCCGGGCTGCGGAAATTGTTCGACAAGCTCGCCCGGCACGGGAAGATCCTGGCCGTGGTCGACCAGCCCGCTTCGATCGGTGCCCTGCCTGTCGCAGTGGCCCGAGCCTGCGGGCACCAGGTCGGCTACCTGCCGGGTCTGGTCATGCGCCGGCTCGCTGACCTGCACCCCGGCACCGCGAAGACCGACGCCCGCGACGCCTACGTGATCGCCGACGCTGCCCGCACCCTGCCGCACACGCTGCGCCGGGTCGACGTCGGCGACGACACGCTCGCCGAGCTGGAGATGCTGGTCGGCTACGACGACGACCTCGCCGGCGAGGTCACCCGCATCGCCAACCGGATCCGTGGCCTGCTCACCCAGATCCACCCGCCGCTGGAGCGGGTGCTGGGCCCGAAGGTCCAGCATCCTGCCGTCCTGGAAGCGTTGTCGCGGTGCGGCGGCCCGGCCGGGCTGCGCAAGGCCGGCCGGTCGAAGTTGACCGAGATCGTCAAGGCACGCGCACCCCGCATGGGCACCCGCCTCGTTGAGCAGGTCTTCACCGCCCTCGACGCCCAGACCGTAGTCGTTCCCGGCACCGCCGCCGCCGAGACGATCCTGCCGCGGCTGGCCGAGGTTCTGCGGGACCTGCTGCGCCAGCGTGACCAGCTCGCCGCCCAGGTCGAGGGGATGCTCGATGCGCACCCTCTCTCCTCGGTCCTGACCTCGATGCCCGGCATCGGAGTCAGGACCGCAGCCCGGATCCTGCTCGAGGTCGGTGACGGCACCGGCTTCCCGACCTCCGGCCACCTGGCTGCCTACGCCGGGCTGGCCCCGGTCACCCGCCGCTCCGGCACCAGCATCCGCGGCGAGCACCCACCCAAAGGCGGCAACAAACAGCTCAAACGCGCGTTCTTCCTGTCCGCGTTCGCCGCCCTGTCCGACCCGGCCAGCCGCGCCTACTACGACCGCAAACGCGCCGAAGGCAAGAAACACAACGCCGCCCTCATCTGCCTCGCCCGCCGCCGCGTCGACGTCCTACACGCCATGCTCCGCACCCGCACCACCTACCAGCACAAACCAGCAGAAAAGCTCGCCCTCGCTGCTTGACAAAAACCATAGGGACACCCCCCGGACCTGGATGTGGTCGAAGAGTTCGAGGATCCGATCGACCGGGTCGATGTCGGTGCGTTCGCCGCCCGCGCCATGGCCGTCAAGCTCCACGAACGGCTGGCGGGGCACGGGTTGGCGTGCACCCGGCTGGAGATCGCCGCGGTCACCGTCGACGGCCAAGAGTTGGATCGGGTGTGGCGGCACGACGGGCTGCTGACCGCGACCGCGATCGCGGACCGGGCCCGCTGGCAGCTCGATGGCTGGCTGACCAAACGCCGCCTCACCTCCGCCATTTTGCGGTTGCGGCTGTCCCCGCACGGTTTGGTCCGCACCGGTGGGCTACAGCCCGGCTTGTGGGGTGAGGCCGGCCCCGGACGGGAACGGGCCCACCGGGCCGCACACCGGGTACAGGGACTGTTAGGTCCGGACGCGGTCCTGGTCGGCGTCCCTGGCGGTGGCCGCGACCCCGACCAGCAGGTCACCCTGCTGCCGTTCGGCGACGAAAAGGTTCCGGCCCGGCCCGATGGGCCGTGGCCCGGCGCGCTCCCACCACCGCATCCGGTGCTGACCGCAGGCCAGGAACCGGTGCAACTGCTCGCCGCGGACGGCACGGATGTGGTGGTCGACGCCCGGCTGCGAATGTCCGGCCCACCCACCCAGCTACGCATGCCCGGCAAGACCGGCGTGGTGGAGGTGACCCGGTGGTTCGGGCCGTGGCCGGTAGACGAACGCTGGTGGGACGAAACCAGCAGCCGGCGGGCGGCCCGGTTGCAGGCGCTGCTGGAAGACGGCACCGCCGTCGCCCTGGCCCAGACCGGCGGCCGCTGGCTGCTGGTCGGCCTCTTCGACTGACCCCTCGCACGGTTACGGCGGTTGGTGATGTCCCAGTTCGATGCGCTGTCGCAGATGCCGTGGGACGAGCTGCAACGCCGCCTCGCCGGCGGGCCCGTCGACGACCCGCTCGCGCACGCGGACGGCGGCGACGGCCCGGCCTTCAGCCGCAAACGGTCCCGCTTCCAAGCACCAACCCTGGTACGCGGCCAGAGTGTGGTGCCGTACGCGGAGTTGCACTGCCACTCCAACTTCAGCTTCCTGGACGGCGCCTCCCACCCCGAAGAACTCGCCACCGACGCGGTCCGGCTCGGTTTGGACGCGCTGGCTATCACCGACCATGACGGCTTCTACGGCGTGGTCCGGTTCGCCACCGCCGCCGCCGAGGTCGGCATCCCCACTGTCTACGGCGCCGAACTGTCCCTCGATCTGCCCAGCGGGCAGGCGGGGGTGCCGGATCCGGTCGGCCGGCATCTGCTGCTGCTGGCCCGAGGACAGCAGGGCTATCACCGCCTCGCGACGGTGCTGGGCGAGGCCCACCTGGCCGGCGGCAAAAAGAACCGGCCGGTCTACGACCTCGACGCCGCCGCCGCACACCTGGCCGGGCACGTGACCGTGCTGACCGGCTGCCGCAAAGGCACCGTCCCCGCCGCCCTGGCCGCCAGCGGACCCGACGCCGCCAACCGCGAGCTCGACCGCCTGGTCGCCTTGTTCGGCAAAGACCATGTGACGGTCGAGCTGATCGACCACGGCGACCCCCTGGACCGGGACCGCAACGACGCCCTCGCCGCTCTCGCCCAGCAGGCGGGGATGCCGGTGGTCGCGACGAACAACGTGCACTACCACGCGCCGTCGAGGCGGCGGCTGGCCACCGTCGTCGCCGCGGTCCGTGCCCGCTCCGCCCTCGACGACCTCGACCCCTACCTGCCCGCGGCCGGGACCGCCCATCTGCGTTCCGGGGTGGAGATGGCCGCCCGGTTCGCCCGCTACCCGACCGCTGTCCCGACCGCGGCCCGCCTCGGCGCCGAATGCGCGTTCGACCTGAGCCTGATCGGGCCGAAACTGCCGCCGTTCGACGTGCCCGCCGGGCACACCGAAACCTCCTGGCTGCGTCACCTCACCTACCAAGGCGCCCAACAACGATATGGGCCCGTCCAGGCGCATCCGGACGCCTACCGGCAGATCGACAAAGAGCTGGCGATGATCGACCAGCTCGCCTTCCCCGGCTACTTCCTGGTCGTGTGGGACATCGTCAAGTTTTGCCGCGACCACGACATCTACTGCCAAGGCCGCGGCTCCGCCGCCAACTCCGCCGTCTGCTACGCCCTGCGGATCACCAACGTCGACCCCGTCGCCCACGGCCTACTGTTCGAACGCTTTCTCGCCCCGGAGCGGGACGGGCCGCCGGACATCGACGTCGACATCGAATCCGACCGCCGCGAAGAAGTCATCCAATACGTCTACACAAAGCACGGCCGCCGGCACACCGCCCAGGTCGCCAACGTCATCACCTACCGGCCCCGCTCGGCGATCCGGGACGTTGCCCGCGCCTTCGGCCACTCCCCCGGCCAGCAAGACGCCTGGAGCAAACACATCGACCGCTGGCACGCCCTCACCCCCGATGCCGTCGAAGGCGTCCCCGAACCCGTCGTCACCTACGCCACCGCCCTTCTCTCCGCGCCCCGACATTTGGGCATCCACTCCGGTGGCATGGTCATCTGCGACCGGCCCGTCACCGAGGTCTGCCCGGTCGAGTGGGCGCGCATGCCCGGCCGGTCCGTTCTGCAGTGGGACAAAGACGACTGCGCCGAGATCGGGTTGACGAAGTTCGACCTGCTCGGTTTGGGCATGCTGTCGGCGCTGCACTACGCCTTCGACTTCCTCGAATCCACATTGGACCTCGGAAGTCTGGACTGCACGGATCCGGAGGTGTACGCGATGCTCTGCGCCGCCGACACCGTCGGCGTCTTCCAAGTCGAATCGCGGGCGCAGATGTCGACCCTGCCTAGGTTGAAGCCGACCTGTTTCTACGACCTGGTCGTCGAGGTCGCGTTGATCCGCCCCGGGCCGATCCAAGGCGGATCGGTGCACCCGTACATTCGGCGCAAGAACGGCCTGGAGGAACCCGTGTACGGCCATCCCCTGATGCGGCCGAGTCTGGAGAAGACGTTGGGGGTGCCGCTGTTCCAGGAACAGATGATGCAGCTCGCCATCGACTGCGCCGGCTTCACCCCCGCCGAAGCCGACCAACTGCGCCGCGCGATGGGCTCCAAACGCTCCACCGAACGCATGGCCAAACTCAAGGCCCGGCTGTATGACGGCATGGCCGCCAACGGCATCAACCCCGAGGTCGCCGACGACATCTACCTGAAACTGTCCGCGTTCGCCAACTACGGCTTCCCCGAATCACACGCCATGAGCTTCGCCTACCTGGTCTACGCCTCCGCGTGGCTCAAGCGCTACCACCCCGCCGCGTTCACCGCAGCCCTACTCGGCGCCCAACCAATGGGCTTCTACAGCCCACAGTCCCTTGTAGACGACGCCCGCCGACACGGCGTCGAAGTCCGCCGCCCCGACATCAACGCCTCCCACGTCAAAGCCACCCTCGAATCCACACCAGAAACCCGGTGGGGCTCCGCACCCCGCGAACCACCACACCACTGGGGACTCGACGGCCCCGCCATCCGCCTCGGCCTCGATCAGGTCCGCACCCTCACCGACGACACCGCCACCCGCATCGTCACCGCCCGCACCCAAGACGGCCCGTACACCAGCATCGCCGACACTGCCCGCCGCGCCGAACTATCCACCGCACACCTGGAAGCGCTCGCCACCTCCGACGCCTTCGCCTGCTTCGGCATCAACCGCCGCGAAGCCTTGTGGACGGCCGGCGCCGCCAGCCAAGACAAACCCGACCGCCTCCCCGGCACCATCACCGGCCACACCGCCCCGCCCCTGCCAGGTCTCAACGATGTGGACATCCTCGTCGCCGACATCTGGGCCACCGGCCTGTCCCCGGACAACCACCCCATCGCCCTCATCCGCGCCACGCTCGACTCGCAAGGCGCGCTACCGATCGCCCGACTCAAGACCGTCCCCGACAAGACCAGAATTCTCGTAGGTGGGCTCGTCACCCACCGACAACGCCCCGCCACGGCCGGCGGCATCACCTTCATCAACCTCGAAGACGAAACCGGGATGCTCAACGTCGTCGTCTCTGAGGGCACGTGGAACCGCTACCGCAAGATCGCCCGCACCAGCTCCGCACTACTCGTCCGCGGCATCCTCGAATCCGCCTCCGGCGTCCTCAACCTCGTCGCCGACCAGCTACGCCCCCTGACCATCGCAACCCGCCCAGCGTCGCGCGACTTCCGGTGACCGCCGCCCCTGACGTCGCCGACTGTAGGGTCCCGTTTCCATGTCGGAATCCCATCACCGATGTCGGATGGATGTCATTTCCGACACCGATGTGGGACTGGACTCGTTGGTGGTGGCGCTACTTCGGCTTGAGTAGGGCCGCGAAGTCATCGACCGTGGCGTGCCGCGGCAGGCGTGCCGCCGCGTAGCACTGATCGATTGCGGCCAACCGCTGCGCCACGTCGTCAAGCTCGGCGGCCAGGTATTGCGCGGTGTCGCGGGCCGCCTCGGCGAGCCGCTGTAGGTCGCGCTCCACGTGGCTGGCATCGCCTTCGCCACCCGCGCCGAAATCGGAGGCGACGAGTCGGCCGTACCCTTGGGGGAGGAAGGGGAGAAGGCGCAGGAAATGGTTGCTGCGCAGCTCCTCTACCAGCTGCCGCTCGCGTGCGAGCAGATGCCGCGCTTCGGCTTTGGTCGACTCGGCCGGGTGCGCCAGTACATACCGCCAGTACCACTGACCCGCTGCCCTGTAGCGCTCGGTCAGATCGAGTGCGCGCGCCAGCGATCCCGGGTAGCTACGTTCGACGTAGTAGAAGGGAATGTCGAGCCTGCGGTCGTAGGCGTCACGCCGGTCTCGTTCACGCGCCTCGACGATGTCGGCGGCGAAACCGGCGAGGATCTCCCACAACTCGCTCCGCGACCGCGTCCCGGAGCCGAGTTCGGCGGGGTCGACCAGGAGGGTCAGCAGCGATCGGAGCCGGAGCAGGGACTCCGGGGCATGCAGTCCGAACTGCCCGGCGTTCGCCAGGTGCGCGTCCGACAGCTGCGCCAGCGTCGTGGGGGTCACGCCGCTTGCGTGGAACTCCACGATGGCGCTGGCATATGCCCGGCTGGGGGTCACCTCGCTCGTGCTATGAAGGTCGACGAGGTGCTCACCCTCGATCTCCCCGCGCTGGAGATCGAGGCTTCGCATGTCGCTCCAGACCATGTTGATGGACACGAAAAGTTCACGGTGCTCTCGCAACCGGAACGGTGGCCGGTCACGCAGCCCCAGCCAAATCCACTGCACGCCGGGATCGAGGTGGATTACCTGCATCGACCGTTGGACCAAGCGGTTGATCACCTCACGCGAGGGCACGAGCAGTGTGTCGCGCAACAGGTTTGCGTGCGGCACGTCGCCCAGGCTCCAGAACAGGGCGGCCACCTCGGGCCGGAAGTTCGGCTGCTCGGTGCGGCAGCTTTCGCGCAGTTCCCAGGCAAGGTTGTCAACGCATTCGGTGTACCGGCGATCGACACTTCGCAGTGTCGCCCTGCAGTCCGCGGTGACGTCCGGGTTGCGGTCGCCGTTCCAACCGCTGGAGTTCTCGACAGCCCCGACTACGGTGCGGGCCAGGCGCCGCGACGCCCAGATGGCATTCGACTCCAGGAGGTTCTGCGCCGCAACGAGGGGAAACAGATGCCAGCTCGGGTGCAGTCCGTACGGTAGGTGGGGCCACCGCTCCTGGTAGAGGCGAGTCCCCAGTTGTCCCTCCCACCATGCCAACGCGTAGAGCGCGATGATGGCGGCCGCCACCGGATTCGATGCCGCGACGTCGCGGGACGCGCGGGCGATGTGCTGCCACGTGTCGTAGGAACCCACCCGGCGACCGCGCAGTAGCGTCATCCAACAATCGGTCATCTGCTCCCGGCGCTGGTGGGGAAGGCGCAACCCGTCCGCGACCTCGGAGTACTCCGCCCTTCCCCAGAACTGGTAGAGCGCGATCGCGGTGGGGTCGGGCAGAGCGTCACGCCCGAAATCGAAGAACCACGGATCGCGCACCAAATCCCAGTGGAGGACTTGCGTCAACATCGAACCCCGCTTCGGTGTCCGCTATAGGTGCGGGCGTAGGCCCGCGGCACATCAGGGCTGACCCAGGATGTCCTGAACCTGCTGTAACGCGGTGTCGCTCGCCTGGTAGAACTGCACGTCGAGCTTGCCCTTCTCGACCCGGATCCGCCGGAGCTTGGCGACCAGCAGGAGCAGCGCGGCGCCGATGAGCACGCCACCCTCGATGACCATCATGCCGCGGCGTGCACGGTATGCCTGCTCGATCCGTTCCCTAAGATCCGGATCGCTGGCGATCCCCTCGATGATCGCCAGCGATACCTGTCGCGCGGTACGGTCATCTGTCACGAGCCGATCGACCGTCCGGTCGTCCGTGGGCAGGCCCTCGCTGGCTAACTCCGACCGGAGTTGGCGGCGAAGCCAGACCGGCGGGCTCGTCGCGTCCACTAGAGTTGCCCCGTCGGCTTCGTCCTGGATCACGTGGAAGGTCGCGTCCGTCAGGGCCTGCCATTCCGGATCGCTCAGCTCGTGCAGCCGACCCCACGGATCCCCTGCGGTCACCGGTCCAGTCACAGCCAGTCTCCTCTCAACGTCAGAACGCCAGCGCGCTCAGGGCCGTATCGAGTAGACACCTCGGCGGTTGCGTCCCGGCCAGCGAGCGCTTTCGGCTTGCCACGCTGTATCCACGCCTCGAAGAAGCAGGCCATCCATTCGTAGGTGGCATCGACGTGGGCATCCCACATTGGGGCCACGACCGACGGCGAGCCGAGTTTCAAAAACGACTCGGCCAAGCTCGCTGGCTCATCGGCCTGCAGCAGCCGTCCCGATCCGGCCGAACAGCCCAGCAGACAGACAAGCTCGCTGCTGCTGGTACCCGACAGCTCCAACTCCGCTGCCGTTAGCACCTCGGTAACCAGCGCCGTGTTAACCGGCGGGGCCACTCGCAGCGGAAGGAGGGTGCGCCTGACCCGCTTCCCGTCGACGGTGAAATCCACCTTGTGCAGCCCGATGCCGCGTGGCGGTGCAGCCAGCAGCAGGCCGGAGAGCTGATGCCGCTCCAGATCGAGATCGCCGTGCGCCACGATGCACAGGACGTCGGGTCCGCGGTCGACGAGGGACTCACGGTGCGCGTCGAATTGGGAGAGGACGAAGCGGCGGTCAAGGCGCATGGGCCGCATCCAGGACGCCCCTTCCTGGTCCTGGCCACCCACCGTCGTGACCTCTCCATCCCGAAAGGACGCGGCAAGGGCGGCCGCCAGCCGCTCGAACCCGTCGTCGTGGGCGGCCAAGACGTCGACCCCGCCGACCCGCAGGGTGCGTCCGGTCCGGTGACCCCGCGGCGCCGCCTCCTCTTCGAACCGCCAGGTGTCGAGGTCAAGTCGTCGCAAGGGATTACGCGACGCGCATCTTTGGAACAGGGTCATCCCGCTGCAGTACGCGATTCCACAGACTGTGCCGAGCGGGCCTCCGATGTCAGTCACGACGAGGTGCAGGGGCAGGTCGTGCACCAGGGCGTGCGGCACGACGACGAGCACGTCAGGCGGATGGGCGCGAATCTCCGCCGGCACGAGCATGCGTCCCCACGTTGTCATGAACCGGTTGAGCAATGGCATCCTGCCGATCGCGACCTCAAATGTGCGGCCCAGCTCCTCGCGCAGGGCGTCCGCCTCGTGCAGGAACTCGTCGGTGCGACACAGGACGACCTCTCGGCGATCCTCATCCTCGATCCACAGCGCCCGCAGCGAGTCGTGATGCACGGAGTAAAGCAGAGCGTGAACGCTTAAGTCATCGACTTTCAATCGGGTCCACCACCTAGTTCCGACCGTACGGCGAGTGTTGGGAGCCCATCGAACGCCCTATCAACGGAAACGCAGGCTCGATCTTGCGAATGAGAAAAGCAATTCGGGGTTAGTGGAGATCCCGCGATTGTCTGGTCGGGTTTCCTCCGTCCGCAACCCACCGGCCAGGAAGTTGACAGACTCCTATAAAGGCGCGAGTTCACTGTGGCCGGCCAGGTCACGGGGCCGGCCGCAGCCGGACGTGCACGTGGTCGTTGTGGCCATTGTCGAAGCCGATTTTTGTGCTGGTGCGGTTCGGCCACCAGCCCAGGCCGAGGTCGATCGTGTGGCCGCCAGGCCCGGCGTACCCGCCGCTGGTCAGCAGTTCCTCCCCCCAGCCGGCGCGCAGCTCGGTTACGCCGGAGAAGGTGTCGCCGAAGCCGTGCAGGTACCACATCTTTAACACGTCCGGGTCCGCGATCATCGCGTCGAGCCACTGCCGGGTATAGGCGACCCAGCCTTTGAGCTGTCCGAGCGCGACCTGGTCGCCGGCGAGCGTGCGTCGACTCAGGGCGGCCAGGGCGAAGTAGTTCTGGCCCCCGGACGACCCCGGAGGGAGCAACGGCAGCGGGTGGAAGACGTCCATGTCGTAGCCCTGCCGGTGGCTGGTGTGCGGGTTGAAATAGCCGCCGTGCTCGCCAGAGATGTCGTTGACCGCGGTGATGGTGAGCCGATGCGCATCGAGCCACTCGTAGGTAAACCGCCGCGACCAGTCGTCGCCGCCCAGCTCGCGCCGGGAGTACCGGGGCATGTTGTCGGGCATCCGCCATAGCGCGACGAGGCCGGTGTGGTCCTTTGGATCGGTCTCCTTCGCGGCGCCGTTCTCGTCGGTGCCGCGAAGCACTACGCGGTATCCGACGGTGTCGGATGGCGGCGGCGTCGACTCCACCTCGCAGGCTGGCGCCCCCGGGTCAAAGGTGACAAACACTTCCAGCCGGTCGTCACCAACGAGCGTCACCCGGGGGCTGTCCAGGCCGCCATCAAATATCGTCTGCAGTGCCGTACCTGTGCTGTCCAACAGCTCGACGGTCAGGCCAGTCAGCTGATAGTCCTCCGGCTTGGCGTACTGGACGGAAAGCCGGCGGGGGAAAGTGTTGTTCACGCCGGGACGAGGGATGCTGACGAACCGGTCCGGGTCCGGCCAGTCCACGCTCTCGATAGCGAACCGGCGCACCGCGGCGATCGCGGCGACGAGCTGGGTGGGCAGGAGGTCATCGCCGATGTTGGTGGCGGAGGCCCGCAGCGTGAGACCGGCGTCGGCGTCGGCGGTCAGAGCTGACACGTCGATCTCTTCCTGGTAAGTGCCAGTGCCGCCGGTCGCGTTCCAGGTCGGCGCAGTCCAGAGCTGGCTGTTCACCCAGCGGCCAAGGCGGAACAGTACGGTGCCGCCGTCCGCCAGCAGGAGGACGTCCCATGTGTCGTTGAACCGGCTCTGCTCCAGCACCCATTTCGGGTACTCGGCGGTGCTCACGGCGTAGTCGAGTAGCACCGTGCCGGTGCCCTGCGGGACGGTGACAGTCTCTACCGCAGTGACCCGTTGTCCCTCGCCGACGGCCGTCACAGACACGCTGGCGTCGGCAGACAGAGCAGTGATCGGCGCCGGCGTGTCGGGCTCTGACCGGGCCGCGGAGCGGGACAGCGGCGGCGGCGCGAGGCTCACGACCTCGAACTCGGCGACCCCGGCCTGCACGTCCGCGGTGGTGAGCGGGCGCACTGTCAGCTGCTTGTCGCCGTCGACCGGGAACAGCGCCTCGGCGGTGAACACCCGGCCGTCGTGCTCAGTGGCGACCCGTACGGCGATCATCCCGCCGGGCCGGTCGGCGAGCAAAAACGTGCCGTCCGCCGCGCTTTCCACCTGGTTCTGCGTGCCGTTGGCGGACTCGGAGGAAATGGTGAGGCCGGTTAGCGGCAGGTCGATCGCCGAGGCTGGCGCGACCAGGAGACCTTCGACTCGATAAACACCGGCCCCCACGACAACGTCGTCCTCGTAAACATGTCCGTCGGCGTCCATTGCGCGCGCGTACAGCCGGGCGTCGCTGGTCAGGCCGGCGATCACGGCCACCACGTTTGTCGCGGACGCTCCGGTCGCGATCAGGGTCCCGCCGTCCACCGTGAAGTAGTCGGTCAGGTCTTCGACGGTGCCCGCTGCCGACGCCTCCACCTGCACCGCAGTCTCGATGTGCACCGGGCTCCCGTCGGGTCGGGCGAAGCCGATTGTGATGGTGGCGGCGTCCAGCGGCAGCGCCCCGTTGACCAGCTCGGCGACGTTCAGGTCCACCGGCTCGGTCCGGTCTGCTGACTCCACCAGCGCGATCGTCACCTTGGTCGTGCTACCGGCGACCGCCTCGGCCGCGGTGATGCCTACGAGCATGCTGGGCAGGTCGGCCTTGATCTGATGGGTCCCCGGCTCGACCGGGACGGTAACCTCGCCGGAGTCGTCGGTCATCTCGATCGGGCCGCCGTCCACCGCAACCAATACGCCCGCGCCTAGCGGTTCCAGCACGGTGCCGGCCCCGTCGCCGAGGACGGCGCTAATGCGTAGGGCGGTCACCGGAGCCGGCCGCGGCGGGGCCGGTGGCGAGCCCTCACCCGAGCGGAAACCCCAGAGGTAGACGATCGCGCCGGTCGGCGCGTCCGCCATCGAGGTGGCGGTCACGGCGAGGACCTCGCCGGGCACGTCGTACACCCGATTGAGCAGACTGCCCGGCACCAGCACAATCCGGTCCAGCGGGCCGGCGCCGCCCTCGCCAACCACGTGGGTCAGCACGACCTCCACGTCGGCCTGCGCGTCGTACGGGCAGAGCGCGAGCAGCCGGATCCGTTCATACGGCCGGACCAGAGCCCTGCCAAGCGACACCGGATCGCCCGGCTGGATCATGGTGTCGGCCTGGAATGCCAGTTCGGTGGGCATGCATCTAGGATCCCGCCGAAGCCACAGAAGGTCGCACCTTCAGTCAGGTATCGGCCAGCGTCACCATGCCGTCGTGATAACGCCGCAATAGCCTCTCGACCAAGCAGCCACTGCAGCGACGACGCGCCAACACAAACCCGACGAGCGACGAATAGCAGCGGCGTAGTTCGAGGACCGTCCACCGATCATCATGGCCCACTTTTTTCGGCGAGACCATCACCCATTCCTGGTCAATCGCGGGTTGGGCTCCGCCGCTGCGGTGATCGACTCGGCGCCACCCGAGGGCGGCGGGTTAATCCGCCGTCCCAGATCAAGTCCCTGTTCCCGATCGTCAATAACCCGGTAACCGACACTGCGCGGTGGGCTTCGCCAAGGAGCAGTTCCACTATGCGTTCACCAACACGGTCAGTCGGGACGAGTTCGACGCCGCGTACGACGGCTTCCACATCCCGGCGTCCGGCTACTGGGTGTGGAACCTACGGTCCGATAGCCAACTGGAAGCCTGGCCACCAGGAGACCTCGGCCGACCAGATTAGAACCTGGACGACCACGCTCCGCTGCTGTTCATCATGGGGCGGCAAAGACCACCTGATGCCGCCCTTGATGAACGGCTCGAACACGAAGAAAGTATCGCAACTTCGAGGCGATGACTGAGACCGACAAAGTTCCGGAAGCCCAAACCTCACCTGTGGCGTACCTGGCTGGGAGCACCTGCCGACTACGCGCTCGAATGGGCGCCCAGGCACCGGCCGAACGCCGTAAGGCTGACCAGCCGCCTACAGCGGCAAGTTGTGGTCCGCCCAACAAGCGCCATGCCCGCACACGCACAGGCGGGTTGCCAAGTATTACGGGTACCTCTTGTCCCGCCGCCGTGGTCACAACTCGACGCTCCTGACGCCCGAGCTCGGGTGCCGTCCCGGTCCTTCGGAACCGAGCGGCCCCGTGCCCAGTGGCTCGGGCGTACCCGCGTGGCCGATTCTGGAGGTGCCCTACGGCACTACGTGGGCGCCGGGGCAGCCGAGGAAATGCCTTCAGTTTGAGACTCAACCCCCGTGACACCGCCTGAGACAAGGCCCGGAACCCGAGGTCGAGGCGCTGCGATATGCCATCAGCGCCGAGACTCTACACCGACAACGGACGAGCCATTTGGTCCATCGGCTCCCACCGCCATGGCGAAGGGGCGGAGCGGGGCTACAGCCTTCCTTCTACATCGGGCCGTGCGGCCACAAGGCCTGCGGAAGGCCGGCATCGGGGCCGAGCGCTTCGAGTACCAACTCGGTGTATTGGTCACGTAGAAGTCGGCCGTCGCAGTACGGCGAGATGGCCGTTGCGGCGACCGAAGGTGACCAGTTCTCGGTCGAGGTCGTCATGGCGGCGCCGCATCTGCTGCACGCCCGCGTCGTCGGGGAAGCCTCGGTAGGCGGCGAAGATCGCTGCTGTCCGATGCGCGGCGAGCAGGCAAATCAGTACGGAGTTGGTAACCACGACCGGGTCCGCTCGCCAGGACGCGTCACGGCCAATGACTTGGGCGCTGTCAGCGAGACCCCAGGGGCGGGCATGCGCGACCCCAGACAGCAGGCTGTACACCGCAGGCAGGTCGGCAAAGGCATCCTGCACCAGTCCGCTAACTGGCCTGCTTACTGGGATCGGATCTGTGGTTGGGTTGACGCGGACGGCGGCGACCGCCGTGCCGGGCGCGTTGAGCGTTGTCTCGATCCGGGCAGCGGCCAGCCGGCCTAGCAGCTCCTGCTTCCTGTGCTCCTCGACGAGCGCCGGCTTTGGCAGATACGACTTGCCGGACAACTGCTCAGCCGCGTGGGCGGCCTTTCCAATGTCCTCGATCAGCAGCGCGATCCCCCGACCGAACCGGGTAGGGAACGGCTCGCCGTCGGCGAGCAGCCACCGCAGCCAGGCGGCCGACTCGACCGCGCCGCGGGCCAGCGTGGCGTGCGCATAAACCGGTGCGCTCTGCTCCCGCACGTGCGAGAGCAACAGGCCCAGCGAACGCACGTGGTCGGCGACGTGCACACCCTGGTGCATGGCAGTCAGCACACAGTCGGCCCACAACCTCTGCCGATCCTGGCTACGCACCATGGACAGCAGCGCCCGTTCGTCGCCACCGGCCGCCGATCCCGGCGGCGGGATGGCCCCGTGCACCCGGACCAGGGTCTGCTGCAACGCGTCGGCCTGGTCCAGGCACACCCGGCCGGCCCGCGCGAGCAGGCGAACGTCGGGAGCGTCGTTCATCGCAGGAACCTCACTTCTCGTTCGTCAGGGTTGGGGGCCATCGTCCGCCCTCGTGACCTGTCAGCGCATCCGATTTGTCCACCGCGGCGGGGATCGCGAACGGGTACGCCCCGCTTGGCTTGTCTTGCTCGCGAGGACGGCAACGCAGATTCGACCGACGCCGCACCGCCTCGCTGTAGCTGCCGAGGCGATTCGATAACGCAACTGTCCACCGAGCCTCATCAATCCCAGCCACTGCCGAGCCCGCGCGCCGCTGCAGTCCTGCTACTCGCCGCCGTCGTCGGCGTTGCTGCCGGCGGAACGCGGCGAGGTGGTCGGCGAGGCAGTCCTGGAACGCGTGTGGTTCGCGTCCGGTGAGATCCGCGACGGCGGTGGTCGGGGCGCCCCAGGCGCCGGAGGCCAGGCAGGTCATCGTCTCGACTGCCTACCTCGCCATGCTTGGGGGCAGGCCATGGCGGTTGATCAGGCGGCTGCCATTTCCTCGGGCGTCGGGTCGACATAGCGGACGTGGTGGCCGAGTGCGACCGTGAACCGAGCGCGAGGTTTTCATGGGTCAGTCAATGCGGCACTGGCTCGGACAGCACCCGCACCACAAAGGTGGCCCCTGGGCAACGTGATCGATGAGGCGACACCGCATCACCGAGGCTAGAAAGGTGGCCGTCCTGTCGGGCCTTGTGGCGGAGGAGGGGTCTTCGACGGTGGGGGGCGTAGGCGGCGTCGACGCGCTTGCCGCGTCCGCCACCAGGCTCTAGCGCGTTCCTTGCCGCGGTCGGCCGCCATACCCGCCGGAAGGACTAGTAGCAGTGCGATCGCGCGGTGTAGGAAGTTGTAGCAGGCGACGAACGGGATAGCCACGGCCACTGCTGTGACGGCTGTTGACCAGAATGTGCTCGCGACCACGGCATCGACCAGCGCATAGAGCGTTGGCGATAGCGCCGGGAGTCGTCGTCGCAGCGTGCGCCTCATACGGCTGACGATCCGATCCCGCCGGATGGTGAACGCACCGCCCAGGTTCGAAACGGCTTCGCGGAACAGGTGATACGGCTCGTCGAAGTTCGGTCGGTCCCACCTGAGCTGGCGGGCGACTTGTCGGCCCTCCTCGCCACCGGCGATGGCGGCGACAGCGAGGTACATAACACTGGCAAACGCCTCGACCACTGCCCTTGAGGATTTAGAGGCCACGGGGTCTTCTGCCTGTTCGGGGCTTGGTTTCGCCTCCTCGGTGAGCGCGACGATCGCGGTCCGACCCGGCACGACGACTGCCTTGTCCTCCTCCGCCAAGGACACGCCCGAGCTCACGCCCGGCACGACGACTGCCTTGCTCTCCTCCGCTAAGGACACGCCCGAGCTCACGCCCGGCACGACGACTGCCTTGCTCTCCTCCGCCAAGGACACGCCCGCGTTGGTGGCCGTTGCTGTCGGAGTTGGTCCGGCGCTGTTGAACGGCTGATCTACGCCGCCTTCCTCACTTTCGGAGTGAGCCCGTTCTGCGAAACCCGTGTGGTGTTCATCGCGATGGGCGGCATGGAACGCGCGCGCCTCCTCAGCGATCTTCCGTGCGCGCCATGGACGCAAGCGGCGGGGAGTGATGTCGTATGCACGCGACCAGCGCCGGGCAAGCTCGGCACCGCCCTCAACGGTCTCGACGCCGTCGATGAGAGCTTGGACCTCTTCGTTGGCCCGAAGTTCGCGGAAGTCGGCCAGCCGCCCGAAGACGTTAGTAGCGGCGGCGGTGACCAAGAGCGTGAACAGTGTGCTAACCCAGAAGGCCGGGTTGAAGAGGAGATCCACGGGCGTAATCCGTCCTCGCGAGTCGTCGTTCGATTACGGCTGGACGCCCGGGATGGGCCGAAGACGCGCTGCCCGCTCCTGCGCACGCTCTTGCTCTCGCGTCCGCTTGGCAAGCAGTTCACTAACGTGTTCACGGGCGGGCGGCGTTAGCCGGTAGAACCGGCGCCGGGCGCCGCGGTCGTCGTCCGCGTCATCGCCGGCCTCCCACTCGCTCGCCACCCATCCCGCCCGCTCGAGTCGGGTCAAGATCGGATACACGGTGCCGGTCATCAACTTGGTGTCGCGTGCTACCTGAAGCCCGTACACGACGTGCTGCTCGTAAAGAACCTGTAGCACCAGGACCGTGGTGCTGGTCAGCCTGATGTCCTCCATGTAGACCACTGTACCTCGTCGCGCTCGACTTGAGACCGATCTCTCGTTATAGTCCTTCTCTGCTATATGTAGAGTTATTGAATCGCCTACGAGGTGGAGGACACCGTGAAGATCGACCTCGGCCTACTCGGGCTCTGGCTCGCGGTCGGGCTGCTGTTCTCAGTCATCGTCGGTGTCGCCGGCGGTGTCCTGGCGTGGCTGTCAGGTCAGCGCCCCGCGGCCGCCATCATCGCGGGCGGCATGGCCTTCGGCGGCGCTTTTACACTCGTTCTAGCCGTCATCGGCCTGTTCCTGGCTGCATGACCAAGGCGTCGGGGCTACCCGACGTGACGCGACGGCATGCGGTTAAGCCCAAAAAAAGGGGGATGCCGCGCTCGCCTGCCGCGTGCGCCAACCGGAGCCTTGCCCTATCCAGAGCATCGACGCGTCGCCGCCGAAATGGTCGACTGGATGCCCGAGCTTCGACGTGAGGCGTACAACCTCGCGTTCGAGGTCACGTAGGGCTTGATCAACCGTATTTGCGCAGCACCGCCGCGGTGGCGGCGCCACCACCGAGGAACCAGCCGACCCGAACCCCGACCCCATGGGTGCTCCGTGGGTGCTCGGATGCCAACGACCCTGGCTGGAATTCACGCCTAGAATTTGGATTTGAGCAGCGCGCGACTGCCAGTCGGGCGACTACGACCCGTGATGACTACCCTGACCTGCCGATACTCGGCGCCCTCCACGTGGATTAGCGGGCGAGAATCCGGACGACGGCGTTTTACGCTCGGTAACGGATACAAAGTCGCTTAGTGAGGATTAAAAGTCCGCAGGATGCGGTCGCAGGGTAACGGCGTGTGGTGCTCGCAAGCATGGACTGAAGGCGGTGCCGCCGTGCGAGCAGGATGGCCAAGGACACGCGGGACATCCAAGCCGTGCTCGGCACCTCCGCATCGCCATCACCGCCGATACCTACGCCTCGATCCTCCCCGCGCACGTGGGCAGCCCCGTCGAGCGATCACGGCCTGTGTCCTGGGACCAACCGACGACTCCGACCAACTCTCAACCAGCGGGGCGGCGCAATGCGGCTCTGGAAGTGAACCTCACCCGCACAGTCCGGAGGCTCACCGCAGCGCTCGCAGTCCAGCAGGGCTACGTTTGTCTGCGGTCTTCCAGATCTAGTCGGCGCCGGTCAGCGGAGGCGCGGGCTCGCACCTCGTCATGGAACACCGTTTCGACCTCGTCGTCCATCTCGTCGTCCGACAAGTCGTCGTTCCCGTCTGCGTCCTCCCGATAGAGCGGGTCCAAAGTGGTCAACCGAATCGTTCGAAACTCGGCGACTGCTTCGGGATCGAGGCAGGGATAACAAGACCGGTCGCCGTGCGAAATGGTTGTTCGAGGCGGGCGTGACGCAGTTCGTGGGCGTACGCGGCGGCGTGCAACCGCCCGAGCGTGGTCGCCACCGCCGGCAGATCGGTGGGCGCCGCATTGGGTCCTGCGACGTATTCGAAGATGAGCGTTGTGCCGTCGCCTGGGTGTAGGTGTGGCAGGCGTACTCCGCTGGGCGGGCTCGTCAGCCAGCGCAGGTGGCCGCGCGCGGCGGTGCCGCGTGTCGGGTCGGTGTAGTGCTTGGTGTGGACGGCCGGGCTCATGGGCGTTCGAGGACGAGGTAGGTGACGGTGGAGGTGGTGGTTGCCGTGGTGTCGGGCAGTCGTTCGCGTAGCGCGGCGGCGAGCCGCGCCGGGTCGGCCGTCAGCTCGGGGCCGAGGTGATAGTTGGGGTTGGTGGCCGCGTACTGGGCCAGGTGCTCGAGGTCGGCGAACCGGAACGTGTGTACCTCGTCGACCCGACGCAGCACACGCAGGGCAGCGGTGATCGCCACGACACCAGCGTTCGCGCTGTGGAAGGTCTGGTAGAGACTCGCTCGTCGTGACGCTTCCGGGTCCAGCCCACTGCGCGACATCAGGATGTCAATGGTGCGGTAGCTGTCCGCTGACTTGGTGGCGACGATTAGCCGCCCGTCCCGGTGAAGGCAGCGGGCGATGTCCGCCAATGCCCTTCTGGGGTGCGGGGAGTGGTATAGGCAGAATGCGGCCACGGCCAGGTCGATGCTGGCGGAGGCAATCGGCAGATGGTGGAAGTCACCGGCGATCTGCTCGCACTCGGGCACTCGCTGGCGGACGACGCCGAGCAGAGCTGGGGACAGGTCGACCGCGCAGACGGCGGCCGCAGGGTATTGGCGAGCCAGGTGGAGGGTGCTCGTGCCCTGTCCGCAGCCGATGTCGATGATCCGCCGCGCGGTTGGGAGTGTCTCGGCTGCGAGCGTGGCCAGGGTGACGGCGGCGTTCGGGCCGCTGATCTTCGCCCGGCGCAGGGCGTTCGTCCGGTCGTTGAGGCGATCCGGGGTGGCGTACAACTGGCCGCGCACGATGGCGCGGTCGGTGAACGGGCTCGTCGGCGTGGCCATATCGCGCTCCCGGGGGCTTTACGTTTCGAGGTGGCGCAGGAACCGGTTTGCCCGGCGTCGGCTGGTAAGTCGTACGAACCGGGCGTGACGGCCGTGTTCGGCCATGAGGCCGGTGACGCGGGGGCGCATGCTGCGCCGGTAGCCGAGGATGTAACGGATGAACGACCAGGTGATGCGGTCGTGGACGCCGTCTGCGTGCTGGCCGCCGCGGTAGCGCCAGCGTCTTTGGACGATGCCGGCCAGGCACGTCGCGGCGGGCAGGTCGAGGAAAATGACGGTGTCCGCGCGGGCCAGCCGGATGGGCAGGGTGGAGGCGTAGTTGCCCTCAATCAGCCACCGATCGCCGGCGACGAGCTCTTGCTGGGCGGCGGCAAACTTGTCCGCCGGAGTGGGGTTCCAGCCGTCGTCGTAGTACAGCCTGTCGAGGTTGGTCACCGGCAGGCCGAGCGCGGCCCCGAGCCGGCGGGCCAGGACGGTCTTGCCGGAGCCGCCGCAGCCGATGATGGCGATCCTGTCCATGACCTGCGACGGTAGCCGGCGCCCAGGTGACGGCGGTGGAGCCGGGCCGGTCAACCCGGCGAGAGCGTCCACGACGACGTTGAGCTGCCAGGACAGCCGGAACAGGTCGAGCCGATCCAGGCATTGCGCCAGCAGGCTGGCGTGCCGGTCGCTGCCGGCAACCTTCGCCAACTCCGTGATCGTGCTCAACACGTGCGCGCCGTCGTGGACGAGCAGGTCGCCGGGGACGAACCGGTCCCCGTCGCGGATGCTGATTGGCACGAGCGGCAGGCATCCACGGAGGACCGCCTCGAACAGCCGCTGCGTGACATGCCCAACCGCCGCGTACCGGTCCGGCAACAGCAGGACCGTCGCCAACGAGCGCTGGTACAGGCTGGAGACGTCGGCGTACGGGACACGCCCGAAGAACGTGAGGTCTCCGCCTGCGGCTGCGCCCGCTCGGCAGCGACCGCAGCAGCAGGACCCAGGCGATGACACCGCTGCCCGAACTTGCCGACGCCTTTCGCCGTCCGCGCACGGCAATCCAAAACCCCACCAGAGAGGAGAAAAGCGTGGGGAGAGAACGTAGCCCACCGTCGAAAACATGCATGAGAGAGAATCGTCCTGAAAGAGAAAAAAGCCGATCGACCAGGCTCGATCAAGCGAAGCTACCATTGTGACAGCAACGAAAACGCGGCACCTGAGCCCGATGGAAAGCCGTCCGTAATCGTGCCGTCGGACCCACCAGAATTCAGCCCGATCGCCGCGCGAGCATTCTTGCGGCTTCTCATCGCGGTACACCGCAAGCGCCGCGAAGGCACCACCGACAACTCAGGAGAGGAAGAATGACTATAGACCCGGAACGGCTGACACATGACCTCGCGAGGCTCAGCTTCGACGCACCGAAGCTGAGCTTCGCCTTCTACGGCCGGGTGTCCACTGAGGACAATCAGGACCCCGAGTCGTCGCTGGGCTGGCAACTGTCCCTGGCCACCAACCTCATCGCCCCACGCGGCGGGGAAGTCGTCGAGAAGTTCTTCGACATTGGACAGAGCCGGTCACTGCCCTGGCAACGACGACCCGAGGCAAGCCGCCTGCTGGCCGCGCTGCGCGACCCGCGGCGCGGCTTTACCGCCGTGGTGATCGGCGAACCGCACCGCGCCTTCTACGGCAACCAGTTCGGGCTCACCCTGCCGCTGTTCCACCACTTCGGCGTCCAACTCTGGGTGCCCGAAATCGGTGGCCCGATCGACCCGGACAACGAGGCCCACGACCTGGTCATGTCCGTGTTCGGCGGCATGAGCAAGGGCGAACGGAACCGGATCAAAGTCCGCGTGCGCACCGCCATGGCCTCCCAAACCCTCCTCGAAGGCCGCTACCTCGGCGGGCGGCCGCCATACGGCTACATGCTCAAAGACCTCGGTCTCCACCCGAACCCAGCGAAGGCCGCGCAGGGCAAGCACCTGCGTGGCCTGACCCCCGACCCGCAGACCGCGCCGGTCGTACGGCGGATCTTCGCCATGTACCTGGACGGGTTCGGCATGTTCGCCATCGCGGAGGCACTTACCCGTGACGACATCCCGTGCCCGTCCGCGTATGACCGCGCCCGAAATAGTCACCGGGACGGGCTGGCGTGGTCCAAGACCGCCATCCGGGTGATCCTGACCAACCCTCGGTACACCGGCCTACAGGTCTGGAACAAGCAGCGCACCGACGAGGTGCTGCTCGACGTCGATGACGTCGCCCTCGGGCACACCGCGGTCATGCGGTGGAACGGCCGCGACCAATGGCTGGTCTCCAAGGACGTGGTGCACGAGCCGCTGGTCGACCAGGCGGACTTCGACCGCGTCCAGGAAACACTGACCCGGCGGGCTCGCACCGCCACCGCGCCGAAGCGGGCGCACCGGTCGCGTCATCCGTACGTCTTCAAGAGCCTGGTCTTCTGCGGCGTCTGCGGCCGGAAGATGCAAGGCCAGCACTCCCACGGAGTCGCCTACTACCGCTGCCGATTTCCCCAGGAGTACGCGCTGGCCAACAAGGTCGACCATCCCCGCAACGTGATCATGCGCGAGGAGATGTTGGTCAAACCGTTGGACACCTGGCTGGTCGGCGAGTTCGGCCCCTCGCAGCGTCGCCACACCATCACCAAGCTGCTCGACCAGGCAGCGGTAGGCATGCCTACCGCAACTGCCACGACACCGGCTGGGCCAACCGCGGCCGAATGTGACGCGAAGCTGGCGCAGTACCGGGCGGCGCTGGACGCGGGTGCGGACCCGGTGGTCGTCGCCGGCTGGATCGCCGACAGCCAGGCCGAGCGGAAGCGTGCCGAGCAACGCCAGCAAGCGGCAACGGCAGCCAAGACCCCGGACGATCTTGGTCGCATCACCCAAGAGGAGATGATCGCCATCGTCGAGGAACTCGGCGACATGGTCACCGCCCTGCGAGACGCCGAGCCGGAACACAAACTGGAGGTCTACCGCAGCCTCGGCCTACACCTGACCTACACCCCAGAAACACAAACGGTGCGTGCCCAAATCGATCTTGGGCCGCACCGTTGGGATTCGGTTCGTGTCCGAGGGGGGACTTGAACCCCCACGCCCTATACGGGCACTAGCACCTCAAGCTAGCGCGTCTGCCATTCCGCCACCCGGACCTGTGCGTCCACTCTACCGGGACGCCCCGCAGCGGCGCACCGCCCGGTAGCTGCCCGGCGGGCCGCACGGGGCATCACTGTACACGCCCGTGCCGGGCCACGCACAGCTAGGCCCGACCCGGCGCGCCCTGTCTGGAAAGGGCAGCCGGCTCAATCCGGACAGACTGCACCATACTGCCGGAGATCGCCACGTCACGGTCACCTCCGCGGGCCCTACGGCGTCGGAGACGCCCATATCGACCCCCCAAGTGACGCCAACGACATCACCGCCGTGGGACAAGACGAGATGTGGGCGGGACATACCATGTCCGGCGTGTCCCAGCCGTCTCCCCTCGCCGCGGCGCAGCAGAAGGCCCACGCCCTGCGCGACGCCGGCGATCTCAACACCGGCCGCCTCATGCTCGATCATGCGCTCGAGACGTACAAGCCGGGGCTCGGTGACGATCATCCCGAGGTACTGGCGACCGCGCACGCGCTGGCCGGGCTGCATCGGGAGGCCGGTGACCCGGCGTCAGCGCGGCGGGTGCTGGAGGAGGCGTACGCCGCTGGGCAGTTGCGCTATGGGGACGGCGATCCGCTGATGCTGGCGATCTCGTTCGACCTGGGCGGGGTCGCGGAGGAGCTGGGCAACCGGCACGAGGCTCGCCGGGCGTTCGGGCGGGTGGCCACCGCGGGGCCCGCCGTGCTCGGCGACGATCACTGGACGGTGCGGGCGGCGCGCGAGTATTTAGGTGATGCTCCGCAGTCGTCCGAATTCACGGTGTCATCGGAGCCGCAGCACAATCCGCCGTCGATCACACATCTACAACTTTTCCAATCGCCGGCACCACCTCAGCCGCCCCCGCATCAGCCCATACCACACCCCGCACCAATGCCGCTACCACAACCGCGGTACCAGAGCAGCCAAGATCCGCCGCGACCGCAACGGCGGGTGCGAGCGGCGACCGTCGCGGCGATGATCGCGGCTGCCGCGGCGGTGCTCGCCGCCGGCTTCGTCGGCATCCAACTCTTCCTCGACAGTAACGGTGGCACGCCGCAGACCAAGCAGACCGAGGGGCCGAAGCTGGGCGGCGACCCTCCGACTGACCTGCGGCTTCGCGACGAGGGCAGTGTCATCACGATCACCTGGAAGGACCCGTCGGACGGTGCGGTGCCCTTCATCGTGGCGGGCGCGCAGGCGGGCAAGCCGCACCGGGCGATGGCCAACGTGAGTCCGGGCGAAACCTCGTACACAGTGAATGGTCTCAATGCGCGGCTCAGTTATTGCTTCACTGTAGTTGCGTATTACAGCACCGATATCTTCGCCACGTCGGGCCAAGTGTGTACGGACCGGAGTTCTCCGACTCCGAAGCGATAGTCCACCGCTACACAAAACCGCATACGCCGAGGTCGTGGAGTTATCCACAGGTTTTCAACAGCGGGTACCGGCATTGACGAGCACGTCCTATGATGACACGCGGTTCGTGGCCTGTCGGTTGGCTGACAGGCCCTGGGGGAGAAACGCCAACGACAATCGCGCGGGCCGGGGGGCTCGCGTACGGGGTGGGGAGGACGGCCGACTGTGGTCACCACAGGCAACGGCACGGCAGAAGTCGCGGCGACGAAGCGGAGATCGCTGGGGCGCGGGGGGCTCGTCACGATCGGCACGGTCGTGACGCTCGTCGCGGCCATGGGCCTCACGATTCTCGGTCTGGGGGCCGCCGACCACGCGGTGGCCAACTACGACGCGAGTTCCTGGCTGTGGAGCTCGCTGCGCAGCGAGATGGCACGGGTCAACGGCACGACCGGCCGGGTCGACACGCGGCTGCAGATCCCCAAGGGGCAGAACCACACGATGCAGGTCGCGCAGACCGACCGCTTCCTGATCCTGCGCGACCTCAACACCGGGCAGGTCAGCTCGCTCGACCTGGCCACGCTCCAGATCACCGCGACCACCAAGACCACGGCCGGTGTTGGCGTGAGCGTGGCGCTGCAGGAAGACGCGGCGTTCGTGATCGATGCCGTCCAGGGCATCGTCCGCCAGCTCGACCCGCGCACACTGGCCCCGATCGGTGAGCCGGTCAACTACCCGCCGGGGCTGACCGGCGGCCAGTTCGACGGCGACGGCAACCTGTGGCTGGCCGTGCCCAGCGAGGGCACCGTCTCGGCGGTCACGGCCGCGCCGCTGCCGGCCGAGCCGGTCTCGGCGGGCGGCCAGGGTGGTGGCGGGCTGAGCCCCAAGCGGGTGCGCACGGTCGACGTCGCCAACCCGAGCCACGACCTGACGATCTCCACGCTCGACCACGGCGTCGCGGTCCTCAACCGCACCATGAAGACGCTGACCACGATCGACGGCGACAAGCAGAGCAGCACCCCGCTGACTATGGACGGCCTGGGCTCGCTGCCGCCGCGCACCAACGGCACGCAGGTGCCGGTCACCGTGCCCGAGCAGCGCCACGTCTGGGCGGTCGACAAGGGTCACGTCAAGGACTTCGGTGTACCGGGCAAGGGCTCCGGCCTGCAGCCGGCGGTCGCCTGGGCGGGCCGGTTCTACGCGGCCGACAACGACAGCGGCACGGTGTACGTGTTCGATACCAATGGTCGCCCCATCAGCCAGTTCAAGATCGAAGACGCGCGCGGTCCGCTGGAGATGGAGGTGCGGGAGAACTACCTGTTCATCAACGCGCCCAACTCGCAGATGGCCACCGTGGTCGACGACAAGCACCAGGTGCGCACCGTCGACAAGTACGCGAACGACGTGCTGGGTGGCGACCCGCCGCCGGCTCCCCCGCCGCCGAAGCGCGAGGACCCGCCGGTCAGCAAGCCGGGCGCGCCGCGCACGGTCACGGCCACCGCGGGCAACACCACCGCCCGGGTGAGCTGGTCGCCCGCGCCGCCCAACGGCTCGGCCATCACGCGATACGTGGTGGAGGGCGCCGACAAGGAGGTCTCGGTCGGCGCCAACCAGCGCTCCATCGAGGTCACCGGGCTGACCAACGGCGAGGAGTACCGGTTCTCCGTGCACGCGGTCAACGCCAAGGGTGCCGGGCCGGCGAAGCAGAGCAACCCGGTCACGCCCACGTCCGAGATCCCGGACGCGCCGACGAGCGTGACCGCCGAGGCTCGGCCGGACGGCACCGTGCTGGTCAAGTGGCCGGAGGCCAACGGGCAGGGCTACGACATCCGCAAGTACGCGGTGACCGCCGTCGCCGCCGGGGCCACCGCGCCAGCCGGCGAGTCGACCAAGACCGAACTGGTCGTGCCGGCCGGGCAGCTGGAATACGGCAACCAGTACGCGTTCCAGGTCGTGTCGGTCAATGAGAAGGGCGGGGCGTCCGAGGCGTCCCCGATCAGCAACAGCGTGGTGCCCTTCACCACACCGGAAAAGCCGGAGAGCCTGACGGTCACGACCGTGCAGAACAAGGCCGGCACCGTCAAGGCCGCGTGGGCGGCCGCCGTGGAAAACGGCCGGCCCATCACGAAGTACGTCGTGGAGGCGGGCGGCAAGAAGGTCGACGTCACCGACGGCACGAGCGTCGAGGTCGGCGGCTTCGGCGAGGGTGAGACGATCACGGTCAAGGTGCGCGCGGTCAACGAGGCGGGCGAGGGCGCGGAGGCCACCGAGACGGCCCGCACGGTCGCGAAGCCGGGCGTGACCGTCACCGGCAAGTCGGCCACCACGTCGGCCGTCACCGTCACCTTCCGGGTCGAAGACGGCGGCGGCAACGCGACGTGCAGCCTGGATGCCGGCGGTAAGACCGACAGTGGCAGCTGCACGTCGTTGACGGTCACCGGCCTGAGCCCGGGCACGGCCTACGACTTCACGGTCTCCGCGAAGAACGCCGCCGGGACGACCACCGCGCAGGGCAGCCAGACGACGGACGCCGTCTTCGGCATCGCCACCTGCAACAACGGCCCGGACGGCGACCAACGCACGTACTGCGACTCCGACCGCCCCAACGCGCGTAACGGCAACGAGATCTTCGCCAGCACCAGCCAGAGCAGCAACCAGGTCGGCTGGGCCTCGCCAGGAAGCCGGCTCAAGGCCTTCTGCAAGAAGTCGGGCCAGAACATCAACGCCTGGATCTACAACGACAACAAGGAAAGCCCCTGGTGGATCCAAGTCGACTACAGCGGGAAGAACTACATCCCGTGGGCCTGGTTCGACCTTGAAGCCGGCGACAACATCGACATCCTCCCGAATTGCTGACATGACCGCGACCGTCAATCACGTCAACCACCAGCACGCGCCCGAGGGGCTCACGCCCCAGCACGTGCAATGGTTCGCGCAGCTCGCCGCCCGGCTCGCCGACAACATCGGTTCGGTGGTGCTCGGCAAGCCGGAGGTGGTGCGGCTGGCGCTGACCGCGCTCTTCGCGCAGGGCCACATCCTGCTCGAAGACGTGCCCGGCGTCGGCAAGACCACGCTGGCCCGCTCGATCGCGGCGACCATCCGCGGGCAGTGGCGACGCATCCAGTTCACGCCCGACCTGTTGCCCTCCGACGTCTCAGGCGTGACGATCTTCAACCAGGCGACCCGGGGGTTCGAGTTCCACCCCGGGCCGGTCTTCGCGAACGTCGTCATCGCCGACGAGATCAACCGCGCCTCCCCCAAGACGCAGTCCGCGCTGCTGGAGGTGATGGAGGAGCGCACGGTCACCATCGACGGCACGCGGCACCCGGTGCCGCGCCCGTTCCTGGTGGTGGCGACGCAGAACCCTGTGGAGATGGACGGCACCTACCGGCTGCCCGAGGCGCAGCTCGACCGGTTCCTGGTCAAGCTGTCGGTGGGATACCCGTCCGAGGCCGTCGAGATCGAGGTGCTGCGGGGCGCGACGATGCGCTCCCCCGAGGCCCTCGAAGCGATCGCCGACACCAACACGATCGGCCAGATGGTCGCGATGGCGCAGCGGGTGCACATCGCCGAGCCGCTCTACGCGTACGCGGTCCGGCTCGCCGCCGCGACCCGCAAGCACACGCACGTACGCATCGGGGTCAGCCCTCGTGGCGTGATCGCGCTGACCCGGGCGGCGTGCGCGTACGCGCTGATCGAGGGGCGCGGCTTCGTGCTGCCGGAAGACATCAAGACGCTGCTGGAGCCGGTGTTCGCGCACCGGTTGATGCTCACCTCCGACGCCCAACTGCGCGGGGTGACGGCCGCTGACGTTGTCCGCGACGCCGCGCAGGCGGTACCGGTGCCGTTGCCGGCCGGCCACCAAGCCGGCTCTCCATCCTGACCAGGGCCGCACGATGAGGCTCACCGCACGGGGTATCGGCCTGCTCGCGAGCGGGGTCGCGCTGCTGGTCACCGGCTTCTGGTTCGGGTACCCGGAGCTGACACTGCTGGGCAGCGCGGCGGCGATCGCGGCCGGCTGCGCGTTCGCGCACGCCGCGTGGCGGCCCCGGCTCGACGTCAGCCGGGTCGCCGACCCCGACCGGGTGGCGCGCGGCGAGGCGGCCACGATGACGCTGACCGTGCGCAACACCGGGCGGGTCGGGTCGACCAGCCTGATCGCCGAAGACCGGTGCGGATCCAGGCCGGTGCCGGTGCCCCTGCTGCGGCTGCGTTCCGGCCACGACACGACGGTCAGCTACCCGGTGCCGACCGAGCGCCGCGGCGTGATCCCGGTCGGCCCGCTGCGGGTGACCCGGCGCGACGCGCTGGGGCTGGTCTCGCTGGCCCGTTCGCACGGCGACACCGCGAAGGTGTGGGTGCACCCGCGCATCCACCTGCTCACCGCGGTGCCGTCAGGAGTGGCGCGCAGCCTCGACGGCCGCGTCGACAAGGTGTCGCACGGCACGATCACGTTCGACTCACTGCGCGAGTACGTGGTCGGCGACGAGCTGCGCCGCGTGCATTGGCGCACGAGCGCCAAGGTCGGCGAGCTGATGGTGCGCGAAGACCTCGACACCAGCCTGCCGCGCATCGTCGTGCTGCTCGACGACCGCGCTGCCGCCCACCCAAAGCTCATCGATGGCGTCGCGGAGACGTTCGAGTCCGCGTGCGAGGCGGCCGCGTCGATCGTCGCCGCGGCGGTCCGCGAAGACGTACCGGTCACGCTCCAGATGGCCAGCGGCGGCGGCACCAGCGGCGGTAACTTCCTCGACCGGCTCGCCGAGGCCGAACTGCACGGCGACGGCGACCTGCGCGGCACCGCCGACCGGCTGCGCCGCGACCGGCTCGGCGACACGCTCGTGTTCCTCACCGGACCCGGTGCCCGCGCCGACCTGGGGCTCGTCGGGGCGCTGCGCGGGCCGTATCCGGCGGTCGTGGTCGGGATGTTCGGCGGCCAGGGGCCGACGGCGGCCGGCGGCGACGGCGTGCTCGTGCTCGACGCCGCCGACGGGCCCGAGTTCGCCGCGCGCTGGGAGGGGGTGCAGCGCTGGTGAGGTTCGTCAAGGCGGCAGCGATACCCGTGACGCTGGCCGCGCTCATCGCCCTGACCGGCGTCGCCCTGGGCCGCATCTACGCCGGCTCGCTGCTCCCCCAGCTCGTGGCGGGGGCCGCCATCGGCTCGGTCGGCATCAGCGTCGCCATCCGCAGGCTCCCCTCGTGGCTTGTGGCGCCGCTGTCGGTGGTCGGCATGGCGGCGTACACGGTGCTCGCCGTGTTTGTCACGGCACGCCGCGCGCAGCTGCCCGGCAGCCTCGCCGACGTGCTCACCGACGCGGCCCGCAACGGCATCCCCCGCCTGCTCACCGCGATGATCCCGGTCGAGCCGACGCCCGACACCGTGCTCGTGCCGGTCGTCGGCGCGTGGCTGGCCGGGCTCGCGGGCGCGGAGATCGCCCACCGTGCCGGTCGGGTGCTGCTCGGATACGCGCCCGCCGCGCTGCTCTTCGCCGGCACGCTCTACGTCGTGGGCCCCAACGCGGAGGCCGCGGTGTGGCCGGCGCTCGCGTTCGCTTCAGTCGCCGCGCTGGGCTTGGCGGCGACCGGTCGCACGTCGGCCACCGCGGCCGGCGAGCTCGCCGCGCCGGTCCAGGCTGCCATTCGGGTACGCGTGGCGGCCGGCGCCGCGGCGGGGCTGGCCGTGATCGTGGCGCTCGCGGCGGCCGTCGGTCCGGTGGTGGCCGCCCAGGTGGCCACCAAGCCCGTCGACCCCCGGCGATACGTGGAGCCGCCGCAGGTCGACAGCCTCGACGAGAACCCGCTGATCCGGATCTCCGGCTGGGCGCTCGCCCCCGACCAGCGCCTGTTCGACCTCGAATCGCAGCCCGGCGGCGACTTGCGGATCCGGCTGGCGGTGCTCAGCGACTACGACGGGATCACCTGGCGGGTCGGCGCGACCTACCGCAACGCCGGTCGGATCCTGCCCACGCCTACGGTCGCGCCCGGTTCGCAGGTCGACACCGTCGCGCAGCAGATCACGATCGCCGACCTCGCCGGCCAGCTGCTGCCCGCGGCGGCCACCCCCACGTCCGTCGACGGTGCCCGGGTGGCGTACGACCCGGCGACCGGCACGCTGATCCGCCCCGAGGGGCTGAGCGCCGGATTGCGGTACACGGTGACGTCCACGCGCGAGCGCCCGGACGGTGGCCTGCTGACAGCGGCCGACGTGCCGTCCGGCGCGGCGGTGGCCCGGATGTTGAAGGTCGGCGACGAGGTGCCGGAGCGCATCCAGAGCCTCGCCGATCAGATCGCCGACGAAAACGGCGCTCCGTACCAGCGGGCGGTCGCCATCGAGGAGTTCCTCGCCACGCACTACCGGGTGGTCGCCGACTCCCCGAGCGGCCACGCGTACCCGAACCTGAACTTCTTCCTTTTCGGCCCCAGCAACGGCGGCGGCCAGAAGGGCACCTCCGAGCAGTTCGCGGCGTCGTACGCCCTGCTGGCCCGGCTGATGGGCCTGCCGACCCGGGTGGTCGTCGGCTTCGAGTCGGCCACCGGCACCGGCCCGGTACGCGGTGGCGACGCGCTCGCCTGGCCCGAGGTGCTCTTCGAGGGCGTGGGCTGGGTGCCGTTCGACCCGATGCCGAAGCCGAACACCACGCCGCGCCCGGTCGAGGAAGACTTCAAGCCGCCCACCGAAGACCCCACCGAGCCGCCCACGGAGGCACCAGTTACCGACGCGCCCAGCGAGTCGGCCACCCCGGTCGCCTCCGGTGGCGGCAGCGGTGGCGGGCTCACCGGCGCGATGGTCGCCGGCGGCGTCACCGGCCTGGTGGTGTTCCTCGTGGGTGGGGCCGCGCTGGTCGTACTCGTGATGCGGCGGTCGCTGCGCCGGCGCCGCCTGGAGCGCGGTCCGCCGGCCGAACGGATCGCCGGGGCCTGGCTGGAGGTCAACGACGCGCTCCGGCTCGCCGGGCGGCCTGCGGGCTCGCACCTGGACGCCACCGAGGTCGCCGCGCACGCCACGGTCGCCGCCGAGGGCAGGCGCGCGACGCGGATACGGTCAGCGGCGCCGCCCCTGGTCGACCTCGCCGAGGCCGTCAACGTGGCGACGTTCGCGCCGTTCTCCACCGACGAGGCGCAGGCCGAGCGGGCCGGCGCGCAGGCGGTGGCGTACGCGAGCGAGTTGCGGGCGCGGCGCTCGTGGTGGCGCCGGGTGCTGTGGTCACTACACCCGGGCCCACTGCGCTGGCACCGCCGCCGTTAGGCACCCACCCCCGTGATCAGGGCGTCCCTGAAGTCGCTCTAACGACTTGAGGGACGCCCTGATCACGGGGAGTCGGCTCGGGCCGCGAGAGCGCGCATCGCTGATAGCCAGGCGTCGGGGTCGGCGGCCTTCTTGCGGGTGTAACTCGCTACCTCGGGGTGCGGGAGGATCAGGAAGCGTTCGGCAGCGAGGCCGTCCACCACCGCGTCGGCCACCTCGTCAGGGGTCAGCACCGCACCGGACGCGGCCGTGACCAGGGCACCCACGTGCCCGGCGGCCAGCCCGTCGTCGAGCATCGGCGTGCGCACACCCTGCGGGCACAGGGCGCTGACCCGGATGCCGCGGTCGCCGTACGTGATCGCCAGCCACTCGGCGAGGCCGAGCGCGGCGTGCTTGGTGACCGTGTACGGAGCGTCGCCCACCGCGGTCAGCAAGCCGGCCGCCGAGCAGGTGTGCAGCAGGTACCCCTCACCGCGGGCCAGCATCGCGGGCAGCACGGCGCGAGCCGCGTACACGTGGGAGAGCACGTTGACCGCCCACGCCCGCGCCCACTCGGCGCCGGACGCCTCGATGCCGGTGCCCACGGTGATGCCCGCGTTGGCGCAGAACAGGTCGATCCGGCCGTACCGCGCCTCGGCGGCCGCCACGAGCGCCTGTACCCGATCCTCGTCCGCGACGTCGACCTCGACGGCGATGGCGCGTTCGCCGAGCGGCCCAGCCACGGCGTCTGCCGCGGCCCCGTCGATGTCGGCGACGACGACGCCCTCTGCGCCCTCGGCGGCGAACCGGCGGGCCAGCGCCGCACCGATGCCGCCTGCCCCGCCCGTGACCACCACGACCCGCCCGGCCATCCGCATGCGCCGATCCTTCCACAGCCCCCTTCGTGATCAGGGCGTCCCTGAAGTCGTTAGGGCGACTTGAGGGACGCCCTGATCACGAAGAGGGGGCGAGGCGTGACGGCACGGCGGCGCTAAGTTAGCCTGGCCTAACCATGAAGGACGAGTCGCTCGCGGATCTGCTCGGCGGCCGGCGAGGCGCGATCGACGCCACGCTGCCGCCGGTCGCGTTCGTCGCTGGATGGCTCGTCACCGGCCAGTCGGTGTGGGGTGGCGTGATCGTCGCGCTGGCCGTGGGCGTGGCGGTCGCCGGCTGGCGGCTGCGCCGTGGCGACCGGCCCCGCGCGGTGCTCGTCGGCCTGCTGGCTGTCTGCCTAGCCGCCATGATCGCGCTGCGCACCGGACGGGCCGCCGACTTCTTCCTGGTCCAGCTCGTGTCGAACGCGGCCAGCGCGCTCGTCTGGACGGTCAGCATCGTGCTGCGCTGGCCACTGCTCGGCGTGGTCGTCGGCACCGTGCTCGGCCAGCGCACCCGGTGGCGCCGCGACCCGGCCCTCGTGCGCGCGTACAGCCGGGCGAGTTGGGTGTGGGTGCTGCAGTACGCGGTGCGGCTGGCGGTGTTCCTGCCGCTGTACGCCGCGGATCAGGTGGTGGCGCTCGGCGTGGCCCGGGCGGCGCTCACCTGGCCGCTGGTGGCCGCCTGCCTCGCGGTGAGCTGGTGGGTGCTGCGCCGCACCCTTCCCGACGGTCACCCCGGCATCCGCCATCCCGTCACAGAGCCGCAACCCGCGATGTCCACAACAGACTAAAGAGCTTTGGTGTTGAGGTCCGTCCGTCCATATAGGTCTCAGCAACCCGATAGATCCAGAGATTTTGAGCTGCCGCGCCGCTCGTCGCGGTCCCTACCGTCGCTCCCGCAGCCTCACCCCACGCGTCCACACGAACCACACCGTCGGGGGTTGACCGTGAATCGCGCAGGGTGAGGCCGCGGGAGCAACGGTCTTCACCGCGATGTACGTCGCGGTAGCCCACATCCTGGTCACGCTCTCTTCCCGCGCCCTCTCGCGCTCTCCCCCGCCGATCAAGGCGAATGCACGCGGTTCGATCTCCTTTTCGCGCGCGTTCGCCCTTGATCCACGCAAATGCCTTGATCGACGGGCACGGACACGCCGGCACCCAGCCGGCCACACACGCGCGGCCCCGCCGCGGCGACCTGGCGCCCCTCCGGGGCAGCGAATCGCCCCAGTCGCCGCCGCAACAGACCGATGCGGACGGACCTCGACACCCGGAAGCGCTTGCCCATGCCAAAAAATGGCGCATCTGGCGGCCTTGGGACAACTCTGACTTTCCGGTTGTCTGGCCATGGTCGCCCTCACGGGCGCTAGACACAAAGACAGACAGGGCGTGCGACGTCAGTCCGCCACAAGACAGCACACTCATCAATATAACGCTACGCTTGCTTTCTGTTACAGAACGCTTCCTCATATGGCTTCGGGAGTGATCGTGGGTGGGTTGACGACCACCGCACCTCGCGGCAGCCGGACGCTCCTGGTGCTCTGGGGTTTCATCGCCGGCATCGGATTCGCGGCTACCGCGTGGGTGTGCACGGTATCCGAGGATGTCGCCGGCTCGGCGCTGTTGAAGGTTCCCGGCACGCAGCTCGTTATGGGCGCCGCATTCGCGATCACGGTCTGGGGCGTCGTGGTCGCGTGGCCCGTCAACGTCTCGGTGGGGGCGCGGCGGTTGGCGGTCCTGCTCCTGATCACGGTGGCTGGCGCTACGACGGTGCCGGCGATCGGGCTACTCCTCAGCGGGGCGTACGCCGCGATGGGCATCGCGCTGCTCCAGGCCGCGATCTTCGTCGTGGTGCTCGCCGGCCGCGTCTACCAGTCCTCAAAGGATCGCACGAGCCGGTCGGTGGGAGCACCATGAGCGAGGAGATCCTGGGAAAGCTTCAGCGCGTCCAGCAAGAGGTCAACGGGCTGCGGGACCTGATGGCCAAACTGCGAGCCCACGCGCCACAGGGCTCTGAAGGCTCGGACTCAACCGGCCAGATCCGGGTTTCGATCGCGGCCGATGGGCTGCCTACCGCGATCCGTGTCGAATCCGCGTGGCGTGGTCGCCTCGGACCGGAGTCTGTGGGGCAAGCCGTCCTCGATGCGTTCACCGCCGCGGTCGTCTCGGGCATGCGGGCCTGGGAGGATGCGCTGGATGCAATGTCCTGGCGGTCCCGCGTCGCGGAGTTGGAGGCCCAGGCCGAGCTGTCTCGTGACAGGAACGGCCCAGCGTTGCCTCCGCCCATGGGCGGAGATTTCGATACCGCCGGCGATGCCACGGAAGTCGCTGAGGACGCGTTGCGCGCCGCCGACCGGCTGCGGAAGCAGTCAACCGGCGAACCGCCGGTCGGGGTGGGCACTGACCCGCCGGGAAACGTCTCGGTCACACTGTCTAGTGCTGGACTTCAGGCGTGCGCGGTCAAAGCGGCGTGGGCGTCGCGGCAAGACGGCAAGACTCTGACCACGGCTCTAACCACGGCCCTGCGCAACGCGCGGACTGCCCTTGACGCACAGGCCAAGCAACCGAATCCGGACGCCTTCAGCCAACTCGTCGGCGAGGCGCTCACGGCGCTGCGGAGCGTCGCCAAGTCGAGCAGAAGGGATGCCCGATGACACAGCCGACTCCGCATGAAGTCCACATCGCCACCGAGACGCTGCGTACCGAGGCCCGAGAGTGGGACGACCAGAGCGTCGTGATCGGGAAGTTGGCGACGAAGGTCGCAGGCATGGAACTCGGTCGGATTGAGGCTGGGCTGTTCCAGCTCGTGGTCTCGCCCTACAACGACGTCGTCAACGCGGTGCGGTCGCGGTGCCAAGAAGGTCAGACCGCGAAGACCGAGATCGCCCGGACCCTCCGGTCCGCCGCGGACACCTACGACCGCGAAGACCAAAGCAACGCGCACGAGATACACAACCTCTACTGACGGAGCGGATCGTGGCGGACTTCAGCAAGGCCCAGTTCGAGGCCGTCATCGTTGATATCAGGACCGGGATGGCTGACTTCTCCAGCAACCTCGACCAGATGATCCCGGTCGCGACCGCTGCTGTAGGCCACTGGTACATCCCGGCACACGTCCAGGACGCGGTCGTATGGCTCGCCGAGAAGACTGTGGAGATCGGCCGCAAGCTGCTCGACCTGTTCATCGACCTCCTCAAGGGCGCTACCGCTCCGATACACATGTTCCTCGATTCCTGGCAGTGGCAGGACGTACGCGGCGCGGCCACTGGCATCTCCGGCGCTCTGAGTGGCCAGAACCTCGTCATCGACAACTCCGACTGGTCCGGGGCGGGCCGGGACGCCTACGTCGCCGTCGCCGATGCCCAGTCACAGGCGGCGGGGCGCATCGCCTCCATCGCGGGAAGCACCTCCAACAACCTGCTCGGCTGCGCGGTCGTTGGGCTGGCGTTCTACGCCACGCTCGTGGCCGTGATCGTCAAGCTGGTCGCGGCCGCCATTACCGCCCTCGTTGCCTTCGGAACGGCGGTGTTCTCGTGGGCGGGCGCGGCACTCGTCCTGGAGGAGGCGGGCGTCAGCACCGCCATCATTGGCACGGCGGTACTGACGTTGCTGGGATTCCTGGGTGCCCAGGCGACCGCCATGGTCAACCTACACGGCGAAGCCGTCGATCTCACCACCTTCCCTGAGGGCCACTGGCCACGGTCGCAAACTTCGACCTACGACGATGCCTCCGTTACCGACGGCGACGCCGATTGGTCGCTGACACAGTAAAGGGGTTCCACAGCGCACAGCGCGGAGGGTTGCGGATAGGTTGCGGTCCGGTTACCGTCTGCCCGTCTCTGGGGGGAGGTGGTCGGAATGCTGGCTCTGCACGAGGTCGTCGTCGGCGTGCCGGCGCGCGGCGCGCGGGTAAGGCTTTCGGGGCGGGTTTGCGCTGGTGAGCTGGGCACTGTGCCGGCACACCCCGAGGTCGCCACCGCCGTCGCCCGCACGGTCGCCGGCCTCGCCGCGCCTGTTTCGGGTCGGGTGGTCGTCGGCGACCGCGACGTCACCGGCCAGCCACCCGCCACGCGGCAGATCGGGTACGTGCCCGCGGGTGGTGGCCTGCTGCCGCACCTGACGGTACGGGCCAATGTGGAGTACGGGCTGCGGCGGCGTGAGACGGTGCGCGAGCTGTCCCGCAACTGGGCCGCCACCCTGACCTCCCGCCTCGAACTGGTACCCACCCTCAACCTGCTCCCCCATCAGCTCTCCGACGGGCAGCGGCTGCGCGCGGCCGTCGCCCGTGCCGCGGTGTGCCTGCCCGAGGCGCTGGTCGTCGACCTGCCGCCGGGTGTCGAGACCTGGGTGGGGCTGCGTGACCTGCTCGCCCGGGCCAGCCTGCCTACCGCGCCCGCCATGGCTGTCCTGGTCTGCACGGCCGACGAAGACATGCCCGCCGACGCCGACATCACGATGACGGTGGTGGCGTGACTGTGCTAGCCGGCGCTCGCCTCCGCTCGCGCGGGTCATGCGCCCCGAAGCCTCCCTGTAGCCGACCCTGCGCTCGGTCGCTGCGCTCCCTCGACTCCGGGCCGACTGCGGGAGGCGGCGCATGACCAGTCGTCGAGGGCTGCTTCGCGTAGCGGCGGGCGGAGCCGCGGCCGCGCTCGCCGGCTGCGGGAAGAGCGGCGGCGCGCTGGAGGTCGCCGTCGTGTGGAGCGGCGGGGAGCTGGCACGCTTCCGCGAGGTCGTGCGGGGATACCCGGAACCCGTGCGCGTCATCAGCGCCGGCGACAACATCGACGCCCTGCTGCGGGCCCGCGACCGGGCCGGCGCCCGCCCCGACGTCGCCATCCTGCCCCGGCCGGGACTGGTCGCCGGGTACGCCCGGGATGGTTGGCTGGAACCGCTCGACACCGCCCTGGGCGAGCGGTACGCGCCGGCCTGGACAGACCTGATCACAGTGGACGGTGTGCTCTACGGCGTGTGGGTGAAGGCGGCGCACAAGTCGCTGTTCTGGCACCTGCCATCGGTACTGACTGATCAGCCAGACAGCTGGTCCGGCCTGCTGGCCATGGTGGAGTCCCGCGCGGCGGATGGCGGTCCGGCGCCGCTGGCCATCGGTGCCGCCGACGGCTGGGTGCTCACCGACTGGCTGGAGAACCTGCTGGCCAGCTTCGACGACCAGCGCCTGTACCAGGATCTGGCCGCCGGCAAGCCACTGTGGGACGCCTGGCAGGTGCGCGACGCGCTGGCCGCACTCGCTCGCATGTGGAGCGTCCCCGGCGCCTTTCCCGGCGGCGGGCGGCGCGCGCTGCTTACCCAGAACGAGGAGTCGGTCATCCAGGTGGTGGCCAGCCGCGACGCGTGCACCGTCTTCGAGGGCGACTTCGTGGCCGGCGTCGCGCGGCAGTTCCAGGACGAGGCGCCGCGCACGTTCCGGTTCCCCGCGTTCGCCGGCCGGCAGCCGCTGGTCGTGGGCGGCGACGCCGCGGTCGTGCTGCGCGGTTCGGCCGGCGGGCGCGACCTGGTGCGGTGGTTGGCCGGGCCCGACGCGTTCCGGCCGTGGATCGCCGGCGGCGGGTACCTGTCACCCAACCGGCTGGTGCCGCTCGGCCTCTACCCCGCGGGGCAGCCCCGCGAGCTGGCGGCCGAGGTCCGCGAACCGGTCGACGGGCTGCGCTTCGACCTGTCCGACCAGTTGCCGGGGAGCTTCACCGGGTTCGACGGTCAGGGCGTGTGGAAGATCCTGCAAGACTTCTTCGCGGCGGTCACCACACCGTCGGCCGACCTGCGGCGTGCCGTGGACGACACCGTCGCGCAGCTGAACGCGACCGCTAAGAAGGCGACGGCATGAGCTCAGAACGCGGCGTGCTGCTGGGCGAGACCGTGGTCCTCGATGACGTCGGTCCGGCCCGACGCGGCAGGGCGTACCCGGCCATCGGCACCTCGACGGCGCTGCTGTTGCCGGCGGCCCTGCTGCTCGGCGGCCTGGTGCTCTGGCCGGTGCTGCGCACCGGCCACGCCAGCGTCACCGCGGGCGGTGATTTCGTTGGCCTGGAACACTTCCGCACGGCACTGTCCGACGACGGCTGGAGCGTGCTCGGCCGGACGCTGCTGTGGGCGATGGTGGTTCCGGCCGTGGTGACGGTGCTGGGTTTCGTACTGGCGGCGGCGTCGCGGCGCTCCTCTGGCGGGCGGATCGTGACGCTGATCCTCGTCGCGCCGATCGCGCTGCCGCTCGTGGTGACGGGCGTGACGTTCCGGCTGCTCTACGACCCGGATCCGGAGCGGGGCACGGCCACCTGGCTGACCGGCGCGCTGTGGCTCGGGCCGGAGCTGATCACGATCGCGCTGATGTCCGCGTTCGTGTGGGCGTGGGTGGGGTTGGCGGTGCTGGTGTTCCGGGCCGCGTTCGACGCGCTGCCGCTGGCGCTGGCCGACGCGGTGCGGGCGTACGGCGGCACCCGGCTCGACGTCTTCCGTGACGCGCGCTGGCGGCCCTTGCTGCGGCGCACGGTCGCGATCGTGTTCGCGCTGGTGGCGCTGGCGACCTCGCGCACGTTCGACCTGATCCTGGTGATGGCGCCGGGATCGGTCATCGACGAGGCGATGGTGGCGCCGGTGCGGATCTGGCAGACCTCCAGCGGCACGGTGACCGGGCCGTCCGCGGCGCTGGGTGTGCTGTGGCTGGCGGTTGTCCTATTAGGAATGCTGGCGGCCGCACTGTGGACACGCCAGGCGTGGCCGCCGCCCGCACCCGCCACGCCCGTGCGTGAAACCGGCTCGGAATGGCGGGCGCCGCGGTTGGTCCGGCGGCTGTTGCCGCCCGCGGCCGCCGTCTGGTGGGCGATCCCGCTGCTCGTGCTCGTCGCGACGTCGCTGCACGCGCCGCGCGACGCGGCCACCCGCGGCTGGTGGACCGGTCCGATCGGCCTGGCGTCGTATCGCGAACTGTTCGCGGGCGGCGGCCTGACCAGATCGCTGGCGCTGACCGCCGCGCTCGCCGCCGTCGTCACGGTCACCGTGCTCGTCGTGGCGCTGCTGGCCGCGTACGCGCTGGCCTGGCTGTCGCCGCCGGGAGCGCAGGCCGCCGCCGTGTTGCTGCTCGGCGCGGCGGTGGTGCCGGTACAGGTCATCGCCGGGCCGGTCACCGAGGTGCTCGACAGGGCTGGGCTGGCCGGCACCTTCGTGGGGCTGGCACTGGTGCATGTGGCGCTGGGCGTGCCGTTCGCGGTGCTGGTACTGCGCAACGCGCTCGCCGACGTGCCGATGGCCCGGGTGCGGCAGGCGCGCCTCGCCGGCCGTCGAGAGTGGAGCGTTCTCGCCCGCCTCGCGCCGGCAACCGTACCGGCCGTCGTGGCGGTCTGCGTGCTGGAGTTCGTGCAGGTGTGGAACGACTTCGTGGTCGGTCTCCACTTCGGAGGGCCCGACGCGGTGCCGCTCGGGCTGGCGCTGTACGGGCAGACGCGACAGTTCGTATCCAACAGCGGGCTGGTCGCCGCCGGCTCGGTGGTCGCCTCGGTGCTACCTCTCGTGCTGGTCCTCGTCTTCCGCCGCCAGGTCGTGGGTGGTCTCGTGTCAGGGGCGCTGAAGTGAGCGCGGCTTTCGCGAAGGGGGCGCGACGGTGACGCGAGAGCCCGCGCCTCGGTGGCAACGCGTCAGCGCCGCCGCCGTCGTCATCGGCTCGCTCAGCGGCGGTATCGCCACCGACCTCATCGCCGACGCGGTGGGCAGCAACCTCGGCCCGGTCACGTGGCTGGTGGCCGGCGGGCTCGCGGCGGTCGCCGCGATCGTGCTGCTGGCACTGGAGTTCCGCAAGCGCCGCGCCGCCGAGTGGGAGGACCCGCCGCCCCCGGTGCCGCGCCAGCGCGCCGGCGTGCCCACCGACCTGCCGTACACGTACGGGTTCGCGGGGCGGGACGCCGACGTCGAATGGGCGCGCGAGGCGCTGGAGTCCGAGCACGCGGTCGCTCTCGTGGGGCGGCGCGGCGTCGGCACGTCGGCGTGCGCGGTACAGGCCGCCAACACGGTGCGGGACCGCTTCCCCGACGGGCAGATGTACCTGGACCTGCGCGCCTACGGCCGGCCGATGCGACCCCGGCAGGTGCTGGCGGCGGTCGCGCGCAAGCTCGGCGCCCGCCCGCCGCGCTCACCCCGCGCGGCCGACCTCGCCGCGACCGGTGCCGAGCTACGCGCCCGGCTCGGCGAGCGCAAGGTGCTTCTGGTACTGGACAACGTCGCCGATCCCCTTCAGGTGCGCCACCTGCTGCCGCCCGCGCCACAGGCCCGGCTGCTGATGGCAGGCGCGCCCAGCCTGTCCACTGTCGACGGTGTTGCCGTGCGGTGGCTGGGCGAGCCCGACCGCACCGACGCGGTCCGGCTGCTCGCCGACGCGCGCGCCGCCGCCGGGCGCCGCACCGCACCGTCCGAGCCGTCCACAAAGGACCTTGTCGAGCTGTGTGGCCGGCAGCCGCACGCGATCCGCGCCCTCGGGCAGCAGATCGGGCACCGCGGCTGGCGCGCCGAAGAGGTACTGGCGACGCTGCGGCACGTCGTCACCGCCCCGGCGCACCAGAAGGTGCCGCACGCCGAGGCGCTGCCGCTGCTCGCCGAGCGCGACATCGCGTACCGGGCGCTCAGCGGGCCGGCCCGCCGCCTGTTCCGGCTGCTGTCACTGGCACCCGGGCCGCTCGACCGGCCCGCCATCGCCGCCCTGCGCCGCAATCCCGACCAGGCACTGGAGGAGCTGGCCAACGGCGGGTTCGTCAGCGCGGCCGAGGGCGGGCGGTACGAGGTCCGGCCGCTGCTGTCCGGGTACGCCCGCCTGCATCTGCGCCACGACGAGCCGGCGCGGCGGCGGATCTGGGCGTACGCGCGGCTGATGCGGCACCTGGCCCGCCAAGCCGAGCGGCAGGACGCGGAGTGGCTCGTCCTGCACCACGACCTGTTGCGTGCTCTTGTCACCGCCTCACCGGACGGTCCTGCGACCATTGTGGACCCGTTGCCGCGCCGGGTACGCCGATGGTGGTTCCGGCTCGCGGTGGCGCTGTGCGCCTGGTACGCGGCGGAGAACCGCACCGACGAGTGGGAGCAGGTGTGCCAGGCGGCCCTGGGAACCCGGCTCGGCGGCGATCGGAGCGCCGTCGCCGGCTGGGCGCACAACGAGCTCGGCGTGATCCGGCGCCGTCGGGGCGACCCGCACGGCGCGGCCGCGGTACTCACGCTGGCTGTCACCGAACGCGGCCGGCGCGGGCAGGCGCAGGCCCGCACGAATCTCGCCTTGGCCCTGCTCGACCAGGGCGAGGTCGACACGGCGATCGAGCACCTGCACCGCGCGCGCGAGCACCGCTCCCCTGGCGACCGCGCCGGCCAGGCGCTGACCCATCTCGGGCTCGGCGCCGCCTACCTGGCCCGCGGCGAGCCCTCCAAGGCCCGTCACCACCTCGTGCAGGCGGCGAACGCCTTCGAGGCGGCCGGCGACCGGCGCGGGTACGCGGCCGCGCTGACCAACCTGGTGCTCGCGCAGTGGCGGCTCGGCGAGCACCTGGACGCCGCGCACGCGTGGGCGGCGGCACTGGAGGTGTACGAGGTGATCGACGACCCGGCGGGGCGGGCCGCGGCCCTGCTGAACGCCGGGGCGGCCATGGTCAACACCGACCCGCCGCGCGGCGAGCCGGCCCGCGAGCTGCTCACCGAGGCCCTGCGGCTGCGCACTCAGCGCCGCCCGGACGCCGCGCTCGGCCGTACCCTTCTCCACCTCGGCGACGCGGAGTTGGCCATGGACCACCCGACCCGCGCCCGCGAGCGCTGGCAGGACGCCGCCGGCGTCTGCGAGGAGGTGGGCGACGCGGAGGGCGCCGCGGAGGCCAACCATCGCCTGGCTGACTGAGGTGCGCTGACAGCGAACGCGTGAGACTTTGCGGTACGCGCGGCGCTAGCGTCACAGACATGACGACCCACGCCCGCGGCGGTGCCTCAGCGGCCGCATCCCTCGACGACTCTGTCTACAACAGGCTGCTCAAGGAGCGCATCGTCTTCCTCGGCAGCGAGGTCACGGACGAGGTGGCCAACCGCCTGTGCGCGCAGCTCCTGCTGCTCGCCGCCGAAGACCCCGAGCGCGACATCAGCCTCTGGATCAACTCGCCGGGCGGCTCGGTGTACGCGGGCATGGCCATTTACGACACCATGCAGTTCATCGGCAATGACGTGTCCACTGTGGCCATGGGCATGGCTGGCTCGATGGGCCAGTTCCTGCTCTGCGCCGGCACGCCCGGCAAGCGCTACGCGCTGCCGCACGCGCGAATCATCATGCACCAGCCCTCGGGCGGCATGGGCGGCACGGCAGCCGACATCGCCATCCAGGCCGAGCAGATGGTGTACACGAAGCGGATGCTGCTGGAGATGATCGCCCGCCACACCGGCCAGACGTACGAGCAGATCGTCGAAGACGCCGACCGCGACCGGTGGTTCACCGCCGAAGAGGGCGTGCGCTACGGCTTCATCGACAAGGTGATCAGCGGCGCCCGCCAGGTGCCCGCCCTGCCGTAACCCTCAGCCAGCGCTCGGCAGCACCTGATCGGGGTACGGGTCGGGCTCGGGGCGGTCGCGGCGAGGATCGGTCTCGGTCATCGGCACGACGTCTTCCGGCCTGATCCGCTCCGGCAACTCGCCGAACCGCACATGACGGAGGAAGGCGAACTCCTCATCGGTGAACGACTCGTTCATACCGTCATTGTGCCCCCGCCGTCACACTCGGGCGATAGCCTCGGGGCACATCGACGGATGGGGAGGTTTCGTTGTGCGACGGTTAATGTGCGCTGCACTTGTGGGCACGGCACTCGTCGTGGCGGCGCCGGCCACACCGGCACAGGCGGCGGGCGTGGTGATCAGCGGAGGCGTCACGCAGCCGGTGTTCGACTACGCACAGGCGATCCGCGAGCGGGTCTTCATCGAGACAGAGGTCGACAGCGACTTCGACGGGCGGCGTGACCGGGTCGAGGCGCGGATCATCCGGCCCAAGGAGACCGAGGGGCGCCTGAAGGTGCCCACGATCTTCGAGCCGAGCCCCTACTGGGCGGGCATCCACAACGTGCCCAACCACGACGACATCGACCGCGACGACCCGGGCGCCTCCGCGCGGCGGTCGAGCACCCGGTCCGAGGAAGACATCCTCTTCTACGGGTACCTCGACAACTACTTCGTGCCCCGGGGATACGCGGTCGTCGTCGCCGACAGCGTGGGCAGCGGCGGCTCCGACGGCTGCCCCACCTCCGGCGGGCGCAACGAGACCCTCGGCATGAAGGCCGTCGTCGACTGGCTGACCGGCCGGGCGCGCGGCTTCGACGAAGACGGGCGGCCGGCGGCCGCCCGGTGGTCCAGCGGCCGCGTCGGTATGACCGGCGCGTCGTACAACGGCACGCTGCCCAACGCGGTCGCCTCCACCGGCGTGCGAGGCCTTACGACCATCGTGCCCATCGCGGCCATCTCTTCCTGGTACGACTACTACCGCGCCAACGGTGGTGTGGTGGCACCCGGTGGCTTCCAGGGCGAAGACACCGACATCCTCGCCAAGGCGGTGCTGACCAGGCAGAACCCGGAGGTGTGCGCCGGCGTCATGGCCGACCTGGAGCGCGAGCAGGACCGGGAGACCGGCGACTACAGCCGGTTCTGGCGCGAGCGCGACTACCTGCCCGACGCGCACAAGGTGAAGGCCAGCGTGCTGCTCGTGCACGGCCTCAACGACTGGAACGTCAAGACGCAGCACTTCGGGCAGTGGTGGGACGCCCTCGCGGCGAACGGCGTGCCGCGCAAGATCTGGCTGCACCAGGGCGGGCACACCACCCCGTTCTACTTCCGGCGCGCGGAGTGGGTCGAGACCCTGCACCGGTGGTTCGACTACTGGCTGTACCGCGTGCGGAACGGCGTCATGTCCGAGCCGATGGCCGACGTCGAGCTCGTGCCGAACCAGTGGCAGACCTACCGCACCTGGCCGGTACCGGGCAGCAAGCCGGCGTCGTACTTCCTGGGGCCGGACGCGCTGACCCGCAAACCGGCCGGCATCGGGCAGGCGGCCACGTTCGTCGACGCGCCCAGCCGCACCGCCGAGGAGCTGGTCGAAGACCCCTCCGGCACCAACCGGCTGGCGTTCCTGACCGAGCCGCTGGCGGCGCCGCTGCACCTGTCCGGCACCCCCGAGCTCAGCGTGCGGGCCGGCCTCGACGGGCGCTCGCCGTACCTGACCGCGCTGCTCGTCGACTTTGGCGATGGCGAGCGCGTGTTCGGCAGCCGCCCCACCGGCGAGGTCGACTGCCTCGGCCCGAGCATCCCCGGCGACCCGGGCTGCTTCGAGCGGTACGTGCACAACACCGCGGTGACGCCGTACCAGATCGTCAGCCGCGGCTGGCTCGACGTGCGCAACCGCAAGTCGATCTGGCGCAGTGAGCCGATCACGCCCGGCAAGCAGTACACGTTCGAGTGGGGCATGCAGCCGCAGGATCACGTCTTCCCCGCCGGTCACCGGCTCGGCATCGTACTGATCTCGACCGACCGCGACTACACGCTGCGCTACCGGGCCGGCACCGAAGTCGACGTGACACTCGGCGTCAGCCGGGTGACGCTGCCGCTGGCGCGCGGCGGCGCGGGCTGAGCAGGCGCATGCCGGGCACCTCGACAAAGCGGTGCAGCAGCCACGCCAGCACGTAGGACGTGAGCAGCAGGCCGGCGGTCAGCCCGACCGCCGGCCACGCCCGCCAGGGCCCGCGCAGTTCAAACAGTTCCACGGCGGTCACGATGACGGTCAGGTGCACCAGGAAGAACGCGTACGAGATCTCGCCCAGGTGCACCGCGACCTTGTGCCGCCAGAACGACCGCGCCCCGCTCAGGTCGGCCAGCGCGGCGGCCGGAATGAGCAGCGCCGTCCCGACGATCGTGGCGGCGGTGTCGCGGATCTGCGCCGGCATCAGACCGACGGTGAGGTAGTTGGCGGCGAAGAGCAGCATCGCCAGGCGCAGCCCCGGTCCGCGCCACGCGCCGGCCATCACCAGGCGGGCCAGCACGATACCCAGTACGAACTCGGTCATCCGGGTCACCGGGAAGATGTACACGAACCAGCGCTCGCGGTCCGGCGACACGGCCGCCGTCGCGAGCACGGGCATCAGCCAGGCGGCGACGATGATGGCGGCGCCGATCGCGTACAGGCCAGCGGGGCGCAGCCGGCGCAGTCCCGCGTGCAGCAGCGGGAAGCACAGGTAGAAGAACATCTCGCACGACAGAGACCAGGCCACGGGGTTGATGCCAAGGTAGTAAAAATCCTTGGTGTACCAGGCGTTGACCAGCGCGGCACCGGCAAACAGCGGCTCCCAGAACACCGGCGGTATCCGGTCGGTCACCACCAGCGAGCCGACCGCGAGCGCCATCGCCACCAGATGCGCCGGATAGACCCTCGCCACCCTGCCCTGCCAAAACCGCAGCGGCCCGCGCCGCCCGACTGACCAGGTCAGCACGAAGCCCGACAGCACAAAGAAGAACGAGACGCCCAGGTCACCGGCGTCGAAGAGCAGCTTCGCGGTCCAGCGGCCGGCCGGGTCGACCAGCGGCACAAACGAGTACGCGTGCAGGCCGAACACGCCGAGTGCGGCAGCGAACCGCAATCCGGTCAGCGAGGGCAGCCGGGCAGCGGCTGATGGCTCGGCCAGGACGTCTCTCCCGCTCTAGCGACGGCACAAAACGCCATCCACCCTAAACCCCCACACCCCCACCCACCCCGCCCGCCAGCGCCGGCGCCCGCCCGCCGCACCCCACGCCAGCGCGGGCGCCCGCTCGCCGCACCCACCCCGCGCCCGCCGCGCGGGGGCGCCGCGCGCACCCACGCGCCGCGCACCGCACCACGCACTGCGCACACCCCCGCACCGCGCACACCCCACACCGCGCCGCGCCGCCCCGCTCGCGGGCGCCGCCGATCAAGGGCGAATGCACGTGATTGGATCTCTTCTCCGCGCGCGTCCACCCCCAGGCCGGCCCGGCACGGCGTGTCGCCACGCCCTGCACGCCGATCAAGGGCGAATGCACGTGGTTCGATCGCATTTCCGCGTGTATTTGCCCTTGATCGTTGCGAATGCCCTTGATCGGCGGCGGCTGCGCGGCGACCGAGGCGGGCAAGGCGGGCGCTTCGCCGGCCCGAGGCCGGCGGACGAACGAGGGCGCTTGCTCTGCGCAGGAAGCAGGACGGAGGACGGTACGCGCCCTCGATCAAACGCGATACGGCGCCGTAGATAGCGGGAGAGGCCGCCACGGGGGAAGCGGCCTCTCCACTCATCACGGTACCCCCAATTTCACGTTCGCGGGAGAGCGCCGTGAGTCTCTGTCCTTCCAGCCGGTCGGGCGGCCCGGGGTGGAACGGCAGTGACTAGAGTGGCGGCCGGTCCGCTTGATCGCCTGAAGGAGGCCCGCGCCCGTGCCCGACGACGTCACCGCACCGTCCGATCGTCCGGTGACCCGAGTCCGGCTCCCACGGATGGTGCGCGACTACGCCTGGTTGGCCGCCGCGATCGGGCTCGGTGTCGTGGTACTGCTCTGCTCGGTGCCGTTCGTGTCGGGTACCGGACTCACGTGGAACTCGGCTGAGCCGGTGGCGGTCGCGAGCAGTGCACCCGGCGCGACGCCCGATTTGACCACGCCCACGGCGGCGCCGTCGCCGTCCGCGACGCCGAAGCCCTCCCCCAGCCGGACCACGCAGGCGCCGCGCAAGCGCGCCACCGCCTCGCCGACGACGGCGGCCCCGCGCCCGTCCACCTCGACCGCCGCCGTGCTGACCGTGCTGGGGCCGCAGTCCGGTGACGGGTTGTGGCAGCTGGTCGGCGGCTACTGCCAGCGCGACGAGGCCTGGGCGAAGCCGGGCGAGAACGGCGACGGGAACTGGTGGTGCCAGCGCTGGAACCGCTCACCGGAGGTCGTCGACATGTCCGCGGCGTGCCTGGCCACGTACGGTCGCGGCGCCTTCGCCGAGACCTCGAACCGGCGCGATCCCTTCTCGTGGCGCTGCTACCGCCGCTGACCGCGCGCCCGACGGGGCAGAAGGCGCAGCGTCCGCACCCGCGAGCCGCAGCGGAACAACGAACAGCGCCGCCGCGAGCGCGCCGGAACAACGGACCGCGTCCGCCGCCGCAAGCCGCAGCGGAACGGCGAACAGCCTCCGCCGCCGCGGGCGCGCGGCGCCCGCCGATCAAGGGCATTCGCAACGATCAAGGGCAAATACACGCGAAAAGAGATCCAAGCGCGTGCGTTCGCCCTTGATCGACGGAAGCGGCGTGGCGACACGCCGTGCCGGGCCGGCCTGAGGGCGAACACACGCGGAAAAGAGATCCAACCACGTGCATTCGCCCTTGATCGACGGAAATCAGCGCGCCGCGCGGAAAACGCGCTCAGCGCGCCGCGCGGAAAGCGCGCAGGGCGCGCCGCAATGGAGCCGGGCGGGTGCACCGTGGTGCACCCGCCCGGAGGTCTTGTAGGGGGTGGTGGGCCGACCGGACCGCTGCGTTGGCCAATCCGGCCGGCCCACCACTGGTTGGCCTGACCGTGGGAATCAGGCCGCTAGCCAGCCCGACCGTGGGAATCGGACTGTCTATTGGGGCTCCGGGATGAGGGGGAAGGAGAGACCCCTCATCCCGGGGCGGCTCATCGGAGTCAGTCCCCGATCAGCCGGTCGTAGTCGTGCAGTGCCATGGCGACGTCCACCTGCGCCCAGAACCGGTGGTAGTTGAACGTTGGTACGGCGCCGCCGTTCAGGTACGCCTGCACCTTCGGCCAGTCCGCGTCGTTCCGCAGGAACGAGCGGATGCTGAGGAAGGTGCTGTTGGAGTTGATCGGGTCACCGTTCGGCATGACGCCCGAGTAGCCCGGCGGGATGTACAGGCCCTGGCCGGTGCTGGCGTTGTAGGCGTCGTCGAAGCGGTTGTAGTCGGCCTTGGTCTCCGGCACCGACACGCCCTTGGCATCCTTGTGGAGCAGGAGCGCGTCGAGCAGCCCCTTCGCGGTGGCCTGGGCCTGGGTGTTGCCGGACTTCGCGCCGTAGTAGATCAGCGTCCGGGCGTACGCGCCGGCGACACCGACGTCCTGGGTACGGTCGACGACCGTGACGCGCAGGTTGGCGTTGTTGACCGACGTGGTGCTGCTGGTCCAGTTGCCACCCGGCATACCGCTCCAGCTCAGCGTCGACGGGATCTGGTAGTTCGACCCGCTGACCGTGGTGTTGGCGATGGCCCACGCGACCCACTTGTCGAGCAGCGCCTTGGCCTGCGCGTTGCCGGTCTCGTGGTAGTACTCGGCGACGCGCTCCATGCTCCACGCCTGGAAGCCGAACCACTGGTTCGACGGCGGGTCGTGGTAGACGGGCTTGTCGTCGTACACCATGCCGTAGAAGGTCGGGCGGCCGGCCGGGCGGGCGCTGTAGTCGCCGTTCCAGCTGTTGGTCGCGCCACCGGCGATCGCGCCGTCGGCCGACTGCAGCCAGGTGTAGAACTGGATCTGCCGGTTGAGGCTGGTCGCCCAGTCACCCTGCGCCGACGCGGACCGCGGGATCAGCTCCGGTGTGGTCGACAGCGCCCAGGCCGCGAACGGGTTCTGGTAGCCGCCGTGGTTGTGGCTGGAGCCGATGCGCCACGCCCAGTTGCTGCTGCCCTGCGGGCCGCCCCAGGCGTAGTACCAGGAGAGAAGGTACGCGGAGCTGCTCTTGCCGGTGCCCGCGGCGCAGGTCGGCGAGGCGCAGCCAGGGTTCTTGTAGTACTTGTCGTACATCGCGTACCGCAGGTAGTCGCCCATCTGGGCGGCCTTCTGGATGGTCGGCGCGATGGCCGACTGCTGGCCCTGCTCCTTGGCCCACTTCAGCGCCCAGTACGCGGCCTGGATGGCGCGCGCGTCGGCGTCGGGGGCGTTGGTGTAGCGCCACTGCTGGGTGTAGGACGAGTCACCGAGGAAGATCGGCAGGTACCCGCCGTTGCCCGTGCGGCCGAAGTTGAACGTCTCGCAGGAGGGGTGCGGCACGGTCTCGAAGACCGACTCCTGCGGGCCGCGCTGGTAGGTGTTGATGTACGCCGGGCGGGTCGTGCGGTCGCCGCACTTGCCGAAGCCGTACACGTTGTCGACGTCGAGCAGCCAGTGCATGCCGTACACGCGGTTGCTGCCGTAGGTCTGGGTCAGCTCGTTGTAGAGCGGGTCCTGGCCGACGGGGACCGTCGAGTCGAGCTTGCCGCCCTGCTGGGGGTACAGGCTGGGCTGGTTTGCCTCGGGCGCGTAGTCGGCCGGGTCGTTCGGGTTGTAGCCACCCTGCGTCTCGGTCGGGATGATGTAGCGCTCCATGACCGCCCAGGCGTTGTTGAAGGGCGCCCAGTTCTCGGTGGCACGGCCGTACATCGCCTCCAGCGACAGCCAGTAGCTGAACGCCTCGGAGGTGGTCTCGTGACCGTGGTCGGGCGCCTCAGCGAGCAGCGTCTCGACGGAGTGGTACGGGATGCCCTCGGGGCTGAAGTAGCCGCTGGCCGGTGCCTTGATCTTGTTGTACAGCTCCAGGAACTCCTCGCCGTACTGGCCCGGCCCCTGGGTGTTCTCGTCGTCCTGGACCGTCACCGCGGTGACCGACGGCGTGTAGTTGGTGGCGCTGGCGGTGATGGACGCCGTGTCGTTGGTGGCGTCGGCGTCCTGCGCCGCGTTCACCGGGACGTTGACGCCCGTGCTCCAGTTCTGGGGCGTGATCGTCGCGCTGGGGGCGCCGAGGGTGACGTCGGCGTCGCCGGTCTTGGCGAGGTTGACGGTCACGTTGCCGGTCGGCGCGGCGCTCAGCTTGACGTTCAGGGCGGAGCTGCTGCCCTCGGCCACCGTCAGGGTCGGCGGCGTGACGACGCTGTTGGTACTGGTGCCGGTGACGGTGAACGCGACCTCGTCGGTGCCGGTGAGGCCGGCGCTGTCATACGCCCGAGCCTGTGCGGTGTACGAACCGGCGGGCAGGCCGTTCATCATGTACTCGTACGGCGCCGCGCTGTCGGTGTTGATCAGCATGCCGTTGCGGTAGAACTCGACGCGCGCGATCGGGCCCTCGGCATCCGTCGCGGTGGCCGCGAGGTTGACGTTGGCCGGCGCGGTGAAGTTCGCGTTGTCGGCAGGGCTGGTGATGTTGACGGTCGGCGCGGTGTTGGCCGCCCCGTTGCACGTGACACCGTTGATCGTGAATGCCGTCGGCTTGGCGTTGGTGCCGGAGTACGAGGCGTTGAAACCGATCGACGTCTGCGCGCCGGTGGCGAGGTTGCCGTTCCACGACAGGTTCGTGGCGGTGACCTGGTTGCTGCCGGCGGCCTGGCTCCAGGTGGCCGACCATCCTTGCGTGATGCGCTGGTTGCCCGGGAACGTAAAGCCCAGCCTCCAGCTCGTGAGCGGGTCACCGACGTTCTTGATCGTCACGTTCGCGGTGAAGCCGGTACTCCAGTCGTTGGTCGTATAGACAACGTCGCAGGAGGTCGCGGCGTAGGCCATGCCGACTGGTATGCCGACCATCCCGCCCGCGACCAACGCGCCAGCGGCCACCATGGCCACTCGGCGTTTTCTTGCGGTGAGCTTCATCGTGGGGTGTCTCCTCGCGGACCTGGCCGAGCCCGTGGGGCCTCGGCGGGGCACCTTCTACGCGATGGTGAGAGCGGCGCGTAGGGCGGAAGGCGCTGGTTACGTGGGGCAGCCCGTCCCGGACCGGGTGGCGAACGACGCACGCCGTTCACATTTGGGCGCCGTTCCCGATGGGGATGCCCTCGGCGGCCCGCCGCTCGCGCAGTTGTTTGGCTCCCTTGCGCGGTGTTCGACAGTCTTGCATGGGAGCGCTCCCGCAGCAAGAGACGGCTTTTTCCCGTCCCTCGTGACATCGACAGACGTGCCCTGACCTGCGATCTAGCGGCACAGTGGAGTTTCACAAGGGTTGGCGTGTTGTTTCGATCTTGTTTTGGGTCTTTCACAAACCCGTGACGCGGACTACAGTCCTCACCAACGTCGATGGGAGCGCTTCCATTGATGTCAATGCAAGTACATGGGACTGTACCGACACCGACGGTCCAGTCCCCAGCCATCTCAGCCGCAGAGCTGACGGCGGGCCAGCCCGGACTCCGCCGCCAGCGTCTCACCCCCCGGTCGAGAGGAGGTGGAACCAGAGCCACTCGCGTGGCCCGGCTCCCGCGCGACATGTGTGTCGAGGAGGCAGATTCCTCAGACGCCATGTTTGTAACGATGGTGGGGACGGGGGTTGCCCTCCCCGTCCCCACGCTAAGCCCCTCATAAAGGAGGGGAATCGGTCGACTGCGCTTAACCGGTCGACCGAGTCGGCATTATCGGCAATCGGACGTGCCTTACCTCTCGCCACCGACCACCAGACAGCCACCCTGGTCGGTCAGCGCCGACCGACATCTGCCACCTCTTTAGTTCCACCCTGACGCACGGCGCCGCCGCCGCGCGCGCCAGGGCCGGTGCACGCCGCCCTCAGCGGCCAGCCGGCCAGCGATGTAACCGGAGCACCGGGCGCATCGCTACCCGATCACCCCATTTCCATCTGCCACGATCCGGGTTAGCCTTGGGAGCGCTCCCAGACCATGGGGATGGGAACACCACCGAGGAGACCCGAAGATGTCCGTACCCACCAGGCGGCACGATGACCGCCCCGCCGTGCAGTCCGCGTCCGGTGTGTTACCGGCGCCCGCGTCGAACGGCGCCGCCCACGAGGCCAGCCCCGCCGATGGCGCCGACTCCACCCGGACCGACCAGCACTTCCCAGGACCCGAGCCGGATGCCCGGCTCGGTTTGGCGTTTCCGGAAGGATTCGGCTGGGGAGCAGCCACGTCCGCGTACCAGATCGAGGGCGCCACAAAGGACGACGGCCGCGGTGAGTCGGTGTGGGACACCTTCAGTCACACGCCGGGCAAGACCCGCAACGGCGACACCGGTGACATCGCCGTCGACCACTACCACCGGTACCCGCAAGACCTGGACCTGATGCGCGACCTCGGGTTGCGCTCGTACCGGTTCTCGATCTCCTGGCCGCGCATCCAGGCAGACGGCACCGGCGAGCCCAACCAGCGCGGTCTCGACTTCTACCGCCGCCTGGTGGATGGGCTGCACGAGCGCGGCATCGAGCCGATGGCGACGCTCTTCCACTGGGACACGCCACAGGCGCTGCAGGACAAGGGCGGCTGGGCATCGCGTGCGACGGCGTACCGGTTCGCCGACTACGCCGAGGCCGTCTACGCGGCCCTCGGCGACGCCGTGCCGGTATGGCTGACCATCAACGAGCCCAAGACGGTCGTCCAGAACGGGTACATCCAGGCCCACCACGCGCCCGGCATCCCCGACGAGCCCACGGCCTACCAGGTCGCGCACCACCTCCAGCTCGCGCACGGCCTCGCGGTGCAGCGGCTGCGCGGCATGAACAGCAACATCCGGATCGGGCCGGCGTTCAACCTGCACCCCTGCTACCCGGCCGACGACAGCCCCGAGGCGCTCGCCGCCACGCGACTCTACGACGGGTACGAGAACCGGCTCTACCTCGACTCCGCCCTGCGCGGCCACTACCCCGCCGACGTGCTCGCCGCCCAGGGGCCCGACAGCCCGTTCGCGAAGTCCATCCAGGACGGTGACCTGGAGATCATCAACACCCCGGTCGACCTGCTCGCCGTGCAGTACTACACGCCGATCTACGTCAAGGGCGACGGCAGCACCGAGCAGCGGCACGCCACCACCAAGGCGTTCTGGCAGCAGATCTACCCCGAGGGCATGTACGACATCCTCACCCGGGTGCACCGCGACTACGGCCCGATCCCGCTCACCGTCACCGAAAACGGCCTGCCCTGCCCCGATGTGCTCGGGCCGGAAAACGACATCGACGACGTCGAGCGGGTCGCGTTCCTGCGCGACCACTTCGCCGCCGCGCACCGGGCGATCGGCGACGGCGTGCCGCTGGAGAGCTACCACGTCTGGTCGCTGCTCGACAACTTCGAGTGGGACCAGGGTTACGAGGAGCGCTGGGGGCTCATCTACGTCGACTACGCCACCCAGCAGCGCATCCTCAAGCGCAGCGCCCGCTGGTACCAGCGAGTGATCGCGGAAAACGCGGTCTGACCTTATCTTTCATGGGGGCGCGCGTCGCGCGCCCCCATGTTTCTTTGGAGGACCGCTTGCAGAGCCTGACCAAACGCCAGATCACCGAGGACGAGCTGGTCGCGCTGGTGCGGCGTGGCTTCGGCTCCACCGCGGCCCTGGACGAATGGCGCGAGCTCACCAACGGCACCTACAACGCCGCGTACTCGGTCGCCGTCGACGGGCGCCCGCTGGTGCTCAAGGTCGCACCGCCGCCCGGGCTCGACCTGCTCACCCACGAGGTCGACCTCATGCGCACCGAGGCCGACTTCTACCGCCGCGCCGCGGTCGCCGGCATCCCCGTGCCCGAGGTGGTGTTCGCCGACTTCGACCGCACGCTCATCGGCAGCGACTACGCCTTCCTCAGCCTAGTGCCGGGCGCCGACCTGCACACCAGCAAAGACGGCCTGACGGCCGCCCAGATCGCGGTGGCGCGCGCGGAGGTCGCCGCGATCACCGCCCGCCTGCATGCCATCACCGGTCCCGGGTACGGGTACCCGTTGCGCGGCAGCAACAGTTGGCAGCGATCGTGGCGGGCGGCGTTCGGCGCGATGGTCGACGACCTGTTGGCCGACGCGTCACGCCTGGGCAAGCCGCTGCCCGCCGCGCCCGAGCGGATCGGCGAGCTGCTGCGCCGCCACGCCGACGTACTGGACGATGTGGACCGTCCCGCGTTGGTCCACTTCGACCTGTGGGACGGCAACGTCTTCGTCGACTCCAACGGCCGGGTCACCGGTCTGATCGACGGCGAACGGGCATTTTTCGGTGACCCGGTGGCCGAGTTCGTATCGCTGGCCCTCTTTCGCGATCTGGCCGACGCGCCCGAGCTGCTCGCCGGGTACGCCGAAGGCAGCGGAGCGCCGTTCGCCCTGACCAGCAGCGTGCGGCGGCGCCTCAACCTCTACACCACGTACCTCTACGTAATCATGGCGATCGAAGGAGCGACCCGTGGTTGGGACGGCCCCGAGCGCGACAGTTACGAGGCGTGGCTGAGCGAGCGCCTTGAGGCACAGTTGGCGATGCTCTGAACGTCGGACACACTTAGCGGCATGACGTTCGCGCCCGGGCTGCTCTTGCACGACCGGTACGACATCGTCGAACAGATCGGCGTCGGCGGGATGTCCGAGGTCTGGCTGGCCATCGACCAGGTGCTCGACCGGCCGGTGGCGGTCAAGGCGCTCACCGCGACCTTCGAAGACGACCCCGATCTGATGGCCGCCACGTGGCGCGAGGCAAGAGCCACGGCGAAGCTCACCCACCCGCACGTCACCCAGGTCTACGACTACGGTGAGGAAACGCTGCGTAACGGCGCCATCGTGCCGTTCCTGGTGATGGAGCTGCTCGAAGGGCAGAATCTCGCCGACCGGCTCACCCAGGGCCCGCTGCCCTGGCCCGACGCCGTGCGGATGGCCGCCCAGGTCGCGTCCGGCCTCGCCGCCGCACACCGGATGGGTGTCGTTCACCGAGACGTCAAACCCGGCAACGTCATGCTGACCGACACCGGCGCGAAGGTGCTCGACTTCGGCATCGCCGCGTTCTCCGGCACCCGCCCCGACGTCGACGGCGCGTGGCTGGTCGGCACGCCCGCGTACGCCGCGCCGGAGCGGCTCACCGCCGGCCCGCCCGACCCCGCCGCCGACGTGTACGCCCTCGGCGCCCTGCTGTACGAGGCGCTGACCGGCGAACCGCCGCTGCCGGTGGTCACCTGGGACGAGGCCGAAGCCGCCCACCGGATGGGGCCCACGTTCGCCCCGCCCACCGTGCCCGATCTCCCGCCCGCGGTGGCGGCCCTGAGCCTCGCCTGCCTGTCGCGCGACCCTGGCCGCCGCCCGCGTGCCCAACAGGTCGCCGACGCGCTCGAGGCGGCCGCCACACCGGCCAAGGAACGCCGCTCCGTCGACATCCGCCGTCCCGCCGGCCCGACGTACCAGCGGGGCGTGGCCCGGGCAGCGGCGGCGCCCAGCGACTCGTTCTCCGGTGACGCCCGCTATCCCGGCGGCGGTCGGGCGCCGTCTGCCGGGCCGCGCACCGCCATAGCCCGCGCGGTTCCCTCGTCTGCCCCGCCGCCTCGCCCGGGCGCCGTGGTCGCACCCCGGCGCCGCCGCCTGCGGCCCTCGCTGATGCTGCTCACCGGCCTGCTCCTGGCCGGCGGCCTGACAGCGGCGGCGATAGCGTCGTTCGTGCCGCCTCAGGACCCCGGCGCCGCGGGCCGGCCGCGCGCCACCGGCCCCGCCCGCCCGGGCACCGCCGCGCCAGAGCCGACGCAGACGTCACCGGCCCAGGTGGTGGCCCTGGTCGACGAGACCCTGGAAGCCGCGATCGCCGCCGGCCGGGTCGAAGACGACGCGGCAGACGACCTGCGCGACGGCGTCGACGACCTGCGCCAGACCCTCGGCCGCGACCCCGACGACCTGCGTCGCGAGGCCGCCGAACTCCTCGAACAGATCAACGAGTTCACCGAGGACTCGCTGGATCAGGAGGCCAGGTTCGAACTGACCCTGGCCCTGAACCCACTCCTGTCGACCTAGCGGCGACCTAACGGGGCAGGGCGCCCTGTAGCTCGGCGCGGAGAGCGGGGGTCAACATCTCGCCGGCCTGCTTGGCCAGCCGCGCCATCTCGTATCCCACCACGCCGATGTCGGCGTCGCCCGCCGCCAGCGTCGCCAGGATCGAACCGTCGCGGATGGCCATCACCAGGAAGTACCCGCGCCCGAGCTCGACCACGGTCTGCTTGACCACGTCGTTGTCGAACATCTGCGCGGCGCCCATGGTGATGCTCATCAGGCCGGACGTCACGGCGGCCAGCTTGTCGGCGTGGCCGCGCGGCAGGTGGCCGGAAACGGCGACGAGCAACCCATCGGAGGAGACCACGATCGCGTGCGCCACGCCTGGCGTACGGTCGGCGAACGCGCTGACCAGCCAGCTCAGATCTCGCGCGTCTTGACTGAGCTCACTCATCGTGCCTCCTGGTTCACGTGCCCCGCGACGAGCCTCGCGGCGGTGTCGGTCGTATCCTCGGCCTCCGCCCTACGCACTCCCCCGTAGAACCTGGCGAGCATGCTCCCGACCGCCTCCGGGTCCGGCTCCGGCAGCCCCTGGGGTGCTGGCGGCGCCGGAGTGTCGGCCTGGTCGGGAAGTTGTGCCATCGGTACCCGCGCTGGCAGGCCGCTGGCCATGACGCCGCCGGTGACCGGGGTCGCCGGTGGCGGTGTGGAGCCGAGTTCGGGCTCGGCGCCGGTCGGTGGCTCCCCCGACCACCACGTGCTGCCGGTGGCGGACGCGGTGGCGCCGGCCGACTTGAGCACGTCTTCCGCGCGGGTCGGTTGGGTCCGCCGCGCGGCGGACAGAGCCGCGGCGCCACCCGCGCCGCTAGAACCAGTGCTGCCCCCAGCACCGGCACCGACCAACGATCCGGCCCCGATCACCGCTGGGGCCACGTTCAAGCGAAGTTCCCGGCTCACCGAGTCGGGCACGGCCGCCGCCACGGCGGTCAGCATCGGCCGGGCGGCCGGCTCCGGCAGCTCGCGCGGCGGCGGCGCGGGTGCCAGCAGGGCGGGCGCGAGCCGTACCGTCGCCACCAGCCCTCGATTGGCTCCCGCGCTGAGCTGTACTCGAATGCCGTGCCGCGCGGCCAAGTGGCTGACCACGAAGTGGCCCATGCGCTCGGACGCCGCCACGTCGGCGGCCGGCGGCTCGGCGAGCAGCGCGTTGGCCTCGCGGATCGCCTTGTCGGTCATGCCGAGACCCTCGTCGGTGATCTCGATGACCGCGCTGCGCCCGGGTGCGGACTGTGCCGTGATGTGCACCGGCACGAACGGCGGTGAGAAGTGCGTGGCGTTTTCCAGCAGCTCGGCGAGCAAGTGCACGAGGTCGCCGACGGCGTGGCCGACGACCCACACCTGGTCGAAGGCGTCCTGCCGGACCCTCGTGTACTCCTCGATCTCCGCGGCGGCGGCGAGCACGACCGTGGAGAGCGCGACGGGCTCGTTCCACCGGCGGCGCGCCTCGGTGCCGGCGAGCACCAGCAGGCTCTCGTCGTTGCGTCGCATGCGCGCGGCGAGGTGGTCGAGCTTGAACAGGTTGGCGAGCTGGTCGGGGTCGACCTCGCTCTTCTCCAGCTCGTCGAGGAGTTCGAGCTGCCTTTCGACCAGTACCTGGCTGCGGCGGGCCAGGTTGACGAACATGGCGTTGACGTTGCGCCGCATGGCGGCCTGCTCGATGGCCAGGTTGACGGCGCTGCGGTGTACGGCGACGAACGCCTCCGACACCTCGCCGACCTCGTCCATCGAGCGGACCGCCGATGGCGACACCTCGATGGTGGGCACGCCGGCGTTGACGGCGCGCAGCCGTTCCAGCGCGTCGGGCAGCTCCTGCTGGGCGACCTGGAGGGCGTGCCCGCGCAGTACCCGCAGCGACCGGGCGATCGAACGGCCGATGGCGACCGAGATGAGCAGGGCGATGACCAGTACGAACAGCACCGCGCCCGCGACCAGGATGGTGGTGCGCAGCTGGGCGCCGCTGCGCGAGCTGGCCTCGTCGACAGCGTCGCCGAGCACATCGCGCTCGACCTCGCGCAGCAGGTCGTGCCGGTCTTCGCTGAGCGACCACCAGCGGAACGGGTCGAGCACCGCCGCGCCGCCGGTGCCGCTGGGGATGGTGGTCTGCTCCATCGCCACCGCGGCGGCGAACTTGGGGTCCCGTGCCGCCTGGTCGTACCGCTCGAGTTGGGCGTCGGTGGCCGCAGCCTGGAAGTCGGCGACCGCGGCGAGCTGCTGGGCCCGCAGGTCGGTGAGCTCGACCTGGTCGGTGGGGCCGTACCGGCCGGCGCTGGCGGCCGCGAAGAGCTTGGCGCGCAGCTGGGAGCTGACCTCCTTGATGCGGGACAGCTCGACGTACCGCACCACGATCTCGTTGAGCTCGGGCCGCTCGACACCGGGAGTGGGCTGGGCGAGCAGCGTGAGCAGCGCGTCGATGCCGCGCGTGTAGGTGTCGAACACGGTCTGTGTGCTCACCGCGCCGCTGGACACCGAACCGCGCAGCGTGCCGAGGTCGTCGAGCGCGTCGGTGGCCCGGTTGTACGACGTGCGCCAGGCGGCGGCGCCACCGGCGAGCGGCTCGGCGGCGGAGCGGAACTCGGCGGCCGACCGGTCGGAAACCTCCTGGTACTGCTGGAGATCCGCCTCGACCTGAGGGGTGGTCGACTTGTTGGCCGCCAGCGCGGCCAGGTCGCCGGCCGTGCGGTCACGCTCGGTCTGCAGGTCGTGCACCAGCGTGGTGATCTGCTGGCCGACCGCGACCTCGTCGGCGAACTCGTCGAGCACGGTCGCCTGGCCGATCAGCGAGAACGTCTGCACGCCCGCGACGACCATGAAGGCCAGCGACGGGATCACCAGCACCGTGGCGAGTTTCGTGCGCATACGCCAATCGCGTACATGCACGCGCGAACGCCGACGATGCGGGATAACCCGGACATCCAACTTTCGGCGATGATTCGGAACCGTCCGGTCGGTCGGTTCCGGGGCAGCACCTACCACGCCTCCCCCTTACATCCGCCGGCCGCTGGAGTCCCCGGAGAGCCAGTCCATCCAATCAGCCGACCGCCCACTGTCAACGCCGGACCCGGGGTCGAGCTCACGAAGGATATATACCAAGCTCACAAAAGACGCTGCGGCCCACCGGATCTTGCCGATCCCGATGAGCCACCCTCCCCCATCCGTACGATTTGCGGAAATGCGTGCAACGCGACGAGCGCCGCTCCCGTCGCACCCACCTCGGGGTTGGTCACGTGCGTCACGGCCCGCGGTGCGAGCGCCATCTCGAAGGCCCGCCGCCACCACGGCGAGGCCGCGACGGCGCCGCCTCCGAGCACCACTTCGACTGTACTGTCGACAGTGGACTCGATCGCCGCGAGGTCGCGCGCCACCATGCGGCACACACCGTCCATGAGCCCGGCGAAGATGTCGACGGCGCTGGTGGCGAAGCCGATCCCGCCCAGCACACCGCTGCCCGCCGGCGCCAGCCCCGGTGGCCGGTCGCCGCCCAGCCGCGGGTCGACACGCACCTCCTGGCCGGGCTCTACGGCGGCGAGCGCCTCTTCCAGGGCCGTGCCCTCGGGCAGTCGCAGCTCCCGCCGCGCCCACTCGTACAGGTTGCCGCCCGCCGAGTACGCCGTGCCGGTCACGATCCGGTCATGGTCGACGCGGTAGCGCCACAGCGCGTGCGGCAGCGGCGGCAACGGCGTACCGGCTGGCGCCGCCTGCACGAGCCGCACCGCCGCCGACGTGCCCACCGTGACCGCGGCCCGGGTCGGATCTTCGCAGCCCGAGCCGACGTTCGACGCCGCGCCGTCGCCGGTTGGCGGCGCCCACACCGCCTCGCGCAGCCCCGGCCACCGTTTCGCGTACTCCGGCCGCAGCCGCCCCTGCCAGTCGCTGGGCGCCAGGGCGGGCAGCTCGCCGGGGTGAACGCCGGCCAGCGCGCACGCCTCGCCGTCCCACGCCAGCGCGCCAATGTCGAGCAACCCCGTGCCGGACGCCTGCGAGACCGACATCGGCGCGTCACCGAGCAGCTCGCCCAGCACGAACTCGGGCAGGCCCAGGAAGCGTGCCGGCGCGCTGCCGGACATCGCGCGCAGCCACGGCAGCTTCACGCTCCAGTAGAAGCGATGCCACCAGGCGCCGGTGCGCTGGTGGAACGCGTCGGCGTCGGCCGGGCCGTCGACACCGGGCAGCGGCGCCGGCCGGGTGTCCAGCCACGTCACCAGCGGGCCCAGCGGCGCGCCCGCGGCGTCGACCGGCAGCACCGAGTGCCACTGCGACGACGCCGCGACCAGCGCGATCCCGTCGAGCCGGCCGGCCGCCGACAGCTCGTCGAGGCACTCGACCAGCGCCGCCAGATAGGCCGGCGCGTCGATCGTCGCCGCGCCGTCGTCGTCGACGGCGACCGCGACCTTCCGCCGCGCGAGAGCTTGCGGCAGCGGCTTGGCCGCGCCGTCCAGCACCAGTCCGCGTACCGACGACGTGCCCAGGTCAAGCGCGAGGATGTTCATCGCCAGCAACCCTAATCGGCGGCCTGCTACGCTGCTGCCCATGCTCGCGCGATTGCACTCCTGGTGGCCCGCCACACTGGCGGCCAATCCCACCCGCGCGTAGCACTTACCAACGCGGCCGCCCAGCGAGGCGGCCGCCGTTCATTTTGACGGACCGGCTGTCCGCCCGGAGCGGCCCCCGGCACCGAGGAATGGACGACATGGATCTGATCACCGAGTTGATCGCCGCACAAGTCGCCAAATCGCACGCACGCCCTTTCGCGCTGCTGCGCCGCGAAGGCGCGGACCACATCGAGGTGTACACGGGCGACGTCACCACCGTCGACCGGCTCGCCGATATCCCCCTCCCGTCCGGCTCACCGGGGCCGCGGACGCTCGCGCTCGTCCCGTACCGGCAGGTCATGGAGCGCGGCTTCGCGTGCGTCGACGACGGCGCCCCGCTGGAGTGCCTGCTCATCTCTTCCCGGGCTGAGGTGCGGCTCGACGCGGCCCTGGCCGCGCTGCCTGCCGACCCGGTGGCCGCGACGGGCGGCGGCTTCGACATCGGCGACGAAGAGTACGGCGGCATCGTCGACACGGTGCTGCGGGACGAGATCGGGCGCGGGGAGGGTGCCAACTTCGTCATCCACCGCACGTACACGGCCCGCGTCGCGGATCCCCTGCGCGCGGCCCTTTCCGCGTTCCGGCGGCTGCTGGTGGGCGAGAAGGGGGCCTACTGGACGTTCCTGGTGCACACAGGCGAGCGGACCATGGTCGGCGCGACGCCCGAACGGCACGTCAGCGTCGAAGACGGGCTCGTGATGATGAACCCGATCAGCGGCACCTTCCGCCACCCCGACGGGCCGGCCGACCGCGACGAGCTGCTGCGGTTCCTCGCCGACCCCAAGGAGATCGACGAGCTCTACATGGTGCTCGACGAGGAGCTGAAGATGATGGCCACCGTCGCCGAGCAGGGCGGCCAGGTCGTCGGCCCGTACCTGAAGGAGATGGCGCACCTGACGCACACCGAGTACCTGCTGGCCGGGCGGGGCTCGCTGGACGTGCGGGAGGTGCTGCGCGAGACGATGTTCGCGCCGACGGTGACCGGCAGCCCGATCGAAAACGCGTGCCGGGTCATCGCACGCCACGAGCGGCGCGGCCGGCGGTACTACGCGGCGGTACTGGCGCTGCTGGGCCACGACGAGGCCGGCCGGCAGACGCTGGACGCGCCGATCCTGATCCGCACGGCCGAGTTCACGCCCGACGGGGTGGTCCGGGTGCCGGTGGGCGCCACCCTGGTACGCCATTCGACGACCGCCGGCGAGGTGGCCGAGACGCATGCGAAGGCCGCCGGGGTCCTGGCCGCACTGGGCCTGCGCCCGGCGGCGCCGCGCTCGCAGGCGGCGGGTGCGGGCCTGGCGCAGGACCCGGAGGTACGGGCGGCGCTGGCGGCTCGCAACGCGCACCTGGCGCGGTTCTGGCTGGAGGAGCGCGCGCCGTCCCTGTCCTCGCCTGCGTCCGTGGCGCCGCGGGCGTTGATCGTGGACGGTGAGGACACGTTTACCGGGATGCTGGCGCATCAGCTGCGAGCGCTGGGCCTGTCGGTGACGCTGTGCCCGTGGTCCCTTGTCGAGCCCCTCGACGACTTTGACCTGGTCATCGCCGGTCCCGGCCCCGGCGACCCGACGCTTCGCGACGACCCCAAGATGACCGCGATGCGGCGCGTCGTCACCGACCGCCTCGACAGCGGCAAGCCGCTGCTCGCGGTCTGCCTCGGCCACCAGTTGCTGTGCGGGCTGCTCGGCCTGACACTGCACCGCCGCGAGGCCACCTACCAGGGGCTACAGCGTGAGATCGACCTGTTCGGCGCGCGGCGGCGGGTCGGGTTCTACTCGACGTTCACGGCTCTCGCGCTCGCGTCATTCGTGGAAACTCCCTACGGACGGGTCGAGATCGCGCGCGACCCGCTCGACGGGGCGGTGCACGGGTTGCGCGGGCCGGCGTTCGCCGGGCTCCAGTTCCACCCGGAGTCGGTGCTCAGCCAGGACGGTGTCGCCGTCCTCCAGGACCTGCTGGCGCACCTCGGCTCGTCCCTTACCTCGGAGGTGGCTTAGCTCGGCCTTAAACCTCGGTGAGAGTTTGAACCAGTCCAATCGACCCGCCCGTACCGGTCCACGACATCGCCCACCTGAGGAGGATCCGTGCGTCACGGCAGCGTCGATCTGGGACTGCTTCGTACAGGCGCGCACAGCCCGTCGGTGTTCGCTCTGAACAGGAGCATGGGCGACAACGGCACACCGCTTGTCGACTTCTGCATCCCGTGCAACCCGTACTTCCCCACACCGGAGATGTTCGCGCACCTGGCCCAGAACCTGGAGTCGATCCTCAAGTACTACCCGAGCGACTCCAGCTCGATCACCAACAAGCTGTGCAGCGTACTCGGGCTGCACCCGCAGACGGTGGCGATGGCCAACGGCTCGACGGAGCTCATCACGTGGCTCGACCACCTGATGATCAAGGAGAGCGTCGCGATCCCGATCCCGACCTTCGGCCGCTGGACCGACCAGCCGCTGGAGACCGGGAAACGGGTGGACATGTATCCGCTGCAGGAGTCGGAGGGGTACGCGCTGGACCTGGAGGAGTACGTGGCGTTCATCCGCGCCCGCGGCTCCCGGGTCGCGGTCATCTGCAACCCGAACAACCCGGACGGCGGGTTCCTGCCACGCCGGGAGGTGCTTCGCTTCGTCGACGCGCTCAGCGACCTGGACCTCGTGGTCGTGGACGAGTCGTTCATCGACTTCGTCGAGGCCGAGCGGCAACCGTCGGTCGGCCCCGACGCGGCGATCCGGCCCAACGTCGTGGTGCTCAAGAGCCTCGGCAAGAACTTCGGGCTGCACGGCATCCGGTTCGGCTACCTGGTGGCCAACCCCGGCATCGCCGGCAAAATCGCCAAGGTCCTGCCAAAGTGGAACCTCAACTCGCTCGCCGAGACCGTCGTCCACATGATCCAGGACTACGACACCGAGTACCGGGAGAGCCTGCGCCTGCTCTCCCGCGACCGGTACCAGATGGCCGACGAGCTGTCTCGCGTGCCCGGCTTGACCGTCTTCCCCTCGCAGGGCAACTTCCTGCTGGTCAAGCTGCCCGTCGGGTGGAGCGGGGTCGCCCTGCGCGACTTCCTGCTCACCCGGCACGGGCTCTTCGTCCGGGAGTGCGGCAACAAGCTCGGCATGACCAGCCAGTTCCTGCGTTTCGTCGTACGCCCGATCGAGGACGTGCGGCTGCTGGTCGATGGGATGTTGAGCTACGGCCGGGTCCTGCACGGGGAGAGCGAGTCGCCGCTCACCTCACCCGCCGACAACCTGATCCCGTACCCGTCGTCGCGCAGCCACCGCTTGGCCAGCGCGAACTGAGCCCTCGCGTTGGGGCCGCCCTCCCGCCTGGGCGGCCCCGCGCGTGCTACTCCGCTGTCACGCCGGCTGCCCGGCCTTCGTGGAGGGTCAGGTTGCGCCCGTTGGACGGGTCGAACAGGTGGATCTTCTCCAGGTTGACCCACACCCGCCAGTTCTCGCCCTCCTTCACCGCCGACTCCGCCGACAGCCGCGTCACCAGGTTGGCTCCGCCGCCGGTCGGCAGGTCGGACGCGCCCGCGTCGGCCGCCAACTCCTCCAACTCCGCCGACGTGGCGCGCTCCCCTTCCACCGTGAAGTAAACGTACTTGTCGGACCCCATCGACTCGACCAGCTCGACGGGCGCCTCGAACTCCGTGCCCTTCGCCCGCGCCGCCTCGTCGACCAGCGCCGCGTCCTCGAAGTGCTCCGGCCGGATCCCGATGATCAAGTTTTCGGGCGCGTCCGACAGCAGACCCCGGACCCGAGACCCGATCGGCAGGTCGCCCAGTGCGGTACGCAGGCGGCCATCCGCCACCGACGCGTGCAGGAAGTTCATCGACGGTGACCCGATGAACCCGGCCACGAACAGGTTCGCCGGGTGGTCGTACAGCTGCTGCGGCTCGCCGACCTGCTGGATGGCGCCGGCCCGCACGATGACGACCCGGTCGCCGAGCGTCATCGCCTCGGTCTGGTCGTGGGTGACGTACACGGTGGTGGTGCCGAGCCGCCGCTGGAGCCGCGACACGACTGTGCGCATCTGCACGCGCAACTTGGCGTCCAGGTTGGACAGTGGCTCGTCCATGAGGAACGCCTTGGGATTGCGCACGATCGCCCGCCCCATCGCGACCCGCTGCCGCTGCCCACCGGACAGGTTGGCGGGTTTGCGGTCCAACAAAGCGGTCAGTTCCAGTACCTTGGCCGCGTCGTTGACCTTCTCGTCGATGGTGGCTTTGTCGAGCTTCGCCAGCCGCAGCGGAAACGCCATGTTCTCCCGCACGGTCATGTTGGGGTACAGGGCGTAGGACTGGAACACCATCGCGATGTCACGGTCGCGCGGCGCCTTGTCGTTGACGCGTTCGCCGTCGATGCGCAGGTCACCCGAGCTGATGTCCTCCAGCCCGGCGATCATGTTGAGGATCGTCGACTTGCCGCAGCCCGACGGCCCGACCAGGATCACGAACTCACCGTCGGCGATCTCGAGGTCGACGTCGCGGACCGCGACGGTGCCGTCCGGGTACTTCTTGCTGACCTTATCCAGCACGATGTCGGCCATGAGTCACCCCTTAACCGCACCGGACGTCAGGCCCGCGACGATCCGGCGTTGGAAGAACAGTACGAACAGGATGATCGGGATCGTGATCACGACGGCGGCCGCCGAGATCGCTCCCGTGGGATCCTCGAACTGGGAGGCGCCGGTGAAGAACGACAGCGCCGCCGGCACGGTACGGGACCGCTCCGTCGAGGTCAGCGAGATGGCGAAGAGGAAGTCGTTCCAGCAGAAAATGAACACGAGGATCGCGCTGGTGAACACGCCCGGTGCGGCCAGTGGCGCGATCACCTTGCGAAACGCCTGCGCCTGAGTCGCACCGTCCATCTTGGCCGCCTTCTCCAGGTCCCACGGGATCTGCTTGAAGAAAGCCGACAGCGTGTAGATGGCCAGCGGCAGCGAAAACGTGATGTAGGGCAGGATCAGTCCCAGCCAGGTGTCGAAGATTCCGAGTTGCCGCTCGATGTCGAACAGCGGCGAGACCAGTGACACCTGGGGAAACATGGCGATGAGCAGTGACACGCCGACCAGCGCGCCCTTGCCCGGGAAGTCCAGCCGGGCCACCGCGTACGCCGCCATCGTGCCCAGTACCACCGCGATCGTGGTGGAGATGAGCGCGATGCCGATCGAGTTGACGAGCGCCCGCACGAACTGGTCGGTCTGGAAGATGGTGCGGTAGTTCTCCAGTGTCCACTCGCGAGGGATCAGGTTGCCGTCGGTCAGCGTCGCCGTCGTCTTGAACGACAGCGACACGATCCACAGCACCGGAAGCAGCGCGAAAACCACCACGACCGCGTCGAGAAGTCCCCACCGGAGTTTCATCGCCGCCCCTCCTCTCTGCCGGGAGCGGCCGTGCCAAACAGCTTCACGAAGATGAACGCCATGATCGCCACGGAGATGAAGATGAGCACCGACATCGTCGAGCCGATACCGAGGTTCAAGCCGCGCAAGAGGTTGTTGTAAGCGAGCATGGACACCGACGACGTCTCGTTGGCGCCGGCGGTCAGCACGTAGATGTTGTCGAAGACGCGGAACGCGTCGAGCGTGCGGAACAGCAGTGCCACCAGGATGGCGGGTTTCATCACCGGCAGCGTCACCTTCACGAAACGCTGCCACGCGGTCGCGCCGTCCATCGACGCGGCCTTGAGTAGATCGTCAGGCACCAGAGCCAGCCCGGCCAGCAGCAGCAACGCCATGAACGGCGTGGTCTTCCAGATCTCGGCCAGGATGATGATGGCCAACGAACTGGCCCGCTCGGTCAGGGGTGCGCCATCGCTGAAGAGGTTCGCCAGATACCCGGTGCCGGGCGTCCACGCGTACCGCCAGGAAAACGCCGCGACCACCGTCACGATGCCGTACGGGATGAGTGCCGACGTGCGCACCAGGCCACGCCCGACGAGCGTGCGGTGCATGACCACGGCGAGTCCCATGCCGAGTACGAGCTCGATCGCCACCGACACGACGGTGATGAGCATCGTGACACCGAACGCGGTCCACCAGTACTCGTTGCTCAGCACCGTGATGTAGTTGGACAGCCCGACGAACTCCCGCTCGTCGGGGAACTTCAGGTCGAAACGCTGCAACGAGAGCCAGACCGAGTACAGGATGGGGTACGCGGTCACCGCCACCATGACGATCGCGGCGGGCGCGCACAGCAGCCAGCCCAGCCGGCGCTCGGCGCGCTTGCCTTCGGATACCCGCACCGTCATGGGAGAACTCCCTTCGACTCCAGTGCGTCCTGAATGGACCCGCGCAGCTCCTTGGCCGTCTTCTCCGGGTTGATGGACGCGGGCGGCGACAGCGTCGCCGACATCACCGTGGAGACGTTCTGGTAGGCCGGCGTGAGTGGGCGGTTGGCCGCGTCGCGCAGCTCGGCCAGGATCTCGTCCTTCATCGGGTACGCCTTCGTCATCTCCGGATCGGCGTAGACGCTCTCGATGGTCGGTGGTACGCCATCGTTGATGGCCGAGAACTTCTGGTGTTCCGCGTTGCGCAGGCACAGCGCGGCTTCGAAGGAGAGGTCGGGGTGCTTCGAGTACTTCGACACCGCCAGGTTGTAGCCACCGATGGTGACTTTGCTCGGCGTACCGGAATCGACGCCCGGGTAGCGCGCCCATTTCACCTTCGCGGCGAGGTCCGGCGCGCCCTCCTGCATGGCCGGGTAGACGAACGGCCAGTTGAGCTCGAACGCCCCGTCGCCGTTCTGGAACTGCAACCGCGCGTCGTCTTCGATGGTGTTCGTGAACGACGGATGCGTCACGCCCGCGGACGCGAACTTCTGCAGGATCTCCAGGCCGCGCACCGCGCCCTCGTCGAAGACGGCTTTGGTGCCATCGTCGTTGAGGATGTGGCCGCCGGCGCTGGCGACGAGCGTGTTGTAGAGGACGACCAGGCCCTCGTACTGCGCGCCCATCGTGATGATCTGGTACGGCTTGCCCTGCTGCTTGAGCTCCAGCGCCTGCTGGATCATCTGATCCCACGTGGTCGGCGGCTGTTGCACCAGATCCGTGCGGTACCAGAGCAGTTGGACGTTGGTGTTTTTCGGTGCCGCGTACAGCTTTCCGTCGTACTCGGCGCTCTCCAGCGGCCCGGCGAGCGTGCCCTGCTCGGCCTCGGACTTGTTGGCGCCCGTCCATTCGAGGATCCAGTCCGCGCTCGCGAACTCCTGAGTCCACGTGATGTCGAGCCCCAGTATGTCCATCCCGCTGTCTTCGGCCGCGAGCCGGCGTACCATCTGCACCCGCTGGTCGTCGGCGCTGCGCGGCAGCACCTGATACGAGATGCGGTACTTGCCGGCCGCTTCGGCGTTGCAGTCGTCGACCACCTTCTGCAAATTTTGTTCCTGCGCGTAATAGAAGTTGATGGTGGGTACGCCACCCTCGTCGGACCCGCACGCCGTCATCGGTCCCAACAACAAAAGCGCGACCGCCGCCGCGGTCGCCCGCACCCACGTGCCTGCGTGTGTCACCACCGACTTCGCCTCCCTCCGGTCGGCTGCCGATCACCTGTCTCCCCCGGGACGCGGGCCACCAAACCTCGACACGCTCGCATTACGGACATAACACCCAGTCTCACAAACCTTGGTCGCGAACTGTGCACAAACGGCTGCTGTCCCCGGGGCGAACCACGTCGGTACGGTCAAATCGCGGAGTCGCCGCCGACGTCGACACCTTTCACGGAAAGCCACGCCCCGCTCGACGATCCCCGGGCATGATCGTCAGCGAAGAGGAGGTACCGCCGTGTCGGACATCGGGACATTGACGCTGTCATTCGACGTTCCCGGGATGCCGCCGCTCAAAGACGGCGCGCTGTCCATCTTCTCGGCCGGGCACCGGCAGGCCGGCCGGGTCCGCGCCCTGCTGAGCGCGGCCTGTGCGGCCGCTCAGCACACCGGCTGGACCCCGCTCACCGACCCCGTCGCGCTCGAGGTCGTGCTGCGCCGCCCACCCGAGCACCACTCGGGCGACGCCACCAACTTCCTCGGGGGCATCGCCGACGTGCTCCAGGACAAGCGCTGGCTGTACGGTGTGCGCCTCGCGCACCTGGGCGTGCTCGCCGACGTGGCCCTGTACGCCGACGACCGCCAGATCCGGCAGATCTCCTACCGCGAGGAGCCCGCCGAAGCCCCGTCTTACACGGTCCGCGTGGTGGCACTCCCCATCACAGCGTGATCAGGGCGTCCCTCAAGTCGTTAGAACGACTTGAGGGACGCCCTGATCACCGCACTGGTTAGACGGCGAGCTCGGTCACGGCGTCCGCACAGCCCCAGGAGAGCGTGACGCCCGCGCCACCGTGCCCATAATTGTGAATGAGGCGCCCACCACCGGGCAGCGGCGCCGGGTCCGCCTCCACGCGCGGTCCGCCGCGCCGTGCCGGCCGCAGCCCGGCCACATGCGCCAGCACCGTCGCGTTCGCCAATTCGGGTACCAGGTCAGCGCAGCGCGCCACAATCTCGTTGCCGACTCGCGAATCGGGCGCGGTGTCCCACTCACCCGGCTCGAACGTCCCCCCAAGCACCACATCCCGGCTGCGCGGATGTATGTACGTCATGCCGGCCGGACTATCCTCGTCACGCACCGACGTCACCAGACCCGGATTGGCGACCAACACGATCCTCCCCCTCGCGGGGTACACGTCCGGGTCACCGCAGAGCCGTCCGGCCGCGATTCCGGTCGCGTTCACCACGACGGGCGCCTCGATCTCGTCGAACCGCTCGATCCGCCGCCGCTCCACCGCACCGCCGAGCCGATCGCGCAGCCACTCCAGGTACGGCCGCATCTCCACGGCCGGCACCGTGAACCGCCACTCCTCTGTGTACTGCGCACTCGGCGGCGCCGCGCGCGTAAAGTCAGGCACGGCGGCCGACCACCACGGGTCCTCGCCCACCGCTTGGCGCACCAGCATCCGGGTAGGCCGCATCACCACCCCCGGCACCCCATCGGCTGCCTGGCGGCACAGTTCCTCATAGGTCCGCGCGGCCCACCGAAGGACCCGCGGATCCTCATCCGTGTGCGTGGGATACCAGACGGCCGCCGCCACCGCGGACACCGTATCGGCGGACTCGTCCGCCGTGACCACAGCGACCCGAGCTCCAGCCTCTTGTAGCCGCGCAGCCGACGTCAGCCCGACAACCCCAGCCCCCACAACCACAACCTCGCGAATGCCACCCTCCCAGGCCGGTCTACTCCCCCGCCCACCGTATTCCCACCCCTCAAGCCCAACCGCCCGCGCCTCCCCCACGCGGCCTACCTCCCGCGCGAGCCCGCTTCCCGCCATGAGGGCCTGCTTTCCCGCCATGAGGGCCTGCTTTCCCGCCGATCAAGGGCGAATGCACGTGGTTGGATCTCTTTTCCGCGTGCCTTTGCCCTTGATCCGTGAGATCTTCCTTGATCGGCGAACGACCGCGCGCTGCGGCAGGGGTCGGCGGGCCCGGCTGCACACGGCCCGACGCCGCGCGGCCGTCAGTTGCCGCGCTCTCACCCCGGCGCGGCCGGCCTTGACGGCGCGGCCGGCCTTGACGGCCTCGGCGCCGACGGCGCGAGGCAGCAAAATCGCTGAACTTGCGGCATCACGAGCGCCCGGAGGCCGCAAGTTCAGCGATATCGTCCCCACGCCGCCGCGCACCCGGCACGCGCGGCGCGGCGCGCGCTGAATCTTGGAGCGCGACCGTCGTCATAGCGACGGTGGCGCTCCAAGATTGGGACACCGCCGGCGTCCGTGGCGAATCGCTGCCCCCACAGGGGCAGCAACCTTCCACGATCCACAGCAAACGCCAGCCACGCCGCGTCCACGACGCCAGGCCGCGTCCACACGAGGCCACGCCCCCGACCACGCCGGCACCGGGCTTATCCCGCCGCGCGCGCCACAGCCGACGCCACACCGCACGCCGATCAAGGGCAAATGCGTCGATCAAGGGCAAAGGCACGCGGAAAAGAGATCCAACCACGCGCATTCGCCCTTGATCGACGGATGGGGGCCCGCGCGAGGCGCGAGGCGGCCCCGCGCCTCGCGGGCACGGAACGCGCGGGCGCAGCGCGGCGTGGGGTGGGACGTGGGGGGAGGGTTAGGAGCGGAGGGTCAGGATTAGGTCGGCCACTAGGGCGGTCCAGCCGGTCTGGTGCCAGGCGCCCAGGGCGGCGCCGTTGTCGCCGTGGAAGTACTCAGGGAAGGCGAGCAGGTCCTTCCAGTCCGGATGAGTTTGGAAGAGTTCGCACGCGCCGTACATCGGGCGCCGGTCCCACTCGTCCGGTACGAAGAGGGCGATCAGGCGCTCTGACAGGTCGTCGGCCACCTCGTTGAGAGAGTGTTTGGTGCCGGAACGTGTCGGGTGTTCGATCAGCAGGTCGTCGCCGAAGAAAGCGGCATAGTCGCGCAACGCGCACACCAGAAGGTAGTTCGTCGGCATCCAGATTGGACCGCGCCAGTTGGAGTTGCCGCCGAACAGGCCGCTGGTGGATTCGGCCGGTTCGTAGCCGACGGTGAATTCCTGCCCGCCGAGCGACACCGTAAACGGCTTGTCCAGGTGGGAGCGGGACAGGGTGCGCAGCCCGTACTGCGAGAGGAACTCGTCTTCGTCGAGCATGCGGGCGAGCACGCGCACCATCTGCTCGGGGCCGACCATGGACAGCAGACGGCGCTGCCGTCCGTCACGAGCCACTCGTCGGGCGCCCAGTACGTCGGCGTACTCAGGCTTATTGGTGAGGAACCAGCGTAAGCGCGCGGCGAGTTCCGGAAGCTGCGCGAGCGTCCGCGTCGTCAGGGTGGTGGTGGCTGCCAGCGGCAGCAGGCCGACCACCGACCGCACCTTGAGCGGCACCGTGCTGCCGTCAGCGAGCCGGAGTTGGTCGTAGAAGAAGGAGTCGTCTTCGTCCCACAAGCCTTGCTTGTACGCGGCGGCCGCGATGTATGCGAAGTGTTCGAAGAATTTTGTGGCGACGTCTTCGTAGGCCGGGTCGTGGACGGCGAGGCGAACGGCGATGTCGAGCAGGTTGAGGGCGTACATCGCCATCCAGCCGGTGCCGTCGGACTGTTCGAGGGCGCCGGACACGGGCAGCGCGGCCGAACGGTCGAACGGGCCGACGTTGTCGAGACCGAGGAAGCCGCCCTCGAATACGTTGTTGCCGTTGATGTCTTTGCGGTTGACCCACCACGTGAAGTTGAGCAGCAGCTTGTGGAGCACCCGGGCGAGGAAGTCGTGGTCGCGCCCGCCGTCGATTTCGAAGACGCGCAGCGCGGCCCACGCGTGCACGGGCGGGTTGACGTCGCCGAACGCCCACTCGTACGCGGGGATCTGCCCGTTGGGGTGCATGTACCACTCGCGGAGGAGCAGGAGGACCTGCTGCTTGGCGAAGCCGGGGTCGACGCGGGCCAGCGGCACGCAGTGGAACGCCAGGTCCCACGCCGCGTACCACGGGTACTCCCATGGGTCAGGCATGGAGACGATGTCGAAGCTGTTCATGTGCCACCAGGCGCTGTTGCGCCCGTGCCGGCGTCCCTCCGGGGGTGGAGCGCTGGCGGGGTCGCCGCTGAGCCACTGCTCGACGTCGAAGTGGTAGAACTGCTTGCCCCACATCAGCCCGGCGATGGCCTGGCGGGCGACGGCGGCCTCTTGGCGGGACGCCTTGGCGGGTATCACCTGTGTGAAGTACGCGTCGGCCTCGGAGCGGCGGGCGGCGATCACCTTGTCGAAGCCGGCGCCGAGGTCGAGGATCGGCGCGGGCTCGCCGGCCGGTGGCGGCGAGGTGAGCGTGAGGCGCAGCCGGATGTACGCCTCGCCGCGCGCCGGCACGCTCAGCTCGTAGTGCAGGGCGCCCTTGGTACCGGTCAGCGCGGGGTTGACCGTGGCGGCGCCGGAGACGATGTGGTCGTTGATGCCGTCCTTGGGGTACTCGCTGCGTCCCTCCAACCCCCACAGCCGCTGCGTGTTGGTCTCGTTGTCGCAGCACAGGACCGTCGGGTCGCCCTCCCCCTGCAGGACGACCTGCCCGAGCACCCAGTGCTCGCCGACCAGCCGGCCCTCGTCGCCGCGCAGCACCGGCACCTGGTCGCGGCCGGGCAGCCCCCACGACCACGTGTTGCGGAACCAGAGCGTGGGGAGGACGTGCAGGGTGGCCGTCTCGGGGCCGCGGTTGGCGATCTTGACGACGACGCACATGTCGGTGGGAGACGCCTTGGCGTAGTCGACGGTCACCGCCCAGAAGCGGTCGTCGTCGAATACCCCCGTGTCGACCAGCTCGTACTCCGTCTCGTCGCGCCCGCGTGCCGCGTTGACCGCTACCAGGTCGTCGTAGGGAAACGCGGTCTGCGGATAGTGGTACCGCCAGCGCATCCAGGAGTGGGTGGGTGTCGAGTCCTGGTACCACCAGTACTCCTTGGCGTCCTCCCCGTGGTTGCCGCCGTCACCCCCGAGGCCGAACATCCGCTCCTTGAGGATCGGGTCCTGACCGTTCCAGAGGGCGAGCGCGAAGCAGAACGTCTGCCGGTCGTCGCAGATGCCGGCCATGCCGTCTTCGTTCCAGCGATACGCTCGCGACCGGGCGTGGTCGTGCGGAAAGTAGTCCCAGGCCGTACCGTGCTCGCTGTAGTCCTCGCGGACCGTACCCCAGGCACGTTCGGACAGGTAGGGGCCCCATGCGCGCCACGGCTGTTCTCCCGAGTCGGCCTGCGCCAGGCGCTTGTGCTCGGCCTCTTCGGCGGACGCCACCGCGGCAGTCCCCTTCCTCTTCCGTCGTGACCACACCGGACCATTGTCGCCTTGACGTGTTACGCCTACGTAAGGGAGCTTAGTGATCGAAATAGGCTTCGGCCCCCAGGTCGTCGGAGATCTCACCGCCGGTGGCAGCCGTGAGTGGTTGCTCACAGACGGGTGCGGCGGGTACGCCATGGGCACCGTCAGCGGGCTGCGCACGCGCAGGTACCACGCGCTGCTCGTGGTCGCGGGCGCCACGCCGGCGGCGCGGCACGCCGGCCTGGTGGCGCTCGACCCCGTCGTCACCCTGGCCTCCGGGGCGCAGGTCCGGCTGGCGACGCACGAATGGGCGTCGGGGGCGGTCGACCCTCGCGGCCACGAGCTGCTGGAGCGCTTCGACCTCATCGAGGGGGTACCGCGCTGGCGCTGGCGGATCGGCGACACGGTACTCGAGCGCGAGATCGCCATGACTCATGGCCGGCCGGGAGTGGCGGTGGTACACCGGCTGATCGCGGGCGGTCCCGTCAAGCTGGCGCTGGACGCGCTGTGCACGTGGCGGGACGCGCACGGTGAGAGGTACGCGGACGGGCCCCCACCCCGGGTGATACCGACCGCCGATGGCGCGACGGTCGAACAGGCGTACCGCCTCGCCGGCCCCGGGTGGACGCCCACGGGGCAGTGGTGGCGGGGCGCGCATCACCGGGAGGAGGCCGAGCGGGGCCTCCACCCGCAGGAGGACCTGTGGCACGCGGGCCGGTTCGGCGGGTCGCTGGAGGCGCCCGGGGACACCCTCGACGTACTCGCCTGGGCGCGGGATCTCGACGACCGGCCGGCGCCCGCGGCCAGCGTGGTCGACGGCGCCCGGGAGCGCAACCGGGCGGTGGTCGCCGCCGCACGCCCCGCCGACGCGGTGGACGCGACGCTCGCCCTCGCGGCGGACGCGTTCATCGTGCGCACCGCCACGGGGCCGGACGTGGTGGCGGGGTACCCGTGGTTCGGAGCGTGGTCGCGCGACACGATGACCTCGTACGAGGGGCTGTTCCTGTGCACCGGGCGGGCCGACGAGGGCCGGGAGCTGCTGCGGGCGTACACCGCGACCCTCTCCGAGGGGATGCTCGCGAACACGGCTGACACGGGCAGCGTGGAGTACAACACCTGCGACGCCACGCTCTGGTACCTCCACGCGGTGGAACGGCACGTCGCGCTGACCGGCGACACAGACCTGGCCGCCGAGCTGCTGCCCGCGCTGCGGGGCGTGGTCGACGCCCACCTGGCCGGCACGCGGTACGGCATCCGCGTCGACCCCGCCGACGGCCTGATCACGCAGGGCGCCGCGGGCGAGGCACTGACCTGGATGGACGCCAGGGTCTACGGGGTACCGGTGACGCCTCGGCTGGGCAAGCCGGTCGAGGTGAACGCGCTCTGGGTCAACGGGCTGGCCGGCGTCGTCGCCCTGGCCCGCCGCACGGGGCAGGACCCTGGAGGGGCGCCCACCGCGCTGGCCCGCGCGCTCGACACCTTCCGCCTGCGCTACCCGGCGCCCACCGGCTGGCTGTACGACGTGCTGGACGGCCCGGGCGGCAACGATCTCGCGCTGCGCCCGAACCAGTTGCTCGCGTGGTCGCTCCCGCACGCGCCATTGGAGCCCGATCCGGCCGTGCTCGGTACCATCGGAGCCGCCCTCATGACGCCGCTCGGACCGCGGAGCCTGGCCCCCGACTCAGCCGGATACGAGCCCCGCCACCGCGGCGGTCCCGCGCAGCGGGACGCGGCCTACCACCAGGGCACGGTCTGGCCGTGGTTGGTCGGACCTTATGCGAGCGCCGTTAAACGACTTGGCACTGAAATTCACGTTTTGTTCGGCGGTATCGAGTCTCATTTGCGGGAGTTTGGCCTAGCATCCGTAAGCGAAACCGCGGACGGGCTGGCGCCCCACGTCGCGACCGGCTGTCCCTTCCAGGCTTGGTCAGTGGCGGAGGCCCTGCGCGCCCGACGGTTTTGATTAATGCGCGTTACAGGCCTGCAATGGTGGTGTCTTCGCTGGTTTTCTCGGGACCGGCACGATTGGTCCCAAGCCAACGTCGCGTAGGCGCCGGTCATTGGTGCCTATGGCCGTGTGCACGGGGGAAGACTTCAAGGGGGCGGGCCGTATGTCACCGAACGCAGACGTCATCGAGATGAGAACCCCGGCGAGGCAGCGGGTGCTGATGCTCTCCTGGGAGTACCCCCCGGTGGTCGTGGGGGGACTGGGACGCCACGTGCACGCGCTCTCCACCGCGCTGGCCGCGGCCGGTCACGAGGTCACCGTCGTCACCCGGCACGCGCCCGGCGCACCCCTCGAGGAGTACGCCGAGGGCGTGCGCATCGTCCGGGCGCCCGAGGATCCTCCGCTCTTTCCCCTTGCCACACCCTCCCTGCTCGCCTGGACGATGGCCTTCAACCACACGCTGACCCGCGCCGCCCTGCGGGCCGCGGAGTCCGGCGAGTACGACGTCATCCACGCGCACGACTGGCTCGTCACGCACACGGCCGTCACCCTCAAGGAGCACCTCGACCTCCCCCTGGTCGCCACCGTCCACGCCACCGAGGCGGGCCGCCACCAGGGCTGGCTCCCCGAGGAGATGAACAGGTGCATCCACTCCGTCGAGTGGTGGCTCGGCCAGGAGGCGTGCCGGGTGCTGGTGTGCTCGGAGTACATGAAGTGGGAGGTGTCCCGGCTGCTGGAGCTGCCCGGCGCCCGCGTCGAGGTCATCCCCAACGGGGTGGACGACCGGGTATGGCAGGCCCAGCCGCGCGCGGTCGCCGCGGCCCGCTCGCGCTTCGCCGCTGAGGGACCGCTCGTCGGGTACGCCGGCCGCCTGGTCTACGAGAAGGGCGTACAGCACCTGGTGCACGCGATCCCGCAGTTGCGCGAGCGGCACCCCGGGCTGCGCGTGGTGATCGCCGGCGACGGCCCGTACCGCGAGGAGCTGCTGAGGGAGGCCGGCCGGCTCGACCTGCACAGCACGGTGAGCTTCGCCGGCTTCATGAACGAGAAGCAGCTGCCGGCCGTGCTCGCCGCCACCGACGCCACCGTGGTGCCCAGCCTGTACGAGCCGTTCGGCATGGTGGCGCTCGAAGCCGCGGCCGCGGGGGCGCCGCTCGCCGTGTCGGCCACCGGCGGCCTCGCCGAGATCGTCGAGCCGGGCGTGACCGGCGTGACGTTCCCGCACAGCGACCCCGACGCCCTCGCCGGTGCGGTCGGCTCGCTGCTGGCCGACCAGACGTTCGCGCGCAAGGTCGCCAAGCAGGCACAGTCGATGGTCGCCGAGCGCTACGGCTGGGCGACGATCGCGGCACGCACGGCGGCCGCGTACGCCTCGGCGGAACGCGAATCGTCCTCGTTCAACACCCGCCAGGCCACCGCTCTGCTCACCGAGGGCCGGGCGAAGGTCGTGGTACCCGAAGGCAACCTGCTAGCCCTGGACGGCGCCGTCTCATGACAGCTGTTCTTCCCGCACTCTCCATCCCCCTTCTCGGCGACCTCGATCTGTTCCTGTTCAACCAGGGCCGGCACGAACGGCTGTGGGAGATGCTGGGCGCCCAACCGCGCGACGGCGGCTGCCGCTTCGCCGTGTGGGCGCCGAACGCCCGCGAGGTCCGGGTGATCGGTGACTGGTGCGGCTGGGGTCCGTACGACGGCGTGCCCCTGCCGCCGGTCGGATCCAGCGGCATCCGGGCGGCGTTCGTGCCCGGCGCGCGGCCGGGGATGCGCTACAAGTACCGGATCCAGGGCGCCGACGGGGTATGGCAGGACCGCGCCGACCCGATGGCGCTGGCCACCGAGTGCCCGCCACGCACCGCTTCGGTCATCTACGAGTCGTCGTACGAGTGGGGCGACGAGGCGTGGCTTTCCTCGAGGGCCTCGGACCACCACGCGAAACCGATGTCGGTTTACGAGGTCCACCTTGGATCGTGGCGCCCGGGACTGTCCTATCGGGAGCTCGCCGACCAGCTCGTCGAGTACGTGGGTGACCTCGGTTTCACGCACGTCGAGCTGATGCCGGTCATGGAGCACCCGTACGGCCCGTCGTGGGGGTACCAGGTCACCGGCTACTACGCGCCCACGGCCCGGTTCGGCTCCCCCGACGACTTCCGGTACCTCGTCGACCGCCTGCACCAGGCCGGCATCGGGGTACTGCTCGACTGGGTACCCGCCCACTTCCCGAAGGACGACTGGGCCCTGGCCGGTTTCGACGGCACCGCCCTGTACGAGCACCCCTGGGCCGGCGAGCATCCGGACTGGGGCAGCCTCATCTTCAACTACGGCCGGTGGGAGGTGCGCAACTTCCTCGTCGCCAACGCGCTGTACTGGCTACAGGAGTTCCACGTCGACGGGCTGCGCGTCGATGCCGTGGCCTCCATGCTCTACCTGGACTACTCCAGGGAGCCCGGCCAGTGGGCGCCGAACGAGCACGGCGGCAACGAGCACCTGGAGGCCATCGGGTTCCTGCGGCAGCTCAACGAAACCGTGTACCGCACCTGCCCCGGCGCCGTGATGATCGCCGAGGAGTCGACGGCGTGGCCCGGGGTCTCGCGGCCGGTCGACTGGGGCGGGCTCGGCTTTGGTCTCAAGTGGAACATGGGCTGGATGCACGACACCCTGTCCTATGTGGAGCGGGATCCGCTGTACCGCTCCTACCACCACGACGAGCTGACCTGGCCCACCGTGTACGCCTTCGACGAGCAGTTCCTGCTGCCGATCAGCCACGACGAAGTGGTGCACGGCAAGGGATCGCTGGTGGGCAAGATGCCCGGTGACCGGTGGCAGAAGCTGGCCGGGGTGCGTGGGTTCCTCGCGTACATGTGGGCGTTCCCCGGCAAGCAGCTGCTCTTCATGGGTTGCGAGCTGGCCGACGAGCGGGAGTGGAGCGAGGCGGCCGGCCTGGACTGGTCCCTGACCGGCGAGGGCGTGCCGGCGCTGCTGCGCGATCTCAACCGGCTGTACCGGTCGCTGCCGGCCCTCTGGGCGCTGGATACCTCCCCGGAGGGATTCCGGTGGATCGCCTGGGATGACTGGCGGCAGAGCGTGGTGTCGTTCGTTCGTTTCGGTCCCCCTGGCACCGACCCGGTCGCCTGCGTGGTCAACTTCTCCGGCGTCCCCCGCTGCGACTACCGCATCGGACTGCCCGCGGGCGGCCGGTGGGAGGAGATCCTCAACACCGACGCGACGTGCTACGGCGGCTCGGGCGTGGGCAACTACGGCTTCGTGGAAGCGTCGCCGTCGCCGTCCCATGGCCACGACCACTCCGCGGAGATCCATGTAGGCCCATATGCCGCTGTCTGGTTTCGCCGGGACGCATCACGTAACGTAGAGAGGCATGAGACGGCATAAGTCCCGTTCTGGCACCGTTCTCGCACTCGCCCTCACCGCGTCGCTCGCTGCCGCGTGCGGCGGCTCCGACCCAGCATCCAGCGACGGCACGGGCCTGGAGAAAACCACCATCAAAGTCGCCATGTTGTCGCTGGTCAACAACGCGCCTTACTACATCGCGGTCAAGGAGAAGCTCTTCGAGGCCGAAGGGCTGACCGTGCAGACGCAGCCGGTGCAGCAGAGCACGCAGGCTTACCCGGCACTCAAGAACGGCGACATCGACCTCGTCTTCGCCAACGACGCGTCGCTGCTGCTCGGCCACGACAAGGGCGACATGCGGATCGCCCTGGTGTCCGAGGGCACCCGGCTCACGCCACGCTTCATGGGCGTGCTCGTCATGCCCAACTCACCGGTCCAGACGGCCAAGGACCTGGAGGGCCGGAGCCTCACCGTCCACGTGCTCAACAACATCCAGGCCATCACGTTCAACGCGGTCGCGAAGGCCAACGGCGCCGACCCCGCGAAGATCCAGTACCGCCAGGTGGTCTTTCCGCAGATGGCCGCCGCCATGCAGAAGGGTGACGTAGACGCCATCCACGTCACTGAGCCGTTCCTCAGCGACGCGCAGGAGAAGCTCGGCGCCCGGCTCGTCGCGGACGGCGGCGGCGCACCCGTCACCGACCTCCCCCTCGATGGGTACTTCTCGCTCGCCGACTGGGCGCAGAAGAACCCGAAGACGGCGGCCGCGTTCCAGCGCGCCATGCGCAAGGCACAGGAAATGGCCGCCGACCGCACCCGGGTCGAACAGATCCTGCCCACGTACGCGCGCAACGTAGACACCGAAATCGTCAAAGCGATGACGCTGCCCGCGTACCCGACCGCCAACAGCGTCGAACGCGTTCAGGCGCTGATAGATCTCATGCGCGAGCAGGGCCTGCTCACCAACCCGCTCGACGCCAAGATAATCGTCGTGGGGGCGTCCTGACGTGGCTGGACCGGCAGGCCGCGTCGGGCGCGGCGCGGCCGGCGTCCTGCTCGTCGTGGCCGCCAGCGAGGCGCTCGGCCGCGCCGGCATCGTCCACTCCGACTTCCTGCCGCCCGCGTCGACGATCCTGCTGCGCGCCGGCGAGCTCGCGCTCGACCCGGCCTTTTTGACCGACGTCCGCGCCACGCTGGCCGCGTGGGCCGTCGGCCTTGTCATCGCGGTGGCGATCGCGGTACCTGCCGGCGTGCTGCTCGCCACCGTGCCGCTCGTCGGCAACGCGGCGACGACCATTGTGGAGTTTCTGCGCCCGATACCGTCGGTGGCGCTGATCCCGCTCGTCGGCATGCTCCTGGGCACCGGCATCCAGATGAAGCTGACCGTCATCGTGTACGCCGCGGTGTGGCCGGTGCTGTTCAACACGATCTACGGACTGCGCGGCGTCGACCCGGTGGCGAAGGAGACGTTGCGCGCGTTCGGGTTCGGGCGGCTGGCTGTGCTGTGGCGCGTATCGGTGCCAGCCACCGCACCGTTCATCGCCACCGGGGTACGGCTGTCGGCGGCGGTCGCCCTGATCCTGGCGGTGACCGCCGAGATGTTCGGCGGGTTCGGCGAGGGCATCGGCATCTTCATCGCGGAGGCCGCCAACTATCCCGGTGGCGTCGACGAGACACTCGCCGCCACCGTATGGGCGGGCGTGATCGGCCTTGTCATCAACGCCGTGCTGGTGCGCGGCGAACGGCAACTCTTCGGCTGGGCGGCCCCGCGATGATGAGAGCCGCTCTCGAACGGTGGACCATCTTCGCTGTCGTGGTGGTGTGCTGGCAGCTCGCGGCGGCCGCCGCCGATGACCCGTTCTTCCCCACCCCGGCCACGATCGTCGCGGAGATGGGCCAGCTGTGGTTCTCCGGACCGGCGTCCCACCTGTTCCTGACTGACGGCGCGGTCAGCAACATCCTGCCCAGCCTCGCGCGCCTCGGCGCCGGATTCATCGGCGGGGCGCTGGCCGGCGCGATACTGGGCATCGCGATTGGACGGTCGCGGTGGGCGTACGACGTGCTGGACCCGGTGCTCCAGTTCTTCCGCGCCATCCCGCCACCCACCCTCGTGCCCGTGTTCATCGTGCTGTTCTCGCTGGGCACGTCGATGCAGGTCGCCTCGATCGTGTTCAGCGTGCTGTGGCCGGTACTGCTCAACGCCGCCGACGGAGCGCGCACAGTGGACAGTCAACAGATCGACACCGCACGCGCGTTCCGCCTCACCGGCCCGGAACGGCTGCTGCTCGTCATCGTCCCGGCCGCGCTGCCGAAGATCTTCGCGGGCCTGCGGCTGTCGCTGTCGCTCGCGCTGATCCTCATGGTCTTCGCCGAGTTGCAACCCGGCGCCGCCGACGGCATCGGGTTCCAGCTCCAGGAGGCGACCACGCGCTTCGACTACGAGACGGTATGGGCGGCGATCGTGCTGCTCGGCATCCTCGGGTACCTGCTCAACGTGGCACTGGTCGCGGTGGAGCGGCGGGTGCTGGCCTGGCAGGTGCGCGCATGACGGTGCGTTCTCGTTTCCTGGAGGTGTGCCGCCGCACCGGCATGACCACCTGGTTCGGAAACCCCGGCTCCACCGAGCTGCGGATGTTCCGCGACTGGCCGGACGACTTCCGCTACGTGCTCGCCCTTCAGGAGTCCTCCGCGGTCGGCGTCGCCGCCGGATACGCCATCGCCACCGGCCGCGCCGCGCTGGTGAGCCTGCACTCAGCCGGCGGGGTGGGACACTCGCTCGGGGCGGTCTTCGACGCGTACCGCGACCGCGTGCCCCTGGTCATCGTGGCCGGACAGCAGACCCGATCGATGCTGCCGGCCCACCCGTTCCTGTCCGCCGCCGAGCCGGCCACGTTTCCGCGCCCATACGTCAAGTGGAGCCAGCAGCCCGAGACGCCCGGTGCGGTGCCGGGGGCGCTGGCCGAGGCGCACCGCGTGGCGCTCACCCCGCCGTACGGCCCGGTGTTCCTGTCGGTACCCGAAGACGACTGGGACGCGCCCGCCGACCCGGTGCCGCCACGGACGGTGCACGCGATCTTCGGCGCCGATCCGATGGCGCTGCGAGAAATCGCGGCCGCCCTCGACGGTGCCGTCTCCCCCGCCATCGTGGTGGGTTCGGGCGTCGACGAAGACGGCGCGTGGACCGAGGTGACCGCCCTCGCCGAACGGCTGCGCGCCGCCGTCTGGACCGCCCCAAGGGCCAGCCGGGCCGCCTTCCCGGAGGACCACCCACTGTTCCAGGGCCACCTGCCGCCGTTGAGGTCGGCGATCGCGGAGCGGTTGCGCGGCTACGACGTCGTACTGGTGCTCGGCGCACCGGTGTTCACCTACCACTCGTTCAGCGACGGACCGCTCCTCGCCGACCACACGCGACTGTTTCATGTGGACTGTGATCCGGCGGTGATCGCCTGGGCGGTCACGGGCACGAGCGTGCTCTCGACCATACGGGCCGCCACGGCCGGGCTGCTCGCTCTGGTCACCGACGTCGATCGGTCCCCGCCGGCGGCCTGGTCGCGGCCGGCCGCACCACCACTGGGAGACCCGCTCGACGCGGCCGCCGTCATGGCCGCGCTGCACGCCGCCCGTCCCGCGGATGCCGTCATCGTCGAGGAAGCGCCGTCCCACAAGGACACGCTGCACGAGCACCTGCCCATCACCCGGCCGGGCGGATACGTCACGACGGGTGGCGGTGCACTTGGCTGGGGCCTTCCGGCGGCGGTCGGGCACGCCCTGACCGGCGGCCGGGTCATCTGCGTCGTCGGCGACGGGTCGAGCCTCTACTCCATCCAGTCACTGTGGACAGCCGCGCGGCACGGCGCCCGGGTCACCGTCATCGTGCTCGACAACCGCGCGTACGCCGCTGTGTCGGAGCTCGGCCGCCGCATCGGCATCCCGAAGATCCCCGGCACCGACCTCGGTGCCCTCGACTTCGTGGCGCTCGCGACCGGCTTCGGCTGCGCCGCGAGCCGGGTGTCACGCGCGGCCGACCTGCCAGCCGCGCTGGCCCGCGCCCTGACCCACGACGGCCCGTACCTGCTGGAGATCCCCGTACCCCCTCCTCGTGATCAGGGCGTCCCTCAAGTCGTTAGGGCGACTTCAGGGACGCCCTGATCACGGGTGTTGGGCGGTCTGCTGGCCGCGGACCAGGCGGCCGACCTCGGCGCGCAAGCGCACGAACGCGGGCAGCTCGCGGGTGGCGATCTGCTCGCGCGGTGCCGGCAGCTCCACCGGCAGGTCGGCCTTGACGCTGCCCGGCGCCGCGCTCAGCACGACCACCCGATCACCCACATACACACTCTCGTCGATGTCGTGAGTGACCAGCAGAATCGTCATGCCGCTGCCGCCGCGCACGCGCAACAGCAGATCCTCCAGGTCTTCGCGGGTCTGCGCGTCGACAGACCCGAACGGCTCGTCCATCAGCAGCAGCGCCGGCCGGTATGCCAAGGCCCGCGCGATCGCCACCCGCTGCTGCATGCCGCCGGATAGCTGCCACGGATGCTTGCCGGCCGCCGAGGCGAGACCCACCGACTCCAGCGCCTCGACAGCCACCGTCCGCCGCTCGGCACGCCCCATTCCCCGCCGCCGCAACGGCAACGCCACGTTGTCACGCACGCTGAGCCAGGGGTACAGCGAACGGCTGTAGTCCTGAAACACGACGGCGAGGTTGTCGGGCACGCCCACGATGGGCGCACCGTCGAGCACGACCTGCCCGCGCACCGGCCGCAGCAGACCCGCCACGCACCGCAGCAGCGTCGACTTTCCGCAGCCGGACGGGCCGACGATGCTGACCAGCTCACCCCCGGCCACCTTGAGGCTGAGATCGTGGAGCGCGACGTGCCCGTCGGGGTACGCGTGGCCCAACTCCCGCACCTCAAGCATGACCATCACTTTACGTGCCGCCGTACCCCTTGTACGCCCGCAGACTCCGCTTCCACAACAGCCGCGACGCGAGATACGCCAGCAGGCCGACCAGCGGCGACGCCACCGCCAGCCACCCCGGCACGGCCAGCGTGTCGACGTGACCGGTCAGGACCGCCGCCGGCAGGTACGCGACAAACGCCAACGGCACCACGAACGTGAACGCGTCCCGCACCAGCCCTGGCAGGATGTGCAGCGGATAGTTGCCGAACGCGGTCATCATCTCGTCCAGCCAGAGTGACCAGTACGCGGTGGCCGGGGCGTGCAAAGCGATGCTGCCGAGCACGGTGCCGATGGCGCCTTCGGCGAGTACGCCGCCCACGAGGGCCACGACGAGGTACACGATGCGGGCCGGTGTCCAGTCGACGTCGACGACCAGCACCGCACCGGCGAACAGGCTTGCCGCCACCAGCAGGTCACCGACCGCGTTGACGTTGAAGAACGCGAGCTGCACCTGGCGGTACACGGGCATCGGCCGCAGCATGAAGGCATCGATCTGTCCCAACTGGACGATGATGTGCGTCCAGGTGACCCGGCCGAGCAACAGCACGTACAGGCCGTGGCTCAGCAGCCGCATACTGGCCAGCAACAGCACGTCGCTGGTGGCCCAACCGCCCATGCCGGGAAACCGGGTCAGCAGCACGGTCGCGAACACCACGACGGAGATCTGCCAGGCGGCGCCCACCGCGACCTTCAGCATGAACTCGGCGCGGTACTCCAGCACCGCCCGGAAGTTGAGCCTGGTGATTCGCCAGACGAGTCCCATCCTCAACCTCCCTGCACCGTGACGACACCGGCGGCCTTGCGCCACATGAGCCGGGTCAGCCCGGCGAGCAGCACGCACCACAGCAACTGGATCGCGAGCAGCCGCGGCGCCTCACCGACCGCCGACCGTCCAATATAGAGAGACAGTGGAACGTCCAACGTGTACCGGAACGGCAGCACCGAGCTCATCGTGAGGAACCAGTCCGGGAAGAACCACAGCGGCGCGATGACACCGGAGAGAAGGTTCTGCAGGAAGCGCAGGATCGTCAGCGCCGCGTTGTTCTGCAGTGTCCAGAAGCAGACCAGGTCCACGGCGAGCAGCAACTGGTACATGATGATTTGCGCGAGCAGCAGGCTGACCGCGAAGGCCGCGGCGGCGCCGCCCGACGCGGGCGGTTTCACCGCTCCGGCGGCGAGGCAGATGGCGTATCCGACGATGACCCACGCGAATCCGTAGAGCTGGTCGCCGACCGCGCGCACCAGGTAGTACCGCCGGGGTGGGATCGGGCGCACGAACCAGTACAGGACGGTGCCCTCCTGGATGTGTTGCAGCATCGTGTCGCGCGAGGCCGAGCGGTCGAGGCCCCTGATTTGAAGGGCGAGCACGGCGAGCACCGCGTAGGTGACGGCCTGCTCGCGCGCCAGGCCGGCGCTGGTCTCCACTTGGCTGTACAGCGACCGCCAAAGGCAGACGACGAGGAACACCTGCGCGGCCAGGCGCACGGCGGTGCCTGTGATTCGGGCCGGCTGGGCGAATTCGCCCAGCGGGGTGACGCGTGCGACCCGCCATTGCGCGACGCTCATGCTGTCACCTGTTCGCGGTGCAGGTATGCCTCGCGCATGACGTCTTCGAGGTCGTTCTCCTCGATGGTGAGATCGCTGATCGCGTACCGCTCGATGATGAGGCGCAGCGCCTCGTGCGTCGTCGTGGCGCCCTCGCCCGGCCCGAACGCGACCCGCGGCCCGTCATGCCGCAGCACCCGCAGGCCCGGCACCGCGACCTCGGCGGGCGCGTCGGCCAGCGTGACGTGCACCTGCCAGGTGGCGCCGAACCGGCTGCGCAGTTCGGTCAGCGAGCCGTCGAAGAACAGCCGGCCATGATTGATGAGCACGATTCGCTCGGCGAGCCTGTTGACCTCGGTCATGTCGTGGGTGGTCAATACGACCGCGCGCCCGCGCCGCTCCACCTGATGCCGCAGGAACTCGCGCACCTGCTCCTTGACGACGACGTCCATGCCGATCGTCGGCTCGTCCAGAAACACGATCTTCGGGTCGTGGATGAGCGCGGCGGCGAGGTCGCAGCGCACCCGCTGCCCGAGCGACAGGTGCCGGATCCGGGTGTCCCAGAACTCCGACAGCCCCAGCAGGTCGTCGAACTCCGACAGCCGCCGCCGGTACTCCTCGGCCTCGACACCGAAAATATCCCGGAGGATGGCGAGCGAATCGCGCGCGGGCAGATCCCACCAGAGCTGCGTGCGTTGCCCGAACACCGCACCGATGGTGCGCGCGTTACGTTCCCTGTCACGGTGCGGCTCAATGCCCGCGACGTGCACCGAGCCTGAGGTCGGTACAAGGATGCCGGTAAGCATCTTGATTGTCGTGGATTTGCCCGCACCGTTCGGGCCGAGCAGCGCGAGCAATTCGCCTTCGCGCACCGAGAAGGAGACGCCGTCGACCGCGGTCTTCGCGATCCGGGCGGGCGCCACCAGCGACTTCAACCCGCCGACGAACCCGGGGCGGCGTGCGATGGTATGGAACGTTTTGGTGAGGTCACGAGCGATGATGGCGTCCACTTGATGATCATCCTGGCGTGATCACGACCGTGCGAGACATTTCCTAACCCTTGGACGAAGCCCCTCCCACATCTTGACCACCTCACCGCCGCGCGCTGCGCCCGCGGCGCGGCCCTCTTCCGCCGCGCCCGCCGCGCGGCCCCCTTCCGCCGCGCGGCCCCCTTCCGCCGCGCCCACCGCGCGGCCCCTTTCCCCGCCGATCAAGGACGAATGCACGCGGTTGGATCTCTTTCCGCGTGCATTCGCCCTTGATCCATGCGATTGGCCTTGATCGGCGCGCACCGCGCACCGCGCACCGCGCACGCGGACCGCGCACCGCGCACGCGGACCGCGCACCGCGCACGCGGACCGCGCACCGCGCACGCGGACCGCGCACCGCGCACCGCGCACCGCGCACCGCGCACCGCGCACCGCGCACCGCGTACCGCGCAGGGCGCGGCGACACACCGCCGCCACCCCTCAAACCCCGACGGTCAGCCCTAGCGACGACGCGCCGCCTCACACCCGGGACCGTCTCAGGGCGAACGCACGTGATTGGATCTCTTTGCGCGTGCATTCGCCCTTGATCGCGGAGCGCAAGACCGCCGGCCGGATGGCGGCGCGGCCGGCGCGTGCGGGCGGGAGCAGGCATCCTCGGACGGCCAGGTGCGGGTGGCCGAGCGAAGTCGGGCCGCGAATCAGGCGACGTTGATCGGGCGGAACTGGACGCTCACGCGAGGACCGACGGCCCGCGCGGTCTTCGGGATCGCGTGCTCCCAGGTGCGCTGGCACGATCCGCCCATCACGATCAGGTCGCCGTGGCCGAGCGGGAACCGCAGGCTGCTGCCGCCGCCTCGAGGCCGCAGCATCAGCGCGCGTGGCGACCCGAACGACACGATCGCCACCATCGTGTCGGCCCGCGCGCCTCGGCCTAGGGTGTCGCCGTGCCAGGCCACGCTGTCGCGCCCGTCGCGGTACAGGCACATGCCGGCGGTCACGAATGGCTCGCCCAGCTCCGCGGCGTAGTGCGCGGACAGCCGGTCGCGGGCGTCGGCCAGGATCGCGTGGGGCAGCCGCTCGCCCCGGCCGTACCAGCGCAGCAGGCGCGGCACGTCGACCTCGCGCTCGTACATCTCGCGGCGCTCGGCCCGCCAGTCGACATCGCTGAGGAGCGTATCCAGTACGACCTCGGATCCGGTGATCCAGCCCGGCAGGTGATCGACCCACGCGCCACGCGTGAGTGTGTGCCGTTGGATCCGCCCGGCGAGTTGACCGAGCCCCGCGACCTCCGCCAGGTCAAGCATGGACGGTTGGTACATACCGCCATTAGAACACACGTGCGACGGTGTGCAAGTACAGGGGAAACGGGCGGTCAGGCACGGCGACGGAACGCTACGATGGCGACGCCGTGGCGTGACGAGCCCGGGAGGCACCTTTGCGTACGGGCATTGTGGTCGCGGCGCGGCCCGGTGTAGAGGAGCTCGCCGTACGCGCCGAAGAGCTGGGTTTGAGCAGCTTCTGGGTCTACGACACCCCCATGGTCCACGGCGATCCGTTCACAGCTTTGGCCTTGTGCGCGAAGGCCACCAGCCGCATCAGGCTCGGTATCGGCGTGACGTCACCGGCGTTGCGGTCGATACCGGCGGCGGCGAGCGGGTTCGCCAGCCTCAACGCGCTGGCACCGGGCCGGATCATCTGCGGCGTCGGCACCGGGAACTCCTCCCGGCGCACCCTCGGAATGCCCCCGACCACAGCGGCCGAACTCGAAACGTTCACCGCGTCGCTGCAGGAACTGTGCGCCGGCCGCTCGATCAGCTACCGCGAGGGTGACCGGGTCCGCGACATCCGGTTCCTGCACGGCGCGCCGCACCAGCACAGCGCCGACCCCATCGAGTTCGTGGTGGCCGCGCAAGGGCTGAAGGCTGCTGCCATCGCCGGCCGACGCGGCACCGGCCTGCTTTCGTTCGCCATCCTGGATCCCGCGGCCTGGCACGCGTTACGCGGTGCTCGCCGGGAGGCGGCGGAGGCCGCTGGCGTACCTGTTGACGGCGAGACCTATCTGATGACCTCGCTGTACCTGCTTGGGGAGGGCGAGGATCCGTACGGCGACTCGGCACGTGGCGCGACGGGCCACACCGTTCTGTCCTTCCTGGCCTTCGCCGCCGACAAACCCTCCTTTGCCGAGGTACTCGGCGCCGAAGAGCGTGAAGCCGTGCGACGCTTGCTCGACCGGCGTGGCACCACGGCCACCATGCCGGACCGGTACCAGGCGCTCTACACCAACTACCTCGGGCGCGTCGCTCCAGCGGACCGGGACCTGGTCCTGCCGTCGCTGATGGACAGACTCACCCTGGTCGGCACGCGCGACGACCTGCTCGCCCGGGTCGCCGCCATGGAAGCAGCCGGGATCGACGAGATCGTCATCCAGCCAGTAGTCGATCCACCCGCGGAGATGGCAGAGATCGCCAAGCTCACCGCCTGAACGACGTGTCGTCCCGGCGCGTTCCTCCAGCGGACCGCGCCGATCAAGGGCAATCGCATGGATCAAGGGCGAATACACGCGGTTTTGAGATCCAACCACGTGCATTCGCCCTTGATCGGCGGGGAGAGGAGCGGGGCGGGCGGCGCAGCCGCGGGCGGGGCTAGCCGGCCCAGCCGGGGCGTACTAGCCCGGCCTCGTAGGCGTACACGACGAGTTGCGCGCGATCGCGGGCGCCGAGCTTGACCATCGCCCGGCTCACATGCGTCTTCGCCGTCGCCGGACTCACGACCAGCCGCTCGGCGATCTCCTCGTTCGACAGGCCGGCGCCGACGAGCGCCATCACCTCCCGCTCACGGTCGGTGAGGTGGTCCAGCTCCGACGGCGGCGCCGGCGCCGACCTGCGGGCCCGCGCCGCGAACTCGGCGATCAGCCGCCGCGTCACCCCCGGCGAGAGCAGCGCGTCGCCGCTCGCCACCGCGCGTACTCCGCGCAGCAGGTCGACCGGCTCGGTGTCCTTGACCAGGAAGCCGGCCGCGCCCACCCGCAGCGCCTCGAAGAGGTAATCGTCGAGCTCGAACGTGGTCAGGATGACGATCCGCGTGCCGGCCAGCGCGGGGTCGGCCGCGATCCGCCGGGTCGCCTCCAGCCCGTCGACGCCCGGCATCCGGATGTCCATGAGCAGCACGTCCGGCCTGGTCTCGGCGGCCAGACGCACGGCCGCCACCCCGTCGGCGGCTTCCCCGACGACCTCGATGTCCGGTTCCGCGTCGAGCAACGCCCGAAAACCGGCCCGCACCAGCGCCTGATCGTCAGCCAGCAGCACCCGGATCATTCACCCTCCTCCCCCAACCGTGATCAGGGCGTCCCCGAGGTCGCCCTAACGACTTCAGGGACGCCCTGATCACGGTGGGTCTGTTGTTGGCAGGCGCGCCGACACCTCGAAACCGCCGCCATCGAGCGGAGCGGCCGCCAGATTGCCCCCCAGTGCCTCGGCTCTTGCACGCATGCCGGCGATGCCATTGCCCGCGTCGTTCACCGACGCATTGCCCGGACCGTCGTCCGTCACCCGCACCGTGAGTGCCCCTTCCCCGTACTCGATGATCACCGACGCGGTCGCCCCGCCCGCGTGCCGGCGCACGTTCGTCAGCGCCTCCTGCACGATCCGGTACGCCGCCCGGTCGACCTCGGCGGGCAGCGATCGCGCCTCACCCATGATCTCCGTCCGCACGGGTAGCCCCGCGCCGCCGGTCAGCTCGTCGAGCCGCGCCAGGCCGGGCGCGGGCCCGCGCGGTGCCACCTCGTCCTCCGGACGGAGTACTCCCAGCACCGACCGCACCTCCCGCAACGCCTCGGCGCTCGCCGACTTGATCGCGGTGAGCGCCTCGCGGGCCTGCTCCGGGCGGCTGTCCATGAGGTGGAGCCCCACACCCGCCTGCACGTTGATCAGTGACAGGTGGTGCCCGAGCACGTCGTGCAACTCGCGAGCGATCCGCAGCCGCTCCTCGCTGGCCTGCCGCCGCTCCTGCTCCTCCCGCGCACGCTCCTGCTCCGCCCGGTACTTCATCATCTCGGCGAAGTGCTGCCGGCGTACCCGGTTGGCCTCCCCCAGGGCGATGCTGGCGGGCACCGCGACCGCGACGACCGCCGCCTGACGCCAGGGTGGTCCGACGATGAGCAGGTAGCCGGCGTAGCCGGCGACCGCGACCACCCACGTGGCCGCACGGTGTCCCACCGCGAAGATCGCGAAGAGCACGGCCAGAAAATACGGGCCGGTGGGTGCCGGCTCGGCCAGCGCGGCATACCCCAGCGCCGCTGCCACCGTCAGCACCAGCACGTGTACTGGTTGCCTCCGTCGCGCCAGCAGCGCTGCCGGCCCGGCGAGCAGCAGCACGTACTCCAGCGCCCCGAGATCCGCCCCGCCGGTCCGGGCGCCTACCACCTGGATGACGCCGGCGAGCACCGCGGCACCAACCGTGCCCTTGTACCGCCGACCAGCCTCCACGCCTCGACGGTAGGTCACCGGCGACCGGCGGCGCATCGGCCGCACGCCGTCCCCCACGTACGCCCACGGGAGTACCCCCAACGCGGCGTACGCCGCTGGGCGTACCCGGAATGCCTCCGCCCAACCGACGCCGCGTCCTCCCGACGGGCGCAGCCTAGGGGTATGAGTGAGTCAGTTAGTGCTCGCCGCCTGCGGGCATCCGACGCCGAACGCGAACAGATGGCGCAGATCCTGCGCGCCGCGATGACCGAGGGCCGGCTCGACCTGACGGAGGGCGAACAGCGGCTGGCGACAGCCTACGCGGCGACGTACCGCGACGAGCTGGCGCTGCTCACCACCGACCTGCCCGACGGAGGCCGGCGCGCGCTGGCCGAGACTCCAGAGGCGCGGTCGCAGATGCGGCGGGAGGCCGGGCGGCGCTTCAGCGGGTTCGTCGTCGTCGCGGCCGTGCTGGTGGGACTGTGGGCGCTCTCCGGGGCGAGCTTCTTCTGGCCCGCCATCCCGCTGGTGTTCATCTTCGTGGGGATGATGAAGCACCGCCACTATCACCACTATCACCGCGGGCGGGCGTGGCATGGACCACCGTGGCGGTAGTTGATTGTGGACGGTCCCTCTGACACAGTGACCGCGCTCTGGGATATGGGGAGGGCGCGGACACATGATGGGACCGTCCCATGCGCTGTCCGGCGCAGCCGTGTGGCTGGCCGGTTCGTGGGCGCTGGACAAGTTCGCCGGGTACGAGCAGTCGCCGCTGGCGATCGCCGTCGGCACTGCCGTATGCGCGGGCGGGGCGCTCTTTCCCGACCTCGACCTTTCTGGCAAGGTCACGCGCAACAAGGGCGGTGCCACGATCGCGCGCACGTTCGGCGTGGCGTCGCTGTTCGTGGCCGAGGTGATCGAGAAGCTGTCGCTGGGCGTGTACCACGCGACGCGGTTGAGCGATGACCCCGACCGGGAGAACGGCCACCGCACGCTGACCCACACGCTGCCGTTCGCGGCGCTGGTGGGGTGGGGCACCACGACGCTGTGCACCGCGTTCGGGAAGTGGGCCGTCATCGGCATCCTCTTCCTGATGATCGGCTTAGCGTTGCGCGGACTGTTCGACGAGTGGGCCAAGCGGGCGGGCTGGGTGCTCGTCACCCTGATCTCGGCGGGCGCGGCGTACTACACGTACCTCGAACTGCCCGGCGATCGCGGGTACCCGATGCTCGGTCTGGCGGTGGGCGTCGGCTGCGTCGTACACATCCTGGGCGACCTCATCACCAGCGCCGGCGTACCACTGCTGTGGCCGATACCGACCGGGAAGCGCATGTGGCGGATGATCGGCATGCCCGACGCGCTCGCGGTGAAGGTGGGCGGGGCGGTCGAGGTGTACGTGCTGCGGGGCGCCTTTACGATCATCTCGCTGCTGTGCGCAGCCGGCCTGCTGGCGCCATCCGTCCTGCGCCGGTTCAATATCGAGGTGTGAACGACGACGACGTACCGGGGTTCTGGCGCACGCTGGGGCTGCCCGGCCTGAACGACGTGCACGTGCACTTCCTGCCGCCCCGGATGCTGCGCAGGGTGTGGGATCACTTCGACAGCGCCGGGCCGCTGGTCGGCATCGAGTGGCCGATCAGGTACCGGTGGTCCGACGCCGAGCGGGTCGCCCACCTCGACAAGCTGGGGGTACGGGGGTTCACCGCGCTGGCGTACGCGCACCGGCCCGATATGGCCGCCGACCTCAACGAGTGGACGCTCGCCTTCGCCCGCGACACGCCCGGCTGCCTGCCCTCCGCGACCTTCTACCCCGAGCCGGGGGTACTCGACTACGTGACCGGGGCGCTGGCGGCGGGCGCGCGGGTGTTCAAGCTCCACCTGCAGGTGGGCGCCTTCGACCCGCTGGACCCGGCGCTGACGCCGGTCTTCGGGCTGCTCGCCGAGACGGGTACCCCCATCGTCATCCATGCGGGGCACGCACCCATCGGCGCCGAGTACACCGGACCGGAGCCGTTCACGGCGCTGCTCGCGCGGCACCCCCGGCTGACCACGATCGTGGCGCACATGGGGTCGCCCGACTACACGTCCTTCCTCGATCTCGCCCAGGAGTACGAGCGGGTGTCGCTGGACACGACCATGGTGTTCACGCCGTTTTTCGAGAACCTCGTGCCGTTCCCTTCAGGGGAACGGGCACGCCTGCGCGATCTCGGGCTGGCCGGAAAAGTGCTGCTCGGAAGCGACTTTCCCAACATCCCGTACCAGTACGCCACTCAGCTCGACGGCCTGGTCGACCTGGATCTCGGCGACGATTGGCTGCGCGCGGTGTGCTGGGGCAACTTCGCCCGTCTGTTTACCATGGATCGTGCTCTTTGAGCGGCGGTTACGGGAAGGCATCGCCGACGGCTCGATCACGGCCGCGCTGCGCCGGTGGCGCCGGCCGCAGGCTGTCGCCGGCCGCCGCTACCGCACGGGCAGCGACATCGTCGAGATGTCCACTGTAGAGTCAACCAGTCCCGACGACCTGACCGACGACGACGCCCGCGCGGCCGGGTACCCCGACGCCGCGTCCCTCCTCGCCCACGTGACCGGCCCGCCCGACGGGCAGCTGTACCTGCTCCGCTTCCACCGGATCGACGGCACCGACCCACGCGACGCCCTCGCCGCCGACGACCACCTCGACGCCGCCGGGGTGGCCGCGATCGACCAGCGACTCGCCCGCCTCGACCACGCTAGCCCCCGCGGCCCATGGACGGCGGCCGCGCTCGGAGCGATCGCCGACCACCCGGGCGTGAGGGCGGCGGACCTGGCCGCGATGCTGAGCCGCGACACAGCCTCCTTCAAGATCGACGTCCGCAAGCTGAAGGCGCTGGGCCTGACCGAGGCGCTCGAGATCGGCTACCGCCTCTCCCCCCGAGGCGCCGCCTACCTGACCTTCCGCCGCTAAACCCTGCCCTTCCGCCTTCCCCCGAGCGAAATCAATCGGAGTTCACTTCAGCGCCCGCGAAGGCCGCAGCCCAGAAGGCATGCACGATGTCCAGTGCGGCTTCTATCCGAGGCGGGGAGTCGGTGAGGCCCCCGGCCAGTTCGGGATAGAGGTCGGCCCAGGTCGGTGGCGGCTCAGGCAACACATCCGGAACAGGATGCGTGGCCCGCACAGCGAAGACATGGCGTACGACCTCCGCCAATGCCGCGTCGGCCGCCAGACCGCTCTCGATGAGCAGCACCAGGTCGACGAGGTCCTTCACCCGGGTGTTCGGGCGGTCACCATAGTCGCGGCTGAGGGCGTGCGCCTTCTCAGCGAAGTGCTGTCGACGATCCACGGCCTCAATCTCTCGGGGCGGAGTGCCAGCGAACTCCAGCAGGTTGGGAAGGGGAAGCCGCTCGGTCAAGGCGATCTCTTCGCCTCTAGCCACGACGTCGACGCGGACGGTCGCGAACGTCTTCCCCGCCAACAGGCTTTCCACCGAGAACCGCCAGCCACCCCGACCGGCGGTATCCGCTCTCAGATCAGCCGGCGGAGAGACTCGAAAGAGGAACTTGTCGCCGTCCTCGTCGATCGAGAGTGCGTCTATGAGGAGATCTCGCACCGTGGCGCCGTCGAGCTCCGGCTCGCTTTCGGGGCGCGCCGCCAGATCCAGATCCCTGGTGGAACGAGCCCGGCTGGGGAGGCGGAACTCCAGTACCGCGCCTCCTTTGAGGACCCAGCCGGTGGCCCGGTCGGTCGAAAGGCGAGCGAGGATCCGCGAAGCGACTCAGCACTGCGGTACCGCTCCGTCATGGCGTGGCCCGCAGTGCCCGCTCGACGCCCAACTCCGCTTGGACGCCCAACCGTTGGGCGGCCTTGAGGAGCCCGCGACGGGTGGTTAGCCCACGCTGGATCGCCTCGGTGACTGCCGAGTCCACCACGTCCTGGTCCATCCTCGCGGCCGCACTCTCCACGATCGCGCGTACCGGGCTGGTGACGCGATATCCGCCGTAGTCGTCAATCTCGTCGTCCGTTAGATCGGCGCGATGGAGAACCACCCCATCGCTCTTCTGCCGGAACCCCGGTGGGACCGTGAGGTGAATCCGGGAGGGGTTGGCTGTGCCCAGGTCATGGACGGCCAGCGCGGTCGTGTGAGAAACGATCGCGCGTCCCTTGCCCCATAGCGCCCAGCGAGCCAGATGGTCGTCTTCGCCGCTGGGCAGCATGTCGAACTCGTGAAAGCGGTAGATGCCCCGGTCGACGGCGACCCAGTTGCCACGCTGCGTGTGGTGATGCTGAGCCTGATACGAGTATCCGACTTCGCGCGCCTGCGCGGCCGTGAAGTAGCCGCGCTGGGCGCTGGCGACGCGCCAGAGCGCGGCCCGTAGGTCCCTGCGATCCACAGTCACGCGCGGCCTCTCATGAACCGGTAGCTAAAGCAAAACTGTACTTCTGTGCACTCCTGAGACGCAAAACTAAAAATTTCCTTTAGTTTGACGCTCTGCATTGGGCGAACGCACTGGACCGTGGCGAGCCCTATGCCTTCGCCGATCAAGGGCATATGCGTGGATCAAGGGCGAAAGCACGCGGAACTGAGATCGAACCGCGTGCATTCGCCCTTGATCGGCGGACAGGGGCGTGGGGAGACGTCGTCACGGGCGGGCAGACGCGGTTATTTGGCGTCCGCGTAACAGTCGACGACCGAGACGTCGAGGGGGAACCGGACCGCGGTGTCGCCGAACAGCAGTGAACCCGCGCGGGTGGCGGCCCAGTGCACGGCCTCGGAGACCTCGTCGGCGCGGTCGGCCGGGCAGTGCACCATCACCTCGTCGTGCTGGAAGAAGACCAGCTCGGCGCCGGTGCCGGCGAGCCGGCCGCGAAGCATGGCCAGCAGGGTCAGCGCCCACTCGGCGGCGGTCGCCTGGATGACGAAGTTCCTGGTGAACCGGCCGCGGGCCCGAGCGCCAGCGCCCGCGCCATCCTCGCTGAAGCCGAGCGGCGCGGATGACGGTGGACAGGTGCGACCTAGCCAGGAGCGGACCAGGCCGCCACCCTCGCCCGTGCGGGCGGCCGCCTCGACGTAGTCGAACGCGGTCGGGTAGTGGCGCCGGAGCGTGGCGAGCGCCGGGATCGCCGCGCCGCCGGTCTGGCCGTACATGGCGCCGAGCAGGGCCACCTTGGCCTTCGCCCGGTCGCCGCCGAACGAGTCGGTGGCGAGTGCGGCGTACAGGTCGCCGGAGGCGGCGGCCGCGGCGAGGCGGGTGTCGCCGGAGACCGCTGCCAGCACGCGCGGTTCGAGCTGGCCGGCGTCGGCGACCACCAGCTTCCAGCCCGGGTCGGCGACGACGGCGCGCCGGACGACTTTGGGGATCTGGAGGGCGCCGCCGCCTCGGGTGGCCCAGCGGCCGGACACGACACCGCCCGGCACGTACTCCGGGCGGAACCTGCCGTCGCGCACCCACGCGTCGCACCAGGCCCAGCCGTGTGCGGTCCAGATGCGGTAGAGCTCCTTGAACTCCAGCAGGAGCGGCACCGCCGGATGGTCGACGTCGCGTAGCGACCACGCTCGGGTGTTGGGCAGCTGGATGCCGGCGCGGGTGAAGGCACGCAGCACCTCGGCCGGGGACTCGGGGTGGAGGCTGCGGACGCCGAACGCGTCGTTGATGCGGGCGGTGAGCTCGGCGAGGCGCCGGGGCGGACCGCCGACCGCCGAGGGCTCGCCGAGCAGCTCGACGAGGAGCTTGTGGTGGATGTCGGCACGCCAGGGCAGCCCGACGGCGCCCATCTCGACGGCGATCAGCGCGCCCGCGGACTCGGCGGCCACCAGCAGCTTGAACCGCCCTGGCTGGCCCACCAACGAGAGCCGATGACCCTGGTCCGCGTACACCTTGGACAAGATCTCGGGATCGTCAGCGGGTGGCGGCGCGGCCTCGAACAAGGTCCCCTGGCCGTCGCCAGGGGGTAAGGCCGCCCTCGGCGGCGGGTCGGGTGGCACGGGTGTGCCGGCGAGCCGCGCGTGCGCGGCGGCGAGCGACCGGGGCTCACCCCACCGCCCGTCGTATCCGAGCAGCAGTGCCTCGGTCAGCTCGATGTCGTGGCAGCGCTCGACGCGGGTGCCGGCGCGCAGCAGCGGCGGGTAGGAGGTCGCTGTCGACCCCCACACCCGCCGCCCGTCGACCTCCACGACCGCATTCTGCACCGACGCACCGACAGAAACCGGCTACTTGACCGCGCCCGCTGTCAGGCCCTGCTGGATCTGGCGCTGGAAGAAGCCGTACATGACGATCATCGGCAGGATCGAGAGCGTCAGCGCGGCGAAGAGCGCCGCCCAGTCCGCCTCGTATCCGGCCTGCACGGAGATGCTCGCGATGCCCTGGGTGAGCACCCACTTCTGGTCGGCGTTCTCACCCTGCATGAGCGCCACGGGCAGCAGGTACTGGTTCCACTGCCCGAGGATGTTGAAGATCGTGAGGCTGACCAGGCCGGGCTTGGCCATCGGCATCATGACCTGGAAGAACAGCCGGGTGTGCGAAGCGCCGTCGATCATCGCGGCCTCGGCCACCGAGTTCGGCAGCGTCTTGAAGAACGCGGCCAGGAAGAACACGGTGAACGGCAGCGAGTACGCGATGTAGACCAGGATCAGTCCGGTGTAGGTGTTGAGCAGCCCCAGGTTGTTGACCACGAGGAAGAGCGGCACCAAGGCGAGGAACACCGGAAAAGCGAGCCCGGACACGAAAAGGTAGTAGATGAACCGGTTGCCGAAGAACTTGTACCGGGCCAGCACATACGCCGCCATCGAGCCGAGCAGCATGGTGCCGGCCGTGCTGATCGAGACCACGAAGACGCTGTTGAGGAAGTAGCGCCCGACGTGCGCGTCGTTCCACGCCCGCACGTAGCTGTCGAAGTTGAAGCTGCTGGGCAGGGCGAACGGGTTACCCAGGAAGATCTCGGTGTTGTTCTTGAACGAGGCCATGACCGTCCAGGCCAGCGGCGCGATCACGAGGATCGCCCAGACCGCCAGGCTGAGGTGGGCAAAGCCCGACAAGACCTTTACTTCGCGACGCTCCGTCGAAGCCGGCGCCGCCTGGCGAGTCGCCTCGCGGGTCAACAGTGCCACCGGTACCCCTTAGAGCTCGATCGTCTCGCGCCTGCTCACCCGCAGGGTGAGCGCGGCGAACGTGATGGTCAGGAAGAACAGGGCGACGCCCATCGCGGAGGCGTAGCCGAACTGGGAGTAGGAGAACGCGTTGCGGTAGATCTCCATACCGAGCACCGTGGTGGCGCCGTCCGGCCCGCCCTGGTCGACCGAGAGCACCTGCACGATCGCGAACGCGTCGAACGCCGCGATGCCCAGGTACACCCACGCCACCTGCAGCGTGTCCCACAGCAGCGGCATCGTGACCCGGAAGAACATGGCGCCCCGGCCGGCGCCGTCGAGGGTGGCCGCCTCGTAGATGTCCTTCGGGATCGAGGCCATGCCCGCCGAGAAGAGCACCACGTAGAAGCCGACCGACTGCCAGACCAGTACCGCGACGATGGCCCACAGCGCGATCCTGCCGTTGGCCATGAACAGGATCGGATCGATACCGAAGATCTTGAGGAAGCCGTTGAGCAGGCCGCTGTCGTCCGGGGCGTACACCCGCTGGAAGATCACGCCGATGATGACGATGGCGAGGACCTGGGGGAAGAAGAACACGAAGCGGTAGAACTTCGACCCCCAGACCCCCGTCATCACGCCACCGCGCGAGCCGCCCCCCACGTTCAGCAGGAACGCGAAGAACAGCGCGATCGCGATGGTGACCAGCGGCAGGGCAAGCAGCAACAGGCCGTGGTGACGGACGGCTTTCCAGAAGACGTCGTCTTGCAACAACCGCTGGAAGTTGTCCAACCCGATGAACTTGGGGTTCGCCGAGACACCGCGCCAGTTGGTCATCGCCAGGTAGAACGCCTGGAGGTACGGCGCGATCACGAAGGTCACGTAGAGCGCGACCGGTGCGGCCAAGAAGCCGACGATGAAGGGGTACTTGCCGTGCCGCATGATCTGAGCCTCAGCGCTTGAACTTCTCGATGGACGGGTCCTTCTTCACTTCGTCCGCGACCTTCTGCATGCGGGCCACGAACTTGTTGGCGTCGCCACCGGAGAACATCAGCTCGTTGGTGGCCGCGCGGCACTCGTCGTCCATCTTCTTGTACCAGGTGTCCCAGCGGTACGCGAAGTAGTCGCTGCCGGCCGCCTTGAGCATGGCCTCGCTGCTGGTCAGGCCCGGCGAGATCGTCAGGCCCTCGGTGGCGCCCTGCACGACGGTCAGCACCTTGGTCAGCTCGGTGAACCCCTTGGCACCCTCCTTCGACAGCATGTGCCGCAGGTACTCCATGCCGCCGCGCGGGTTCTTGCCCTTGGCGGCGACGAAGTACATCTCGCCGGCCGCCGCGTAGATCGCCGTCTGCGGGAGCTTGTCGGACGCGGTGGCGCTCGGCAGCGGCATGACCGCGTAGTTGAAGCCGGCCGGGGTGTCCTTGGCCTGCTCGTTCTCCAGCCACGAGCCGCTCGGGTACAGGCCGACCCGGTACTGGTTCTGCTGGAGCTGGACCTCGGTGTGCCGCAGGCCGAGGTGCGACTTGAGCATGTACTTGTTGCCGATCTCGCCCCACAGCTGCGCGGCCTGCTTGACCGCGTCGACCTGCCAGGCGCCGTCCTCGAGGTTGTCGATGTTCTTGAGGACGTCCGCGCCACCGATCTTGGCGGCGGTCGTGAGGATGACCAGGTACTGGTAGTAGGAGGCGTTCGCGCCGGCGTACGCGTACGGCGTGACGCCCTTGGCCTTCATGCTGTCGAGCAGGGCGGTGAACTCGGTCCAGGTCTTCGGCACGGTCCAGCTGTTGTCCTTGAAGAGCTTGTCCGAGTACCAGAGGCCGAAGGTGGTGAACGCGTAGTTCAGCACGTACGGCTTGCCGTTGAACGTGCCCTGCTCCACCGTGCCCGGCACGAGGGTGTCCTTGACGGTCTTGCCGGCGATGTCGAGCGACGGCGCGTTGAACAGGTCGGTCAGGTCCTGCACCTGCCCGGCCTGCACGAGCGCGCCCTGGTCCATCAGCTTGGAGCCGGCGTTGTTGACCATGTCCGGCGGCTGCTCGCTGGTGAAGCGCGGCTGCAGCACGGTGGCGATCTCCTCGGCCTGGGAGAACTTCACCTCGGCCTCGGGGAACGACTTCTTGTACGACGGGATGTGCACGTCGGTGGCGTACTTGGTGCCCAGGCCGCCGTTGAAGATGACCACCTCGAGCGGCGCCTTGGCGTCGACGCCCAGCGGGTTGGTCTCGCTCTTCTCGCCCTCGGCCTGGTCCTGCGTGTCGTCATCGCCGCCGCCGACACACGCGCTGAGCAGCCCCGCGGCCGGGGTTGCGAGCAGGCCCGCGGCAGCCGCCCTTTGCAGGAATGTGCGTCGATCCTCTGACATGGGGGTCTCCTTCTAACTCGTTGAAACGTGACTAGCTCGTCGAACGTGACTTGTGTCCGTCGACCGCCTGAGCGGTCCGCTGGAATGCCGCGTGTGCCCTGTCGTGGGTGCGCTGCGCCACCGCGATGTAGAGCAGGTCGAGCACCACGAGCTGGGGATGGCGCGCGGAGAGCGCGTCCGGGCGGAACGTGGTCGCCTGTGTCGCCGTGACGAGCACGATGTCGGCCAGCTCCGCGAGGGGGGATTTCGGGAAGCTGGTGAGGGCGACGGTGGTGGCGCCGTGGCTGCCGGCCTCGGCCAGCATCTCGATGATTTCCCGCGTCTGTCCACTGTGGGAGATCCCGAGCGCCACATCGCCGGCGCGGAGCAGCGCCGCACCGGCCAGTCCATTGTGTACATCGGTCCACGCCCACGCCGCGACGCCGATGCGATGGAGGCTGAACTGCATCTCCTCGCCGACCAGCGCGCTGCCGCTGGCGCCGAAGATGATGACCCGGGTCGCACCGGCGATCGCGTCGGCGGCCCGCTCGACCTCGCCGAGATCGAGCAGCGCGGCGGTGTCGTGCATCGAGCGCGTGTCCGCGGCCATGATCTGGCCGAGCACCCGGTCGAGCGGGTCACCCGGCTGGATCTCGCGTCCAATGTCGACGGTCCAGCCGGCGGCGCGAGCACGCCCGGTCTCCGCGGCGATGCCGAGCCGCAGCTCGGCGTACCCCTCGAAGCCCAGCGCCCGGCAGAACCGGGTAATGGTGGCCGGCGAGGTGCCGCTGCGCTCGGCAAGCTCGACGATCGTGGCCCGCGCCGCGGCCGCCGGGTCGCTGAGCACCTGCTCGGCGACCCGCTGCAGAGCCCCGGTGAACTCCGGCAGCTTGGCGCGGACGGTCGTCAGCACACCATCACGCACGACCGACCACCTTTCAGAAAAGAGTGTTAACTGATAGTGGTAAAAGTTCTTACTAAGAGGGCCACCTTGTCAAGGACTTGGGTGAAGTTTTCAAACTGTTACCGTGGGTAAGCGCTTTCATCGCCCGATTTCCGCCACGATGGCGGGGTGTTTGATCCACTCGTGATCGGCTTGGACGTCGGCGCCACTTCGACCCGGGTCCTGGTCGCCTCCCTCACCGGCGAGCGACTCGGCACCGGCCTGGCGGGCGGCGGCAACCCCACCTCGCACGGCGCCGCGGCGGCCGCTGCCGAGTGGGGCCGCGCGCTCAAGCAGGCCCTCGCCGACGTCGACCCGGCTCGGGTGCGAGCCGGCACGATCGGGCTCGCCGGGGTCGGCCGGCTGCGTGACGACCCCGAGAGCCAAGCCGAGCTCGACCGCACCTGGCAGGCGGTGGGGCTCCGCTGCCCGTACACGCTGGTCGGCGACGCGCTCGTCGCCTACGCCTCAGGCACCGCGAGCCCGCACGGCACCGTGCTCATCGCCGGCACGGGCGCGATCGCCGCCGAGGTCGACGACTTCACGCTCGGCCGGGTCGCCGACGGGCACGGCTGGCTGCTCGGCGACGCCGGCTCCGGCTTCTGGCTCGGTCGCGAGGCGGTGCGCCGCACGCTCGCCGCGGTCGACGCCGGGCGCCCGCTCGGCCCGCTGGCGCGGGCCATCCTCACCGAACTGCTGGGTAGCACCGAGATCGCCGCGCGCCCGCGGGACACCGTCGACCTACTCGTACAACGGGTCACCCGCCGCCCGGCCATCGAGCTGGCACGCTTGTCACCGTTCGTGACAAGTTTGTACGCGGACGACCCGACCGCCGCCGCGGTGGTGAACGAGGCCGCGGCTCACCTCGTGGACAGCGTCTCCCGAGTACGCCCCGAGGGGGACACGACCCCGGTGGTCCGCGCCGGCAGTCTCCTCACCACGGACACCCCACTGGCGACGGCTGTGACCGACGCATTGTCGGCACGCTGGCCGGCCGCTCCCCTGGGCCTAGCCGCCGACGGCGCCGCGGCGGGCGCCTGGCTGGCCGCCCGCACCCTCCCCGACGTAGACGCGCTGCGCCTCCACACCGCACTGTTCTCGTGATACATGATCAGGGCGTCCCTGAAGTCGTTAGAACGACTTGAGGGACGCCCTGATCACGAAGGTGGCGCTACTTGAGTTGGCCGGCCGTCAGGCCGGACTGGATCTGGCGCTGGAAGAGGATGTAGACGGCCAGAACCGGGAGCATCGCGATCGTCAAGCCGGCGAACAGGCCGCTGTAGTCGCCTTCGTAGCCCTGGCTCACCGCCAGCGTCGCGAGACCCTGCGCCAGTACCTGTTTGGACTCGTCGCCCTGCATGAGCACCTGCGGCAGGATGAACTGGTTCCAGTGGCTCAGGAAGTTGAAGATGCCGATGCTGATCAGCCCCGGCCGTGCCATCGGAAGCATTACGCGGAAGAAGAGCCGGAAGTGACCGCACCCGTCGAGCAGCGCCGCCTCCGCCACCGACTCGGGGAGTGTGCGGAAGAACGCGGTCAGGAAGAACACCGTGAACGGCAGCGAGTAGCCCGCGTACACGATCATCAGGCCCGGCCACGTGTTGAGCAGTCCGGCGTTGCGCACCACGAAGAAGAGCGGCACCAGCGCCAGGAAGACCGGAAACATCATGCCGCCGACGAACAGGTAGTAGAACACCTGCCGGAAGCGGAACTCGTACCGCGCGAACACGTACGCCGCTGTCGCGCCGAACAGCATGGTGAGCGTCAACGAGCCGGTGACCACGACGGCACTGTTGAAAAAGTACTGTCCAATGTGGGCTTCGGTCCACGCGCGCGCCCAGTTGTCGAAGCGCAGCGCGCCGGGCAGGCCCCACGGGTCGCTGAGGATTTCCGTGTCGTTTTTGAATGAGCTGATCAGCACCCACAGCAACGGAAACGTCGTCAGCAATGCCCACAACGCCAGGAAGCCGTGGGAGAAGACGTTGGCGACGCCCCACTCGCGGCGTAGTGGTTTCTCGGCGGCGGGCGGGGCCGGCGCGGCGCGTTCCTGCAAAGCTGTCACGAGTACTCGATCCGATCCCGCTTGGACGCGCGCAGCGCTAGTACCGCCACGGACAACGTCAGGAAGAACATCACCACGCCGATCGCCGAGGCGTACCCGAAGCGCGTGTCGCTGGCGAACGCGGTGTTGTACATCCGCAGGCCGATGACGTCGGACGAGTGGTTGGGACCGCCGTCTGTCATGAGCTGCACCAGGATGAACCCGTCGAGCGCCGCGATCGCCAGGTAGATCCAGGCGACCTGCACGGTGTCCCACAGCAGCGGGATCGTGATGCGCACCAGCGTGACGAAGCGAGAAGCGCCGTCGAGCAGTACGGCCTCGTAGATGTCACGCGGGATGGCCTGCATGGCGGCTCCGAAAAGCACCACGTAAAAACCGACGTTGCTCCACACCATCACCGCCAGCACGCACCAGAACGCGTACCTGGGATCGCCGAGCCACGTGGGTCCGTCGATGCCCAGCGGCTTGAGCAAGCCGTTCAGCAGGCCGTTGTTGGGGTGGTACACCTCGCGCCAGACCACCGCGATGATGACGACCGAAAGCACCTGCGGGAAGAAATACACCAACCGGTACGCCGCGGTGCCGCGCACGCCGGTGACGCCCGCCTTGCCGCCGCGACCGCCCATGTTGAGCATGGTCGCGAAGAACAGGCCGAGGGCGATCGTCACCAGCGGTACGACGGCGAGCAGGATCGCGTTGTTCTGTATGGCGTTCCACACGTAGTCGTCGCGGAACAGCCGGGTGAAGTTGTCGAACCCGACGTAGTTCGCGTCGGCCGTGTAGCCGCCCCAGTCCGTTGTCGAGATCTGGAACGCCTGCACGTATGGCGACAGGACGAAGACCCCGTACAGCAGCAGGGGCGGCACAAGGAACGCGACGATCAGCGGATACTTACCGTGGCGCATTAAGCCCGCTTGTACTTCTTGATGGAGGTGTCCTTCGCGATCGAGTCGGCACCCTTCTGGCACTGCTCCAGGAACTCGGCGGGGGTGGTGCGGCCGCTGAAGAACTCGCCACAGGCCGCGTCGACGAGCTCGCGCTCCAGCTTGCGGTAGTAGTTCTGGTACACCCAGTTGAAGCCGTTGGTGCCCGACGCCTCGAGCGCCTTGACGACGCTGGTCAGCCCGGGGCCGAGGGTGGCACCGTCGGCGGAGCCGGCCACCACGCTCAGCGCGGAGACCTTGCCCGTGAAGTCCTTGGCACCCTTCATCGACAGCATCGTACGGAAGTACTCCAGGCCACCGGGCACGTTCTTGGCCTTGGCGGGCACGATGAACGGCTCGCTGGCGGTGCCGCGAACGGCTTCGAACGGCAGCTTGTCGCTGGCGCCGAGGCTCGGCGTGGGCGCGACCGCCATGTTGAAGCCCGCCGGGGTGACCGCCTTCTGCTCGTTCTCCAGCCAGGAGCCGCAGGAGATGAACGCCGCCTTGCCCTGGCACCACGCGGTCTGCGACTGCACGTGGTCGAGGCCGGGCGTGCCGGGGAGGATGAAGCCGTCCTTGACGATCTGGTACCACGCGTCGGCGGAAGCCTTCATCGCGTCCGACTTCCAGGCGTTGGGCTCCAGGTTGTCGATGTTCTTCGCGACGTCGAGCCCGCCGAACTTGATGGCCGTGGCGATCACGGGCCAGCTCATGTATCGGGGGTGCTTGCCGGCGTACGTCCACGGCGCGGTGCCGGCCGCCTTGATGGTCCTGCAGAGCGCGATGTGCTCGTCCCACGTCTTCGGGTACGTCCAGCCCTTGTCGGCGAACAGCTTGGTGGAGTACCAGATGCCGTACGTCGTGTAGCTGATGTTGAGCACGTAGAACTTGCCGTCGTAGCTGCCCACGTCGACGACACCGGGCAGCAGCGTGTCGCGGACCTTCTTGCCGGGCACGTCGAGGCTCGGCGCGTCGAGCAGCGCCGTGAGGTCGGTGAGCGCACCCTGCGATACCAGGCCGCCCTGGTCGATCTGGCCGGCGCCGGAGTTGTTGACGACGTCCGGCGGGCTGCCGTCGACGAAGCGCGGCTGGAGCGTCTTGCTGATCTCCTGGGTGGCGGAGTGGGTGATCTTCGCCTTCGGCCACTTCTCGTTGTACATGGCCTCGTGGGCCTTGGCGTAGTCCTCGCCGTACCCGCCGTTGAAGATGACGACCTCGAGCGGCGCGTCCTCCTTCACGCCGAACGGGTTCTGCTCGCTCTTTTCACCGGCCGCGGCGGTGGAGTCGCCGGAGTCGTCGGAGCCCATCGCGCAGCTCGACAATGCGCCCGCAAGTGGGGTCGCCAGGACGCCGGCGGCGACCCCACGGCGAAGAATGTCACGCCTTGTACTATTCATAGGGGCTGCGTCACTTCCCTTCAATCGCTGTTAGCGCTTTGAAGGATTCTTACGACAAGAGTGTGATGGCGGCAACCCCCGGTTTCGAACTGTTACGCGGCAGCCGCTGCGATCGAGTCGACCAGGATCGCCAGGCCCTCCCGCGCCTCGTCCTCGGTGAGCGTGAGCGGCGGCCCCATCCGCAGCGCGTTGCCGTACAGGCCGCCCTTGCCCACCAGCAGCCCGCGCGCCTTGCACTCCTCGAACACCCGCGTGGTGACCGCCGCGTCGGGCTCCAGCGTGCCCGGGCGTACGAACTCCACGGCCAGCATCAGGCCCTTGCCCCGCACCTCTGCCACGATCGGGTGGTTTTCGGCCGCCTCGCGCAGCCCGTCGCGCAGGATCGCCCCGACCCGCTGGGCGTTGGCCTGCAGGTCGTGGTCGAGCACGTAGTCAAGTACCGCGTTGCCGGCCGCCGTCGAGATCGGGTTGCCGCCGAACGTGGAGAACGAGATCGCCTGGATCGCGTTGATGACGTCGGCGCGGCCGACCACGCCACCCAGCGCGAACCCGTTGCCGATGCCCTTGGCGAACGTCAGTAGGTCCGGCGTGACGCCGTGCGCCTGATACCCCCAGAAGTGCTCGCCCGTGCGCCCCCACCCGGTCTGCACCTCGTCCGAGATGAGCAGGATGCCGTACTCGTCCAGCACCTTCTTCAGCCCCGCGAACAGCCCGTCGGGCGCGTGCACGAACCCGCCCACGCCCTGGATCGGCTCGGCGATCAGGCACGCCACGTCGCCCGCTGTCTGGGTGGCCAGTACCTCGCGAAGGTCTTCGACGGCCGCCTCGATGTGGTCGGCCTCGTCCAGCCGGGCCAGCAGGCCGCGCAGGCGGTCACCGGAGTGCAGCCAGGCCACCTGCAGCGGGTTCAGGCTGCTCGACGACCAGCTGCGGTGGCCGGTGATGCCGATCGCGGCGTACGACCGGCCGTGGTAGCTGTTGCGCACCGCGAGCACCTGGTTGGAGCGGCGGATCGTGGTGGCCATCAGCAGGGCCGCCTCGTTCGCCTCGGTGCCCGAGTTCGTGAAGAACACCCGCGCGTCCTCGATGCCGGACACCCGCGCGATCTTCTCGGCCAGCTCGACCTGCTGGCGGATCAGGTACAGCGTCGAGGTGTGCGACACGCCCGTGCGCAACTGCCGCTCGACGGCCTCGCGAACCTCCGCGATGTCGTACCCGAGCATGTTCGTCAGTACGCCGCCGAAGAAGTCGAGATAGGTGCGGCCGGCGGCGTCGGTGACCCGGCGACCCGACCCCGACACGATCTCGATCGGCTCGGCGTAGTAGATCGGCATCCACGACGGCATGACGGCCTTGTGCCGCGCGAGCAGGTCGGGCGCGCCGCCGCCGGCCGCCAACAGGTCATCTGAGGTCATAACGCACGCTCCCACCGCCACGACTCAACAGGCAACCTACACTCTGTAATCGGCGGCGCCGTTAAGATCCCACGGTGCACGTCCAGCCGGTACCGCTGCCAACCGGCGAGCCCGCCGCGGTGTTCGACGGCGTCGCTCGCTGGATCACGTCGAGTCCACTGCGCGACCTCGTCGCCGCGTTCGGCGGGCAGTGGCCCACCGGCGACAGCCCTTCCCTGCTCGCCTGGCTCGACGCGTTCTCGGCCGCGCACTGGGACTTCCGGCGCGGCGGCGAGCGCCCCGACGCCGCCGAGCCCGCCCTCGCCCCGGCCGTCAAGGCGGTGGTCGAGGAGTCGGCCGCCGCGCTCGGCATGGTGGAGTCGCGCCCGCCCCGGCACCGCGAGTACCAGCACCTGATCGTGCTCGGCGGGCTCGCACACGCCTGCGTGCGCCGCACCGCGTACGCCGCCCACCTGCTGCGCCGGGGGACCGTGGCGGAGGGCGTAGGCGTGCTCGGCAGCTACCGCCCGCTCAGCGACGCGGAACTCGCGATTCCCGTCGTGCGCGGCTGCGCCACCGAGGTCGACGTGCTCGACCTGGGAGTACGGGCGGCGTTCGGGGTGCGGGCACCCGTCGCTTCCAACGGCGACGTCCGCACCTACCAGCCCGCGGAGGGGCCGGCGGTCACGGTACTGGCAGCGCCGTCGAGCGATCCCCGGCTGCGCCGGGCGCACACCGCCGATACGCAGCTCTTCTGGGCGCAGCACGCCACGCTGAAGAAGGGCGATCGGGTACTGGTCGTCACCGCACCGATCTACGTGCCGTTCCAGCACTGCGACGCGATCCGCACGCTCGCCCTGCCCTACGGCTGCACGGTCGACACGGTCGGTGTCGACCCCCGCGCCGTCGACGACAGCCTCCCGGAGCCCGTGCTGACGCCCGGCAGATACCTCCAGGAGATCCGCTCCGCGATCAGATCAATGCGCCACCTGGTCGCAGCGCTCGCGTGATCAGGGCGTCCCTGAAGTCGTTAGAGCGACTTGAGGGACGCCCTGATCACGGAGAAGTTGCCTTGATCGCGGCGGCGAACGCTTCGCTGCGGTGTTCGAAGTTGCGGAACCGGCCGTAGCTCGGTGCCGCCGGCGACAGCAGCACAGCGCCGCCCGACGGGGTCAGCGACCGGGCCAGCCGCACCGCTGCCTCCAGGTCCTCGGCGAGCTCGGTGCGCACGCCGGGCAGCCCCTTGAGCGCCTCGACGATCCGGGGGCCGCTGTCCGGTACCCCGATCACCGTGATCTCGCGAGCGGCGAGGTGATCGCGCAGCGGCGTGTAGTCGAGCCCCCGGTCCGCTCCCCCGACGATCACCGTGAGCGGCCGTCCCTCGTACGCGTCGATCGCGTGCATCGACGCGTACGGGCTGGTGGCGAGCGTGTCGTCGACGAACGTCAGCCCCGACGGATCCTCGATCTCGGCGAGCCGGTGCGGCAGGGCGCTGAACGACCCGACCGCCGCGGCGACGTCGAAGCCGCGCGGATCGACGCCCAGCGACTCCAGCACCGCCAGCGCCACGCACAGGTTGCGCTCGTTGTGCTTCCCGACCAGCGGCAACGCGCTGCGATCGAAGAGCCGCTCGTCCTTCCGGTAGAAGGCGCCGTCACGGACATGAAAAGAATCCGACAAACCCACCCTGATTGCCGCTTGTGACCCGATTTCCACCGTCAACCGCTCGTCGAGCCCGTTCACCACGACGGTCTCCGGATCATGGGCGATGAGGTTCAGCTTGTCGCGGTAGTACTCCCGCTCGCCCCCGTGCGCGTCCAGGTGCTCGGGAAACAGCGACGTCACCACCGCCACCCGGGGCGAGTCGGTCAGATCGCTGCACTGGTAACTCGACAGCTCTAGGACATACAGGTCGCTTTCCGGCAGATCGAGCACCGCCACGCCAATGTTCCCCCCGTACACGTTGGGGCGACCCGCAGCCGTCAACAGGTGGCTGATCAGGCTCGACGTGGTGCTCTTGCCCTTGCTTCCGGTCACCCCGACGGTGCGCTCCGCGTGCTCCGCCATCCACAGCGCGGTACCGCTGGTGATGCTGACGCCGCGCGCGCGCAGCTCGACCACCCACGGGTGGGTCTGCGCGACGCCCGGCGACCGCACGACGACGTCGGCGCTGGCCAGGGAGTCGAAGTCGCCGCGAAGCGGCGCCAGCTCCGACAGCGGCGGCTCCCACGGCAGCGACAGGAAGTTGCCGCTGTCGTCCACCGCCACCAGGCTCGACGGCTCGTGCCGCGCGATGGCGAGCACCGCCGCCCGGCCCTCTCGACCGGTGCCCCAAACGGCGACGGACCGGCCGCGCAGGTCAGCCAGGCGCACATGCCCTCCTTCGTCAGAGTGGGTCTTAGTATTGCGTGTGCTCGACACCCAGTTTCGGCGGCTGTCCTTCCCCCCGCTGTCGTTCGACCCGGCGACCGGCGTGGCGACCTTCCCCTACGCGCTCGACGACCTTGCGTTCGTGGAGAAGGTGACGTTCCCGGTGCCGGCGCAGGCGCCACCTGCCGCCTTCGGCAAGGTGCTCACCCTGCTCCACCTCGTCGCGGGCGTCAGCTACTACAAGGTGGGCGCGCCGCGCGAGATCGTCACGACGACCCCGCTGAGCGAGGGCGCCGCCGCGCTGCTCGACGCCGTCTACACCAAGGGCATGTCCGAGTACGCCTACCGCAACGACCTGCCGCACGTACTGTCCACACGGATCTCGGCGCCACAGGCTGCCGCTTTGGAAGCACACCCCGTCACCGGGCGCCCGCTGTCGGCCGTTGGCGGCGGCAAAGACTCGATCGTCACCCTCGAAGCGCTACGCGAGGGCGGCTTCGACCCGGTCCCGTTCGCGGTCAACCCGAACTGGGTGATCGAGTCGGTCTTCGATGCCTCTGGCCTCGCCCCGCTCTCCGCCCGCCGCGCGATCGACCCGCAACTCTTCGAGCTCAACGCGGCCGGCGCCCTCAACGGCCACATCCCGGTCACCGCGATCAACTCGCTGATCGCCGTGGCGACGGCGGTGCTGCACGGGCTCGGCCCGGTCGTGATGTCGAACGAACGCTCCGCCTCCGACCCGAACCTCGTCTGGAACGGGCACGAGATCAACCACCAGTGGTCCAAGGGTGTGGAGGCCGAGGGCCTGCTCCGGGACGCCCTCGCCGCACACGCGGGACTGGCCGACGCGTACTTCTCGTTGCTGCGCCCGCTGTCCGAGCTGCACATCGCGAAGCTGTTCGCGCGGCACACCCGGTACGACGCGGTCGTGACCAGCTGCAACGCGGCCTTCAAGCTGCGCGACCCGAGCGCCCGCTGGTGCGGCCACTGCCCGAAGTGCCGGTTCGTGTTCCTGGCGCTGGCACCGTTCCTGCCCCGCCAACGCCTCGTCGACATCTTCAGCGCCGACCTGCTGGCCGACCCGACCCAGCTCCCCGGGTACCGCGAACTGCTCGGCCTCGACGGTCACAAGCCCTTCGAGTGCGTCGGCGAGGTCGAGGAGTCGGTAGTGGCGCTCTCGCTACTGCGCGACTCCGACGACTGGCGCGACGCGCCGGTGGTGGTCGCGCTGTCCGCGGAGGTCCCCGCGGAAGCCTGGGCCACGGCCGCGACCTCCGACGCTTTCACCCCGAGCGCCTCCGCGTTCATCCCCGAGCCCTACATGATCAGGGCGTCCCTCAAGTCGCTCTAACGACTTGAGGGACGCCCTGATCACGGGAAGTGGGTGAGCTAGCCGGCGGACGCGTCCAGCGTGGCTAGAGCTTCGGGGGCGGCTTTGCCGTTGCGTTCGCGTTGGGGGAAGTCGCCCACCGGGACGCGGGCCACGACCTGGGCGGTCGCGTACGAGATGACGGCCACCTCGTCTTCGCCGCTCAGCGAGACGTAGCAGTACCTGCCGTCCGCGCTGGTCTGTGACCAGTACGGGATGTCGCCCAGGGGGATGATCCGGTCGGTGGTCAGCCCGGGACGGGACACGATCGCCGCGTAGTCGTCGATCGTGCCGGCGATGCACAGCTTCGCGCTGTCACCCGACATCGCCATCCCATGGTGCGCCGAGTTGCCCGGGTAGTCGTCGGGGCTGATCGACGCGCCGTCCGACCCGTAGGGCATGGTGACGGTCCGCACGATCCGCCCGGCCACGAGGTCGTACTCGATGAAGCCGTTCAGGTACGACAGCTGGGCGTACATCGTCTTGTTGTCGGCGGTGAACACGGCTGGCCGTACGCCGTGGTCGAAGTTGTAGACCCGGGTGACCTTGAACGTCGCCGGGTCGACGACGGTGAGCTGCTTGGCGCCCTTGGCCCACTCCATCCACTGTGGAAGCGAGACGGTGCCGATGCTGGAGTTGTACAGCTTGGTACCGTCGGGCGAGTAGTCGTTGGCGTGGGGGTACGAGCCGGTGGGGAACTCGGCGACCTCAGTGCCGGTACGCGCGTCGACCACCTGCGCCTTGTTGACGGTGGTGTCCGACACGATGAGCTTGGTGCCGTCGGGCGACATCGCCATGTGGTCGGCGTGATAGCCCTCCAGCTTGAAGCGCCACAGCTGCCGGTGCGTGACCAGGTCGATGGCCACCACGTCGGGCAGGTTGGCGCGGGAGACGTACATGATCTTCCCGTCCAGCGACAGGAACATGTCGTCGACGAACTTGTCGCCGTTCTGACCGCGAACGATCTCGTAGGCGGTGCGCTCGACGAGCGTCATCTCGTCGAGGCGCTGCTGGAGGTCGGGTATGACGTTGAGGGAGCCGAGATTGGCGAAGGTCTGCTCGTCGATGAAGCTGACTGTGCCGGCGTACGCGTTGCCGACCATCAGCACGTTTCGCAGCGGCGCAGCCGCCTGAGCGGGGCCTACCGCGCCCCCCAAGAGCGTGCCGCTCAACAGCGCCGGCACAGCCAGCAGAGCCAGTCGTCTTCTCCACGGTGAGCGCATCGGGCGTCCTTTCGACCGCGAATGTTACCCACTAGTAAAAATGACGATCTGGAAAAGCGTCAATGTTTCATGTTTGACTCGCGGACGGCTTCCAGTGCCAGCAGGGCCACATGCAGCGATAGACAGGACTCGACGGAGTCAAGATCCACTCGGAGGATGCGGGAGATGCGGGCCAGCCGCTCGTACAGGGCTGGGCGGGACAGGTGCGTCGCCGCGGCGGCCGCCGACTTGTTCCGCCCGCTGTCCAGGTACGCCCGCAGGGTGCCCAGCAGCTGCTCCTTCGGGTGCCGCGCGTCGTACGCCAGCAGCCCGCCCAGTTCACGCTCCACGAAGGTCTGTAGGCGCGGCTCGTCACGCAGCAGGTGCAGAAGGCCGGCCAGCCCCACGTGCGGGAGCCGGAAGACCGCGACGTCCCGCCGGTCGTGGCGAGCCGCGTCGGCCACCTGCCGGGCCTCGACGAGCGACCGCCGGGCGTCCCGCAGCTCCTCGACCCGCGATCCGGCGGCCACGATGACCGGCGGTGCCGCGGCACCGCGTACCCGATCAAGCGCGACGGCGAACGCGGACAGTGCACGCTCCTCGTCACCGCGCAGCGCGACCAGCGCGCCCACGGCCGCTTCGTCCAGCGCGGAGGTCAGCCCGGTCAGCGACGCCTCGCGCAGCGCCTGGCCGACCGCCTCGGACAGGTCGCGCAGCCGCGCGGGCGGCACCGGCTCGTCGAGGCGGTGCCGCACCACGACCCCGACCAGCGGGTGGCGCTCCAGCGGCACGCCGAGCGCCCGCGCCCGCAGGGCGACCTCGTCGACCGGCCGGCTGTGGTCGAGCAGGACGGTGAGCAGCGTGCGGTGCGCCTGGCGTTCGAGGCTCTCGGCGTCGCGGCGGATCAGCCGACCCAGCGCGAGCGTCGAAGCGGCCCGCTCCAGCAGGATCGACAGCCGCGTTGGCGGCGCCTCGGCACCGGGCCAGCGCAGCAGCAGCCGGCCCCAGTCCTGCCCGCGCGCGCCGACGGTCGTGACCAGCCAACCGGCGTCGTACGCGGTACGGCCGGCCGGCTGGATGCGCCGCGAGTGCTGCTCCCACCCGTCGAGCAGCAGTTCGGCGCTATCGCCAGCGGTGTCGTACGCGAGCACCTGGCGGGACAGGTTCTCCAGCACCACCGGGCAGCCGGACAGCTCGGCCGCCTGGTGCAGGACCTCGGTCGGCTCGGCACCCTCGACGGACAGCTCGGTGAAGCGCTGGTGGATCTCCTCGGTCGCGCGCAGCTCGGTGAGCTGGGCGTCGACGATCAACGCGTGCACCGCCTCGGTGATCCGCACGAACGGCGTGGCGCGGCGCAACTCGATCAGCGGCAACCCGCGCCGTTCGGCCGCGGCTGCCATCACCTTGGGGACGCTACCGCTGTACCGCCGGCCAAGCTCCACGACCAGGCCCGCGACGCCGACGCCGGCCAGGTCCGCGATGAACGCGCGCAGCCCTTCGTCGTCGGCCGGCAGGCCGATGCCGGTGGTGAGCACCAGCTCACCGCCGCGCAGCAGCGTCGCGATGTCGGGCACCTCGGCCACGTGCACCCACCGCACCGGCCGATCCAGCGCGGAGCCGGCGGCCACGACACGCGGTTCGCCGTGCCGCACCGGGTCCAGCGCGATGACCTCACGCACGGTAGGAAACACGTGATCAGTCTTCCCGACCCAGTTCCCAGAACGCGACCGCGGCGGCCGCGGCCACGTTCAGGGAGTCGACGCCGCGCCGCATCGGGATCACCACGCGCGCGTCGCTGGCCTCCATCGCGCGCCGGGTCAGCCCGGCGCCCTCCGCGCCGAAGAGCAGCGCCGCCCGCGCGCGCTGGTCGTGAGTCAGTCGCTGGATGGGTACCGCGTCCGGCGCGGGCGTCAGCGCCAGCAGCGTGAACCCGCTCTCCCGCACCAGCTCCAGCGCGTCCGGCCACGGCGACAGGGTCGCGTACGGCACCGCGAACACCTCGCCCATGCTGACCCGGACGCTGCGCCGGTACAGCGGGTCGGCGCAGGTGGGCGAGAGCAGCACCGCGTCGACGCCGAGCGCCGCGGCGCCCCGGAAGATCGCCCCGAGGTTGGTGTGGTTGTTGACGTCTTCGAGAACCACGACCCGGCGCGCCGCCGCGAGCACATCGGCCGCCGCCGGCGCCGCACGCCGGTGAAAAGACGCCAGCATGCCACGGTGTACGTGGAACCCGGTCACCTTCTCCAGCACGTCCTGGCTCGCGGCGTAGACCGGGGCGTCGCCGAGGTCGGCGATCTGCCCGACGCGTTTCTCGTCGACCAGGTAGGACCTCGGCTGGTACCCGGCTCGCAGCGCGCGCCGCAGCACCAGCTCGCCCTCGGCGATGAAGAGCCCGTGCGGCGGCTCCCAGCGGGTGCGCAGCTCGACGTCGGTGAGCGCGCGATAGTCGGCGATCCGCTCGTCGTGCGGATCGGTAATCAGCTCCACACGGGGATTCTCCCCTGGGTCAGTGGGTCAGGGGGTGGACGGCGGCGCGGGCGGCCACCGCGCGGGCGCCGGTCGCCGCGGCCGCCTCGGCGGAGGCGCCGCGGCGCGGGGCCGGCACGAGGTGGCCAGCGCTCCAGGCCATCCCGATGCCGGCGGCCAGCACGAAGATCGCCCCAACCGTCTGGAGCGGACCGACCAGCAGCCCGCCCACGCCCAGCATCGGGCCGGCCACCATCAGCATCAGGCCGTCCGCCTTGGAAAACAGCTTCGAGCGGGCCACCGCCCAGCCGGCGAGCACCCAGCCGAGGCTGTAGACGCCGGCACCCGCCAGCGCGAGGCGGCGCGCGTCCCAGTCGTACACCGCCGTGTCGGGCGGCAGCGCGGCGAACGGGAGCAGCAGCGCGATACCCGTCAGGCCGATCAGGAGCCCGGCCGCCGCGCTGCGCCGGCTCCGCGCGGCCGCGAGCAGGCAGGCGATGGCGAGCAGCGCCACCACCCCGAGCCAGGTCGCCACCACCCAGCCGATCAGGTGCGGGAGCCGGCCGTTGGCCAGGTACGGCGCCGGTCCGCCGCCGTCCATCCGGCCGAACGTGACCCCGCCGAAGACCACCGCGTACGCGGGAAGTGTCCACATGAGCACGCGGCCGAGACGGCGTACCGACCACGCCCACGTCACGTTGGTGGGCGGGCCGTCGGATGTATGTGGTTCGGATGTATGTGGTGCGGTGCGGTGTGCCTTCGTCGGACCGGCCGGGCGGGTGAATTTCGCCGTTTTAGTCATGGGCAGGCAGCCCTTCGCAAGGCCGGAAACGCACCGGCGCCCCGGCACCACCTGATCTGTTGATCGTGGCAGGTGCCGGGGCGCGATGTGGACGGTTCTAGCTTTTCAGGCCTGCTCGCGGGCGGTGCTGTCCTCGGTACCGAGAAGGCTCGACGGCGATACCGGCTCGGGCGCCGGCAGCCCGCGCGGCGCGCCGCCACCCACCTGCTGTTCGGCTTCCTTCACCTCGTCCTGGATCTCGCGCGCCGCGTCGGCGGCCGCCTGCGCCGCCTCCGCGGCCTCGCGCTCGACGGCGCCGGCGTCCAGCGAGGCCGCCGGCTTGTCGTCGGCCATGCCCGCCAGGCCACCGAGCGCGCCGCCGAGCCCTTCCAGGGCTCGGGTCAGCTCAGCGGGTACGACCCAGATCTTGTTCGCCGTGCCGTTGGCGATCTGGGGCAGCGCTTGGAGGTACTGGTACGCGAGCACCTTCTGGCTCGGGTTGGCGGTGTGGATCGCGTCGAACACGGTGCGGATCGCCTTGGCCTGGCCCTCGGCCTGCAGGATGCGCGACTGCCGATCACCGTCGGCGCGCAGCACGGCGGCCTGCTTGTCACCCTCGGCGTTCAGGATCTGCGCCTGCTTGTGGCCCTCGGCGGTGAGGATCGTCGCCCGCCGCTCGCGCTCGGCGCGCATCTGCTTCTCCATCGAGTCGCGGATGCTCGGCGGCGGCTCGATGGCCTTGATCTCCACCCGGGTCACCTTGACGCCCCAGCGGCCGGTCGTCTCGTCGAGTACGCCCGACAGGTGCCGGTTGATCTCTTCGCGGCTGGTGAGCGCCTTCTCCAGGTCGAGGGAGCCGATCACGTTACGCAGCGTCGTGACGGTGAGCTGCTCGATGGCCTGCAGGAAGTTGGCGATCTCGTACGTCGCCTTCACCGGGTCGATCACCTTGAAGTACAGGACGGTGTCGATCGAGACCACGAGGTTGTCCGAGGTGATCACCGGCTGCGGCGGGAAGCTGACCACCTGCTCACGCAGGTCGACCTTCGTGCGTACCGAGTCGACGAACGGCACCAGCACGTTGAGGCCAGGCCGCAGCGTCCGCTGGTACTTGCCGAGCCGCTCAACCACGAAGTTGCGCTGCTGCGGCACGATCCGCACCGCTCTGATCAACGTAATAGCCACAAAGAGTGCGACCACCGCGACGATGACCGCGATCACTAATTCCATGCCCGTGTTCCTTTCCCCGAAGGGCCCCGATCAGATGTCCCGCCACACCATTGCCGTGGCGCCCCGCACCTCTATGACCCGCACCCGCTCTCCCGCTTCGAGCACCTGGGTGCCGTCGTACGCGCGAGCGCTCCACAGTTCACCGTCGATCTTGACCAGGCCGTGGTCGGCGTCGACCTGCTCCAGTACCAGGCCGGTCGCGCCCTCGATGGCCTCGACTCCCATCGGCGTGTCGCCCGACTCCAGCGCCGACTGCCGGTGTCGCTTGATCACTGGCCGGACGGCGAGCAAAGCGAGGGCGGACACCACCGCGAAGACGATGGCCTGTACAGCCACGCCAGCTCCGAGCGCCGCGGCGATGGCCGCGGCGAAGGCGCCCGACGAAAGCATGATCAAGACGAACGTAAACGTGAACATCTCGGCGACCGCGAGCACAACGCCCAGAACGATCCAGAGAACTACATCCACACCACGATCGTGTCACGCTCGCGCACGTACAGCGAGCAGCGGAACGGTAACGTCGGCGGTCCGAGCGCGTTGACTCCTATCAGGGAGGTTTTCAATCGTGTCGTTGCTGCCTTCGTTGCTGCCCGCGACCGCCCGTCAGGTCGACGTGCTCGTGGCCGAGGCCCAGGCGGCCGGGCGGGCGCCGTCGCTGGTGGCGGGCGTGGTGCGGGACGGGAAGCTGGAGCACTTCACCGGCGCCGGCGAGCACCCGCACCCCGACGCCGGGGTGCAGTACCGCATCGGCTCGATCTCCAAGACCATGACCGCCACCCTGGTCATGCAGCTGCGCGACGAGGGCCGGCTCGCGCTCGACGACCTGCTGTACCGGCACCTGCCCGGCACGCCCGTCGGCGGCGTGACGCTGCGCCAGCTGCTCGGGCACGCCGCCGGTCTCCAGCGCGAGCCGGACAGCCCCGGGTGGTGGGAGCGCACCGAGGGCAGCGACGTCGACACGCTGCTGGCCGGGCTGACCGCCGACAAGCTCGCTTTCCCGCCGCACCGCACGTACCACTACTCCAACCTGGCGTACGGGCTGCTCGGCGCGGTGCTGGAACGCATCACCGGGCGGCGTTGGATCGAGCTGCTCACCGACCGGCTGCTCGGGCCGCTCGGCATGAACCGCACCACGTACCACCCGGAGGAGCCGTTCGCGCGCGGGTACGTCGTGCACCCGTGGCACGGCACGCTGCACGAGGAGCCGCGCACCGACACCGGTGCCATGGCGCCCGCAGGGCAGCTCTGGTCGACGGCGACCGACCTGGCCAAGTGGGCCGCGTTCCTCGCCGACCCGTCGCCCGACCTGCTCGCCCCCGAGACGCTCACCGAGATGTGCGCGCCGGTCGTGATGAGCGACCTCGACTCGTGGACCTCCGGCCACGGCCTGGGCCCGGAGCTGTACCGGGTCGGCGAGCGCGTACTGGTCGGGCACGGCGGCTCGATGCCGGGGTACGTGTCCTCGCTGGTCGTGCACCGGCCGTCCCGTACGGGCGTGGTGGTCTACGCCAACGCGTACGGTGTACCGCTGGCCGTGGGCCGGTCGATCATCACGACCGTGCTCGACAGCGAGCCGACCCCGGCCGCGCCCGCCTGGCGGCCGTCGGCGCCGCCGCCTCCCGAGGCGGCCGAGCTGTGCGGGCAGTGGTGGTGGATGGGGCTGGCGCACGAAACGTCCTGGGACGGTGCCGCAGGTGAGCTGGTGATGGTGCGCGGTGGGCGAACGGCGTGGCGGTTCGCGCCGGCCGGGGCCGATCAGTGGCGTGGCCGGTCGGGCACCAACGACGGCGAGACGCTACGCGTGCGGCGCGGTGCGAATGGTGCCGTCGAAGCACTAGATATCGCGACATTCGTGTTCAGTCGTGATCCACACCGGCTTGCCTGAGTTTAAGGCTTTCAGCTGATCCACAGGTTCACCACAGTAACCGTCCAGGGTGGCCCACCATGCTTACGTGGCATGAAGATGAACGCTCAACCAAGCGTAGTCGCCCGTCGTACCGTGCTGGCCGCCGGCGCCGTCGGTACGGTCGGTCTGGTGGCGGCGTGCGGGTCCGACGATTCGGGTGACTCCGCCTCCACCTCGTCCGGTTCCACCACCCCCACCGCGGCGGCACCGTCCGCCTCGTCGTCCGCCGACTCCGGCTCGACCGGCTCGAACGCGCTCGCCAGCACCAGCGAAATTCCCGTCGGCAGCGGCAAGATCTTCGAAGACGAGAAGGTCGTCATCACCCAGCCCACCGAGGGTGACTTCAAGTGCTTCAGCGCCGTCTGCACGCACCAGGGCTGTCTGGTGTCCAAGGTCGACAGTGACGCCATCACGTGTACGTGCCACCAGAGCACGTTCTCGCTGAAGGACGGCTCGGTACTGGGTGGTCCCGCGAAGTCGGCCCTGCCCGCGGCCGACATCACCGTGAGCGGCACGAGCATCAGCCTCGCGTAGCCCTCAGGAGGGCGTCTCCGGGACGGTGACGAAGTCGATGAGGCGCTCCATCGCGTTGATCAGCGGCGTTTCCACATCGTGGTACGAGTTCACTGTGGACAGGATGCGCCGCCACATGTCGGCCGGTTGCGCCACCCCCAGTGCCCGGCAGACGCCCTCCTTCCACGGCTGACCCGGCGGGATCACCGGCCACTCCCGCAGACCCAGCCGCGCCGGCTTCACCGCCTGCCAGACATCCACATACGGATGCCCGGTCACCAGTACGTCCGGCGAGGTGACCGCCGCCACGATCCGGCTCTCCTTCGAGCCCGCGACGAGGTGGTCGACCAGTACGCCCAGCCGGCGCCGCGGTCCCGGTGAGAAGTCCCGTACCGCCGCGGCGAGCTCGTCGATGCCGTCCAGCGGCTCGACCACCACGCCCTCGATGCGCAGGTCGTCGCCCCAGATCCGTTCCACCAGAGCGGCGTCGTGTATGCCCTCCACCCAGATCCGGCTCGCCTTCGCGACCTGCGCGCGTACGCCGTCTACGGCGATCGAGCCGGAAGCGGTGCGCTTGCGGGTTTCCTTCTGTGTCTCGGACGGCCGGCGCAGCGTCACCGGCTGGCCGTCGAGCAGAAACGCGGCCGGTTCCAGGGGAAAGTTTCGCCGCTTGCCGTGCCGGTCCTCCAGCACCACCGCGCCGTACTCGAACCCCACCACCGCACCGCAGAACCCCGAGTCGGCGTCCTCCACCACGAGGTCGACCTCGGCGTCGACCTCCGGAATCGTCTTGCGCCGGCGTACACCCTGCTGTCGTCCGGGCAGATTGCCAGCGAGCACGTCCTCCCCATACATGAATCGGACGCTAGCGCCGTGGGTACGCCGGACCACGCAGACGCGCCGCAACCGAGACAGGGCAGCGGGCAGCACGTACTCTTGCCGCATGTTCCCCGCAGCAGCGGCGACGTTGGCGGCGCGCCGGTCCAGCCGGTTCGTCGCGTGGGTTCGTGCGTGGCGCGCCGGATTGGTGCCGTACGACGAGGTCGCCGACGAAATCGCCGGAGACGAGGAGCACCTGGTCGCCGACGCACCAGGCACGTGGACAGACGTGCCGCTCGGTGACGCCCTCCCGGCACTGTCCAAGTTGAGCCCCGACGACATCCGGCTCGCGCTGCCCGCCCCCGGCGACCCGCGCGGCCTGCCGGTCCACGGGCCGTTCACGGGCGCGGCGCTCATCGCCGGCGAAGCCGTCGTGGCGCGCGGCCTGGGTTTCATCCCCGAGGTGCGCAGTCACACGTCCGGCTCCGGCGTGACGTTCGAGACCGTGCTCTGGCGCGTGTACCCGCTGCCCGACGCCCCACTGCCCGCCGGCGATCCCACCGCCGCCGAGGCCGAAGCCGACCTGTCGGCCGCACTCGCCGAGGCCACCGCCGCCCTCACCCGGCTCGACGTGGCACAGTGGCGCCCCGAGCTGGCCGGCGCCCTCGCCGCACTCCGCCGCCCCGACTCGGGTATCGACCTGCCGCCCGGCTTCGACCCGCGCGCCCGGCGCGTGTTCGCCCGAGCGAGCGTCCTCGACCGCGTGCTGGTACTGGCCGAGCACGCCGCGCCCGGCGGCGCCGTCAACGGCTACGAGGCCCAACAACGCGACGCCGCCCTGCGCCCGTTGACAACGGCGTGCCGCCGCGCTCTGGTAGCCGCCTGCAACTCCCCCTTACGCCCCGAATAACCCCCCTTTTCTTTTCGTCGATCAAGGGCAAATGCACGTGCTTTGATCTCATTTCCGCGTGCATTTGCCCTTGATCCATGCAATCGCCCTTGATCGCGATCGCTATCGCACGTCGCGCCGCCATCAATTCGGGGGCAGCGCGCCAGCGCTTCCGTGTGCTATCAATCAGGCCGTGCCGTTTCACGCCTTCACCGACGAGACAAAAGAACGCCGCTACGTCATGGTCGCGGCGATTCTCGCGCCATCGCACCTATCGACGGCACGCAGCGCGATGAGATCACTTATCCTCCCCCGACAGCGCCGCATCCACCTACACAAAGAGAGCGATGCGCGACGCAAGCAGATCCTCGACGCCGTCGTCGCGTTCGGGACACGGGCAATCGTGTACGACGGTGGTCGCTTCGGCGGCCGATACAAGGCGGCACGCGACGCCTGTCTCGCCCGGATGGTGACAGACCTGGTCGCCCTAGGTGTCGAACGCTTCGTCCTCGAAACCGAGGAAGGCACGCTGAAAAGCGACCGCCGCTTGATCAGCGGTCTGCTTCGCGACGCCGGATCACAACTGCCCTTCTACCATCTGCTCGCTAAAGAGGAATGCCTGCTCGGCGTTCCGGACGCTATCGCATGGTCCTGGGCGCGCGGTGGTCATTGGCGAAGGCGCGTCGAGGAAATCGTGGACGATGTCAGAAGGGCCTGACTCTGGAAAGCGCCCCGGAAAGCGCGAAACCCGGCCCGCCCACCGTCCGGAAGGCTACCGGGTTCACTTCCAAGCGCTACTGCACTTGGCTCCTCAAAGCTAACCCACCCAACGACCACCGTCAAGGCGACACCGGATCAGATCTCGTCCAGCAGATCGACCACCGAATCGATGATGCGCGACGGGCGATACGGATAGCGTTCGGCCTCGGCGCGAGAACTGATCCCCGTCAGCACGAGGATCGTCTCCAGCCCCGCCTCCAGCCCGCACAACACATCGGTATCCATCCGGTCACCGATCATCGCCGTCGTCTCGGAATGCGCCTCGATCGTATTGAGCGCCGATCGCATCATCATCGGATTCGGCTTGCCGACGAAGTACGGCTCGACGCCGGTCGCCTTGGAGATCATGGCTGCCACCGAGCCAGCGGCTGGCAGCGCGCCCTCGATCGACGGGCCGGTCGGGTCAGGGTTCGTACAGATGAACCGCGCCCCACCGTTGATCAGCCGGACGGCCTTGGTGATCGCCTCGAAGCTGTACGTGCGGGTCTCGCCCAGCACGACGTAGTCCGGCTCGAAGTCGGTCAGGATGTATCCGACCGCGTGCATCGCGGTGGTCAGTCCCGCCTCACCGATGACGTACGCGGTGCCGCCCGGCCGCTGGTCGGCAAGGAACTGCGCGGTGGCGAGCGCCGCCGTCCAGATGGCGTGCTCGGGCACCTCGAAGCCCATCCGGGTCAGCCGCGCCTGCAGGTCGCGCGGCGTGTAGATGGAGTTGTTGGTCAGTACCAGGAACGGCTTGCCGGATGCCCGGAGCCGGTTGATGAACTCGGGTGCGCCCGGCACCGGCTGGCCCTCGTGGACCAGCACGCCGTCCATGTCCGTAAGCCAGCTCTCCACCGGCTTCCGCCGATCACTCACTGTGTCTCCTGCTCGCTCGGTCGCTCACCGCCGGCCTCCCTTGCTCATGCAGCACCCAGCGTGACACGTGTCCCGAGCGGGCAGCGTACCCGCGTCGACGCACTCGCGCACCAGGTCACGGACCATTGCGACGAAGCGCGGGTCGGTTCCCGGCGTGCCCGCGCGGGCGTACGCCATGCCGAGCCGCCGCGCGGTGTCGGCGGCTTCGTTGTCGAGGTCCCAAATCACCTCAAGATGGTCCGAGACGAACCCGATCGGGCTGACCACGACGCCCGCCACGCCCTTGTCGGCCAGCGCGCGCAGGTGGTCGTTGACGTCCGGCTCCAACCATGGCACGTGCGGCGGGCCGCTGCGGCTCTGCCACACCAGGTCCCACGGCAGGTCGGGCGCCCCGAGCGACGCCACCAGCGCGGCTGTCTCGTTGAGCTGCTTCTCATAGAGCCCACCGTCTGGCCCAGCTGTGGAAGCCATGGAAACCGGGATCGAATGCGCTGTGAACACCAGCCGGACGTCGCCAGCGGGCAACGTTGCCCGCGCCGCCCGTACCGCATCGGCGTGCGGCTCGACGAAGCCCGGGTGGTCGTGGAAGTGTCGCAGCTTCTCGATGACCGGCGCGTCGGGCCCGACCGCCGCCCGCGCCGCCGCGATGTCCTCCAGATACTGCCGGCACGACGAGTACCCGCCGTACGCGCTCGTCACGAACGCCAGCGCGTGCCGCACGCCGTCGTCGCGCATCTGCGCGACGGTGTCGGCGAGCATGGGGTGCCAGTTGCGATTGCCCCAGTAGACCGGCATGTCAGATCCGGCCCGCAGCGCCTCCAGCAGCTCGCGGCACTGCTGGTTGATCGGAGACACCCCACCGAAGTGCTGGTAGTGCTGCGCCACCTCGGCCAGCCGTTCCGGCGGCACGTTTCGGCCGCGGGTCACGTTGGCAAGGAACGGGAGCACGTCGTCGGGGTGTTCCGGCCCGCCGAACGACACCAGCAGCAACGCGTCGTACGCCATGCCCCTATCCTGCCCTAACCCAAAATCTTCAAGAGACAGGCGTGAGCTACCGCGACGTCCGCCGCGCGCAAGACCGCTGCTCCCGCGGCCTCACCGTCCGCGGTCCACACCCCTAGGCGCCGACCGCGTGGAATCCCCCGTCGACGTGGATGATCTCGCCCGTCGTGGCGGGGAACCAGTCCGACAGCAGCGCCAGGCACGCCTTCGCCGCTGACTCCTGGTCGCCGAGGTCCCAGCCGAGCGGCGCCCGCCTGACCCACTCGTCTTCGAACTTCTCGAAGCCCGGAATCGACTTGGCCGCCATCGTGCGCAGCGGACCGGCCGAGACCAGGTTGCTGCGGATGCCCTGGCTGCCCAGGTGCAGCGCCAGATAGCGCGACGCCGACTCCAGGCCGGCCTTCGCGACGCCCATCCAGTCGTACACCGGCCAGGCCAGCTGCGCGTCGAAGGTGAGCCCGACGAACGCGCTGCCCTGGCCCATCAGCGGGAGCGCGGCCGATGCGAGGCTCTTGTAGGAGTACGTCGAGACGTGCAGTGCGGTGGCCACGTCTTCCCACGGCGCCGACATGAACCCGCCGCCGAGGCAGCTCTGCGGCGCGAACCCGATCGAGTGCACGACGCCGTCCAGCCCGTCGACGTGCTCGCGTACCTTGTCGGCGAGCCCGTCCAGGTGCTCCTTGTTCTGCACGTCGAGCTCAATGACCGGCGCCTCTTTGGGCAGCCGCTTGGCGATCCGCTCGACCAGCGACAGCCGGCCGAACCCGGTGAGCACGACAGTGGCGCCCTGCTCCTGGGCGAGTTTCGCGACCGAGAACGCGATCGACTGGTCGGTGATGATCCCGGTGACGAGCAGCCGCTTACCGGCCAGCAGTCCAGACAACTCGAAACCCTCCAAAGAGTCAGTGCCCCATGCCCAAGCCGCCGTCCACCGGGATGACCGCCCCGGAGACGTACCCGGCAGCGTCGCCGGCCAGCCAGGTGACGACGCCCGCCACCTCGTCGGCGATCGCGAACCGCCCCGCCGGGATCGCCTTCAGGTACTCCGCCTTGCGCTCCTCCGGCAGCACGGCCGTCATATCCGTCTCGACGAAGCCGGGCGCTACCACGTTGGCGGTGATGTTACGGCTGCCCAGCTCACGGGTGATCGACCGGGCGACGCCTACGAGCCCCGCCTTGCTGGCCGCGTAGTTGACCTGGCCCACCGAGCCGTACAGGCCGACCACCGACGAGATGAAGATCATCCGGCCCCAGCGCGCCCGCAGCATCTTGGTCGCCGCGCGCTTGGCCACCCGGTACGACCCGGTCAGGTTGGTGTCGAGGACCCGCGTGAACTGCTCCTCCGACATCCGCAGCAGCAGCGTGTCGTCGGTGATGCCCGCGTTCGCCACCAGCACCTCGACCGGGCCCAGCTCCGCCTCGATCGCGGTGAAGGCCGCGTCGACCGACGCCGTGTCCGTGATGTCACACTGGACGCCGAACAGCCCCTCGGGCGCCCCTGAGCCCCGGTGCGTGACGGCCACCCGGTCGCCCTGCTTCGCGAACGCCTGGGCGATCGCCAACCCGATCCCCCGGTTGCCGCCGGTCACCAGCACCGTGCGCGACATTGTGTCCCCCTACGTCGTGTGGGCGTGCCGCACAGACATTACCGGGGTATGACCTTGCGGTTGGCACCGTGGTATCACGACCGCACTGGTCACCGCCCGTAACCTGCCATCGTGGGATCGTTCCTTCGCATGGCCTGGCACTGGCTGCGCCGCACCCTCGGCGGCCCGGACTATCCGCCTGTCCAGTTGGGGCCGCGCTGGCGACGGCTGGCGTCGTTCGGTGCGGTCCTGCTCGTCGGGCTCGGCGTCGTGACCGTCCAGTACCTGCACGACGACCGCAGGCTGCCGATGGCCCTGGCGGTGATACTGAGCGTGCTCGCCGTACTGCCGCTCCCGTTCCTGCTCTCCCGGCCGCTCGTGGCCTGGCGGCTGATGATGGTCGCGCAGCTGTTCGGCACGTTCAACCGCCACAATGACATCTGGCCGTGGGCGCCCACCCAGATCGCGATCAGCCTCGTGGTGCTGCTGGTCGTCGCCGCCCGGGTCGACCGGCCGATCGTGGTGTGGATCGGTCTCATCACCCTGATCCCGGTCTGGATCTTCGTGGACCCTGGCAACCAGGCCGGCGTCGCGCTGCTCTACACGGTCGTGATCGTCGTCGGTGACCTGATCGGCCGGAACGCCCGGATCAAGCGAGCGCTCACGGAGCAGTCCGAGGTCAGCGAGCTGGAAAAGGCCCGCCGCGCGGTACTGGAGGAGCGCACGCGGATCGCGCGCGAGCTGCACGACGTGGTCGCGCACCACATGTCGATGATCGCGGTACAGGCCGAGACCGCCCCGTACCGGCTCGGCGACCTGCCCGACCCCGTGCGTGACGAGTTCACGGGGATCGCGGGGGCGGCCCGAGGCGCGCTGACCGAGATGCGCCGGCTGCTGGGCGTACTGCGCAGCGACTCCGCCGAGCCGCTCAAGGCGCCGCAGCCGAGCCTCGCCGACCTGCCCGAACTCGTGGCCACCGCCCAGCGCGCCGGCGTCCAGGTCGAACTCGACGCCGCCAACGGCCCCGAACCGCCCGAGCCGGTCGGCCTGGCCGCCTACCGCATCGTGCAGGAGGCGCTCGCCAACGCCACACGTCACGCACCCGGCGCCCCCGTACGCGTGGAGATCCACCCCTGGAGCCGCCAGCTCCTCATCCGCGTCCACAATGGACCTAGTGCCCAGCCGGCACCCGAGGCCGCTGGCGAGGGGCATGGGCTCGCCGGGATGCGGGAGCGGGCGGTACTGCTTGGTGGCGAGTTCGAGGCGGCACCCACGGATGACGGCGGCTTCGAGGTCGACGCTCGGTTACCCTACGACCAGACATGATCCGGGTACTCATCGTCGACGATCAGGCAATGGTGCGGCAGGGCTTCGGAGCCCTGCTGGCGGCCCAACACGACCTGCTCGTGGTCGGCGACGCCGCCAACGGCGCCGACGCGGTCACCGCCGCGCGCCGCCTCGACCCTGACGTCGTACTGATGGACGTGCGCATGCCGGTCCTCGACGGCCTGGAGGCGACCCGCCGCCTCATCGGCAACCGCCCGACCGGCAGCGAACGCCCACGCGTGCTGATCCTGACCACGTTCGACCTCGACGACTACGTCTACGAGGCGCTGCGGGCCGGAGCGAGCGGCTTCCTACTCAAAGACGCACCCGCCGCCGACCTCGTACAGGCCGTACGCGTCGTCGCGGCCGGCGAGGCGCTGCTCGCGCCGTCGGTGACCCGGCGGCTGATCGCCGAGTTCGCCGCGCGCCCCAGCCGCGACCGTCCCCGCCCCACCGCACTCAACGCGCTCACCCCGCGCGAAACCGAGGTCCTGCGGTTGATCGCACGTGGACGGTCCAATGCGGAGATTGCCGCCGAGCTCGTGGTGGCCGAGCAGACCGTGAAGACCCACATTGGACGCATCCTCGCCAAACTCAACCTGCGCGACCGCGCGCAGGCGGTCATCCTGGCCTACGAAACGGGCCTCGTGGCGGTCGGCGAGTAACCAACCGGCTCTCCCCACACCACGCCGGACGGACCAGCATGGTTGGCCGCACGGCTGGGATGGCTACTGGCCTTCGGGGTGATTTTGGTTGCCGCGTGCCGGGTCTGGTCACCTGATGGGTATACGATGTCGGACGGTTCTGAGCCCGGACGACCTTTGGAGGTGATCGCTGTGCGAGATAGCGATCCCCCTAGTCATAGCCGGGCCGCGCGCCCTCCCTTCTGAGCCACCCGGTTTCGACCGGGCGTGCCTTCGTGCCCTGTCGCCACGGGAGATCCGCCATGAACCGCTACTTCGCCCCGCTGGGCTTCACCCTCGCCGCCGTCTGGGTAGTCGTCCTCTTCGTCCTCGTCTAACGCCCACCCCACACCAACCCGGCACGACGTGTCGCCACCCCTCACACGCCGATCAAGGGCAAACGCACGCGCTTCGATCTCGTTTCCACGCGCGTCCGCCCCCAGGCCAGCCCGACACGGCGCGTCGCCACGCCGCTCCCGCCGATCAAGGGCAAACGCACGCGGTTCGATCTCTTTTCCACGTGCGTTCGCCCTTGATCCATGCGAATGCCCTTGATCGACGCGCAGGACGCGGCGCGCACCGCGCAGAGTGCGGCACGCACCGCGCAGAGTGCGGCACGCACCGCGCAGAGTGCGGCGGCGCACCGCCGCCAACCCCTCAAACCTGGCGGCACGGCCGCGACCGGCGCGGACCCGCTGGTTGCCGCGCGGCGATCAAGGGGGATTGCATCGATCAAGGGCGAACGCACGCGGAAAAGCGATCCAACCACGTGCATTTGCCCTTGATCGGCGGAAGGGGGCGGGCGGCGCGCCGCGGAAGGGGGCGGCGCGCGGCGGAAGGGGGCGGGCGGCGCGCGGCGGAAGGGGGCGGCGCGCGGCGCGGCGGCGGGCAGGGGGGCCGGCGCGGCGCGGCGGGGCGGCGGCAGGGCAGCGCGGGGCGCGGGGGGCGGCCCGCAGGGGTTGGGTTAGGGGAGGCGGCTGGTCCAGAGGAGGCTCATTGCTCCGGCTGCCAACGCGAAGAGCAGCGCGAAGCCCGCGTACCACTGGGTCACCTCGCGGGGCTGGATGCGGTGGCCGATGGAGCTGCCCATGTCTTCGTAGACCTGCTTGAGCTCACTCGCCGACGCCGCCTCGTAGAAGAAGCCGCGCGTGGTCTCGGCCAGTTCGGCGAGCGCGAGGCGGTCGACCGGTACCGGTTGGAGTTGGCCGCCGATGTCGACGACGCCCGAGTCGGTGCCGAACGCGATCGTCGAGACGGGCACGTTGGCCGAAGCCGCCGAGGCGCCGGCCTCTTCGACCGAGCGGCCAGACGTGCGGTAGCCGTCGGAGAGCAGCACGATGCGGGCCGGCGGGGCACCGGCGGCGCCGTCGGCCGGTACCGAGCGGATGGCCTCCAGGCAGGTGAAGACGGCCTCACCGGTGGCGGTGGCTTCGGCCAGCGTGAGCCCGTCGATGGCCGAGAGCACGGACGGGCGGTCCTTGGTCGGCGGTACGAGCACGTTGGCCGACTTGGCGAACGATACGAGGCCCAGGTTGTAGGTCGCGGGCAGCTCGGAGACGAACTGCTTGGCGGCCTCCTGCGCGGCCTCGATGCGGCTCGGCGACACGTCGTCGGCCTCCATCGACAGGGACACGTCGATGGCGAGCATGATGGTGGCGCGCTCCAGCGGCTCCTCGCGGTCGACGGAGGGGCGGGCCATCGCGGTGGCCAGCGCCAGCAGCGCGATCAGGAACGCGACCGCGGCCACGTGGCGGCGCCAGCCGAGGCCCTTGGGCGCGAGGGTGCGCAGCATGTCGACGTTGGTGAAGCGGATGGCGTACTGCCGGCGGCGGAACTGGCGCCACACGTACGCGCCGGCGATGGCCAGTACCGGAAGGAGCGCCAGCAACCACCACGGTTGCAGAAAACGGATCATCGCGTGGTTCCTCGGGTGCGTGCGTGCCGCTGGGCGGCGACGAACCGGACCATGTCCAGCAACCAGTCTGAGTCGGTGCGCAGTCGAAGGTGTGCCGCCCCGGCGCCGCGCAGCGCCTGGGCGATGGCTGTGCGCTGCGCGGCGGCCGCCTCGGCGTACCGGCGGCGCAGTTTGGGATCGGCGGTCTGCACCTCGTGCAGCGCACCGCTTTCGGGGTCGACGAGCGTGAGCACGCCGACGTCGGGAAGCTCCATCTCGCGGGGGTCGACGATCTCGATCGCGACCACGTCGTGGCGCACCGCGAGCTTGCGCATGGGCCTCGCCCACTGGTCGGTCACCGCGAGGAAGTCGGAGATGACGACCGCCACACCCCGCCGGCGCGGTGGGCGGTTGAGCCGGTCGATCAGGGCGCCGAGGTCGCCGCGTCCGGGTTGCACCTGGGTACGCGCGATGGCGCGCAGCAGCCCCTGAGCCTCCTTGCGGCCGGGGCGAGCCGGCATCCGCACGGTGGAGGAGCCCGTGCCGACGACCGCGCCGATGCGGTTGCCGCCGCGCACGGTCAGGTAGGTGAGCGCCGCCGCGGCGGCGATGGCGACCTCCCGCTTGAGGTACTTGGCGGTGCCGAACTCCAGGCTTGCCGACAGGTCGACGGCCAGCCAGGTCTCCAGTTCGCGGTCTGCGACGGTGCGGCGCACGTGGGGCTGCGTGGTGCGCGCCGTGACCGGCCAGTCCATGCGCCGCACGTCGTCGCCCGGCCGGTACTCGCGGGACTCGCCCGCCTCGGTGCCCGGCCCCGGCAGCAGCCCTACGTAGTCACCCTGCAACAGCCCGTCGAGCTTGCGGCTGACGAGGAGTTGGAGCCGGGAGAGGACGGCGTCGGCCCGCGCCGTCGTCTGGGCGTCCAGCGGGCTCATTGCAGGGTGCCGGGCCAGGCGCCCGCGGGTTGCGGCGCGCCCGCGCCCACCCCCGCTGGTGGCGCCGACGGCTGGGCGGCCGCCGGAGCCGCGCTCTGCCGGGGCGCCACGCTGGGCAACGGCACGTTTGCCATCACGCGGGCGACGATGTGGTCGGCGGGGATGTCGTCGGCGAGCGCGTCGTAGCTGAGCACCAGACGGTGCCGCAGGATGTCGGGCGCGATGTCCTGCACGTCCTGCGGGAGCGCGTAGTCACGGCCGCGCATCAGGGCGAGGGCGCGGGTGGCACGCACGATGCCGAGCGAGGCGCGCGGGCTGGCACCGTACTGGATCAGCTGCGCGACGTCGGGTATGCCGTGCTCGGCGGGGGCGCGGGTGGCCAGTACCAGGCGGACGGTGTAGTCGACCAGCGCGTTGTGCACGAACACCTGGTCGGCCTTGCGCTGCAGCGCGAGCAGCTCGGAGGGCGTGAAGACCGGGTTGGGCTCGGGCGCGCTGACGCCCATCCGGTACACGATCTCGCGTTCCTCGGCGTCGGTCGGGTACCCGACGAGGATCTTCATGAGGAACCGGTCGCGCTGCGCCTCGGGCAGGGGGTACACGCCCTCCTGCTCGATCGGGTTCTGGGTGGCCATGACGAGGAACGGGTTCGGCACCTCGTGCGTCTCGCCGCCGATCGACACCTGCTGCTCGGACATGACCTCCAGCAGTGCCGACTGCACCTTGGCCGGCGCCCGGTTGATCTCGTCGGCGAGCAGGAAGTTCACGAAAACCGGGCCCAGCTCGACGTCGAATTTTTCGGACGATTGCCGGTAGATCCGGGTGCCCACGATGTCGGCCGGTACGAGGTCCGGGGTGAACTGCACGCGGGCGAACGTGCCGCCGACGACCTTCGCGATGGTCTCGACGGCGAGCGTCTTGGCCACGCCGGGCACGCCCTCCAGCAGGCAGTGGCCGCGCGCCAGCAGCGCGACGAACATCCGCTCGACCATCCGGTCTTGCCCGACGATCACGCGCTTGACCTCGAACAACGCGCGTTCGAGCGTGGTGGCGTCTTCGGCGGGGGTGGTGCTTGGCGCCAGCGCTTCGGCGGACGGCTCGGGGGTTGCGGGCGTGGTCGGCTGGGCCACCGGTCCTCCACTGCGGTGCGGCGTCATCGACGAGGCGTCGGGTCGGGCAACGGGGCGTTGCCCCACCTAGCCTTACACGCCCAGCTAACCAGCCGGGGATGGAGCGCCGGAAATCCGGCCGGCGCCGGGCCCGGGGTGGCGAAACCCAAAGCGCGAACGGCGCACTGGAACTGGCCAAACAGGCACGGCGTACGGGTAGACAAAAGAGGGTTTTACGCGTGTACGATTCAGCCGTCGCCGGGCGGCTTCCCCCGTGGCCGCCCGGCGCTCTTTCTTTCACCCTGCCGCCCTACACTTCAGCGGTGAAGTGTTCCGCTCGCGGTTGCTCCGAATCCGCCATCTGGGCCCTGAGGTGGAACAATCCCAAGCTGCACGAGCCCGAGCGGCGCAAGACGTGGCTCGCGTGCGAGGCCCATCGCGAATCGCTAAGCGAGTTCCTGAGTGTCCGCGGGTTTCTGCGCGAGGTGGAAGAGCACCGGGCACCGTAGCCTGAACGGGTGACCCCCAGGGAAGCGCCGACCGACGCGCTCGAACCGTGGCCAGACACCGTCGACTGGCGTCCCGTTTCCCGAGATCTCATCTGGGTCGAGCTGATCCGGGTGTGGATCGCCACCGCGGTCGTGGCGGCCGCGGTCGGGTTCGGTTGGGCCGTGAGTGGCCACTGGCTGTTCGGCGTGGGCCTGGCTCTGATCGCCGTGTTCACGGTGTGGGACGCGATCGTCAGCGTGCGCTCGGTGCGCTCGTGGGGGTACGCCGAGCGCGACCATGACCTGCTGGTGCGGCACGGGCTGCTGATCCGCCGGCTGTCGATCGTGCCGTACGCGCGGATGCAGTTCGTCGATGTGACCGCGGGACCGCTGGAGCGCATGTTCTCCCTGGCGACCGTGCAGCTGCACACCGCCGCCGCGGCGAGCGACGCCAAGGTGCCGGGCCTGCGCCCGCCGGAGGCGGCCCGGCTGCGCGACCGGCTCACCGCCCTCGGCGAAGACCGGGCAGAGGGCCTGTGAACCCTCAGGTTGTGGCTACGGAGCCGAAGAAGCGGTTGCATCCGCTTACGCCGTTGCTGCGGGGCGGGCGGGCGCTCGTGGTCATCATCGCGGCGCTGTCGTGGCAGACGCTCGGGCAGGTGGGACTGGGCTGGTTCGCCGTCATGGTGCTCGCGCTGCTGCTCGGCCAGGTCATCCTGGGCATCGTCAGCTGGGCCAACACGGGCTACCACGTGGTCGGCCGGGAGCTGCGGATACACGAGGGCCTGCTGTGGCGGCGCACCCGGGCGATCCCGCTGGAACGCCTCCAGTCCGTCGAGGTGGTCCGGCCGCTGCTCGCCCAGCTCACCGGCCTGGCCGAGCTGCGGCTGGAGGTGGTCGGCGGCGGCAAGACCGAGGCGCCGCTGGCGTTCGTGACCATGCCGGACGCGGTGGCCCTGCGCGAGCGCCTGCTGACCCTGGCGGGGCGCGCCGGCACCGCGACGCCCGCCACGCCGGACGCCCCGGCCGTGGCGCCGATCGAGGTGCCGATCCACGCGGTCACCAACCGGGATCTGCTGATCAGCCAGCTCCTGACGCCGCAGGCGCTGTTCATGCCGTTCGGCGTGGCGTTCGTGGTGGTGCAGTTCGCGTTCGAGGCGACCTGGTCGTTCATCGCGCTGGCCAGTACGGCCACCGCGATGGCGGGCGTGCTGCTCCAGCCGGTACGCCGGGTGCTCGTCGACTGGAACTTCCGGATCGCGCGCGGCGAGGCCGGCCTGCGGCTGCGCGGCGGGCTGCTGGAGACCCGCAGCCAGACGATCCCGGTCGAGCGTGTCCAAGGGGTCGGTGTGACCTGGCCGCTGCTGTGGCGCCGCAAGCGGTGGCTGCGGATGCGGCTCGACGTGGCCGGCTTCGCGACGTCGGGCGGCGAGGAGAGCAAGGCGTTCGACCGGCTGCTGCCGGTGGGTGACGCGCCGACCAGCGAGCGCGTACTGGCCGAGGTGCTGCCCATCCCCACGGGCCAACACAGCCTGACGCTGACCGATTTCCGCTTGTCGAACCCGCCCAAGCGGGCCAGGTGGTTCCACCCGCTCGCGCTGCCGGTGATCGGTATCGCGCTGACCGACGAGATCGTCGCGTCGCGAGACGGCCTGCTGACCCGGCAGATGGTGATCGTGCCGTACGCCCGCGTGCAGAGCGTCCGGGTGGTGCAGGGGCCGCTCCAGCGCCGCCTGCGGCTCGCCACGGTGTACGCCGACACGGCCGGCGGCCAGAGCGCCGCCGCCCGCGACCGGGATCTCAGCGAGGCGTGGTGGCTGGCGGCTGAGCTGGCTCGGCGCTCTCGCGAGGCCCGGGCTCAGCAGACTCAGACTCCGCAGGCTCAGCAGCCGCCAGCCGGGCTCGGCGCGCCGACCACCACCGTTCCCCCAGCCCCACCGCCAGAAACGTGAGCCCCACGTACGCCCAGCCCACGAGCACGTCGAGCACGTAGTGCTCACCGGCGTACACCAGGGTGAACGTCATCGCCAAGGGGTACGACAGCAGCAGGGGCCACCAGCGCTTGCGCACCCGGTTGAGGAAGAACGCCACGACGAACAGGGCGAACGCGGTGTGCAGGGACGGCATCGCGGCCACCGGGTTGGCGGCCACCTGACCGACGTTGAGCAGGTTGCCGGCGCCGTGCATGCCCATCGCCCGCCAGCCGCGGGTGGAGATCCGCACCACGTCGGGCAGCAGCCCGTACTGCGCGGCCCACCACGGCGGGGCGGCCGGGTACAGGAAGTACGTGATCAGGCCGGTGACCGACAGGAACACCCAGCGGCGCATGAACGCGGCCCAGCGTGGCCGGGAGGTGAGCCACAGCACCACGGCGACGGTCAGCGCGGTGACGAAGTGCGAGAAGTACACCCAGCTCACCAGCACGTCCCACCAGTACACCTTGTCCGGGTCGTACAGGTGCTGCTGCAGCCACACCGTGGGCACCTCGCCGCCGGTGGCCCAGCCGAACATCCACCGGTCGAAGGCGATCAGCTCCAGCACGTGCGGCGTGGCGTCGTTGTCGGCGAACCCGCGCGACAGGTTGTAGAGGACCAGTACCAGCACGATCGGCAGCCAGTCGCGCGCGAAGAGCAGGTGGGAGCGCCACGGCTGCCCGATCCGCCAGGCGATCGTCGCCGTCCACAGCCAGCCGAACGCGTACAGCGGATCGGTGGGCAGGCCGATCAGCAGCCAACCGGCCGTGAACAGGACCGCCCAGACCAGCATGGCGATCAACCGGCGCCGCCGGTCGGCCTCGGTCGGCGGCGGCGTGTCGGGAGGCGGCGCGCCGGGCGCCGGTGTGATCGTCACGGACATCGGCGTCCAGGTTAGGCGACGGGGGATGGCAGGGTAGCGACCAGGCTGGACACGTCGCTCATAGTCCGACCCTACTCATCGTCGGAACGCGGCCCGAGCGCATACGCTTAGCGGATGGAACAGCAGCCGGACCCCGGCTTCGCGCCCGGCCTCACCGCCCGGGTGGAGTTGACCGTCACCGACGCCGACACCGCGCAGGCGTTCGGCTCCGGCGACGTCCCGGTGCTGGCCACGCCCCGGGTGCTCGCCCTCGCCGAGGCGGCCACCGTGGCGGCGACCGCCACCCGGATGGCGCCGGGCAAGACCACCGTCGGCGTGCGGGTCGAGCTCGACCACAAGGCGCCCACCCCGGTCGGCCGCACGGTCGCCGCGCTGGCCAAGCTCGCCAAGGTCGACGGCCGGCGGCTGCTCTTCGAGGTGGTCGTCTTCGACGGATCGGTCACGGTGGCTGAGGGCCGGGTCGAGCGGGTCCTGGTCGACCGCCACACGTTCGTGGAGCGGGCCTTTGCCCAGCCGGGCTGAGTTCGCCGAGGTCGGTGACGACGTCTACGTGCTGCGCTATCCGGTGCTGGACGTCAACGCGACCCTGATCCTCGGCGACGGCGAGGCCATCCTGGTCGACACGCTGGCCACGGCCGCGCAGGCCGAGGAACTGGCGGCGGCGGTGCGAGCGATCACGCCCGCGGCGCTCACGATCGTCAACACCCATCACCACTTCGACCACACGTTCGGCAATGCCGTCTTGAGCTCGCCGCCGCGAGCGATCTGGGGGCACGCCAGCGTCGCCGGGCTGTTGCGCGACCGCGCTGAAGCGGTGCGGCGGGCGGCCTACGAGGAAGCCCTGCGGCTCGCGCCATCGATCGCCGAGGACCTGTTGACGGTACCCATAATGGCGCCGAACGCGACCGTGCGGCACGAGTCCACGCTGGACCTCGGCGGGCGTGCCGTGATCTTGTATTACCTCGGTCGTGGGCACACGGACGGCGATCTTGTCGTGCACGTGCCCGACGCCGATGTGGTCGTGGCCGGCGACCTGGTCGAGGAGGGCGCGGCGCCCGCGTTCGACGACGCTTATCCGCTGGAGTGGCCGGAGACGGTCGCCGCGCTGCTGCGGCTCACCACGCCCGCGACGTCGGTCGTGCCCGGTCACGGCGCGGTGGTGGGGCAGAACTTCGTGCGCGGGCAGCACGAGGAGCTCGCGGCGCTGGACTGGGTGATCCGCGACGGGCACGCCGACGGCGCGCCCGCGGAGCGCGTCGCGGCGAAGGCTCCGTTCGGCCCGGAAGCCGCGCTGGTGGCGGTCCGGCGAGGGTACGCGGAGCTGTCCGGCCGCCTTTAGCCGTTAACAGTTGTATCGATGGTCGGCTATTGCCGATGTAATCGATTCATGGTGCAATGTCGATGCCGACGGCGTGGGGGCTGACGCGCCGCCGACGTTTGCCGGGCAGGGCCATGTCGAGAGGCGCGTGCGTCCGAGATCGGACGGTGCGCTAAGCCCGCGTGCCACCGTCTGCATCTCCCTTCCGCGTTCCCACCCCACAAAAGGGAGACCAAAGGTGAAACTCCTACGCAGGGCCGCGGCGGCTGCCGCGGCCGCTGTCATGGCGGTCGGCGTGCTGACAGTGATCACGCCCGATGCCGCCGACGCGCACGGCGCCGCGATCATCCCAGGCAGCCGTACCCGCCTGTGCTGGCAGGACGGCCTCTCGTCGACCGGCCAGATCATCCCGAACAACCCCGCGTGTCAGGCGGCGGTCGCCCAGGGCGGCGCCAACCCGCTGTACAACTGGTTCAGCGTGCTGCGCTCCGATGCGGCCGGCCGCACGACCGGCTTCGTGCCGGACGGGCAGCTGTGCAGCGGCGGCAACACGACGTTCTCGGCGTACAACCTGGCGCGCAACGACTGGCCGCTCACGCACCTCACGGCCGGACGGACAATGGAATTCCGGTACAGCAACTGGGCCCACCACCCGGGCACGTTCTACTTCTACGTGACCACCAACAGCTGGAGCCCGACCAGGCCGCTCGCGTGGAGTGACCTGGAGGCGCAGCCGTTCCTGACGGTGACCAACCCGCCCCAGCGCGGCGCGGTCGGCTCGAACGACGGTCACTACTACTTCACCGGGACGCTGCCGTCCAACAAGAGCGGCCGGCACATCATCTACTCCCGGTGGGTGCGTTCGGACAGCGCCGAGAACTTCTTCGGCTGCTCCGACGTGACCTTCGACGGCGGCAACGGCGAGGTCACGGGCATCGGCCCCGGCCAGGGCACCGTGTCGCCGGGCCCCAACCCGACGACCACCGGCCCCGGCCCGAACCCGGGCACCGGCGCCTGCTCGGCCTCGTACCGCGCGACGAGCACCTGGAGCGGCGGCTTCCAGGGTGAGGTGACCGTGACCAACACCGGCACGGCCGCCATTCCTGGCTGGTCCGTGGCGCTGACACTGGGCAGCGGCCAGAGCCTCAGCAACCTGTGGAACGGCACGCTGACAGGCACCGCACCAAACCTGACGGTGCGAAACGCCAACTACAACGGCGCGTTGAACGCCAACGGGTCTACGACGTTCGGCTTCGTGGCGAACGGCAGTGGATCCGCGCCGACAGTGAGCTGCTCGGTCGCGTAACCAATGTTCGATGATGGGGGCCGCCGCGTGCGGCCCCCATTTTCATGCCAGCTCGTTGACGATGGCTAGGACGTCTCTGGCGCAACCCCATGAGAGGGTGACTCCGGAGCCGCCGTGGCCGTAGTTGTGGATGAGGTGGCGACCGGCCATCTCGACACACTCCAGCCGCACCATCGGCCTGCTGGGACGCACGCCGACCCGCACGTCCCGAATCCGGGCTTCGGCCAGCCGGGGCTCCACTGCGGCGCACCGGCGCATGATGGCGGCGGCCGCGACCGGATCCGGTGTGGTGTCGGATCTGCCAGGCAGCGCCGTGCCGCCGAGTACGACGTTGTCGCCGTGCGGGAAGATGTACGTCAGCTCGGGCCCGTGGCCGTACTCGGCGAAGAAGTGCTCGATTCCGGGGTTGTCGACGACGACGAGTTGACCGCTGATGGGCGTGACCTCGGTGTCCGGCACCAGCGTGCGGGCACCCGATCCCGTGCAGTTCACGGCGATCGGCGCCTGCGTGGTCGCCTCGTCGAGCGAGGTCACCACGCCGATCTCCACCTTGCCGCCGGCCGCGGTGAGCCGCCGCGCAAGATAGTCCAGGTAGGAGGGCATGTCGACGATCGGTGCCCGGTACCACCAGCCGCTGGCGTATCCGGAGGGCAGCTCGTCCGGGCGGCACACGGCGAAGCCGTCAAGCGTGGTCGCCCAGCTGGGGGGCTCCACAGTGGAGCGTGCGGCCTCGATGCCGCGGACCAGGCGGACGCCGACACCGGCGCCGTGCAGCAGCTCGAGTGCGAGCCTGGTCTCGAAACTCCACCGTTCGACCCGATTGTCTTCTTCCACAAGGTACGGACCCCACAGGGCTCCCGCCGCGCAGGAGGTGGTGTCACGGGGCAGCCGGGTGGCGCACACCCGGACCGCATAGCCGGCCTCGGCCAGGCACACAGCGGTGGTCAAGCCGGAAACGCCGGCACCGATCACGAGTACGTCTACCAAGGCAAGTGTCACGAGATTGACATTAACCGTCATCTGTCGATCGAGGAATACGGAGAGTGCCCACGAGGTTGCGCAAACCGCATATCATGCGATCCAATCGATTGGTCGTCGGCGGGTCGAAATGGTGGTGCGATGCTCACGCTGGGCGAGGTCCACACCGGATTCCTGCGCAACTCGACGTCGGTGTCCCGTGACCGGTGCGCGCACATCCTCGCTCTGATCCAGGGCGAACGCGTGCGCCGGTCCGAGCGTCCCGTGCAGTACGCGGTATCGCCCGAGCGCCTGCGCGGCATCGACTGCCGCCTGACCTCCGCATCCGGGTCACGGCATCGCGCGATCGGCACCGTCGCCGCGCGCGCCGCCATCACCGGCGGGCATGTGCTGCAGGGATCCGCGTTCGTGACACTGACCGGCAGCACGGCCGACCGCCGGCTGCCCTGGCCGCACTACCTCGCTCGCCCCGGCATCCTGGAGACGCTCGGCAAGGTCGACTGGAACGACCTCGCCGACGGGTTCCTCTCCGAGGGGCACCCACCCGAAAGCCTTGACCTGGGCGCGATCTGCGCCGACGTGATGCACGAGGTGCAGACCTCAGACCACCTCGACCAGCGCGCGCCCCTTCGCACCAGCCGCTCCAAGCTGCGCTGGGCGATCGTCATGCCGCGAGGCGAGGCCATCATCCAATTTGGCATCGAGGAGCGCGGGCTCCGCACGCTGCGGCTGCCGATGACCGGCCGAGACCCCGCCGATCTCGCGGATGTGTGCGAAGACCTCGCGCTGCACGACTGGTTGCTGACCTGCCTGCAGGGGCTCATCGAGGGCAGCGACATCGGCGCCGTCGACCGCGCGCAGCTAATCCGGCGGTTCGGCCCGGCGATCGACCACCTGCTGCACCTGTGGATGCCGGCCGCACGCGTCGACCGGTCGGTCTGGGACGCCGTCGAGCGCCGGCCAGGGCTGACCCGGCAATGGGAGGCCTCGGTCAACCGCATCCGCGACCAGGTGGCGGCGGGCACGGTGGCACTGCTCAGCGACGCGGCGCGCACCGAGGCACGGCCATGAGACCCGTCGACGTACGCGGGCGCATCATCCGCAAAGTCGTGCTCACACTGCTCACCGGTGGCCTGGCGTACTTCATCGGTAACCTCGCCGACCAGCCGGAGATCTACGCGATCCTGCTGTCCGCGTTCGTCGCCGGCGTGACCCTGATGGTCGACTTCCTCACCGAGTTCGACAACCGGCTCTCGGCCGTCGAGGAGGGACTCAGCGAGCACGCGTCACGCACCGAGGCGTTCGTACAAGACAAGTTCCTCACCATCGAGAAGCTGGTCGAGGAGAAGTTCTCCAAAATCAACGAGGCGACCGAGCTGTTCGGGCTCGTCGAGGCGTCGGCGGTCCGCACCGACCTGGTGACACAGCTCGTGCGGCACTCCACCCGGATCGACCCGACGTGCCCGCCGATCGTCTACGAGTTCGCCCAGTCCGAGATCGGCCGGATATCGGCGTTCCTGCGCGAGTTGGGCGCCGGCTCCGACGTCACGTACGACGGCGAAGACCGCGACTGGCTGCTGGGCCTGGCGCGCAACGCCCGCGTCACCATCGACGCCACCAGCCTCACCACCGTCGACGCTGGCGGCGCGCGCTTCACCGACGACGGGCTGTGGGTCAGCGACCTGGGGCAGCGTTACCTGGAGGCGCAACGCGACGCGGTCCGGCGTGGGGTGCGCATCCGGCGGGTCTTCATCGTCGACCAGCCCGACCTGGCCAAGGACTCCGGGCTGCTGGCCGAGTGCAGCCGGCAGAAGGAGATCGGCATCGACGTGCGCATCCTCGATCCGAGCAGCAACCCACGGTTGCGCAAGAGCTCGCTGTTCGACTTCGTCCTCTTCGACAAGGAGATCAGCTACGAGACGACGCCAGCGTCCAGAATGGAGGGTGACCACAAGCCGACGATCGTCAACACGCGTCTGGTGCGGCGCGAAAGCCGCGTACGCGACCTGATCCGCCAGTTCGAAGACCTATGGAACTCTTCCGCCGAGGTCACGTGAAGACGTATTGGACGCGGCCGACTAGCTCGTCGGGTAGCTCGACGCCGTCGCGCTCAGCCGCGGCGGCCACCTGGCGGGACACCTCGGGGTCGGGCCAGACCTGGCTGAGGATCGTGCGCACCGCCAGCTCGATCGGCAGGAACCGGGTCGCCAGTACCGACAGGGTGCGGTAGGCGCTGAACGGTGCCGCCTTCGGGTTTATCTTCACCACCGCGGGCAGCCGATCCCAGTCGTCCGGAAAGTCCCCTGTGGACGGTTCGGGCACCGCGACCGGCTCGCCCTCGTTGCGGAGCATGCCGAGCCGCAGCAGCTGCCAAACAGCTGCCAGGTACGGGCAGGACCACACGCGTCCCCGCGGGCCCTCGTCCCACAGCTCGACGTCGACGAAGATCGAGTGCCGGTTGGCGGCGTTTTGCACCGGGGGCGCCCACTTCCGGAAGCCGCCCATCGCCTCCATCGCGCCGCTCACCGGCGAACGCTGACCGTTGCACAGCCAGCCGCTCTCGGTGATCGGCGGGCGGGAGCCGTTGGTCTCGGGCGGTGGGTCGGCTACCAGGCGGCCTTCGACCAGCCTCGCGAGCGGTACTCCCCCGGCCTCCACGCACGAGGACTCGCGCGCCACGTAGTCGATCTCGAGCCCGCACTCCCTGGCCGCGTCGAGCACGTCGGGGACGACCTGGGCGGGCGTCTTGAAGCGGCTGAAGTAGTCGTCGATGAGGAAACAGGTGCTGACGCGCGCCTTTTCGGTCGCGGTGGCCGCCTGACGCGCCGTCGCCGCCCACGGCGCGACCTGCGTGAAGAGCGCCCGCAGCCGCTCCGGGCCGGCGAGGAAGTCTTCCATGTACAGGTGGCCGAGCTCGATCGACAGGTGCGACATGGGGACGCGCTTGACCCGCCGCTCGGCGGCCGCCTCGTGGAAGACAGCGTCCGCCGCCAGCGACTCGTTGGTCAGAGCGTCTCCCACGCGGCGTCCTCCGTCAGTCGCTTGGCCAGTGAGTCGAACGCGTCGACCGTCTCCCGGTTGGCGATCTGGCGGGCGTACACGTCGTTGTCGGAGATCAGCTGCTCGCGCCATTGGAGCACCGGGTCGAGCGGGATCACGCCGAGCATCGTGGTGCGCCCGACCTTGCGCTGGCTCGCCAACTCCTGCAGATCACGGTTACAGTCGCGCAGCCAGGCCACCTGTGAGGGCCGCAGACCGGCAAGCTCGACCGAGTTGGGGTCGACCACCGCGGTGCGCACGAACCGGATCGAGTCCATCAGCTCCTGCTGGTTATGCCCCCAGACCCGGCCGGCCTCGATGATGCCGCGTTCGCCATAGACGAGGCCGGACGCCGCGATGATGTGCTGGCGGGTCCAGCGGTGGAAGACCAGCCAGCGGGCGGTCACCGCCCGCATCTCCGGCTCGGCCGTCGCGGCCAGCACCATCTCTGTCGCGTACGACCGGCCGGCGCTCAAATCGAGCAGGCAGAGGTCGAACTCTTCGTCGAGCCGGCGCATCAACCGGATGCACCGCTGCACGACCTCGTGGTTGACCGCGAACTCGCCGCCGCCACTGTCGCCGGGCAGCAGCACGAGCCGGCCCGCGCCGGGTGGCCGGTGCCGCAGGCTGGGCCGGTCGGACTGGGTCCACACGTCGAGCATCTGCGGCTCGGAGATGCGGCCCTGCAAGTACGAGTGCAAGCCGCCCTCGGTCGTGCCGCGCGACGCCGAATCGACGTTGAAGATGGTCCCAGCGGTGGGCGAACCGAAGTCGAAGTCGAGGTAGCACACGTCGCTGCCCTGCAGCGACCGCCGGTACGCGACGTTGCTGCTGGTCACCGAGCGCCCGGTGCCGCCTTTGTCGGAGGTGGCGAAGACCAGCATCTACTCCACCTCGAAAACATCCTGGCGCGCCGCGGCGAGCTGCTCCAGCTCGCGCAGCACGTCGCTGGCGAGGACGAACGCGGTGCCCGGCCGGTCGCTGAGCACGTCGCGCGCCCGGCGCAGGCTGGCCCGAGCCGTCTGCAGCGAGTTGCGCAGGGCGGGGCCGGCCTCGCCCGCGCCGCCCAGCAGCTCGCGGTCGAAGAGGTGGTCGGCCTCGTTGAGCAACTCGCCGGCGAGCTCGGTGAGCATCTCACTGCGCAGCGGTGCTCGACTGACCAGGTTGGCGGCGGTGACCAGGCACTCGACCACGCGCTCGGTGTAATACCAGGACGGCTGGTCGCCGTGGCTGTCGACCTGGGCGAAGATGCCGGACGGCTGGTCCCACAGGGCGTGCCCGGGGCCGCTCTTGAGCCGCCGCCGTTCCAGGTGGTCCCAGATCACGTCGGCTTGGGCGAGCAGCCGGCCGCGCAGCTCGGTGTCGCGGGCGAGCCCGGCCACCTGGATCGTGCGCTTGAGCAGCAGCGGCGAGAAGTCGGAGACCACCCACGCGAGCTGTGGCCCGCCGGGGTCGTCGCTGCCCAGCAGGTCGAAACGTACACCCGGCGAGTGCATCGCGATCGCAGAGTCGGTGCCCAGCGGGCGCCGCGTGATGCGACCCCGGTTGGCCAGCTCTTCGAGGACCCGACCGACGCGCTCCAGCTCGACGTCGGACGCCTGGCGGCTGACCAGGTCTTGCACCGTCACAGCCGTCACCAGGAGGCTGAAGTAGTCGTTTTCCAGCTCGTCATTGGTGCGCCACGGAATGTCTTCCAGCGGCCAGCGCACCGGGTCGAAGCTCGCGATCGTCGACCAGTACTGCTGGGTGAGGTCCCACCGGATCTGGAGCGCACGGGCGAGGCGCTGCTGCTCCTCGTTGAGCAGGCCGAGGATTCGGGTGCGCTCGGAGAAGAGCGCCGCGATGCCGTCGAGCGCCACCACCGTGAAGTACAGGTACGGAGCGGGCTGGGCGACGCCGTCTCGCTGCACGCCCACATCGCCGAGAACGTCGACGAGCGGCGCGTCCTTGGCGATACCCCAGGACCAACCGCACTCGAAGAGCCTGTTGGGATTGTCGAGGTCGGGCACCTGCGCGGCACCCGAACCGATCGTGACCTCGCGGAGGGTGGCGCTGACCTGGCGCAGTGCCCGCCGCAGCCGCTCGACGACCTGCCTGGGCGGCAATCCACTCTGGTTGGCGGTGCGCACCAACGCACGGCCCTCGCGGGAGTCAGCGTCGAACACGTACACCGTGAAGCTCCGGAGCAGGCCGATCATCGCGGCGGTGAGGCGCTTGCTGGCGAGCGTCTCCAGCTTGTCGACCTCGCGCCTGATGTCTTCACGGCGCAACTCGGAGCGGAAGACGCGCAGGAAGCCGATCGTGGCGAGCGCCAGCGTGACCGACATGGCGAAGGAGTCGACCACGTCGAGGGCGGTCTGCGCGCTGGTGGGCTCGTCTTCGGGATCCGCCGTGCGGAAGTACGTGTCGCCGGAGAAGACCGGCGTGCCGTCGGTGTCGGTGTATCGCTCCATGTACTCCGTGAGGACCCGCACCAGCCGCTGCGGAATCTCCATCGGGTCGCCCAGGTTACGCAGGGCCGCCGCGACGTGTTCCTCGGTGGCATTGGGCTGGTCGAGCTTGAACGACTCCACGCCAGTGGCGGGAGTCATCAGGCACAGGAGCTGCTCGGCATCGCTGATCGAGTTGGCGCCGTCGCGACCGCCCCAGATCCATTTGCCGTTCTTTGCGGATGAACGGGCCGTGGCCCGCCAAACCTCGAGCAATTGCTGGCGCGGCTGCATCCTCATCTGTCGCGACCACCATCCAGGCGAGGCGTTTATTTCACGTCTAGCGAGCCTGTCCCAGCGCTAGGAGCATGCCACTGTATCCATCGCGAAGAGGGGGATCATCGCTGATGATCCTCTCCACTGTGGAGTCGGCGACATCAGACAGGCATTCGCGTATGTCATCGATAGTAACCGGAACGGCGGGAAAATCGTATGACCCGACCCGGTAACCTTTCGACTCCTCCATGAACGCGGCGACGAACGGCGCACCCGGCTTCAGGGACCGCACAAAAGCCTGCGTCGCCTCGCGAAACTCGACATAGTCAGAGGTGATCGACTCGGCGACGAAGAACATCGTGCCCATGTCCCAACTGTGGACGGGCAGGTCGAAGATGCTCCCGCGACAGAGTCGCGCGCTGCGGGCGAGCCGCAGACGGGGGTCGCCTTGTGCGCGTCCCTTGCGAAATCGGTTCAACTGCCCCCAGAACGCATCCCATGAGGGACGGAACTTTTCGGTCTCCGCTCGGAGCCACGTGATGTTGGGGAGAGACCGCTCCCACAGGAAGATGCTCTCGCAGAACGGAAGCATCGTCAGGGCCGGGTAGAGGTTGGTGCCGGGTCCGACATCCAGACCGTAGCGGCGCGGACCGGGCTCAAGGCGGGAGGAGAAGAACTGGGCCATCCTCTGGAGGATCTGCCGATCGTCGTCGCGCATGGAGGCATAGTTCTTCTTGAAGTACGCCTCAGAGTCGAACCTATCCCAAGGATGTTGGTCATTTTCCCGGCGGACCTTGACGTCGGTCATGGGCGCGACCCCACCACTGTGCACGGCCAAGCCGTCCCAGCCTTCATAGTGACACCCTCAGGGTCCGGTCTCAGGCCAACCACGTCAGCCTACTACGTAAGAGCTAACCGCGCGGATCAGGTTACGGTCACTCAGATTCACCCGCTACGCGACCATCGAACCCACAACAGGCTTGGTGAGCAGGGCAGATTGATTGCGTTGGATGCCCGGGTCCAAGGCGCCGGTCACGAAGATCGAATGCCAGACGCAGAAGACGAGAACTGTCCACACCTTGCGTGAATGGTCGGCTTCGCCGCGCCGGTGCTCGTCGAGCAGGCGGGCGGCGTAACCGAGATCCAGCAGGTCACCGGCCGCCGAGGTGGCGAGGATGTGCCGCGCCCACTCGTACATCTCGCCGCGCAACCACACCCGGGTGGGTGTCGGGAATCCGAGTTTCCGGCGGTCCACGATGGCCGGTGGGACGACCCCGCGCAGGGCCTGGCGCATGGCGTACTTGGTGGCGTCGGAGCGCGGCGGCAGCTTCAGGTCGACCGGCAGGGTGGCGGCGACGTCGAAGACCTCGCGGTCCAGATAGGGCACTCGCACCTCCAACGAGTGCGCCATGGAGATCCGGTCGGCCTTGACGAGGATGTCGCCACGCAACCAGGTGAACAGGTCGACGTACTGCATCTTGGTCACGTCGTCGAGGTCGACGCACTCGGCGTAGATCGGCGCGGTCACGTCGGTGTACCGGACGCCCTGGTCGTTGCGGCGCAGCAGCCCGCGCTTCTCCTGCTCGTTGAACATCCGGGCGTTGCCGTAGTAGCGCTCCTCGATCCGCGTGGTGCCGCGCTCCAGGAAGCTCTTGCCCTTGACGCCTTCGGGGATCACTTTGGACACCGCGCGCAGGCCGCGCTGCATCGGGTCGGGCAGGCTGCGTACGGCGTTGAGCGAGAGCGGCTCGCGATAGATGGTGTATCCGCCGAAGAACTCGTCGGCGCCCTCGCCGGAGAGCACCACGGTGACGTGTTCGGCGGCTTTCTTGGCGACGAAGTACAGCGGCACGAGCGACGGGTCGGCCACCGGGTCGTCGAGATGCCAGACGATCTTCGGCAGGGCGTCCATCATCTCCTGGGGCCCGATGCGGGTCGGGATCGTGGTGACGCCGAGGTGCCGCGCCGAGTCCTGAGCCACCTCGATCTCGGAGTACCCATCGACGTCGTATCCGACGGTGAACGTCAGGATGTTCGGGTTGAACTCGCGGGCGAGCGCCACCACGGCGGTCGAGTCGATGCCGCTGGACAGGAACGCGCCCACCGGCACGTCGGCCCGCATGTGCAGCCGCACGCTCTCGCGCAGCGTCTCGCGGATCCGCTCGTAGACGCGTTCCGGCTCGGTCACCGGGGTGGGCCGGAAGGTCGGCCGGTACCAGCGGCGCAGGTCGAGCCCGCCCGCGGCGGTCCAGGTGAACAGCTCACCCGAGCCGACCCGCCGGATCCCCTCGTGCAGGGTGCCGGGCTCAGGCACGTACTGGAGGGTCAGGTAGTGCGAAAGGCTGCCGGTGTCGATGCCCGCGCCGGCGGCGAAGGGTAGGAGCGCCTTCTTCTCCGAGCCGACGTACAGGCCATCGCCGGTCACCACGTAGTGCAGCGGCTTGATCCCGAAGTAGTCGCGCGCGCCGAAGGCCCGCCGCTCCTGGCGGTCCCAGATGACGAACGCGAACATCCCCCGCAATTTGGGCAGCACCCGCTCGCCCCAGTGGTGGTACCCAGCCACGATCACTTCGCCGTCGCCCTGAGTCGCGAATTCGGCTCCGAACTCGCGAGCCATTTCCTCGCGCAACTCCAGGTAGTTGTATATCTCGCCGTTGAAGGTCAGCAGGTACCGGCCATCGGCGTACGAGAGCGGCTCGTGACTGTGCTCCACGTCGATGATCGACAGCCGCTTGTGCGCGAAGACGGCGTCGGAGTCGACCAGTTCGACGCCGGTCTCGTCCGGCCCCCGATGGTGCAGGCTCTCCAGCGCTCCGGCGATGGCCTCCTGGCGATCGGCGGCGTCGTGGTTCGTGGAGAAAAAAGCCAAAAGTCCGCACATGACCCGATTCTCCCACGAGGTACCGTCGGAGCCGGGCAACGTCTGAGGAACGGGAGCGGTCAAGTTATGGACAAAGAGGTCGTAGAGGTCGTAAAGGCGGAACCACGGACCGAGTCGCACGACCCGGACTACCCCGATGCTCTCCTCGCCTTCATGAAGACCGGCTGGCGCGACGACTCGATTGACGTCCAGCCCCGCTCCGAAGCCGCCAACCACGCCCGCCGCCGCGCCGCGGTCTCCGCCGCGTTCCCCGGCGAGACGCTGGTGATCCCGACCGGCCCGGAGAAGGTCCGCGCCAACGACACCGGATACCACTTCCGGCCCGGCAGCGACTTCGTGTACCTGACCGGCGACCACGAGTCCGGCAGCGTGCTGCTCCTGCACCCCGACGGCGACGCTGTCCTCTACACCCGGCACCGCGCGTCCCGAGAGTCCGACGAGTTCTTCCGCAGCCGCGACGGCGAGCTGTGGGTCGGCCGCCGCCCCACGCTCGCCGAGAAGTCCACCGAGCTGGGCCTGCGCACGGCGTCCCTGACCGATCTGCCCGCCGCCCTCGCCGCCTGCGCGCCCGCACGCACCCGCGTCCTGCGCGGCCTCGACCCGGCCGTCGACGCCGCCGTCCACCCGTACGACGCCGACGAGGCCGGCGCCCGCGACCGCGGGCTCGCCGAGGTCATCTCCGAGCTGAAGCTCGTCAAGGACGAATGGGAGCTCGCCCAGCTCCAGGACGCGATCGACGCGACGGTACGCGGATTCGAAGACGTGGCCCGCATCCTGCCCGCCGACCGGAGCGTCCCGGAGCGGCTGCTGGAAGGCGTCTTCGGGCTGCGCGCCCGGTACGAGGGCAACGACGTCGGATACAACTCGATCGTCGGCGGCGGCGCCAACGCGACAGTGCTGCACTGGGTGCGCAACACCGGCGCCACCCGCCCCGGCGAGTTGCTGCTCATGGACATGGGTGTGGAGAATCGGCACCTCTACACCGCCGACGTGACCCGCACCGTGCCCGTCTCCGGCGCGTTCAGCCCGCTGCAGAAGCAGGTCTACGACATCGTGTACGCCTCGCAGCAGGCCGGCATCGACGTCATCAAGCCGGGCGTGAGGTTCCGCGAGGTGCACCAGACGTGCATGCGCGTGCTCGCGGAGGGCCTCGCCGACCTGGGCGTGCTGCCGGTCAGCGTCGACGAGGCGCTCGACAAGGAGTCGACGGTGTACCGCCGGTGGACCCTGCACGGGTTCGGCCACATGCTCGGCATCGACGTGCACGACTGCGCGAAGGCCCGCAAGGAGAAGTACCGCGACGGCGAACTGGACGAGGGTTACGTGCTCACCGTCGAGCCCGGCCTGTACTTCCAGCCCGACGACGACCTGGTGCCGGCCGAGCTGCGCGGCATCGGCGTCCGCATCGAAGACGACGTGCTGGTGACGGCGGCGGGCGCGGTGCTCCTGTCGGCCGGCCTCCCCCGGCAGGCGTCCGAGGTGGAGGCATGGCTGGCCGCCCAGCGCGAGGCCGGCCCCCGCCTCCCCTAATCGCCCACCCGCTCCCTCCTTCGCTTCCCCCGCCGCGTGCGCGGCGGCCGGCCGCGCCGCCCTGCGCCACGGCGCCGCGGCCCTCGCCACGGCGCCGCGGCCCTCGCCGCGCCGCACGCGGCCCTCGCCGCGCCGATCAAGGGCAAACGCACGTGGTTCGATCGCATTTCCGCGTGCATTCGCCCTTGATCCACGCACATGGCCTTGATCGACGAGGCTTGCGGCACGTTCAGCACCAGGACCGAGCTTTGAGCTACCGCGACGTCCGCCGCGCGCAAGACCGCAGCTCCCGCAGCGTCACCCACCGCGTTCCACGACCCACCCGCGCGCGGTTGACTGTGCATCGCGGCCGGTGAGGCCGCGGGAGCAACGGCATGGAGCGCGGAGGACGTCGCGGCAGCTCAAGGCCCAATCTTGACCCAAAATCCTCATTGACCGCCGAGTGAGGCGCGGCGCTACCATCGACGGCCGATCCAAACGCCGATCAAGGGCATCTGCATGGATCAAGGGCGTATGCACGCGGAAATGAGATCCAAGCGCGTGCACTCGCCCTTGATCGGCGCGCGGGGTGTGGCGGCGGCCTCGGGATCGGGCACCCTGCGGAACTGTCTACCGGAAGACCGCAACCGTTCGCGCGGGCACGGTGAAGGTGCCGGTCGCGGCCGTGAAGGTCGACGTCCGAGCGACGGGGTCGGCCGACTCGCGGAGGACGGGGTGCAGCGCGAGCGCGGCGCCGCGCAGCGCCGGCACCGTCTGGGTCGCCGCCTGCGGCGTCGCGTTGAAGACAACCACCTGGTCACCCAGGCGCATCGTGAGGACGCCGGGCGTCTCGTCGGGGCCGGAGAGCGGGAACGACAGGTGGCGCTGCACCTCGGCCGCCGTCGCGAGGGAGAAGAGCGGCGACGACGCGCGGATGCGCAGCATTTCCTGGTACCGGGCGGTGGCGAGCGCGATCGCCGCGCAGTCCGGCACCAGCGCTGGGTCGGCGAGCAGCGGCCGGGCGTACGTCCACTTTGACTGGTTGTCGGCAGCGGGTGGGAGCCCGGCACCGAACCCGTTGCCATCGGCGCAGTTCCAACGGATCTGGTTGAACCAGTCGCCGGAGTTGAACGAGTTGCGGTCGAGCGACTTGGAGCGCAGCCGATCCGAGCCGGCCGTCACGAAGCCGATTCCCTGTCCAAGTACCACAGTGGACAGCGCGAGCACCTGCATCCGCGCGCGGTCGGCGGCGGAGGTGCCCGGCGGCAGCTTGTACGCCAGGGCGTCGTACAGGATCTCGTTGTCGTGCGCGTCGACGTAAGTGACCGATTCGCCCGGCGCCGCCGTGTATCCGGCGGGCGAGCCGTTGTAGGAGACATCCGCCCCGGTCACGGTCCGGCCCGACGAGTCGATGAAACGATACCCGGCCAGGTTGCCGGCGAGCCCCACCCTGATGAGGTCGTGCTGGTGCAGCAGGCGCTCGCGCTGCTCGGAAGGCGAGCCGTTGACCGGGTCGCCGTTGGGGTCGCTGTAGAGCCCGGACGCGAAGCCCTGCACCCGCGGGTTGGCGTCGAACGGGCCACCGCCGCGCACCGCGTCACGCAGCCGGTCGTTGAACGTGCCGACGCCGGTGCCGGCCATGTTGGCCTGGGTCGCCTGTGTGAACCGGGCACCCCCGGCCACCTCACCGAAGTCCCAACCCTCGCCGTACAGCAGGATCGCCTTGCCGTCGACGCCATCCCGGGCCACGGTCAATGCGTCGAGGGCGCGGCGTACGGCCAGGATGTTGTCGCGTGGATGGTGGCCCATCAGGTCGAACCGGAAACCGTCCACCTTGTACTGCCGGGCCCAGGTCACCACGGAGTCGACCACGAGCCTGCCCATCATCGCGTGTTCCGGGGCGGTGTTGGCGCAGCACGTCGAGTTGGCGACCGAGCCGTCGGGCAGGAGCCGGTGGTAGTACCCGGGGACGATCTGGTCCAGCACCGACTTCGGGTCGGCGCCCGACGCCGATGTGTGGTTGTAGACCACATCCATGACCACACGCAGTCCGGCGCCGTTGAGCCCGGCGACCATCGATCGAAACTCGCGCGTGCGCGCGGCCGGGTCGACGGCGTACCCGCCTTCGGGCACGGTGTAGTGCAGCGGGTCGTACCCCCAGTTGTAGCCATCGCGGTCGGCCACCTCGGCGACGCACGCCTGCTGCTTGTCGGAGTCGGGCGGCAGCGCGGCCAGGTCGCACGGCGGCACCGCCTGGTCGGCCCGGCGCTCGGGAATCGTGGCGAAGTCGAACGCGGGCAGCAGGTGCAGGTGCGTCACCCCAGCCGCCGCCAGGTTTCGCAGGTGCCGCATGCCCGCGCCGTCACCGGTGAAGGCGAGGTACGTGCCGCGCTGATCCGCGGGCACGGAAGTGTCCGTGATGGAGAAGTCCCGGACGGACACCTCCTGGATATGGGTGCGCGTCGGCGGGACCGCGGCCGGTTTGCGCAGGCGGTCCCAATTGGACGGCGCGAGCACCGGGTCGGAAAGGTCGGCCACGAGGCTGTGCGTCGAGTCAGCGGCGAGCGCCACCGAGTACGGGTCGGTGACGGAGGCGGTGCGGATCGACTGGGTGGCGGGCTGCCACGCCGTCACCCGGTACCGGTAGTACTTGCCCCGCCAGGCGCCACTGGCCGACCACACGCCGGTGCGGTCGTCGCGGCGCATGTCGACCACGCGCGGTTGCGCGGCAGGCGTGTCGAAGAGCTCGAGCGCGACGTCCTGGGCGGTGGGCGCCCAGACGGCCAGCCGGGCGCGCTTGCCCTGGAACGTGGGCCCCAGCGGCGTCGCCGTCGCGCCGGGATACAGGTCGTCGAGCACTCCCGGGATCTGTACGCCGGTGACGGCGAGCAGGGTGCCCTCGTGGTCCCGCTCGGTCACGACCAACTGCCCGCGCAACGCGTCCTTGAAAGAGGCACGCGACACCGCGAACGATTTGTGGTCCCACAGGTGCGGGAAGCGCTGCCGCTGCGCCTCGGTCAGCCCGTTGCGCCGCGCGGTCAACGGTATCTCCGTAAAGGAACCCCGCAGCGATCCGTCTACGATAGACAGTCCACCTTGGGGCGCCACCACGAGGTCGTAGCGCTTGCCGTCGGTGGGCCCGGTCTGCCAGGCCACCGTGGACCTGTCGATCCAGTGTGCCCGCGACTTCGTCAGGTCGAGGTCGTGTCCGGCGCTCACCGGCACCGGCAGCAGGCGCGACGGCGTACCGGCCAGCAGCCACGCCTCTCGCCCGGCCGTGGCGAAGTCGAGCCGCTGGTCGTCGGGCAGATCCTTCTCATCTCCCTTGTGGAGGATGTAACTGAGACCGGTGGCGCCGGCCGCGAGCGGCACCCGGAACGTGGCGCCGAAGGCGTCGCGGGCCACGGGTGCGAGCGGCGCTGACCACTCGGTCGGGCTTGCCGCGCCGTCCCACACGTGCAGGCCCCACCCGTCATAGTCGCCGTTGGCTCGGCGGTAGTGCAGCAGCGCCACGCCGTCCTCGACGGGCGGCTTGTCGTGCTCCGTGGCCACCGCGGGGTCGCCCTGCTTCAGCCACACCTCGCCGTGCCGGGTGACATCGACGAACCGGTCGGCGGCGACGTCCTTCTCCCCCGCCGAATTGACGACGAGGAAGCCGACGTTCTTCGCGCCCGGCTTGAGCTTCACCCACGCGAACCGCCCGTACTCGTCCTCGCCCGCGAACGGCTGACCGATGGGCCAGTCAGTTTGCCAGGACGGGTCGATGTCGCCCCACGCGTACAGGCCCCAGTCGTCGTACCCGCCAGCGGGGCGCTGGTAGTGCACGACCAGCCAGTCGCGACTGACGCCCTGCGGCGGCGTCGCGACGGTGGCCGTCGACGTCACGGTCTTCGTCCTTCCCTTGGCGTCCCGCACGGTGGCCCGGTATTCCAGTGTCGCCCCAGCGGGCAGACCGGTCAGGTCGTGATAGGCCCGGTACGGCGCCCGGCCCACGGTGCCGAGCGCATTCCACTTCCCATCGTCCACGCGCGCGGCGAACGACACCTGGGCGAGCGGGTCGCCGGTGACCTCGGCCACCACCTCGGCACGGCCGGCGGTCGGGCCGCTCGGCGAGGTCAGCTGGACCGTCGGCGCGGCCCCCACGGCGAGCGGCGCGCCCGCGCGGAAGGCGACCGCCGACAGCGGCGGCACCGTCACCGTCACACGGTCGCCGACAGTGGCACTGCCATCCCCGTACACCTTGTGGAACGAACTGGACCACGTGTCGAGGGTGACGGTCCGCGCGGTGCTGGCGTTGTTGACGGCGACGAGGTATTCGACCCGCTCGCGCGGGTCGATGCGGGAAAACGCGAACACGCCCGGTCCGTCGTCCGCGTGGCGCGTGACCTGGATGCCGTCGCGCAGCGCCGGGTGGGCGCGGCGCAGCGCGCCCAGTGCGGCGATGCTCGTGTACAGCGGATGTGCGGTGTCGTACTGGTCGCTCGCATGTGTACGGTCGGTGCCGAGCAGGTCGTCGTCGAGGTAGTCGCCCGTCTTCGACGCGAACATGTCCTGCCGCGCGTCCTTGTCGCCGCCCGGTCCGGTGAAGCCCTGCTCGTCTCCTGAGTAGACAACCGGCTGGCCGCGCGTGAGGAACATCAGCTCGTGCGCTAGCACATCACGCCGCAGATGCGTCGCGGGATCGGTGCCGCCTCCGGCGATGAACGAGCCGATGCGGCCCATGTCATGGTTGCCGAGGAAGGTGGGCGAGCGTCCGGCGTCGGTGCCGGGCGCGGTGTAGAGGTCGTCGGCGGCGTACAGGTCGGCGAGGGCTCGTGCGGAACCGCCGGTCGCCACGTAGTCGCGGGCCGCTTGCTGGAACGGGAAGTCCAATGTGGCGGGTAGCTCGCCCTGGCGCACGTAGGTGGAGGTGAAGGCTGGATCGGCGCTGTAGACCTCGCCGAACATGAAGAAGTCCTTGGGGGCGGCCGCCTTGATGCCGCGGCTGAACTGGGGCCAGAAGTCCATGTTGACGTGCTTGGCGGTGTCGATGCGGAACCCGTCGACACCGGTCGAGGTGACCCAGTCGGCGTAAATCCTCGTCATCCCCTCGACCACCTCGGGCCGCTCGGTCCACAGGTCATCGAGGCCGAAGAAGTCGCCGTACTCGCTGTTCTCCCCGGAAAACGTCGAGTCCCCCCGGTTGTGGTACATCGCGGGGTCGTTGAGCCACGCTGGCTTCTTGACTGACGCGTCAGCCAGTGTCGGAAAGACGGGCGTGTACGGGCCGCTCGACGCGTTCACCGCTGGAAACGCGCGCGTGCCGTCCGCGTAGTTGCGGTCTTCGAACGCCCGCCCTTGCGTGTCGCGATACGGCTCGGTCGCCTTGTCCACATAGGAATACTGATTCTCGGCATAGCGGATCACGTCGGCGGTGTGGTTGGTGATGATGTCCAGGTACACCTTGATGCCCCGGCCGTGCGCCTTGCGGACGAGTTCGCGCAGGTCGGCCTTCGTGCCGAAGTGCGGGTCGAGGTCGGTGAAATCGGTGATCCAGTACCCGTGGTAGCCGGCCGAGACGTCGGCGCCACTGCCCTGCACGGGGCGGTTCTTGAAGACGGGTGCCATCCAGATGGCGGTGGTGCCGAGGCCCTGGATGTAGTCCAGCTTGTCGATCAGTCCACGTAGGTCACCGCCGTGGTAGAACCCTTTGTCCGCCGGGTCGTAGCCAGTGCTGAGGCGGTCGCCGGCGAGGCCGCCGCGATCGTTGCGCGAATCGCCGTTGGCGAAGCGATCCGGGAGTACAAAGTAGAACTGCTCGGCGCGCGTAGCCGGCGCCTGCGGCACGGCCGCCGCGGCCGCAGCGGGGGTTGCGACTGGGAGTGGGAGGAGGACGAGAGCGAGGGCGGCAGCGAGGGCGCGCGGCTTCATCGACGGTCTCCGTTCGTGGGTGACCGCACGCTAACTCTTGCAGAAAGATTCTGCAAGAGTTTGCAATCAGCCCGGGATCACCGCGCAGATGAGAGGTCCGCGGTCCGCCATCCTGATCAGGTACCGGTACCGCTCGCCGGGCACCGCCCGCCCCTGACTGTCGAGGTACTCCCACTCGACCGCGACCAGCGTCAACGCGCCCGTCAGCCGCTGCGTCTCCCGGATCTGCGCGTGCGCGGCGACCAACTCCCGCTCCTGGTACTCCGGCGACGCCCCGAGGAACGACAACGCCACCGCAACAGGGGTATTGAAGGCGAAGCTGTAGTTGTCGGACACCACCACGCCCGGCATCGCGTAGCAGTTCGCGATACCCGGCACGTCACCCGCAGTGAGCGCGGCGCCGTACTGATTGAAGAAGTCAGCGAGCGCGTCCAGTTCGGTCTTCACGCCGCAAAGATTTGCCGCCCGGAACCGCTCCCAAACCCTCCCCCGCACGGCGTGTCGCCCCGCCCGACGCGCCGATCAAGGGCGAACGCACGCGGTTCGATCTCAAAACCGCGTGCGTACGGCCTTGATCCACGCACATGCCCTTGATCGACGAGCCCGCACCGCCGACGCCGCACCGCCAGCCGCGCACGGACCGCCGAGGCCCGCACAGCACCCACGCCCGCGGTTGTGTAAACGCGGAGGGTGAGGCCGCGGGAGCAACGGGCATCGACCGCGACGGGCATCGCGGTAGCTCAAAGCCCGGTCCTGAACTTGATCCTGAAAGAGGTCTCTAGAGATTTCGAGCTACCGCGACGTCGCCGACGCCGCGCCGGCCGCGATGGCGAGTTGCGCCGAGTAGCAAGACGGACGTACGGTTTGGACGTAAGCCTGACCTCACCCGGCGTCGCTACGTCGGGTGCGAAAGACTGTCGGCGGGACATCGGCGGGAAGGAGTGCGACGTGGCCAGTCTCGACAGCTTCGGCGCGAAAACCGAGCTACGCGTTGGCGACGCGAGCTACGAGATTTTCACGATTGACAAGGTCGACGGGCACGCGCGCCTGCCGTACAGCCTGAAGATCCTGCTGGAAAACCTGCTGCGCACCGAAGACGGCGCCAACATCACGGGCGATCACATCCGCGCGCTGGGCAGCTGGGACCCGACCGCTCAGCCGAGCGTGGAGATCCAGTTCACGCCGAGCCGGGTGCTGATGCAGGACTTTACCGGCGTGCCGTGCGTGGTCGACCTGGCCACCATGCGCGAGGCGGTGCGCGACCTGCAGGGCGACCCCACCAAGGTCAACCCGCTGGCCCCCGCTGAGCTGGTCATCGACCACTCCGTGATCGCCGACCTCTTCGGCCGCGAAGACGCGTTCGCGCGCAACGTCGAGCTGGAGTATGAGCGCAACAAGGAGCGGTACCAGTTCCTGCGCTGGGGCCAGACGGCGTTCAACGAGTTCAAGGTCGTGCCGCCGGGCACCGGCATCGTGCATCAGGTCAACATCGAGTACCTGGCTCGCACGATCATGGAGCGCAACGGCCAGGCGTACCCGGACACCGTCGTGGGCACCGACTCGCACACGACGATGGTCAACGGCCTCGGCGTGGTCGGCTGGGGCGTCGGCGGCATCGAGGCCGAGGCCGCGATGCTCGGCCAGCCGGTGTCCATGCTGATCCCCCGCGTGGTGGGCTTCAAGCTGCACGGCGAGATGCCGGCCGGCACCACCGCGACCGACCTGGTGCTGACGATCACCGAGATGCTGCGACAGCACGGCGTGGTCGGCAAGTTCGTCGAGTTCTACGGGCCGGGCGTCAGCGCGGTGCCGCTGGCCAACCGGGCCACGATCGGCAACATGTCGCCCGAGTACGGCTCGACCGTCGCGATCTTCCCGATCGACGCCGAGACCGTGCGGTACCTGGAGTTGACCGGCCGCTCGCAGGAGCAGGTCGCGCTGGTCGAGGCGTACGCCAAGCGGCAGGGCCTCTGGCACGACCCGGCCGCCGAGCCCGACTACTCCGAGCGCCTGGAGCTCGACCTGTCGACGATCGAGCCGTCGCTCGCCGGCCCGAAGCGCCCGCAGGACCGGGTGCCGCTGGCCAATGCCAAGACGATGTTCCGCAGCGCGCTGGGAAACTACGTCGACGTCGAGGGGCCGGCCGACGAGGCGAGTGCCGAGTCGTTCCCGGCCAGCGACTCGCCGACTCCGGGCCACGCCGACGACCCCGCCGACCGCCCGCACGACCTTGTCTCCGCCGCCGCAGGCGCTAATGGCCGCGCGTCCAACCCGATCCTGGTCAAGGGCGATGACGGCGCCGAGTTCGAGCTGGACCACGGCGCGGTGGTGATCGCCGCGATCACGTCCTGCACCAACACGTCGAACCCGCAGGTCATGCTCGGTGCCGCGCTGCTCGCGCGGAACGCCGTCGACAAGGGCCTGTCTCGCAAGCCGTGGGTGAAGACCACGCTGGCGCCGGGTTCCAAGGTGGTCATGGACTACTACGAGCGGGCCGGCCTGACGCCGTACCTGGAGAAGCTGGGCTTCCACCTGGTCGGCTACGGCTGCACGACCTGCATCGGCAACTCCGGGCCGCTGCCCGAGGCGGTCTCCGCGGCCGTCAACGAGGCCGACCTCAGCGTGGTGTCCGTGCTCTCCGGCAACCGCAACTTCGAGGGCCGGATCAACCCGGACGTCAAGATGAACTACCTGGCGTCCCCGCCGCTCGTGGTGGCGTACGCGCTGGCCGGCACGATGGACATCGACCTGGCCAACGAGCCGCTCGGCACGGGATCCGACGGTCAGCCGGTGTACCTGCGGGACATCTGGCCGTCCGCCACCGAGATCGAAGACGTGATCGCCAAGGCGATCGCCAGCGAGATGTTCACCCGGGACTACGCGGACGTGTTCGCGGGCGACGAGCGGTGGCAGTCGCTGCCGACCCCGACGGGCGACACGTTCGCGTGGGACGGCGACTCGACGTACGTGCGCAAGCCCCCGTACTTCGAGGGCATGGCCCGCGAGCCGCAACCGGTCAGCGACATCGCCGGCGCTCGGGTACTGGCCAAGCTCGGCGACTCGGTCACCACCGACCACATCTCGCCGGCCGGTTCGATCAAGGCGGACTCTCCCGCTGGCGAGTACCTGTCGTCGCACGGGGTGGCGCGGCACGAGTTCAACTCGTACGGGTCCCGCCGGGGCAACCACGAGGTGATGATCCGCGGCACGTTCGCCAACATCCGGCTGCGCAACCAGCTCGTGCCCGGTGTCGAGGGTGGCTTCACGGTCAACCACCTCACCGGCGAGCAGGCCACGATCTACGACGCCTCGGTGGCGTACGCCGAGGCCGGCGTGCCGCTGGTGATCCTGGCCGGCAAAGAGTACGGGTCGGGATCGTCGCGTGACTGGGCTGCCAAGGGCACGATGCTGCTCGGCGTCCGGGCGGTCATCGCCGAGTCGTACGAGCGCATCCACCGTTCCAACCTGATCGGGATGGGCGTGCTGCCGCTCCAGTACCCGGCCGGGGAGACGGCGGAGTCGCTCGGCCTCACCGGCACGGAGACGTTCACGTTCAGCGGGGTCGTCGCCCTGAACGACGGCGAAACGCCAGCCACTGTGCGGGTCGCCACCGACAGCGGCGTGGAGTTCGACGCGGTTGTCCGCATCGACACCCCGGGTGAGGCCGACTACTACCGCCACGGCGGCATCCTCCAGTACGTCCTGAGGAAGATGCTCGGGTCCTAACAAAGCCCGCACGGACCGCGCGGCGCGTCCGCGCCGCGGCGCGGCGCCGCCCCGCGGACGCTGGCGCGACCCCTTCTTCGCGATCAAGGGCGAATGCACGTGGAAAGAGATCCACTCACGTGCATTCGCCCTTGATCCGCACAAAAGCCCTTGATCGACCGACATGTCGCGCGCCCCGCCCCGCGCCCGCCGCGACATAGTCCTTGCGGCGGCAATTAACAGCCTGTCGAACGCTGTGTCTCGTATCAGTAACGATTCATACTGACCTGCACGGACGGCCCTACCGCTGGAGGGGCGCCATGCAGGCAAAACGTCTATTTCTGGTCGGCTCGCTCGCTGCGGCGATCATCGCGGCGGGCTGTGGAGCGCCGGAGTACGAGTACGTCAAGAACTCCGATGAGCGGACCTACTTCAAGGTGCCGAGTTCCTGGCGGAAGGTCGATCAGAACGCGCTGAACGTGTGGGCGGCCGACGCCGACCCCCAGTCCCAGTTGGGCAAGCTGCGCCAGCAGTTGATGTGGAACGTCGCGTACGACGCCTCCGGGTCGCCATCCGCCACGCACGTGTACGGCCTACTTCCCACGCCGGACCCGATCGCCTGGGCCAAGGTCGAACAGCTCGCACCCGTGCAGAGCAACCGCATCTCGTTCGACGCGCTGCGCAACGTGGTGCTGCCGGTCACCGAGGATCTCCGCGAGGCAACGACCCAGGCGGGCTCGATGTTGAGCGGCTTCGAACTGCTCCATGACGAGGTGCTGACCCCGTCAGAAGGGCTGCACGGCGTGCGCGTCGTCTACAACTACGACCTCCTCGGCATCGTACATACGTTCGACCTGACCGCGCTCGTCAACAACGACGCGACCCGCCTGTACCTACTCTTCGTCCGCTGCTCGGCACGCTGCTACACGGAGCGGGCCGACGAACTGAACAGCGTCGTCACGTCCTTCACGGTGAGGAGCTGATCATGGAAGAGCCGGTGGAAGGACTGCGCCCTCCGGACGAGGGCCCGCGTGATGACACCCGCACCACCCGTCCCAAGCTGGCGCTCTGGGACCGGATCAAGTTCATCGTGCTGCTGTCGCTGTTGTGGCTCGTACTGGTGTGGGCGTCGATGGCCGACAACCCGCTGCTGCCGTTCGTCGACGCGGCGCGTATCGAGGCTCGCGAGTCGTTCTGGGTGTTCGTGCTGCTCGGGCTTGAGGTGATAAGGCAGGCACACTTCCTGATCAGCGAACGGTGGGCCGCATACCACTACTTCTGGACATATCGCGTCTTCGGCGGCTTCGAACGCGTCACCCACCGCAGGCTGAGCGACTGGACCCGGTTCCGCCTCGCCCGCGCGGTCAAATGGATCTTCTGGATCGTGGTGTTCGCGTTCGTCGCCGCCGCGGTACTCGACACCTCGCCCGTCCTGGCCCTGTTCGAGGCCCCCGCGATCCTCTGGTCCCTGCTCCCGTTCTTCCTGCAGATGGTGTTCATCCTGTTCATCGTCGTCATGCAGTTCGTGGCGATCTTCTGGTTCCTGTCGCGGGGTGGCGTCGAGGTCTACTACCCCGACGACGTCAAGACCCGGTTCACGGACGTCTGGGGCCAGGACCACGTGCTGGCGAAGGTGCGGGAGAACATCGTCTTCCTGGAGCAGCCGGAAGCCATCGAGTCGAAGGGCGGCTACGTTCCCGGCGGCATCCTGCTGTGGGGTCCGCCCGGCACCGGCAAGACGCTGATGGCCGAGGCGATCGCCGGGGAGACCGGCAAGCCGTACGTCTTCGTCGACCCGGGCGCCTTCATCAACATGTTCTTCGGGGTCGGCATCCTCAAGGTCAAGTCGCTCTTTCGCAAGTTGCGCAAGCTCGCGCTGCGGTACGGCGGCGTGATCGTCTTCTTTGACGAGGCCGACTCGCTCGGCAACCGCGGCGTGCTCGCCCAAGGGCCCGGCGGTGGCGGCTTCCCGCGGGGTATGAGCCCCGCGTGCCACGGGTTCTCCTACCTCTCCCCAGAAGCCCAATGGTTGCTGAGACGCACCGCCACGGCTGAAGAGCCCGTCGAGAAGCGGCGTTTCGTCATGGGCGCCGGCATGGGTGGCGGTGGCGGCGGCATGGGTACCCTCCAGGCGCTGCTCACCGAGCTGTCCGGCCTCAAGAAACCGCGCGGCTTCGTCAACCGGTACATCCGGCGCCTGCTCGGCATGCGTCCCAAGCCGCCGCCCAAGTACCGCATCCTCGTCGTGATGGCGACCAACCTGCCGGAGGCGCTCGACGAGGCGCTGCTGCGGCCGGGCCGGATCGACCGGATCTACAAGGTCGGCTACCCGAGCAAGGCCGGCCGGGTACGCACCTACGAGGGGTACCTCGACAAGGTCCGGCACGAGTTGACCGAAGACGAGATCGACAAGCTCGCCACGATCACCCCGTACGCCACCGGCGCCAGCATCAAGGACCTGGTCAACGAGGCGCTGATCACCGCGATCCGCGACGACCGCGAGGTCATCGAGTGGCGCGACGTGATGAAGGCCAAGCAGCTCAAGGAGCTCGGTCCGCCCGAAGACGTCGAGTACATCGAGCGGGAACGGCACGCGGTCGCCGTGCACGAGGCGTGCCACGCGATCGTCGCGTACCGCACCCGCCGCCACATGGAGATCGACGTCGCCACCATCGAGAAGGGCAGCGACTACCTCGGCATGGTCGCCAGCATCCCGCCGGAGGACCAGTTCACCCGCTGGCGCACCGAGTACGAGGCGGACATTCACGTGTCGCTGGCCTCGCTGGCCGGCGAGCGGATGTTCTTCGACGGCGACAGCTCGTCCGGGGTCTCCGGCGACCTGGAGTCGGCCACGATGGTCGCCTCGCAGATGGAGGGCTTCTGGGGCATGGGCTCGACGGTGTCGTCGTACGCGACGAGCACCCGCATCGGCATGGCCGCGCCCGGTGGTGGCGCGGGCGGTAAGAAGGAAGACCCCCAGGCCGCCGCGCGGCGGGCGCTCGCCGACCGGATCGAGGACAACCTCAGCACCCTGCTGGAGCGCACGGCCGAGCTGCTCAAGGCCAACCGCCGCGAGGTGCTGATGCTGGCGCACGCGCTGGAGACGCACAAGACGCTGACCGGTGACGACGTCGTCGCGGTACTGGAGCGGCGGCAGGGTCCGCTGGTCGACGGCACGGTCTACCAGCGCGACGGCCTGCTGCGCGACATCGAGGCGTACCATCGCGCGGCCGTGTCGGCGCACCGCGGCCACACGCCGCTGACGCTTGCCCTCCCCGCCACGCCGCAAATGACCGTGACGCCCGACGCAGCCTGGCGCGCCCCGGCGGAGGGCGCCGGCTCGTAGGCTTCTGACCATGGAAGACACCACGATCCTGAGCGAGATCAACAAGCTCGTCGACGAGGAGCATCGCCTCCGGACGCAGGTACAGGCCGGCCAGATCTCGACCGACGAGGAGCACGCCCGGCTGCGCGAGGTGGAGGAGTCGCTCGACCAGTGCTGGGACCTGCTGCGGCGCCGCCGCGCGGCGCGTGAGGCCGGCGGCGACCCCGGAAACGAGGAAGTCCGCCCGCGCGGCGAGGTCGAGGGCTACCTCCAGTAGCGCCGATGTCCGTGCCCGCGCCTCGTGATGCGGGCACGGACAAATCACGCGGGCACGCCGGCCTCCGCCAGGAGCATCGTGGTCAGCGCGCCCGCGTCGGTCGCCTGGCCGCGCGCGGCGAACCAGTCCGACACCACCCGCACGTCACGGGCCAGGAACTCGCGGCCGCGCGGGTTCGCCACCACGTCCACCACCTGCGGCAGATCGATCAGCACCAGCCGCTCGCCGTGCACGAGCAGGTTGTACGGCGACAGGTCGCCGTGTGCCAATCCGGCCCGCGCCAGTACCACCAGGGCGTCCACGAGTTGCTCCCACAGCCCGGAGAGCTGCGCGCCCGAAGGGCGCATCTGTGCGAGCCGGGGCGCCGCCTCGCCGTCCTCCCCGATGAACTCGAGCATCAGCTCGGTGCCGAGCAACTGCACCGGGTACGGCACCGACACCGACCCGTACGAGGAGCCGATCTCCCACAGGCGGGACAGCGCCGCGAACTCGGCCGCCGCCCACTGTCCGGCGATCATCTCCCGCCCGAACGAGGTGCGGTTGGCCATCGCGCGGTTTTCCCGGGAGCGCCGCACCCGCCGCCCTTCCAGGTAACCCGCGTCGCGGTGGAAGAGGCGGTGCTCGGCGCTCCGGTACCGCTTGGCGGCCAGCAGGCACACCCGATCGGTGCCGGGAACCCCTCGCTCGACAAGGTAGACGTCGGCTTCCTTGCCGGTTTTCAGGATGCCGAGCTCGGTGTCGACGGCCGCGAACTCAGTGACCAGCCAGTCAGGATGCGGCTCGGGACCGTGCTCGGAACCGTCCCATGTGGACCAGCGATGGCCGGTCTCGGGCTCGTCGGTGTCGGCGTTGGTATCAAAGGCGGCCGCGGCGCGCGGCCCCCGCTTCACAAAGTCAAAGTCATCGTCGTCAAAGCGGCGACGGGGCATGATGGGGTCTCCTGGTTCGAGGCGAAAGTGGGCATGCGAAGGCGCGAGACGATGGCAACCATTACGCGACCCCCTTTCACTCGATCCGAGGACAAGTAAAAGCACCCTTCTGCGGGAGGGCAACCGATTATTCAGGCGTAGCGCGCGGCTCCCGCGCTGGCGAGCACCGTCGCCAGGGCCGGGATCACACCCTCGGCGATCCGTGTCGGCCTGAACCGCGACTCGACCCACGTGCGGCCCCGGTGCAGCCACACGCTGGGCAACCCCATCGCGGCCGCCCCGCCGATGTCGGCCTCCGGGCTGTCGCCGATCACCCACGCTCCCTGGAGCCGCATCCGCACCCGCTGCGCCGCGAGCGCGAAGATCCGCGGGTTCGGCTTGCTGACCCCGGCGTCTTCGGAGATCACCCAATCGGCGACGTACTGATCCAGCCCGGTCCGCCTGATCTTGATGTCCTGCTGCCGGCTCGCACCGTTCGTGACCACCACCGGCACCCAGCCGGCGTCGTCGGCGATCCGCAGCGCGCACGCCACCAGCGGATCGAGCGAGAGGCGCTCGACCAGCCCTTCGGTGAGCTCGTCGACGAGGTCGATCGACGGGATGCGCAGCCGGTACCGGTCGCGGATCGCGTCGGCGACGTCCCACCGGTCGGTCAGTCCATCGGCGTCGATGGCGATCAGCCAGTCGAGGTCTGCCAGCGGCGCGCCGATCTCGGCCAGGAACCCCTTTGCCCACCCCACGAACGCCCCTGCACGGTCGAGCAGGGTGTTGTCCAGATCGAGGAGCAGGAGGGGCACTCGCGCACCCTACGTGACCACGTGGTCCTTACAACAGATCCGAATCGTTAACAAGCTGTGTGACAACTCAGGCCGCCAGCTCGGGCCGACGTTTTCCCTGGTCAGGACGGTGTTCGGCGAGCATGGCGTGCGCCGCCCGCACACGGTCCACCTCGCTGGCATCGAGCGTCGCCACCACGACCCGCTCGCCCTCGTCCGGCGCGCGCTCCAGCGGTCGCCCTTCCGGGTCATAGATGGCCGCCCCACCGTTGAATCGCCACGGCGCCACTCCGCCGACCGAGTTCGCGAAAACCACATACATCGAGTTGTCGAGCGCTCGCGCCGCGTAATACACATCGCGCCGATGCTCCGAACCCACCACGTATCCGCTCGGATACACGCACGCGTGCGCGCCCGCCACCGCCGCCGCCCGGCCATGTTCGGGAAAACAACCGTCGTAACAAACCCCCAGCCCGAACCGCCATCCGTCCACCACGAGCGTCGCACCGGACGCGCCGGGCGTGAACAGCGCTTTTTCGTCCGGTCCGCACAGGTGCTGTTTGTCGTACGCGGCCGACACCTCGCCGGCCCGATCCACCACCAGCGCCGCACACGTGCGCCGGCCGTCCGGATGCCGCACGGCCGCGCCAACCACAACGACCACTCCGCGCTCGCGGGCCGCCGCGCGCAACGGATCCAGGCGCCCGTCCGCTACGCGTCCGGCGCCATCGGCCGCCACGTCGGTCGCCGTCCGCTTCAAAACAGGCGGGTGATACGCCGGTAGAAAAAGCTCTGGGAGTACCGCCAGCGTGGCCCCCTGGTCGGCGGTGATCCTTGCGAGTTGGGCCGCCCGTGCCGCGTTGCCCGCGACATCGCCGGGCACCGCCTCGGCCTGCACCGCGGCCACAGTGAGCGAGGGAGGTGGCGCGGCGGCGCCTGGACTGGGCGAACCATTGAGCGCTGTGGGACGCACGCTTCGATCCTGCCAGAATCACTCTCGATGAGCTTCTACGAACCGGTCGGCGACGACGCGTTCGCCGCCACGCCGCACACGCAGGGCCCCTGGGTGCCCGGGCAGCAGCACGCCGGCCCGCCGTCCGCCCTGCTGGCTCGGGCCATCGAGCGCGTACCGTCCACAGTGGCCGGCCCGGCCCAGGTGGTGCGCCTGACCGTCGAGATCCTCGGCGCGGTGCCGGTGACCGAGATACGCACCCGCGCCCAGGTGGTCCGGCCGGGCCGCTCCGTGGAGTTGGTCGAGGCCGAGCTACTCGTCGGCGAACGCCCAGTTGTCAAGGCGCGCGCCTGGCGGGTGCGCACCGCACCGCTCGACCTCACCCTGCCGCCACCCGCGCCCGCGCCGCCGCTGCCGGCCGATGAGACGACCTTCGCCCAGTCGATGTGGCAGGTCGGGTACCTGAAGGCGCTGGAGTGGCGGTTCGCCGAGGGACACTTCGAGGAGCCCGGCCCGGCCGTCGTGTGGGCCCGGCAGCGGGTGCCGTTGGTGTCGGGTGAGGAGCCGAGCGGCCTGCAGCGCCTGCTGGTACTGGCCGATTCCGGCAACGGCGTCAGCGGCCTGATCGACTCGGACGAGTGGCTCTTCATCAACACCGAGCTGACCGTCCACCTGCACCGCCAGCCGGCCGGCGAGTGGATGTGCATGAGCGCCCGCACCACGCTCGACCCGAGCGGCGTGGGCCTGGCCGAGACCGAGCTGTTCGACCGGGCTGGACGGGTGGGGCGGGGCGCCCAGGCGCTTCTGGTCGGCCGGCGCGGTTAACCAAGCCGTACGTACGGATTGCCCCGTGCTGGGTCGTCATGACACGATCGCTGCGTGCCCAGGGTAAGCCAGGACCAGCTCGACGCACGCCGCCAGGAGATCCTCGGCGCGGCGCGGGCCTGCTTCGCTCGGCACGGCTACGAGGGCGCTACGGTACGCCGGCTCGAAGAGGCGACCGGGCTCTCCCGGGGTGCGATCTTCCACCACTTCCGCGACAAGGACTCGCTCTTCCTCGCCGTCGCCGAAGACGACGCCGTCGCCATGGTCGAGACCGTGGCGCGCAACGGCCTCGTCCAGGTCATGCGCGACCTGCTCGCCCGCGCCGACTCCAGCGAGACCGCCGGCTGGCTCGGCAGCCAGCTGGAGGTGTCCCGCCGGCTGCGCACCGACCCAGACTTCGCCAAGAGGTGGGCGCAGCGGTCGGCCGCGATCACCGACGCGACCCACGAGCGCCTGCGCCGCCAGCGGGAGGCCGGGGTGCTGCGGGACGACGTACCCCTTGAGGTTTTGACGCAGTTTTTGGAGCTGGCTTACGACGGCCTGGTGTTGCACCTGGCCATGGGGCGCCCGGCGGGCGACCTCGGGCGCGTTCTCGACCTGGTCGAAGAGGCCGTCCGGCGCGCGTGACACCGGGTCGCACACTGGGGAGCATGTACGGGGTCGGCATCGGGTGGCGTCCCGAGATCTCCGGGTTCGTGGCTGATCTGCCCGGGTTGCGCTTCACCGAGGTGATCGCCGAGTCGGTGCCGGCTACCGGACCGCTGCCGGAACCGCTCACCGCGCTGCGCGACCGGGGTGTGGCGGTGGTGCCGCACGGCGTGCGGCTCTCCCTCGGCGGCGCCGAGCCCGTCGACCCGGCCCGCGTGCGCCACCTCGCCACCGCCGCCGAGCGGCTGGGCGCTCCGCTGGTCAGCGAGCACATCGCGTTCGTGCGGGCCGGCGGCCTGGAGGCGGGTCACCTGCTTCCGCTGCCACGCAGCCGCGAGGCGGTCGACGCGGTGGTCGCCAACGTCGCCCGTGCCCAGGCCGAACTGCCGGTGCCGATCGCGCTGGAGCCGATCGCCGCGCTCTTCGACTGGCCGGACGACGAGCTGACCGAGGCGGAGTTCCTGACCGAGATCCTCGACCGCACCGGGGCGGGGCTGCTCCTCGACGTGGCCAACGTGTACGCCAACGCTCGCAACCGTGGCATCGACCCGGTCGACCTGCTCGACCACCTGCCCTTGGAGCGGGTGGCGTACGTCCACGTGGCCGGCGGCGCCGAACACGACGGCCTCTACCACGACACCCACACCCACGCGGTACCCGAGCCGGTCCTTGACCTGGTCACGGGCCTCTGCGAGCGGCACCGCCCGCCGGCGCTGATGCTGGAACGCGACGGCACCTACCCACCCGCCGCCACATTGCGCGCCGAGCTGGACGCGATAGCGGCAGCTTCCGGCTACCCGGTGATGACATGACCCGCTCCCCGGCCCCGCTCACGTCGATCTTGCAGTTGTCATGGCGGATTGCCCGGTTTGGGACATGACAAGCGCAAGATCGCCGGGATCGGGTGAGACGCTGCAGGAGAGGCAGGCGGCGCTTGTTGAGGCGCTGGTCGCCGGGGCGGCCATCCCCGACGGGTTTGACGCGCGCCTTGTCGAGGCTGCCCGGCGGGCGTTGTTGCGGAAGCGGGCCGGTGATGTGGCGCGGCACTGGCCGCTGCTGGCGGCTTCGTTCGGCGCGCGATGGCCAGAGGTGTTCGCCGAGTGGGCCGCCGGCCGGCCGCCACAGGGCGGCTGGCAGGACGGCCTGGACCTGGCCCGCTCGGTCCCGCTCACCGGAGCCGCGGCGGCCGAGCTCGCCTCCCGCACGCCCCGCCCCCGCCGATGGTGGCATCGACGCCGCTCGTGACACGATCAGCTCATGGATCTCGGACTCAGCGAACGGGTGTACGTCCTCACCGGCGCGTCCCGTGGCTTGGGGTTCGCCACCGCAGAATGCCTGGTGGCCGACGGAGCCCGCGTGGTGCTATCCGCCCGCTCAGCCGACGGTGTGGCCGCCGCCTGCGAAAAGCTCGGCGATCGAGCCTTCGGCGTACCGGCCGACCTCCGCGACCCGGCCGCCGCGGGCCACCTCGTCGAGGCGGCCCGGAACCAGTTCGGCCGGCTGGACGGCGCACTATTGTCGGTGGGCGGACCGCCGCGCGGCACCGCCGCCGAGATCAGCGACGACCAGTGGCGCGACTCGTTCGAGACGGTCTTCCTCGGCGCCGTCCGGGCAGCCCGCACGGTGGCCGGCGCACTCGGTGAAGGCGGGGCCATCGGCCTCGTACTGTCAACCTCCGTGCGCAGCCCGCTCCCCGGCCTCGGCATCTCCAACGGCCTCCGGCCGGGGCTGGCGGCGGTGGCCAAGGACATGGCTGACGAGTACGGTCCCCGGGGGTTGCGCGTGTTCAGCCTGCTGCCCGGCCGCTTCCTGACCGACCGCAACCGCGAGCTGTTCGCCGCCACCGGCGACGCCGACCGTGCCCGCGCCGAGGCGGAGGCGTCGATCCCGCTCCGCCGCATAGGCGACCCCGCCGAGTTTGGGCGCGTGGCCGCCTTCCTGCTCTCGCCCGCGGCCAGCTACGTAAGCGGCACCGCCATCCCGATAGACGGCTCCTTCCTCCGCTCCCTCTAACCCACCGCGCCCCGCCCACCCCGTCCCAGCTCGCGCCACCCACTCCCGCGCGACCACACTCCGGCGCCATCACACCCCGCGCCGCCGCGCCCCGCGCCCGACTGCGCCCGGCCCGCGCCGCCGGCCCGCCGAGCCCGCGCCGCCGGACCGCGCCGCCCGCCCGTGCGCCCGCCCGGCCGCGCCGCGCCTCTCCCCCGCCGCGCCGCCCCTCTTCTCGTCGATCAAGGGCGAATGCACGCGCTTTGATCTCTTTTCCGCGTGTATTTGCCCTTGATCCATGCGATTTCCCTTGATCGGCGGGGCCGGGTGGGGCCTGGGCTCCTCGCCCGGGCCGCCGCGCGCCCACAGCCCCACCCCCTCTCTCTCCCGCCGATCAAGGGCTAACGCACGCGCTTTGATCTCTTTTTCACGTGACAATGCCCTTGATCGCGACGAAATCCCTTGATCGGCTATCGCCAGGCAAGGAAATGGTGGCGCCGACCCCATAGGGTGCGCTCTATGGCAGCGCTCCAACCGTGGCACCTGGTGGTAGCAGCGTGCGTTTTTCTCGTCACAGCAGCCGTCCTCGTAGGGGTCGGCCTCATGTCGATCAGGCGGCAACGATAAAGGGATGAGGCCCTCGAAATCCCAGGTCGCCGCCGCAGCCGGCTGCACCATCCCAGACGTGATCCGCGACGATCTTGACGTGCTCTTCTGCGGGATCAACCCGGGCCTTTACTCGGGCGCGACAGGCCACCATTTCGCGCGGCCGGGCAACCGATTCTGGCCGGCGCTGCACCGGGCGGGCTTCACCCCGCGTCAGCTCGACCCGGCTGAGCAGGGAGAACTGCTGGAGTACGGACTAGGGATCACGAACCTGGTGGCCCGAGCCACCGCGCGCGCGGACGAGTTGGCCGTCGCCGAACTGGTCGAAGGCGGTCAAATCCTCGCCGCCAAGGTGGCCCGACGCCGGCCGCGGTGGGTGGCGGTGGTGGGTGTAACCGCCTACCGGACGGCTTTCGGACGGCCGAAGGCTGCCGTGGGACGGCAGACTGAAGGGCTCGGGGCGGCGGGGCTGTGGGTGCTGCCCAATCCAAGCGGACTCAACGCGCACTTCCAGCTCGACGCGTTGGCGGCCGAGTTCGCCGCGCTGCGCGCGGCGGCGGCGGCGGCCTAGGCGACCAGCGCGGCGCAACCCCGATCAAGGAACGTCGCATGGATCAAGGGCAAATACACGCGGAAAAGAGATCAAACCACGCGCTTTTGGCTCTCCTGTCTGATGTGTGGGTCAGGTGGGAGAGTTGCGGCCGGGTAGTGGGGTTTGGTAGCCGCCGAGGTGTAGGCGGGTGAGGGCG